>CAWGOM010000013.1:0-203580 GCA_963824165.1 uncultured Acidobacteriota bacterium
CGTGCCCGCCCACCCGTTGACCTGCGACATCGAGATCTCGCGCGCCTGGGCGTCGCGGCGACCTGGCCGTCGAAGTCGTAGGCCTCTCCGCGGGCAAGGGAGAGGTTGTAGAAGATCGGCCGCGCGCGGCGACCGCCTGCCCGCCTCGATGTAGTCGCAGATGGGCTTCGCCGTAGTCGCCCTCGGTGAACCGCACGTTGCCCGGGTTCTGGACCGGCCGGTAGTCCGCCGGGTCCGCCTGCATCGCGCGGCCGTAGTTGGACTGGGCGCTCGAGATCGCCGGAGCGTTCCGCGTAGATCCCCGAGGAGGAACCACACGTCCGAGTCCTCGGGAAATACCGCCGCGGCCTGACGCAGTCCGTCCTCGGCGCTGGCGTCCTCCCGGCGCTCCTCCAGGTCGATGGCCGCGACGAAGAGCGGCGAGCGCTGCTCGACGTTGGCGGCCGTGATCCGCGCCAGAAGCGGGGGCACCAGCGCCATCCCGATCAGCCCGGCGACCAGAACGGCACGCTCGCGTTTCTCGGTGTAGGCGTACAGCAGGCCGCCCCAGTAGAGGACGAGCCACACGGGCCCCAGGCCGACCCAGAGGGGCAGGCCCAGGATCACGAGCGCGAGCGGAACCACGCCGCGGCTCCCGAACGTGCGGCGGGCGGTCTCGGCGAGGTCGTGCAGGATTCGCGGCGCGTGCCGCACCCCGAGGGCGAGGATCGTCGCAAGCAGCGTCCCGACGATGGCGAAGGCCAGCCAGAGTCCGAGCGACGAGCCGATCGCGACCCGCGCCTCGTGCGTCGTCAGCAGGGCCACCGCCGCCCCGGGAACGGCGGAGATCGCGGCGGCCACCCGGCCGTGTCGCGCCAGAAACGAGAGACGGGCGAAGATCGCGTCCGGGTTGGAGGAGTCGAGCTTGAGCGCCGCTTCGTACCCCCGCGCCGCCCGCTCGGTCTGTCCGAGCGCCTCCGCGCGGCGGCCGAGAAAGACGGCCGTGCGCGAGAAATCGGACAGGCGCGACACTCCGACCTTTCGGCCGGCGCGCAGCATCGCCTCGAGCGCCCGGTTCTCGGCCGCGGTATCGCTTTCCGAAAACGCCGAGAGGAACTCGAACCACTGCGCCCGGTACTGGCTGCGCGTGACCGGGGGCGGAAGCGGCGAAAGGGCCTCCTGGGCCGTTCCCGCCGCGGCGGCGGCGAGGAGAACGGCGGCCGCCGTCAGTCGCAGGGCGGAGATCGGCGGGCGAAGCACGTCGGTCACGGGGCCGTCGGTTATCGCGGCGGCTCCCCGCCGGGAGGCCGAACGACCTCCACGTAGGCCATCCGGAGCTCGTAAAGCACCCGCGAGAGGAGGTCCGACTCCTCGAAGGAGAGCCGGCCGCGCGTCTTCAGCTCGAGCGCGCCCAGCCAGTCGATCATCTGCCGGGCCGCCGCCGGCTCCCGGCGCGGGAGCTTCTCCCCCGTCATGGGGTCGACGCCCAGAGCGGCGTAGACGTTGGAGGCAAGGAAGCTGACGAGGGCGATGAAAGCCGGCGACGTCGCGCCCTCGGCTTCGGGCGCTTCCTCCGCCGGGGGAGGCGCAGGCGCCGCGGAAGGCGCCGCCGCGGCCGGCGCGGGCGCCGCCCTGGGGGGCTCGGGTCGTTCCTCGGCCTGGAAGCCGGGGCGCAGCTCGCCGTCGGCGGTGAACATGCGACGGTCGACGACGCGGATCGGCTTGTCTTCTTCGCTCACGCCTGCGCCTTCTGTTTTCGCCCTGCGGCGGGGAATGTCGAATTTTAGCAGGGAAGGCCCCGGGTATGATCCGCGCGTGTCCGAGAGCCTCGACCGCCTCGCCGCGCTCGTCGACCGGCTGCGGCGCGAATGCCCCTGGGACCGTGAGCAGACCTTCGAGACGCTCAAGACCTACCTGCTCGAGGAGACGTACGAAACGCTCGCTGCGGTGGACGAGGGCGCCCCGGAGCCCCTCGAGGGCGAGCTCGGCGACCTGCTGTTCCAGGTCTTCCTCCTCGCTCGACTGGCGGAGGAGCGCGGCTGGTTCGACATCGGCGCCGTCGCCGACCGGATCACGCAGAAAATGACCGACCGCCACCCGCACGTCTTCGGAGGCCCTCCCGCCTCCGACGCGGCGCAGGTGAAGTCCGCCTGGGAAAAGCGCAAGCGCCAGGGGGCCGACGCCCCGGCCGATCCGCTCGGGACCCTGCCGGCGGCGCTGCCCGCCCTCGCAACGGCGTACCGCCAGACGCTGCGGGCGGCGGACCTGGGATTCGACTGGGAACGCGACGCGGACGTCGCCGCGAAGATCGAGGAAGAGCTGGGCGAGTGGCGCGAGGCGCTGGCGCGCGGCGACTCGGCCTCCGAGCTTCACGAGATCGGCGACATGCTGCTGTCGGTCGTCAATCTCGCCCGGCGCCGGAAGATCGACCCGGAGAGCGCGCTGCGGCTGGCCAACCGCCGGTTCCGGGAACGCTTCGCCGAGGTCGCGCGCCTCGCGCGCGAGGCCGGGAAGGACGTTTCGGAAACGGGAATGGCGGAGCTCGACGGGTACTGGGAGCAGGCGAAGAAGAAGTCGAGCGTCGAAGGCTGACCCGAGCGGTTCTACCGGACCAGGTCTCCCACTCGCACCAGCCTCACTCCCCTCGCCGCCAGGCCCGGCATCTCCGCCTCGAGGACCGACAGCGTCACCGGATACGGGTGCCCGATGGCGACGGCGCTGCCCTCCTCGCGGGCGCGGAGGACGAGCTCCTCGAGCTGCTTGCGGATCGCGGGCGCGGTCTCGACGTCGTCGAGGAAGACCCGGCGCGACACCGCGGGCACCGATGCTTCCTCGGCCGCCCGCTCCGCCACGGTCGCGTCCGTCGTGCGGCTGTCGAGGAAGTAGAGCCCGCGCGCAGCGAGCACCCGGGCGACGATGCGCATGACGCGCGGGTCCGCCGTGGCGACCGAGCCCATGTGATTGTTCACGCCCACGGCGCCGGGAACGGTCGCCAGATCGTCGTCGAGGATCCGGACGATCTCCTCGTCCGACTGCGCGCGCAGGATCACGCCCGGCCCCGGCCGGACCTTCGGATAGCCCTCCGGCTCCATGGGCAGGTGCAGGAGCACCTCCTTGCCCCCGCGGGTCAGGGCCCTCGCCGACGCCGCGCTGTGGGCGACCCCCGGCAGAACGGCGCCGGCCACCGGCTCCTTCCAGCCCGCGATGCGCTCGGCCGGAGCCAGCTCGTTGCCGAGGTCGTCGATCACGATCGCCGCGAGCCCGGTTCCGGCCGCCGGCGACGCCTTCGCGGCCCCGGGGGTCCGCTCCGAGCGAGGCGGGGGCGTAGCCGTGCGGCGGCGCGCGGTCGGCGCCGGGCGGGCCGTCTTCGGCGCCGGAGTCGGGGAGGCAGGGGTCGGGGGCGAGGACCGGGTCTGAACGTAGAGAATGATCGCCAGGGCGATCGAGAGAAGGGCGAAAAAGATCGTTGCCGCCGAGACGCGGCGCCCGCGGCGCTTCAACGGCGGCACGAAGCCGCGGCCCTACGCCGCCTTGCGGGCGGCGCCGTTGCGCGCGATGTCGAGGCCGCGCTCGAGAATCAGGTCGCGCTCTCCGGACTCACCCGGAAAAACCAGCACGCGCTCGTCGGGGGTCAACCCCTTGCCGCCGAGCACCTGCCCGTTGGGGGCGACGTAGCGCCCGACGGTCATGTACAGCGTGCCGCCTTCGCCGGTCGGAATGCTCCGCTGGACGATCGCCATGCCGACGGTGCCCTCGCCGACGGTGGTCGCCTTCGCACGGTCGTGCAGCGCCGCGGCGAGGACCTCCGCCGGTCCGGCCGTCGAGTCGTCGATCAGGATCACCACGCGGCCCTTCCACGCCGGCTCCCCCGAGCCTTCCAGGGCCTTCCCGACGACCTTGCGCGCCTGGATCGTGGCGATCGTGCCCTTCCCGAGGAAGAGCGACGCCACCGGCGCGGCGTCGGCCGAGTCCCCGCCGATCGACCCGCGCAGGTCGAGGATGACCGTTCCGATCGACCGCCGCGAGGCCTCGTCGAGCTCCTTCTTCACCGCGGCCGCCGTCGCGGGCGTGAACGCCGGGACCTTGATCACGGCGACGTCCCGCTCCCAGGTCGTCGAAGGCGGCGGCGGGTCGAAGCTCGCGCGGGTCACGGCGATGGTCAGGCGCTTCTCGTCGCCCCCCCGGAAGACCCCGATCTCGCACGTGGAGCCCTCGGGCCCCTCGAGCGCGGCCTTGATCTGCCAGAAGGGCGCGTTGCGGAGCGGCTTGCCGTCGACCGTGTCGATCAGGTCCCCGGCCTTGACGCCAGCCTTCTCGGCCGGCGAGCCCGGAAGCGGACCGACCACGTACGGGTACCCGCCGCGGCGCGCGAAGACGATCCCGCCGCTCGACGCTCCCGAGGCCTGCTGGGCCTTGTAGGCCGCCATGGCCGAGGCGGGGACGTAGTAGGAAAACGGATCGAGCGCGTCGGACATCCCGTCGTACGCCCCTTCGAGGAGGACGCGGCTCTCGGTCGGCTCGACGTAGTTGGAACGGGTCAGCGAAAAGACCTCGGAGAAGATCGAGAGCGCCCGCGTCGCCGGGTCGCGGCCCGCGCCCTCGGGCCCGGCCACCGCCCGAAGCGAGGCGAGGGCGCAGAGCGAGACCACCACGAAGGCAAGCCGCGAGCGGTTGGATTTCATCGTGAGGATGGTAACAGAGGGGTCGAGGGGCGACATTTCAGGAAAGAGACGAGTAAGCCGTAAGCGGTAAGCAGTAAGCAGGGCTGGAGATATCGGGATCTGCTTACCGCTGACTGCTTACGGCTTACCGGCTATCTCAGCCACGCCACCGGATCGCTGGCCTTCTGCCGGTCCCGCACCTCGAAGTACAGGCCGGGCTCGTCGCGGCCGGGCCCGTAACCCGCCAGTCCGATCTCTCCGCCAACCGGCACCGGCACGCCGGCCAGCACCGAGACGGCCTGAAGCCACGCATAGAGCGTCAGCATCCCGTCTCCGTGGTCGAGGATCACGAGGTTGCCGTACTCGGCGAGCCACTGGGCGTAGATGGTCTTCCCCGCATAGACGGCCCGGACAGGAGTGCCGAGGGGAAGCGCGACCGCCACGCCGTTGGAGACCGTCCAGGTGTCGAAGCGCGGGTGGCGATGCCGGCCGAACGTCTCGATGATCGTGCCCTTGGCCGGCCAGTCGAGCACTCCCTTGAAGGGCCGGATCCCGCCCGACGGGCCGACCGGCGCCTCGCTGTCGCTCTGACGGGCGAGCGTTTCGAGCAGGCGTTCGAGGCGTGAGGCCTTGTCCGTGAGCGCGGAGACCTCGCGCCGCTCGAGCGCGGCCTGGCTCCGCTCCCGGGCGAGCAGGCGCTGGCGCTCGGTCTTGAGCGAGGCGACGCGGGCCTCCTCCTGGCGGCTCTTCGCGTAGAGGCCGTCGATCTCGGCCTTCAGGGCCTCCTCGCGGGCCAGGTCCTCCTGGAGGCGGGCCTCGGCCTGCCGGTAGCGCAACAGCAGCCTCCCGTCGCGCCGCGCCAGGCCGTCGAGCCGCTCGATCGACTCGAGCAGCGACGGCACGTCGCCGGCGTCGAGCAGGACCCGAAAGTACCCGTAGCGCCCGAAGCGCTGGAGCAGCCGCGCGCGCGCGACGAGGGCCTGGCGCGAGCGGGATGCGGCGAGCGCGGCCTCCGACCGCTCCGCCGTGACGGCGGCGAGCCGGCGCGCGAAGTCCTCGCGCGTGGCCGCGAGCAGTTCCCCTTCGCGCGTCGCGATCTCGAGTCGCAGCTCCAGGCGCTGGAGCTCTTCGGCGAGCGTCGCCTCCTTCTTCTCGCTCTCGGCGAGCCTCGCCTTGAGCGTGCCGATGCGCCCCTGGAGCCTCTCGAGGTCGGCGCGCCGCTCGGAGTCGGCGGGGGTGACGGTCTCCTGGGAGACGAGGGTCGCGGCCACGAGAAGGAGCGCGGCGGCGAGTCCGCGTCCCTTCACCAGAGCGGCTTCCCCGCGGCGTTCTCGACGGGCCCGCCGCCGGCCAGGGCCCGCACCGAAGCCGTGACGTCGGCGATGCCGGGAACGGGCTCGCCGCGGAAGGGCTTCGAGGAGAAGAAAACGCCGCGCACCAGGTCCGGATCGAGCGAGCAGTGGTCGCCGCTCCAGACGTCGCGATTGTCCTCGAAGACCGAGTCCGTCGGAACGCCGAGCGACGACTGCCACGAGACCCGATAGCCCGGCAGGTTCGCCACGATCAGGTCCGGGATCAGGCGCGGATCGAACCGCTGATAGACCTCCTCGCGCTTGAAGACGCGGGAGACGGCCCGGCGGCCGTTCTTCGGATCGGCCAGGGCGGTCAGCCGCTCGGAAAGCTCGGCGCGCAGCGCCTCGTACTCGGCGCCCGGCGCCACGATGCCGCCCGACTCGCGGCCGGAAAGGTTGACGTAGATGTCGCCGAGGCCCATCGCATAGGCCTTCGACTTCGACCAGTCGATGGCCTCCCAGAACTGGCCGCGGGAAAACAGCGCCTCGAGGTTCTGGCGCTTCGCGCTCCCCTTGAGCACGAGGTATCCGTTCTCGACGAGCCACGAGTTGTAGTTGACCGACCGCCGCCACGTCGCGAACCCGTGGTCCGAGAGCACGAGGAGAACGTCCTGCGGCGAGAGCGTCTTCGCCGTCTCCCCGACGATCTCGTCCATGGCCGCGTAGGACTTCTCGACGACGTCGCCGTACTTGGCGGCGAGCTTCGCGTCATATGCCGGGTGCTCCGGATCGCGGAAGCGCCAGAAGACGTGGCCGACTCGGTCCGGAAACTCGAAGTAGTGAAAGAGCAGGCGGTCCTTGCGGGCGAGCAGGCCGCGCAGCATCTTGCGCTCCTGGTCCGCCGTCATCTTCACGTCCTCGAGAAAGGCGTCCTCGGGGAGCGTGCCCGACTGGATGGACCACGTGTCGATCGCCCAGCCCATCGTCTTGTACCGGCCGTGCTCGCGGACGAGATCCTCGGCGAAGCCGCGCGGGGCCGAGATCGTGAAGCCGGGCGGCAGGTGGGCCGGGTCGAACTGGATCGGCGAGAGGTAGAGGCCGATCTCCGGCTGCAGGCTCGCCAGACGCATGCGTGCGTAGCCGTGGATGGCGACGAGCGGGTTGACGCGGAAGACGAGCGGGACCCAGTCGCTCCACTCGCCCACCTTCAGCTCCGCGCGGGCGCCCTCGGCCTCGACCACGATCCGGTCCCGCGCGTCCGGGACCGACAGCGTCAGCGAGGCGTCGATCGTCCCGTCCCGGCCGAACGCGCGGCCCGGCGGTCCGAGGACGCGCACCTCCTGGCGGCCGACGTTGGATTCGAGGCGGACGATCTCGACGGAGAAATCGTTGCCCTCGCGCGGCGCGAAGAAGGGGTCGGACGTGAAGTAGGCGGGCCGGCCGATCCGGCCGGACAAGTCCGGCACGCCGAGGCCCGAGAGCATCCGCCCGTCCGGGAAGGCCTCGGGCGGGAACGTCACGGGCATGCGGATGACGGTCGCCGGCCGGGCGCCGGGCTCCGTCCAGAACACCGGGCCGCGCCGGTTGTTCTCCACCCAGGGACGCGTCGCGGGGAGCCAGGCCCGGACCGCGAGAAACGCCCCGACCCCCGCCGCCACGCCGAGCACGGCGAGGACCGCGCCGGCGGCGCGCCGCCGCCGGAAGAGCAGCAGGAGCGCCGGGAGGAGGAAGAGGAGCAGGGCCCCCGCCGCGAAAGCCGCCGGGTTGTTCTTCCCGAGCAGGAACGGCACCGACTTCTCCTCCGCGACCGCGAAGGTCGGGATGCGGTTGGCGGGATCGCGCTTGAGGAAGTCGAAGATCTCGTGGCCGCCCGGGTCGAGGCCCGTCGAGAACGTGGCCCACGACACGGGCGTCTGCGCCGGAACGGTCGGCGTGAGGGGCGAGTAGCCGCCGCGGGCCTTGAGCTCCGCCAGGTGGGGAAGCTGCCCCTTGGCCAGCATCTCCTCGACCACGGCGGCGTCCACGCCGTCGAAACCGAGGATCACCACCCTGCCGGGCGCATCGGCCGCCTCGAGCGGCGCGAGGCCCAGCAGAACGCCGCCGAGAGCCGCGAGGATTCTCTTCATGGGAACCCCGACAGTGTACGGAATCGCCGTGCTGCGGCAAAGCGGTCTTCGATCGCCCGCGTCGGATTGCGGCGGAAGCGCTGTGCGATCCGCCGGACGGCTCCGGCCCGGGGGACACGCTACGGCGGAGTCGAGGCGCCGGGCCGTCGAGGCGGTTTGCGTCGCAAGACACTAGAATCGCCCGCGTGACCGAACGGACGGAGGATCTGGAGACTCTGATCGCGCGCATCCCGGACCCGGCGGTCCGGTCCCTCTTCACCCGCGAGTTCATCCTCTGCGCGGAACACTTCGACCGGTTCACGATCGATTCCGTGCTCCGGCTCGTCCAGTCGCTGTCGCTCGAGGAGGACCTCGCGCGTGGCACGTCGGCGGGCGAGGTCGTCGCGCGGCGGGGCTGGGCGCCCCGCGCCGTGGTTCCGCTCAATTGGTTCTTCGCCAAGCTCGCGGCGGCGGGATATCTCGACGCGGTCCCGTCCTCGGCGGGGCCCGCCTGGCGCTCCCGCGGACCGCTCCCTCCCGGCGACCCCGACCGCGCCGAGGCGTCCGCGCACGCCGTCGACCCGAAGTCGCTCCCCGCCTTCGCCGTCGTGCGGGCCATGGTCGAGCACGTGCCCGAGTTCCTGCGCGGGGAGAAGACGGGCGAGGACATCCTTTTCGCGCCCGCGCGGCTGCCGCTGTGGTTCGACTACTTCTCCAACGACAACCTGCTCTACCAGATCAACAACCGTCTCGGCGCCGAGGCCGTGGCACGGGCGCTGCCGGCGGCCCGGAAGGCGACGATCCTCGAGATCGGCGGCGGCTCCGGCTCGGCCGCGCTCGCCGTGGGCGAGCGGCTCGCGCGCGACGCGCGCCTTCCGCGGATCGAGCAGTACGTCTTCACCGAGATCGTTCCGACCTTCCTGCGCCGCGCGGAGCGGTCGATCCGGGGACGCTTCCCGGACCTTCCGGCGCGGTTCCTCCGGCTCGACATGGACCGGGACTTCGCCGCCCAGGGCGTCGAGCCCGGGATCGCGGACGTGGTCTACGCGGTCAACACGATCCACATCGCCCGCGACCTCGGCGCCACCCTCGCGCGCGTGCGCGAGACCCTGAAGCCCGGCGGCGTCGCGGTCTTCTCCGAGTGCGTGCGGCCGTTCCCGGGCCAGCCGATCTACGTGGAGTTCGTCTTCAACTTCCTCGAGAACTTCACCGGGGTGTCGACCGACGCGGCCACGCGGCCGAGCCACGGGTTCCTGACGCCCGAGAACTGGCGCGCGGCCTTCCAGGCCGCCGGCTTCGAGAAGCCGGAGGTCCTTCCCGACGTCGAAGCGCTCGCGAAGCACTACGACGCCTTCTTCGTCGCGGCCGTCTCCGCCCGCCGACCGAGATAGCCGCCGTCCGGCGGCTGACCGCTTACGGCCTGCTGCCTACCGTCTTTCTCGACGGGTCGTCCCAGAACGGGAAGAAGCAGTACCACTGCTCCGGGTACTCCCGGACGTAACGTTCGAGGATCGCCACGTAGCGGCCGAGATTCACGCGCAGGGCCGCGTCGCGGTCCTCGCCCGTCTCGATCGGCAGCGGCCCTTCGACGATCGCGCGGTAGCGGCCGTCCGGCATCCTCACGATGAACGCCGGCAGGACCGTCGCCCCCGAGGCCATCGCGACGCGCAGGGGACCGCGCGGGAAGAACGCCTCGCGTCCGAAGAACGGGACCGCGACGCCGGTGTTGTCGAAGTCGCGGTCCCCCTGCATCGCGACGATCCCGTTCTCCGAGAGCGCGCGAAGCACCGACAGGGTCGGCACGAAGCTGCGGTCGACCCGGATCTCGGTGACTCCCGACTTCTCGTGAAGCCGGCGCCGGTGGCGCTCGACGCCCGGAAAGATGTCCGGGACGAGGACGACGGAGATCGGCTGCTTCATCTGCGCCAGCATCAGGCCGCCCACTTCCCAGTTGCCGAGGTGCGCCGTCAGCAGCAGGACGCCCTTCCCGGCGAGGCGCCCCTCGACGATGTTCGAGTAGCCCACGACGCCCTCGACGAGCCTCGCCGCGGCCGCCGGTTCCCGTGTCGCAAACTGCAGGAAGTCGACCCACGCCGCGAAGTGCGAGTCGACCATGTCCCACGCCTTCGCGCGGACCTGCTCCGAGGACTCCGGCCGACCGAGGATGACGGCGAGGTTCGCGCGCACCGCACGCAGGTACTTCGGCCGTGCGCGATAGAAGACGGCTGCGAGAGCGCGGCCGCCGCCGTGCACCAGGCGCCGCGGGAGGTGGCGCGCGGTCGCGAGCGTCGCCGGAAACCAGATCCGCGACGCGGCCGACGCGAACGCCCGCAGGACGGGATTGCGCGTCGCCATCTTTTCCTGCACGGGAGGTATCCTAAGAGAATCGGGAGGCAGGAGGCGGGAGACGGAAGGCAGGAGCGGCTCGCCGCGGCGTTGCCGTTCGCGATTTTCGCGGTGCTGGCGCTCGTCTCCTGGAACCGCTGGCTCGAGCCCTACGTCGATTCGGGCCGCGAGCTGATGGTCCCCTGGCGGGTGGCCCAGGGGGAACGGCTCTACGCGCAGGTCGAGTTCCACCACGGGCCGCTGGCGCCCTGGCTCGGCGCCGCCGTCGACCGCGCCTTCGGGCCCTCGCTTCCGGGCCGGACGGCGCTCGCCGCCGCGATCGCGCTGGTGCACCTGGCCGCGCTGAGGCGGCTCGCCCGGCGGATGATGCCGCCGTGGCGGGCGGCGCTGGCCACCTCGGCCGCGGTCGCGGCGGCGATGTTCCTGCGGCCCGGCGGCTGGCTCTTCCCTTTCAGCGTCGACGCAGCGATCGCGGTGGCGGCGATCACCTGGGCGCTCGAGCTCTCCGAGCGCGACACGCGGACCGGCGACGCGCTGGCCGGCGCCTGCCTCGCGCTCGCCCTGCTCTCGCGGATCGAGATGGGGCTCGCGGCGCTCGTGCTGGCGGCCCTCGCGGCGCGCGCCGCGCCTCGACGACTCGCGCTCCTCGCGGCCTTTCCCCTCGCCGTCGCCGCCGGCGGCTACGGCCTCGCCTCCGCCGGCATCACCCTGGACCGACTCGAGGCCGATGGATGGCTGCGGCTGCTCGATCCTCCCGAGGCGTATCGCAACGTCTACCGCGCCTATGCCGGCCTCGACCGAATCGGCCTGCGGAGCGCCGAGTGGCTGCTCTCCGGCACGGTCCTCGTCCTCGCGGCGGCGCTCCTGTGCGCGGCTTCGCTCGTCGCGACCCGCCTGCGCTCCCCCGCGGCGCGCCTCGCCGTGACCGCCGGCGCAATCGCCGTGCTCGCCCTCGCGGCCGCCGCGCGCCTGCGTCCTCCGGCGCGCGTCGCGGAGACCGCCGCGCTCTTCCCGCCGCTCGTCCGCGTCCTTCCCGTGTGCGTGGCCGTCGCGGCGCTCGCGCGGCTCGGCCGCCGCCTCGCGGGCCGGGCTCCCGGCCCGACGCTCGCCTCCGTCCCCGACGCGGTCCTCGGAATGTCCGCGCTCTTCGGCGCGCGGCTGCTTCTGGCCGCGGGGTACGCCGGCCCGTACAACGCGTTCTTCCTGCCGCTGCCGATCGTCGTCGCGGCGGCCGGGGTGTTCGCTCTCGCCGACCGGGGGAAGGACAGGCTCGGCGCCGCGCTGCCCGGGCTGGCCGCGGCCGCGCTCGCTCTCTTCGTGCTCGTGCGCGCCGCCGACACGGCCGACCGGAACCGGCGGCCGGGCTGGTCGCCGGTGGCGACGCCGGCCGGAACGGTCGTCCTGCCCGAGCCCGTCGCGGTGACGACGCGTCTGGCGCTGGCGGATCTCGCGGAGCGGTTGCCCCCGGGCGGCACGCTCGCCGGGTTTCCGGAGGCGGGATTCTTCAACTACGTGCTCGGCCGCCGCAACCCGTTCGCGCACGAACAGTATTTCCCCGGACACCTCGACGCGAGCGAGGAGGAGCGTTTCGCGGCCGAGCTCGCGGCGCGGCCGCCCGACGTTCTCCTCTACGCCAACGTCCTCGCCGTCGGCGAAGGCGCGCGGGCCTTCGGGCAGGACTACCTGCCGGCGCTCGACGCGGCCGCGCGCGCGCGGACCCGCTCCGCCGCGGTCTACGGCCCCGGGGCCCGCGAGGAAGCCCGGATCGGGGACCCCGGCTTCTTCGTCGAGATCCGGGTCCCGGGTCCCGCCCCGTGAGGCTCGACCTGGCCGTCGCGCGCGCCTTCGGGCTCTCGCGCCGCGCGGCGCGGGAGGCCGTGCGCGCCGGACGGGTCGACGCGGACGGAGCCGACCCTCGACGAGCCGGGCGGCGAGGTCGCGCCCGACGCGCGCCTCGAGCTCCACGCGAGCCGTCCCGCTCGGCGCCGCGTGCGCGCGCGGCTCACGGTCCTCCACGAGGACGGCGACGTCCTGATCGTCGACAAACCGGCGGGCCTCCTGACCGTTCCGACCGAGGCGCGCGAGAAGGACACGCTCTGGAGCCGCGCCCTCTTCTATCTCCAGCACCGTTACGGCGGCCGTCCCTACGCGGGCATCGTCCACCGGATCGACAAGGACACGTCGGGCGCGGTCGTCTTCGCGCGCAACCGGTCCGCGCTCCATTTCCTGCAGGACCGCTTCCGCGAGCACTCGATCGAGCGGGAGTACGTGGCGCTGGTGACCGGATCGACGCCCGACACCGGCGCCTACGACGCAGGACCTCGTGCGCACCGCCGGGCTTCGGAGGAGCGTCGCCCGCCCCGGCGAATCGGGCCGTCGCGCGGTGACGAATTTCCGCACGCTGGAGCGCCTGGCGGACGCGAGCCTCGTGTCCGTGCGCCTGGAGACGGGGCGGACGCACCAGATCCGCGTGCATTTCTCCGCGGCGGGCCACCCGGTCCTCGGCGACCGCGTCTACGGGCCGCGCGAGGGCGACGGCGGCCTCGCCGGGCGCCAGATGCTCCACGCGAGGCGGCTCGGCTTCCCGCATCCGGTGACCGGCCGGCCGATCGCCGCCGAGGCCCCGCTGCCGCCGGACTTCGAAGAGGCGCTCGAGGCGCTGCGGTCCCGGAAAAAGAAGCGGCCCGGCAGTGCCGGGCCGCAGGAAACTCCGAGGAGGGGAAAACCTACGCGAGGACGATGACGACCACGCGCCGGTTCTTCGAGCGGCCTTCCTTGGTCTTGTTCGACTCGACCGGCTCGCTCTTGCCGTAGGAAATCGTCGACATCCGGTTCAGCGCGACGCCCTGCTTGTTGAGATAGCGCCGCACCGCCTCGGCCCGCGCCTCGCCGAGCTTGATGTTGTACGCATCCGACCCGGTGCCGTCCGTGTGGCCCTGGATCTCCAGGTAGACGTTCTTGTTCTCCGCCTTGAGCCTCTCGGCGAAGGCGTTCAACTGATCCTGGGCTTCCGTGGACAGCTCGTGCTGGTTGACCGGGAACTTCGCCGCGTCATCCGACAGGACCAGCGAGTAGACGAACTTGCCCTCCGCGAGCTTGCCCGCCTGCTGCGCCCGCTCGAGCGCCTGGCGCGTCGCGCTGTCGAGCTCGGTCAGCTTGACTTCGTGCTGCTTGACCTTGGTCTGCGTCGCCTCGACCTGGGACTCCACCTCGTTGATCCGCTTGTCGGTCGCGGCGCTGCTTTTGGCGACTTCCTCTCCGACGTACGTCTTCGACGCGCACGCCGTGAGGCCCGAAATCCCCAGAAGAAGCGCTCCCCCCGTGAGCATGGTTGAAACCCACCGTCCCTTGATCATCTGCACCTCCTGCAAAAAGTTAAGATCCGCCGGGGGCGGTTCCCCGGTAACCCCGACGCGTCCGGACGACCCAGGAACCGGGTTTGGCCACGGACACAAAGACAATCCGGTATTTTACATCCCCACGGCCCGACGGCGCAAACCCCAGCAGGTACTGCTGCCGGACCTCCTCCGAGATCCTGGCCGCCAGGGGACGCAGGTCCGCCGCGCCCCCGACCAGGTGCATCCTGCCCCCGCTCGACCCCGCCAGCAGCTGGAGGGTCTCGACCGAGAGATCTCGCCGCTCTTCCTCGCTCAGGGCATCGAACGCTGCACTCTTCATGCCGATCGGGTAGACCGGGACGGACACCCGCTGGAGGAGCTCGGCCATCCGGGTGGCGGACAACTCGCTCGCGTTGTCGACGCCGTCGGTGAAGAGGAGGATGGCGCGCTTGTTGTTGCTGCCCTTCATCATCTCCGGAGTGGCCGCCACGGCGTCGAAGAGCGCCGTCTGCCCGGAGGCCTCCAGGTCCCAGAGGGCGCGGACGAGCCTGGTGGGGTCGGCCGAGGAGTCGGTCACCAGCCGCACCCTCCCCTCGGAGAAGGCGAACAGGGCGAAGTCGTCCCCGGGGAGCCGGTTGCGCAGAATGCTTCGGATCGCGTTCTTGGCGTTCTCGAGCTTGTTCGAGATGCCCATGCTGCCGGAGGTGTCGAGCAGGAACGCGAACGACACCGGAGCGGTCTGATCGCGCTCGAACGTGTCGAAGGAGACCGTCGATTCCCCGACCTTGATGACGAAGTCGTCCTTGGCGAGCCCGTCGACGAAGTTGCCCTTCTTGTCCGTGACGAGGACCGGGAGCATCACGTACTCGGCCCCCGCGCTCTCCGAGAAGGACGGCGTCTCGGGCTCCGGAGCGGGTGCCTGGGCCAGGACCGGAGCCGCCGCCGCGAGGAGCAAGGCGTGCAGAAGAAAGCGTTTCACCGACCAATTATAAGGCCGGCGAGGCCCGGAACCTTCCCCGGCCGCGCTGTGTACACTGTCCTCCCTTGACGACGCCGCCGCGGTCCGTGGTTCTCGTGAGGCCGCACAACTCCTCGAACCTCGGCTCGATCGCCCGGGTCGCGAAGAACTTCGGGCTTCGCCGGCTGTCGGTGGTCGAGCCGGCGGTGCGCCCGGACGAGGACTCGGGGCGCCTGGCGACCGGCGCCGACGATCTGCTCGCGTCGATCCTGCCCTTCGCGACGCTCGAGGAGGCGGTCGCCGAGTACCCCATCGTCGTCACGACCTCGTCGCTCCGAGGCCGGGCGAAGACGCGGACCCTCGAGCTTCACGAGCTGCCCGGGTTCCTGGCGGAGACCGGAGGCGGCCCGACCGCCCTCGTCTTCGGCCCGGAGCGCAGCGGGCTGACGGAGGACGAGCTCGCGCGCGCGTCGGCGTGCCTGCGTCTGCCGACCGATCCGGGGTTTCCGACGATGAACCTCTCCCATGCCGTCGCCGTCGTCCTGGCCGTGGCCACGGCCTTCCCGACCGCCGCCGCGGCGTCCGAGGCCGGCGACGACCTGGCGCCCGCCGCCGAGATCGAGGGGGCGATGGCGCACTGGGACCGCGCCCTCGAGGCGATCGACTTCTACGACACCGGGCATCGGGGCCGCTCGTTGCGCGACTGGCGCCGCCTCGTCGCGGCGCGGCCACTGACCGTGCGCGAGGTCGCGATCCTGCGCGGGGTCGCCAACCGCGTCCTCGTCTCGCTGCGCCGCCGGGGCGCTTAGCGGCGGCGCCGGCGGACCACTTCACGGAGAAGTGGCTCTTTCCTTCTCCGGCGCGATTGGACAGACTCGCCGCCCGTGGACCTGCCCGGACCGACGCTGCGCTCGCTCTTCCCGGCCCTCGCGCGCGTCACCTACCTCAACACGCCGACCGCGGCCGCCGCGGCCGTCCCGGTCCTCGGGGCGGTGCGGGAAGCCGAGGACGAATGGGCGTCGGGCCGCTTCGACTGGCTCGGCTGGGAAGCGCAGGCCGAGGCGACGCGCCCCCTCTTCGCGCGGCTCGTCGGGGGGCGGGCCGAGGACGTGGCGCTCGTCTCTTCGGTCTCCGAGGCCGCGTCGACCGTCGCGGCGGGCCTCCCACCCGGGCGCGTGGTCGTCGGCGAGCGCGAGTTCCGGAGCAACCTCTTCCCCTGGCTCGAGCTCGCGCGGCGCGGCTTCGAGATCGTCCGGGTCGAGGCCGACCGGGGCGTCGTGTCGACGGAACGCCTCTGCGCGGCGATCGCGCCGGGCACGGTCCTCGCGGCCGTCACGGAGGTCCAGTCCTCGAGCGGCTTCCGCGTCCGCCTGCCCGAGATCGCGGCCCGCTGCCGCGAAACCGGGGCGCGCCTCTTCGTCAACCTGACACAGTCGCTCGGCGCGCTCCGGTTCGACGCACGAGCCTGCGGCGCGGACTACGTCGCCGCGCACGGTTACAAGTGGCTCCTCGCCCCGCGAGGCGCGACTTGGCTGTGGGTCCGGCCGGAACGGCTGCCGGAGCTCACTCCGCGGTCTCCGGGCTGGAAGAGCGTCGAGGCGCCATTCTCGGAGTTCTACGGCCCCGCGGCCTTCGCGCAGGGTGCGCGGCGGCTGGACGCCTCGCTCGCCTGGTTCTCGTGGGTCGGCGCCCGCGCCGCGCTCGAGCTGCTCGCCACGCTCGACGCCGCCGCGGTCGAGGCGCGGTGCCTCGCGCTCGCCCGGGCGTTTCGCGAGGCCGCGGTGGAACGGGGCTTCCGGCTCCTGCCCTCCGAGGCGCCCTCGCAGACGGCCGCGATCCACGTGCCCGACCCCGAGGCGCTCGCCGGGAGGCTCGCCGAGCGCCGCGTCATCGCGGCGGTGCGGGGCGGGTCCCTGCGCCTCGGGTTCCACGCCTACAACGACGAGAGCGACGTCGCCGCCGTTGTCGACGCCCTCGGCGCGGCGCGCTAGGCCTGGATCAGCTCGGAGCCGGCGAAGAAGAACGCGATCTCGATCGCGGCGTTCTCGGCCGAGTCGCTGCCGTGGATGGCATTGCGCTCGATGTCGGTGCCGAACAGATTCCGGACCGTGCCGGCCTCGGCCTTGCGCGAGTCGGTCGCGCCCATGGTCTTGCGCAGGTGGCCGACGGCGTCGGTCCGCTCGAGCGCGGCCACGACGACCGGCCCTTCGGTCATGAAGCGCACGAGGGCGTCGTAGAACGGCCTGCTCGCGGTGCACGGCGTAGAAGGCCCGGGCCTGCTCGGGAGAGAGCCGCGTCCTACGCAGCGCGAGGAAGCGGAACCCCTCCTTCTCGAGGTGGGCGAGGATCGCGCCGGTCTTGCCGGCCGCGACCGAGTCTGGCTTGAGGATGGTCAGCGTGCGTTCCAAGAGCGTCTCCTTTTCCGTTTCGGTTGTTTCGGGCCCGGCGGAGGGCGGCGGGCGGGGCTCCGGTCAGAACTCTCGAGTCTCCGGGGGAAGGCGATCCTGGGTGGCCACGCCCGCCTGGCCGAGGGCGGCGAGCAGCTCCCGCGGCTTCTGCGAGCCGATCAGGAGCGTCGAGCCGTCCTTGCGGATCAGGAGCACGCCGCGGTTGCCGCGCATGTTCAGGGCGCGGCGCTTTCCGAACCCCCGGATGCCCCAGCCGCCGTATTCACGGATGGGGCGGTAGGCCACCGCGTCGGCCTGCGCCAGGTCCGACAGGGGGATCGACGTCTTGTAGAAGAAACCGAAGCGGACTTCGACGGACTGCGGCGTGACCCTCGTCACCTGGCGCGCCGTCAAGAGGGAGATCAGGATCGCGAGGATGAACGCCACGAGCCCGTAGATCCAGGGCGAGAAGTTCTGCGTCTCTTCGAAGAGGGCCGTTGTGTTCATCGCTTGAGCGCCTCCTGAACGCGCGCGCCGATGTCGCCGGGCGACCGGACGACCGCGATGCCCGGCGCCCTCGAGCGCCCGGATCTTCTCGGCCGCCGTGCCCTGTCCGCCGGCGATGATCGCTCCGGCATGCCCCATGCGGCGTCCGGGCGGGGCCGTCTGGCCGGCGATGAACGACGACGACCGGCTTCTTCAGGTTGCCGGCGACCCAGCAGGCCGCCTCTTCCTCGGCCATGCCGCCGATCTCCCCGATCAGCACGACGGCCTCGGTCGCCGGATCGTCCTTGAACGCGGCGAGGCAGTCGATGAAGTTGGTCCCGTTGATGGGGTCGCCTCCGATCCCGATGACCGTGGACTGGCCGAGCCCCAGGCGCGTCAGCTGATCGACCGCCTCGTACGTCAGCGTGCCGGACCGGGAGATGACCCCGACCGGCCCCGGCCGGTGGATGCGGCCGGGCATGATGCCGATCTTGCACTCGCCCGGCGTGATGATGCCCGGGCAGTTTGGTCCGATGAGCCGCACGGCCTTCCCGGCAGCGGCCTGCCGGTCGAGGAACGTCCGCGCGCGCAGCATGTCGTTGACCGGGATGCCCTCGGTGATGCACGCGATCACCGCGACGCCCGGCGTCGGCGGCCTCGACGATGGCGTCGGCCGCGAAGGGCGGCGGAACGAAGATCATCGAGGCGTTCGCGCCGGTCTCGCGCACGGCGTCGGCGACGGTGTCGAACACGGGGATGCCCTCGTGCGTCGTGCCGCCCTTGCCCGGCGTCACGCCGGCCACGACCTGCGTGCCGTATTCGCGGCACGCGAGCGCGTGGAACGTGCCCTCGCGCCCCGTCAGGCCCTGGACCAGCAGGCGCGTCGCCTTGCCGACCCAGATGCTCATCGGGCCGCCTCGACGGCCTTGCGCGCGCCGTCCCACAGTCCGTCCGCCGGCGTGATCTTGAGGTTCGACTCCCGCAGGATCGCCTTGCCCTCGTCGACGTTGGTGCCCTCGAGGCGGACGACGACGGGGATCGACAGGCCCATCTCGCGCACGGCGGCGACGACGCCCTTGGCGATGATGTCGCAGCGCATGATCCCGCCGAAGATGTTGATGAGGACGGCCCGGACGTGCTCGTCCGACAGGATGATGCGGAACGCGTTCTTGACCTGCTCTTCGTTGGCGCCGCCGCCGACGTCGAGGAAGTTCGCGGGCTCGCCGCCGGCGAGCTTGACGAGGTCCATCGTGGCCATCGCCAGTCCCGCGCCGTTGACCATGCAGCCGACGTTGCCGTCGAGCTTGATGTAGTTGAGGCCGTAGCGGGAAGCCTCGACCTCGAGCGGGTCCTCTTCCGCGAGGTCGCGCATCTCCTTGATGTCCGGGTGGCGGAAGAGCGCGTTGTCGTCGAAGGTCATCTTGGCGTCGAGCGCCAGGACGTCGCCCTGTTTCGTGACGAGCAGCGGGTTGATCTCGGCCAGGCTCGCGTCGGTCTCGACGTAGGCGCGGAAGAGCGCCTGCAGGAGGCCGACGCCCTTCTTGAAGCTCTCGCCCGAGAGACCGAGCGCGAAGGCGACCTTGCGCGCCTGGAACGGGAACATGCCGAGGGTTCGCGTCGACGCCCTCCCGAATGATCGCCGACGGGTCCTTCGCGGCGACCTCTTCGATGTCCATGCCGCCGGACTTCGACGCCATCACGACCGGGAGGCGCCGCGACGCGGTCGAGCGTGACGCTCAGGTAGAGCTCGCGGTCGATGTCGAGGGTCTCCTCGACGAGGACCTTCTGGACGACGCGACCGGCGGGCCCCGTCTGCGGCGTGACCAGCGTCATGCCGAGGATGCGCTTGGCGAGGTCGTGCGCCTCCTCGGGATCCTTCGCGAGCTTCACGCCGCCGCCCTTGCCGCGGCCCCCGGCGTGGATCTGCGCCTTGACGACCGCGCGCCCGCCGAGCCGCCGCGCGATCTCCCGCGCCTCGGCCGGGCTGTCGGTGACCTCGCCGCGCGGCACGGCGACGCCGAAGTGCGCGAGGATCGACTTGGCCTGGTACTCGTGGACTTTCATGGCGAAAGAGCGCGGATTATATGGGAATCGGGACCTACAGGCGGAAGGCGTCCAGGGAGGCGAGGCCCATCGCCGAAAGCGCGACGAAGACCGCCGGCGGACGCGGCGGCGGCGAGCCGCCGGGCCCGCGGCGTTGACGGCGAGGCCCCACGTCTCGGCGAAAGTCCAGAGGCCCGCCGAGAGGTGAAACGTCGCGGCGAGAACGCCGGCGACGTAGGCCGCGTTGAGCCACGGGCTCGCGAGGACCGCCTGCATGAG
Organism: uncultured Acidobacteriota bacterium; assembly: GCA_963824165.1. Classification (GTDB taxonomy): domain Bacteria; phylum Acidobacteriota; class Thermoanaerobaculia; order UBA5066; family Gp7-AA6; genus DAHUXD01. The sequence goes on from CAWGOM010000013.1 coordinate 19,875, forward strand.
CCGGAAGAGATCGAGGCTCTCGTGGTCGCGGATCTGGACGAGGCGCGCCGTCCAGAGGTGCAGAGAGCACGAAGACGAAGAGCAGGACGCCGGTCGTCCGCTGGGCGATCGAGAGGGCCCGCGCGGCCGGCCGAGGGCCGCAGCGCCGCGGGCGCCTCGTTGGCGACGAGGAAGAGCCCGTAGAGGCCGTGGAAGAAGAGCGGGATCGCGATGAGGAGCACCTCGATCGCCACGAGAAGCGGAATCTCCTGGAGGCGGCGGGCCATGGCGTTGTAGGCGTCGGCGCCGCGCCGCGCCGCGGTGTTGGTGGTAGAGGTGGAACGCGAGGAAGGCGCCGACCGGAACGACTCCCGAGATCGAGTGGAGGCGGCGGGCGAGCGTCGCGGGGCGCCTCCGCCATCGCGCTGCTAGACCTTGAGGATGCGGAAGAGCTCGCGCACGGCCTCGGCCGATTTCTCGAGCGCCACCGTTTCCTCGGGCGTCAGCGCGATCTCGACGATCTGCTCGACGCCGGCGCGCCCGAGCTTGACCGGCACGCCGAGGTAGATGTCCCGCATCCCGTACTCGCCCTGGAGATAGGCCGCGCAGGGCAGGATCTTCTTCTTGTCGTTGAGGCACGGCGTCGACCATCTCGACGACCGCGGACGCCGGCGCGTACCAGGCCGAGGTCTTCAGCAGGTTGACGATCTCGGCGCCGCCTTCGCGCGTGCGCTTGACGATCGCGTCGATCTTCTCCTGGGACAGCAGCTGCGGCAGCGGGATCCCGGCGACCGTCGAGAACCGGGGCAGCGGGACCATGGTGTCGCCGTGGCCGCCGAGGACGAAGGCGTGCGTGTTCTCGACCGAGACGTTCAGCGCCTCGGCGATGAACCAGCGCATCCGGGCCGAGTCGAGCACCCCGGCCATGCCGAAGACGCGCTCGCGCGGAAACTTCGAGACGCGGCGGGCGACCTCGCACATCGCGTCGAGAGGATTGGAGACCACGATGAGGATCGCGTCCGGCGAGCCCGGCAGCACCTTGCGCACGACGTCGGAGACGATGCCCTCGTTGGTCGCGACGAGGTCGTCGCGGCTCATGCCGGGCTTGCGCGGCAGGCCGGCCGTGATCACGACGACGTCGGATCCCGCCGTGACGTCGTACGCGTTGGAGCCGGTCATGCGGGCGTCGAACTTCTCGACCGGGGCCGACTCCATGATGTCGAGCGCCTTGCCCTGCGGGACGCCCTCGACGATGTCGATGAGGGCGACGTCGGCCAGCGCCTTTTCGACGATGCGCTGGGCGGCGGTGGCCCCGACGTTGCCGGCCCCGACGACGGTCACTTTGTGTTTCATGCGGGTCGGGATTCTACAGGACTCGAGCCCGCCTGCCGTATCATTCCGGCATGGCCGAAACCCGCCCCAGCCGCGCCCTCCTCGTCGCCGGCGCCTTCGTTCCCCTGCTCGTCGCCGGCGCGCTCTGGCTCCCCCGCTGGTGGGAGAACCGCGAGTACCGGGCAGGCCGAAGAGATCGCCGGCATCGGCGCGCGCATCGTCCCGGGAACGCTCGCCGACGCCCGCGCCGAAGGTCGACCCGGGCGTGGCGGCCGCGACCCTCGTGGAGCGGATCGGCAAGCCCTCGATCTCGGTCGCGACCGAGGGCAAGGACTCGCGCCGCGAGATCTGGACCTACTACTTCTCGGACGGCACCCTCACCGTCAACATCACCGACGGGCTCGTCCAGCGCGTCTCGGCCGTGTTCGAGCCGCCGAGGATCCCGACCTCGGCCCGCCCCGAATGACCGATCCCGCCACGCCGCGCCGGCCCGCCGACAGCCGCGAGCCTTCGATCCGCGTGATCATGATGCCGAAGGACACCAATGCCCACGGCACGATCTTCGGCGGCGTCATCCTGTCGTACATCGACCAGGCCGGCGCCGTCGAGGCCAAGCGCCACGGCGCCGACTTCCTGGTCACGGTCGCCATGCGCGAGGTCGTCTTCCACGAGCCGGTCTACGTGGGCGACCTCGTGTCCTTCTACACGCGCCTCGTCAAGATCGGCCGCACGTCGATCACCATCTCGGTCGAGGTCGTCTCGCAGCCGGGCGAAGGCCTCGGAAATCGCGTGAAGGTCACCGAGGCGGAGGTGACGTACGTGAACCTCGACAAGAACCGGAGGCCGGTGCCGGTCGCGCGCTGCCGCGGTGACGGAAATACGAAGGCCCCGAAATCTTCGGGGCCTTCTTCCGTGCCAGCCGAGCAAAAGCCCGGCAATGCTCGCGATCTCGACTCGATACTACTCCTAAATCACCACTCCGCGTCGTCTTCCGGCTCGCCGCCCACTTCGGGGCCGCCGAGCTCGGCTTCGAGCTCTTCGAGCTCCGGGGCATCCGACTTCGAGCTCGCCGGCCGCGAGCTCTTCTTCCCGCCAGCCCTCCTCGCCGTAGACCTCGCCGGCGGAGGCGCGCCGCCAGGGCAGTCGCCGCCGCGGCCTCGGGCGCGCGGCCGCGCCCGTCCGGCCTCGCGGGGCTTCGCCGCGGCTTTCTTCGGGGGCGCCGGCCGTTCTTCGGGGCCGCCTTCTTCGGGCCGGCCTTCTTCGCGCGCCGCCTTGCGGGCGGCCTCTTCGACGGGCTTCCGCGCGGATGACTTCTTCGCTGCCCGCGCGCTCTTCGCGGACGACCTTCTTCGCGGCCTTCTTCGCCTTTCTTCGCGCTCTTTGGTGCCTTTTTCTTCTTCGCCACACCTGCCTCCTGTGCCCGGCTCCGCCGGAAGCCGGATCATACAATCGGGATGTTGTCCAGGCGAGACGCCCGCGAGATCCCCGCCGCGCCGACGGCCCCGCATCTCGATCACGCCCCGCGCCGGCCGGACTCTTCGTTTCGATTCAGCCGCTTGCGCGCGGCCGGGCCTGGCGCGTCCGGATGGCGCTCGTCGGCGGCGCGCGGTCGCCGGGGCGGCCCTGCTCGGCTGCTACCGCCTCGGACAGGCCTGGGAGGCGGGGCTGCGCCGGCTCGACTTCGGCGACCTGCCGCTCCCGCTGCTCATCGCCCTGTCGCTGATCCTTCTCGTCGCGGCCCCGCTGTCGCTGCTGGGACTGGCGGCGCTCGCCTTCGCCGAGGAGTCGATCGAGGTCGACGCCGAGCAGGTGACCGTCACGACGACGGCTTTCGAGCGGACGCGGATCGACGCGGATCCGCGCGCGCGGAGCTCGAGTGCTGGCGCGAGACCTACTGGCCGCTGCCGCCCTGGTGGACCTGGGCCGTCAAGCGGCTGGCGGCCCGCGCGGGCGGCCAGCTCCACCCCATCGCCGCCGCGGCCGGCCCCAGGGAGAAGCGTCTCGTCGGCGAAGCCGCTCGCCGAGGCCACCGGCCGGCCCCTCGTCGGCGACTTCGGCGACGGCGCCTGCGCTAAGATCCCTCCCCTTCATGACCTCGGTCGCGCCCGGAACACCACCTGACCCAGACCCTCCTCGCGGGCTACCCCCTGCCGGACGAGGTCCGCTGGGGCATCGCCGACGCCGGCTTCGTCTTCGCCACGCCCGATCCAGGCGAAGACGCTTCCGATCGCGCTCGCGGGCCGCGACGTCGCGGGCCAGGCGCAGACGGGCACCGGCAAGACGGCGGCGTTCCTCATCACGATCTTCACGCGGCTCCTCCAGAAGAAGCCCGCGCACCCGCCCCGGGGGCCGCGCGCGCTGGTGGTCGCCCCGACCCGCGAGCTCGTCGCGCAGATCCGGGCCGACGCGGAGGTGCTCGGGCGGCACACGGGCCTGGCGACGCTCGCGGTCTTCGGCGGCATGGACTACCGGCTGCAGCGGGACCAGGTGAAGACCGTCCCGACCTGCTCGTCGGCACGCCCGGCCGCCTGCTCGACTACGAGCAGCAGGGCGTCGTCACGTTTCGCGACGTCGAGATCCTCGTCATCGACGAGGCCGACCGGATGTTCGACATGGGCTTCATCCGCGACCTGCGGCGCATCCTGCGGCGCTGCCCGCCCTACCATCGCCGCCAGACGATGCTCTTCTCGGCCACGCTGTCGATCCGCGTCATGGAGCTCGCCTACGAGCACATGAACAACGCCGAGAAGGTCGAGATCGAGCCCGAGCGCGTGCGGCGCGCACGGCGATCACCGAGGTCCTCTACCACGTCTCGGCGCAGGAGAAGTTCCGGCTCCTGCTCGGCCTCCTGGAGCGGGAGGGCGGCAGCCGCGTCCTCATCTTCGTCAACCGCCGGACGACGGCGGCGGACCTCGTGCGCGGCCTCTCCGCCAACGGCTACCCGACCCGCGCGCTCGCGGGCAACGTCCCGCAGGACCGGCGCCTCAAGATGCTCGCAGGACTTCAAGGACGGCAAGCTCGCCGTCCTCGTCGCGACCGACGTCGCCTCGCGCGGCCTCCACATCGAGGGCGTCTCGCACGTCATCAACTACGACCTGCCGCAGGACTCCGAGGACTACGTGCACCGGATCGGGCGGACGGGACGCGCCGGGAGCGGAGGGCACGGCGGTGTCGTTCGCCTGCGACGACTACGTCTTCTCGCTCGACGCAATCGAGGAGCGGGTCGGCCGCAAGATCCCCGTCGAGTGGCCGCCCGAGGAGCTCTTCAAGAGCGGCCGCGTCGCCCAGGCGCCCCGCGCCTACGGAGGATTCCGCTCGCGGCCGGAGCCGCGCCGCGAAACGGCGCCCAAGAAGGCCGAGCCGACCGAGGACAGCTACGGCCGGACGAAGCGCAAGAGCCGGCGACGGTAGGCCGCCTCAGTTCCGCGTCGTCGTCCCCGAGGAGAAGCCGGCGCAACCAGCCCCTCCGCGCCGGCGGCTTCTCCGGAGCGCGTTGCGGCGACCGAACCGGAAGCGGCCTTCGGCACGGACCCCGCCGAGACCGACTTCTTCGCTCCCATCGGCGACATCAAGGCCCCGGGACCTCCGAACAGTCCGATCTTGCGGGTCAAGCGCTTCATGGGTGTCCTCCTTCCGGGGCGTCGGGAGCGGGCTCGAGGGCGGGGACCGGCGGCGATCGAGCCGGACGCGCGCGGGCGCGAGTCTCTCCTCTCGCTCCTCCGCCGGCCGTGCCATCCAGCCGCCGGGGAGGCTGCTTCGGGAGCACCGGGTCGGACCCACCCGCATGCAACGCCTCCCCGCCTGTTGTACGAATCCTATCCCCCCTAACACCTCGAAGGAGTCCTCATTTTCGGGCTGCCGACGAAGCCTTAGCTCGCGGCGCGGGAAGTCTCCCGACCGAAGGGAGGGAGGAGGCCCGCGCCGCGGGGAGCGAGCGCAGCGAGGGGGTCAGGCTCGCGGTCGAGCGCGCACCCGCGCGAGCCGCGAGCCGGTGCGCCGCAGGCGCAGACCCCGAGCAAGCGCAGCGACGGTCGAGGGAGGAGGCCCGCGCCGCGGGAGCGCAGCGCAGCGAGGGAGTCAGGCTCGCGGTCGAGCCGCTCCCGGCGAGCCGCAGCCGGTGCGCCGCCAGGCGCAGACTCCCGAGCGAAGCGCGAGCGACGGTCTCAGAAGCTCTTCAGGAAGTCCGCGTTCGCCTTCGTCTTCGTCAGCTTCGAGAGGAGGAGGTCCATCGCGTCGATCGGCTTGACCGAGGCGAGGGCGCGGCGGAGCTTGTGGATCTTCGGCAGCTCCTCGGCCGTGTAGAGCTTCTCTTCCTTGCGCGTCCCGGAGGCCGGGATGTTGATGCACGGGAAGATGCGCCGGTCGAAGAGGCCGCGGTCGAGGATGATCTCGCAGTTCCCCGTCCCCTTGAACTCCTCGAAGATGACGTCGTCCATCCGGCTGCCGGTGTCGACGAGGCAGGTCGCGACGATCGTCAGCGAGCCGCCGTCCTCGTGGTTCCGCGCGCCGCCGAAGAAGCGCCGCGGCTTCTCCATCGTCCGCGCGTCGATGCCGCCCGAGAGGATCTTGCCGCTCCCGCGCTGCTCGTTGTTGTAGGCGCGGCTCATCCGCGTCAGCGAGTCGCAGAAGATGACGACGTCCTTGCCGATCTCGACGAGCCGCTTGGCCCTCTCGAACGTCGCCTCGGCGACGGCGATGTGGTGCGCGGCGGTCATGTCGGCCGAGGAGGCGATGACCTGCCCGGTGATCGCTCGCTGCATGTCGGTCACTTCCTCGGGCCGCTCGTCGACGAGGAGCACGATGACGGACGTCGGGGTCGTTCCTGGCGATGGCGTTCGCCATCGTCTTCAGGAGGAACGTCTTCCCGGCCTTCGGCGGCGCCACGATGAGGCAGCGCTGCCCGCGGCCGATCGGGACGACGAGGTCGAGGACGCGCCCGGAGTTCTCGTCCGGACTCGGTCTCGAGCCGGAGGATCTTCGTCGGATCGATCGAGATGAGCTCCGTGAAGGTCGGCCGCTGCCGGAACGCCCCGGGCTCCATGCCCTCGATCGTCTCGACCCTCTTGAGGACGGGGCGGTTGCCGTCGGCGACGAAACCCGTGATGAAGGCGCCCGGCCTCCAGGCCCTCGCGCTGGATCAGCTCTCGCGGAACGAGAGGATCCTTGGTGGACGGGACGAAGTTCGCCTTCGCCGAAACCAGGACACCCGGCGCGTTGTCCTTGGGCGGCAGGTACAGAACGCCCTCGGCCGGCCGCTCGGGGCCCGCCGCGGACAGGTCGTCGGTCCGCTCGTGGGAACCGCCGGGCGCGCCGGGTTGTCCGCCTCCGCGGCCCCCGCGCCGACGGCGGCGCCGTCGGCGGCGGTGCGGATGGGGCTGCCCATCACCCTGCGGACCTCCCTCCTGGGAGGGGGCCTCAGTTTGGACCGATACGGACGCAAGACTTCCCGGGGTCAAGGGATCTTCGGACATGAGCTCCCAAACCACCCGCCGCGCTGACTCTGGGTCCGGGCGGGAACGGCCCATTCTACGACGAATGAAAAAGAAAAGCGATCACGCCCGGAGGGCCACCCGATCGTCCCCCTCAAGCCCAGGCCCCAGAGGCGCTTAAGTGAAGACCGAGAGCACGCGGTCGGGCCCGGCCGGCGAGACGGCGGCCAGGCCGAAGTTGTCGGCCGCGTGAACCGGGCTCGACGTCCCCACGAGGGCCGTGGTCATGCCCGGGGCCGATCGGGCGAACTGGAGGGCCCGACGCGCCGGCGAGTCGGCCTCCCGGAAGGCCTCCACGATCGCGTCCGGCAGCTCGACGGCGAGCCTTCCCTGCAGCAGCGAGGCCGAGCCGAATGCGGCGAGGCCGAGCGCCTCGGCCGCATCGAGCGCGGGCACCCGGGCCCCTTCCGAGGACTGCGACCGAAACCCCACCGCGTGGGCCATGGCGAGATTGACCGGGAGCTGGACGGCGCGGAAGTGATGGGAAGGCCCCCCGACCTCCCTGGCCAGGTCGCGAACGAGCGCGAGCGAAATGTGTTCGGGGTGTTCCGGCGGAACCCGCAGGCCGTTCCAGGTCGCGAGCCCCCAGGACGCGATCCTCCCGTCGGCCACGGCGCCCTCGAGCGTCTCGATCGCCCGCGCGAGGCGGGCCCGAAAGCCCTCGCGGCCGATCTCCTCGAGCTGCGTCTCGACGTTGTGCAGGTAGTAGAGGTCGATCGTCTCGAGGCCGAGGTTGGCGCGGCTCCGGGAGATCTGGTCCCCGAGGTAGGCGGGCGAGATGCAGTGGCAGCCCTGGGCGACCTCCTCCTCCGGCGCGACGCCCGGGTCGAGGAAGGTCTCCTTCACGTAACGGCGGCCCGGCCGGGGGTCTTCGGCGTCGTGCGGAAGATAGCCGCCCTTGGTGGAGACGAAGACCTCGTCGCGGCGCGCGGCTCCGGACGCGAACGCCTTCGCGAGCGCGCGGCCGATGGCGCGTTCGCTGCGCTGCCCGCGATAGTTGATCGCCGTGTCGAACACGTTGACGGCCGACCCGAGCGCCGCCGCGACGCAGGCCTCGTAGCCCGCGTCCGTGGCCGCGTCCTCCGGCCCGAGGTACGTGCCGACGCCGATCGAGGAGAGCGTCAGGCCGTCCATCGCCACGCGGAAGTGTCCCGGCGCGGCGCTCGAGCGCTTCGCGAAACGCTGCGTCCCCTCGAGGGTGGCCCGGCCCGCGATCACGCGCGGGAGGCTATCACCGCGCTTCTCCGACGAGAACGAACGGGGCCACGGAGAGCTCCGATCGCGGGGCTGCAGGTCAGCATGGCGCGGTCTGGCATAGACTCGAGGATCGCTCGGAGCGGCACCGGCCAGCTCGCGAGGTCGAGGAGGTCCCATGACCAGCAGTTACCGACGGGGCATGGCAACCGTGCTCCTGGCGCTGGGCTGCCTCTCGCCCCTGGCTGAAGGTGCCACGCTGTCCGTCACCACGACCGCCGACGCGGGCGCCGGGTCGCTGCGCCAGGCGATCCTCGACTCGAACGCGAGCGTCGGCGTCCTCGACACGATCGCGTTCGCGATCGCGCTCGGGCGTGCAGACGATCACGCCCGCCTCTCGCGCTTCCGACGATCACGGATCCGGTCGTCATCGACGGAACGACGCAGCCGGGCTTCGCGGGGATGCCGCTCGTGGAGCTCGACGGGTCGACCGCTGCGGGCACGGGGCTGACGATCACGGCCGGCTCGAGCACGGTGCGCGGCCTCGTGATCAACCGCTGGGCCACCGGAATCTCGATTTCGGGCGCCGGTCAGAACCTCGTCGCCGGCAACTTCATCGGCACGGACCCCTCTGGAACGCTCCCCCTCGGCAACGACACCTACGGCGTGAACATCGATGGCTCCCCGGGCAACGTGGTCGGTGGCCCCGGAGCGGGCGAGGGCAACCTCATCGCGTTCAACTCGGTCAGGGGAGTCCACGTCTCGGGCGCTACGGGCAACACGATCCGAGGCAACGCGATCCACTCCAGCCCGATCGGCATCGACCTCGTCCCGGAGGGGGTGACGGCGAACGATCCCGGCGACGGGGACACCGGAGCGAACGGTTTGCAGAACTGGCCGGTGATCTCGAGCGTCGAGATCCTGACCGTGCCGCAGGGTACGGGCACGCGGATCCAGGGGGTGCTCCACTCGGCCGCCTCCACCCTCTACGACCTGGACTTCTACGAGAACCCGGCCTGCAGTTACTTCCCGCGGGCGTACCTCGGGGGGATGAGCTATATCGGCTCGGGGCAGGTGACGACGGACGGATCCGGGACGGGAGTCTTTGACGTCACGCTGGCCGCGGTGGTCGCCGATGGAGCCCGCATCACCGCCACGGCGACCGATCCCGCCGGCAACACCTCGGAGCTCTCGCAGCGGATCGTCTTCTCCTGCCTTCCCTTCGCCGGCCCGGCGACCGGTGGCACCAACGTCACTCTGAACGGCACGGACTTCGCCGCGGGCGCCACGGTCTCGTTCGGCGGCGTGCCCGCCACCAACGTCAACGTCGCCTCGTTCAACCAGATCACCGCCACGACGCCCTCGCTTCCCGCGGGCTCCGCCTACGACGTCGTCGTCGCCAACACCGACGGCTCCTCCGGCACGGCGACGAAGGGCTTCGTCGCCGATTTCCTGGACGTGCCGCAGAGCCACCAGTTCTGGTCCTCCGTCGCGACGCTCGTCTCCTACGCCATCACCGCCGGCGTCGGCGGCGGTCTCTACGGCGTCACGCAGCCCACGCTGCGCCAGCAGATGGCCGCATTCCTGCTGAAGGCCAGGTACGGCCTCTGCTACACGCCTCCCCGTGCATCGTCCAGGTCTTCAACGACGTCCCCTGCTCCTCGGGCTTTGCCCCCTGGATCAACCAGCTCGTGGCCGAGGGGATCACGGGCGGCTGCGGCGACGGGACCAACTACTGCCCGACCAACCCCGTCCTGCGCCAGCAGATGGCGGTTCTGTTGCTTCGGACCTTCGAGGGGTCCGGCTATGCCCCGCCCGCCTGCACGAACCCCACCTTCCCCGACGTGCCGTGCTCGAGCCCGTTTGCGCCGTGGATTTACGAGCTGGTGGCGCGCAACATCACGGCCGGCTGCGGCGGCGGCAACTACTGCCCCACAGACTCCGCCAACCGCGGACAGATGGCGACCTTCATTGTCAAGACCTTCTTTTAGTCTCCATGTGCGGGCTCCGCGACTCGCCTCTGCCCTGCGCCGGCGTCTTCGGAGACGTCGCCTGCCATTCCATCCTCGCGTGAGCCGGCCGGAGTCCCGCCGGGATTCGAGCCCTCCGCCCGTCTAGGGACCCCCGAGCACCGGCAGCGGAATCCCGTGGGTCCGGCCGCTTCCCTCGACCCGGGCATCCCAGCGTCCCGGAATCGCGGTCGCGCACTTCGGGCAGGCGCCGCCGGCGAGGCGGTTGCCGCGTCACGACGAAGCCGCGCCGCTCGATGAGCGTCTCGCCGCACGGCGGGCAGCGGGTGTTCTCGCCACTCGCCCGACGCGGCCGGGGATGTTGCCCGCGTAGACGTAGCGCAGGCCCTCCGCGCGCCCGATCTCGCGGCGCGCAGCAGCGTCGCCGCCGGCGTCGGTCCGCGGTCGGTCATCTTGTAGTCCGGGTGGAACGCCGTCACGTGCCAGGGAATGTCGCGGCGAGATCGCCGGCGAGGAAGCCGCGAGCGCGCGTCAGCTCCTCGTCGGAGTCGTTGAAGCCGGGCATGAGCAGGGTGACGACCTCGACCCAGATCCCGCGCTCGTGCGAGTCCCGCGATCGTGTCGAGCACGGTCTGCAGGACGCCGCCGAGCTGGCGGTAGTGGCGTGTCGTCGAAACACTTCAGGTCGACCTTGTAGAGGTCGATCCACGGGCCGGAGGTAGTCGAGCACCTCCGGCGTGCCGTTGCCGTTCGAGACGAACGCCGGTCCGCAGGCCCGCCGCCTTCGCGGCCCGGAAGACCTCGACCGCCCACTCGGCGGTGATGAGCGGCTCGTTGTAGGTCGCTGACGATCGTCGGCGCGCCGCTCTGCGAGCGCGAGCCGCGACGAGCTCGCCGGGCGTCGACGTCCGCGTCGGCGCGCGCGACGGCCTCCGGGTCGCGCAGCGCCTGCGAGGTGACCCAGTTCTGGCAGTACGCGCAGTGCAGGTCGCAGCCGAGCATGCCGAAGGAGAGCGCGTCGCGAGCCCGGCAGGACGTGGAAGAACGGCTTCTTCTCGATCGGGTCGCACTGCGAGCGCCGCCGACGTAGCCCCACGGCACCTCGAGCTCGCCGCCGCGGTTGAAGCGGACCTTGCAGACGCCCTCGCGCGCCCTCCGGGATCGGGCAGCGGTGCCCGCAGGCGAGGCAGCGCAGCCGCCCGTCGGGCAGCGACTCGACCAGCTCGGGCGCGGCCGGGGCGGTGCGGCGCGCAAGGACTTCGGCGACGGGACGAACCGGACTCATGGCCACGCCGAGACGTAACGCCGCGGCGATTGGAGAAATGCCGGCCGCGGCCCCTGCGTTATCATCCGCCGACGTCATGAAGCGTGTTCTTCTCGCCGCCGCGGCGGTGTGGCTCGGCGGCGTTCTGCGGGTGCTTCGCACAGAACCCGACCCAGACGCCCACCCCGCCGCCGACTCCGACGCCGACGCCCGGCGCTGCCGACCACGGTGCCGGCCGGCGTGCGTTTCGCCACCGAGGAGTCGGCCAACGTCAACGGCGTCCGGGTCGCAGGTCGCGCCCGACGGCGGCGTCTGGTTCCTGGAGTCCTCGGCCGACCGGGTCGGCGTCCTGCGCGGCACGACGCATCAACTACTGGCAGCATCGGCCGGACGACGAGCTCGGCGCCAACCCGGTCGACTTCGTGCTCGAAGGAACCGACGTGCTGGCTCCTCGGAAGCGGCCAGAGCGAGATTCCGGCCGGCCGCTGCTCGATCGCCAAGCTCGATACGCGTGGCCAACCAGGTGACCGAGTGGGTCATCCCGGGCTCGCTCCCGGCCGCCTTCCACAAGGCCTCGGACGGGACCTATTGGGTCCCCATCACGGGCGCGGCGCTGCTCAACGTGAACTTCGAGACCGGGACGACGACGAGCTACCGCTCGGCCCTCACGTACGCCTACGCCGACATGGCCGTCGCCCCCGACGGCACGCTCTGGCTGGCCGACTTCGGCAACAACCGGATCGTCCGCTACGTGCCGGGCGCCGAGACGGAGACCTCCTGGACGTTTTTCAACCCGGGAGACGGACGGCTCAACCCGACCCAGATCGACTTCGACGACCAGGGAATCTCTGGATCTCCCAGCTCTCCGCCGGACGGCTCGACCGCTTCGACCCGGCGACCGGAAACCTCGACTCGTTCTACGGCGTCAGCAACCCCATCCACTTCGAATTCTTCCAGGGCCGGGCCTACGTGACCTCGTCCCAGTCCGCTGCGGCCGTCAACGTCATCGATCCGAACCTCGGCGGCCCCTTTCGCGCCACCCTCGACTCCGCTCGAGCTCGAGGTCCGGACGACGGAGCTTCTCCTGCCCGTGACCAACCGGACCTTCCCCGTACCGCCGACCACCTTCGAGACGGAGGCCACGCCCCTGCCCGAAGCCGATTTCGACGTGTCGAGCAACGCAGGCCTACCCCGGAACGCTGGTGACGCAGGTCCCCGTGACGCAGTCCTACGGAATCGACGTCGACGGAGGGCACGTGTGGTTCGGCGCCGGCGGCAACCTCGTCCGCGTCGCTCTCCAGGCGATCGGCGGCCCGACCGACCGGTCCGTGCCGGTCGCCAATTCGGCCGCAGGCCCCGCCAACGACCGCATCCGGATCGACATCACCGTCTCCAACGCCGGCTCGACCGCGATCGCCGGCGAGGCGCTCTACATGTACTCGCCGGCGGCGTTTGCCTCCCGGACGACTTTCTCGCTCGCTCCGGGCGCCACCCAGGTCCTCCAGGACGCGTTCGGCAACGTCGGCACGAGCCGGATCCTCGCCAGCGGCTCCGTCCGATTGCGGGCGGTGACCGGAAACGCCGCCGACCTCCAGGCGAGCGTGCGCTCGACGCGCGTGACCCCGACCGGGGCCGCCTACGGCTACGCAACCGGTGCGCAGACGATTTCGGGGAGCCTCGGTCCCGGATCCGCAGGCGCTCCTCTTCACGGGCGCCCGCGACACCGAGGCGTCGATTCTCGGCTTGTACACCATGGTCGGCGCGACGGGCGAGCTCACGCTCGCGGCCCCGGACGGAACGGTCCGCGGAACCCGGTCCTTCACGCTCGCGATCAACACGCGCGAGGAGTTCAACCCCGTCGCGGCCGCCTTCGGCGTCGACCCCGAGCCGGGCGACGTCGTCCGGGTCACGGTCTCGACCGGATCGCTTCAGCCCTACGTCAACGTGCTCGACCTCGGCACGTACGACGTCGCAGCCTTCGTGCCCGTGCAGCCGCTCTCCGATGCCATCGTTCCGAGCGCCGGCGTGCTCGTCGGGGCCAACGCCACGAGCTTCGTCACGGATCTCTTCCTGTCGAACCCGGACCCCGACACGAGCTGCGCCGTGACGGTCACCTACTACCCGCTCTACGGTCCCCCGACGCCCCTCCAGCAGACCGTCACCCTCGCCCCGCTCGAGACGCAGGCGATCGAGAACGTTCTGCTCGCGCTCTACGGGCTGACTTCCGGGCAGGGGTCCCTCTTCCTGAGCTCCACCCTGCCCGTGGCCGCCGGCGTTCGGGTGCGGCGCGCGCACCGCCGGCGCGGACTACGCCGGGTTCGCGCCCGTCGATCGACGGCGCCTCGGGCATCGCCGACGAGGTCGGGCACCGCCTTCGGGCTTCCCCAGACCTCGCGACGCCGGACGAATCTGCTCTTCTACAACCGCGGCCTGCCGGGCACCGTCACCGTGACAGGCTTCAGCGGCCGACGGGAGCCAGGCGGGCCAGGTCCAGGTGCCGCTCGGCGACCATGCGCCCGGGACGCCTCGACTCGGTTTTCGCCGCCTTCGGCGATCACCAACCAGCCGGGCGGCCGCATCCGGGTGGACGTGCCGGAGGGAATGAACGTGTACGCCTGGACCGCGGCCGTCGACAACCAGACCGGCGACCTGGACCTGGCGGCCGTCCAGTAGCCCGGGCACCGGGTGCGCGGGCACCCGGTACAATCGCCGACGTGCCCCTCCCGACAACCGTCGTCCGAGGGTCCGGCATGTTCGTGCCGGACGGCATCGTGACCAACGCGCGGCTCTCGCGCCTCATGGACACGACCGACGAGTGGATCCGGCAGCGCACGGGGATCGAGGAGCGCCACTTCGCCCGCCGGGGCCAGTCCTCGTCGGTCCTCGGGCTCGAGGCCGCGCGCCGGGCGCTCGACGACGCGGGCCTGTCGGCCGTCCGACCTCGACCTGATCGTGTTCGCCACGATGACGCCCGACCACTACTTCCCCGGCAACGGCGGGATCCTGGCCCGCGGGCTCGGCCTGACGACGACCCACGCGCTCGACATCCGGATGCAGTGCGCCGGATTCCTCTCCGGCCTCCAGGTCAGCGACGCCTTCATCCGATCCGGCGCGGCCCGCCGCGTGCTCCTCGTGGGCGCGGAGTGCCACGCCTCGCTCTTCCCGTGGGGCGAGGAGGAGTGGGCCGTGATGTTCGGCGAATCCGACGGCCCGGTGCGGCCGCAGGCGCTCGCCTGGGGCACGGCGCACCGCGACCGCGCCGTCATCTTCGGCGACGGCGCGGGCGCCTTCGTCCTCGAAGCGAACGCCTCGGGCGACGGACGCGGCTTCCTGGGGTTCCGGATGCGGACCAACGGAGGCGAGTGGGACAAGCTCTACGTCCCGGGCGGCGGTTCCGCGAGCTTTCCCTACTTCTCGCCCGAGATGTTCGCCGAAAACGGGACGATCCCCGTCGTCGAGGGGCGGCAGGTCTTCCGCCTGGCGACGACGGCCATGCCCGTGATCGTGCGGGAGGTCCTCGCGGAGCACGGCCTCGGCGTCGAGGACCTGTCGCTCCTGCTGATGCACCAGGCCAACCTGCGGATCAACGAATCCGTGCAGAAGCGCCTGGGACTTCCGGACGAGCGGGTGTTCAACAACATCCAGCGCTACGGCAACACGACCGCCGCGACTCTTCCGCTGGTCTTCCACGAGGCGAAGGCCGCCGGACGGGTCCGCCCCGGGGACCTCGTCGGTTTCACGGCCCTCGGCGCCGGGCTCCACTGGGGCGCCGGCCTGCTGCGGGTCTGAGCCCTTGGCGATCTCCCCCGACTCGTTCACACCGCGCGGCGCCCGGCCGCTGCCGACCTGGCTGCTGCTGTCCTGGGCGCTCGACGGGCGCCCTGCTCGCCCTCGCCGCTCTGATTTCGATCCGGCGCTCGGATCGCGCGAGCCGGGCGGAGTGGGAGTCGCGCCTGTTGCGCCTCGCGGACGACCGGGCGGTGATCGCCGAGCGCGCGATCCACTCGTGGCGGCGCGAGGCGCATCGCCTCGCGGCGCTCGACAGCGTGCGGGCGCTCTTCGCCGAGGGCCCCGGCGTCGCCGCCGCCGATCGGGCTCGCCGGGACCTGGACCAGACGGCGCTCGAGGAGGGCGATCTCTCGATCGGCGTCGTCGATGCCGGCGGCCGGGTCCGCGCGGCCTCGGCGGAGGCGGAGCCTTCGAGCCGACCGACGTCGCCCCTGCCCTCCGGGCCGTGACCGAACGACACGCGGTCGTGGCCCACCCGATCCACCCCGGCGAAGACGCCCTCCGCCTCGAGGTCTCCGAGCCCGTCGCGGACCCGGCCGGCCGCATCGCCGGCGCGGTCCTCGTCGCCGTCGATGCCGCCGAGGCGATGGGCGAGCTCTTTCCGCGCCCGACCGGACCGGGGAGCGAGCGCCTCTTCGTCGTGGTGCGCGAGGGCGACACGTTTCTGGTCGTCGCACCGGAGGTCCGGGGCGAGCCGGGGTCCGCCTACCGCCTGCCCGCCGCCGACCGCTCGACCTTCGCCGCCGCGGCTCTCGACCGGCCGCGCGGCTCCGGCGAGTTCTCCGACGGGCGGGGCCACCGGGTTCTCGCGGCGACACGCCGATCCCGGAGATCGGCTGGGCCGTCGTCGTCGAGGTCGACCGAGACGCAGCCCTGCGCGGGCGCAGGTCCGTGTGGGTCGTTCTCGCCGCGGCCGCCCTCTTCGCGGCGATCACCGGCGCCGGGCTCGCCTGGTGGCGCGAGGTGCGGCTGCGTCACGTCGAGCAGCTCGCCGACCGGGACCGGCGCTACCAGATCCTGCTCGAGCAGACGCAGGAAGCCGTCGCGGTCTCGATCGACGGCAAGGTCGCCTACGCGAACCCGGCCTGCGTCGAGATGTTCGGGTACGAGCGACCTCTGATCGGCGTGCCCGTGACGATCTTCTTCGCGCCCGGATCGCGCGAGCAGGTCGAGGAGATCGTCCATCAGCGCGCCGCGGGCCGCCCGGCGCCCGAGCTGTACGAGGCCGTCGGACTGCGCGCCGACGGCGCCACCTTCGACGTCGAGGTCCGCGTGGCCCCGATCGAGTTCGACGGCCGGGCCGGCTCGCAGGCGATCCTGCGCGACATCAGCGGGAAGGAAGCGCATGGAAGCGGGACTGCGCGAATCCGAGGAGCGCTACCGGCTGCTCTTCGAGCGCAACCTCGCGGGCGTTTACCGCTCCACGGCGGACGGGCGACTGCTCGAGTGCAACCGCGCCTTCGCCCGGATGATGGGCTACGGATCGCCCGCCGAGGCGATGGCGCAGCCGCGCGAGCGCGTTCCACGGCCCGCCGGCCGCGCGGCAGGACTTCCTGGCCCGCCTGCGGCGCGAGGGCAGCCTCGTGAACTACGAGAGCGAAGGCCGGCGCAAGGACGGCAGCTCCGTGTGGCTCATCGAGAACGTCTCGCTCATCGTGGACGAGGACGGCGAGGAGCTCCTGCTCGGCACCGTGCTTCGACATGACGGAGCGCCGCCGGCTCGAGGAGCAGCTCCGCCAGGCGCAGAAGATGGAGGCCGTCGGCCGGCTCGCCGGCGGCGTCGCCCACGACTTCAACAACCTGCTGACGGTGATCATCGGGCTACAGCGAGCTGCTGCTCGAGCGCCTGCCCGCCGAGGACCCGGCGCCGCGAGAGCGTCGAGGAGATCCGGCAGGCCGGCCGAGCGCGCCGCCGGCCTGACCCGGCAGCTGCTCGCCTTCAGCCGCCAGCAGGTGCTCGCAGCCCCGCGTGCTCGACCTGAACGCCGTCGTCGCGCGACATGGAGAAGATGCTGCGCCGCGCTCATCGGCGAGGACGTCGAGCTGGCGACCGCGCTCGACGCGCGACCTGCGGCGCGCGCTCAGGCCGACCCGGGCCAGATCGAGCAGGTCATCATGAACCTCGCCGTCAACGCGCGCGACGCCATGCCCCGCGGGCGGCCGGCTGACGATCGAGACCGCCAACGTCGACGCTCGACGAGACCTACGCCGCGCTCCACGCCGACGTCCAGCCCGGGCCGCTACGTGATGCTCGCCGTCACGCGACACGGGCACCGGCATGGACGCGAGACCTGCAGGCGCGCATCTTCGAGCCCTTCTTCACGACCAAGGAGCGCGGGCAAGGGCACGGGGCTCGGCCTCTCCACGGTCTACGGCATCGTCAAGCAGAGCGGCGGCTACGATCTGGGTCTACAGCGAGCCCGGGCACGGCACCACCTTCAAGATCTACCTGCCGCGCGTGCGACAGCCGCTCGACGCGCGCGAGACGCCGCCGCCGGCGCCGCGGCGCCCCGCCCGCGGATCGCGAGACCATCCTCGTCGTCGAGGACGAGCCGGAGGTCCGCCGCCTGGTCGCAGAAGCTCCTCGAGACGCAGCGGCTACAACGTGCTCTCGGCCGCGAAGCCCGGCCGAGGCGCTCGCCGCGGCGAGAGGCATCGCCGGCGCGGATCCGACCTGCTGGTCACCGACGTCGTCATGCCGGGCATGAGCGGGCGCGAGCTCGCGCGCGGCCTCGCGGGGAACTGCGCCCGGGATGCGCGTGCTCTACATGTCGGGCTACACCGACGACGCCATCGCGCAGCACGGCGTGCTCGACGCCGGGCACGGCCTTCCTGTCAGAAGCCCTTCACGCCCGACGCGCTGGCGCGCAAGGTGCGCGAGGTGCTGGACGGCCCGGCGGTTGCCTGAAAATCTCGTGAGCTTTGGACCCGCGCCGCGGGGCGGCGGCTAGGCTCGCAGCGGCTCGGTGTGGGCGAAGGAGGAGGAACGATGACGAAACCGGCGCTCGCGACGGCCGCCTTCATCTGCCTGGCGGCGGGAGGCCTGGCCGCGGCGCAGGACCCGCCGCCGCCACCGGCGCCCACGCCGGCCCCGACGGCCGGAGCGAGCGAGGCCGAGGCGGGCGAGAAGGAAAAGATCCCCTACCGGCCGATCGAATCGAACGTCATCGTCGCCCTGCCGTCGGTCGACGTGCCGGCGGCGGGCACGCTGACCTTTCTCGTCACGCACCGGTTCATCGAGCGACCTGTCGCACGGCAACATCAACAACTTCTTCACGCTCGACAGCGGGAACACCTGGGGATTCGGGCTCTGGTACTCCCCGATCGACAACCTCAACGTGGGGTTCTACCGCACGTCGGAGCTCGCGACCTACGAGGCCTCGGCGCAGTACGAGCTGCCGAAGCTCGGTGGATTCGGGTCCTCCTCCGGGTGGGCGAGGACTGGCGGACCGAGGTCTTCGAGCAACAACACGATCCGAGTCCCGTCGCCGCGAGCCGAAGTCGAGCTTCTTCGCCCAGGCCGTCCTGGCCTATTCGTTCGGTCCGTATGTCCGCATCACCGCGGTGCCGACCTTCCTGCAGCGCACACGACCGCGCCTATCGCGACTTCGACTCTCCCCCGCCCGGGGACCTGTCCTGCCGGTCGACGGGCAACCCGCTGCGGGGCTGCCGCAATACGAGTGCTCGGGCCTCTACGAAAGCATCTTCAACGTGCCGGTGGCGCCGTCGATCGCCATCACGCGCACCATCACGGTGCACGGCGAGGTGACCCCGCGCCTGTCCGACGTCAATTCGAGCGGCGTCGGCTGGGCGGTCACGGTCGAGAAGTCGCTCCTGCGGCACCGCTTCGCGTTTTTCGTCGGCAACCAGCGGTCGACGACCGTCGACCAGTACACGGGCTCGGTGCCGCTGACCCGCTCGCCGAACAACGTCTACATCGGCTTCAACCTCTACCGGGCCTGGAAGCTCAACTGAGGGAATCGGGCACAATGCGGCTGGAATGCCTCCCGCCCTCCCCGAGCTCTTCGTTCCGTCTCTCGCTCCGACCGACCGGCTGGTCGGCCTGTCGCCGGTGCGCCTCTCCGACGCGCGCACGGGCGAGGCCGCGCGCCTCGCGACGGCGGTCCGGGTCGGCCTGCGCGGCGCGGCGCTCTGCATCCGGTTCGACGGCCGCGACGCCGGCGTCGTCGCCACGCTCCGGGAGCGCGACGCGCCGCTCTGGACGGAAGACGTCTTCGAGGTCTTCCTGGCCGCGGAGGACCCGCCCCGCCGCTACTTCGAATTCGAGGTCGATCCCGCTCGGCGCGCTCTTCGACGCTCGCGTGGAGTCGCCGCAGCTCGCGCGGGCCTCGATGCGGGTCGATGCGTCCTGGGACTGCGCCGGCCTCTCCGCGCGCGTGACGCTGCGGCCGGGCCGGTGGTCGGCCCTCCTGACGATTCCGCTCGAGCCGCTCTTCGGGCCGGCCGCGCCGCAGCGCCTGCGCGCCAACTTCTACCGGATCGATCGCGGCGACGAGGACGAGTACTCGGCCTGGTCGCCCACCTTCGCGGAGCCGGCGGACTTTCACGTGCCGGAGCGGTTCGGGGTGCTGCGGCTTCGCTAGGAAACGGCCTTTCCGATCCCCTCTTCCTTCAGCCACTCCACCGCCCGCTCCCTGGCTCGCCGCTCCTTGAACTGGAAGAAGTGCGTCTCCTCCTTCGGGTGGGCGAGGAGCGCGGCGCGGAAGGCCGCGGCCGGCTCGGGCGATTCGAGCGCCTTTCGCAGGTCGCGGCGGCAGGCCTCGTCCTCGCAGTGCGCCGCGAAGTCCTGGAGGTCGCCGCGCGTTCGCTCGCCCCGGTCCTTGGGCAGCGCCCGGTACCGCGGGTCCCGGACGAGCTCCGCGTGGCGCGCGGCGTCCTGGACCAAAACCTGGACAACGTCGCCGGTCTCCCGGTCGAAGAAGTGCGTGATTTTCTGGGACCGATTCTCGAACGCGACGATGAGCCCCTCCCAGTCGACGTCGAGCGGCATAATCTCGATATGATACGGGTTTCGGGAGAGTCATGAGCAAGATCGCCACGTTCGACGACTGGATCGACGCGTTCCGCGCCTGGCAGAAGGACATCGGCCTGGCGCTGCCGAAGTACGCCGACTACCAGTTCGAAGCCAAGTACGGGGACCTGAGAACCGACGAGATCGAGTACGGGGATTTCCGCGGCTCGCGCAAGTGGGAGCGGGTCACGCAGATCCCCCAGCAGCCGATCCGCGACGCGCTCTGCAACCTCATCGTCTACCAGGGCGACACCGAGTTCGCCTCGGTCGAGCAGCAGCGCACGCTCCTCGAGTCCTCGCCTTCCGACTACGACACGGACAGCGCCTGTCGCATCATGGTCGAGGAGATGCGCCACGGCTGGCAGATGTGCCACCTGCTCGTCAACCACTTCGGGGAGACGGGCAAGATCGAGGCGCGCAAGCTCCTCGAGCGCCGCTCCTGGGAGAACAACCGGCTCCTCGGGTCCTTCAACGTGGACGTCGACAACTGGGTCGACTTCTTCACGTACACCGAGTTCGTCGACCGCGACGGCAAGTTCCAGCTCAACATGCTCTCGACCTCGGGCTTCGCGCCCCTGGCGCGCTCGATGGGACCGATGCTTCGCGAGGAGGGCTTCCACCTCGGCACCGGCCACATGGGCCTCCAGCGCATCGTGAAGGCCGGGCGCGTTCCGCCCGCCCTTCTCCAGAAGTACGTCAACAAGTGGCTCTCGACGGCCTACGACCTCTTCGGCAAGGACTCCTCGTCCTCGGCGGAATGGTTCTACGTCTGGGGGCTCAAGGGCCGATACGACGAGGCGAAGCAGCCGGCCGACCCCGACAAGGCGCACCTGAACGAGCTCTCGCGCGACCTCTACAAGGAGGAAGTCGACAAGCTCCTCGAAGGCATCAGCCGCCTCCTGCCGGCCGGGGCCGCTCCTCTGACGGCACCCGACATGCGGTTCCACCGCTCGATCGGCGAGTTCGTCGGACAGCCCTGGTCGGTCACCGGCGAGAAGCTCTCCCCCGAGGCCTACGCCCGGCACGTCGCCGAGGTCCTCCCGAGCGAGGAGGAGAAGGCGTTCGTGCGAAGCGTCATGCGCGAGCCGGACTGGATCGCCCCGCGGACCGAGGTCACGGCCTCCTGACCGGCGACCGCGCGGCGTCGATCCGCCGCGCGCTGCTCGACTGGTTTCGACGCGAGAAACGCGCCCTCCCCTGGCGCGGGACCTCCGATCCCTACCGGATCTGGGTATCGGAGGTCATGCTCCAGCAGACGACCGTCGCCGCCGTGCGCGGCCGGTACCGCGCGTTCCTCGAGCGGTTCCCGGATCTGTCGACGCTCGCCCGGGCCCGCGAATCGAGCGTGCTCGCAGCGTGGTCGGGGCTCGGCTACTACGCCCGCGCCCGAAATCTCCGCGCCGCCGCCCGTACCCTGCTCGCGCGGCACGGCGGCCGCATCCCGCGCGATCCGGAGATCCTCTCGACCCTTCCGGGCTTCGGCGATTACATGGCGGCGGCCGTCGCCTCGCTCGCCTTCGGCGCGAGGGTGCCCGCCGTCGACGCCAACGTCACCCGGGTCGTCTCGCGGCTCTTCGCCATCGACGGCGAGGCCGGCGCGCCCGCCCACGCCGCCGCGGTGCGCCGCCGCGCCGCGGCGTTGCTGCCGGCCCGGCGGCCGGGCGACCTGACCGCCGCTCTCATGGACCTCGGCCAGCAGATCTGCCGGCCGCGACGCCCCGACTGCGCCGCCTGTCCGGCCTCGACCTTCTGCGCGGCGCTGCGCTCGGGCGCCCCCGAGCGATTCCCCCGGCGCCGCGAGAAGCCGAGGCCGCGCCGCGTCCACGTGGCGGCCGCGGTCGCCGAAAAGAACGGCCGTCTGCTGCTCGTCCGCGAGACCGGCGCGCTGCTGCGCGGGATGTGGCTCTTCCCATCGGCCGAGGCGCGCTCTCCCGGGGCGGCGCGACGGCGGCTCGCGCGCGCGCTGCCCGCGCTCGGCCTGCGGC
Source organism: uncultured Acidobacteriota bacterium (assembly GCA_963824165.1). Classification (GTDB taxonomy): domain Bacteria; phylum Acidobacteriota; class Thermoanaerobaculia; order UBA5066; family Gp7-AA6; genus DAHUXD01. Next base: position 41,909 of record CAWGOM010000013.1, read on the forward strand.
TCGAGGGCTCGAGGCCCCTGGGCGCAGACGCGGCACGCCATCGTGCACCGGGTCCTCGACATCCGCGCGTTCCCGGCCGTCCCGCTCCCGGAGCGTGGCGCCGCGGAACCTCCCGATGTGCGCTGGCTCACACCGGAAGCGCTCGACCGGGCGGCGATTCCGACGCTGACGCGCCGAATCGCGGCGGCCGCCGGCATTCGACCGCGTATCCTTGTCCGGCATGCGACTGGCCGGCCTCTTCGTTCTCGCTCTCGCTGACGAGGCCGTTCGCGTGCCGGCGCGGATGCGCCACGAGGTCGGGACCGTCGACGCGCTGCGCGAACCGCCGTACCTCCAGAACGGACCCTGCCTCTTCACGACGCGCCCGGGCGAGGTGCCGCGAGCATCGGAACGAGCCGTCTGAGCGTGTTTCCCGCAGCCGACACCTCCTCCGTCCGGATCCTGATCGTCGACGACGACGAGCAGGTGCGGGGGTTTCTCCGCCGGCTGCTCCTGCGCTCCGGCTACACCGTCGAGGAATCCGGCACGGCGGCCGGAGCGATGGAGCTCGTCCGGGCGAACCCGCCGGACCTCGTCCTGCTCGACCTCCACCTTCCCGACCGCAGCGGCCACGAGGTCCTCGAGGAGATCCGGGCCGAGCCCGCCACGCGGCTGCTGCCGGTCGTCATGCTCACCGGGACCACGTCCCCGGCCGAGAAGATCCGGGCGCAGGCCGAGGGCGTGACCGACTTCCTCGCCAAGCCGTTCTCGCCGGAGGAGCTCGTGCCGCGGGTCCGCGCCCTCGTCATGCTCAAGCAGTTCGCCGACGAGCACGAGCACGCCGAGCACGTCATCCTGACGCTCGCCAAGACGATCGACGCGCGAGACCCGTACACGGCCGGCCACAGCGGCCGCGTGGCCGAATACGCCGACCGCGTCGCGACGCGGATGGGCCTGGACGCCGCCGCGCGCACGGACATGCGCCGGGGCGCGCTCTTCCACGACCTCGGCAAGATCGTCATCCCCGACGCCATCCTCCGCAAGCCCGGGACCCTGACGCCGGAGGAGCGCACGGTCATCGAGGAGCATCCGACCGTCGGGCACGAGCTGCTGCTGCCGATGAAGACGATGCGCAAGACCCTCCCCGTCGTCTACTGGCACCACGAGCGGCTGGACGGCTCGGGATACCCGGAAGGCATCGCCGGAGCGGCGATCCCGATGACGGTCCGGATCGTGACCATCGCCGACATCTTCGACGCCCTGACGACCGACCGCGCCTACCGGGGCGCGCTCTCGGTCGAGACGGCCTTCGAGATCCTGCTGGACGGGGTCGCCCGGGGCTGGTGGGACCGGGACGGCGTCGAGGTGCTGCGTGCCACCGTGGACGAGCTGGGGCGGGTCGGCGCGGCCTAGCGTCGCGCCCACCCCTTCCACCGGGGCGCCCCGGGGTGATAGGAAGGGGGCGGAGTCGTATGGACCTGGTCTGGAAGGGCGAGCCGGCGCGGATCCGCGAGATGGGGTCCGGCCCCGCGGTCGTCCTGGTGCATGGCTATCCGCTCGACGGCGCGATGTGGTCGGGTGTCGCGCGCGCCCTCTCCCCGCGCCTTCGGGTCCTGAAGCCGGACCTGCCGGGACGCGGAGAGACCGCGGCGCCCTCGGGCGGGAGCATCGACGACTACGCCGACTTCCTCGCGGCCGTCCTCGACGGACTGCCGGAGCCGGCCGGCCTGGCCGGCTTCTCGATGGGAGGTTACGCCGCCCTGGCGCTCGCCCGCCGCCGGCCGGAGAAACTCGCGGCCCTCGCGCTCGTCGACACGCGCGCCGCGGCCGACGACGAGGCCGGCCGCGGCAAGCGGGACGAGGCGATCGCGACGCTGCGCTCCGCGGGGGTCGCGGCGATCGCCGACGCCATGGTCGGGAAGCTCCTGACGCCGGCCTCGCTCGCCAACCGGGACCTCGTCGAGCGCGTCCGCCGGATCATCCTCCGCCAGAAGCCCGAGACGGTCGAAGCGGATCTCCTCGCCCTGCGCGACCGGCCGGACGCGCGGCGGGCGCTGGCGTCGATCGCGATCCCCACGCTCGTCGTCGTCGGGGCGCAGGACGCGCTGACGCCGCCGGCCGACGCGCAGGCCATGGCGGACGCGATCCCCGGAGCCCGGCTCACCGAGATCCCCGGCGCCGGGCACCTCGCCCCGATGGAGCGGCCGGGAGCCGTCGCCGCGGCGCTCGGCGACTTCTTCGCCGCGACTCTCCCGGCCAAAAACGAGTAGGGGCGGGGTTCACCCCCGCCCCGCCGCTCACGCTTTCTGCTTACTGCGCACCGATCTCAAAACCCCACCTTCAGTCCGAACCGCACCGACAGCGGAAGCGTGCGCGCGAGCGCCTGGCCGTAGAACGAGTTACAGGCCGCCTCGTCGTCGCTGCCGGGCGTCGCTGCCGCAGATGTAGCCCGGATCTTCGAACTCCGAGATGTTGTACCGCTGGTCGACGATCACCACCCGCTGCGTGTTGAGGATGTTGAAGATGTCGGCGAGCATCGTCACGGTCACCGGCCCGAGCTGAAGCGGGTAGCCGAGGTGGAGGTCGGCGTCGTACGAGGACTGGACCCGCCCTTCCGAGCCGCGCCGCGCGAGGAAGAACTCGTAACGGTCGTAGGCCACCGAGTAGCCGATGCGCGAGACCGGCGTCCCGGTCTGGTAGTAGGTCACCAGGCCCACCGAGAGGTTGAACGGCGTCACGTAGAGGCCCGAGAGCTTGATCGTGTTGCGGCGGTCGTTGGAGAGGTCGCCGCTCGCCGTGAAGGGCTGCGCCACGCCGTCGACGACCGGACCCCGGGTGAAGAAGTCGTAGTAGTCGTAGAGGGCCGAGATGTTCGGATCCGCCGTGCCGCGGGGCTGCGTGTACGGGGCGAACAGGCCGTCGTAGTTGCCCTTGAGGCTCGAATAGACGTACGAGGCCATCATCGTCCAGTTGTCCGAGAAGCGCTTGGTCGCGTCGAGCTGGAATCCCTTGTAGATGCGTTTGGCCGCGGGCGCCGCGAACTGCGTGTTGTAGTCGAGCGAATAGAGGGTCGCCATCCGGCCCTGCGTCGGGTTGCCGACGCAGTAGTCGCCTTCCCCCGAGCAGAGGTAGTCCTCGATGACGCGGGGGATGTCGCGGTAGATGAAGCGCGCCCCGACCGCGAAGCTCGCGCCTACCTCGCGCTCGATCCCGAAGATCCCCTCGCGCAGGTACTGGCCCTTGATGCCCTCGTCGGTCAGGCTGTTGAAGCCGCCGAAGATCTTGCCGCCGCCCTGCAGCGCCGCGTTCTCGTCGCCGGCGAGCGTGGCGGCGGTGGCGTCCGGGACGACGGAGGTCGGGTCGAAGTTGTAGATCGTGGGCTGCCGCTCCGAGCTGTACGAGCGGATGACGAGGTCCATCGGGACCTGCTCGTAGAAGTAGCCGAAGGAGCCGAAGACCTTGGTGCGGTTGTCGCGGGTCGGGTCCCAGGAGAAGCCGATCCGGGGCGCCCAGCTGCCGGTCAGGTTGATCTGGCGCGTGCCGTCGCCCGAGAAGATCTGCTGGTTGTCGTAGCGGAGCCCCAGGTTGACCGTCAGGTTGGAGAGCGCGCGCCACGAGTCCTGCAGGTAGAACGTGAACATCCGCTGGTAGGGGTTGGCGTTCAGCTGCGAGGTCGGGACGTTGTCGGGAAGGCTGGCGTCCGGGACCGTCCAGTAGAAGTGGGAGTAGATCGGCTGCGACGGGTTCTCGGTGTTCGGGATGATCGTCACGCGCTGGCCGCCCGACATGCGCTTGATGACCTCGGCCTGGTCCTCGAGATAGTCGAAGCCGCCCTTGATCTCGTGGTTGGACAGGTACCGGGTGGCCGAAATGCCGCCCAGGTACCGCTTGAAGGACTTCTCCTGAATGAGGCCGAAGCCGCCGGACTGGAGGTCGTTGTTGCGCTGGTCGATGTACTGGATGTCGTCGCCGCCCGGCAGCCCCGGGTCGACCGAGTTCTCTTCCTGGTGGACCGCGCCCTGGGCCGCGAGGACCCAACTCGAGCCGAAGAGACCGTTGTAGCGCAGCGAGTAGTCGGATCCGCCGATGTTCTGGACGCCGATGAAGGTGGAGTAGGGGCCGTTCAGCGGATGCGCGCCGTCGTTGACCGCACCCGAATCGTCGCGGGGGTCCTGAAAGTAGCTGCCCACGACCGTGTTGGAGGGATTGATCATCCAGGTCGCCTTCGCCGACCCGAGGTTCTTGATGCTGTCCGTATTGGCCGGCTGTCCGGCGTTCGGGCCCGAAGTCAGCGTCTGGAGCGTCGTGTTGTCCACGTGGTCGAAGGCGCCGAAGAACCAGATCCGGTCCTTGAGCACGAACCCGCCGAGGGCCGCCCCGTAGTCGAGCCGGTCGGCGCCATCGAGGGTACCGAAGAGCGACTCGTCGGGATGCTTGTTGCCGGCCTGGATCCCGTCGCCGGTGTAGTAGGCGAACGCCTCACCGTGGAACTCGTTTCCGCCGGACTTCGTGATCACGTTGATGATGCCGCCGGTCGAGCGCCCGTACTCGGCCTGATAGCCGCCGGCCTTGACCTCGAGCTCCTGGATGAACTCGTAGTTGAGCTCCTTGCCCTGGGCGCCGTACTCGACGCCGTTGGTCACGACGCCGTCGATGACGAAGGAGTTCTCGAGGCCGGTCGACCCGTAGAAGGTGATCGAGTTCGCGAAGGCCTCGGTGTTCGAGGTCTGCGTCGAGACGCCGGGCGCGATCTGCACGATCGAGGTGTAGTTGCGGCCGGTCGGCAGCGCCTTGATCTGCTGGCTGTCGATGCTCGTTCCCACCGAGCTCGAGGACTCGTCGATGAGCGGGGCCTCGCCGGTCACGACGACCTCGGCGCTGGCCGTGGGCCGCAGGCGAAAGTCGCCGGTCGCCGTCCTTCCGAGGGCCACCACCGCCTGCTGCTCGACGCGCGAGAATCCCTGCAGCGTCGCCGTGACTCTGTAGGTGCCGGGCGGCAGGAGGACGAGCCGGTAGTGGCCGTTGGCGTCCGTCACGGCGGTCCGCACGCCCTGGAACGAAGCGCTGCGGCACTCCACCGTCACCCCGGGGAGCGCGCCCCCCTGCTCGTCGGTGACGCGTCCGTCGATGTCCCCGGTGGTCTGGGCCAGCGCGAGGGAAGAATAGAGAGCGGCCGCCGCGAAGGCGATCGCCTGCAGGAACCGTTTCATTGGACCTCCTCAGAATCTTGGAAAAAGCCTAGCACAGAGGTCCGGCCCTCCGCGGCGTCTCGACGCCTCGAAGCCGTCTGTGGTACACGGGGCGCGATGGGACTCTTCCGCCGACGGCGCCTCGAGCCCGAGACCGCCGGACGACCGACGCGGCTCCACATCGGCGCGGGCCAGGAGTCGATCCGCGGCTGGATCAACATCGACAACCAGGGCCACCCCGGCGTCGATCAGGTCCTCGACGTCCGTCGCGGCCTGCCCTTCTCGGACGTCGCGTCGATCTACGCGGAGCACTTTCTGGAACACCTGACGCTCGACGAGGGCCTGGCGTTCCTGAAGGAGTGTCGCCGCGTGCTCGCGCCCGACGGCGTCCTGCGCCTCTCGACGCCCAACCTCGACTGGGTCATGCTCACGCACTACCGTGGACCGACCGCCGCGGAGGCGGACGCGCAGGTGGACTGTCTCCGGTTGAACCGTGCTTTCCACGCCTGGGGCCACCAGTTCCTCTACAACCGCGCGATGCTCGGCGCGGCCGTCCGTTCGGTGGGTTTCGCCTCGATGGCTCTTCGCACCTACGGCGAGAGCGAGCGGCCGGAGCTCGCCGGTCTCGAACGCCACCAGACCTGGGTGGACACCCCCGAGCTTCCGCACGTCCTGATCATCGAGGCCTGGGGCCGCGGACGGGCCGAGGGCCTCGACGAAAAGGAGCTCAGGCAGTTTCGGGCGGACCTGGGGTCGCGCTAGTCGCCCGCACCCCCGTCGCCCTCAGATACTGCGTCCCCGCCCCACGGATCTCCGTGACGCGGAAGCCCGCCCGCTCGAGCCGATGGGTGAGCTCGCGCGCCGAAAAGACGACGCCGGACCACGAATCGGCCACCCACCGCCGGAAGAACTGGCGGGAGCGCCCGTCGACCTGTACGCGCAGGAGCCCGCCGGGCTTCAGGACCCGGGCCGCCTCGCGGAGGTACCGCTCGACGTAGGCCTTGCGCGGCAGGTGCTGGAAGACGATGTGGGAGTAGACGAAGTCGAGCTCGCCCGCCGGGAGAAAGTCGAGGGACCCGTCCGTCCGGTGAAGCTCGACGTTGCCCCGGTCCGCGCAGTACTCCCGCCCCCGGCGGATCATCTCCTCCGACAGGTCGACACCGACGGCCCGCGCCACGCGCTTCGAAAGGGGCTTGAGCAGGCGGCCGATCCCGCACCCGATTTCGAGGACCTTCCAGCCGGGGGAGACGTCGAGCCCGTCGACGATCTGCTCCGCCAGGTCCTTTTCGCCCGACGCGGCGAAGGCCTCGGCCGATTCCGCGGCCGTCGTGCAGATGTAGAAGGGCGCGTTCTCGCGCGCGCGCCGTTCCCAGTCCGACCGCATCGACTCGCGCCGCCGCCAGAGGCGGCCGGGAAGCGAACGCGTGAACGGCACGTCGCGCACGGGGACGATGCTAGCAGGCGCGGGCGGCTCGCCCGGCGAACGGCGACGGCCGGAGCGGGAGGAACGTAAACTCTGATCGTGAGGCTGGCGCTGCGACGAGCACTGGGCGCCCTGGGCGCCGCGGCCGGCGTGCTGCCCCTCCTGCCGGTCGCCCGGGGGCTCGCCGCGAGACTGGCCGGGCCGGCCCGGCTGCCCGGAGGGACGCTCGCCTCCGGCGACGTCAAGGCCGCCACGTTCGCCGAGGCCGCCGTCCTCGTTCTTCTCGTTCCGGCGGCGGCCTTCCTCTTCGGCCGAGTCGTTCCCGACTGGATCCGCAGGCGCGGCGGTTACGCCGTCGCCCTTCCCGGGCTCGCGATGGCCTCCTCGTTTCTGCTGTGGCGTTACGACCTCTCGCCGCGCCGCTCCGTCCTCGCGGGGCTCGCCGCCGCCCTCGCCGTCGCGATCCTGTCGGTCCTCGGGCCGAAGCTGCTCGGCCGGTCGAGCGTCCCGCTGCCCGCCGCCGCGGACGACGGAGTGCCGCGACCCGGGCCCGACGAGCGACCTCGCGGCACCGGCCTCGGCGTCGCCCTGGCGCTCTTCGTTCTTTTCGCGGCTTCGGTGCGGATGTTCTGGCATCCGCATGGATCCGTGGACCTGTTCGAGCAGGGCCACATGCTCCTGCCCGCGCAGAGCTATCTCGCCGGCGGCGCGCCCTACCGGGACACGTATCCCGTCCACGGATGGGGCTCGGACGGGGGCCTCGACGGCGTCCTGTTCCGCCTGTTCTCGCCCACGCTCGACCTCATGCGCGCGCGCAACGCCCTCGGGAGCGCGCTCGGGGTCGCGATGCTCGGCCTGGCGTGCTGGGTGCTCTTCCGGAGGCCGCTCTGGAGCCTCGCCGCATTCCTCATGGCGATGAGCCTGTGCCCGTTTCCGTCGGAGCGGCAGACGGCCGCATTCGCGGGGCTCGCCGCGCTCATCCATGCCGCCCGCAGCGGAGGCCCTCGCGCCTGGGCCCTCGCCGGGGCGGTCTCGGCGGGGACGCTCTTCTACGCCCTGGACTTCGGCGTGTTCCTGCTGGCCTCCGGCCTGCTGACGGCCCTGTGCCTGGCCGCTTCCGAGGGGAGCTGGCGTCGGGCGGTCACCGCGGTCTGGCTCGGGCTCGGCGCCGCCCTCGCGAGCCTGCCGTTCGTGTGGGCGCTCTTACGCGACGGGGCGCTGCCGGAGTTCGTGCGGGTCTCGTTCGTCGAGCTGCCGGCGCGGATCCTGGATCTCTGGGGCCTGCCGGCGCCGTCGCCGGTGGCCCTCCTGCACGCCGGCGGAGCACGCGCGCTCGGCGACGCGCTGCTCTCCGGCGCGTCCGTTCCATGGCTCTTCCACGCGACGGTGCTCGCCGCCGCATCCGCGCTGCTGCTCTTCCGTTCGGCCGGCCCGGGCCTTTCGACCCTGGACCGCGGCGCGGCGGCCGCCACGTGGGTCGCGATCGTCTCCCTGCGCGGCGTGCTCGGCCGCGCCGATCCCGGCCACCTGATGCTCTACGGCGTCTTCGCCGCGCTGCCCGCGGCATGGCTCCTTTACCGGGCCGCGCACGCGGCCCATGCACCGTGGCTCTGGGCGCCGGCCCTCGCGATCGTGCTGGTCCTGCGCATCCAGCCGCAGCGATATCCCGTGATCGCCTGGGCCTCCCTCCGGAGCGCGGGCGCCTCGCCCGACTGCCGCGCGGCGATCCCGCGAAGCGGCGACGCCACCATCCCGTGCGCGCAGCGCGAGGAATTCGAGGCCCTCCGGCGGGTGATGGACCGCGAGCTCGCGCCGGAACAGACGTTTTTCGACTACGGCAACGAGCCGGCCCTCTACTTCCTCCTCGACCGCCGGCCCCCGGTCCGTTACTGCTGCGTGCCGTTCTACGAGGGCGAGGCGGCGCAGCGCGAGGTCATCGCCGCGCTCGAGCGCGAGCGCCCGCCGCTCGCGATCCTCGCTTCGGGGACGTTTCTCGACGGCCTCGACGGCGTCTCGAACCGCGAGCGCACGCCACTCGTCGCGGAGTACCTGGACCGCACCTACGAGCCCGCCGGCCGGGTCGGCACGCGCACGATCGGACGCCGACGCCCGGACCGATGAGCCGTCCTGGTCCCGCCGGCGAAGCCGGTGCGGCTATGATCCCCGCGAGCCATGCACGAATCGCGGTGGAACGACGGGACGTTCACGACCCAGCTCGAATCGCTCGTCTGGACCGCTTCCCCGGTCGTCCGTCGCTATCTCCACCGCCTCTCGACGGGGGACCCGGACTGCGACTGGCTGACCGCGGTCCGCGCCCGGTACCTTCCGGCCATCGTGGGCCGCGCGCTCGTCCTCGGATGCGGGTCGGGCTGGCTCGAGCGGGCGCTCGCGGACAAGGGCGGCGTGCGGGAGATCGTCGCCTGTGACGTCGCCGCCGAGACCGTGGATCGCGCCCGGGCGCGGGCCCTCGAGGACGGCAAGACGGCGATCGCGTACCGCGTCGTCGATCTCGAGCACGAGGAGCTTCCCGCCGGTCCCTTCGACGCGATCGTCGCCAACGACGTCCTCCACCACATCACCGGCCTCGAGCGCCTCTACGGCCGGATCCACGACGCGCTCGCGCCCCGGGGACGCTTCGTCTTCAACGAGTACGTCGGCCCGAACCGGTTCCAGTACGGGGACGACCGGATGGAGCTGATCAACCGCTACTTCCGCCTCTTTCCCGACCGCCTGCGCTGGGACCCCGTCACGAACACTCCCCTCTGGAAGCGGACGCGCATCGACGCCGGCAAGCTCGTCGCGGAGGACCCGACCGAGGCGGTCCGCAGCGAGGACGTCCTGCCTCTGGCGCGCGCCGCCTTCTCCGTCGTCGCCGAGATCCCGTACGGTGGCGGCCTTCTGAATCCGCTCCTCTTCGGGGTGATCGCGGGATTCCAGCCCGGCCGCGACGACCGGCTGCTCGAGGTCCTCTGCGCGGCCGAGGACCGTCTGACCGACGCGGGCGCGCTCGACCCCGACTTCCACATCTTCGTCGGAGCGCGGAAAGACCGCTCACCCGGCCCATGACGTCGTCGCTGGCCGCCTTCCTCGCCCTCGCGGCCGCGACGGCCGGAGCGGGCCAGGCGGCACGGTGGCTCGGACGGCCCCTGCCGGCCGCGACGCTCGTCCTGTTCTTCGCCCTCTCGATCGCCCCGTTTCCCCGCGCGTTTCTCCCCGGCCGGACCGTACTGCCGCTCGAGCACGTCGCCACGACCGCGCCCTGGCTCTCGGCCGGCGGAGGCCTCCCGTCGAACCCGTACCTGAACGACGTCGTCATGCAGATGCTGCCCTGGGCGAAGGCCGTGCGGCTCGCGTTCGCCGAGGGATCGCTCCCGCTGCGCGACCGGTGGAACGGCTGCGGCGGCCAGCTCGCCGCCAACGGACAGTCGGCCGCCTTCTCGCTCTTCACGCTCCTGACGCTGCCGCTGCCGCTTCTCGCGGCGTTCCTGGCGGCCGGCACGGCGAAGCTCGTCCTCGCGATGAGCGGGATGTGGCTGTGGCTCCGGGAGCTCTCGGCGACGCCGCGGGCCGCGGTCTTCGCCGCGATCGCGTTCGCGCTGTCGATGTCGTTCTCGCAGTGGCTCTTCTTTCCCCACACGGCGGTGTTCTGCCTCTGGCCCTGGATCCTCTTCCTCGCCGAACGGCTGCGCGACGCCGACCGACGGGAGCGCGCCGCGGCGGCGCTGACCTTCGTGCTGTTCGCCGCGGCGCTCGCCGGCCATCCCGAGAGCCTGGCCCTCGGGTTGCTCTTCCTGGCGTTGTGGCTCGCCGGCCGCTTCGCCGCGCGGGACCTCTCCGACGGGGCCCTCCTGGCGCGCCGCGTCCTCCTGTCCGGGACGGCCGCGGCCGGCCTCGCCGCGTTTCTCCTCGTGCCAACGGCCCTGGCGATCCGCGCCTCGAACCGGATGGTCCTCGCGGCCCTGCCGCACTGGAGCGGAGCGTTCTCGCTCGCGCCTCACGGCGCGTTCTGGAGGGGCGTGGCGACGGCGTTCTTTCCCCGCTCGCTCGGCGACCTGATCCACACGCCGCAACTCTCGGGCACGACCGGAGCCTTTCCCGAGATGGCCCTGGGCTACTTCGGCATCGTCGGCTGGGCGGCGGCGCTCCTGTTCCTGCGGCCGGGCTCGGCGCCGCTCGCGCTCGTCGTGGATCCTCGCCGGCCTCCTCGTCTGCGGGCTCGGCACCGCCGTGGCGCTCTGGCCCTTCGCCGAGCTCTTCGGCGCGATCCCGGTTCTGCGCCACGTTTTCCCTCTGCGCTACTCCACCTGGATCGCCTTCGCCGGACCGGCGCTGGCGGCGCTCGAGCTCGACCGCTACGCGCGCGACCGGGCGGCGGGTCCGAAGGCCGCATGGGGCGCGGCGGCGGCCCCGCTCGTCCTGGCGGCAGCGGCCGTCCTCTGGTTCCTGCACCTGCGGCCGGAGCTGACCGCGCCCTTCGCGCTCGGATTCCAGAAGCGCCAGCTCGCGATCACGCTCGGCCTGCTGGCCGCGGCCGCCGGGCTCGCGCTCGTGACCCGGGCCCGGACCGGGCTCTACACGATCGGCCTCGCGGCCCTCTGCGCGGCCGACCTCCTGTACCAGTGGAAGAGCCACTACCGGCTCTTTTCGCCGTCGCTCCTCTATCCCGAAACGCCGCTCGTGCGCTTCCTGCGGTCCCAGCCTCCCCCGTTTCGCGTCGCGGGGGCCGGGACCGCGCTCTTCCCGGGCACCAACGTCTTCGCCGGCGTCGAGGACGTCCGGACCCACGATCCGGTCGAGCGGCGCGATTACGTGACGTTCCTCGATGCGACGGGCGGCTATCCGCCGGGAAGCTATTTCAAGTCGATCACCGACCCGGACGCTTCGGTGCTCGACTTTCTCAACGCGCGGTTTCTCGTCGCGGCGCCGGGCCACGTGCCGTCGCCGGAGCGCTGGCGCCCCGTCTACGGCGGCGCCGACGGCGGCGTCTTCGAGAGCCCGACGGTCCTGCCGCGCGCGTTCGTCCCGGCGACGGTGCGCCTGGTCGCCGGCGCGCCCGCCCGCGAGCCTCTCCGCGACGCCAACGCGGCCTTCGGCGCCGCCTTTCGGGAGATCGCGTCGAACCGCGACTGGCGGGCGAAGGCGTGGGTCCTCGCGGACCGCGACGGTGAGGCTCCGGGGGGCGCGGCCGAGATCTCCGCCTACGGCGAGTCGACGAACGCGGCCTCCTTCGACGCGAAGGTGAGCGGCGGAGGAGCGTGGATCGTTCTCTCCCTCGTCCAGGACGGCGGCTGGTCGGCGACGAGCGGCGGCGCCGCCGTCCCCGTGTCGCGCGCCAACGGCCCGTTTCTTGCGCTGAACCTGCCGGAAGGTGCGCAGCGCGTGCGCCTTCGATACCGGCCGCCCGGGTTCGTCGCGGGGGCCTGGATCTCCGCGGCCACCGCCGCCGCGCTTCTCGCCGCCGCGGTCGCGGCCCGCCGGCAACGGAGGGCGACGCCTTGAACCACCCCGGCTCTCCCTTCTGGGTGCCGTCCGCCGCGCTGCAGCGCCACCTGAACCGCACCGCGACGGGCGATCCCGCCTGCGATTGGCTCTCGTACGTCCGTCGCGAGCACTTTCCGCGGCGACTCGAGCGCATGCTCGTTCTCGGCTGCGGGAACGGGTATCTCGAGCGGGCGCTCGTGCGCCACGACGGCATCGAGACGATTCTTGCGACGGACCCCGACCCCGCGGCGGTCGAAGCGGCCGAGCGCCAGGCGCGGCGCTCCGGCCTCGCCTCGATCGCCTACGCCGTGCTGGACGCGTCGCGCGACGCGCTGCCGGCGGGGCCGTGGAGCGCGATCATCGCGAGTGACATCCTCCACCACCTGCCCGGCATCGACGCGCTCTACGCCCGCGTCCACGACGCGCTGGCGCTCGGCGGACGTTTCGTGTTCTCCGAGTACACGGGGCCGCCGCGCTTCCAGTACCCGGACGAGCAGATGGAAGTCGTCGGACGCTACTTCCGCCTTCTCCCGGACCGCTGGCGGACCAATCCGGACACGGGCGCGCTCCTCTGGCGGCGCGAGCGCGTCGACGCCGGCCGTCTCGCCCGCGAGGACCCGCTCGAGGCCGCGGAGAGCGACCGTCTCGTGCCCGCCGCGCGGCGCGCGTTCGCGGCGCAGGCCGAGCTTTCGTGCGGCGGCGGGCTCCTCCATCCGCTGCTCTCGGGTTTCGCGCGCAACCATCGCGGCGACTCGAGCGAGGACGAACGGCTCCTCGCCTGCCTCTGCGCCGCGGAGGAGCACCTGACGTCGCTTCGTCTGCTCGCTCCGAGCTTCACCGTCTTCGTCGGCCAGCGGCGGGACGGATGACATAATTCCTGCTCTATGCCCCGGCCCCTGAACGTCATCCTGGACCTCACGGCGCGCTGCAACCTGAAGTGCGTCATGTGCTACTTCGCGAACACGGACCGGCTGCTCTTTCCGCCTTTCGACAAGCAGCTCTCCGACGACGGCAACATGCCGGTCGACGTCTTCGAAAAGATCGCCGCGGACCTCTTCCCGAAGGCCTGGCGGGTCGCGCTCGGCTGCGCCGCGGAGCCGATGATCCATCCGAAGTTCAAGGAGATCCTCGCGATCGCCGGACGCTACGGCGTCCCGGACCTCTGGTTCCCGACGAACCTGCTGGCATTGACCGACGCGACGGCCGAGGCGCTGATCCGCGCCCGCGTCGCGACCGTCGCCGCGTCGATCGACGGAATGACGAAGGAGACCTACGAGAAGATCCGCGTTCCGGCGAAGTTCGAGCGGCTGCTCGCCTGCCTCGACACGCTCCGCCGCGCGCGCGTCGTCGCGAAGTCGCGCACGCCGCGGCTGCGGATCATCTTCACCTGGATGCAGTCGAACCGGCAGGACCTGGCGCGGCTGCCGGAGTTCGCCGCGGACCACGGCGCCACCGACATCGACGTCCGCTTCGTTTCCCAGACGCCCGGAGTCGACGTGTCGAAGGAGCTCCTGACCGACGCCGACCCGCAGGAGCTCAATGCCGAGCTCTCCGCGGCCGCGCACGACGCCGTTCGCCGGGGCCTGCGGCTCGCGTCCTATCCGCAGTTCGAGGTGCAGCGGGTCGAGGAGGGATTCCTGGCGCGCACGCGCCGGCGGCTCTGGCGGCTGCGCGCCGGCCTCGACCGGCCCGAGTACTGGCGGTACGGCTGGTACCAGGGGCTCTTCGGCTGCGCCTACCCGGACCGCAACTACGTGATCCGGCCCAACGGGGCCGTGAGCCCGTGCATCTACTGGGAAGCCGACCCCATCGGGTTCTACCCCGCCGATACGCTCGAGCGGATCGCCGGCGGCGCGCCCTTGAAGCGCATCCGCGACGGTCTGCGCTCCGGCAAACCGATCGGGACCTGCGCGACCTGCGGCGAGCGCCGCACCGCTCTCTACCGACTGCGCGGGACGCCGCCGCCCGAGACGGCGGCCGCGGCGCGGCTGCCCACGCACCCGCGCTGAGCGTCAGCGGGTCGCGGCGAGCCGGGCGGGCGCCGGGACCCGCGTCAACGCTCTCGACGCCGCGCCGACGGCGGCGACGCTCGCGAGAAGCGCCAGCGGGGCCAGGGCCGCGGCGAGCCGGTGGAACGAGGCGTGAAGGTGCTCGAGAGGCTCCATGAACGTGCCGAAGTAGACGAAGGCGTAGAACCCCAGCTGCCCGAGCACGACGAGGACGAGGAAACGGGGCGCCGGCGCGCGAAGGACGAAGGACGCGAGAAGGGCCCCGGCGAAGAGAAACCACAGGCCGAGCCATTCCGCGCCCGACAGGTTCGCGAAGAGGCCGTCCAGGATCGGGCGCGGGTTTCGTATCCGAAGCGCGGCGCGGCCGGCCCAGTCGCCTTCCAGGAAACCCCGGCCCGCAGGCAGACAGAAGCGGCGGATCGCCAGCGCGCCGAGGCTCCACGCGAGCCACGCCGACAGGAGCGCCGCCCTCCGCCTCCAGCCCGCTCGCGCGGCCGGCCCCGCGAGAACGGCGAGCACGGCGAGGAGCGCCCCGAGGACGAGCCCCTCCATCTTGATCCACGCCAGAAAGCCCAGGGCGGCGCCGGCCGTCCAGGACGGAAAGCCGGGGTCGTCGCGCGCCTGCAGCACGAGAAGAAGCCCGACCGTTGCCACGCACGCGAGCGGCAGGTCGGCGAGGCCGACGGCTTCCGTGTCCCAGTAGAGCGGCGACGCGCACAGGACGGCCGCGGCGAGCGCAGACACGCCGGGGGACCCCTGCAGGCGGCGAGCGCAACCGTACACGGCCGCGACGAGGCCGACGGCGAGGAGGGTGTGGCAGAAGCGGAACTCCGCCTCGGACGGCACCGACGGCGACAGGAAGCGCCAGAGGAGGGGAAGGCCGATCGGGTAATCCGGGTTGGCGGTCACGAATTTCGAAAGTCCGAGAAACTCGAGATCGAGCGCTCCGTCCTGGACCAGCCGGCGCGCCTTCAGCCCCCAGATGGCGAAGTGGTCCCAGGACCAGAGCGGCGCCCGAAACCACTTCCAGGCCGCGACCAGAAAGGCGACGGCCAGAAGCGCCAGGGCGGCGCGGGACCCCCAGCCGGCCAACGACGAAGGAACCGCCTCCGCCGCCGCGTCGCGCCCGTTCGCCAACCGAAGCAGCACCGCGAGGCCGATGGCGAGCGCGGGCATCGAGACGCGGCCCCAAGGCAGTCCGGCGGCGCCCCAGGCGAACGCGAGCGGAACGACCAGAGACAGGCCCAACGCCAGGTCCTCCGCCAGAGCCGGCGGCGAGAGACGGCGGCCCCGCGGCAGAGCGGCGCGCCCGACGAGCACGGCGGTCCCGCCGCCGACCAGAATCTCAGCGAGCGCCATCGCCACGGCCCGCGTCGGAGCGCGGAAGGAGGCGAACCGCGCCGGCCGTTCGCACGACCCGCGTCGGGAAGACGCGGCCGAGCTCCCCCTCGGTCTTCGCGTCGACCACGGCCTGGCGCGACAGGCCGTAAGCGGCCATCGCCCAGAACCACGACGTGTCGCAGCTCGGCGCGCACACGGCGAGCACGGCCTGGCCGGGCTCGAGCGTGCGGCCCGCATCCTCGAGCCGGCCGGCGAGCGCAGCGTCACGGTTCGCCCAGCGCATGAAGCGCCGCTCACCGACCGCGTCGAGCGGCGGCCCGCTCGCCGCGAGTGCGGCGGCCCGCCGGACGGAGACGGCGGCAGTCCCGAGGAAGACCGCCGTGAATGCGATCGAGGCCAGGATGCGGCGCGCTCTCATCGCCAAAAAGAAAAGCTCAGGAACGAGTCCTGAGCTCCAAAATAATTCCCCGGCAACGTCCTACTCTCCCACGAGGTTTCCCTCGAAGTACCATCGGGGCTGAAGGGCTTAACGGCCGTGTTCGGAATGGGAACGGGTGTGGCCCCTTCGCTAAGGTCACCGGGAAACTCTGTTTCCAAAGTTTTCCTGTTTCCAGGATCCTGGGGGTCCGGGGGACCGAAAAGGTCCCCCGCCCAGGGAAGAAGAGAGTCGGGTCGACGGATTCTTCGATTCGCGTCTTAAATATTTTATGGTCAAGCCGCACGGCCGATTAGTACGGGTCAGCTTCACGCCTCACAGCGCTTCCACACCCCGCCTATCAACGTGGTCGTCTCCCACGGGCCTTCAGGGGATTGCTCCCGGGAAATCTCATCTCGAGGAAGGCTTCCCGCTTATATGCTTTCAGCGGTTATCCTTTCGAACTTCGCTACCCGGCCATGCCGCTGGCGCGACAACCGGTGCACAAGAGGTTCGCCCGTCCCGGTCCTCTCGTACTAAGGACGGATCCTCACAAATTTCCTGCGCCCACACGAGATAGGGACCGAACTGTCTCACGACGTTCTAAACCCAGCTCACGTACCGCTTTAACCGGCGAACAGCCGGACCCTTGGGACCTGCTTCAGCCCCAGGATGCGATGAGCCGACATCGAGGTGCCAAACCTTGCCGTCGATGTGAACTCTTGGGCAAGATCAGCCTGTTATCCCCGGCGTACCTTTTATCCGTTGAGCGATGGCCCTTCCATGCAGAACCACCGGATCACTAAGCCCTACTTTCGTACCTGCTCGACTTGTCGGTCTCGCAGTCAAGCTCCCTTCTGCCTTTGCACTCTACGGCTGGTTTCCAATCAGCCTGAGGGAACCTTTGGGCGCCTCCGTTACATTTTAGGAGGCGACCGCCCCAGTCAAACTACCCGCCAGGCATGGTCCTGGACCCGGATTACGGGTCGCAGTTAGAACTCCGGCGCCATCAGGGTGGTATCTCACCGTCCACTCCCCCGAGGCCGAAACCCCAGGTTCAAAGTGTCCCACCTATCCTGCGCAGACAACGCCAAAATTCAATGCCTGGGTATAGTAAAGGTGCACAGGGTCTTTCCGTCTACGTGCGGGTAACCGGCATCTTCACCGGTACTACAGATTCGCCGAGCGCGTTGCGGAGACAGTGACCAAATCGTTACGCCATTCGTGCAGGTCGGAACTTACCCGACAAGGAATTTCGCTACCTTAGGACCGTTATAGTTACGGCCGCCGTTTACTGGGGCTTCGGTTCAAAGCTTTGCCTTGCGGCTAACCTCTCCCCTTAACCTTCCAGCACCGGGCAGGCGTCAGACCCTATACGTCGTTTTACGACTTTGCAGAGTCCTGTGTTTTTAGTAAACAGTCGCTTGGCCCGTTTTACTGAGACCCCGGTACGCCTTCGAGAGTAAATCTCTGAACGTTCCAGGGCACACCTTCTCCCGAAGTTACGGTGTTAATTTGCCGAGTTCCTTCGCAACGCTTCACTCGAGCGCCTTAGGATTCTCTCCTCATCTACCTGTGTCGGTTTGCGGTACGGTCACCCGTTCATCTCCTTAGGGGATTTTCTCGGCAGCGTGGCATCGGCGAGTTTGCGGCCTGACGGCCTCCCCATCGCTTCTCGGCGTTGAATGGAAGAGCGGATTTGCCTACCCTTCCCGCCTACGAGCTTGGCCCAGGACATCCAACACCCGGTACGCCTAGCCTCCTGCGTCCCCCCTTCGTGATAACGACAAACGAGCGGTTCCGGAATATTAACCGGATTTCCATCGGCTACGCCTTTCGGCCTCGCCTTAGGGACCGACTGACCCTGAGCGGATTAACCTTGCTCAGGAATCCTTAGATTTACGGCGAGCAGTGCTCTCAACTGCTTTATCGCTACTTGTGCCGGCAGGGTCTCTTCCGAGCGCTCCATCGGTCCTCGCGGTCCGACTTCGCTGCGCTAGGAATGCTCTCCTACCACGTCTCTCGGCCGAAGCCTCGAGACATCCGCCGCTTCGGTACGTTGCTTTAGCCCCGTTGAATTGTCGGCACGGAGCCGCTTGACCAGTGAGCTGTTACGCTTTCTTTAAAGGATGGCTGCTTCTAAGCCAACCTCCTGGCTGTCTGGGCGTCTCCACATCCTTTTCCACTTAGCAACGATTTGGGGACCTTAGCGGGCGGTCTGGGTTCTTTCCCTCTCGACAATGAAGCTTATCCCCCACTGTCTGACTCCCGCACTGTGATCGACGGCATTCGGAGTTTGGTTGGATTTGGTAACGTGGAAACGCCCCTAGTCCATCCAGAGCTCTACCACCGTCGTCAATCATGCGAGGCTAGCCCTAAAGCTATTTCGGAGAGAACGAGCTATAACGGAATTTGATTAGCCTTTCACCCCTAACCACAGCTCATCCGAGTTGTTTTCAACCAACACCAGTTCGGGCCTTCACTGCGTGTTACCGCAGCTTCACCCTGGCCATGGTTAGATCATCCCGCTTCGCGTGTAATCCCAGCGACTGAATCGCCCTATTCAGACTCGCTTTCGCTCCGGCTCAGCACGATGCTTCGCCTTGCCGCTGAAATTAACTAGCCGGCTCATTATGCAAAAGGCACGCGGTTCCACCGTCTTGCGACATGGTGGTCCCACTGCTTGTAGATGGACGGGTTCAGGTACTATTTCACTCCCCTCACAGGGGTTCTTTTCACCTTTCCCTCACGGTACTGGTTCACTATCGGTCGCAGAGTAATGTTTAGCCTTGGGTGATGGTCCACCCGGATTCCCACAAGGTTTCTCGTGCCCCGTGGTACTCGGGAACGGAATGGGAAGGAACCTCGTCTTTCGCCTACGGGGCTGTCACCCTCTCTGGCGGCACTTTCCAGTGACCTTCGACTAGACGGGTTCTTGTTGACTTCCTGGCTTGCGCCGTACTCCGCCCCACAACCCCCCGAGAACCGAAGCCCTCGAGGTTTGGGCTGTTCCGCTTTCGCTCGCCGCTACTGACGGAATCGCAATTGCTTTCTTTTCCTCCGGGTACTGAGATGGTTCACTTCCCCGGGTTTGCTTCTCCCTGCCTATGCATTCAGCAGGGGATCTCTGGACTTGCCTCCAGAGGGGTTGCCCCATTCGGAAATCCCCGGATCAAAGCCTGTTTGCGGCTCCCCGAGGCTTATCGCAGCTTGCCACGTCCTTCATCGCTTCTCTGCGCCAAGGCATCCACCGTCCACCCTTAGTAGCTTGACCATAAAATACCTAAGACGCGAATCGTTTTCTATTTACCCGACTCTCTTGTCAAAGATCGCGATCACCGCGGATCAAAAAGCCCCTCGCCTCGTGCAAGGAGCTTTCTCATCCGCGCCGTCCTGATCGAGTCATCGAAGGCCGCCCGGCCGCTTCCTCGTCCGCTCACCTAGCGAAATTGGTGGAGCTGACCGGAATCGAACCGGCGACCTACGGCTTGCAAAGCCGCCGCTCTCCCAGCTGAGCTACAGCCCCACGTGAGGTCGACTGAAACTGGTGGGCCTAGGTAGATTCGAACTACCGACCTCACGCTTATCAGGCGTGTGCTCTAAACCAACTGAGCTATAGGCCCAGTGGGACAAGCTTGTGTCGATGACCTATCGATCGAGACTTCAGAACACGGCCCGGGCCCAGGACGGCCCCGAGAGCCGATACCTTCAAAACTGAGTAGAGGCGTTTGCCGGACGAGTCGGCGCCAGACGATCGACCGTGGAGTGTCTCGTCCGCTCCCCCATGAGAGAGGGGCAGCGAGAAGAACTCTAGAAAGGAGGTGATCCAGCCACAGGTTCTCCTACAGCTACCTTGTTACGACTTCACCCCAATTACCGACCATACCTTAGGCGGCTTCCTCCCTTGCGGGTTGGAACACCGACTTCTGGTACAGCCGACTTTCGTGATGTGACGGGCGGTGTGTACAAGGCCCGGGAACGTATTCACCGCGGCGTGCTGATCCGCGATTACTAGCGATTCCAGCTTCATGGGGTCGAGTTGCAGACCCCAATCCGAACTGAGACCGGCTTTTTGCGATTGGCTACAGCTTGCGCTTTCGCAACGCTTTGTACCGGCCATTGTAGCACGTGTGTAGCCCTGGACATAAAGGCCATGAGGACTTGACGTCATCCCCACCTTCCTCCGGTTTATCACCGGCAGTCCCACTAGAGTGCCCGGCCGAACCGTTGGCAACTAGCAGCAGGGGTTGCGCTCGTTGCGGGACTTAACCCAACATCTCACGACACGAGCTGACGACAGCCATGCAGCACCTAACCAATTGTCCCTTGCGGGAAAGAGGGATTTCGCCCCCGATCAACTGATCTTCAAACCCAGGTAAGGTTCTTCGCGTTGCTTCGAATTGAACCACATGCTCCACCGCTTGTGCGGGCCCCCGTCAATTCCTTTGAGTTTCAGCCTTGCGACCGTACTCCCCAGGCGGGGCACTTAATGCGTTAGCTTCGGCACCGCAGGGGTCGATACCCGCGACACCAAGTGCCCATCGTTTACGGCGTGGACTACCGGGGTATCTAATCCCGTTTGCTACCCACGCTTTCGCGCCTCAGCGTCAGTACCGGTCCAGGGGGCCGCCTTCGCCACCGGTGTTCCTCCCAATATCTACGCATTTCACCGCTACACTGGGAATTCCACCCCCCTCTCCCGGACTCGAGCCTTGCAGTTTCTTCCGCACGTCCTCAGTTAAGCCGAGGGATTTCACGGAAGACACGCATGGCCGCCTACGCGCCCTTTACGCCCAATAATTCCGAATAACGCTAGCCCCCTCTGTATTACCGCGGCTGCTGGCACAGAGTTAGCCGGGGCTTCCTTTGCTGGTACAGTCAACGTCCGTGGGTATGAGCCACGAACGATTTCTTCCCAGCCGACAGGAGTTTACAACCCAAGGGCCTTCATCCTCCACGCGGCGTTGCTGCGTCAGGCTTTCGCCCATTGCGCAAGATTCCCCACTGCTGCCTCCCGTAGGAGTCCGGACCGTGTCTCAGTTCCGGTGTGACCGATCGCCCTCTCAGGCCGGTTACCGATCGAAGCCTTGGTGAGCCGTTACCTCACCAACTAGCTAATCGGGCGCGGGCCCATCCGGTAGCGCGAGATCTTGCGACCCCGCTTTGATCGTCAGGACTGTCGTCCCGAAGATGTCATGCGGTATTAGCTCGAGTTTCCCCGAGGTATTCCACACTTCCGGGCAGGTTACCCACGTGTTACTCACCCGTCCGCCACTCGACTGGAAGGAGTTGCCCCCTTCCGCCTCGTTCGACTTGCATGTGTTAAGCACGCCGCCAGCGTTCATTCTGAGCCAGGATCAAACTCTCCACTTTTAAGTGTTCGCACGGCTCGGGCTTACGCCCTCGCCGATTGATGCGAGTCAAACCCTGAAGTAAGTTTCTGAAAACTCTGCTTTTTCAAAAAAAGCAGGAAAAAGACGTCTGGCACGCTCTACTCAGTTTTCAAGGAACCGCGCTCCCGGGCCCCTCGCGGCGCCCGACAGCCGCGCCGTACCGCCGGCGCGACCACCTAAAAAATCCGCCTTGCGACGGACCTTCCAGCTTAGCTAACCCCTTCCCGCCTCGTCAACGAAAAACGCGACGCGCGTCCAGCCGTCACACGGACGGCTCACGCCGGGAAGAAGCCTTGGAAAGAACCAACCCTTGCGGGGAAGCGGAATATAGGGCGCGGCAAACGCCCTGTCAAGACAATTCGGAAAAGCGCGAATCACCAATGAAACCGGGCCTTCCGTGAGAATCGACCTGCACAGATTCCGGTGCAGATTCAGGCTCCTTTTTCGAGCTCGTCGAGGACTCTCGCGATCGGCCTCCGGATAGGCCCGGTGCTCCTCCGCCAGGATCCGGGCCGAGAGGGACTCCTCCGTATCTCCCTGCAGGACAGGCACTTTCCTCTGCAGGACGATCGGACCCGGTATCGGTCCCCTCGTCGACGAAGTGCACCGTGCAGCCCGACTCGGTCTCTCCGGCCTCGAGGGCACGGCGCTGAACGTCGAGGCCCGGGTAACTTCGGCAGCAGCGCCGGGTGGATGTTGAGGATCCGGCCGCGACAGCGCGCGACGAAGTCGGGCGAGAGCAGTCGCATGTAGCCCGCCAGGCAGACGAAGGTCGGGCCGCGCGCTCGTCGAGGATGGCCCGAATCGCACCCTCGTGCGCGTGCCGCGACGCAAACCGCGCGCGGTCGACCGCGAAGGCCGGAAGGCCGCGTTCCCTCGCCCGCGCCGAGCCCACGCGCCTCCGGCACGTCCGACACGACGGCGACGATCTCGGCGTTGGCAATCGCGCCGGAGTCGACGGCGTCGGCGATCGCTTCGAAGTTGGAGCCGCGGCCGGAGAGAAGGATCGCGAGACGCCGCCGCATGCGTTCAGCCGATCCAGTTCCAGCTGAAGTAGAGCAGCGCGAAGAGTCCCAGGAGCGGCGCAAAGAACGCCGCGATGCCGAGCGCGAGACCCGTGCGCCCGCGCAGCATCGCCGCCGCCGTCATGAAAACGGGGAAGGACGCCAGCGCGAGGCGCGAGAACGAGAAGAGAGAAGTCCAGAGCGGGAGCAGGGTGGCCGCGAGACCGTAGAAGGCGATCGACGGCGGCAGGTAGCGAAACGCCGCCACGCCCAGCGCGAGGCAGGCGAGCGCGGCCACCAGCTCGACGACGGAGCGGCGCGTCGCGAGCAGCGAAAAAGGACCCGCCGCGATCTCGCCGAGCACTCCTGGCGGCCAGCCGATCGCACCACGCCAGGCGGCCTGGCGATGCATCGGTGCCAGCGCATCGCCGAACGCGCGGCCGCAGTAGAGAAGGAACGCACCGAGCCCGAGGATCGGCAGGAGGGCCGAGAAGGCGCCCGTCCACGGCGTCGTCCCCGGCGACTTGCGTCGCATCGACCACCACTGAATGGCGAGTGCCGGGGCCAGCAGCACGCCCGCCGGCCGGGTCAGCGCCGAAAGGAACCCGAACGCACCCGCGGCGCCGAAGCGTCCGTCGAGCGCGAACGACACCGTCGCCAGCGTCAGGGCGAGCCCGAGCGAATCCGCGTAGGGCGCCGAGAGGAAGAACCCCGGCGGATAGAGGAGCAGCAGGGCTCCCGCGACGACGGCGGCCTCGTCGCCGAGGAGGCGCCGGGTCAACCGGAAGAGCAGCCCGACGGAGACGAGGAGCGACAGGTTGGCGAGAAGCAGCCCCGCGCGCAGCGGCGACCCGGTGAGGGCGCCGAACCCGCGCATGGCGAGGGGCATCAGCGGATAGAAGCCCGTCGCGGGCGGCTCGCCGTGCGTCGAAGTGAGGTCGTCGACGTCGAACGACCCGGCGTATCCGAGCTCTGCGATCCGCGCGTACCAGAGCCCGTCCCAGCGCGCCCAGACCGCGATTCCGGACGGCTCGGCGTGCGCGGACACGGGCGGCGGCGGCTGATCCGGCGCGACCGGCGGTTCCCGGTTCGTTTCGCCCGGCGCGATCGGAATCGCGAAGGCCGCGTTGTGGTCGCGGTTGTGCGTGTTGAGCGGGAAGTAGCGCACGGCCACCAGCCCCACGACGCACAGCGCGAGGCGCGAGCCCACGAAGACGGCGGCCAGGGTCCGGAAGCCCCCGCCGCGCCATCCCGCGAGATCCACTTCGGTCTCCTCCCTGCCGCGCGCGACGGGCGCCGGCCGGCGGCTACGCCGGCGCGGGCTCGACGACGACGTGGTGTCGGCCGCTCTTGACGTTGCCGATCGCGAACCAGCGCTGACCCGCAACCTTCCAGATCTCGGCGGCACCGGCGAGATCGCCGGGCGCGAGGAACACCACCATGCCGATTCCCATGTTGAAGACGCGGTGCATCTCTTCGAACGAGACGTCGCCCTCGCGCTGAATGACTTCGAAGACCGGAGGCACCGGCCACGCTCCCGCCCTGACGACGACGTCGAGTCCCTGCGGCAGCACCCGCGGGATGTTGTCGTAGAACCCCCCGCCCGTCAGGTGCGCCAGACCGTGGACCAGGCCGGCGTCGAGGAGCGGCTCGAGCGGCCGAAGGTAGGACAGGTGCGGGTCGAGAAGCACGTCGCCGATCGCCCGTCCCGCCGAGCTCCGGCAGCGCGTCCTGCGGCTTGCGTCCCATCGCTTCGAAGAAGACCCGGCGCGCGAGGGTGTAGCCGTTCGTCTGGAGCCCGACCGAGGGCAAGGCCCACGGCGATGTCCCCCGCGGCGATGCGCGAGCCGTCGAGGATCTTGTCGCGGTCGACCACGCCGACGATCGTGCCCGCGATGTCGTACTCCCCCGCGGCGTAGAACCCCGGCATCTCGGCCGTTTCGCCGCCGAGCAGCGCGGTCCCGTTCTCGCGGCATCCGCGCGCGATCCCCTCGATGACGCTTTCGATCAGGCCCGGCTCGAGCTCGGCCGGTGGCCACGTAGTCCAGGAAGAAGAGAGGCCTCGCGCCCTGGACCAGGATGTCGTTGACGCAGTGGTTGACCAGATCGGCGCCGCACGTGTCGTGGCGGCCCATCTCGATCGCAACCTTGAGCTTCGTTCCCACGCCGTCCGTCGAGGCCACGAGCACGGGCTCCCGGTACTTCGAGAAGTCCGGCCGGAAGAGGCCCGCCGAACCCGCCCACGTCGCCGAGCACTCCCGGGGTGAAGGTCGAGCGGATCGCCGCCTTCGCGCGCGCGAGCGCGGCCGCCTTCGCATCGATGTCGACGCCGGCGTCGGCGTAGCGGGAGGTCGTCAAGGAACCGGCATTATAGCGACGGCGCGCCGCAGTCGCGGGGCAGCGGCAGCAGGCGCCGGCTCGCCTCGTCGTAGAGGTAGGGGACGCGGTCCGGGGCCATCCGGCACAGCCGGGCGTTGTCCCCGCGGCGGTCGTACACGACCCACACCCGCGCATGCTCGAGATCGGCGCCGTTGGCGACGAGGCTCATGTGCGGATTGTGTCCCGGCGCGTAGCGCACGAACACGACGGCGCGGGGGTCCGCGATCGCGCGGACTTCCCGGCGGAAGAGCTCGAGCGGCCCGGCGCCGTACCAGTTCGAATACCGCAGCTTCGCGGTCGTCGCGACGGAAGAAACGGTCAGGGCCAGCGCCGCGACGACCAGCGTCGCGACGGACCGACCGGCGGCCCCACCGGTCGCCCAACCGTTCGACCGCCGCCCCCACGCCGACCGCGGTCACGAAGGCGACGACCGGAAAGCTCTCGATGTAGTACACGGTCCAGGCCGGATTGTGCGCGTAGACGAGGTGCGAGAGCCCGAGCAGCGCCGAGCTCGCGACGGCGACCCAGGCCCTCCTCGGGATGACCAAGAGTCCGATCAGCCCGAAGGGAAAGAGCCAGACCCGCCAGCCTTCCCCGAGGTCGCGGACGACGGCCGCGGCGCGCTCGGCGGCCGCCGAAGGGAGCGCGGAAAGCGTGTGGTGCGCCCGGAGATCCCGGAAGAACTCGAAGCAGGGACCCCGCAGATCGGGGGGCAGCTTTCGCCCGGGCGCCTCCGACACCGGGCCGAACCCGGGCCGTCGAACGGAATGTACTCGCGCGTGAAGAGGGCCCGGGGCGAGTCGAGCGGGTCGCCCGTCGTCCGGGCGCTCCACAGAGGCAGCAGAAGGAGGATCACGGCCGCCGGCAGAACCGCGGCCGCGAGCTCCCGCGCGGAGAATCGGAACCGCCGGAGGCCGATGGCGACGGAGCGCCGCCGGAAGCGCAAAGGCGATCGTCGTCAGCGGCCGCGTGATGGCGCCCCACCCGACGCAGAGCGACAGCACGAGCGAGCCACCGCGCCCTGCGCCGTCTCGACCCACTCGGCCAGGGCCCACCAGCCCGCGAGCCACAGAAGAGAGGTCGTCCCCTCCGAGAGGTAGGAGGCCCGGAAGTACAGAGGGTGCGAGGGTGCGAGCCAGAAGAGCCACGCCAGGCCCGCGACCGCGGCGTTGGCCGCCCGCCGCGCCAGCGCGAAGAGCAGGGCACCGGAAGCCCCGGCGAGCGCCACCGGCACGGCGGCCGGCACGCCCAGGGCGACGCCCGGGGCCAGCACGAGGGCGTGGCCCGGCGGGTACTTGGCGGCGCGGCGCGGCTGCGAGAGCACGTGCATCTGCTCGAAGAACTCCGGCAGCGGCGGGGGCGGATCGGACCAGCGCCCCTGCGCGAAGATCCCGGCCTGCAGCAGGTAGGCATTCTCGTCGTGCGATTTCGGCACCGGATCGCCACGCGCCCCACGCCCACCAGGTCAGCGCCGCGGTCGCAACGCCGCAGACGAGCGCGCAGCCCGGCCTTCCGGCTCACGCGCTCGCAGCTCGGCGAGGAAATGCAGCGAGTCCTCGAAGAGCCAGCGGGTCGGCGCCGGATAGAGGCCGAGCTTCTCCTCCCAGGACTCCTCCCGCAGCCCGACGTCACGAAAGAGGGCCCGCCACGCGCTCCGGTCGAGGTAGTTGTAGGTGAGGGCGACGCCGTGCCGGGCATTGCCGACGCGGTCCATCACGCGTAACCGCGCGCGGCCGAGCCAGGGATCCGCGAGGTGGTCCTTGAGCAGGATCGCGCCCCGGCAGACGCGCCGCGCTTCCGCGAGAAGGCGGCGCGGATCCGTCGTGTGATGCAGGACGTCGACGACGAGAACGGCGTCGAAGTAGTCGCCGGCGTAGGGCAGGGTCTCGCCGTCGAAGAGATCGACCGGGACCTCCGCTTCCGGCCGGACGAGCACGTCGGCGCCCCGCATCGAGATGTCGGGGCGCGCGGCCTGCAGCGTCGCGGCGATCTTTCCGTCGCCGATTCCGAGGTCGAGCACGCGCGCCGACGGCGGCAGGCGTCCCGCGAGACGGTCGGCGAGGATGCGCACGCGCCGCGGCAGCACGAACCCTCCGTGCAGGGCATCGGCGAGGCTCACCGGCGGCGCATTCCGAGGATCGAGAGGAAGAAGCTCGACAGGATCGTCTGGACCCCGAGGGCCGCCAGCGTCACGCCCGGAATGACCCGCCGCATCGTCCGCGCGTAGTCGAGCGATCCGAACGCGGCCGCACTCCAGTCGGCGACCGCCCACCCGAGCAGCCCGGCGCCGGCGACGGCCGCCGCGGCGCCCGCGAGCAGCCCTTTTTCCAGAGTCACCTGCCGGAAGAGCCTCTCCATCCTCGCGTCGCGCGGCAGCAGCCCCTCTCCGATCGCGAAGATCTTCGTCATGACCGCGAAGAGCACCGACTGATAGCCGACGATGACGGCCAGGGCCGCGACGAGGAGCGTGTGCGCATCGAAGTTGACGCCGCCGATCCGCAGGCCGGGGATGACGAGCGCAAAACCGAGCGCGCCGAGCGCCGCGACGAGCGGCCCCCGGCACCAGGAACAGCCAGCGCGGGCTGTACATCAGGAAGAACCGCAGCGTCCGCCAGCCGTCGCGAAAGGTCCGCAGATGCGGCGGATGCGTCCGGCGGCCGTCGGGGTGCAGCGTGATCGGCACCTCGCCGATCCGGGCGCCGGACAGCGTCGCCTTGATGATCATCTCGGTCGCGAACTCCATGCCCGGTGCAGCGCTGGCCGAGCCGGTCGTACAGCTCGCGCGTGAACCCGCGCAGTCCGCAGTAGACGTCGTGGATCGGAGCCCGGAACCACCAGCGCGCCAGCCGCGAGAACATCGGATTGCCCCAGCCGCGGTGCGAGCCACGGCATCGCCCCCGGCATCACGCGGCCGCCTCCGGATCGCAGGCGGCACCCCTGCACGAGCTCGAAGCCCGCGCGCAGCTTCTCGACGAACTTCGGGATCTCGCCGAAGTCGTAGCTGTCGTCCGCGTCGCCCATGAGGACGTACTTGCCCCGGCTCGCCGCGATCCCCGCCATCAGGGCGCTGCCGTAGCCGCGCTCCGGGACGGCCACCACGCGCACACCGCGGCGCCGCGCGATCTCGCGGGAGGCGTCCGTGCTGCCGTTGTCCGCGACGATGATTTCGCCCGCGATCCCGGCCGCGGCGAGGGCCCGCTGCGCCTTCTCGAGACAGCGGTCCAGCGTGTCGGCCTCGTCGAGACACGGGATGACGACCGAGAGCTCGATCCCGGGCGCTTCCGGTTCAGCCAGGCTTCCACCTCTCATGAGCGAACGGCTTCATTATCGGCCCGTCCCCTCACGTTCCCGCGCCCGCGCCCGGCCGTCGGAAAGCCACGCGCAACCACGAGCCGACCCGGCTGACCACGCGGTCCCGGCCGTCTCCCTCGTCCCATGCGTAGTGGCGCTCGATCCAGCCCATCACGTCCCGCCCGTAGTCGACGCCGAAGAGCCCGGGGCCGTACTCGCTCGTCGGCCGGTAGACGACGACGATCGCCGCCGGCGGCGACCGCTCGAGCTCCGCGACGACCTGCGCCTCGTTCGACTCGGTGAGGTAACCCGGGATGTAGAGCTTGTGGCGGATCGGGTTGGGAAGGCCGGAGAGCGCGTTCAGGATCTCGCCCTCGGGAAAGACGACGAGGCCGCCCGGCCCGGGCCGTCGGGCGGCGAGCATCTGCGCCGTTCCCGCGAGACGGGCCGCGAGCTCCGGGCGCGCGGAGAGCATCCCCTGCGTCCCGGCGATCGCCACGCGCTCGTCGGAGGCGTACTCGAGGGTGCGGCCCACGAACGCGAGGCCGATGAGACATCCCAGCGCGACCCGAAAAGACTTCCTCAGCCGGCGTCGCGGCGCCGTTCCGCGCTGGCGAACCACGGCGAGGCGCAGCAGCCCGGCCACACAGACGAGCGCGACGAGGATCGGCGGCCCGACGTAACCGGAGTCGCCGATGTGAAAGAGGCGCCGGCCCGAGGCGAGGAAGCCGAAGATGCCGAAACCGATCAGCGCGGCCGCCCGGGACCCGCGCGGAAGCGACAGCCCGGCCACCACGGCCGCCAGGCAGGCCAGGGGCGCGCCGCTGTAGAGGATCGCCCCCGCCGCTCCTCCCAGGAGTGCCAGGAGCGCGAGCCCGGCCAGGCACGCTCCCAGCAGGATCAAGCGGCGGCGGGCCCCCTCCTCGCGCCAGAGCGCGAGCGCCCGCACCGCGAGCGCCAGGCCGAGCCACAACCCGGCCGAATAGAGCATCTCGAGGGTCCCCGACCGCCAGTCGGCGAGGCCCGAGAAGCGAACCAGAAACGTCCGCGTCTCTTCCGGCAGACCGGTCAGGAGGACGTGCCCGTCGCGAAGCACCGCCCCGGCTCCGGCCGCGAGGAGGAACCCGCCGAGCACCGTTGCGAAGACCGCCGCGAACGCCGCGACGGCCAGGACCGGCGGGCGCCAGGGTCGAGCGCCGCGGCGCCGGGCCAGGGCGGCGAGCACGGAAAAGAGCGCGAGAAACCCCCACTCCGTCCGGCAGAGCCCGGCGAGCCCGCACAGCGCCCCCGCCGCGAGCGCGCGGCCGCTTCCCACGCTCCGGCGAACCGTGACCGCCGCGATCGCGAAGAGTGCAAACGTCGCCGCGTGCCAGATGCGGTAACCCATTCCGAGAAGGGGCCCGCCGGCGTTCGGCATGAAGACGAGAACGGGGACGGCCAGCGCCGTCACGTATGCCGCCTCGCTTCGGCCGGTGACGCGTCGCAACGCCAGGTGAAAAGCGAGCAGCGCGGCACAGGCCCCGAGAGCTCCCGCGACGACGAGCGTTGCGAAGCTCGAGCCCAGGACCCGGAAGACGGCGGCGTGCGCGTAGGGCGTCAGCGGGCCGAACCAGTAGACGACGTCGCGATACAGGAGCTCACCCCGGGCGAGGGCATCCGGGACGATCCACTCGCGGCCCGAATCGATGATGGCGTCGGACCATTTGCCGCGCGAGACGACGAAGAGCGCGGCGGCTCCGGCCGCCACCGCGGCCGCTCCGGCCGCCGCGAATCCCGGCCGCCTCACGTGACGCTCGCCGGGCGGTCGCTCCAGCGTTTCCACACCCCGGTTCCGCCGAGGGAGTTGGAGATGAGGTACGTCTTCTCGAGGATCGGGAACTCGCGCCGGGAATCGAGGAGGGGGTCGGGCGCGCTCACGGGCCGCGCTGCTCGGCGTCCGGACCCACCCGGACCCCGGCCTTCCAGATTCCGTCGATCTCCCGCAGGTTCTCGGGCCTCTCGAGGGGGCTCTGGCGGAGCACGAGGAAGTCCGCCCGCTTGCCGCGCTCGAGAGTGCCGCGGTCGCCGTCGACACCCAGGGAGCGCGCCGCGGTCTGCGTCGCCGCCCGAATCGACTCCAGCGGCGAGAGTCCGGCCGCGGCGTAGAGCCCCGCCTCGATCGAGACGGCAAGCCCGGGAAACGCCCACATGTCGGTCCCGAGCGCAATCGGCACGCCCGCCGCGTGGAGGCTGCGGAGGTTCTCGCGCAGCGCCGGCAGCCGCCGCTTCACCGACTCGAAGTTGGGATAGCGCTCGCGATAGCCGTCCGAGTACGCGCCGGACCGGTAGCGCTGGGTCGTCGCGGGAGCCAGCCACTCGACCGGGCTCCGGGGCACGACGCGACCGTGGCCGGGCGTGCGCGCGCTCGGATCCGGACCGAGCACGCCGTCCACGAAGCCCCGCGTGTCCGCCAGGAACTCGAAGATGTCCATCGTCGGGATGTAGAAGACGGGCCGCGCCTTCATGACGGCGATCGTCTCGTCGTCGATCGGTTCGAGAACGCCGTGCGCGAGGGCCGTCGCTCCGGCGGCGATCGCCGCCTTCGCATCCACGAGGTTCGGAGCGTGGACGGTCGCCCGCAGCCCCTGCGACCGGGCTTCGGACGCCAGCGCCTCGACCACGGACGGCGGCAGCTTCGAGACAGGCGTCTTCGGCGCGCGGCACCAGGCCATGTCGTCGAGCATCAACTTGATCTCGCGGGATCCGAGCGCCTTCGCGCGGCGGACCGACTCGCGCGCCTCGGACGCGGTCGCCGGAAAGCGGTTGACGTTCGGATCCGCCGGCTGGCCCTCGTCCCACCAGCCGCCCTTCGTCGTGAAGATCGGCGCTGAGGGAAAGACCTCCGGGATGTCGGTTCGCGCGCCGGAAGCCCTCTCGAGGCTCGCCGCGGCCGCGGCGTCCTCCGCCATCAGGCGGACCGACGTCACGCCCCAGCGCAGCATCGTCTTCAGGTCCTCGTCCGATTCCGCGTGGACGTGCGCGTCGATCAAACCGGGGATGATCCACTTGCCGTTCGCAGGGAGGATCTGCGTTCCGGCCGGCAGCGCCCGCAGCGCCTCGGGCGTGGCGACGCCGACGGAAACAATGCGCCCGTCCGAGAAGACCAGAAGCGAGTTGGGAAGCGGCGGCGCGCCCGTGCCGTCGATCAGCGTGGCGCCGCGGACGGCGATGGTCGAGGCGAGCAGAAGCGGTCCGCTCACGCCGTCCGGTCGGCCTACTTCGCGTCGAGCGCGTGCTCTTTCTCGCGCTCCTCTTCCTCGATCTCGACCGGGTAGATGCCGGTGAAGCAGGCCGTGCAGGTCGCCTGCTGCGGCCGGCCGAACGCCTCGAGCATCCCCTCGACCGACAGGTAGCCGAGCGAGTCCGCCTCGATGAACTGGCGGATCTCGTCGACGGACTGGTTGGCCGCGATGAGCTCGGAGCGCGTGGGCGTGTCGATGCCGTAGTGGCAGCTGTTGATCGTGGGCGGCGACGAGACGCGGACGTGGACTTCCTTCGCTCCGGCGTCGCGCAGCATCCGCACGATCTTGCGGGAGGTCGTCCCGCGAACGATCGAGTCGTCCACGAGCACGATGCGCTTGCCGTCGACGACCTCGCGCACCGGATTCAACTTCACCTTCACGCCGAAGTGGCGGATCGACTGTTTTGGCTCGATGAACGTCCGCCCGACGTAGTGATTGCGGACGAGCCCGAGCGCGAACGGAATGCCCGATTCCTCGGCGTACCCGAGGGCCGGGTACATCCCCGAGTCCGGGACCGCGACGACCACGTCGGCCTGCGCCGGGTGCTCCTTCGCCAGCCGCCTCCCGAAGCCCTGCCGCGAGGCGGCGACGCTTCGCCCGAAGACCATCGAGTCCGGGCGCGCGAAGTAGACGTGCTCGAACACGCAGGGCGTCGAGATGGGAAACGCGAAGCGATGCGACGAGAACCCCTCGCGCGAGAGCCGGACGATCTCCCCCGGCTCGACGTCGCGCTCGTATCTGGCGCCGATCAGGTCGAAGGCGCACGTCTCCGAGGCCACGACGGGCGAGCCCTCGCGCACGCCGAGCGAAAGCGGCCGGATGCCGTGCGGGTCGCGGACGGCGAAGATGCCCTCGCGGGAGAGAATGACGAGCGAGTACGCGCCCCGAACCTCGGTCAGCGCGTCGGCGATCGCCCCGGTCAGCGTCGGCGACTGCGAGCGGGCGACCAGGTGCAGGAAGACCTCGGAGTCCGAAGTCGTCGTGAAGAGCGCGCCCTTGGCTTCGAGCGAGGTCCGGATCTCCCGTGCATTGACCAGGTTGCCGTTGTGCCCCAGGGCCAGCGGGCCGCGGCCCGTGGCGAACACGAGGGGTTGGGCGTTGGCGAGAAGCGAGGCCCCGGCCGTCGAGTAGCGAACGTGGCCGATCGCCGTCCGGCCGTGCAGCCGCGAGAGCCGCGCCTCGCCGAAGACGTCGGCGACGTAGCCCATCTCCCGCTCCACGTGGATCTTCCCGTCGTCGAGGGACGCGATTCCGGCCGACTCCTGGCCGCGGTGCTGGAGGGCGTAGAGGCCGAGGTATGCCAGGTTGGCGGCATCGTCGGAGTCGCAGACGCCGAAGACGCCGCATTCGTCCGAGAAGCCGCCCCGGTACGCCATTGGAAGGCAATCTTAACATCCGGGCCCGACGGGTTGTTCCCGCCCGCGACGCCGGACGCGAGCCCGCGCTACCGGAGCCCGTCGACCAGATACAGCTCGTCGAGCAGCCGCACGTAGGCGTAGACGTACGACTGTCCGTCGGCCGAGACCTGGACGCTCGGCACGCCGAAGACGCCGACGGGGTCGGGCGGCGCGAGCTCCTTCCAGACCTGACGCTCGCCGGTCGCGAGATCGACGCGGTGGATCTCGCTGCGCGGTCCGTCGCCGCGCACGAACACGTAGAGCGCGCGGCCGTCGGGCGTGAAGCGCAGCGGGACGTCGCCGTCCTGCGCGCCGCGCACCGGCGCGGGATCGCCGCCGTCGACGGAATAGAGCAGCAGCCGGCGCTCCGGGTCCAGGGCGGCGACGCGCGCACCGTCCGGCGCGACCGCCCAGGCCGTCGCCCGCGCCATCGGGGGTGATGGGCCGGACGTCGCCGCCGCCGGCCGACTGGACGTACAGCCGGGTCGGCCGGCCCGGCTCGTTGGCGCCGACGACGAGACGCTCGCCGCCCGGGAACCAGGCCGCGCGCTGGATGTTGGCGAAGTTGCCCGTGCGGATCCGCCGCGGCTCGCCCGGCCCGGTCGGGAGCAGGACGAGCTCGGCAGGCGTGGTGTGCGGAGTCGAGAGCGCCCACTTGCCGTCGGGCGAGAGCGCGAGCGCATGCCCCTCGCCCAGCCGCACGGCCTCCGAGCCGTCGGTCCCCCGAAGGTAGACGGCGTAACCGGAGCCTCCGCCCTCGCCCGTCTCGTCGAAGAGCATCTGCGTCCCGTCGGCAGTCAGATCGACCGGCCGCGACCAGTCGTGCCACGAGAGGTCGCGTTCGCGCTCCGCTCCCGGCGGCAGCCCGAGGATGCCCTCGCGGGCGCCTTCGCGGGCGAGCAACACGCGGCCCTCGCGCGAGACGTCGTGAAGCGTGAGCGCGCCGGGGCTGCGCATGATCAGGCGCCGCCGGCCCGCCGAGCGTGACGGCGTGAAGCGGAACGGCTCGCTCCCCCGGCGGCCGCCGTGAACCACACCTCGCTGCCGTCCGGCGACCAGGCGAGGCCCCGCACGCTGATCCAGCCCGGAGCGAGGACGCGCCGGCGCCCGTCGCGGTCCACGACCGCGATCGCGCCGCCGTCGTCGCCGCGCATGGGGTGCTCGATGAAGGCGACCAGGTCGCCGCGCGGCGAGACCCGCGGGTGGCTCAGGAAGCCCGACGGCATCTCGACGAGCGTCCGGCCGATCGGGAACTCCAGCCGGCTCCGGCCGTCGACGGTCCGCACGACGGCGAGGCTCGCCCCGTCGGCCGCCCAGTCGGCGGCGCGGACGGACTCGAGGATCTCGCGCGGCCCGCCGCCGGCGAGCGTCGAGCGCGCGAGCGTGCCGACGGTCGCAAACGGCCCCGCCGGCCGGGCCGCGAGCGAGATCGCCATCTCGCCGGACGGCGACACGGCCAGGACGTTTGCGGGAGGAAGCGGCAGGGGCACGGACTCGGGGATCTCGGGCCGCGTCGAGTAGATCCGGATCGGCCCGCCGTTCCACGCGGCGCCGTAGACGATCGTCTGGCCGTCGGGGGCGACGCGCGCGGTCCAGACCGTCCCGTCCCGGAACGTCAGTCGCCGGTAGGACGGCTGATCGTGCTCCCGGGAGGCGCCCCCGAAGACGTAGGCCGAGGCGACCAGGGCCGCGACCGCGAGGCCCACGCCCACCGGGAGCCACAGCCGGCCGCGCCGGCCGCGGGCCGACGGCAGGAGCGGCGCGGGCTCGCCATCGATCTGCGAGAAGTGGTCGCGCACGCTCTGCAGGTCCCGCGCGAGGTCGCGGGTCGACACGTAGCGCTCCTCCGGGAAGCTTCGCGAGGCACCGCTCGACGATCCAGCGCAGGGGCGCCGGAACCCGCGGGGCGATCGCCTCGATCGGCTCGGCCTCGTCGCGGATGATCGCCGCCAGCGTCTCGGCCCGGGTCGGGCCGTGGAACGCGCGCTTGCCGGTCAGCAGCTCGTAGAGCAACGGATCCGAACGCAAACTGGTCGGACCGGAAATCGACGGGCTGACCGCTCGCCTGCTCGGGAGACATGTAGCCGGAGGTGCCGACGACCGCTCCCTCCCTCGTCTCCTCGGTCACGGTCATGTCCCGGCGCTCCGCCGCCGTTCTCGCGCTCGCGGCTCTCGATCTTGGCCAGGCCGAAATCCAGGATCTTGGGCAGGCCGTCCCGCGTGACCATCACGTTCTCGGGCTTCAGGTCCCGGTGGACGATCCCCGCCTCGTGCGCCCGCGCGAGGGCGTCGGCGAGCTGGGCCGCCAGGGCCACGGTCCGGCGCAGTGGCAACGCTCCGGCGTAGAGGAGCTCGCGCAGCGTCTTCCCGTCGACGAGCTCCATGACGATGAAGGGTGTCGAGTTCTCGCGGCCGATCTCGTGGATCGTGACGATCGAGGGGTGGTTCAGGGCCGAGGCGGACCGGGCCTCGGCCTCGAAGCGGGAGAGCCGCTGGGGGTCGAGCGACAGCTCGCCCGAAAGCGCCTTGACCGCGACGTCGCGCCCGAGCCGGGTGTCCCGGGCGCGGTAGACGTCTCCCATCCCGCCGGACGCCGAGGCGGTCCACGATCTCGTACTGCCCGAGCCGCGTTCCGGACGAGATGTTCATCAGGCTCCAGTGGAACGAGAGCCGACACCAAGACTACGTTCGTATCGCGGCAAGGTTCCTTTCAAGATGACGAGCGGGATCCGGGCGCTGCTGGAGCGCCGTTTTCCGGGGACGGGCGCGCGGCCGCGAACTAGGTTCTCTGCGTTTCGGTCGGGCGCTCCGCGGCGAAACAGCGGAAAGTCATCGGAACCGAACCGATGCGGATCTGGTCCCCGTCGGCGAGGGCCTGGGACGTCGCGATGCGCGCGCCCCGCAGCCAGGTGCCGTTCTTGCTGCCGAGATCCTCGAGCACCGCGCGCCCCTGGTCGATCACGATCCGGGCGTGATGGCGTGAGACCGTCGCGTCGTCGATGGAGACGGCGGCCGAGGACTCGCGGCCGAGGACGTTCTCGCCGCCCGCCAGCGGGACTTCGCGCACTCCCCAGATCAGCCGGTAGATCCCTTCGTCGTCCGCCGCCGCGCGGACCCCGTCCGCCGAAAAAGCGTACCCGTAACCGTGGACGGTGCGCAGGTACTTCGGATCGCGCGCGTCGTCCCCGACCTCGCGCCGAATCTCGGCGACGAGACCGGCGAGGCTCGCCTCCGTCACGAACGCATTCGGCCACAGGCGCTCGAAGAGCTCGTTCTTGGAGAGCGCGCGCGGCCGATGCTCGAGCAGGACGCCGAGCAGCTCGAACGCCTTGGGCGAGAGGTGGACCGATTCGCCGCCGCGCCGCACCTCGCGCCGCACCGAGTCAAAAGTGCACTCACCGATCTGGATGCGCATGATTGGCACTCACGAAAAAGTCAGCACATTCGAATGACGTTCTCAAGACCTCCGAGGTTCCTCTGCGCGAACGTCCCTCATAGCGGAGGAGACGCCTCGCGAATTCCCGTCGCCGCGTCCTCCCCCGCGGGAGAGGCTCGATGCAGAGGCCGCCCCGGAGACGCGTCGCCGCGCTGCGGTGGGCGATCGTCGCCGCGGGCGCGCTCGCGCGGGCCGCCGCGGCGGCGGTGGAAAACGAGGCGATGCCGCTCGCCATCCAGTCGGTGGCGCTCACCTTCTTCATCGACCGCCGGCTGCCCGCCGACTTCCGGCCCTCGCTCGAGGAGGCGCGCCGGCGCCTGTCGGACAGCCGCTGCGCCGACGTGCTCACCGACTTCACCGATCTCCAGGGCCGCCGGCTCGACCGCAACGTCGAGGCGCTCGGCCACACCGCCGCCTCGTACCTCTCGCTGGTGCTCTTCTACGACGGACGCCCGACCGCGGCCTGCGGGCCCCGCTCGACGCTCGCGTGGACCAACGTCGGAAGCCGCGCGGTCCACGTGTGCTGGGACCAGTTCCTCACCCAGCAGCGGTACAACACCGGCCTGACGGCCAATACCCTCATCCACGAGGCG
The DNA here is from genome assembly GCA_963824165.1 of uncultured Acidobacteriota bacterium. Taxonomy (GTDB): domain Bacteria; phylum Acidobacteriota; class Thermoanaerobaculia; order UBA5066; family Gp7-AA6; genus DAHUXD01. Next base: position 78,520 of record CAWGOM010000013.1, read on the forward strand.
CTCCACACGCTCGGCCTCGGCGAGACGCCGCCCGACCCGCGGGTCATTACGGCGAAGGTCGCCGAGCGCTGCGGGAACTGACCGGCCTCAGACCCTCGAGAGAAACCGGGCCACCGCCGATACGAACGCGTCGGGGCGCTCGCGTTGCGGCAGGTGGCCGGCATCCGGGATGATGGTCAGCTCCGCGCCGGCGATGCGCGAGGCGAGCCGAGCGGCCTCGCCCGCCGGAAGGAGCCGGTCCCGTTCGCCCCACACGATCAGCGTCGGAACGCGGACCCGGGCCTCGACGCCGCGGTAGGCGCGCGGGTCGGAGCGGATCGCCGCGAGCGCCGCGCGGCGGGTGCCAGAGATGCCGAGCGGCCGCCAGGCATCGTCGATCGCTCCCTCCGTCACGCGGCCGCCGCGCGCGTAGAGCCGGTGGCGCAGGCCCTACGCGATGACGGGCCGCGACGCGAGCGCGAGAGCCGTCTCGCCGAGCCACGGCGTGCGCAAGGCCCCGGATCGTCCACGGAATCCGCCCGGAGGGCGAAGCGGGATCGACGAGAACGAGCCCGGCGACGCGCTCGGGGTGCTCCGCCGCGAGCAGCATCGCCGCCGCGCCGCCCAGGGAGTTGCCCACGAGCACCGCGCGGCCGATCCCGCGCGCGTCGAGAAACGCGGCGAGGCCCCGACTCTCGCCGCCGACCGAGTAGTCATGCGCCGCCGGACGGTCCGAGAAGCCGAAGCCCGGCAGATCCACCGCGATCGCCGGCCGGCCCGCGGAGGCGGGCACGAGCACCTCCTGCCAGGTCGCCGACGACGCCAGCAGGCCGTGAACGTACACGACCGGGTCGCCGCGGCCCGTCGACCTCGCGCGAGCGCCAGCGCACGCCGTCGACCAGCGTGTCGCGCTCTCCGGGCCCGGGGGGAGGGACGCTCGATCGGCGCATGCGCCGCGATTATTCCGGATCCCGGTAGACTCCGCGCGTGCCGACCTGGAAGATCACCCTCGAGTACGAGGGAACGCGCTACCGCGGCTGGCAGACGCAGAAGAACACGGACAAGACCGTGCAGGCTGCGCTCGCCCACGCGGCGCGCGAGCTCTTCGACGAGGAGACGGCGATCGGCGGGGCCGGCCGCACGGACGCCGGCGTCCACGCCCTGGCCCAGGTCGCGCACCTGAAGGCCCACAAGGACCTCCCGCCGCGGCAGATCCAGGAAGGCCTGAACGACCGGCTCCCCTTCGACGTCAACGTGGTCTCCGTCGAGAAGGCGCCGCCGAAGTTCCACGCCCGCCACGACGCCGTATCGCGGACCTACCTGTATCGGATCTCGCGCCGCCGGACCGCCTTCGACAAGCGCCTGGTGTGGTGGGTCAAGGACCGGCTCGACGCCGCCGCGATGCGGCGCGCCGCGAAGCTCTTCGAGGGACGCCACGATTTCGGGTCCTTCTGCGAGAACCCCGAGGGCCAGGACTCGACGATCGTCGTCGTCGAGTCGAGCGAGGTCGTCGACACGCCGGCCGAGATCCACTTCCGGATCACCGCCTCGCACTTTCTCTGGAAGATGGTGCGGCGGCTCGCCGGCACGCTCGTCGAGGTCGGCCGCGGGAACCTCGACGCGGCGGGCGTGGAGAAACTCCTGTCCGAGCGCTCCATCGCTCCCGCGAAGTGGACCGCGCCGCCCTCGGGCCTCTTTCTCGAGAGGGTCCGCTACTGAGCACGGACGGCTGGAGCCCGGAGACCTACGCGCGCTTCGCCGGTCGAGAGGCGCCGGCCGTTCGAGGACCTCCTCGCGCTCGTCACTCCGATTCCCGGGCGGCCGCGCGGTGGACCTGGGGTGCGGGTCCGGCGAGCTGACCCGCGTGCTTCACCACAAGACACTGGCAGTCCGACACCCTGGGAATCGATTCGTCGGACGCGATGCTGGAGAAGGCGTCCCGGCAGGCCGGCGACGGCGTGCGGTTCGAGCGCGGCGACATCGGGGCCTTCGCCCCGGCGGTCGCCGTACGACCTCGTCTTCTCCAACGCCGCGCTCCACTGGGTCCCGGATCACCCGGCGCTGCTCGAGCGCCTGACGCGCGCCGTCGCCCCGGGCGGCCAGCTGGCCTTCCAGGTCCCGGACAATTTCGACCACCCTTCGCACCGGGCCGCGGAAGAAGCTGCCCTCCAGGAGCCCTTCCGTTCCGCGCTCGGCGGACAGGCACATCCTCGAAACGTTCTGGCCCCGGAAGCCTACGCCTCGATCCTCGACCGCCTCGGTTACGCCGAGCAGACCGTTTGCCTCCAGGTCTACGGACAGCGGCTCGAGTCCCGCGAGGTCGTGGTCGCGTGGGTGGAAGGGTCGCTCCTGTCGGAGTACCGACGGAGGCTCCCCGCGGGTTTGTACACCCGGTTCCTCGACGCCTACCGGCAGGCCCTCTTCGCGCGGATTCCCGACGAATGCCCCTACTTCTTCACCTACCGGCGGATCCTGGCGCGCGCTCGGCGCTAGTTCGATTCACCGAAGCCTCACCTCACACCGCTCACGAGCTACGGAGCAGGACTCAACGGCGAGGTAGCGTCCGGGGACCGACCGCTGCGACGCGCGCCTCCTGACGATCTTCGTTGCCGGCAGGCGACCCGTCTCCTTGCGAGGCGATCGAATTGTGGGAATTCTGCTTCACTTCATGGCCCGGTCAAAGCTCTCGGCGACTCGGCACACCGTGCCCGGTGGTGCTCGCCCGCATGCTTTCGCAGATATCCGCCGGCCGATCCTCGAGAAAGCCCAGGGCTCCGGCCTACGAGGCTTCTCAATCCTGTCAGCGTGGCGCTCCCCCTTTTCGTCGGGCCCCTCTTCACCGGAGAGGACACCATCGTCGTTAAGGGCCTCGCGAGCCAAGATCTGTTAACGCTCGCTTCGGCGTCTTCAGGGCGTTACGGGGTTTCCATACGATTTCCATCAGGGCGGAGGACGGCCAGGGTCCGGCTTCCTAGCGGACTCGCGTGCCGGGGCGAAAGTCGTCGGCCGTTGGTCTCGTTGGACGGCGAGACGCCGTCAGGCCCGGGGCAGGAGCTCGAATCCCGCGTCGGCGAAGTGGCGGTCAAAGGTGAAGGCCCGTTCCAGGCGATGCCGGCGCATCAGGACGAACGAGATGCAGTCGGTGAAACTGACCTGCTGGTCCGCGAACTTCGCGAACAGTTCGACGGCTGCCGTCTCGTCCTCGATGTCGGGCCGGAGAATCGTCAGTGCCGCCGAACTCAGCAGAGCCCGGGCCCGGTCCGCGGCGAAAGCATAGGTCGATCGCCTGCCGAGAAGGGTGAAGGTCTCGTCGAGGACGAAGCTGCTCGTGAAGCAGCGAGTCCTGTTCCGGTCGAACTCCGCCCAGGCGCGGCGGGCTTTCCGATGTTGACCGTCCTGCCGAATGTAGCGGGCGACGAAGGCGCCCGTGTCGACGAAAATCACGGCTCGTCGTCGTAGAGATAGCGGTCGTGCTTTTCCGACACGTCCGCCGGCCCCGGCCCGTCGAAGACGACGTCCTCGAAGAGCGGATCCGCGAGCGCGTCGTAGCTCACGCCAGGCAGCGCCACGCTCAGCGAATCGCGGATCAGCTCGCCCAGCGAGACTCCCTTCTGCTTCGCGCAAAGGAGCGCGCGACGGCGCAGATCCTCCGGGAGCATGATCGTTGTACGCTTCATCGCGGCAGGCATATGGCGCCATAATATGGCGCCATAACGAGGCGAGTCAAGCCGGCGCGTTCCCGGCCGGACCGGGCAGCTTCTTACAGGACGTCTGCCGATTCGAGGGCCCGGCGGAACGCGGTGCGCCAGAGCTCGGTCAGCGCCGCGACGGGCTCGTCGATCAGGGGCTTGCTCCGGCCGTCGATGCGCAGACGCTCGCCGCCGACCCAGCCGGCTGCGGAGAACGGTACGTTCTTCTCGAGGGCCAGGGCGCGCACGGCGGCCTCGTTCTCGGGCGCGAACGAGACGACGGCGCGGCCGGTCGACTCGCCGAAGAGAATCGCGGTCGAGCGGGCGGCGCCGTCGAGGGCGATCGTGGCGCCGATTCCGCCCTGCATGGCGCACTCGGCCAGCGCGACGGCGAGGCCGCCGTCGGAGACGTCGTGGGCGGAGGCGAGGAGGCCCTTCTCCGCGAGGGTGCAGAGCAGGTCGACGAGGCGCTTCTCCGCCGCGAGGTCGACCTCGGGGCACGGCCCTTCGTCCCGGCCCGCGGATCGTCGCGCAGGAACTCCGAGGCGCCGAGCTCGTCCCGGGTCTCGCCGAGGACCGCCACGAGGTCGCCCGCGGCGCGAAACCGGACGCGCACGTGCTTCTCGACGTCCTCCATCAGGCCGACCATGCCGACGGTCGGCGTCGGCGGGATCGCGCGGCCGGCGGTCTCGTTGTAGAGCGAGACGTTGCCCGAGACGACGGGCACGGAAAGCGCGCGGCACGCGTCGGCGATGCCGCGCACGGCGGCCTCGAACTGGGCCATGACGTCGGGCTTCTCGGGGTTGCCGAAGTTCAGGCAGTCGGTGATCGCGAGCGGCCGCGCGCCGACGCAGGCGACCGAGCGCGCGGCCTCGGCGACGGCGATCGCTCCCCCGCGATACGGGTCCATCGCGCAGAAGAAGGGGTTGACGTCGCTCTTCATCGCGATGCCCTTCTTCGTCCCCTTGACGCGGATGACGGCGGCGTCGCCGCCCGGGCGCTGGACGGTGTTCGACTGGACCATGTGGTCGTACTGCGTCCAGATCCAGGACTTCTCGGCGACGTTGGGCGAGGCCAGGATCCGCCGCAGGCAGTCTCCGAAGTCGGACGGCTCGTTCTCGGTCTGCCAGAGGAACGGGCCCGACGGGCGGCGCCGCCGCGGCCCGCGGCCGGTCGTAGACGGGCGCGCGGTCCGAGAGCGGCGCGGCCGGGAGGTCCGCGACGATCTTGCCGTCGAAGAAGAGGACGACGCGGCCCGAGTCGGTGACGCGGCCGATCTCGACGGCGTCGAGCTCCCACTTGTGGAAGATCGCGAGGACCTCGTCGAGGCGGTCGCGCCGGGAGACGAGGAGCATCCGCTCCTGCGACTCCGACGAGCATGATCTCGTAGGGCGTCATGCCGGTCTCGCGCACGCGGGACCTTCGAGAGGTCGATCTCGACGCCCGATGCCGGCGCGGCCGGCCATCTCGAAGGTCGAGGAGGTCAGCCCCGCGGCGCCCATGTCCTGGATGCCGATGACGGCGTCGGTCTGGAAGAGCTCGAGGCAGGCCTCCATCAGGAGCTTCTCGGTGAAGGGGTCGCCGACCTGCACGGTCGGGCGCTTCTGCTTCGGCCTCGTCGGCGGCGAACTCCTCGGAGGCCATCGTCGCGCCGTGGATGCCGTCGCGGCCGGTCTTCGAGCCGACGTAGACGATCGGGTTGCCGACGCCCTCGGCGCGGCCGAGGAAGATGCGGTCCGACGGCACGATGCCGAGGTTCATGACGTTGACGAGGATGTTGCCGTCGTAGCCGGCGTGGAACGGTCGTCTCGCCGCCGACCGTCGGGATGCCGATGCAGTTGCCGTAGCCGGCGATCCCGCGCGACGACGCCGTCGACGAGGTGCTTCATCCGCGGCGCGTCGAGGCGGCCGAAGCGCAGCGAGTTGAGCGACGGCCATCGGCCGCGCGCCCATCGTGAAGACGTCGCGCAGGATCCCGCCGACGCCGGTGGCCGCGCCCTGGTAGGGCTCGATGAAGGACGGGTGGTTGTGCGACTCCATCTTGAAGACGACGGCGAGGCCGTCGCCGATGTCGACGACGCCGGCGTTCTCGCCCGGGCCCTGGATGACGCGCGGGCCCGTCGTCGGGAACTTCTTCAGGTGGACGCGCGAGGACTTGTACGAGCAGTGCTCGCTCCACATCGCCGAGAAGATGCCGAGCTCGACGAGGTTGGGCTCGCGGCCCAGGATCTCGAGGATGCTGCGGTACTCGGCGTCGGAGAGGTTGTGCTCGCTGACGAGCTCGGTCGGTGATCGTCATCGCGTCGCGAGCGCGGCGACGGCGCTCTGGAACATCTTGATCCCCTGGTCGTTGCCGAGAAGCGTCTCCGAGCAGCGGTCCGGGTGCGGCATCAGGCCGACGACGTTGCCCTCGCGGTTGCAGATGCCCGCGATGTTGCGGACCGCGCCGTTCGGATTCGACGCGTCGGTGACCTCGCCCTCGGGCTCGCAGTAGCGAAAGACGACGCGCCCCTCGCGCTCGAGCGCGTCGAGCACGTCCGGCGGCGCGGTGTAGTTGCCTTCCATGTGGCCGATCGGCATCTTGACGACGCTGCCTTTCGGGTACAGCGAAGTGAACGCGGTCGCGTCGTTCTCGACCTTCATGTGGACGTCGCGGCAGACGTAGCGCAAGCCCCGGTTGATCTGCATCGCCCCGGGCAGGAGGCCCGCCTCGAGCAGCACCTGGAACCCGTTGCAGATGCCGAGGACCGCTCCGCCCGGCCGCGGCGAACTTCGAGACGCTCTCCATGACCGGCGAGAACCGTGCGAGCGCGCCGGCGCGCAGGTAGTCGCCGTAGGCGAAGCCGCCCGGGAGGATCACGGCGTCGGCCCCTTTCAGGTCCGTGTCGTGGTGCCAGATGTAGTCGGCCTCGCAGCCGAGCAGGTCCTTGGCGACGTGAAAGCAGTCCTCGTCGCAGTTGGAGCCGGGGAAGACGACGATCCCGAACTTCATGCGGCGCCTCTCGTCCGCGTCGCGGTCACGCAACGACCTTGACGTCGTAGCCCTCGATGACGGTGTTGGCGAGGAGCTCCTCGGCCATCTTCCGCGCGTCGGCCTCGACGGCCTTCGCGTCGTTGCCGGCGACGTCGATGAAGAACACCTTGCCCGCCCGGACGTCCCTGACCGACCCGTGGCCGAGCCGGCCGAGCGCGGCGGCGATGGCCTTGCCCTGCGGATCGAGGACTCCTTCGCGCGGATAGACCCGGACTTCCACTTTCATGCGTCGAACGCCTCCAGACCCTGGATCTGTTCCGCGATCTCGAACGGCACGTCCCAGCCGGACCGTTCGATCGCCCGCGCGAGCATGGCACGCACGAGCTCGGGCGTGTTGTTGGTGCGGGAAAGGTGCGTGGCCACGACCCGGCGCCGCTTCGGCCCCGAGGACCTCCGGATCGCCTCCGCGGACTGGGCGTTGGAAAGGTGGCCGAGACCGCCCGAGATCCGGCGCTTCAGCGGCCAGGTGTACGGCCCGTCGCGCAGCATGTCCTCGTCGTGGTTCATCTCGAGCATGAGCGTGGTGGCCTCGCGGAGGAAATCGACGAACCCCTCCTCCGCCCGGCCGAGATCCGAGGCGATGACGAGGCGCGCGTCCTCCGACTCGAAGGCGTACGCGACCGACTCCGCGGCGTCGTGGGGCGTCCCGAAGGCGCGGAACCCGAGCTCGCCGATCCGGCCCTCGCGGCCGGGCTGGATGCGGACGAACGGAGTGAAGAGATCGCCGGCCAGGCCGATCGCCTCGGCCGTACCCGACGTCGTGTAGAGCGGGCAGTCCCAGCGGGCCGTGAAGACCGCCGCGCCGCTCGAGTGGTCGTTGTGCTCGTGGGTCAGGAAGACCGCGGCGATCGTGTCGGGGGCGATCCCGCGCCGCGTCATGCGGCGCTCGATCTCGCGCGACGAGAGGCCCGCGTCCACCAGCACCCGCGTCGCGCCGGATTCGACGACACACGCGTTGCCGCCGGACCCGGAAGCGAGGATGGTGACCCGCACTCGGAAAATGTATCAGAAGGACCGGACAAACTATGTCCGACCGGTCGACCCGAAGCCGCCGCCCTCGCGCGAGGTCGGCGCAAGGTTCTGCGCGAGCGTGAGTTTCGCGCGCGTCACCGGCGCGAAGACGAGCTGCGCGATGCGCTCGCCGCGGGTGAGCGTCACGGGCTCGGAGCCCAGGTTGGCGAGGATGACCTTCACCTCGCCGCGATAGTCGCTGTCGATCGTCCCCGGCGCGTTCAGGAGCGCGAGGCCGTGGCGCAGCGCCAGGCCGCTCCGCATCCGCACCTGCCCCTCGTAGCCATCGGGGATCGCCAGCGCGATTCCGGTCGGCACGAGCTCGCGCGCGCCCGGCGCCAGAGTCAGCGGCGCCTCGAGCGCCGCCCGCAGGTCACAGCCCGCCGCGCCCGGGGTCGCGTAGGCCGGCAGCTCCAGCCCCTCGCCGTGCGGAAGGACGGTGACCGGGACCACGATCTCGCTCATGCCCCGCTATTCAATCAGAACCGAAAGAAATTGGGGTCAGGTCTGGATTTTTCGGTTCGGTGAGAACCGAAATTTCGAGACCTGACCCCATGAAATTTCGGTTAGAGGGCGGAGGCGAGGTCGGACCGGGTGACCGGCAGGCGGTCGAGGTTGCCGACGACCGAGAGCGACAGGGCGCGGCCGTCGAGCAGGCGCGCGGCCTCGGCGTCGACCTCCTCGGGGCGCACGGCCTCGACCTTCGCGATGACCTCCTCGGGCGGCTCCACGCGGCCGAGGTACAGCTCCTGCCGGGCCGCCGAGGACATCCGCGAGACCGTCGACTCGAGGGCGAGGAGCATGTCGCTCTTCAGGTTCTCCTTGGCCCGCGCGACCTCCCGTCCGGACAGGCCGCCGCGCTTCAACTTCGAGAGCTCCCGCAGCGTCACCTCGATCAGCCGCGGGAGATTCTTGGGCGCGCACGCCGCCGACACCGTCTCGTAGCCGCCCAAACGGTACGAATTGAACGCGGAGCCGATCGAGTACGCGAGGCCCCGCTTCTCGCGGACCTCCTGGAAGAGGCGCGACGACATCCCGCCGCCGAGCGCGAGGTCGAGGAGGGCCGCCGCGTATCGCCGCCGGGATGTCTGCGGCGGCGCCTCGAAGCCGAAGCAGGCGTGGACCTGCTCGAGCCCCGGCCGCGACTTCAGGACGACGTGGGGCCGGGGCCGCGGCCTCGACGCGGACGCATCACGGCGCGGGGCCCTCCCGCCCCGCCGGGCCAGAAGCCGCTCGATCGCCGCGAGGGCGCGCCCCGGAATACGGCCGGCGAGCGCGACGACGAGATTGGCGGGGACGTAGCGCGAGCGGTAGTAGGCGTAGATGTCGTCCTTGCCGATCGCCCGGACCGTCCGGGTGGTGCCGAGGATCGGCGCGCCGAGCGGGTGGCCGCGCCAGAAGGAGCTCGACGAAGGTCTCGTGGACGAGGTCGTCCGGGTTGTCGTTGGCCTCGCCGATCTCCTCGAGGATGACGCCGCGCTCGGTCTCGACGTCCGCCGCGCCGAAGGCCGGAGAAAGCACGACGTCGCCCATCAGGTCGAGCGCCTCGTCGAACCGCGCATCCAGCGTGTGGACGTAGAACCCCGTGTACTCCTTGGTCGTGAACGCGTCGACGTCGCCCCCGAGCGAGTCGATCACCCGCGAGATCTCGGCGTTGGTGCGCCGACGCGTGCGCTTGAAGAGGAGGTGCTCGAGGTAGTGCGACAGCCCGCGGCGGGCCGCCGGCTCGTGGCCCGAGCCCGCGCGCACGAAGATGCCGAGCGAGAAGGAGCGCACGTCCTGCATCTCGTCGATGAGGACCACGGCGCCGTTGTCGAGAACGTGGCGGGCGATCACGTCGGCCGCGTCAGGGCACGCCCGGCGACGGCGTGAGGCGCCCGACGCCCCGCAGCGTGTTGGGGTCGATCGGCGTCGAGAGGTCGTTGTCGGCGTCGCCCGCGATGAAGCGCCACTCGTCGTACCACTCGCGGTCCCGCCACTTGCGGAGGGCCTTCTTGTGCAGGTTCACCTTGACGCCGACGATCGGCCCCACGGTCTTCGGCTTGTCGCCGAAGATGCCGGTCGAGAAGGGCGCCGGCGTGGGCGTGGGCGCGCCGCCGGAGCCGCCGAGGAAGGGCGCCGGCGTCGGCTGGCCGCCCATGCCCGTGTAGGTCGAAGGCGGCTGGTTGCCCTGCGAGGAGCCCGGCGTCGTCCGCGGGGGGCCGCTGCCCGGCATCCCTCCCCCGGGCGGCGGCGGCCCCTGCCCCATCGGCAGGGCGTCCGGCGTGCCGGCGATGATGACCTGCCAGCCGTCCTCGCAGTTGCACATCGGCTCCTTCCAGAGCTGGCGGATCGAGCGGGGCTTGATCTCGCGCAGCTCCTTCAGCTCCGTCGGGTACCGGCCGTAGCGCTTCTGGAACGCGAGGATCGCGCGCGCGTATTGCTTGCCGCGGAAGATGAGCTCCATCTCCTTGTCGCGCTGCATGATCGTCGCGATCGAAGGCCCGACCGCGGCGATCAGGATCGTCACGATCGCGATCGCGACGACCACGCCGACGAGGGTGAAGCCGGCGTGCCTTCTCACCAGTCGCTGTAGCTCGTTCCGTCCAGCGCGACATCCTTCGAGGCGCTGTGGACGTCGATGATGCCGGGCACGGGCGGCTCGGTCAGCGCCGGGTCGTCCGGCTCGGACGCTTCCTCCTCCATCGTGAGGACCCAGTCGGCCGCCTTCGTCATCGGGTCGAGGGGGATCTTCCGCATGTACCCGTCCTTGATGAGCGTCTCGAGGTCGGGAGGATAGTTGCCCTTGTCCCCCTTGTACTGGTCGATGACGCTGCGGAAGGTGAAGAGGTCCGCGCGCAGCGTCGCCTCCCGCGCGCGCTGCGGCGAATCGCGCAGCGCCGGGACGGCGATCGCGGCCAGGATGCCGATGATCGACATCACCACGAGCAGCTCGAGGAGCGTGAATCCATTCTGGGACGGCCGTTTCCGCATCACCAGTCCTTGTAATACGTCCCGTCCAGGGCCTTCGCCTCGGACAGGGAATACACGTCGTACACGTTCTGCCCGCCCCAGGCGAACGAGTCGGGCTCGTCCTGGTAGGAGCGCAGGCCCCACTCGGGCTTGCCCGTCATGGGATCGATGGGGATGCGGCGGATGAACCGCTGCTTCTTCTTCACCTGGCCGACCAGGTCGACGCCCTTGGACAGCGCCTCGAGCTCCGGCGGGTAGCCCTCCCCGCCGATCTCGAGCGGGATCAGGCCCGCGTCCGAGAGCTGCTTGTACTTGTCGATCGCCTCGCGCATCGTCCGGAGCTGGTGCTTCAACTCCAGCTCCTTCTGCCGCCGCAGTGAGTAGCGCGCGACGGGCACCGCCATTCCGGCGAGGATCGCGATCATCACGGCGACCACGGCGAGCTCCACCATGGTGAAGCCCGCCTGCGAGCCGGCGGCGGCGCGCCGGGCCCGGAATCGATCATCGAACGTCGACCACCGCCGTCGAGAACGTGACCTCGGCGCCGGCCATCTCGATCGGCTGGAACGCGACCGTCCCCCGACCCGCGACGATCCCGCGGAACGTGATCTCCGCGACGGCGCGCGTGCCGGAGAGGTCCGCGGAATCCGGCAGCTCCAGGATCACCTCGCTCCCCGAGATGCTGGCGGAGGCCGTGCCGTCTCCTCCCGTGAGGATGGGCCGCACCGAAACCGCCGCGGCGACCGAGGGATCGAACCGGACCCGGAGCGTGCCTCCGGGGAACCCCCCGGGCGAGGTTGCGCGGACCAGGACCGTCTGCTGCTGCCCCACGCCGATCGTCAGGAACGCCGGATCGAAGTCGAGAAGGACCGGGGTTCCGTTCTCGACGGCCGAGAACGAAAGCGCCGCGGCCGAGGCCGAATCGGTGCCGGCCGACGCGTTCTGGCCGGACTTCGACTGGGGCGGAATCTGGTTCTGCGGCGACGATGTCGGCGGCTGGGTCGGCGGCCGGAAGATGTCCGTCGGGGCCCCGCCCGGCGCCAGGTTGATGCCCGGATTCGCCGGCGGCTGACCCGCGGCCGGGGGCGTGCGCTGCGCCGGCGGCGCGCGGCCGCCCGGCTGCTGCTCGAACGGGCCCGCGTCCCGATTCGGGTTCTCGACCCGCGGGCCGCCCTGGTACGAGATGTTCGCGTCGGTCCCGACGTAGACGGGCGTCAGGTCCTCCTCGGTGATGTCGGGAATCCGGATGATGTGCGGCGTGAGCGTCAGCACGAGGTCGGTCGTCTGGTTGTCGGTTTTCACCTTGGAAAAGATCCGGCCGATGATCGGGATGTCGCCGATGAAGGGGATCGTCTCCTTCGCGTTCGACTTGTCGGTCCGGTAGAGGCCCGCCAGAAAGTTCGTCTCGCCGTCCTTGAGCCGGATGTTCGACGAGATCGTCCGCGTCCCGATGATCGGCTGCGGCTGCTGCCCCGACAGCCACTCCGGCGTAGCCGCTGATGTTGGAGACCTCGGTCATCAGCTTCAGCGTGACTTCCTTGTTGTGATGGACGCGGGGCTCGACTTCGATCTTGATGCCGATGTCCTGGTACTGGTAGGACGTGATCGGCACGACGTTGGAGCCGCTGACGTTCGACGTGTTGAAGGTCGAGACCGGGATCGGGACGCGGTCGCCGATCAGGAGCTGCGCCTTCTGGCCCTCGGCGATCCGGAGCTGCGGCTTGGCGAGAAGCTCCGCGTCGCTGTTGTCCTTGATGAACGTCAGCACGACCGAGGGGATCGTGAAGCCGAAGGACTTGATTCCGATCTGCTGGAGCTGGTCCCACGTGAATCCGTTCGCGACCGTCGCCCCGAGGTTGGTCACTCCCGTTCCCGGCGACGGGATCGTGGCCCCCACGGCCCGGGGCACGAGCTGGATGCCGAGGTTCTGCGCCTTGGTCGTGTTGATCTGCAGGAGCTCGACGTCGACGACGACCTCGGCCACCTGCTTGTCGTTCTGCTGGACGATGCGCTCGGCCACGGCGACCTTGTCGGAGGTGTCGCGCAGCGTGATCGAGTTCTCGGCCTTGTTGACGGAGATGCGCGTCGTCTGCAGGAGCGCGCGCAGGGCGTTGGCGACCTCGGTGACGTCCGCGTTCGAGAGGAAGAACGTCCGGATGACGAGGTCCTCGTAGGTCTTCCGGTTCTGCGGCGTGTCGGCGGCGATCAGGATCGACTTCTCGTCGATGATCTTGTAGAAGTGGTTCTCCTGCCGGATGAGCGTCTCGAGTGCCTTCTGGAAGTCGATCGAGGCGAGCACGATCGAGACGTTGTCGTCCTTCAACTGCGGGTCGAAGACGACGTTGATCCCGGCCGCATCCGCCAGCGCCCGGTAGATCTGCTTGATCGGCTTGGGCTGCGGGAAGTTCAGGTTGATCGGCCGGTCGCTCGCGGGCTCGAGCATGGGCGTAACGGCCCGCAGGCCCTTCGTCTTCTTCTTGAGCGTCTCCATGCGGGACTCGGCGTTACGCTCCGCCTCCAGCTTGACGACCTCCGCCTCCGAGCGGCGAAGCTCGAGCTCCGCGTAGTCGTTGGTGGGATCGAGGAGGACGGTCTGCGCGAACTCCACGACGGCCAGCTCCGGCCGGCCCGAAGCCCGGTACATCTTGCCCTTCTCGAAGTGGACCTGCGAGGCCTTCATCTTGGCCCGCTCGAGGGCGATTCGGTATGTCTGCGTTTTTCGGATCGGTCTCGACCGCCTGGGCGTACTTCATCACCGCCAGGTCCCAGTGGCCGACCGACTCCTCGTCCTTCGCCTGCTGGTACGCCGTCGATCCCGCGCAGGCGGTCATGACGACGCTCATCAGCGCCGCGAGGCATCTCTTCCACAGCTTCATCGGGAGCGTCCCCTTTTCGAGTTCTGAGCCGTCATGGCGTGATCGCGAAGTCTCCGGGTCTCGGCCGGATCGAAGCCCACGAAGCCGACGTCGATCGATTCGTAGCCCACCTTGCGGAGACGAACTTGCCGAACACGGTGTCGCCGGCCCGCGCGTTGAAGACGTCGTCGCCCTGCTGAATCACGGCGATCGGGTTCGTCCTTCGGCCCGAAGCTTCCGATGACCTTGAACATGATCTCCGGCGGTCTCGGCGTCGGCGTCGGCGGCGGGGGCGGCAGCGGGCCGATGTAGCTCGGGTCGCCCGGCATCGGGGGCCGGGGCGTCGGCGTGGGCAGCGGCGGCCGCGTCGGGTCGCGCAGGTCGAAGAGGTCGCGGCCGGTGTCGGAGCTCCCGCGGGAGGGAAGCGGGTCGAAGTCCTTCGGGATCGATCACCGGCACCTCGTCGGGCGAGACGGCCTTCGACGAGGGCGCGGCGCGGCGGCTTCCGCGGGCCGGGGCTTCGCGCCTCGAAGTCGGCCGGGCCCGTCGGTCCCGACCGCGTCGCGGCGGGGCTCGAGGGGCGCGGCACCGCCTCGCCCCCGCCGGAGCGCCAGCGCACGACGGCGAGCAGCAGCACGACCGCGAGCGCCGCGAAGGTGATCGCCTGGCTCTTCGAGCCGAAAGAGAACTTGCCCGACTGCGCCATCTATCCGGTCCTCCGCGCGGGCACGGCGCCGGCCTTCGCCGGCGCCCCGGGGGACGCGGGCTTTCCGGGCGGCGCGGGCGCGGCTCGTCGCGGTCGCTGAAGTAGGTCGATGAGCTCCATCTGTACGGAGACGACGCCGGGCTGTTCTCCGTCGCGGCGGATCGCCACGCTCTGCACGGCGATCCAGCGCTTGCCGGTCTCGAAGGCCTCGCAGGAGCTTCTTGAACTTCGCGTAGTCGCACTTGATCGGGAACGAGATCTTCAGCTGCGTCAGCGGGAGCTTCGTCACCGGCGCCACCGAGTAGCCGATCTGGTTGGCCTCGATGCCGGCGTCCTTCAACGCCGCGTGGAGGTCGGCGACGACGGCGGCGAGCGTCTGCTGCTGCGTGCCGATCCGGCGGCCGTAGAACTCCTCCATCGCGTCCGAGACGCCCGAGAGACGTCTCGTTCTGGCCCGAGACAGCCGCGCCGCCTCGGCCTCGCGCGCCTCGACCGCGCGCTGGAGCTCGTCGCGCCGGGCCTCGAGCGCCTCGCGCCGCTCGTGCGTGTTCGCCCGGTAGCTCAGGAAGACGACGAGGTTGCCGACGGCGAAGAGCAGGCCCGCGGCGGCCAGCGGCAGCCTCCGCCGCCAGGCGGCCGGGATCCGGCTCACGGCCGCGCCCTCCGGGACGCCGGCGCGTCGTCGCGGGAGAGCGGCGCCGGCTCGTACTGACTGGAGAGCGAGAACTGAAACGGGTCCGGCATGCCCGGCTCGGCGGTCGTCTCGCTCTTCAGATCGACCTCGCCGAACGCCGGGTCCTTCGAGAGCGCCGCGATCGTCTGGACGACGGCCTCGCGCTTGCGCGCGTAGAGCTGCATGTCGAGCCAGACCTCGCCGTCCTTGTCGAAGCGCGGCTGCAGGTGGGTGAGGCCCACGTCGGAGGGCAGGGTGCGCTCGAGCCGCGTGAGCAGCGTCGTCCACGAAAAGCGCCGTTCCGCCACGAGGCGCGCGAGGCCGCGGCTCTCCTCGGCGAGCGTCGACAGCGTGTAGGCCGAGACCGCCGCCTTCGCCGCCTCCGCCTTCTGGTCGGCGCGCGTCTGGCGGTCCTCGAGCGCGGCGATGTCGGCGCGGGTGTCCGCGACCTCGCGCCGGTACTCCGTGAAGACGCGGAGGTTGGCCACGAGCAGCACCGCGCCGAAGAGGAAGAGCAGCCCCGTGGCGACGTAGACCGGGCGGTCGTCGTGGAACGGGCGGCGGGCGAAGTTGAAGGTCCGGCTCATCGCGCCCCCCCACACCGCGGCGAATGCCCGCAGGAGCTCCGGCCGCGCCGCCACGCGCTCGTCGAAGCCGCGCTCGGCCGAGAAGAGACGGCCGGAGAGCGGGCACCGCCGGCACCGCGAACGCGGAGAGCTTCGCGAGGCCGCGGTCCGGCAGCTCGTCGTGGACGTAGACGGCGGAAAGCCCGGGGCCCTTCAGCTTCTCGGCGTAGTAGGAGAGCGAGAGCCGCGCCTCGCGGTCGTGGTCGTGCTCGTCGTCGATCTCGGGCGGCCGCTGGCGGTAGAAGATCGGCGCGGTGCCGCGCCCGATGAAGAAGGACATCGCGCCGCTCGTGCGGTGGAGCAGGGCGTAGTCGCCGGAGGCCGCGGACGAGAGCGTGGACGCGAGGCCCTCGAAGAGCGCGAGGCTGGCGGGCGCGAGGTACCCGATCCGCACGCCGGACTCCTCGAACGCGCGCTCGATGGCGACGACGGTCTCCCGCGGGCGTGGCCGCGACGAGCACCCGCTTCTCGTCGGTGAGCTCCGGCATCGGCTCGAAGACGATCGACAGGTCCACCGGATGGCCGGGCAGGAGCTTCTTCAGCTTCCAGAGCATCATTTCGCGGCCCGCGTCGGACCGGTCCGGAATCGACTCGAGCTCGACGGCGAGGACCCGCGGTCCAGGCGTCGGGAAACACGACCGAGGCGCGCGACAGCCGGCCGCCGGCCAGTGCGCGCGCGGCCTTGACGGCCTCGGCGATCGCCTCGCGCGTCGGCAGGGTCGCTCCCGACGGCCGGGAAGGCGGCCCCGGCCGGATAGCGGAAGTGGCGGACCTCCTCGAAGCCGGCCGGCGCGTCGGCGACGCACCCGCGCGTAGGTCACGCCGTCGGCGAAGCAGGCAGAAGACGTGCGGCGGCACGACCGGCTCGAGGAACGGGACCCTAATCGACAAAGGTCACCTTGTTGATCTCCTTGAGCGTCGTCGTGCCCTCGAAGACCTTGGCGAGCGCCGCGTCGCGCAGGAAGATCATCCCCTCCTCCTTCGCGGCCCGCTTGATCTCCGCCGCCGGGCGGCGCTCGAGGATGAGCCCGCGGATCCGGTCGGAGAGATCGAGGATCTCGGCGATCGCCATGCGGCCGTGGAAGCCGGTGCCGTCGCACTCGAGGCAGCCCTTGCCCTCGTAGAACGTCCGCGACTTCATGGACTCCGGATCGAGGCCCGCCTCGCGCAGCAGACTCGGGCGGGATCGTCACGGCCTCCTTGCAGTGCGGGCAGATCTTGCGCACGAGCCGCTGGGCGAGCACGCAGTTCAGGGCCGAGACGAAGTTGTAGAGCTCGACCTTCATGTTGAGGAAGCGGCCGAGCACGTCGACGACGTTGTTGGCGTGGACGGTCGTGAAGACGAGGTGGCCGGTCAGCGCCGACTGCACGGCGATCTGCGCCGTCTCCTCGTCGCGGATCTCGCCGACCATGATCTTGTCGGGGTCGTGCCGGAGGATCGACCGCAGGCCGCGGGCGAAGGTCAGGCCCTTCTTCTCGTTGACCGGGATCTGCGTGATCCCGCGGAGCTGGTACTCGACCGGGTCCTCGATCGTGACGATCTTGTCCTCGACCGACTGGATCTCGGAGAGGCAGGCGTAGAGCGTCGTCGTCTTGCCCGAGCCGGTCGGCCCGGTGACGAGCACCATGCCGTAGGGCTCGCGGATGAACTTGCGGAGCTTCTTCTTGGTCTCGCCGTCGAAGCCCACGACCTCGAGGTTCAGGCTCTTGAACTCGGCGTTGGCCGACTCCTTGTCCAGGATGCGGATGACCGAGTCCTCGCCGTGGACCGTCGGCATGATCGAGACGCGGAAGTCGATCGTGCGGCCCCGCACGCGCAGCTTGAAGCGGCCGTCCTGCGGGCACGCGCTTCTCGGCGATGTCGAGCTCCGACATGACCTTGATGCGCGAGATGATCGTGCCGTGGTGCCGCTTGTCGATCGGGTCCATCGCCTGGTAGAGGACGCCGTCGATGCGGTACTTGATGATGACGACGTTTTCCTGCGTCTCGATGTGGATGTCCGAGGCGCGGCGCTGGATCGCGTTGAAGACGACCGAGTCGACCAGCTTGATGATCGGCGAGGCGTCCTGGGTGATCGAGCCGATCGTGAGGGTCTCTTCGCCCTCCTCGTCCTCGGAGACGAGCTGCATCCGGAAGTCCTCGGTCGCCTCGTCGAGGACGCGCTGCGAGGACTCGCTCTTCTGCAGCAGGTCGCGCGATCGAGCGCGCGGCTGCCGACCTTGACCCGGAGCGGCAGGCCGACGTGGAGCTCCAGCTCGTCCAGGCGCACGACGTCCGTCGGATCGGCGCAGATGATCGTCATCGCGCGCTCGGTGCGGCTCTCGGGGACGAAGTTGTAGCGGAGCATCCACTCGACCGGGATCGAGCGGAAGAGGTCCGCGTCCACGCGGAAGGACGCCGAGGTCGACGTAGGGAAGCCCCAGATCGCTCGGCGAGGGCGATCGCCTGGGCCTCCTCCTCCCCGCGGGAGGAGAACTTGACGTCGGCGTTCAGCTGTTTGGCCATGGGCTAGGCACCCTTTCGGACCCGCTCAGGCTCGATCGGCTCCGGTCGTAGGGGCGGCCCTGGGTTACCGCCGAGCTGCGCTCGGCGTTGCCTAACGCCGGGGGTTTGCCTCTGGTGGACGGCTTGTGGCCGCCCGCCGGGCCGGGCGGGGACAAGCCCCGCCCCTACGTTGCCGGACACATCGCCTCCTCACGACTTGATCGCCGACATGAGCCGGAACATCGGCAGGTAGACGGACAGGAGGATCGTCACGATGACGCCTCCCATGATGACGAGGATCGCCGGCTCGACGAAGGAGATCACGCGCGCCAGCAGCAGGTCGATCTCCTCGTCGTAGAACTCGGAGACCGCCGCGAGCATCTCCTCGAGGGCGCCCGAGGACTCGCCCACCTTGATCATCTCGATCGTCAGGTCCGTGAAGATCCCGGTCGCCTCGAGGGCCCTCCAGAGCTCGCGGCCCTCGCGGACCTTGGGCACGACGCTCGCGACCTTCGACGAGACGGACCGGTTGCCGATCGCGTCGGCCGCGTTCTCGAGCGCCGGCACGAGCGGCGTCCCGCCGCCGAGCAGCGTGCCGAGGCTGCGCGTGAACTGCGTGATCGCGAAGCGCCGGAAGATCCCGCCGACGACCGGCAGCTTCAGCATCGCTCCGTCGAGCCAGATCGCGACCCGAGCTCGTCTGAAACCATCGCCAGGCGACGAAACCCCGACCCGCCGAGAGCGGCGACGAGGATCAGGAAATTGTGCCGCAGGAAGGTCGCGACGCTGAGAACGACGACCGTCAGGAGCGGCAGCTCGGCGTCGAAGTCGGCGAAGAACTCCGTGAACCGCGGGATGACGAAGGTCATCAGGATGGCGATGAGCACCCCGGACAGGGCGATCAGGATGACCGGGTAGACGAGCGTCGAGACGACCTTGCGCGTCAGCGCGATGACGGTCTTCTGGTACTTGAGGTACCGGCGCAGCACCGCCTCGATCTCGCCCGACTTCTCGCCCGCCTTCAGCGACGTCCAGTAGAGGCGCGGGAAGAGATCGCCTTCCTCGGCGAAGGCCTCCGAGATCGAGGAACCGGAGTTGACCCGCTCGCGCACGTCGGTCAGCACCCGGCGCAGGACCGGGTTCTTCTGCCGCTCGAGCAGGATCTCGAAGGAGCGCACGACCGGCAGGCCCGCCTTGAGCAACGCGATCAGCTCCTGGTTGAAGATCAGGAAGTCCGCCATCTTGACGCGGCCGCCCTTGCCCCTGGACCTCGTCGCTCGAGAGCGAGAACCCCTTGCGGCGCACGGCGAAGACGTGGCCGCCGCGGCGCTCCACCTCCAGCCGCGCCGCGGGGAGGTCGGCCGCGATCACGGACTGCTCGGCCACCGAGCCGTCCGGCCAGCCGGCCTTGACGCGGAACTCGCTCACGGCTTCTTCTCGACGGTCGTGGCGCCCGGAGCGCCCTTCCCGGGCGCGTCGCCGCGCGGCAACTCCTGCGCGTGGAGGATCAGGATGAGCGCGCTCTTGGACCGCTCCTCCTTCGATGCGCCCACGACGAGCGTCTGCGACAGCGTCACCGGCATCGAGGAGCGGTAGAGCGGGCGCAGGAAGACGGCCCCGGGACGGCCGGACTTGTAGATCCTGGACAGGCCGAACGGCGAGAGCAGCAGCTCGTTGCCGGAGCCCGCGGTCCGGACGGTGAAGGACAGCGAGAACTCTTCGCCCAGCTGGGTCTCGACCCGGCCGCCCTCGGTCGCCCGCAGCACGACCGAGTCGATCAGCGCGTAGTCGTTGAACTGGAACATGGACTTCAGCTTCGCGCCGAGGCCGCCGATCTCGCGCGCGATCGAGCCCTCGGGAACGTCCGCCCGCGCGCGCACGAGCTTGACGGCGAAGGTGAAGCCGCGCGGCGGCACGTCGAAGGCGGCGAGCACCTTGCCGATCTGATCGAGCGTCTCCGGACGGTCGGTCACCGTCATCGCGTTCAACTTCTGGGTCAGCGTGATCGAGGCCGACTCGGAGAGGTTCGGCCGGATCAGGAGCGCCGCTTCTTCGACGCGCTTGTACTTGAGGACGTAGACGCGCACGCTCGCGTCGTCCGCGGCCCGCAGGGCGGTGGCGGAGATCACGAACGCGGCGAGGAAGAGAAGCGTCTTTTTCACGAGTACGAAAACCTGGGCCCCTCAGGCAGGCCCGCACGGGATCGGGTCAGATGTCGAGCCCCCGGTCCACGATCCAGACGACCCGCGGCTCTTCCCGGCCGGCACCGGGATTCCAGTCGTAGACGGTGGCTTCCGCGGGCATTGCGGCGTCCGAGGGGAGTGCGGCCGGCTGGAGGGCCGGGACGGACTCGACGCCCGGCGTCGGACGCGCGGCCGCGACGGATTCCGGCCGGCGCGCCCCGGTTCCGGGCGCGACGAAGCAGCAGGGCGGTGAAGGCCGCGGCCGCCGCGGCCGCTCCCGACAGGGTCACGCGGCGGCGCGACGTGCGGCGGATCCGCGTCTCGGTCTCGGCGAAGGCGACGGCCGTGCGAACGTTGGCGAGGATGCGCTCGGCGTCGGCCGCCGGCAGTTCTTCCTGCGGGAACGGGCGGGCGAAGAGCATCGTCGGCTCCTGCGCCGCGGCGAGGTCGCGGCACTCCGGGCAGGCCGCGAGATGGTCGCGGAGGATCCGGCGCTGCGGCGCCGGGAGGGCGTCGCTCGACGTAGTCGGCGAAGCTCGAGCGGACGATCGGGCAGATCGCGCTCACGCCAGCGGCCTCCCCCGCAGGAACTCCGGGAAGAGCCGCCCGATCTCCTTGCGGAGGATCCGGCGGGCGTTGAAGAGGTGATTGCGAACGGTCGACTCGCCGCAGCCGAGGATGTCGGCGATCTCGCGGGTCTCGCAGTCCTGCATCTCCTTGAGGACGAACGCGGCCTTCTGCTTTTCCGACAGGCGGCCCGAGACCGTCTCGAAGAGGCGCACGAGCTCGGCGTCCTCGGCGTTGCGCGTGGCGTCGGCGGCCGTCGACTCCTCGCGCTCGCGCACCAGGTGCAGCGTTGCGCCGTGGGCGCGCTCGCGGCTGCGGGCGCTGCGCAGGAAGTCGATCGAGAGGTTCGTCGCGATCCGGTAGAGCCAGGTGTTCAGGGAGTACTTCTCGTCGTAGCGGTGAAGCTCGTTCCAGACCCGCAGGAAGACCATCTGCGCCACGTCCCGGGCGTCCTCGACGTTGCCGACGATCCGGCGGGCGAGGGAAACGACCGCGGCCGTCTTGCGGGTGACGAGGGTCTCGAAGGAGACCATGTCGCCGCCGCGGGCGCGGATGGCCAGGTCCCGATCCGGAAGCTCGACGGCTTCCTGGCGGTCCCGGCTCTGGCTGTAGACGAGCTCCATAGTCCGAAAGGTCTCCTCCTGCCGCGGTATACGGACGTCAGCCGGCGTCCGTTGAGGCGGATTTGCGCCTCCTAAGCCCTTGAATCTTAAATCTTTGTCGACGATCCGGCAAGCCGAATGCGGCCTCCCTGCGCGATAATCCGGCGTCTTGCTGCTTTACCGGGCGCTCGCCGCTCTGGCTTTAACCGCCTACGCTCCCGTCGCCTTCCTGCGCGCCCTGACCGGGAAGCGCCGGCTCGGCGACCTCCGCGGGCGCCTCGGGCTCTCGCCCTGGCCGGATCTCGACGGCGGCGTGTGGATCCACGCGGTCTCCGTCGGCGAGATCGGCGTCGCGCGAAGTCTCCTGCGCGAGCTTCGGATTCTCCTGCCCGGCGCTCGATTCGGCGTGTCGATCTCGACCGCGGCCGGGCGGGAGCTCGCCGAGCGCACCCTCGGCGCGGAGGCGTCGGTCTTCGCCTTCCCCTTCGATCTCGCCGGCCCCGTCGAGAAGGCGCTCTCGGCCGCGCGCCCGGGCCTGATCGTCCTGACCGAGACCGAGCTCTGGCCGCTCTTTCTCGAGCGCGCCGCGCGGCGCGGGATCCCGGCCGCGCTCGTCAACGGGCGCGATCTCGGAGCGCTCGTTCGCCCGCTACCGCCGGGTGCGCGGCTTCTTCTCGAAGACGCTCGGACGCGCCTGGCGCTCCTGTCCATGCAGTCGCCGGACGACGCCCGCCGCGTCGAGGCGCTCGGCGCGCCCGCCGAGCGGGTCCGCGTGCTGCGGCAACCTGAAGTACGACCTGCCCGCGCCGCCTCCCTTTGCCGACGCCGAGCGCCTGCGCACCGCCGCGGCCGGCCGCCCGGTCCTCGTCGCCGGCTCGACCGGCGAAGGCGAGGAGGCGCTCCTGCTCGACGCATGGGCACGGCTGCCGAAGCGCCCCGCTGCTCGTCCTCGCCCCTCGCCGCCCCGAGCGCTTCGACGAGGTCGCTCGCCTGGCGAGTCCCGCGGCCTGCGCCTGCGGCGCCGGTCGCCCGCGACCCGCGACCCGCGGCCCCCGACGCCCCCGTCGACGTCTACCTTCTCGACTCCATCGGCGAGCTCGCGTCCGTGTATCGCGAGGCGACGCTCGCGTTCGCGGGCGGCAGCCTCGTCGCGACGGGCGGGCAGAGCCCCATCGAGGCGTGGGCGGCGGGAGTCCCGGTCCTCTGCGGGCCGGACATGGAGCAACTTCCGGGAGGCCGCGGCCCGGGGCGAGGCGCTCGGCATCCTGCGCCGCGTCGCGACGCCGGAAGAGCTGTCGCGCGCGATCGCCGGTGCCCTCGAGAACGCCGACGAGACCGCGCGTCGCGGCGCCGAGGCGGCCCGGTTCGTCGCCGAGAGCCGCGGCGCCGCGGCCTCGACGGCCCGGGCGCGTCGCCGCGCTTGCGCCGGCGCTCGCGGCCGGGCGAGGATCCGCTCCGTGAACCTGTCGCCCCTGTCCCTGCTCTACGGCAAGGCCCTGGAGCTGCGCGCGGCGTGGTACGCCTCCGGCCGGATCGTCTCGCACGCGCTGCCGCGCCCGACGATCTCCGTCGGGAACCTGACCTTCGGCGGCACGGGCAAGACGCCGCTCGTGGAGCTTCTCGCCCGGCGGCTGCGCTTCGAGGGCTGGCGCCCGGCGATCCTCTCGCGCGGATACGGCCGCGCCTCGAGCGGCGTCGTCGTGGTGTCGGCCGGCGAGGGCCCGCTCGTCGACGGCCGAGCAGGGCGGCGACGAGCCGGTCGCGCTCGCGAAGGCGACCTCGGGCGTGCTCGTCGTCGTCGGCGAGAAGCGGGTCGAGGCGGCCCGGCGCGCGGCCGACCTCGGCGCCGATCTCTTCCTCCTCGACGACGGGTTCCAGCACCTGGCCGTCGGACGCGACGTCAACCTGCTCCTCTTCGACTCGCGCGACCCGTTCGGCGGCGGGAGCACTCCCCCGCGCGGGCGCCTGCGCGAGCCGCTCGAGGCCATGCGGCGAGCCGATGCGATCGTCTTCACGCGGACCGAGCGGGGCGAGCCGCCGGCGGAGGTTCTCGCCGCGATCGCCCGCATCCACCCGTCCGCGCCCGGTCTTCCACGCCCGGTTCCGGGGCGCGGGCCTGCGCGACGAGCAGGGCTCGCCCGTCGAGCCGGGCGCGCTCTCGGGCCTGCGCTCGATCGCCGTCTGCGGCGTGGCCGACGCCTCCCAGTTCTCGGCCACGCTGCGCGAGATGGGATTGACGCCCGAGGAGACGCTCGACTTCCGCGACCACCAGCGCTATCGCGAGCGGCACCTCACCCGCATCCGGCGCGCCGCGGAGCGCGCCGGCGCGAGCTGGCTCGTGACGACCGAGAAGGACGCGGTCAAGCTCGCGGGGAAGACGCCGCTGCCGCTGCTGACCGTGCGGCTCGCCGTCGAGATCGCGGAGCCGGGGTTCTTCCCGTTCCTGGCGGCGCGCCTCGCGGCCGCCCGGGCCGCCGCGGCGCCGAAGTCGTGAAGGCGCGTTCGGCCGCGCGCGACCGCGCGGAGCACGCTCTCTTCCGGCTCGGGACGGGGCGCTGTCGGTGCTGCCCGGACGCGGGCCCGAGAGGCTCGGCCGCCGTCTCGCGCGGCTCTACCTGGGCGCGTCCGCGTCGCGCCGCCGGATCCTCTTCGAGAACCTCGCGGCCGCGTACCCCGAGAAGGGCCCGGAGGAGATCGCGCGGATCGCGCGGGCCTCGGCCGAGTGGATCGGCGCGGCGTTCGTCGAGTTCCTGGAGGTGTCGAGCCTGTCCGAGGAGGAAGTCCGGTCCCGGATCCGGACCGCCGGCGAGGAGAACCTGCGCCGGGCGCGCGAGCGCGGCAAGGGGGTCTTCCTCCTCTCGGCCCACATCGGGGGCTGGGAGCTCGGCGCCATCCGCGCGGGGATGATGGGCGAGCCCATCGCGCCGGTCGTGCGCCCGCTCGACAACCCGCTGCTCGAGCGCGAGCTCGCGCGGCGGCGGACGCGCTTCGGCAACCGCCTGATCGCCAAGCGCGAGGCCGCCAGAGACATCCTGCGCGCGATGTCGAAGGGCGAGACCGTGGCGATCCTCGTCGACCAGAACGTGCTCGCGCGCGAGGCCGTCTTCGTCCCGTTCTTCGGGCGACTCGCCGCGACCACGCCCGCGCTCGCGCTCCTGCAGCTGAAGACCGACGCCGCGGTGGTGCCGGTCTTCACCTGGCCGGAGGGCGGCGGGCGCTACCGGCTCGAGTTCGAGACGCCGATTCTGGCCGAGGAGTTCGAGGGACTCCCGCGCGGCGAAGCGGTGCGCCGGGCGACGGCCCGCTACATGGAGGTGACCGAGGCCGCCGTGCGCCGGGCGCCCGAGATCTGGCTGTGGATGCACAACCGGTGGCGGACGCGGCCGGTGGAGGACGCGACGTGAAGCGCCTCGTGATCGGCCCGAACTGGCTGGGGGACGCGGTGATGTCGCTGCCGTTCCTGCGTTCGATCCGGGCGGCCCACCCCGGCGACGGCCTCGCCGTGCTGGCGCCCGCGGGGGCCGGCGGCGATCTACCGCGCCGAGGGCTCGGCCGACACGGTGATCGAGCGGTCGGCGAGTCTTCTCGAGGACGCCATGCGCCTGCGCGCCGAACGGTTCGACGAGGCCTGGCTTCTCCCGAACTCCTTCCGCGCCGCGCCTCGTCGCGTTCCTCGGCGGCGCCCGGCGGCGGCATCGGGTACGCGACCGACCGTCGCGCGCCGCTGCTGACGCACGCGCCTGCCGCCGCCCGACGGCACCCGGCACCAGCTGCGCGACTACGACGCGCTGCTCGCAGGCGCGGGGCATCGAGCCGGACCTCGGGCCGCCGCGCCTTCCCGTGCCGATCGACGCCCTGGCGCCAGGCGGATCGCGGCGCTCGCGGCCGCGGGACTGGCCCGCCGGAGCGCGCCCGGTCCTGTTCTCTCCCGGAAGCGCCAAGGCGCAGATCAAGCGGTGGCCGCCGGAGCGGTTTGCGGCGCTCGGCCGACGCGCTCGCCGTGCGGGGGCTGCCCTGCGGCATCCTCGCCGGCCCCGGAGAGACGCGCGCTCGGCGCCCGCGTGTCCGCCGCCGCGCGAGCGCCGCTGCCGGTCGCTCGGCGTCGACCTCGATCCCGTCGCCCTCGCGGCGCTCCTGCTCGCGCGCGCGCCTGCTCGTCTCGAACGACTCCGGACCGATGCACCTGGCGGCCGCCGTCGGAACGCCGGTCGTCGCGTTTTTCGGGCCCGACGGACCCGGGCCGGACCGCGGCGATCGGCGCGCCCGTGCGCGTCCTCGACCGCTACGTCTTCTGCTCCCCCTGCCACCTCGACGTCTGCCCGTACGGGCACGAGTGCATGAAGGAGATCACGGTGGAGATGGCGCGGCGGGCGTGCGAGGAGCTGATGGGTCGGGAGGCGGGAGCAGTAGGCAGTAGGCAGTAAGCAGTAAGCAGTAAGCGGCTACGTTCGGCTCACCGCTTACCGCTTACCGGCTACTTCAGCTCGGTGTTCCAGTACGCCACGTCGACGAAGTTGCGCCACGCCGGGTGGAGCTTGCTCGAGCCGAACTGGCCGACCGGGTGCCAGCGCGGCTTCTTCGGCGCCACGACCAGGCGCATGTTCGCCTCGTGCGGCGTGCGGTTGCCCTTCTTCACGTTGCAGGAGAGGCAGGCGCAGACCACGTTCTCCCAGGTCGAGCATCCGCCCGCGCGAGAGCGGGATGACGTGGTCGAGGGACAGCTCCGAGGAGGAGAAGCGGTGCCCGCAGTACTGGCAGCGGTTCCCGTCGCGCAGGTAGATGTTGTGCCGCGAGAACTTGACGTCCTGGCGAGGCAGCCGGTCGAAGTCCTTGAGCGCCACGACGCGCGGGATGCGAATCGCCATGGAGGGCGTCAGCACGACCTCGTCCTGGGGGCGCACGGGGATGTCGCACCAGTTCTCGAACTCGTAGGTCGAGTAGTCGGGCAGGACCGCCTTCACGTGGCCCTTGTAGAAGAGCGAAAAGGCCTTCCGCACGGACGTGACCTGCACGGCCTGAAACACCCGATTGAGCACGAGGACCTGGGAGTCGAGCATCGGCTCCTTCTGGGCCGCTCATTATAATCCGCGGCCGTGCCCTTCGAAGTCGCGCGGCGCCGGCTGCTGGCGCTGGTTCCGAGCCTCGCCGGCCGCCGGATCGTCGTGGCCGGCGACTTCGTGCTCGACCGGTTCGTCTACGGGCACCCCAAGCGCGTCAGCCGCGAAGCCCCGGTCCTGATCCTCCGGTACTGGAAGGAAGAGCGCCTGCCCGGCGGCGCCGGGAACACGGCAGCCAACGTCCGCGCCCTCGGCGGCGTGCCGCTGTGCGTCGGGGTGGCGGGCGGCGACGACGAGGGGCGGGCCCTGCGCGAGGCGATCGCGGCGCGCGGGATCGCGGCGGACGGCCTGCTCGAGGCGCCCGGCTACCGCACGCCGACGAAGACCCGCATCCTCGGCGGCGCGCCGCACTCGATCAAGCAGCAGATCGTGCGCTACGACATCGAAGGGGCAGCTGGCGCCCGACGCGGCGCTGTCCGCCGCGCTCGCGCGAGCGTCTCCGCGAGGCGGCGCGGGGCGCGGACGGCGCGGTCCTCTCCGACTACGGCTACGGCGCGATCTCGCCCGCCGCCGTCGGACCGCTGCGCGCGGCGCTCCCGCCGGCCGCGCGGATCAGCGTCGACTCGCGGCACCGCCTCGGCGAGTTCTCGCGACGTCGACGCCGCCACCCCCAACGAGGAAGAGCTCGAGGAGTGCGCGGGCGGCCCGCTCGCGTCGGACGCCGCGCTCGCCGAGGCCGGCGGCGGCGCTGCGCTCGAAGATGCGGTGCGCGAGCCTCTTCGTGACGCGGGGCTCGCGGGGGATGGCGCTCTTCGCCGGCGGCGCACCGGCCCTGATCCCGGTGCACGGCACCGACCAGGTCGCCGACGTCACGGGCGCCGGCGACACCGTCCTCGCGACGCTCGCGCTGGCGCTCGCCGCCGGCGCGACGCCGCTCGAGGCCGCGCTGCTCGCGAACTTCGCCGGCAGCGTCGTGGTCATGAAGATGGGGACGGCCGTCGTCACGCCCGGCGAGCTCTCCGCCGCGGTCGAAGCGGACCGGGCGCTGCTCGCGCTGAGGCTGTGCGCCTCCTGATCGTCCGTCTCTCGGCGATGGGGGACGTGATCCACGCGCTTCCGCTGGCCGAGAACGCCCACGCCGCCGGGCGACGCCGCGGCCTGGCTCGTCGAGCGGCCCTTCGCGGGGCTGCTCGACGGCAACCCGCACTGCGCCGCGATCTTCGACGGCAGACACGAAGCGCTGGCGCCGCCGCCCGCTGTCCCGGTCCACGTGGGAGGAGATGGGCGAGCTCCGCCGAAAGCTGCGCGCGTTCGCGCCGGACTCGACGATCGACGCGCAGGGCCTCTGGAAGTCGGCGACCGCGGCGCGCGCGGCGGGTGCGCCGGTCGTGGGCTTCGCCGGGGCATCGCGCCGCGAGGCGGGTTCCGTCATCCTCGCCTCCGTCCGGGTCACGCCGCGCGAGGACGCGACGCACGTCGTCGACCGTAACCTGGCGCTTCTCGAAGCGGCGGGCGTTCCGGTCGTCTCGCGCGCGCCCGACGCCGCCTATCTCCTGGCGCGGCCGGCGCCCGAGGCCGACGCGTTTCTGGCGGGCCTGCCGCGCCCCTTCGCCGTCCTCCATCCCGGGGCGGCGCGGCCGGAGAAGGCCTGGGGCGAGGAGAGATTCGCGCGGCTCGCGCGCGGCCTCGCCGAACGGGCACGCCTGCACCTCGTCGTCACCTGGGGACCGGGCGACGAGGAGCGGGTCGCGAGGATGCGCTCGCTCCTGCCGGACGCCTCGATCCCGCCGCTGCTCGACTTCGCCGGGCTCTCGCGCGTGGCGCGATCGAGCGCGCTCTTCGGCGCCGGCGACACGGGGCCGCTTCATCTGGCCGACGCGGTGGGGGCGCGCACCCTCGCGCTGTTCGGACCGACCGATCCGGCGCGCAACGGACCGTACCGGGAACGCCGGGGAGTCGTCACGCGCATGCGCGACGTGTCGGACGACGCCGTGCTCGCTCGGGCGCTGGCGCTCGCCGCCGCGCCATCTCCCCTTTGACTCTCGAACCCCAAACCCCTACCATCAACCGGCACCCATGGCCGTAAAACTCGGAGACCTCCTCCTCAAGCAGAAGCTCATCACGCAGGAGCAGCTGGAGACCGCCTTGAAGCTCCAGCGCGAGGAGGGCGGCAAGATCGGCGAGGCCCTGGTGCGCGTGGGCGCCGTCTCCGAGGGCGACATCACCGAGACGCTGTCTCAGCAGTTCGGCGTGCCGTCGATCGACCTCGCGCACTTCGAGATCGACCCTGCGGTCATCAAGGTCGTACCCGGCGAGGTCGCCCGCAAGTACGGTGTCCTGCCGGTGAACAAGACCGGCGCCACGCTGACGATCGCCATGGGCGATCCGACCAACGTCTTCGCCATGGACGACATCAAGTTCATGACGGGCTACAACGTCGAGCCCGTGGTCGCCTCGGAGATCGCGCTGCGCAAGGCGATCGACAAGCACTACGGGACCCCGCGCTCGGTCGTTCTCAAGGAGCGCGCGAAACAGTCCGGGCCGGCCTACTCCGCCGAGTCGAGCCTGGAGGACGTCATGGCCTCCTCGGCGCTGACCATGGACGACATGGCGAGCGTGGGCCTGGGCGAGATCAACATGGACGAGATCACCGGGATGGACACCGGTGCCGACGTCGACGTCGTCCGGGGCGAGGAGGGCCAGGAGATCGACCTCTCGGACCTCGCCAAGTCCTCGGAATCGGCGCCCATCATCAAGGTCTCGAACCTGATCCTGATCGAGGCCCTCAAGGCCGGCGCCTCGGACATCCACGTCGAGCCCTACGAGAAGGAGTTCCGCGTCCGGTTCCGCATCGACGGCATCCTCCACAACATCATGGCCCTGCCGATGCGCACCCGCGATCCACTGATCTCGCGCCTGAAGATCATGGCCAAGCTCGACATTTCGGAGAAGCGTCTCCCCCAGGACGGCCGGATCAAGATCCGGCTGCGCGTCGAGGAACGCTCGCGCGACCTCGACCTGCGCGTCTCCTCGGTCCCGACGCACTTCGGCGAGAAGGTCGTCATGCGCCTTCTCGACAAGTCGAAGCTGCAGCTCGACATGACGCAGCTCGGCTTCGACCAGGAACCTTTGCGGCGCTTCAAGGACGCGATCGACCGTCCCTACGGCATCGTGCTCGTCACCGGACCGACGGGCTCCGGCAAGACGAACACGCTCTACTCCGCGATCGCCGCGCTGAACGACCCGACGGTCAACATCATGACCGCCGAGGACCCGATCGAGTTCAACCTCGCCGGGATCAACCAGGTGCAGATGAAGGAGCAGATCGGCCTGACGTTCGCCTCGTCGCTGCGCTCGTTCCTGCGCCAGGACCCGGACATCATCCTCGTCGGCGAGATCCGCGACTTCGAGACCGCGGAGATCGCGGTCAAGGCCGCGCTCACGGGCCACCTCGTGCTGTCGACCCTCCACACCAATGACGCCCCGTCGACGATCAACCGGCTGATGAACATGGGCATCGAGCCGTTCCTCGTGGCGACCTCGGTCAACTGCATCTGCGCCCAGCGGCTCGTGCGGCGCATCTGCACCCACTGCCCGGAGGACCTCGAGACGCCGCCCCAGACGCTGATCCAGGTGGGCTTCGCCCCCGACGAGGTCAAGAGCCTCCGGGTCAAGCGCGGACGCGGCTGCGAGCGCTGCAACAACACCGGCTACAAGGGCCGGATCGGCCTCTTCGAGGTGCTTCTCTTCAGCGACGAGATCCGCGACATGATCCTCTCGGGCGCCTCGTCGATCGAGCTGAAGCGAAAGGCGATCGAGGAGGGCATGGTCAGCCTCCGGATGTCCGGCCTCCAGAAGATCCGGGAAGGCGCCACGACGCTGGAGGAAGTCCTCCGGGAAACCGTCCTGTAGGCCCCTCAGCCGCCCTGTTCGAGGGCTGGGAAAACCCCGGCCGGATGGCCAGTGGCCTTTATTTTCTGACGTTTCGGGCGTAAACTCCTGCAACACAACAATCGGGGGACGCCGTATGGCTACTGATGCCACGCTCCATGGGCTTTTGAAGCAAATGGTCGAGATGGGGGCGTCCGACCTCCACCTGGCGACCCAGTCGCCTCCCATGGTCCGGCTCGACGGCAAGCTGATCCCCCTGCCCTATCCCCCGCTGACGGTCCCCGAGACCAAGCAGCTCGCGTACTCGGTCCTGACCGACGCCCAGAAGCACCGGTTCGAAGAGAACCTCGAGCTCGACTTCTCCTTCGGCGTCAAGGGCCTCGCCCGGTTCCGGGCCAACAACTTCCAGCAGCGCGGCGCCGTCGGCGGCGTCTACCGGCAGATCCCGTACGAGATCCTCGGCTTCAAGGAGCTGGGGCTCCCGCCGGTCGTCGAGCTGCTCTGCGACAAGCCGCGCGGCCTCATCCTCGTCTGCGGCCCCACGGGCTCGGGCAAGACGACGACGCAGGCCGCGATGATCGACAAGATCAACCGCGAGAAGCAGCTCCACATCCTGACGATCGAGGACCCGATCGAGTTCCTCCACGGGCACAAGAAGTGCCTCGTCAACCAACGCGAGCTCCACGCCGACACGCACTCGTTCTCGAACGCGCTGCGCGCCGTCCTGCGCGAGGACCCCGACGTCGTCCTCATCGGCGAAATGCGCGACCTCGAGACGATCGAGGCCGCGCTGCGCATCGCCGAGACGGGCCACCTGACGCTCGCGACCCTCCACACGAACTCCGCCACGACCTCGATCAACCGCATCATCGACGTCTTCCCGGCCCACCAGCAGAGCCAGATCCGCACGCAGCTCTCCTTCGTCCTCGAAGGGATCATGTGTCAGAGCCTGCTCGAGCGCTCGAGCGGCAAGGGCCGCGTCATGGCGCTCGAGGTCCTCGTCCCGAACGCCGCCATCCGGAACCTCATCCGCGAGGACAAGATCCACCAGATCTACTCGACGATGCAGTCCGGCCAGTCCAAGTTCGGCATGCAGACGTTCAACCAGTCGCTGGCCACGCTGTACCTGAAGAAGCTCATCACGCTCGAAGCCGCGCTGTCCCGCTCGTCGATGCCCGACGAGCTGCAGGAGCTCATCAACCGCGGCTCCGGCGTCAACGTTCCGACGGTCACGGCGTCGGCCGGCAAGAGGTAAGACATGCCGAACTACGTCTGGAAGGGCAGGAACCGCAGCGGCCTCGTGCAGGAGGGCGTGCTGGCGGCCGACACCAAGGAAGTCGCGCTGGCCCAGCTGCGGCGCCAGAACATCGTCGTCACGGGCATCCGGGAGCGCGGCAAGGAGGTCTCGCTCACGAAGTGGGCCCGCAAGGTCCCGGCCAAGATCCTCGCCGTCTTTACGCGCCAGTTCTCGGTCATGATCGACGCGGGTCTCCCGCTCGTTCAGTGCCTCGAGATCCTCGCCAACCAGCAGGAGCACAAGGGCTTCGCCAAGATCCTCCTGCAGGTCCGGCAGGACGTCGAGGCCGGCTCGACGCTCGCGGACGCGATGCGCCGCCACCCGAAGGCCTTCGACGACCTCTACGTCAACATGGTCGCGGCCGGCGAGGCCGGCGGTATTCTCGACACGATCCTCCAGCGGCTCTCGACCTACATCGAGAAGGCCGTCAAGCTGCGCGCCCAGGTCCGGGCGGCGATGATCTACCCGGTCGCGGTCATCACCATCGCGGCGATCGTCGTCGCGGTCATCCTGCTGAAGGTCATCCCGACCTTCGCCGCCCTGTTCACGAGCCTCGGGGCGGAGCTGCCGTTCGCGACGCGTGTCGTCATCGCGGCCTCGAACTTCCTGGCGCGCTATTTCATCTTCTTCGTCATCGGCATCGGCGCGGGCATCTTCTTCTTCCGCCGGTACTACAAGACCTACCGGGGGCGGCGCGTCATCGACGGCGCGTTGCTGAAGGCCCCGATCCTCGGCATCATCCTCCGCAAGATCGCGGTGGCCCGGTTCTGCCGGACCCTCGCGACCCTCACGTCCTCGGGCGTCCCGATCCTCGAGAGCCTCGACATCACGGCCCGCACCGCGGGCAACGCGATCGTCGAGGACGCCATCCTCGAGACGCGCAAGAGCGTCGAGAACGGCAAGACCCTCGTCGAGCCCCTCAAGGAGTCGGAGGTCTTTCCGAACATGGTCGTCCAGATGATCGGCGTCGGCGAGCAGACCGGCGCCCTGGACGCGATGCTCAACAAGATCGCCGAGTTCTA
Organism: uncultured Acidobacteriota bacterium; assembly: GCA_963824165.1. GTDB lineage: Bacteria > Acidobacteriota > Thermoanaerobaculia > UBA5066 > Gp7-AA6 > DAHUXD01. Next base: position 111,149 of record CAWGOM010000013.1, read on the forward strand.
CGAGGACGAGGTCGACATCGCCGTGGCGGGCCTCGTCAAGCTGCTCGAGCCGGTCATGATCTTCATCCTCGGCGTGGTCATCGGCGGCATCGTCATCGCGATGTACCTGCCGATGTTCACGCTGATCAACAAGATCGGGTAAGTCCCTTCCGGAGGGAGTCGAGATTCTGGACGACTCCCTCCGGCGCTCGCTCTTCTGGCTGACCGCGATCCGGGTCGCGGTCCTCTTCCTGATCCTTCTCTCCGCCTTCCTGGTTCAGGCGGGCAGCGCCCCGGCCTCGCTGCTGACCGACGCGCGCACCGAGGACGTCGACATCTCCTACCTCTACGGCCTGTGCGCGGCGGCCTTCGTGCTGTCGCTCTTCCACTGGACGATCGGGACGGCTCCTGCCCACCCGCCCCGAGGCGTACCTGCAGATCCTCGGCGACCTCGGCCTCGTCTGCATGCTCGTTTACTCCTCCGGGGGGCCCACCTCGGTCTTCACGTTCCTGTACCTGGTCGTCATCGGCGCGGCCGCATTTCTGCTCTACCGCACCGGGGCCGTCGTCATCGCGTCCGTCGCTGCCCTGGCCCACGGCCTCATGGTGGAGCTGACCGCCTACGAGGTCCTGCCCCGTCCCCGGCTGGCGCCCACGAGCCAGTGGGGACCCGAGCGCATCGGCTACAACCTCGCGATCACGATCATCGGCTTCTACGGGGTGGCGTTCATGGTGTCGTACCTGTCCGAGAAGCTGCGCGGCGCCCGGGAAGAGCTCGAGAGCCGCCAGCAGGCGCTTTCCCGGATCCAGACCCTGTACGCCAACGTCATCGCCTCGATGTCTTCGGGGCTCGCCACGGCGGACTCCCGCGAGCGGGTGACGTTCCTGAACCAGGCCGGCGGCGACATCCTCGGCGTCGCCCCCTCGCGCGCCACCGGGCGCCTGCTGGCGGAGATCGGCCTGAACCTTCCCTCCGAGTGGGACGAGATCCGCCACCGCACGCGGGGCCGGGAAGGCTACCGCGCGGAGATCGAGATCCAGCGCGAGGATTCGCGGCGCGTCCTCGGATACTCGGTCCGGTCGCTGAAGGACCCCTCGGGCGAGGACGGCGCCCTCATCGTGTTCCAGGACCTGACCGAGGTGAAGAAGCTCGAGCGGCAGGCCCGCTTCAACGAGCAGCTCGCCGCGGTCGGGGAGCTCGCCGCGGGCATCGCGCACGAGATCCGCAACCCGCTCGCCTCGATCTCGGGCTCGGTCCAGGTCCTCTCCCACGACCTGTCCGTGGGCTCGGCCGAGCGGAGGCTGATGGAGATCATCGTCTCGGAGTCGAACCGCCTGTCGCGGATCCTCGAGGAGTTTCTCCGCTTCGTCCGCCCGCAGGAACGCCGCGTCGCCGTCTTCGACGTGGCCGGGAACCTCCAGGAGGTCCTCGAGCTGTTCCGCATGTCGGACGAGATTTCCGACGCGCACACGATCGCGCTCGACGTCGTGCCGCCGGAGTCGCTGCTGGCCGGAGACCGCGACCAGATCCGCCAGATCCTCTACAACGTCGCGAAGAACGCGGTCCGGGCGATGCCCGACGGCGGCACGCTCACGGTCGAGGGCCGCTCGGACGGCGCCTGGTATAGCATCAAGTTCCGAGACACCGGCCGGGGCATGAGCGAGGAAGAGATCGCCCGCGTCTTCACGCCCTTCTCCACGGCCTTCGACGGCGGCACCGGGCTCGGCATGGCGATCGTCCGGCGCATCGTCGAGGACCACGGGGGCGCGATCGACGTCGAGTCGAAGCCGGGTGAAGGGACGACCGTGACGATCATGCTGCCGAAGAACCTGCCGGCCCAGCCCGCGGCGGGCCGTTCCGCGCTCGCGCCGGAGGCGGTGCAGTGAGCGGGCCGCGCGTGCTGATCGTCGACGACGAGAAGTCGCTGCGGGACATGCTCCAGCTCCTCTTTCACAAGCAGGGGTTCGAGGCATCGACGGCCGCCAACTACACGGAGGGCGTGGCCTCCGCGATCAAGCACTCCCCCGACGTGATCCTCTGCGACATCAAGATGCCCGACGGCAACGGCCTCGACCTCTTGTCGAGGGTGCGCGCCGAGGGCCTTCCGACGCCGGTCATCATGATCACGGCTCACACCTCGACCGAGGACGCGATCCAGGCGATGAAGCGGGGGGCGATCGACTACATCTCCAAGCCCTTCAACAACGAGGAGCTCCTGCTCGTCGTCCGGCGGGCGCTCGGGGAGAAGCAGCTCCAGGACGAGAACCTGTACCTGCGCCAGGAGCTCGCCGGCAAGTACACCTTCGCGAGCATCATCGGCCGCGGCAGCCGGATGCAGGAGATCTTCCGGACGATCGACCGGATCGGCAAGGTCTCCTCGACGGTCCTCGTGACCGGCGAGAGCGGCACCGGCAAGGAGATCATCGCGCGGGCCATCCACTTTCAGTCGATCCGCAAGGAGAAGAAGTTCGTCTCGATCAACTGCGGCGCGCTGCCGGAGTCGCTGCTCGAGTCCGAGCTCTTCGGCCACGAACGCGGCGCCTTCACCGGAGCGATCCGCGAGAAGCGCGGCCTCTTCCAGGAGGCCGACGGCGGGACGCTCTTCCTCGACGAGATCTCCGAGACGACCCCGACCATGCAGGTCAAGCTGCTGCGGGCGATCCAGGAGAAAGTCATCCGCCGGGTCGGCGGCAACGACGAGACCTCGGTCGACGTCCGGATCATCGCCGCGACCAACAAGGACCTGAACGACCTCGTCGCCGAGGGCCGGTTCCGCGAGGACCTCTTCTATCGGATCAACGTGATTCCGATCGTGCTGCCGCCGCTGCGCTCCCGGACGGAGGACATCGCCCCGCTCACGACGCACTTCATCACGAAGATCTGCAAGGAGCAGAAGATCCCCGAGAAGAAGATCTCGATCGAGGCCATGCGGCTGCTGGAGGCCTACCCCTGGCCCGGCAACGTCCGGGAGCTCGAGAACACGCTCGAACGCACCGTGGCGCTCGAGGCCGGACCGGTCATCAACGCGTCCAGCCTTCCCGAGACCGTGGCCCTCGGCGTGCGCAGCCGCGTGCCCGACTTCGAGAGCCTCCCCGAGGAGGGCATCAACCTCGAGGCCTATCTCGAGACCGTCGGCAAGCGGCTCATGCGCGAGGCGCTCGACCGGTGCGGCGGCGTCCAGACCAAGGCCGCCGAGCTGCTCCACATGTCCTTCCGGTCCTTCCGCTACTACGCGAAAAAGTACAACCTCGTGCACAAGGAAGAGATGTACGGCGAGGACGACACGACCCCCGAGGCCACGGAATCGCCGGCGTGAGCCGGGGCCTCGCGGCCGTTCTCGCGGCCTCCGTTCTCGCTTCGGCCTGCGGCGCTTCGCCGGGGTCCTCCTCGCCCCCGGCGCCGACGCCCGCGCCGAGCGCCCCGTCGGGGCCGCGCGCCGTCCTGCCTTCGGGCGCCGTCTACGCCCTCGAGCTCGCGCTCACGCCGGAGGACCAGGCGCAGGGCCTGATGTACCGCGAGAACCTGCCCGAGCGCACCGGCATGCTCTTCGTCTTTCCCGAGCCCGCGCCCCATCACTTCTACATGAAGAACACCATGATCCCGCTCGACATCATCTGGCTGGACGAGGCGGGCCGGGTGATCCACATCGCGGCCGACACGCCTCCGTGCAAGGCCGACCCCTGCCCCACCTACGGGCCCGACGGGAACGTGCGGACGGTGCTCGAGGTCGCGGGCGGGAAGGCCGCGAAGGAGGGCGTGACGGTGGGCTCGACGGTGAGGGTGGAGGGGCTTCCGTAGGGGTCAGGTCTTCTTTTTTCGGGCCCCGGATCTGTCCGAGGCGAAAGCCGGAGATTCCCGGGGCCTTCGAAAAAAGGAAGACCTGACCCCTACGGCTCGAACAGAAACAAGCCGTCTCCCATCGTCCCCACGTAGACCCGTCCGCCGTGCGCCTCGGCGGCGGAAGCGAGGACGAGCGACGGCCGCGGGCTCGTGAACGTGCGGCGGCTGCGGCCTTCCTGCCAGAAGAGAGTCCCGTCGTGCTCCTGCAGGTTCGACCAGCCGCCGATCGGCTTCGACGCCGCCGCGTTCTGCATGAAGATGCCGCCCCCGAGCAGTGCCCTCTTCTTCGTCGACCAGTTCTGGCCGTCCCACCACGCCAGGACGTCGCCGGACCGGACCTCGAGCACCGCGTCGCCGTTCTTGTCCGCCAGGAGCTCGGCGGACGCGATCCCGCGCAGCCCCCCGGCCACGGCCGCGAACCGCTCGCCGTCCGGCGTCTGGAAGACGCCCTCGCTCGTCACGAGAACGGGCGAGACGAAGGGCTCGCCGTAGAGCACGATCGGCGCACCGGGCGGCGGCGCCGCGACCGGGACCCAGCGGGCCCCGCCGTCTCGGGAGACGCGCACTCCGGACGAGCTGGCGACGAGCAACCGAGTCTTGCCGTCGCGGCCGCGAAAGGCCGCGAGCGAGGCCGAGGCCGGAAGGGGATCCAGGGAGACCTTGCGCACCTGCCGGCCCGCGGCCTCCCAGACGCCGCTCTCCTCCCCGGCAAAGGCGCGGAAGAAGAAGACCCGGCCCGGGTCGTTGGGGTCGGCGACGACCTCGGACACGCGGCTCTCCGTGAGGCCCTGCGAACCGGCCTGCAGCGTGGCGCCGGCGTCGTCCGAGAAGAAGACCCCCTCGCCCTCCGTGCCGACGTAGAGGCGGCCCGTGCGGCGATCCACTTCGAGCGCCGTGACGACGAGCGTGTCGCGCGAGATGCGGGTCCAGGACGCGCCGCCGTCGTCGGACCGGTGGAGCCCGCCGACGGTCGCCGCGTAGATCACCCCCGGGCGCCGCGGGTCGCGCCGCACGGCGTGCGAGCGCCGGTTCGTGAAGCCCGACGTAAAGCGCGTCCAGCGATCGCCGCCGTCCTTCGAGCGATAGACCCAGCCGCAGGTCGAGACCCAGATGTCCCGCGGGTCGGCGGCATCGAAGTCCCAGGCGTAGACCGTGGCGTCGAGGACCATTCCCTCGGCGATGCGCGTCCACGAGCCGCCGCCGTCCTGCGTCCGGAAGGCCTGGCGCCAGGTGCCCGCGTACAGGACGCGGCGGTCCGCCGGATCGAAGGCAAGCGACTCGACCTGGTGAAGCCCGGCGACGCCCTGGCCCGTGCGCGTCCAGGTCCGCCCGCCGTCGGAGGACAGGCGCACGCCGTCGTCGCCGCCCGCCGCGAGCAGGCGCGGCTCTCCCGGCGCGAGCGCGAGGGCGCGCGTGGTGACCGCGCCCGCCGACTTCAGCAGTGCCCTCCAAGAGGCGCCGCGGTCGTCGCTGACGACGACGAGGCCGCCCTTCAGCTCCCCGCCGAGGGAGGCCCACAGGCGCCCGGACACGGAGGGATCGGGAACGAGCGAGGTCACGTAGTAGCCCGGGAAGGCCGGGCCCGGCGCCAGCGGCTCCCAGGTCGCGCCGTCGTCGCGGGAGCCGTAGAAGTTGCCGCGCGAGGTCCCGCAGTACAGCATGCCCGGCGCGAACGGATCGACGGCGAAGACGCGGACCTCGGCGCCCCACAGAGGCAGCCGCCACCAGGCCGCGGCGAGCGCCGGCGCCGCCGGCCACGCGAGCAGCGCCGCCGCCACGAGGCCGAGGGCGCGGCCCCGAAGGCTCCGCAACTTGTCGATCCGCACGACGACATTGTACGGGCTAGTGTTCTGTCACCGTCGTCTCGATATCGGCGGCAGGGCGTGTGACCCGCCACACGCCCTTTGGCCCTGCGGTTTCGCGAGGCCGTTGCTCTGCTCGTCGAATCGTCGACAAAGACGTCCCCGACAAGACGCTCGGGGCGCCGGAGGCCGCCGCCCGATCGGCTAAACTCGCCGAATGGCCGCCATTCGCGTCGCCGTCTTCCCCGCCGCCGGCCTGGGAACCCGGTTCCTGCCGGCCACCAAGGCCCAGCCCAAGGAGATGCTGCCGCTCGTCGACCGGCCCCTGATCCAGTACGTCGTCGAGGAGGCGCGGGACGCCGGGATCGAGCGGATCGTGATCGTCACCGGCCGCGGGAAGAACGCGATCGAGGATCACTTCGACACGTCCTTCGAGCTCGAGACGATGCTGCAGGAGCGCGGCAAGGAGGACCTCCTCGCCGAGGTCCGCCAGGTCTCGGAGATGATCCCCGTCTCGTACGTGCGCCAGAAGCAGGCGCTCGGCCTCGGCCACGCGGTGCTGCAGGCGAAGGACCTCGTGGGGCGCCAGCCGTTCGCGGTGATGCTCGGCGACGACATCGTCGACGCGGACGTGCCGTGCATCGGGCAGATGATGCGGCTCTACGAGCGGCGCGGAAATCCGGTCATCGCCCTGCAGGAGGTTCCCCACGCCGAGACGCGCCAGTACGGCATCGTCGCGGGCAAGCCGGTCGAGGACCGCGTCATCGAGATCTCCGACATGGTCGAGAAGCCCTCTGCCGGAAAAGGCCCCGTCGAACCTCGCGATCATCGGGCGCTACATCCTCCCGCCCGAGATCTTCGACATCCTCGAAGAGACGCGCTCGGACGTCGGCGGCGAGATCCAGATCACCAGCGCATTGAAGACGCTGCTCTCGCGCCGCCCGATCGACGGCTACCTCTTCGAGGGCCGGCGGTACGACGCCGGCGACAAGCTCGGTTTCCTGAAGGCGACCGTCGAGTTCGCGTTGAAGCGCGAGGACCTGGGCGGGCCGTTCCGGGAGTACCTCAGAGCGTTGAAGCTTTAGGATTCCCACCGGCACGTCCTTTGCTGCGCCGACTCGTTTCCGGCGCTGGTGCCGGAGCCAAGGAGGTTCCATGCGCTTTTTCTCTTCCCGGTGGATTCTCGTTTCGGTCCTCGCCCTTCCCTTCGCGGGCTCCGTGGCCTGCACCAACAACGACGACGTGACCGGAACGGGCGGCGCGCTCGCGACGTTCGCCGTCGATGTCCCGGACACCGTGCATACGGGCGTTGCCTTCGACATGAGTGTTTCCACGACCGCCATCGGGGTCGAGGGCGTGCACGACGGCGTCGTCACGGCCATCCTCCCCGCGCCGCTCCAGATCAACACCGTCACGGCCAGCCCCGGAACGTCGGCGACCTTCAGCGGCTCGAGGGTGACCTGGACGCTCAACACCCTCGACTCGAACACCAACTCGCACGTGACGATCAACGCCGTGGGAACTCTCACGCCAGGGGCGCCGAGTCAGAACCTGACCGCGCAGGCCTCGATGGTCGCCGACGGCATCAACGACGGCGAGCTCGTCGCGCTGGACAACTTCGTCCTCGCGCCCTGACGTCGGAAAGCGGATGCGACGGCGTGGACCCTCGAAACCTCGAGGGCCCGCCCCGTCTCACTCGTGCGGCAGGCCGCGGTCCGATTCCTTCGCGGGACGTCGAGCGGGCGGCGGGGCGGGACTCGTGGCCGACGACTCCGGATGAGTCCGGGAGAGAGTTCCACTCGGCGGCCGGTTCGAAAGCGTGCGCGTCTCGCGCGGCGCCTCGGGCCAGCAGGGCTCCAGCCCGACGGGATAGGTCCCCGGGCAGAAGAAGGGACTGATCCGGCACAACAGAGTCGGGTCCGCGCAGGGCCTCGCGACCTCGGTTCGACCGGGAGAGCTCGCGGCGACCTGGACCGTCAGAGCGAGACTTGCCAGCAGCATCGGCTCCTCCTTGGAGCGCGTCTGCTGCGCCCCACAGGGAGGTCAGAGCAAGTTCCGGGCCGCTTTTACGAGTCGGACCCGCGCTTCTTCTTCTTTTCGGCCTTCTCGGTCTTCTCGGCCTTCGCCGATTTCTCGGCCTTCTCGGTCTTCTCCGCCTTCTCGGCCTTTTCGCCCGAGTCCGACCCGGAGCTTTCGCCGTCGGACTTCCCGGTCGACTTGCCGCCGACTTCCTGCTTCGCCCGCGCGTAGTCGGTGACGTACCAGCCGCTGCCCTTGAACTGAATGGCCGGCGCCGAAAACGCCTTCGTCAGCTTCCCGCCGCAGTGCGGGCAGACCTTGAGCTTCGCCTCGCCGATACGCTGGATGACTTCCGTCTTCCGCTTGCACTTGCCGCAGACGTATTCGTAGATCGGCATGGCGGCGAATGGTAGCAGGCCGCGGGCGCCGGGGCGCGACACCGTAGAATCGAGCCGTGACGACCGTCTCCGAGGCCCTCGACATCCTGCGCCGCGCGTGTCCCCCGGGGCCTCCCGAGCGCGTGCCCCTGTCCGAGGCCGCGGGCCGTTTCCTCGCGCGCGGCGTCGCATCCGACGTCGACTGGCCCCCCTTCGACACCTCCGCGATGGACGGCTACGCGGTCCGGCTCGAGGATCTCGCGGCCCCGGGCGCGACACTCGCCGAGCGGCCGGGGCTCGTCGCGGCGGGAGACCGGCCGCCGGCCCCGCTTTCCGCCGGGAGAGGCCGTCCGCGTGATGACCGGGGCGCCGATCCCGGCGGGGACGCGAGGCGGTCGTCCCCGTCGAGGATGCGCGGCGCGAGGGCGGCCGCATCGTCGCCGACTCGATTCCGCGGCCGGGCGAGCACATCCGGCGGCGCGGCGAGAGCATCGTCGCGGGCGTCGCGCTGCTCGAGGCCGGCGAGAGGCTCTCGGCCGCGGGCGTCTCGCTCGCCGCGCTCGCGGGCGCCGACCCGATCGAGGTTCATCGCCGGCCCGCGATCGCGATCGCGGTCACGGGAAACGAGCTCGTGCCGGCCGCGTCGAAGCCGGGGCCCGGGCAGCTGCGCGACTCGAACGGCCCGATGCTCGCCGCGCTCTGCCGCGCGGCGGGCCGCCACGCCGAGAGACGGCCGGCCGTGGCGGACGAGGACGGCGCCGTGGCCCGCCTCTTCCGGGAGGCCGGCCACGACGAGGACGTCCTGATCACGAGCGGCGGGCGTCTCCGCGGGCGACCTCGACCTCCTTCCGGCCGAGGCCGCAGCGCGCGGGCTTCGAGATCCTCTTCCACCGCGTCGCCGTCCGGCCGGGCAGGCCCGTCGCCTTCGGCCGCCGCGGCGGGACCCTGTGGTTCGGGCTGCCCGGCAATCCCGTGTCGGCGAGCGTGTGCTTTCATCTCTTCGTCCGGTACGCGCTCGACTGCCTCGAGGGCGCGGCGACAGCCCGGCCTGGCCGTGCGCCGCGCGCGGCTGACCCGGGACGTCGCGCTGCGCGGGCGGCGCGAGACCTACCGCGACGGGATCCTCGACTCGTCGCGCGACGGGCAGCAGCGCGTCGCCCCCGTCGAGAGCCTCGGCAGCCACGACCTGGCCGCGCACGCGCGCGCGAACGTCCTCATCCGGATCCCGGCCGAGACGGAACGCCTGCCGGAGGGCGCCGCCGTCGACTGCCTGTGGCTCGAGCGATGACGCGCCGCGTTTCGCGAAAGTCGCACTCCCACGAGGTCTCGCACCGGCGGGCGCCCGCGCACGACGGGATCTCGATCGCCTACACGCTCTGGCGGCGCCCCGCGCGCGAGCTGCTCGTTCTCGCGCCCGGCTTCTGGAGGGTGCGCCTGGCGAAGGAGAACCTCTTCCTCGCGAACCACTTTCTGCGGCGGGGTTACGACGTCGTCGCGCTCGACTTCCGCGGCCACGGCGACAGCGGCGGCGGCTACGCCTTCGGCATCTCCGAGCACCACGACTTTCACGCGGTCATCGAGGAGCTCGTCGGTCCCGGCCGGCTCTACGACCGCTTCGCGGTCCTGGGCCTGTCGATGGGCGGCTCGATCGCCGCCCAGGCCCTCGCGATGCGCCCGGACCTGCCCTGCCGGGCGCTGGCGATGATCTCCTCGCCGGCCGACTTCGCGGCGCTGCGGCCAAAGCCCTGGAAGGCAGGCGCGATCCGGCAGGTGCGGCTGCGCCACGCCATGAAGGTGCCGAGGCTCGCCGCCGGGAAGCTCGCCCGCCGCAAGCCGAAGGCCTCCGACGCGGTCGCGACCCTGGCGATTCCCAAGCTCATCGTCACCTCCGAGGGCGACTGGCTCGTCGACCCGGCGCACGGGCGGGCGCTCGCGCGGTCGTGCCGCGGAGCCGGTCGAGCTCGTGCACCTCGACCTGCCGGGGTCGCTCCACGCCGACGGCCTGGTGAAGTTCGTGCCCATCCAGCTGCTGCGCGTGCTCGACCGGTGGTTCGAGGAGAACGCGCCGCCGTAGCCGGAGCGCGAGCTACATCGCCTTCGCGCCCTGCGGGCGTGAACACCCTGTCGTCGATCTTCGCCGGCTGGATCTCCAGGTACTCGAGCCGGGTCAGCGTGTCCGCCTGGGGGCCGAGCAGGTCGCGGATCTCCATCTCCGCGACGACGGTCTTGTCCCGGACGCGCCGGAACTTCGTGAAGTCCACCTCGCGGGCCGCCTTGCCCGACGGGAGGACGAGGACGAGCTTCCTCGGCAGCCGCTCGCCCTCCGCGTCGAGCCAGAGCGTGGCGCGCGGGTAGGCGGCGCCCGGCCGCCTTCGCGGTCAGGTCGATCACGCGGCAGACCCGGTCGCCGACCGTCTCCGTGCCCGGGACGCAGGGCCGCGTCGAAGTCCTCCGCGAACCGCATCTGCGCGACGTCGCCGAAGGAGGCGCCGCCCATGAGCCGCTGGTTCGCCGTGATCGGCACCGGATGCTCGGCGCCCGGGACGATGAGCCACATCTTCGGGCCGACGGTCAGGGCCTTGCGGCCGTCGTTCTTCCCGCCGCGGAACACGATCAGGGCGCGGTCCCGGCCCTTCACGTAGATGTCGAAGTCCGCGGTGCCGGCGACCTTCCGTTCTCGATCTGGCTCGCGCGGGCCTGGATCTTCGCCTCGCCGAAGGCGTTGCGCGCGGTGTCGACCGCCGTCAGCCACGCCTCGACGTCCGAGGCCGAGGGCTCGGCCGCGAGCGCCGCGGCGAGGACGGCGAGGGCGGGCCTAAACATGCGTCAGCGCGTCGACGATCGCGATGCGCGAGGCGCGGCGCGCCGGAAAGTACGCCGCGATCGCCATCGTCACGAGCATGGCGAGCGAGCCCGACCGACGTAGGCAAGGACGTAGAAGTTGACGTGAAGGATCGTGCCCGTCGTGGCCCCCGGAGGCGGCGGCAGCATGATGCCCGACGCGTTCAGCGCGGCGCGCACGACGAGGGCGATGACGCGTGCCGGCCGCGCACCCGGCGGCGGCGATGACGAGACCCTCCGCGAGGAACATCTTCAGGATTCCCGGACGGGCGCGTGCCGAGCGCCCGCAGCGTCCCGATCTCGCGGGTGCGCTCGGTGACGGCCATGGTCATGACGATCGCGGCCGAGAGGATCACGATCACCACGAGCACGGCGCCCACGAAGCCGAAGATCCCGATGTACAGGAGCTTGACCTGGCCGTAGAAGACGGCCAGGTCCTGCCACTTCTGCACCGCGACCGGAAACCCCGCCGCGGCGAGGCTCTTCTCCAGGCGCGCCGCCGCCTTCTGCCTCGTCGGCCTTCGGCTTCAGGAACACGACGAGCTTGGTGACCGTCTCGCCGCTCTGGAGCAGGCGCGAGACGAGCGGGACGCCGGCGGCCAGGTACCGGTCGTTGAGCTCCTTGAACTTCACGTCCGACGAGCCCTTCGACGATCCCGTCGACGGCGTTCGAGCGACCCGTCCGGCGTCGTGGCCATGAGCGTCACGCGGTCGCCGACCTTCACGTCGAGCGCCGCGGCCAGCCCCGTGCCGAGCACGATCGAGTCGCCGCCGTCGCCCGAGAGGTACTTGCCCGACACGACGAGATCGGAAGCGAGCGTCGCCGCCGCCTCGGGCCCCGGGTCCACGCCGACGCCCAGAAACGGCACCGATCGCGAGCCGTTGGTGGCGAGGCCCACGAAGTCGATCCGCGGGAGGACCGCGACGACCTCCGGGTCCTTCGCGGCGGCCGCCCGCGCGCGCGCGGCGTCGGGGATGCCGAACTCGAGGGTGGCCTCCTCCGCCCGGCCCACGGCCCGCCGGTCCATCAGCTGGAGGTGCCCGACGCTGCGGATCGTGCCGTCCTTCAGGGCCTCGAAGGACTGCGCGATGAACCCGCCCGCCAGCGCGAAGGACGCGAAGCCGAACGCCACGACGGCGATCATCAGAAGGCTCCGCCGCTTCTGCCGCACGAGATTGCGCCACGCCAGGGCGACCGCGCTCATGCCCGGACCTCGTCGGCCTCGATCTCGCCGTCGTGGAGCGAGACGACCCGCCGCGCCCGCTCGACGACCCGGGGATCGTGCGTGGCGAAGAGGAAGGCGACGCCGCTCGAGGCGTTGAACTCGCGCATCAGGTCGAGGATCCCCTCGGCCGTGCGGCTGTCGAGGCTCGCCGTGGGCTCGTCGGCGAAGACGATCGCCGGGCGGTTGGCGAGGGCCCGCGCGATCGCGACCCGCTGGCGCTGACCGCCGGAAAGCAGGTCCGGCCGAACGGCCGCCTTCTCGGGCATGCCGACGGCCGCGAGGAGCTCCCGCGCCCGCGCCCGGCGCTCGCCGGACGCCTGCGCCCGCGAGCGCCAGCGGGTAGCCGACGTTCTCTTCCGCCGTCAGGACCGGGATCAGGTTGAAGGTCTGGAAGATGAACCCGAACCGGTCCCGCCGCAGATCCGACCGCTCGTTCTCCGAGAGCGCCTCGCCCTCGCGGCCTTCGACGCGGACCTCGCCGCCGTCCGGCCGGTCGAGCAGGCCCGAGCAGGTTCAAGAGCGTCGTCTTCCCCGAGCCGCTCGGGCCGCGCAGGGCCACGAACTCGCCCGCACCGATCGCGAGCGTCACGCCCCGCACCGCGGGCACCATGGCTTCGCCCAGGCGGTAGGAGCGGGAGAGGTTCCGCGCCTCGACGAGCGGCGTCTGCGCGTTCGGGCTCATGCGGCCCGGAGTTTAGCCGGTGCCGGGCTCCTGCGGCGGATCGGGTTCCCGGACCGGCCGGCCCGCCCCGGCGCGGACGCGGGTCGACGACCGGGATCACGCGCCCGGGCTCGTCGATGACGGGCTCCTCCGGGATCGGGTCGTCGATCGGGCGATCGCCGCCCGGACGGCGCTCGGTCACCGCGGCCCGTGCGTCGGCGGCGCCCGGTCACAGCATCTCCTCGCGCGCCTGCTTGGCCCGCGCGGCGCCGATCGCGGTCTTCACTTCCTTCTCCTCCTCGGGAGGCGGAAGCACCGCGGGCATGCCGAGCGAGTCGATCCACAGCTCCCGGCACCAGCCGGTCGTGTGGTACAGGTGCTCGTCCTCTTCCTCCTCGACCTCGTCGCAGGCGGCCTTGAGGACTTCCTTGTTCTTGCCGGCGCTCTTCTCGGCGACCGCGCCGATGAGCTCCCAGTTGAGGTGGTCCTTCGTCTCGGCCAGCACGACGCACTCGGCGGCGACGATCTGCGCGGCCGCCGGATCGCCCGCCGCCTTCGCCATCTTCATCGCCTTGACCAGGGACTCGCCGGTGTGGCGGACCACCTGGCGCCCGGGCGTCTCTTCGTCCGGGTCGAGGCCGAGCTTCTCGAACACGCCCTTCACGATCTCCACGTGGTTGCGGGTCTGGTCGAGGTACTCGTTCCACTCGCGGCGAAGGTCCTCGTTGACGGCGCACGCGACGGCGGTCGTGTAGACCTGACGCCGCCGAGCTCGGTCTCCAGCGCCTGCAGCAAGAGCTCGTTGACTTGTTCTCTTTTCATGACATCCTCCCGGATCCGCGGTCGTTGCATCCGGCGTGCCAGCAGCTCAGATCTGCGAGCGGAAGAGCGCGGTCGTGTGCTCCAGCAGCTTTTCCCGCCACGGGCGCCGCCGCCATTCCTCGAGCGTGATCCGCCGGGAGCGGGCGCGGTCGGCCTCGAAGGTCTCCGTCAGGGCCCGCGCCACGCGGCGGTCGAGCACGTTCAGGTTGGCCTCGTCGTTCAGCCGGAAGGACCGGTTGTCGAAGTTCGTCGACCCGGCCGAGACCCAGACGCCGTCCACGATCATCACCTTGCAGTGGTACATCGTCGGCTGGTACTCGTAGATCAGGACACCGGATTCGAGCAGGTCCCCCCAGCGGGCCCGCGAGGCCCTTCGGGTGAACTGCGAGTCCATGACCGGTCCCGGCAGGATGACCTCGATCCTCACTCCCGCGCCGCCGGGCCTCGACCAGCATCTCGAGCGCGAGGTCGTCCGGAACGAAGTACGAGGCCGACAGCAGGATGCTCTCCCGGGCCGCTGCGATCGAGAGGAGATACATCATCCGCACGCTCTCGCTGCCTTCGCGCGAGGAGCTCTTGAAGACCTGGGCCGCGACCTCGCCCGCCGCGGCAAGCGCCGGGAAGTAGTCCTCGCCGTGCAGGACCTCGGCGTGGGTCTTCAGCCAGTTGTCGAGAAAGGCCGCCTGCATCTGCGCGACCGCCGGCCCCTCGAGGCGAAAGTGCGTGTCGCGCCAGTGGTCGGGATCCTGCGCGTCCCCGAGCCACTTGTCGCCGATGCCGACCCCGCCCGTGAAGCCGATCCGGCCGTCCACGACGAGGAGCTTGCGGTGGGTCCGGTGGTTGACCCTCGCCAGCGTGTACCAGGCGAGCGGCCGGTAGCGCTCGACCTGGACGCCCGCCTGCTCCATGCGCTCGAGGTAGGCATCGTCGATCGCGCCGCTCCCGACCCAGTCGAGCAGCACGTGCACCTTCACGCCGGCCCGCGCGCGCTCGGCAGAGCGCCTCGGCGAACTCTTCGCCGATCCTCCCCGACCAGTAGATGTAGGTCTCGAACGTGATCGACCGCCGCGCGGACCGGATCGCCTCCAGCATCGACGGAAAGATGCGGTCGCCGTTGATGAGCTCGACGACCGAATTTCCCGGAACCAGCGGGGGTCCGAGCAGGTTTCCCATGGCCCGGACGAAGTGGGCGTCACCGACGGCATAGAGGTGCGGGATGCGGTGCTCGACCTTGCGCTCGCCGGAAGAGAGATTCAGGACGAGGAGCACGACGAAGAGGGTCGCGAGGGACGCCAGGATCGCGGCCACGACGGCCCGGCGGCGGCTCTGGCGCAGCCAGGAGAGGGGACCGCCGCCCCCGAAGGGGCGGGTCCGGGTTGGGCGGGGTTTTGTTGGAGGGCACGGTTCGAGTTTCCACGGAACCTTGTCCCTGAGCTGAAGCAATCCCGGTGCCAGTGTTCGAGCGCGTTGGCGGTCATCGCCTGCCATAGAGCAAGTTCTGCGCCGTCGAACCCCGATGGCACCCCCGTTGCATCCCCGGACCTCGCGGAGGAAGCGATGAAGAGCAAGGCGGCGATCGGGAACCACCCCATCCACCCGATGATCGTACCGATACCGATCGGCGCCTTTTTCTTCGCCTACGAGCACCGCGTCGGAGTGGTCGAGGCCGAGGCGCAGCCACCCGCGCGCGGCGCCCGCATCGCTTCCTGAGAGCGTCCATGGCCACCTCTCGCGACGGCCGACCAGCGATCTCTGGGCATCGCTCTGGAGACGTTCTCGCAGCAGGTCCACGCAGTGGGCGGGCGGCTCCTGGGCGTTCGGAGCCGCCCTCGCCGTCGTCCTCGTGTGGGCGCTGACGGGCCCGATCTTCGGCTACTCCGACACCTGGCAGCTCGTCATCAACACCGGGACGACCATCGTGACGTTCCTGATGGTCTTCCTGATCCAGCGGGCGCAGAACAAGGAGTCCAAGGCGATCCAGCTCAAGTTGAACGAGCTGGTCGCCGCGATGCAGGGCGCGAGCAATAACCTGATCGACGTCGAGGCCCTCACGGAGACAGAGATCGAGACGCTGCGCCGGCACTACGGCGAGGTCGCACGCCGCGCCGCCGAAACCGGGCGCGTCCTCGAATCCCACTCGGTGGAAGAGGCCCGCCACCGCGCCGACGCGAAGGCCGCGTCTCGGACGCGAGGCGGCAGGCGCGCCGCTCGCTCGTCCGCACGTTAGGCCCCTCTCTCCGGCCGCGAGTCCCTTCCCGGGGCGTTAGCGGCCTTCTTTGATTTCACGCTCCGGCCGGAACGATGGTTGGCACGTCCCATGCTTTTGAAGCCTACCGGGGCGCGCCGTGGATTACCCAGGCCGACGACCCCTGAAGTCAGTAAGACAGGAGGACAGCCATGAAACGATTCCCGTCAGCCCTTTCACTGGTCCTCGCCGCCATGGTGGCGGTGAGCATCGCGGCCTGCTCGACCACGCAGAGTGCCGGTGAGCAGGTCGACGACGCCTCGATCCACACCTCCTTGAAGGCCAAGCTCACCGCCGACCGGTTCTCGAACATCGTCAACATCGACATCAACGTCACCAACGGCGTCGTGACGCTCGCAGGCGAGGTCCCGAACGCCCAGGTGAAGGCCGAGGCCGAGGCCGAGGCGCGCAGCGTCAAGGGCGTAGTGAAGGTCATCAACAACCTGCAGGTCAAGACGCCCCCGACCGCCTAAACGCCCGCCGTACAAGCAAAAGGAAGGGGGCCTCGCGGCCCCCTTTTTTTTCGCCCGCCCCGGGCGCCGCAGGTGCGATCCCCGCGGCATGGGATTCGCTAGTATCCGGACCGGAGGCCTTATGCCCACTTACTCTCTTCCCGACCTGCGTTACGACTTCGGAGCCCTCGAGCCCCACATCTCGGGCCGGATCATGGAGCTCCACCACGACAAGCACCACGCCGGCTACGTCAAGGGCGCCAACCTGGCGCTCGAGAAGCTCGGCGAGGCACGCGAAAAAGAGGACTACACGCGTGTCGGCGCGCTCGAGAAGGCCCTCGCCTTCAATCTCTCGGGCCACGTCCTGCACTCGCTCTTCTGGCAGAACCTGACGCCCAAGGGCGGCGGCGAGCCGGACGGCGATCTCGCCGCGGCGCTCGACGAGCACTTCGGGGGGTTCGACAAGTTCAAGCGTCAGATGAACGAGGTCGCGGCGTCGATCATGGGCTCCGGCTGGGGCGCGCTCATCTGGGAGCCGCTCGCGGGCAAGCTCCTCACGACGCAGATCTACGATCACCAGTCCAACCTGAGCCAGGGCGGGGTTCCGATCCTGGTTCTCGACGCCTGGGAGCACGCTTACTACCTCCAGTACCAGAACCAGAAGGCCGACTACTTCGAGGCGATCTGGAAGGTCTGGAACTGGCGGGACGTCGCCGACCGGTTCCAGGCGGTCCGCTCCCTCGACGTCGCGATCTCGGACGCCGCGACCGTGGCCTAGGCAGCCGGGCGCCCGAGCGCGGCTCGATCCCCGCACGCGCGTGCGGGAGGAGCCGCCCGGGTAGAGCGGATCCGCCCCGGCGACATCGACGTTTGCCGCACCCGGCCCGTTGATGCAGAATCCGGGCACCGTGGCCGCAGTGCCGTCCTTCCCGGGTTCCCGACGGATCGTGGCGGTCGCGATCCTCGTCGTCCTCGCCGTCGCCGCCTTCGGGTGGGTCGTCGTCGCGAACACCCGGGATCTCGCCGAACAGGCCCGGCACGTGGGGCACACGGGGGCCGCGATCGGCGAGCTCGAGGCGACCTTCTCCTCGCTCAAGGACGCCGAAAGCAGCCAGCGCGGGTACCTGCTGACCGGCGACGCGAGCTACCTCCGGACCTACGAGGGGAGCGTGGCGGCCGTCGGCGAACACCTCCCCCGCCTTCGCCGGCTGATGGCCGACCGCCCCGCCTGGCAGGATCGGCTCGGAAACTCCGAAGACCTCGTCCGGGCCAGGCTCGAGGAGCTGGCGTCCACCGTCCGGCTCTTTTCCGCCGGCGACCGGCCGACCGCGCTGCGGACGGTCGACGCCGGGTTCGGAAAGCGGACGATGGACCGGATCCGCGAGTCCCTCGAAGCGATGCGCTCCGAGGAGCGCGCCCTCCTCGCGCAGCGCTCGCGGCGCGCCGACGAGGCCGCGCGGCACGCCACGGCGGCGGCGGTCGTCGGGAGCCTCGCGTTTCTGGCGCTCCTGGGGCTGTTCCTCGCCGTGGTCGGCCGGGACCTGCTCGGCCGGGCGCGGGCGCAGGACGTCGCACGGCAGAGCGAGGAGCGCCTGAGCACGACCCTCCGCAGCATCGGGGACGCCGTCCTGGTCACGGACGGCCAGGGACGGGTGACGTTTCTCAATCCCGTCGCCGAGCGCCTGACCGGATGGGCGGCGGCCGACGCCATGGGGCGGGCGGTGGAACAGGTGCTCGCCATCGTCGACGAGTCCAGCCGGGCCGGGGTCGAGAGCCCCGTCCGCCGCGTCATCCGGGATGGCGTGATCGTCGGCCTCGCCGACCACACGCTCCTGATCTCGCGCGCCGGCGCGGAAACGCCGGTCGCCGACAGCGCCGCCCCGATCCGCGACGCCCGGGGGCGGCTCGACGGCGTCGTGCTGGTGTTTCGCGACATCACCGAACAGCGGACGTCCGGGCGCGCGGCCCAGCGGCTCGCCGCAATCGCGGCCTCGGTCGAGAACGCGATCGTGGCGGAGACGGTCCACAACGTCATCACCGACTGGAACGCGGGCGCCGAGGCGCTGTTCGGCTTCACCGCCGAGGAGATGATCGGGCGCAAGATGGTGGCGCTCGCCGCTCCCGGTACCGAAGATCCGACGCCGTCCCTGACCCGGGAGCTGCTGGCGGGCCGCCGCGTCGAAGAGTTCGAGGCGCGACGCCTCACCAAGGACGGCCGCTGGATCGAAGTCGTCATCAACCTGTCGGCGATCCGCGACGCGTCGGGCGAGGTCATCGGGATCTCGCGCCTCATCCGCGACGTCACGGAGCGCCGGAGGCAGAGCCGCGAGCTCGAGGAGGCGCGGCGCCGCGCCGAGGAGGCGAGCGCGGCGAAGGACCGGTTTCTCGCGACCCTGTCGCACGAGCTGCGGACTCCCCTGACACCGGTGATGGCCTCGGTGCATCGGCTCGAGCGCCGAGCCGATCTGGGCCCGGGGATGGCCGAGTCCCTCGCGATGATCCGCCGCAACGTCGAGCTCGAGGCCCGGCTCATCGACGACCTGCTCGACCTCACGCGCATCTCGGCGGGCAAGATCGAGCTCGACCGGGGCCCGCTCGACCTCCACGGCATACTCGCGAGCGTCGTCCAGAGCGCGCGAAGCGAGTTCTTCCGACGCGGCCTCGAGCTCGTCACCGAACTGGAGGCGGCCGACCATCACTGCGACTGCGACGGCGCCCGGCTGCAGCAGGTTTTCTGGAACCTCCTCCAGAACTCCGCGAAGTTCACGCCCGCAGGCGGCCGCGTCACGCTGAGGTCCGAGAACCCGGCGCCCGGCCGCATCCGGATCGTCGTCCGCGACACGGGCCGCGGCATCCGCGAGGACCTTCTCGCCCGCATCTTCGAGGCCTTCGAGCAGGGGGACGCGACGGCGACCCGGCGCGCCGGGGGGCTGGGCCTCGGCCTGGCGATCGCGCGCAACCTCGTCGAGCTGCACGGAGGCACGATCTCGGCCGAAAGCGAGGGCGAGAACCGCGGTGCGGCATTCGCGATCGAGCTCGCCACGACGACCGCGCGGCCCGCCACGCGCTCGCAGGCGGCGCCCGGACGCGGGCTCGAGACCCGCCAGCGCACGCCGATCCTGCTCGTGGAGGACGACGCCGACTCGGGCCTCGCCCTCCGTGAGCTGCTCGAGGAGGAGGGCTTCGACGTCCGACTGGCCGAAAGCGTCGCCTCGGCGCGCCGAGCCTTCGAGGAGAAGCCGGCCGAGATCCTGGTCACCGACGTGGGCCTGCCCGACGGCAGCGGGTTCGACCTCTTCGCGGCGCTGAAGGCCGCACATCCGCTGCTGCGCGGCGTCGTCCTGAGCGGATACGGGATGGAGTCCGACCTGACCCGCAGCCGGAGCCTCGGCTTCGCGGAGCACTTCGTGAAGCCGCTCAACCTCGATCGCCTCATCTCCGCGCTCGATCGCCTGGGTGCGACGCCCGTGAGCCGTCCTGAGGCGTAGCCTCTCAAAAGACAACGGGGCCGACCGCTCGGAAGAACGGCCGACCCCGCCGCCCAAGGGTTGAAGGACTACTCCTCGTCCTTTTCCTCGATGTCCGAGCCGGATCCGCCGGTGGAGGGCTTGCCGCCCTCGGTGGGCGAACCCTTCTCCCGCGACGAATCTCTGTTGCCGCGGCCCTGGGTGGTTTGGGCACCCCGGTTGTCCTGGCTCTCCGGGTCTCCGGAACGGCCGCTCCGGCCGCCCTGCTGACCCTGGTCCTGGCCCTTACGGGCGCCCTGTTCCGTCGAACCCGGTCCCGACTCGTTTTCTCGATCACGATCCGTCATGAGAAACCTCCTTGTGTGAAAACTGCGACTCGCCGGGTAACCGATTCACAAAGCGTGCCGAGGCGCGCGTGGCGAAAAACCGCATGCCGCAGATCCGCGCGGTTCCGCGGCACGTCGTTGCTCGCTCGCGGCATCGTCGCCGCTCCTGGGGCCGGCGCAGAGCGCACGCATTCCGATCTGAGCCTCTCGACAAGAAAGGGGGCGGCCCGTCCTGGCGCAGGAGGGCCGCCCCGGAGAGAGAGACTCGCCCTCCGCGAGGGGAGCGTTGGGACCGGGGTTAGGGCGTGACGAGGGGCGTGACGTCCACCGTCGAAGTGGTCGTCGTGGTCGACGTCGAGGGTTCCGGGGTCCCGGAAGCCGACGGCACTTCGCTCGTCGTCTGCGTCTCGGTGGTCGTGGTCGTCGTCTCCTTGCGCTGGCAACCGATCGCCAGGGCGGCGACGGCCGCGACAAGGAAGCCCAGGATGGTGATTCTCTTCATTGTTTTCCTCCTATGGAGCCCGTCGCCGGGCCCGTCCTCGCTGGTGCAACCTGCGTGCCCGGCTGGCAGTTCCGCCGCGGGGCCCCAACCGCGACGCTTCGTCGACTTCTCGTCAAACGGTGCCATCGGGGTCTCCCCTCGCTCGTGAAAGAGCGCAAACGCCCCCCGTCCCGAAATTGCAGGAAGCGTGCCGAGCCTCCGGTGCGGGGCCGGTCTGGCAGCGAACTTGCTGCCCTGGAGCTTCGGAGGTGCCCCATGAGCTGTTCCCACGCCGCTTGCCGCTGTGACGACGCTCCGCTCGAGCGCGAGGGCAGGAACTATTGCAGCGAGCGCTGCGCCGACGTCGACCGGCAGAGCGATCCCGGCGGCGCCTGTCCCTGCGGACATCCCGACTGCGCGGCTCTCTGAGGCCTCGAAGCGCATGCGACCGATCTGGAACGGACACGTCACTTTCGGCCTGATCTCGATCCCCGTCTCTCTCCACTCCGCGGTCGAGGCGTCCGAGCGCGTGGCGTTTCGGCTCCTCCACCGCAAGGACCGCGCGCCGATCGTCTACAAGAAGTACTGCAGCAAGGAGGACGTGGAGGTCCCCGCCGACGAAGTCGTGCGGGGGTTCGAGCTCGAAGATGACGAGTTCGCCGTGGTGGAAAAAGAAGAGATCGCGGAGGCCGGGCGCGAGGCCGGCGGAGCGGCCGACGAGATGGAGGTCCTGCAGTTCGTCGAGCTCGGCGCGGTCAATCCCGTGAGCTTCGACCATCCCTACTACGTGGCCCCGCGCAAGGGCGGAGAAAAGGCGTACGGCGTGCTGCGCGAGGCGCTCCTCGAGGCGCGGCGGGTCGGCATCGTCCGCCTCGGCCTGCGCAAGAGGTCCACGCTCGCCGCGCTGCTCCCGGGCCCGCGCGTGATCGGCCTCGAAACGCTGCGGCCCTACGAAGAGGTCCGCGACCCGGCGAAGCTGTCGATCCCCGCGAATGCGAAAAAGTCGGGCGAGGTCAAAATGGCCCGCCTCCTGATCGACCAGATGAGCGCCGAAGGCTGGGACCCCGCCGAGCATCCCAACGCGTACCGCAAGTCGTTGCGCAAGCTCCTGGCTTCCAGAAAGCGGTTCAGCCTCGCCGCTCCCGAGGAGGGGAAGAAAGCTCCCCGGGGTAACGTCGTCGACCTCATGGACGCACTGAAACGCAGCCTCGAACAGCCGCGCCCCAGGACGGCGGCGCGCGCCGGCCGGCGCCGCGCGGGAGCCGCGTAGGCCGTCCGCCTCCTGGCCGCGTCGCCCCACCCGCAGCCTACGCTCCTGACTTGCTACCCGTTTTCCTGGATCGGCCCCGCTCCTTCGCGACTGGTCTGGGTGGCGATACCGGCCGAACCGGCGCCCACCCTGCGCGCGGAGCGCGCCGAAACTGGCGAAGCACCAGGCGCAGTCCCCCGAGATTGAGCGCCAGGCTGTCGCCTCCCAGCCCGTCCGCACGGCCCCGGCCTTCGAGATCCCGCACGGCCACGTGAACCTCGGTGACTCGCGGCCGCTCGAAGGGCCCCTTCCGAAAGGCCACGAAGAGCTCCGGCCCGAGCCCGACTCGGACTTCCCGGGCGCTGCGGCGCAACACGGGCAGACGGCCACGGCGCGCCCACTGCGCCGCGTCGGCGGCGGGCCGCGCGCTCACGATAACGACCCCGTGCAGGCCGAGGAGCTCCGGCCGGCTCAAACGAAGAGCTCCCGGCCGCGGCGCCACAGGTGCGCCAGGTCCCGATAGCGTCCCTGCGCCGCCCGAAGCGTCTGCGGCCGGGCCCCTCCCGAGCGTAAGGCGAGGCACGGAAGGCCGATCTGGTGCGCCGCGGCGATGTCGAAGGGCGTGTCCCCCACGGCCACGGGCGCCCGCCGCGCCAGACGAAAGCGCGCGACGGCGACCGAGAATATGTCGTCGAAGGGCTTCGTCTTGGCGACATCGTTCGAGGTCGTGTAGCCGTCGACGACGTCCAGCAGCCGCAGCCGCCTCAGGGCGAGCTCGACCACCCGCCGGTCTCCCGAGCTGGCGATCACGACCGCGATTCCGGCGCGGCGCATCGCCCGCACGGCCCGCGCGGCGCCGGCGAACGGTCGTACCCGCCGGGCGTAGCGGGCGAGGAAGATCCGTGTCTGCTCCGCGCCCATCGCGTCCCCCAGGAAGTGGCGGGCGGCGCGCGGAACGAAGTCCCGAAGCAGCTCCGCGCCGCCCTTTCCGATGTGAGGGCGGATCAGGCGGGCGGGAGCGATCCATCCAAAGCGCGCCAGCGCGGCGCTCCACGCACATGCATGAGCGTCGTTGGAGTCGATGAGGCAGCCGTCGAGATCGAGGAGGAGGGCGCCGAACGGCGGACCGGACGACGCCCTCCCTCCCTCGGCCCCGGCCGCGGGGCCACGGCTCAAACGACTCTGCGTCCCTGGATCAGATTGATGATCAGGACGACGACCGCGATGACCAGGAGAATGTGAATGAAGCCCGAGAGGGTGTAGCCCGAAACCAAGCCGAGCAGCCAGAGCACGAGAAGGATGACGAAGATGGTCCAGAGCATGGTGTGACTCGTCCTTTCCGGGGCATGCGCGGCCCCGCTCCCCACCGGAGCGAATCCCGTGCCAGCCGGGTCAGCGCCGGCGGGAGGCGCGGCGGGCCGGCCGGACGGCCGCCTCGGCCCGCGGGGCGGCGGGGGCGGCGGGGGCGGCCGCGGAAACGGCCGGAAGGAGCTCCTGGACGGTCTCGGGGGCGATGGTGTCGCCTTCGGTCATCAGATACGCGCGGTGCACGACGTTGCGCAGCTCCCGGACGTTGCCGGGCCAGGAGTGGCCTTCCAGGATCCGCAGAGCCGCCGGGTCCCAGGCATTCACTCCCGCCTTCTCCTGGTCCTCGATGTGGCGCCGGAAGTGCTCGGCGAGAGGCGCGATGTCGTCGCGGCGCTCCGTCAGTGGCGGAAGGGCGATCGGAAAGACGTTGAGCCGGTAGTACAGGTCCTCCCGGAGCTTGCCCTCCTTGATCGCCTCGAGGGGATCGCGATTGGTGGCCGAGATGATGCGCAGGTCGACGCGGATGTCCTGGGTCCCCCCGACCCGCCGGAAGGTCTTCGCCTCGAGGACCCGAAGCAGCTTGACCTGGAGGTCGGCGCCCATCTCGGTGATCTCGTCGAGCAGCAGCGTGCCGCCGTTGGATTCCTCGAAGTAGCCGATGCGCCGCTTGTCGGCGCCGGTGAACGAGCCGCGCTCGTGACCGAAGAGCTCGCTCTCGATGAGCGTGGGCGAGATCGCCCCGCAATTGAAGGCCACGAACGGCGCGGACGCGCGTCGCGAGAGCCGGTGGATGGTCCGCGCGACGACCTCCTTGCCGCTGCCGCTCTGCCCGGTGATCAGCACCGGCGCCGTCGAGCGCGCGACGCGCCGCACGGCCTCGAACACACGCGCCATGGCCGCCGACTTGCCGATCATCTCGCCGAGCTTGCCCGTCTCCTGCAGCTCCCCCCGGAGCGTGTCGACCTCGGACTCGAGCGTTCGCCGCGCGGCGAGGCGCTGGAAGACGACCTCGAGCTGCGCCGGACGCAGCGGCTTGAGCAGGTAGTCGGAGACGCCCGCCCGCAGCGCCTCGACCGCGCTGTCGAGCGAGGCCTGCCCGGTGATCACGATCCCGTCCCGCTCGGGCGCGGCCTCGCGCGCCGCGCGAAAGACCTCGATCCCGTCGCCGTCGGGCAGATGCACGTCGACCATCAGGACCTCGGGCGCGAACTCCTCGATGGCCCGGGCGGCCTCGCCGGCGGTTCCAACCGCGCGGGGCTCGTGGCCCAGGTCGCGCACCGCGCTCTCCAGGCCCTTGCGGGTCGCCACGTCGTCTTCGACGATGAGGACCTTCACGGCTTCAGCATCGCGGCGCGGCCCCGCTCGAAGAGGTCGAAGGCGCGATCGAGCTCGCCGCGAGCCGTGGCGAGCGCGTCCGCGGGATCTTCGCCGCGCGCGTGGAGCCGGATTGCCCGCTCCAGGTGCAGCGACACCGCCGACAGCGGCGTGGCGAGGTCGTGGAAAAAGCGGCGCAGCGCCTGTTGCGAATCCGCGTCTCCGTTTTCCGAGGCTTCCGTCATCCAGGGCACCTTTGCAAGAAAAGGAACCCCGATCGTATGCCAGATCCGGCCGCCACGGCTGCCGTCTCCCGCGCGCGGACGCAGCCGTGCGCGCCGCGCCGAAGCGCCGATCCGCTAGGCCGCCAGGTTGTCGACCGTCGCCAGGCCGAGGACGAGGAAGACAACGAAGAGAAACGCGAGGCCCACTCCCAGGGCCTTGGCGATCGCGAAGGGAACGAAGAGGAGGCCGATCAGCGCGAGCACCAGGCACGTGAGCGCCAGTCGCAGCAGAGCCATGGCGATCCTCGTTTCCATGTGCGAGCGGTCCGGCGCCCGGGATTGGGCGCCGGCCCTCGCCGAATCGTCGTCGTCCGGACCTGCCGCGGCTTTACCCGCGGCCTCGGTACGGCTCGACCGTGGTCACCCGATCGCCGTCGGACGTCCTGGTGAAGGTCACCCGCACGCGCTCGCCAACCGCGACGGCGCCCTGCACCGTGGCGCCATGGTCGAGGTCGAAGGTGAAGTCCTTCTCCCCGGGGCCGACGACCTTGATCTTCTTTCCGGCCTCGTACTCCTTGACCGTGCCGATCACGACCTCGCTCTTCGTCTTGAGGTCGGGCCCGTCAACGGCCTGCGTCTTCGAGGTCTCCACGTGCGAGCGGGGAGCCGTCATCGCGCCCTGCGACGACGCCGAGGCGTCCGAGAGGACCGTGACGCGCTGCGCGCCGTCCGGACCCTTCCAGTAACCGACTTTGGCCGGCTGCCCGACCACGATCGTCCCGTCGACGCGGGCGCCCTCGTCGAGGTCGAAGCTGTGCGTCTTGTCGCCGGGCCCTGAGATCTCGATCTTCTTGCCGGCCTCGTACGTCTTGACCGTGCCCGCCACCCACTCCGTCTTGGACTTCGCGTCGGTGCCCGGGCCGGTCTGCTTGGTGGTGGTCTCGGTGTGAGTCTTCTCCTGCGCGGGAACCGACGCGACGCCCACGACGAACCCGAGAGCCGTCACGGCGGCCCGCAATACCACTGTCTTCATGCTCAACCTCCATATTGGCCCGTGAATGGGCCTGCCCGAGGATGCTTCAAAAAGCGTGCCGCTCTCCGGGCGGTACGGTCCTTGCAGTGTCCCGGGCGGGAGGACCTTCTGGAAGACCGGGAAGCGGACCGAGGAGTAGAGGAAGACAGAGCTCGCCAGGAAAAGCCGGGCGCGCTGATCGAACGGCGCGCCGACGGACGTCGCCATTCGGCGGGCGGCTCCGGAGGCGGCCGCCCCATCGGCGTAAGATCCGTCGAGGAGATCCGGATGGAGTGGACCGTGGAAGCTGCCGAGGGAAGGCTCGCTTTCCTCGAGAACACGCGGTTCTCCGGGAAGGGGTCGGCGCGAACGGAAGGGTCCGGCGACGCTCCGGCTGAACCCGCTCCGGCCTTCGAGGTTCTCGTCGTGGAAGACGAGCCGGCCACCCTCGAGGCCGTCGCCGAGTTGCTCGAGGCGGAGAACGTTGGAGTGCTTCGCGCGCAGAATGGGCGCGAGGCCTTCGACCTGCTCGAAGGCGGAGCGCGGCCGGCTCTCATCCTCCTCGACCTGAGGATGCCCGTGATGGACGGCTGGGAGTTTTGCCGGCGCATCGCTGCCGAACCCGAGCTCGCCCGCATCCCCGTGGCCATCGTCTCCGCCTCGGCTTCGGTCGCGGCTCCCGCCCGCGCTCATGACGCCGGTATGTTCGTCAAACCGGTGGACTACAGCCGCCTGCTCGCCCTGGTCGAGCGCTACCGAAGCTAGTCGTCCATGCAGCCGCGCCGGAACCTGTCCGCGTGGCCTGTGAGCCGCTATGCCGTCGCGGGCGGTCTGGTCCTGGCCGCGCTGCTTTTGCGCACAGTCGCCGTTGCTCTGGTGGGCACGCGCCTTCCCTTCCTCTTCTTCTTCCCGGCGTTCATGGCGGCCGCATGGATCGGCGGGCTCGGCCCCGGAGTCTTCGCGCTCCTGGCGTCGGCGGTCTTCGGGGGCCTCGTGTTCGTGCCGCGGTTCGGCTGGTGGATGGCCACACCGGGCGACTGGGCCGCGTTCGCGCTGTTCCTTCCGGTCGGAGTCTTCGTGGTTCTGGCGGTCGACAGGGCGCGCCGGGACCGGGAGCTGGCCGAGGCCCGCCAGGACACCCTCGACCAGGCGCTCGACGCCGCACGGATGGGTTACTGGACCTGGGACGTCGCCTCCGGGAAGGCCACCTGGTCGGACAACTTCGAGGCGCTCCACGGTCTTCCGCGAGGCTTTCTGGGCGCGAGCTTCGAGGGGTTCATCGAACTCGTCCATCCGGACGACGCACCTCGCCTGAAAGACGCCATCGACCATGCCGTGCGCGAGAGCGCCGACTTCAACCTGGACCTTCGCTTCCAGCCCCCGCAGGGCCCCCTGCAATGGGTCCACATCCAGGGACGCGCCGTCGTGAGAGGCGGAGAGGTCGTCCAGATGACGGGCGTCGGCATGAACATCACGGAGCGCCGCTCCGGCGAACAGGCCGAACGCCTTCTCGCCGCCATCGTGAGCTCCAGCGAAGACGCCATCATCTCCAAGGACCTGGAAGGCCGCGTTCTGTCCTGGAACGCGGCCGCCGAGCGGCTCTTCGGCTACAGCGCCGAGGAGATGGTGGGCCGGTCCATCCAGAAGCTCATGCCTCGCGAGCGCGCGGAAGACTACCTCGGGATCATCACGCGAATCGCGCGCGGGGAGCACGTCGAGCACTACGAGACGATCCGGCGCCGGAAGGACGGCGCCCTCGTCGAGGTCGCCATCACCGCGTCGCCCGTCCGCGACGAGACCGGGCGCATCGTCGCCGTCTCGAAGACGGCCCGGGACCTGACGGTCTGGCGGGAGCTCGAGCGCGACCGGGAGCGGACACGAGAGCTCTTCCTGGCCACGCTGGGCCACGACCTGCGCAACCCCCTCAACGCCATCACCGCTTCGCTCTTCTACCTCCGCCGGCATGCGCCCGAATCGCTCCAGCACGTCGTCGGGCGAATGTCCGCCAGCGGCGACCGCATGGCGCGCATGATCGAGCAGCTCCTCGACTTCACGCGGACGCGCCTGGGCGGCGGCATCGAGATTACCCCGCGGCCGTGCGACCTCGGGCGGATCTGCCGGACGATCCTCGGGGAGCTGGAGGTGCAGTACCCCAATCGCGTGAGGCTCGCCGCCGGGGAGGATCTCAACGGCGAGTGGGACGCGGACCGCCTCGCGCAGGTGGTCTCGAACCTGGTCGCCAACGCGCTCGACCACGGCTCGGCCGCCGAACCCGTCGATATCGTCCTGTTCCGCGACGGCGGGGAGGCCGTCCTCGAGGTCCGTAACCGGGGCGAGCCGATCCCGGAGGCGATGCGGGAGGCCATTTTCCAGCCGTTCCGCCGCGGCCCGGGGACGGATCGCCGCCAGCCCTCGAGAGGCCTCGGCCTGGGCCTCTACATCAGCCGCGCGATCGTGCGCGCGCACGGCGGCTCGATCGATGTCGCGTGCTCCGACGGCCGCGTCGTGTTCGCCGTCCGGCTTCCGATGCGCGCGGCGCCGCGGCGGGACACCCGGGGTCGGACGCTCCTGCCTCCGGCCGCCGACCCCCTGTCCCGCACGAGCGCCTGACCCCCCCCGTTCGGCCGGATCCCCCTTCCCGAGGCCACGGTTGACCGGGGCTGACGATCGTTTCCGATCCTGATAGGCTGCGCGCCAAATACAGCGAGAGCCGATGAACAAAACATCTGCCCGAGTCTTCGGAATCTCCGTTTCCGCCGCCGTGAGCCTCGCCGCCGCGCTCTTCGCGCAGAATCCGGTCGTCGCCCCGCCGGGCTTCACCCTCACGCTTCCGAACTACCTCATGACCCCGATCGGCCAGCTCGGCGGTCTCGAAGGGGGCGCCTTCGTCGCGCGCGCGAACGACGCATCGTCCAACTGGTACAACCCGGCCGGCCTCGCGCTGGCCGATCAGTCCTCCGTCAGCAGCAGCGCGGGGAGCTACCAGCTCCTGAGCCTCGTCCCCAAGGACCTCGAGGACGACGACTCCGGCGGATCTTCGCAGCAGGTTCCCGCGCTCGTCGGCGCGGTGGTCAAGAAGATCTTCGGCGACGACCGCTGGACCGCCGGGTTCGCGGCGGTCCGGACCAACTCCTGGCAGCAGGAGACCGATGCCCGGGTCGACCTGCTGGCCCAGGCACCCGGAAGTCTGCTGTCCTACTCCGCCGACTCCTCGTTCCGGCGAAACGAGTTCAGCCTGGGAGTCGGGTTCGAGGACCGGGGCCCGTGGCGGTTCGGGGCGACCCTGTCGGCCGCGAACACGTCCCTCGAGGCCGTCGGCTCGATCGGCAAGCAGCTCGTCCGGCCGGACGGGCTCGACGCGGCGCTGGCGGATCGGCGGGTCAGCGGCTCGATCACGCAGCTCCGGCTGACGGGCGGCGCGCAGTATCAGCTGACGCCCGAAATCCTCCTCGGCGCGGTCGTGCGCAGCCCCGGCCTGAGCCTCTTCCGGAGCGGCAACTTCAGCTACGACGCGCTCGCGACCGAGGGCGCCACGAGGGCGAGCCTCTCCTTCTTCGATCCCGATCCCCGGTTCGATTACGAGCTTCCGTTCCAGGCGACCATCGGCGCGGCCCTCGTCCGCGAACGCTTCCAGCTCGAGGTCGACGTCCTCTTCTCCGCCGGGACCTCCGCCTATGACCTCTTCTCGAGCGAGAAGTCGGCGACCCTCATCGTCGACGACGGCCACGGCGGGCCGCCCGTCATCACGCAGGTCCCCTTCGGGGAGGTCGTCTCCGACAGCCGCGCAGTCGTCAACGTCGCCGTGGGCGGCAGCTACGCCCTCACGGAAAACCAGGTGTGGGCGCTCCACTTCGGCTTCAGCACCGACTTCTCCCCCGTCGGCGACGAGGACGAGTACTTCAGCAGGGTCGACCTCTACGGCGCCACCGTCGGCGTCAGCGGCACCGTGGGCGGCCTCACGGCGGCGCTCGGCTTCAACTACCAGTTCGGCTCGGCCAACGACGTCCCGCTCGCCGAGATCCTCGACTCGGACATCTCGATCTCGACGATCGCCATCATCTACTCGCTCGCGTACCGGTTCTAGGCGCCTGCCGGAGGGGATCCCCCCTTCGCCCCGCGCGGAGTTTTTTCTCCGTCTCGCGGCACGCCGGGCGGCTTCCTGCCAGAATGGGGACCGTGTCCGCCCGGGACACACCTTTTTTCTTTTCGGAGGTGACCATGACCCGTATCCCGTTTCCCCGGTTCCTCGTCCTCGCCGGAGTCCTGGCCTTGCGCGGCGTCGCTTCCGCGCAGTCGCTCCAGATGGGCAACGAGATGACCACTCCCAACGCGAACGACGGCGCCTTCGCGGACGTGCGCACCGACGTCGATCTGCAGAATCCGGCCACGGCGACCGGCACGATCGATACCGCGATCTTCCACTGGTCGAACACCGCCTGCCCGGCCGCCGCGAAGATCAAGGTCTTCCGCCGCCACGGCGACACGCTCGATTTCGTCGGCGAGCGCGGACCGTTCGACGTGACTGCGAGCCCGCTCACGGTCGTCCTCTCGCCGCCCATTCCCGTCCAGCAGGGAGACCTGCTCGCCATCGCTCGGCTGACCAACTGCGGGAACCCGGTGGCCCTGGCCGGATTCGTGGCCGCGGGCTACGCGGGCTTCGTCGGCGACGTGACCTCCTCGGTGTCGCTTTCCACCGGGCATCTCGAGACCCCGGGCGTCCTCGCCGTCCGGGCCACGGGAACCGCCACCGAGTCGATCGCGGGCGTCATTCCGGCCGCGGGCTCGACCCCGGGCAACTTCGGGTCGTTCTTCCGCACGGGTGTGCAGCTCTCCAACCCCTGGTTCTCCACCGTGTCCGGCCGCTTCGTCTACCATCCGGCGGGCGTCGCCGGCACCTCGGCCGATCCCAGCCTGAGCTTCACCATCTCGCCGGGCGCAACCGTCGGGTATGACGACCTCGTGCAGACCATGGGCCAGTCCGGCCTCGGGTCGCTCGACCTGGTG
Organism: uncultured Acidobacteriota bacterium; assembly: GCA_963824165.1. Lineage (GTDB taxonomy): Bacteria > Acidobacteriota > Thermoanaerobaculia > UBA5066 > Gp7-AA6 > DAHUXD01. The sequence continues at coordinate 141,799 of CAWGOM010000013.1, forward strand.
CAGCCGGCCGACTCGGATCCGCCCGTCGTCGTGGCCCGCGTGTACAACGACGCCGGGACTTCGGGAACCTCGGGCTTCACCGAGGAGGTGATCCCGATCGGGGCCTTCACGAGCGACTCGCGCGTGATTTTCGCGGGCGCGACCGCGCTCCTCGTCGCCCCGCCGAACACCACGTCGCTGCGGTTCAACATCGGCATCCGCTCGCTCCTCTCCGGCGCGGTCGTGACCTTCCGCGTCAAGGACGCGTCCGGCGTGATCCAGGCGACCGTGACCAAGACCTATGGACCGACCTTCTACGAGCAGCAGCCGGCGGCGACCCTCCTCGGCGGCCCGCTCGCCGCCAACGGCTCGATCGAGGTGAGCGTTTCGAGCGGAAGCGCGATCGTCTACGGAGCGACCGTCGACAACGTGACCAACGACCCCAGCATCCAGTTCGCCCGCGTGATCTTCGCGATCCTGTAGAGCTCGAATCCCGCGGCCCGTCCATCGGCCGGGGTACCGGTGGACGGGCAGCCTTCGAACCGGGGCGGCGTGTCCCGGCTGACCGTGTCTTCGATAACATTGACCTCCGTGAGAGCGAGGCCTTCCTGGTCTGCTGGCCCCACAACAGTCGGCTGCTGATCGATTGAAGAGTCCGCTCGTCCCACTCGCCTCCGTCCAGGCCCGCCGAATCTGGCTGCATGCCCAGCGACTGGACGCCACCGAGCCCTTCGGCCGCGGCCCGAAGGCCACGCCGGCAGCGGTGGCGCACTTGGGCTACCTGCAGATCGACACCATCCACGTCATCGAGCGAAGTCATCACCACGTCCTCTACACGCGCATCCCGACGTATCGACGCGAGCATCTGCATCAGGCACAAAGCATCGACAAGACCGTTTTCGAGTATTGGACGCACGCCCTGTCGTACGTGCCGACGGAGAGCCTGCGGTTTTACGTGCGCCGCATGCGCCGGGACTGGCAGCGTCGCGTCGTGTGGTTCGGCAAGGTTTCCGATGGCGATCTGCGCCGAGTGCTCTCGCGCATCCGCAGACATGGCGCACTCACCATCCGCGACATCGAGGACGAGCCGGTGGACAAGGACTACGCGTGGGCCAGCCGCAAGCCTTCCAAGCGCGTTCTGGAGACGGCCTTCTACAAGGGCCTCGTGACGATCAGCCGGCGGGTCGGAATGCTGAAGACCTATGAGCTCATGACTCGCCATTTCGGTTGGGACCGTCTGCCACGCGCAGCGACCGAAAGGGAAACCTTGAACTACCTGCTCGATCGTGCCCTGCAATCGCAGGGAATCGTGAGCGTGGACTCGATCTGTTATCAGGACGCTCCACGCAAACTCGCGATGAGGCGTCTGGTGGAGTCGCGGGTCCGTCGAAAGGAGCTGATCCCGGTGCAACTGGAAGCAGCGGGCCCATCGGCGCACTGGGCCCGTCCGGATACCCTCGATGCCATTCCCCATCCGGCGCAGGAGCGGATTCATATCCTGTCCCCCTTCGACCCGCTCGTCATCCAGCGCAAGCGATTCCGGCTCTTCTTCGATTACGAGTATCGCTTCGAAGCGTACGTTCCCAGGCACAAGCGGGTATTCGGCTATTTCGTCTGCCCGGTCCTGATCGGGGATCGGATCGTTGCCGCCCTCGACCTCAAAACGGATCGGTCGCGACAACAACTTCTGGTGCAGCGCTGGAACTGGATCGGCCGGGGCGCGTCCCGCGCCCATCGGCAGCAGGTGGAAGCCGCGTTGCACGAGTTCGAGCAGTTTCAGTTGTGTCGGAGCGAGATCGAGCGCCAGCCATTCGGCGATGACCGGGCGTCCGTCGCCCACAGATCGAACTCGGCAGGTTGGCGGAAGCGTGTGGGAGTCGAACCCACCCGTCCCGGCGCGAGGCCGCGACGCCGACGGATTTGAAGTCCGCGAGGGTCACCGGACCCCGTGCGCTTCCGGGCGCATTATGGCCCAGCGTTCGGACCCGTCGTCAGCGTCCGAGCCAGGCCCTAGACCGCGCCGGGTAACCGCCGCGCGAGCCTCGCCAGGGCCTCGGTGGTGAAGCACGAGGGATCGCTGCGCGGGCGGTCCGTCTCGAGGAAGCCCGTGAGGAGCTGGGGTTGGCCGCCGAGGGCGAGGTGGAGCTGGAGCACCTGCCGGTACAGGATCTCCCACTCGTCGTACGGACAGTCGATCAAGGAGAGCTCGCGCGCGAGCGCGCGAAGGTCTCGGGAGCGCGCCGGGGCGGTGCCTTCGCGCCGGCGGGCCCGGCACTCGCGGATTCGGCGCTCCAGCTCCTGCGCCTCCGGATCGGTCGTCTGGAGGGCGGGAAGCTCCGTGGCCCGCTCCGCGATCAGAGCGTGCGCGAGAAGCACGGCGGCGGGACGGCCGCGCAGGTCGACGCCATTGGGATGGATCGCGACCGCGAGGCGCGCGCCTTCGAAGTAGCGTGGCGGCGCGGCGTCTCCCTGCCCCGCCGCGACGGAGGTCGCGCGCAGGATCGCCGAGATCACCTTCTGCAGGCGCGGCGTCTCGCATGGCGCCACGGAGAAGCCCGCGGAGGCCAGGGCCGCCCGCAGGGCGCGCGACACCGCGTCGCGATCGCGCTTCTCGACGGTCAGCGGGATGAGCTCGGTTCGCTCGCCCCGAACCAGGGCCGCGAGCTTCTGAGCGGGCACGACGAAGAACGAGACCAGGAAAGCCGCCGAGATGCCGAGCGTGATGGGAAATCCCGAGAGTATGCGGCGGACCGAATAGCCGCGGTCCGACCGCTTCTGAACCACCCAGCCCACGAACACGGGGACCGCCACCGCGAAAGCGATCCACCCCGCCCGCAGGGCCCCGGCCGGCACGGACCGCGGCAGCGGGACCAATGCGAGGACGAAGGCAGCCACCCGAGGGAAAAGGGAACCGGCCGCGAGCACCGGCCACAACGCGGCGCCGGCCACGGCCGCCGACAGGAGCGTCTTCTCCTCCTTGCCGACGGCCCCGAACAGAACGTTCACGGACCAGCCGAAGATCGACTGAAACACGCGGCCGACCGAACGCGGAGGAGCCCGATGAGGGCCTGGATGACGACCACGGCCGGCCCTCAGCGCCCCCGGCGCCCGGCTTCTTCCTCGAAGCCCGGGAGGATCGCGCGGAAGAACGCGTTCTCGATCAGCCGGCCGATGATCTGGAGCGTGCTCGTGTCGGGGTTGCCCACCGGCCCCGAGACGTCCGCCCGGGTGGCCACTTCCTCGCGCTCTTGATTCTCCAGGAGGTCGGCCACGCCGCCGACGATCTTCTCGTAGAGCTTGCGGAAGAGGCTCTTTTCGGCTTCCTGGCGCCGGTCGTAGACCTTCAGGTCGCGGAAGAGAGGCTTGACGTAGCCATCGATGCGCCTCTTCGACACCGCGAGCTCGGAGTAGAAGGTGAACACGCCGGCGGCGACATCGAACTTGCCGTAGGACCGGAAGAGGTCGTTCAACGCGGTCACCGGGGTGTCCTCGATCGCGACGTCCAGATCGAAGTCCGGACCCGCGGCGGCTTCCGGGCGCAGCTTCGCCGAGGCGCGCGCGGGGCCCGCCCCCATGAAGCTTCCCGAGAGCGAGAGGCTCGCCTCGCCCGAGCGGAATCGGTTCGAGTAGTTATTCATCTCGAGATCGGCGTGGGACAGGAAGACGCGATAGCCGGGGTCGCGCGCGCGGTTGACGAAACCGAGCTCGGAGTCGAGGAGCCGGAGGCGGGCGACGCGAAGCGCGGAGCGCGGATCCTGCGCCACCTTCCGCGCGGCCTGGCTCACCTGTTCGGCCCGCCGGGCCTCGGCGGCGGCGGTCGGCGCGCTGTGCACGTAGTCGATCTTCATGCCGCGGATCGTGAGGTCCGCCAGATCGACACCCTGGATGCGGGGACCGTACTCCACCCGCCCGGCGAGCGAGAGGATCCCGCCCTTCAGAGCGAGATTCGACCGCGCGACGACCGGGCGGAACGACTCGAGGGGCACGCCCTCGAGCTTCAGGACGGCGTGGACGCCGGGGAAGGGCTCCGCGAGAAAGTCCGCGTGCCCGTCGATCGAGCCCCGTCCGGTCTCGAAGATGCGGGCGGTCGCGCGGATCGGGGACGGGTAGACGCGGTCCCTGGAGTGGATGTTGCGGATGTTCTCCGCCTCCATGTCGAGATCGGTCAGCTTGAGCGGCCGGTCCGGGTCCGAGTCGACGTAGGTCACGCTGGCGTCGCGGACTCGGAGGCGGTTGATCTTGAGGGGGTAGATCTCTTCGATCGCCTTCTGCCAGCCGCGCTCCTCGACGGGCCTCGGGTCGGACGCCTCGGACCGCAGCTGCCGGAGGTTCCAGTAGACACGCGGCCGGTCGATGACGAAGTCGGCGACGAGTCTCAGGGCGAAGAGCTCCTTCCACTGGACGCTGGCTTGGAGGCGGGGGATCTCGAGGACGGCCGGCTCGGGGTTGGCCGACTGCCGGAGGACGAGGTTCTCGAGGGTCAGCGAGAGGCTGATCGGGTTGAATCGGAGGCGCTCGATGCGGACGGAATAGCCCTCGAGGCTGCGGTTGATCCGGCTTTCCATGGAACGCCGCAGCGGCTCGTCGATGAAGATCAGGGACACCATGACGAGGACCATGAGGCCGGCCGCCACGAGGAGGGCCGTGCGGGCGCGCCGCGGCGGTGGTCCGGCCAGACGCAGCCGCGTCTGCCGCTCGGGTCGGGGGGAGAGCATGGAACGCGCCATGCGGATATCCGAAGGCAACAGCCGTGCCAGGATGCCGGCCCGGCCTGCTATTTGCACTAGACTCCGGCCGAAAGGACACCCAACGATGAGCAACGCCTCCAACGACCCAAAGGACAGACAAATGCGTTCCTTTCGGACATCCAGGAGCTGCGCGCCCGCGCGCGCCGGCACATGGACCAGGGAGCGGTGACGGAGGGCTATCGCGCCGACCGGGACACCGTGGTCCGGGTCCTGAACGAGGCCCTGGCGACCGAGATCGTGTGCGTGCTCCGCTACAAGCGGCACCACTTCATGGCGGCGGGGATCCACGCCCAGGCGGTTGCGGCGGAGTTCCTGCGAGCACGCCAACGAAGAGCAGGCGCACGCCGACCAGATCGCCCAGCGGATCACCCAGCTCGGCGGCGAGCCGAACTTCTCGCCGGAGGGGCTCGTCCTCCCGCAGCCACTCCGAGTACGTCGAGGGCACGACGCTCGTCGACATGATCCAGGAGGACCTCGTGGCCGAGCGGGTGGCGATCGAGTCCTACTCGGAGATCATCCGGTACCTCGGCAACGACGACCCGACGACACGACGGCTGCATGGAGTCGATCCTCGCGATGGAGGAAGAGCACGCCGACGACCTGAAGACGCTGCTCGAGACGCTGGCGGCGTAGGTCGAGGGCGGAAGGGCGGGGGCGAGCCCCGCCCCTACTGCAGGTTGAAGGTCTTGACGATGAAAACCGCCATCTGACCCCGCGTGTTCGGGTTCGACGGGCAGTAGTTGCCGCCGCCGCAGCCGCCGGTGATGTTCTCTGCGGCGAGCTGCTCGATCCAGTCGGCGAACTGCGACGGGCACGCGACGTCGGGGAAGACGCCGGTGCAGCCGGCGGAACGTGGCCCGAGCCGTACTTGGCCTTCAGGAGGAAGACGGCCATCTGGTCGCGCCGAACGGGGTTGCCCGGGCAGTAGAGGTCTCCGCCGCAGCCGCCCGTGATGCCCGCCGCGGCGAACGCCTCGATCCAGTTCGCGAAGCCGGACGGACACGGAACGTCGTCGAAGATTCCCGTGCAGGGCGGCGGCAGGTAGCAGATGCCGTGGATCGCCTTCATCAGGAAGACCGCCATCTGCTGGCGAAGCGTCGGGTTCGTCGAGCCGTACGAGCCGCCGCCGACCCCGGCGGTGATCCCGTGGCGCACGAGAATCTGAGATGAAGGCGTAGAAGGGGTCGGCGGGCGGCACGTCGCCGAAGTCGGTGATCCAGCCCTGGAGGATCGTGCCCGTCGTGCCCGAAGGGTTCGTGACCGTCACGTCGTACACGCCTCCCGGCAGCGCCGGGGTCACGGCGTCGAAGAACGAGCTGAAGACGGGGCCGCTGATGGTCATGGGCACGCCGCCGATCGCCGCGGTGAGGCCGCTCTCGAAGTTGGTTCCGAAGAACTCGACCGACGTTCCCCCGGCTCCGGGCCCGGAGGACGGGGTGACGGTGAAGGGCAGCCTCTGGGAGAACTCGGACGTCCGGCCGTTCGAGTCGGTGGCGGTCGCCGAGATGCGGGCGCCCTGCGCGACGGACACGGGCAGGGTCACGTCGAAGGCCTCGGGCCCCGTGACGACCGTCAGGGGCGCAGAGCCGAGCCACGTTTCCCCTTCCAGGTACTCCCGCGGGTCGTCCGCGCACGGCGGGTTCTCGTAGAAGTCGAGCGTGTAGTCGCCGGGGTTGGTCGGGAGGACCCCCTGGATGCGAACGCTCGCTCCCGCCGGGCTCTCGAGGGCGGTGATCTCGATCGTCTGAACGAGAGGGAAGTTCTGGACGTTGTCGAAGTCGCCCTGCGTGTTGGGCGAAGGTCCCGACGTTCTCGTGGTCGATGCCGAGGGCGTCGTTGTCGTGGATGGCGTTTCCGCGGATCGTCGTCCGGAGACCGAGGTTCCAGATCCCCGTCCCGTTGAACGCGATCACGTTCGCCTCGCCGGCGCCGACGCCCCCGATCTGCGTGTCGGTCGTCGACGCGGAGTTGAGCACGACGCCGTAGTCGTTTCCGAGCGGCAGCGTCCCGGCCGCGTCCGTGCCGATGGAGTTCCCGAGGATCACCGCCTCGTCGCCGCCGTTCAGGAGGATTCCGTAGCCGTTGCCGGAGATGACGTTGCGCGCGGCCGCCGCCGTCCCGCCGATCACGAGGCCGGTGCCGTCGGTGCGTCTGGATGCCGTTGCCGTTTCCGATCGCGAGCGCCCCGGCCGCGTCGGTGCCGATGCGGTTCCCCGCGATCACGGTGTCGGCCGTGCCCACGAGCTCGACGCCCCAGGTGTTCCCGGAGATGACGTTGCCGGCCCCCGCCGCCGGGCCGCCGATGGCGTTGCTGCCGCCGCCCGAGATGTGGATTCCGACCTGGTTGCCGAGGGCCTCGGTCCCGTTGAGCTTCGTGCCGATGAGATTGCCCCGGACGAGGTTGCCGCTGCCTCCGACCATGCGGATGCCGTAACCCGTCGTTGCCGGAGATCAGATTGCGAGCGGCGGCCGTCGTGCCGCCGATGACGTTGTCGTCGGCAGTCGCCAGGAGGAAGATCCCGATTCCGTTGCCGTCGTCCACCATGCCGGTCACGTCGGTACCGAAGAAGCAGCTCTCGATCGTGTTGCCGTCCCCCTCGATCCGGATCGCCTCGTTCAGATCGGCGAAGGAAATCCCGCGGACCGTCGAGCCTTCGGCGCCCGGCGCCAGGGTCAGCGCCGGCCCGTTGCCGAGGCCCGCGCGAATCTGAAAGAGGGGCGTGCCCGCGTACCCGGGCTGCGTGGTCGCGTCGATCACGACGGGGTCCGTGACCGCCGGTATGCCCATGAAGATCAGCAGCGCGAAGGGCGGCGTGCCGGGGATGTTGAACGCGATCGTGTCGAGGACTCCGGGACTGGCGTTGGAGCTGAGGATCGCCTGACCGATCGAGCCGGGGCCGCTCTCGCCCGGGACCGTCACGGTGAAGGTGGCGGCCGAGGCCGCCGACGCCGCGGCGAGAATCAGGGCCCCGAGGCACCGAACGCGTTCTCGCATGGAGAGCCTCCGTTCGAAGGGCAGAGTCTAATCCAATCGCCACCCGTCGTCCGCTTCGCTGGAGCCGCTCGACCGGAATCGCCGCGGACCGAATCGCCCCCGCGCTTCACTCCGCGGGCTGCCGCCTCGTCCCGACGGGCTTGCCGTCGAGGGCGGCGCTGATGTTGATCGCAGCCGAGATCAAGCCGAGGTGCGTGAAGGCCTGCGGGAAGTTGCCGAGGGCCTCCCCCGTCAGGTCGATCTGCTCCGCATAGAGACCGACGTGGTTGGCGTAGCCCAGCATCTTCTCGAAGGTCAACCGGGCGTCTTCGAGGCGCCCGGCCCGCGCCAGCGCCTCGGCGAGCCAGAACGTGCACATCGAGAAGGTGCCCTCCTCGCCGCCGATCCCGTCCGGGGCGACCCGCGGATCGTAGCGGCGGACGAGGTGGTCGCTCTCGAGCTCCCGGTCGATCGCGTCCAGGGTTCCGAGCATCCGCGGATCCGAAGGGGCCACGAACTTGAGCATCGGCGCGAGGAGCAGGCTGGCGTCCAGAATCTCCGAGTCGAACGACTGGACGAAGGAACGCTTGCGCCTCGAGTAGCCGCGCTCCATGATCGCGGCGTAGATCGCGTCGCGGTTGGAGAGCCACTTCTCGCGCTCCGCCGGGAAGCTCCGGTTGACCGCAATGCGGTGCGCGCGGTCGAGGGCGACCCAGCACATCAGCTTCGAAAACGTGAAGTGGCGGCGGCCGTCCCTCACCTCCCAGATCCCCTCGTCGGGCTCCTGCCAGTGCTCGCAGACCCAGTTGGCGAGAGCCCGCGCTCCGACCCACAGGTCGTGCGTCAGCGGGCGTCCGTATTTGTCGTAGAGATAGATCGCGTCCATCAGCTCGCCATTGATGTCGAGCTGAAACTGGCGTGCCGCGTCGTTGCCCACCCGGACGGGGCGCGAGCCCCGGTAGCCCTCGAGGTGATCCAGGACGACTTCGGGGATGTCGCTGCGGCCATCGATTCCGTAGAGGACGCGCAGGCCCTCGCGCGTGCCGCCGTCGCGATACAGCCGTTCGAGGAAACCCATGAAGGCCTCGGCCTCGTGCGTGAAGCCGATGCGCAGGAAGGCGTAGATCGTGAAGGCCGAGTCCCGGATCCAGGTGTACCGGTAGTCCCAGTTGCGGCCTCCGCCGACCCGCTCGGGAAGGCTCGTGGTCGGCGCGGCAACGATCGCCCCGGTGGGAGCGAACGTCAGGAGCTTCAAGGCGAGCGCGGACCGCTTGACCATCTCGCGCCAGCGTCCCTGATAGTTCGACCGTCCGATCCAGTCCTGCCAGAAGCGCAGCGTCGTGCGAAACTGGTCCTGGCACAGCGCAGCCAGGCGGGCGCCGGAGGGGCGCTCCCCCCCGTCGGTCTGCGAGATCACGATCGGCACTTCCTCGCCCTCGCGCAGCAGGAACTCCGAAACGAGTCCGTCGTTCTCGACCCGGCACTCGAGCGTGGTCAGGACGTCGAGGGAGCGGAAACCCGGGGGCGCAAAGCGGAACCCCGCCGGGATCGGCTCCGGTCGAACGGTCCGGCGGGCGTAGTCGAAGGCCGGCAAGCACTCCATCCGGAAGGGGATGGCGCCGCGCACGCCGCGGACGATGCGAATCACCTGGTGGTCGTCGGCCTTCTTGGCTTCTGCGGCGAGCTTCACGGGCATGAAGTCGACGACCTCGCCCACGCCGTCGGGGGTCAGGAACCGCGTCAGCAGAACGTTGGAGTCCGGCAGGTACATCTGTCGCCGCCGCGCCTCGGGGTTCGTGGCCGCCACGCGGCAGTACCCTCCCCTTCGGGAATCGAGGAGGGACGCGAAGACGCTGGGCGAGTCGAAGTAGGGCAGGCACAGCCAGTCGATGGTGCCGTCGGTTCCGACGAGCGCCGCCGAGTGGAGGTCGCCGATGACCCCGTGGTGCTCGATGGGCAGGTAGCTCATCGCGGGCTGGCCTCGGGAAGGTATTCCTCGTGAATCGGAAAGTCGTGCAGGTCCCTCGAGATCGCGGCCTCGAGATACCGATCGACCCAGCGGTAGATGTCGTAGTCGGCCACGGCGTGCCGCATGCGCCGCATCCGGAGCCGCTGCTCGCGCGGCGACAGCCGGAGCGCGCGCTCGAGCGCCCCGGCAACGCCCTCGGTATCGTAAGGGTTCACGAGGAAAGCGCCTCGCTGGAGCTGCGCCGCGGCGCCGGCGAACTCGGACAGCACCAGCGCTCCGTCGTCGTGGACGTGGGTCGCGCAGTACTCCTTGGCGACGAGGTTCATTCCGTCCTTGAGCGGCGTGACCAGGGCCACGTCGGCGGCGAGATAGTAAGCGGGCAGCCGGGGCCAGTCGAGATTCCGGTAGATGTAGTGGATGGGAACCCAGCCCGACCGCGTGAACTGGCCGTTGATCTCCCCGACGAGCCGCTCGATATCGACCTTCTGGCGCTGGTAGCGCGGAATGTCCTCCCGGCTGGGAAGGACGACCTGGAAGAGCGTGACCCGGCCCGCGAGCTCGGGGAACTTCGTCAACAGGGTGCGGAAGGCCTCGAGCTTGAGCGGGATCCCCTTCGTGTAGTCGAGACGATCGACCCCCAGCACGATCTTCCGGTTCGGCTCGTCGGCGCGCAGGCTGCGAAACTTCGCCAGCACCTCGGGCTCGCCCGCCAGCCGCGCGAACTCGGCGGCATCGATCGAAATGGGAAAGGATCCGACGCGGACCTCGCGTCCCTCGAGCCGGACGGTCTGGACGTCCCCCTTGCCGGAGATCTCGGCGTCCTTGAGGAGGAGGCGGACGCACTGGAGAAAATTGCGCCGTCCGCCGACGGTCTGGAACCCGATCAGATCGTGCTCGAGCAGCGCGCGCAGGACCTGGAACCGCCAGGGAAGCTTCAGGAAGATGTCGAGAGACGGGAAGGGAATGTGGAGAAAGAAGCCGATCCGGGATCGAAGCCCCAGGGCACGAAGCTCGCGCGCGACGCCGATCAGCTGATAGTCGTGGATCCAGACGAAGTCGTCCGCTCCAGCCTCGCCGAAGGTGACCTCGGCGAAGCGCCGATTGACCTCCTCGTAGGCGCGCCAGTATCGGGGACGAAACCGGCACAACGAGGGCAGGTCGTGGAACAGGGGCCAGAGGACCTCGTTGGAGAAGCCGTGGTAGAAATCGTCGCGCTCGGCGTTGGAGAGCGGCACCGGAACGAGGTCGAAGCCGTAGTGCTGCTGGGCGCCCGCGAAGACGCCTTCGGCGTCCTCGAGTTCTTCCCGCGTGACGCCCGGCCAGCCGATCCAGCGCCCCCCGCGGTCCTGGAGCACGGGGCGAAGGGCCGTGACCAGGCCGCCGCTGCCAGGTTCGACTTTCCAGGCGCCATCCGCACCTCGCGAGAGCGCGAACGGGAGGCGGTTCGAGAGGACGATCAGGCTCACGCGGCAGCCTCGGAGGACCACCGTTCGAGGAACTCCAGGAGCTCGTCCGGCGGACGCAGCCAGGCGTCGGCGCCGGTCTCGCGATGCTCGACCCGAACGAGAGCGCCGAGGCCGCGGCCCCGGATCGCGCCGAAGGCGTCCTCGTCGGTTTCGTCGTCACCGAGGTAGGCGACGGGAAGGTCCTCCGCCTCCTCCGCGAAGACGCGCTTGACGACCAGGCCCTTGCCTCGGCCGGACGGACGAAATTCCACACCCGCGTCGAACGTCCGGATCTCGAGCCCCTCGTCCCGCGCCGGCCCCGACCACCGCGCCAGGACCTCCGGGCCCGCCGCCGCGAACGCCCCCGGCTCCGCCCGCGCATGCAGCGCGAGGCCGAAGGGCTTCGTTTCGAGCAGCGCCCCCCAGCCGCGTTGGCGGATCCAGCCCGCAGACTCCGCGACCAGCCGCTTGACCCCGCCCGGGACCGGCGCCGCTTCGTACGCGCCGCCCGGCATCAGGTGCTCGAGGCCGTGCGACCCCCAGAGCTCGAGCGGCAACCCCACCATGCCCGCGAGATCGTCCAGGGGCCTCCCGCTGACGATCGCAAGCCGCGTCCGGCCGTCCGCCGCAAGAGCGGCGAGGGCCTCCCGAACCCCCGGATACGGCTCGGCCCGATCGCGGTCGGCCGCAAAGGGAGCGAGCGTGCCGTCGTAGTCGAGCAGCAGGACGCGGCGGCCCGCTTCGCGCACACGCGAGAAGAAGAGGAGGGGATCGAAGGACGGGTTGAGGATTTGCATCGGGACGAAGCCCGGGGCTGGCGGCGCCGGCGGGCCGCTTCCGATGATAGCGGGGCACGACGCGATCTCCAACCCCGGGGAGGCCGGAGGACCGCGGTTGTGCCCTCCGACACTTCCGGAAACCCGAACACGCTGACCGCACAGCGACTCCGCCGTTAAAGGAATCGGGGGCCTCTGTTGTATCTATGCGGGAGGAGGTGTCCATGGCCAGGTCCCCCGAGGAGACCCTCGCTTCGATGATCGCGGGCCTGCCGGCGAAGACCGGCAAGGGCCTCGAGGAGTGGCTGGAGCTCGTGCGCCGGGCCGGGTCCGGCAAGCACGGCGAGATCGTCCGCCTCCTCAAGGAGAAGCACGGCGTGACGCACGGCTACGCCAACCTCATCGCCCACAGGGCCCTCGGCTCGGACGCCGGCTCGGCGACGGAGGCGGGCGAGGACCTCGTCGGAGCCCAGTACGCGGGCCCGAAGGCGGCGCTGCGGCCGCTCTACGACGCCCTGGTGGCGAAGATCGTCGCGCTCGGCCCCGACGTCGAGCTCGCCCCCAAGAAGGCCTACGTCAGCCTGCGGCGCTCGAAGCAGTTCGGCCTCCTCCAGCCCTCCACCGCCACGCGCCTCGACGTCGGCCTCAATCTGAAGGGGGTGCCGGCAGCCGGCCGCCTCGAGGCCTCGGGCAGCTTCAACGCGATGTGCACGCACCGCGTGCGCCTGGAGAAGGCCGCCGACGTCGACCGCGAGCTGCTCGCCTGGATCGCGAAGGCGTACGAGAGCGCCTGAGCGCGGGCGTCAGGGCTTCGGCGCGCCGTCGGCTCGTAGCCGCGTGTCCAGGAGCTCCCGGGCCGCCTTCGCGTTGGGATAGTCGGGCTGGACCTCGAGGGCGCGGGCGTAGTACCGGCGCGCGAGGTCCGTGTTCCCGGCGGCCAGGTACGTCTCGGCGAGGCTGTCGTACGTGTTGCCGGACGCCGGATAGAGCTCGGTGTTGAGCCGAAAGACCGCGATCGCCGCGTCGGTCTCCTTCTTTCCGGCGAGCATGTAGCCGAGCTGGTTGACCGCCTCTTCGCGCAGGAGCGGCGAGCCCGGATCGGTCTTCCGCACTCCCCGCAGCAACGCCACGAGGCCGTCCGGTCCGCGGCTCGAGGCCACCGAGGCGAGAACGGCGCCGCCGATCTCGCCGAACGGGTCGTTGGCGGCGAGGTAGGCGTCGAGCGCCCGCGGATTCGCCTCGGCGTCCTTCGTCAGCCGCGCGAGCGTGTCGCGGTAGGCGGCCGGCAGGCCGTCGAGGAGCCGGCGCCGCTGCCCCTGCGGGATCCACCGTCCGCCGGCCATCACGCCGACGAGACCGCGCAGGCGCCGCACGTCCTCCAGCGGGTTCTCGCGGGTCAGGATCAGGTCCGCGCGTTTGCCCACGGCGATCGTCCCGAACTCGCCGTCCTTGCGCAGGAACTTCGCCGGATCCACCGTCGCCGTCTTCAGCGCCGCGTAGGGCGTGAACCCGAGCTCCTGGAAGTTCTCGATTTCCTCGATCAGGCTGAAGCCCGGAACGCCGAGCCACGACGCGTCGGTCCCGGCGAGGATCGGCACGCCTCCGCGGTGGAGCGCCTTGACGAGCTGGCGCTGGAACTCGTAGCTGACCGCCAGGCCGGGGACCTTCTCCTCGGCCCACCGGTTCGCGTAGGTGTTCACCGCGGGCTCGAGCTGCGCGCGCATGAAGGGCGGCATGTACGCGAGATTCGGGTCGCGCAGGTACGCCTTCACGTCCTCCGCCTGCCGCAGGATGTTGTGGAACGCCACGAGGGTCGGGATCACGCGAGATGCCGGCCTCCCGCGTCATCGCGACGGCCTTCGGGATCTTCGCCGTGTCGAGCGGATGCACGGTCACGTTCTTCGGATCGGGATCGTCGTTGAAATAGGTGTAGACGTACTCCTCGGCGTGAGCGATGGATTGACCGGCGGCGAGCGTCGCCGCGAAACCCGGCTCCCGCGCGACGTGGCCGACGAGGACGAGGCCCTTCGCCTTCGCCTCCGCGGTCAGGGCCGGGTACTCGGCGGCGCCGACCTGGTTGTAGATCTTGATGCCGTCGTATCCGGCGGCGGCCTGGCGGTCGACCTCGGCGACGGCCTCCGCCGGGGTCGTCGGCCGGTCGAAGGTCGGCCCGGTGGAGTAGATCGCCGGCCCCAGGAGCTCGCCGGCGGCGATCCGCCGGCGCCACGCGAGGTCCTGAGGGCGGCCGTTCAGGTTGAAGACCGTGGTGACCCCGTTGATCGCGTAGAGGGTCAGCTCCTGCGGCGCGTAGACGTGGACGTGCATGTCGGCGAGGCCGGGCGAGAGGTATCGCCCCGCGGCGTCGACGACGCGGGCGCCGGCCGGCACCGGCGTTTTTCCGGCCGGGCCGAGGGCGGCGATGCGGCCCCCGGAGACCACGACGGTCTGGTCGCGCAGGACGGTCTCCCGGTCCATCGGCACCACGTTGGCATGCACGAAGGCGATCGGGCGCGAGGCGGGGCCGGCGGGCCGGGCCGCCGCGGCGGCCGCGACCAGGGCCGCCATGCCCAGGGCCACTCGGAGGAGCCGCATGATCCGCCTCCCTCTCCTCCATCTACGCACGAGCCGCCCGCCGGTTCCGTCCCGTATGTACAATCGCCCGAGTTCGATGCAGCGGCTGAGCTTCTGGCGAGACGACAAGGGCCTGACGGCGCTCCTCGGCTGCCTGGTCATCGATGCTGTTCGTCATGCCGCCCCTGGTGACCTCGGGGCTCGTGGCGGTCGTCGTCTTCGACATCGTCTTCGGGCTCGTGCTCGTCAGCGGCGTGGCGGCGCTCTCCCACCGCCGCGGCACGACGATCCTCGCGTCCCTCGTCGCGGCCCTCGCCATCGGCACGCGCCTGGCCACCTTCTTGACGCCCTCGGTGGCCGTGGCCCGCGTCGCGATGTGGCTCGCTCTGGTCTCGCTCCTCGTCCTGACGGTCCTCACGCTGGCACAGGTGTTCCGGGCGGGCCCGATCACGACCCACCGCATCCTCGGGTCGATCGCCGCCTACCTCCTGATCGGGCTCACCTGGATGGTGGCCTACCAGCTCGTTCTCACGAGCCTGCCCGAGGCCTTCCATTTCCCGGAGACGGAGAACCGGGCCCTTGCGCTTCTCTACTTCAGCTTCGTCTCGCTGACCACCGTCGGCTACGGCGACATCACGGCGGTGGCGCCGGTCGCGCGCAGCCTCGCGGCGGGAGAGGCCCTCGTCGGCCAGCTCTTCCCCGCGATCCTGATCGCGCGCCTGGTCTCGATGGAGATATCGGGCCGGGAGCGCCACCGCCTGGGGACGGAGGACGCCTCCAAAAAGTAAGTCCGCGCGCCGTGCCGTTGCGGGCCGCGACGCGCGGACTCACCGAGTCAAAAGAGCGTTGCCCGGGCTACGGGGTCTTGACCGTGATGCTCTCGAGACGCACCGGCTCGCCCGAGTAGTTCGTGAGCTTGAGCTTTCCGGTCGTCGGGTCGATCGAGGCCTTGCCCGCGACGACGATCTTGCCCTCGCCCTTCTTGGCGCCCTTCGGGAACCGCATCTCGATGACCGTCGCGTCGTACTTGTTCTGCGCGCCCGGGCGAGAGCATCGCGCCGGCCGAGATGGGCCGGTTCGTCGCGATGACGACCTGGCGGGTGCCGTCCGGCAGGTCGGTCGAGCGAGCGTAGAAGAGGGCGTCGCCCATCGTCTCCGGCGCCCTTGATGTAGCCGACCTGGGCGAGGTCCTGCATGATCGTTGACCATCGCCTGCGAGCCCGAGGCCTTGAGCACGTTCTCGAGAAGCTGCCGTCTCGCCGTCGGTCGACCAGCGGTTGATCACGATCTCGACGACCCCGGACTGGCCGCTCGTCACGCTGACGGCGAACGCGGTGAAGGTCTCGATCGGCTTGTTGCCGGGCTCGGGGGCCTTCTTGTTCGGGGCCTGCGCCGAGGCGGAAGCGGCCACGGCCAGGACCATTGCGACGACGGACAGGACGAAACCAGGACGCGCTTTCATGGAGATCCTCCTGTGACGCCTCGGACCGAGGTGGTCGAGCGTGCGGCGTACTCTATCCCGAGCGGCGGGATGTCAGAATCCCGGAGGCCGCTCTCCCGCCACGCCCGACGCCTTCTCGAGGGCGATCGACGCCGTCGCGACCGTGCCCTCGTCGAAGAGCCGGCCCAGGAGCGACACGCCGTGAGGCACGCGCCGCGGCTTCGCGAAGGTCGGCATCGGGTTCTTCGGATCGGGCGCCCAGTCGCTCCGGGCCTGGGTCACCTGCAGGAACCCGGTCCGCAGCACGATCGCCGGGTGGCCGGTGAAGTTCGTGATGGTCAGGATCTCGTCGCGCAGCGGCGGCGAGAGCAGGACGTCGACCTTCTGGAAGATCTTCTCCATCTCCTGCGCGACCATGCGCCGCATCCGGTCCGCCTGGACGTAGTCGACGGCCGACAGGAAGCGGGCCTGGCGGAAGATGTTGGGCCACGCGTCCGGGACCTGCGCCTTGAGCTGGTCGAGGCCGTTGGAGAGCGTGAGCTCCTCGAATGCGGCCGCGCCCTCGGCGAAGAGGATCGTGTTGAGCGAGCTGTACGGCCAGTCCGGCAGGCGCACCTCCACCGGCGATCATCCCGATCCTCCGGCAGGTCTCGAGCGCCGCGCGGTCCACGTCCGTCGCCGGGCTCTCGTTCATCCAGCTCGCGATGTAGCCGACCCGGAGCCCCTTCACCGGCGCGTTCGCGTCGAAGTCGAGGCGGCTCGGCACGCTCGAGAGATCACCCGGGTCGGGCCCCGAGATCGCCTGCAGGACGAGCATCGCGTCCTCGACGCCGCGCGTCATGGGCCCGAGCTTGTCGAGCGACCAGCACAGCGCCATCGCTCCCGTCCGCGGCACTCGGCCGAAGGTCGGGCGCAGGCCCGCCACGCCGCAACGGACGGCCGGGTCGATGATCGAGCCGCCCGTCTCGCTCCCGACGGAGAAGCCGACGAGCGCCGCCGCGGTCGCGGCGCCCGGGCCGGCGCTCGAGCCGCCCGAGCCCTCTTCGATCAGCCAGGGGTTCATCGTCTGGCCGCCGAACCAGATGTCGTTCAACGCCAGGGCGCCGAGCGAGAGCTTCGCCATGAGCACGGCCCCGGCGTTCTGGAGCCGGGCGACGACGGCGCGAGTCCGCGTCCGGGACGCGGTTGCGGTACGGCTCGGCGCCGTAGGTCGTGAGGATCCCCTTCGTGTCCATGAGGTCCTTGACGCCGAACGGGATGCCGTGGAGCGGCCCGCGGTACTTGCCGGCCGCGATCTCCGCGTCGGCGCTTTTGGCCTGCGCGAGCGCCGTCTCGGTCGTCAGCGTGATGACGCTGCGGAGCTTTCCGTCGTACCGGGCGACCCGGTCGAGGTAGATGCGCGTCAGCCGCTCGGAGGTGAGCGCGCGCGACTTGATCCAGCGTCCCTGCGCGGCGATCGTCGAGAAGGCGATGTCCTCGTCCCTCTTCGGCAGCGGCCCCGGATCGGCCGGCGGAAGCGACGAAACGGTCGCGCGACGGTCCCGGCGCCACGCCCGGGATCATCGGGTTCCAGAGCGTCGCCGGGACGACGTCGGTCCCGATCGCGAGCTTGCGAGGCCCGGTCCGCCGCTCCATGGTCGAGGCCATCGCCCGCTGCCAGCTGCCCGCGATCTGCGCCTGCTGCGCCGCGGTGAACTCGATGCGCACGAGCTTCTGCGCCTCGGCTACCGTCGTCGCCGAGATGTCGGGCCCCACCGGCGGCGCGGTACCGAACGCGGGCGGCGTGCCGGCGACGGGGGTCGGAGTCGGATCCGGCACGGCGGCGGCCCGCCTCGCGGCGGCGGCTCCAACGACTCCGGCGGCGGTGCGCGCGAGAAACTTCCGGCGGGACTGCGGCATGGGGGCCTCCTCGTGGCGGCAATCCTATGCGGATCGGGAGCCCCTCGCATCGGCATGATAGAAGAAGCGGAGGAGGACGCCGATGCCCTTCGTCACGGTCGGGAAGGAAAACTCGGGAAACATCGACCTCTACTACGAGGACCACGGCAGCGGAAAGCCCGTCGTTCTCATCCACGGGTGGCCGCTGTCGGGCCGCTCCTGGGAGAAGCAGGTGCCCGCGCTGCTCGCCGCCGGCCACCGGGTCGTCACGTACGACCGCCGGGGGTTCGGCGAGTCGAGCAAGCCGACATTCGGGTATGACTACGACACGCTCACGGCGGACCTGCACGCCCTCCTCACGAAGCTCGACCTCTCCGAAGCGGCGCTCGTCGGCTTCTCGATGGGGGGCGGAGAGGTCGCGCGCTACCTCGGCGCGCATGGTTCGCAGCGCGTGCGGAAGGCGGTCTTCCTGGGCGCCATTCCGCCCTTCCTCCTGAAGGCGCCGGACAACCCCACGGGCGTGGACAGCGCGATCTTCGACGGGATCCAGAAGGGCCTCGCGGCCGACCGGCCGGCGTTTCTGGCCGGGTTCCTGAAAAACTTCTACAACGTGGACGTTCTCGGCGGCAAGCGTGTCAGCGACGAGTTCGTGCGGCTCTCCTGGACGATCGCCTCCGGCGCCTCGCCGACCGCGACGCTGGCGTGCGTGTCCGCGTGGCTGACGGACTTCCGCAAGGACCTCGCGAAGATCGACGTTCCCACCCTCGTCGTCCACGGCGACGCGGACCGCATCGTCCCGCTGGAGGTCTCGGGACGGTTGACGCACGAAGCCGTCCGCGGGAGCCGGCTCGTGGTGCTGAAGGACGCGCCGCACGGGTTCACGTGGACCCACGCGGAGGAAGTCGATCGGGCGCTGGTGGAGTTCCTCGCTTGAGATGAGGAGGCGGCCCGGCCCGCGGGTGCCGCGGCCCGGTTTTCGCCCGTGTATGCTTCCCCGCCATGGCGGCGGATCTTCCCGTGGTTTATCTCGCACGGCACGGCGAAACCGCGTGGAGCCTGTCCGGGCAGCACACCGGAACGACCGACCTGCCGCTGACCGAGCGCGGCGAGCGCAACGCGAAGCACCTCGGCGAGCGCCTGCGCGGGATGACGTTCGCCCGGGTTTTCACCAGCCCGCTCCAGCGCGCCCACAGGACGTGCGACCTCGCCGGCTTCGGCGCCGCGGCGGTCGTCGACCCCGACCTCGTCGAGTGGAACTACGGAAAGTACGAGGGACGGACGACCCCCGAGATCGACGCCCAGCGGCCGGGCTGGCAGCTCTTCCGCGACGGCTGCCCGGGCGGGGAATCGGCGGCCGACGTCGCGGCGCGCGCGGACCGCGTCATCGCGCGGCTGAGGACGGTCCCCGGCGACGCTCTCGTCTTCTCGAGCGGCCACTTCCTCCGGACGCTCGGCGCCCGCTGGCTGGGGCTCGTCCCCGCGGGCGGCGGCCTCCTGCTGCTCTCGACGGCGAGCCTCTCCGAGCTCGGCTACGACCACGGACCGGCCGAGCCCGTGATCCGGCTCTGGAACGACACCTCGCACGTCGGGGAGTGACGCGCCGCCGCGCCGAAGCGGAGTGACTGACGTCACATCTTCCCGATCGCCTCATGGCCGGAGAGAGCCGGGAGAGGCGTAAAATGGTCGACACACATTCATGGCGAACGGGAGGGCGTCCGCAACCGGGGGGGCGGAGCTCGATGACCATCAAGCGTTACCGGCTCGGCCTCGCGCTTCTCGCGGCGCTCCCCCGCCTGCTCTCCGCGCAGACCACCCTTTCGCACACGCCCGGCCCCGAGGGGGGTTCCTGCGGACCGACCGAGATCACGCATTCGGCGACCCAGGACATCGTCAGCGGATCGATCGCCTGCGTCGATCCGATGAGCGGCTTCAACTTCGAGAACCACTACACACGCGCCTTCGACCTGACGAGCTTCGGCATCGTCGGCGCGTTCTCGGTTTGCGAGGTCGAGGTCGCCGTCGAGGCCGCGTTGTCGGTCGCCGAGATCCAGCCGCTGACCGTGAGGCTCTACTGGACGGAGAGCGGGACCTTTCCCGGAGGCACGCTGACGCCGATCGGAGAGGCGACCGTCATGATTCCGGACCAGGATCAGTCGTACGTGACCATCCCCGTGACGGGAACGGCGCCGCCCGGCACCGAGCTCGTGGTCGACGTGGCGTCGGCCGACGGCACCGTCGAGCTCGCCGCCTTCCTCATCGGATCCAACGACGCCGGGCAGACGGCTCCCGGCTACCTCACCGCGCCCGACTGCGGGTACGTCACGCCGACGGACCTGGCCACGATCGGCGCTCCCGACATGCACATCGTGATCAACGCGCGCGGGACCGAAGGCCTCACGGCGCTCGCCGCCGGTCCGCTGCGGGTCGACGCTCACACGGCTCCCGGCGTCGTCTCCAACCTGAACGGCGTCTTCGAGGCCGGCGAGACCGTCCAGGTGGAGCCCGCCTGGGCGAATCCCGGCGTCACGTCTTTCTCCCTCACGGGGCTCGCGCAGGGCTTCGGCGGCCCGGCCGGCCCTTCCTACACGATCTCGACGGGTACGGCCGACTACGGCATGCTCGGGCCGATTGCGACGAGCAACTGTTGGGACGCGACGACGTCCTGCTTCGAGCTCCAGATCACTGGCGCGCGGCCCGTCACGCACTGGGACGCGCTGCTCGACGAGACCGTCAACCCGACCCCGATCGTCTCCGGGGGCGTCCCTCCGCCGTCCCACACCTGGACCCTTCACGTCGGCGAGAGCTTCCCGGACGTTCCCGCGAGTCACCAGTTCTACGCCTTCGTCGAGACGATCTTCCACAACGGCGTGACCGGCGGCTGCGCCGCCGCGCCCGAACTACTGCCCGGGCGACCCGGCTCTGCGCAAGCAGATGGCCGTCTTCGTCCTCAAGGCGAAGGAGGGCCCGCTCTACGCGCCGCCGCCGGCCACCGGGATCTTCAACGACGTGCCGACGTCCGACCCCTTCGCCCCCTGGATCGAGGAGCTCTACGACCGAGGCGTCGTCGCCGGCTGCAGCGCGCCCGGAGGACCGAACTACTGTCCCAACGACCCCGTGCTGCGCCAGCAGATGGCGGTCTTCCTGCTACGGACGCTGCTCGGCTCGGGTTACGCGCCGCCCGCCTGCACCGGCGCTCTTCGGCGACGTGCCCTGCCCGGGCCTCTTCCCGATTGGATCGAGGATCTCTCCATCGCGATCGATCGCCGCCGGATGCGGAGGCGGCAACTTCTGCCCGGCCAGTCCCAACACGCGCGGGCAGATGGCTCCGTTCCTGACGAAGACGTTCGGTCTCACGCTGTACGGGCCGTAGAGGCCGCGAGGTCTCGACCTCCGCCTTGCGCCGCGGCGGTTCGCGGTTGGGTAGAATGCCGCCGGGCCGACCTTCCCGGGGGAAGTCATGGACACGAGCCGCGTCTCGAAGGAAATCCAGGATCTCCTGCCGGCCATTCGCGCGCGCCGCCAGGAAATCGAGCAGGCGCGCCGCATGCCGCGCGACCTCGTCGAGGACCTGCGCCGGACCGGGATCTTCCGCCTCAGCGTGCCGCGCGCCATCGGCGGCGACGAAGCCGCGCCCGGCGACATCATGCGGGCGATCGAACTGGTGGCGACGGCCGACGGGTCGGCCGGATGGTGCGCGATGATCGCGAGCGGGTGCAACATCGCGGCCGGTTACATGCGCGAGTCCGGCGCCCGCGAGGTCTTCGCCGACCCGTCCGCTCCGACGGCCGGGATCGCGGCGCCGGCCGGCGCGGCCGTTCGCGTCGAGGGCGGCGTGCGGGTCAGCGGCCGCTGGCCCTTCGCGAGCGGCATCACGCACTGCGAGTGGGTCTGGGCGGGCTGTCTGGTCAGGGAGAACGGGCGCCCGCGCATGACGCCCCACGGGCCGGAGATCGTGCACGTCTGCATCCCGGTCCGCGAGGTCGAGATCCACGACACCTGGTACGTCAGCGGCCTGTGCGGCACCGGGAGCAACGACTTCAGCGCCACCGACGTCTTCGTTCCCGAGCAGCGGATCTTCGCGTTGCTCGATCCCGCCGGGCATCGGCCCGAGCCCTTGTACCGGATGCCGCCTCTGGGAATGTTCGTCTACCAGGTCGTCTGCGTGAGCCTCGGAATCGCGCGCGCCGCGCTCGACGAGCTGACCGAGCTGGCACAGACGAAGACCCCGACGCTGTACACGGAGGTCCTCGCGGACAAGGCCGTGGTCCAGGTCGAGCTCGCCCGTGCGGAGGCCGCGCTCGGAGGCGCGCGCTCGTTTCTCCACGCCGCCGTGGACGACATCTGGCGGACGGTCTCGAGCGGCCGCGAACCCACTCCGCGCCAGATTGCAATGGGCCGCATCGCGGCCACGCACGCCGCGGAAACGGGGGCCACGGTGGCGCGCACCGCCAACACGCTCGCCGGCGGCAGCGCGATCTACTCGGCCTCGTCGCTGCAGCGCCACGCCCGCGACGCGGAAGCCGTCACGCACCACTTCACCGTCGCGCCGCATTCCTGGGAGGAGGCCGGACGGGTCCTGCTGGGACGGGAGCCCACGGCTCCGGTGTTTTGACGGACCGTCGCCGAATCTCCTGAATGAGCCAACCGAGACCCGCGACCGGGCCCCTGATTCTCCTGTCCTTCATCTTCGAGGCAGGAGCCGCCCTGGCGCAGTGCGCCGCCGGAGAATGGGTCAGCCTCGCCCCGATGAACGAGCCGCGACAGGAGATCGCCGCCGCCGTCCTCGACGGGAAGGTCCATACCGTCGGGGGGCTCGGAGGCAGGGCCAACGCGAACGAGACATACGATCCCGCAACGGATCGGTGGGCTCTCAACGCCGACCTCCCGGCCGGCACCGACCACGCCTGGGCGGTGACCATCGATGCACGCCTCTACGTCGGCGGCGGAAGCAGCAACCGTGTTTTCTCTTACGACTCCGCCACCGATACCTGGACGGAGGTTGCCTCCTCGGCGTTCGTGCACGGCGGAACCCCGGCCGCCGCGGCGATCGACGGCCGGATCTTCGTGGCCGGCGGCTCCGGTGGCGGCATGGCCGGCAACGAGCTCGAGTCCTACGATCCCGCGACCGACCACTGGTCGACACTGGCCCCGATGAGCTGCGCCCGCAACCACACGGCGGGAGGCGCGATCGGAGGCACGCTGTACGTGGCGGGAGGGAGGCCGGGCAACCAGTCGTGCGTCGAGGCCTACGATCCCTCGTCCAACATCTGGACGAGGAAGGCTCCGATGCCGACGGGCCGCTCCGGCGTCGCGGGGGCGGTCGTCGCGGACTGCTTCTACGTCTTCGGCGGAGAGGGAAACGCCGGCGACCCGAACGGGATCTTTCACGAGGTCGAGGCCTACGATCCGGCGACCGACGTGTGGGTTCGGCTGCCGCCCATGCAGACGGGACGGCACGGCATCTACGCGGCCGTCGTGGACGACGTCGTCTACCTCCCCGGCGGATCGACCGTGCAGGGCTTCGGCACGACCGGCGTGAACGAGGCGTATGTGATCGATCGATCCGGCGCGGTCCCGCGGCAACCGGTCATCCTCACGAGCCCCCGCACGCGGCCTACACCGGAACCGCAGCCGCGCGAGTGAGAGGGGTGGCTGACGTTTTCTGCCTGACGCCGTTTCCAGGCTGAAGATTTCTGCCTCAGGGCGCCCCTGGGCAAATTTCTTCTGCACGCAAGGCTTCCGAGGCAAATATTTTCTGCCGCGAGTCCCCGAGGGGCCGCGCAGCCTTCCCGAGCACGTCGGGGAGGCGCCTGGTCAGGCGCCCGAGGGTCCAAAAACGAGAACGCCGCGCCGCCTCCGCTGCGGGAGGGGCGCGGCGTGACCGAGGTCCGAGTCAGCGATCAGCGCACGAGGCCGCGCCGACGAGCCAGGTTGAGTCCGAGGGCAACCGCCATGAAGAAAGTCCCCAGCAGCCCGACCAGAGGCAGTGGGCTGCCGGTCTTCGGAAGGGCCTCGGGCTCGGCCGCCGGAGCCGGAGCCGGAGCGGGCGCCGCCGCCGCAACAGGCGCGGGAGCCGGGGCGGGAGCCGGCGCGCCCGACGCGATCGCCGCGACCTCTCGCTCCGAAACGACCCTGGGAGCGCCTTCGGTGATGATCGTGGCCGTCAGCCTGTCGCCCTTCTTGAGTTCGTAGAGCTGAACCGGCTTGCCGTCTTTCGCGATCGAGATCTTCCGCGCGTTGATGCTTTCCTGCGTGAACTGCCTCATGCCTTCGGCGGTCTTGACGATGATGGTCGAGCCCGACACCACCATCACTTCGCCGTTCTTGATCTCCGTGACCGTGACGGGAGTGGTCGTCGTGCGAGTCGTGATCGTCGCCCTGACCTTCATTCCGGGCCGAAGGTCCCGAACCGCGATCGGCTTGCCGTCCATCTCGAGCTTGAAATCGTCGGGAAGCGTGTACTCCTTCGTGCCATCCGGGCCCCGCGCGACGACCTTGTTGCCGTTGACTTCGAGGACTTCGAAGTTCCTGACTTCCGTCTGTGTCGAGGTCGTCTGAGCCGCCGCCACGGCGGTGAGGCAAGCCAGCACCACTGCGGTGAGAACCGAAGCCCGGGTGATGAACCTCTTCATCTCTTGTCTCCTTTCGTCTGCTTTCGACCGCATCGTCCGCACCCCCGATGGTGCGGCGAAGCTGACCGTGACTCTATGTCTCCGGCCTCCGCCGAGGGAATCAGACCTTGGTCCCATAGGCGGCACGCTCGCGCCCTACCGAGCCGCCCCGCCGAGCGATCCGGGCACACCTCGGCCAGACTTCGGTCCGGCCCAGGCGCAGCGCCGCCTGGCCTGCCCCCGTCTACAAATCTGTGTTGAGGAATGTTGGTGGAGCTGACCAGGATCGAACTGGCGACCTCCTGAATGCCATTCAGGCGCTCTCCCAAACTGAGCTACAGCCCCACGCGGAGAAGGCGCGCAGGATAGCACGCCTCGCGGGACCGCAGAAACCGCGCCGCGAGGCGGCAGATTTGCGGCATAATGCTGAGCCAGACACACTTAAGTGATGCCACACGACGCAACGGCCGGCGGCAGCCCGACGGGGCGGGCCGGTTTCTCGGGCGAAGCGCTGCGGATTCTCGTCGTCGACGAGAGCCCGCGCGATCGAGCCCTGATCGTCGAGGCCCTCGAGCAGGGCATCCCGACCGCACGGGTGACCGTGGTCGACGACCCGGCGCAGTTCCCGGTGGTCCTCGACGAGAGGGCCTTCGACGTGATCCTGGCCGACCACCGGCCGAGCTGGGTGGACGCGTTCCACCTCCTCGGCCGCGTGCGCGAGAGGGACCCGGATCTCCCGGTCCTCCTCTGCACCGGCACGGGCAGCGAGGAGCTGGCCGTCGCGGCCATGAAGGCCGGCTTCGACGACTACGTCCTGAAGCACCCGCACCACTTCCCCCGCCTGGTGCCGGCGATCCGCTCGGCGCTCGACGAGTCGACGCGGCGGCGGATCGCCCGCGAGGCGGAATCGCGGTACCGCACTCTGTTCGAGGGCGTGCCCGTCGGCCTCTACCGCGCCACGCTCTCGGGCCAGTTCCTCGACGCCAACCCCGCTCTCCTGCAGCTCCTCGGCTTCCCGTCCCGCGAGAGCCTCATGGCGGTGAACATGCGCGAGGTCTACGTCGACGCGAAGGCCCGGCGCGCGTTCCTCGAGCGGCTCGAGCGCGAGGGCGAAGTCCACGACATGGAGCTGCAGTGGAAGCGCTACGGCGGGCAGATCATCACCGTCCGCAAGGGCGCCCGCCCGGTGCGCGACCCGTCGGGCCGCCTCCTCCACTACGAGGGCGTCGTCGAGGACATCACGGAGAGGAAGCGCGCCCGCCAGGAGCTCCAGGAATCCAACCAGTTCCGGCAGGAAATCATCTCGGGCGCCGGAGAGGGCATCGTCGTCTACGACCGGGACCTGCGCTACATCCTCTGGAACCGCTACATGGAGCAGATGACGGGACTTCCGGGCGACAGGGTCCTCGGCCGGCGGCCGCTCGAGGTCTTCCCGTTCCTTCGCGAGCACGGCGTCGACAAGCTGCTCGAGCGGGCGCTCGGCGGCGACACGGCCTCCTCGGGCGACGTCCCGTACCTGATCCGGGAGACCGGGAACTCGGGCTGGGCCATCGCGACTTACGGACCTCACCGCGACGCGGCCGGGCAGATCGTGGGCGTCATCGGGATCGTCCACGACGTCACCGAGCGCCGGCGGGCGGAGCAGGCGCTGCGGGAGAGCGAGGAGCGCTTCCGCCGCATGGCCGACGCGGCGCCCGTCATGATCTGGACCGACGACGCGCAGGGCATGACGACGTACTTCAACAAGCCCTGGCTCGACTTCACCGGCCGCGCCCTCGAGCAGGAGCTCGGCCTCGGCTCGCGCGACAGCAT
The DNA here is from genome assembly GCA_963824165.1 of uncultured Acidobacteriota bacterium. Lineage (GTDB taxonomy): Bacteria > Acidobacteriota > Thermoanaerobaculia > UBA5066 > Gp7-AA6 > DAHUXD01. The sequence continues at coordinate 168,003 of CAWGOM010000013.1, forward strand.
CCATCCGGAGGACCTGCCGCGCTTCGCCGAGGTGTACGACGCCGCCCGCGCCGCGCAGCGTTCGTTTCAGACCGACTACCGGCTGCGCCGCCACGACGGGCAGTACCGCTGGGTCCTCGAGACGGCCATGCCGCGCTCGACGGCTTCGGGCGAGTTCGAGGGATTCATCGGCTCGGTCATCGACATCTCCGAGCGCCGCCAGGCCGAGGACGCGGTGCGCGAGAGCGAGGAGCGCTTCCGCTTCATGGCCGACGCCGCGCCCGTGATGATCTGGCTCGACGACGAGAACGCGGCGTGCACCTACTTCAGCAAGCCCTGGCTGGACTTCACCGGGCGCCCCCTCGAAGCGGAGCTGGGGCTCGGCTGGTGCGAGGGCGTGCATCCGGACGACCTCGATCGGATCCAGGCGATCGAGGCGGCGGCCCGACCCGACCGGCGTCCGTTCTCCATGGAGTACCGCCTGCGGCGGCACGACGGGGAGTACCGGTGGATCTTCGACACGGGGCACCCCCGCTTCACGCCCGCCGGCGTCTTCGCCGGGTACATCGGCTCCTCGATCGACATCACGGACCGGCGGCGCGCCGAGGAGGCCCTGGTCGAGGGCGAGGCCCGCTACCGGATCCAGGTCGAGCACGCGCCCGAGGCGATCGTGGTCTTCGACGCCGACTCCGGCCGCTACGCCGAGGTCAACGAGAACGCCGTCCGGCTCTACGGCCTCCCGCGGGAAGAGCTCTACGCGACCGGCCCGGCCGAGCTCTCGCCGCCGACCCAGCCCGACGGACGGGCCTCCGCGGAGGCCGCGCGGGAGAAGATCCAGGAGGCCCTCGACGGCGGCACTCCGGTCTTCGAGTGGACGCACCGGGACGCGTCGGGACGCGACATCCCGTGCGAGGTGCGCCTCGTCCGGCTGCCCTCGGCGACCCGGCGTCTCGTTCGAGGCAGCGTCACCGACATCTCCCAGCGCAAGCACTCCGAGACGGTCCGGGCCGCTCTCTACTCGATCGCCGCGACGACGAGCGCGGCGGAGGACCTCGACGAGTTCTATGCCGCGATCCACGGCATCGTCGGCGAGCTGATGTACGCCCGCAACTTCTACGTCGCCCTCCACGATCCCGTGTCGGCGACGCTCTCGTTCCCGTATTGCGTGGACGAGGAGGACCCTCCGCCCGTGACGCGCCCCCTGCGCAAGGGCCTCACGGAGCTCGTGCTCCGCACCGGCGAGCCCCTCCTGATGCCGGACGAGGAGTTCCCCGCCATCCTCGCGACCGGGGAGGTCGAGTCGGTGGGCGCCCCCTCGGTGGACTGGCTCGGCGTTCCGCTGAAGAGCCGCGGCCGGACCTTCGGCGTGCTCGTCGTCCAGAGCTACGACCCGCGCTTCCGCTACGGGGCGACCGAGAAGGACGTGCTCACGTTCGTCTCGCAGCAGATCGCGGTCGCCATCGACCGCAAGCGGGCCCAGGAGGCCGTCCGGGAATCCGAGGAGCGCTACCGGCTGCTCTTCGAGCGCAACCTCGCGGGCGTGTACCGGACCACGCTCACGGGCCGCATCCTCGAGTGCAACGACGCGCTGGCCCACATGTTCGGCTACCGCTCCCGCGCGGACCTGATCGACCGGGACGTGCGCATGCTCTATCCGACGGCCGATCGCCGGCGGGACTTCCTCGACACGTTGCTCAAGGACCGCAGCCTCGTCAACCACGAGATGCGCGGGCAGCGCAAGGACGGCACCGCCGTCTGGACCCTGGAGAACGCGGCCCTGCTGGCCGACGAGCGGGCCGGCGAGGTCATCGTCGAGGGCACGGTCACCGACATCACCGAGCGCAAGCAGCTCGAGGAGCAGCTGCGCCAGTCGCAGAAGATGGAGGCCATCGGCCAGCTCGCCGGCGGCATCGCCCACGACTTCAACAACCTCCTCACGACGGTCCTCGGCTACAGCGACATGGCGCTCAACCGGCTCTCGCCCCACGAGCCGCTGCGCGAGGAGATCGAGGAGATCCAGAAGGCCGGCGAGCGCGCCGCCAACCTGACGCGGCAGCTGCTCGCGTTCTCGCCGCAAGCAGCTCTTCGAGCCCCGCGTGCTCGACGTCAACGCGCTGATCGCCGAGGCGACGCGCATGCTCGCGCGCCTCATCGGCGAGCACATCCGCCTGGTCACGCAGCTCGATCCCTCGCTCGGCAGCATCAAGGGCGACCCGGGCCAGGTCGAGCAGGTGCTCGTCAACCTCGTCGTCAACGCACGCGACGCGATGCCCGACGGCGGCACGCTGACGATCCGGACCCAGAACGCCGAGGTCGAGACCGGCAACGCCCGCCTCCACTTCGGCGCGCCGCCCGGCCGCTACGTCGTCCTTTCGGTCATCGACACGGGCGTCGGCATCGACCCCGAGATCCAGAAGCGGATCTTCGAGCCCTTCTTCACGACCAAGGAGAAGCCCCACGGCACGGGCCTCGGCCTGGCGACCGTCTACGGCATCGTCCGCCAGAGCGGCGGCCATCGTCTTCGTCGCGAGCGAGCCCGGCCGCGGCGCGACCTTCACGGTCTACCTGCCGCGGGTCGAGGCCGCCGTGGAGACCGGCGCCGCCGCCTCCGCTGCCGGCCACCCCCGGGCGCGGCTCCGAGACGATCCTCCTCGTCGAGGACGAGGCCCCCGTGCGCGACCTGACGCGGCGCTGCCTCGAGCTGCGGGGCTACGCCGTGCTCGCAGGCCGCCAACGCCGAGGATGCCGTGGACGTGCTCGCGCAGCACGAGGGCCGCGTCGACCTTCTCCTGACCGACGTCGTCATGCCGGGCGCCTCGGGCCCGGAGCTGGCCAGGCGGCTGCACGGCCGAGCGCCCGGACCTGCACGTCCTCTTCGTGTCCGGCTACCCCGACGACTCGCCCGGCGGCGGGGATGCTCGAGCCCGGCATCGCGTTCCTCCAGAAGCCGTTCACGGCCGACACCCTGGCGTACAAGGTGCGCGAGGTGCTCGACGCGCCCGCGCCGGCGTCGATCGACCGTTGAGCGGCCGGCCGCGACCCCGCTAGTAGAAGTCCGAGCAGCTCAGGTAGTAGCCGCAGGCCCGGTTCGGGCAGAGCAGCTTGCACTTCTGCTCGAAGAGGGGCTGCCGCAGTTGGGACAGGTGCGCGAGGGCTCGGGCGGCGGGACCCGCGTCGAGGGCTCGCGCTTCTGGAGCGCCGGCGGGGTCGGCGCTCGGCGGAGCGCTCGGGATTCCTCACGCTCACATCGAGGGCGCGGGCGTGATCTTGAGGACCAGTCCGGCCGGCGTTCGAAGGGCCTCGATCGGCGTCGTGTCGGGGGTGGGAGGCGCGCGGGCGTGGCCTCCGGTGTCGCCGTGGCCGTCGGACCCGTGGGCGGCTTTCCGGCTGCAGGCGCCCGCCGCGAGCAGGACGATCGAGAGCGAAAGACCGACCCACCGCGCGAGCTTCATGCGACCTCCACCTCCAGGGCCGCGGGGATTCTAACCGCGGAACGACAAATTTTGTCGGCACGGGTCTCGGTCCGCGCCGCGGTTTGGCGTGCAACGGGAAGGCCGCCCAACGCAAGTCGCTGAAGAATCAGGCCGCCGGCTCCTCGCACGCCCGCTGGTACGAGTCTTGTAATCACGAAACGCCAAGAAGAGTGCCGGCATGGGAGTTCCGGCATGACGGGAGAGGGGGGAATCGGCCGATTCCCCCCTTGTTTTTCCGTCGCGAACAGCGGGGTGCGGGATCTGCGGCCTTCGGCCGCACCGGCGAACGGCTCGCCGGGATGCCGGCTCGACCGTGCGTCTGATCCCGCGACCCCGCGTTCGCTCCCGCGGCGCGAGGCGTCCTCCGCTGCGCTCGCGGAGACTCCTCGCGCCGCGAGCGGATGTTGCAGGGTGGCGGGGCGAGTCAACCGCGCGGCTCGATGAAGGAGGCGAGGGGCTGGAGGTTTCGGCGCTCGCCGGAGAGGCGCATGGACAGGGCGTCGCCCTGGTCCTTCTCGTCGAGGACGCGGAAGGAGGCGCGGGCGGCGGCGATGGCGCGGGGGCTGGTGTAGGGGATCCGGACGCGGAACTCCTCGGCGTCCGGCGAGAGCCGGCGCAGGATCTCCGCTTCGAGCTGCGGGATCCCCTCCCCCGTCTTCGCCGAGACCCGCGCCGTCCCCGGGCGCGACGGCCCGCCCCCCTCGTCGATCTTGTTGGCGACGAGGAGGACGCGTTCCGGCGGCACCCCGAGCTCCTCGAACGTCTCGCTCGCGACGCGCGCCTCCTCGTCCGCTCGCGGCGAGGCCGCGTCGACGACGTGAAGGACCAGGTCGGCCTCGCGGATCTCCGACAACGTCGAACGGAAGGAGGCCACGAGCGAGGTCGGCAGCTTCCGGACGAAGCCGACCGTGTCGACGAAGATCACGCCGGAGAGCTTCGACGAAGAGCCGCGAGCGGCGCGGGCGTCGAGTGTCGCGAAGAGACGGTCGGCGGCGTAGGCCGAGTCGCGGGCGAGGCGGTTGAAGAGCGTCGTCTTCCCGGCGTTGGTGTAGCCCGCGATCGCCACCTGCCGGTGGCGGAGGCGGCCGCGCCGCCGGACGAGGCGGGCGACCTCGATCTTCCCGAGGTCGCGGCGCAGGCGCGCGATGCGATCGCGGATCTTGCGACGGTCGAGCTCGAGCTTCTGCTCGCCCGCTCCGCGGCCGCCGATGCCGCCGCCCAGGCGCGAGAGGTGCCCGTACGCGCCCGGCCAGGCGCGGCAGCAGGTACTGGAGCTGCGCGAGCTCGACCTGCGTGCGGGCCTCGCGGGAGCGCGCGTGCAGGGCGAAGACGTCGAGAATCAGCCCCGGTCGGTCGAGCACCCGCACGCCCTCGCCCCAGGCTTTCGACGAGGTTGCGGGCCTGACCGGGCGAGAGCTCGTCGTCGAAGACCACCAGGCCCGCGCGCTCGGCCTTCGCCGCGAGGCCGATCTCCTCCACGGCCCCCTTGCCGATGTAGGTCGCCGGATCGGGCGCGGCGCGCTCCTTGACGAAACGCGCGACGACGACGCCGCCGGCCGTGTCGACGAGCCGTTCGAGCTCGTCGAGGTGATCTTCGGCCACGGCCCGCGGGAAGGCCGCCCTTGGGCGCCACGCCGACGATCAGGACCCGTTCGCGGCCGGCGGCTGGCATCGCCTCCATTGTAGCGGGCCTGTGGTATTTCTAGCCGCGATGCACCGGCTCCTCGGCGATCGCCTCGAGTCGCTCTACCGGCTCTACGGCCCCGAGACCGTCGCGACCGATCCGATCCTCTTCGTCGGACGCTACGACGCGCCGGAGGACCGCGAGGTCGCGGGCTGGATCGCGACGGCGTTCGCCTACGGGCAGGTGCGCACGATCCAGGGCTCGGTCGCGCGCATCCTCGGCGCGCTCGGCCCCGCGACCGGCGACGGCCCTCGACGCGATCGGCAGACTTCCGCGACTTCGTCGTCGGACGCGCTCCCGGACTTTCGCCACCGCTTCCACGGGGCGCGCGACGCCGCGGCCCTGCTTCTCGCCATCGCCCGCGCCCGCGAGGCCGGCGGCGGGACGCTTCGCGGCTTCTTCGAGGGCGAGTTTCGCGAGCGAGGACCGCGACGTCGCGGGCCTGCTGTCGCGCGCGGTCGCCCGCATCGAGGCCTTCGACTACCGGCCCGCCCTCGGAACGCGGCGGATCCCGCCGCGCTCGCCCGTGCGGTTCTTCTTTCCCGACCCCGCGTCCGGCTCCGCCTGCAAGCGGTGGAACCTGTACCTGCGGTGGATGGTGCGACGCGACGCGCTCGACTTCGGCCTGTGGCCGGGCATACCGACCGACCGCCTGGTCGTTCCGACCGACACCCACGTCCACCGCATCGCCCGGCGGCTCGGCCTGACCCGCCGCCAGACCGCCGGCTGGAAGACCGCCCGCGAGATCACCGACTCGCTCGCCCGATTCGACGCCCGCCGACCCCGTCCGCTTCGACTACGCGCTCTGCCGGATCGGCATTCTCGACATCTGCCGGCCGCGGTTGGACGAAAGCCGCTGCGGGGCCTGCGCGGTCTCCGACGCCTGCCGGGCCGGGAAGCGGCGGGTCGAGCGGGGCCTTTCGGGGCCCGGCCCGGAAATCGCCCGCTCCCGTAGCGACGGCCGCCGACGTTAGACTGTCGACGCAGCCATGAAGACCCGCACGCTCCTCACGCTCATCTTCGCCGTGGCCGCCGCCTCCGCCGGCACGGTCTGGATCAAGTCCCTCGTTCCGCCGGACTCCTCGGCGGGCTCGCTCCAGTTCCTCTCGGCGGCGCCGGCGCTGCCGATCCTCGACCGGGCCGGCAAGTCGATCGACCTGACCGACGAGAAGGGCCGGATCCTCATCGTCCACTTCTGGGCCACCTGGTGCCCGCCCTGCGTCGAGGAGATCCCGGCGCTGACGAAGTTCTGGGGCGAGTACAAGGACCGCGGCGACGTCTCGCTCTACGCGGTTTCCGTCGACAAGGACTGGAAGGTCGTGGACGCCTTCCTCAAGAAGACGCCGAGCGACCTTCCGCTGTACCACGACCCGGGCGAGGCCACGGCCCGGCGGTTCGGGACGACGCAGTACCCGGAGACTTTCATCGTCAACAAGGCCGGGCGCGTGATCTTCCGGGTCCAGGGCGCGGTCGACTGGTCCAGCCCGGAGCTCAAGAACCGCATCGAGCAGATGATCGCCTCGTAAGTCGGAGCTACCCGCGCGGCGCCCGCGGCTTGCCGAGAAGCCACAGGAACAGGACGACCGCCGCCGCCGAGATCCCCAGACTGCCGTAGAAGAGAAAGACGTCGAGGGAGCGGAGCACCGGCAAGTCCGATTAGTGCGTCCCGCCCGCCGCGCCCGCGGGCGCTCCGGCCGCGCTCGCGGGGGCCGGCGCCGCGCCGAAGCGGGCCGCCGACCGCTCCCCCGCCGGCCGCGCCGCACCGACCGGGGCGGTGCCGCCGTTGATGCCGATCGACCAGACGTAGTCGCCGAGCGCGCGGGTGACGGCGTCGGGATCGGACAGGAAGGCCTTCGCCTTCTCGTCGCCGCCGAGAATCCGGGCGAACTCGGCGCGATCGCCGGCGAAGCTCGGCGCGTCGAAGAGCTGGCCGATCGGCGAGAACCGGTGGCCGTCGTCGCCCTTCGGGAAGTTGGTCGGCATGCGCGTCCCGGGCAGCCACTCGTCGGGGCGGCGGATCCAGTCGGGGATCCAGTCGTGCCGCAGCCGCGTGGCCGCCATCTGGAGGTTCGGGGCGAGGCTCGCCCGGTCGACGCCCGGCCGGTTGAAGTCCTCGGGCGACCGCGGGTGGCACTGCGCGCACTTCAAGAGCTCGAACGTCTTCTTGCCCGCGGCCCAGCTCGACGGGCTCGTTGCGGCGTCGGCGACCAGGAAGGGGTACGACGCCCGGTCGAGCGCGGCGAAGTAGTGGGTCAGGTCGTTCAACTCGGCGTCCGTGAATCCGAAGGTCGGCATGTGGACCTCGAGCCACGGGCGGATCTCGCCGGTCTTCGGCGCCCGCAGGAAGCCGAAGAGCCAGTCGCTCTGGACCTTGGCGCCCTCGCCCTGGATGATCGGCGGCGCGAGCGAGGCGTCGGCCACGAGCGACCGATAGGAGCCGCCGAAGCCCTCGATCACGTGACAGCCCTGGCAGTTGTTGTTCTTGACGATGCGCCGGCCCCGTTCGACCGCCGACTCGCGGGGCGAGAGCTGCTTGACCACGGCCGGCGCCGCGTTGAGCTGCTGGAAGCCGAGGACCGCCGTGACGACCTGATCGAGCTCCCGCGGGGAGAGCCGGAAGTTCGGCATCCGCAGCTTCTCCTCCCAGCCCCGGGCGCGGTCGCGATCGAAGATGCGGGGCTCGTGGAGCTTGGTGCGGAACCAGTCGTGCCGCGTGTGCGGGATGTGGATGAAGCCGAAGTCGAGGCGGTGGACCGCCTTGGAGCCCTCCTCGGTCAGCTCCGTCCCGATCGGCTTGGCGTCTTCGAAGCCCGGAATCGAGTGACAGGCGTAGCAGCCGTAGTGCGCGATGAGGTTCCTGCCCGCGTAGACCTCCTTGGCGCGCAGGTCCATCTTCGCGAGCTCCGCCTTCGCGTCGAAGAGCGTCTTCGTCGACATCTCGAAGTACAGGGCGATCGCGTCGAGCACCTTCTCGTCGGTCTTCGGAAGCTCGCCGTCGCCGAACCCGGCCGGCGCCTTGAGCGTCGCGAGGTACTCGGCGATGTCGAGCGCATCGGACTCGGTGAGCCGGAGGTTCGGCATCTTGGTCTCGGGGCTCCACTCACTCGGATTCCGGATCCAGTGATAGATCCAGTCCCGCGACGCCTTGGAGCCCATGCCGGAGAGGTTCGGGCCGAACTGCCGGTACGTGCCGGTCAGGTCGCGCTCGGCCTTCGGGTCCGCGACGTGGCAGCCGTAGCAGCCGCGGTCGGCCAGGAGCTTCGCGCCCCGGGCCGCATCCCCCCGTCCGGCGACCGGCGGGACGTCCGCGGGCTTCGACCGGTCGTACAGGTACGCCACGATGGCGTTGACCATCGTGTTGTTCTCGAGCAACCCGTGCTCGTTCATCTTCTGCTGGGCCGGATCGGGCGGCCGGGGCCCCGAGACGTCGATGAAGTTCTCCTGGTAGAAGAAGGTCGGCATCTTCGTGTTGGCCCGAAACGACGCGGGGTTCATCACCCACCGCGTCGTCCAGTCGCGCGGGGCCTTGGCGGCGACCTTCTCCAGCGAGGGTCCGGCCTTCGGCAGGCCCTGCTTCTCGAGGCCCTCGATGCGGTGGCAGCCCCAGCAGCCGAGCGTTTCGACGACGCGCATTCCCGCGTCGAGCGTCGGAGCCTCGGGGAAGCTGGCCTCCTTCGCGTGGCACCGGTAGCAGCCGGCCTCGGCGTACTTCAGCGGCAGGACGGGGCTGTCGTTGAACCGGTCGAACGCCCAGTCGTACTTCTTCGTCCAGGCGGCCTTCTGGGTCTCGTTTTCCGGCGAGTGCCCGGCCGACCAGAAGGACGTCGCCCGGTCCCGACCGCCGTGGCAGGGCGTGCAGCCGAAGGCGTTGGCCGGGTGCATCGACTCGCTGCCGACCATGCGGTGGATGCGCGGGTGCGTGCGGAAGATCTCGCGGATCCTGGGGTCCTCGAACCCCTTCCGGTCCGCGGCCACGTGGCAGGTCGTGCAGCGGTCCACCTTCGGGATCCGCATGAAGTTGACGTTGATGAAGTGGTCGGGCAGCTGCACCTGCTGGACGCGCAGCGACGGGTTGATCATGTCGAGGATCGGCGAGTTGCGCAGGTTGAAGAGGGTGTCCTGCTTCAGGCCCGCGAACTTCTGCCGCGTCAGGCGGAACTCCGCCGTCCGCTTCTCGATCGTGGTCTCGATGTCCTTCCTGCGGGCGTTGATCAGGTCGATCTCGACCTGGGCAGCCTTCTCGTCCCTGCGGAGCGTCGCGAGACGCACCGTGCGCTCCTCGAGCTGCTTGCGGAGGGCGTCGAGGTCCTTCTTCGCCGAGTTCGCCGCCCCGGGCTTCGTCGCCAGCGCGGCCTCGTATTTGTAGAGCGCCGCGTCGAAGGCGGCCTTGGTGAACTTGTACTCCTGGTCCGCCAGGTAGACCTGCGGGTCGAGGGCCTCGACCTTCGCCTGGGCCCTGCGGAGCGCGCCCCCCTGCTGCGCGATCTGGGCCCGCGACGCCTTGAGATCGGCGACGAGCTTCGCGTGGTCCTGGTCGAGGGCCTTCTTGCGCGCCGCGATCGCCGCCTCGCGCGTCAGTTTCGCGTCGAGCCGCATGAAGGTCCGCTGGATCGTCTTCCAGTCCCGCGCGTAGTCGGCGATGACCATCCAGATGAACACGGCGGTCAGGATCGCCGCGGTCCACGTGAACGCGCGGTTCAGCCTCGGAATGTCGTAGTGGTGATCGATCGGCTCGGCGGGCGGCTTGCGGGGCATCGTCTAGCCTAGATGTTGAAGGCGAACTCGGGGATCGAGACGATGTACTTCAGGTTGAAGATCCACCGCAGGTACATCTTGATCGGCAGCGACATCATCATCAGCGCGAGCGAGACGCCGATGAAGTAGCGCGGCGCGTCCATCTTCTCGAAGAACCTCCGGAAGAGCGTCTTCGAGAGCAGTAGCGGCAGCACCGCGATGTAGAAGCCCACCAGCGCCAGGCCCGAAGATCTCGCGGACGAGCCAGAAGTTCGGCATGCTGCGCTTGAAGAGCTTGATCCAGATGATCTCGGAAAGGTTGACGTTGTTCAGCGGCACGAGCTTGTTGATGTCCCAGAACTCGTAGGGGCCGAAGAAGTTCCAGTTCGGGCCGCGCAGGAACGTGCCGAGCACGATCAGGACGCACCACAGCACGAGGAACCCGACGAGGAAGATCGTGATCTCCCAGCGGCGCTCCCGGAACGTGAAGTAGCCGTTGCCCTTCGGGTTCGTGTCGATGTACGGAATCGCCATGAGCCCGACGATGATGAGCGAGGGCAGCACGACGCCGGCGAGCCACGGGTCGAAGTAGACCAGCATCTCCTGCAGGCCGAGGAAGTACCAGGGCGCCTTGGCCGGGTTCGGCGAGTCGGTCGGGTTGGCCGGCTCCTCGAGCGGCGCCTTCAGGACGATCGACCAGACGATCATGCACGGCCATGACCACGACGAGGCAGATGAGCTCGACGTAGACGAGGTCCGGCCAGGAGAAGACCTTCTGCCCCGAGTCCTCGCCCTCGATCGGCGGCCGGCCCTGCGCGATCCGCGCGGTCGTTCTCGTACGCCTGGCTCATCGCGAACCAGAAGAAGAAGCCGACGAGGAAGATCATGCCGACGATCGGCACGTTGTCGGGCAGTGTCGCCGACCTGTTGAAGTTCGGGTCGAGGTACGACAGGCCGATGCCGCCGGCCACGATCGTCGAGCATGATGAGCCCGCCCTTGTTCGTCCACACGGGCGCCCAGTGGATCATCAGGACGAGCGCCGATCAACGCGCCGGTGACCAGGTACTCCGGCGCCGACAGGAAGTCGATCGCGTTCTTGACGAACTGGACGACGGACCATCTAGAGCGGGACCCGAGATGCCGCCGTCCTTGCGGACGCGCCAGAAGTGGACGGCCATCAGGAACGCCGCGATGAGCGGGATGCCGACGCAGTGGAGGACGTAGAAGCGCAGCAGCGCGCCGGCGCCGACGAACGGCCGCCGAGCAGCCCGAAGCGCGCGTCGTTGGTGGACGTGACGAGCTGGATGTCGCCGATCTTGAGCAACGCGGCGCCCGGGCCCCTCGATGCCGAGCAGCGGCGTCGCCGCGCCATGTTGGAGCCGACCGTGATGGCCCAGATCGCGAGCTGGTCCCAGGGCAGCAGGTAGCCCGTGAACGAGAGCAGCAGCGTGAGCACGAGGAGGATCACGCCGATGACCCAGTTGAACTCGCGCGGCGGCTTGTAGGAGCCGGTCATGAACACGCGGAACATGTGGATCCAGACCGAGATGACCATCGCGTGCGCGCCCCAGCGGTGCATCTCGCGCATGATGCCGAACGGCACCTGCTCGCGCAGGTCGAGGATGTCGACGTAGGCGTACTCGACCGTCGGCCGGTAATAGAACATCAGCAGCAGGCCGGTGAACGTCAGGACGAGGAACAGGAAGAACGTCACGCCGCCCGCGCACCACGTGTAGCGCATCTTGACGCCGGACTTGCGCGTCTTGACCGGGTGCAGGTGCAGGACGACGTTGCCGAGCATCGCCAGGACCCGCTTGCGGTTGGTGTCCGGGATGCCGACGCGGAAGATCGATTTCCAGAACTGGCTCGAGACGATCGCCTGCTGGATGTCACGCCAACGAGAACCCAATCGAACCTCCGCTGCCTGTCCTGGTTTTCGAGACGCCGCTCAGACCATCTTGACGAAGGCCTTGGCGTCGCTCCACTGGCCGCGCTCGTAGAGGTAGCGCGTCGCCTTGTCCACGATGATCTGGCCGTCCTCGGCCGAGACCCCGATCTCCGCCCGCTCGAGCGGCCGCGGCGCCGGGCCCTCGAAGTTGATCCCGGAAACGTAGTAGCCGGAGCCGTGGCAGGGGCACTTGAACTTGTTCTGCGCCGCCAGCCAGTTCGGCGTGCAGCCCAGGTGCACGCAGACGGCCACCAGGGCGTAGATCGAGTTGGTGTCGCGGACGATCCAGATCCCGTACTTTTCCTTCCAGCGCTCGTCCACGCCGGGAGCGTAGGTCGAGGGGTCCCCCGCCTTGAACCGGGTCGGGGGCTCGAAGAGGACGTTCGGAAACAGGAAGCGGACCGTGGCCGTCAGGCCCACCGCGGTGGCGGCCGCGAACCCCGTCCAGGCGAGGGTCATCCACTTCAGGGTGGAGCGCCGGGTGACCCCGTCGAGGGTGACGTCGGGCGGGGGCGTGGGCACGCTGTTCGGGGCCGTAGACATCAATTCTCGGGGCCTCAGCCTACCAAAAGGGCGTCGCGACCCTCAAGACGTTTCGCGCCCTTCCCGCGCGTCGCCTCGGCGGCCCGGCGGGCGGCGTCGCGCACGCGCAGGTTGGGGTCGCTCTTGGCGAGCGCGTCGATCTGCGGCAGCGTTTCCGGGTCCTTCAGCAGGGCGAGGGCCTTCAGCGCGTTGACCATGGCGGCCTCCGCCTGATCGCTCGAGATCTCCGCCTGCCGGGCGAGGGCCTGCCGGTCGATCATCGATCGCAGGACCGGAAGCCCCGAACGGTCCCCGAGCTCGGCCAGGGCGATCGCCGCGTTCCAGCGCACGTCGGCGACCCGGTCGTCCGCGAGCACCTGCAGCCTCGGGACCGCGCGCGCGTCGCCGAGCTGCCCGAGCACGTAGGCCGCCATCTTCCGGGCGCCGGAGTCTTCGGACTGCGACGAGACGAGAACCGTGTCGACCGCCGCCGGGTCGCCGATCTTTCCGAGGGCCCAGATCGCGTAGAGGCGGGTGTCGGGGTCGGCGTCCGAAGCGGCCGCCTGGAGAGTGGGCACGGCCGAACGATCGCCGAGCCGGCCGAGGACGAGCACGAGATAGCGCCGCACGGGCGCATCGTCCGGGCGCTTGTCGGAGAGTCCCTCGAAGATCCGCAGGGTCTCCGCGGCCAGCTCGGCGCGCTCCCCGGGCGGAAGGTTGCCGAGCGAGCGCGACAGCTCGAAGGCGGCCTGCCAGCGGCGGTTGGCCGTTCCGCCGCGGACCTCCTGGAGGTAGTCGCGGGGGCTGCGCCGCTCGAAGGTCATGAGGTTGAAGACCAGGAAGATCCCGACGGCCACGCCGACCACGAGGAGCGGCAGCAGGAAGAAGCGCGCGATCAGGCGCCCCGCGCCGCGGGGCTCCCCGGTCGAGTCGTCGTCCTCCGGGGGCGCGGCGTCGCGCGGCGGCTCGGTCACAGGACCGGGAGGTACCGCTTCGCCTGCGTGATCGGGTTGGGAACGAAGATCGCGTCCTTCTCGCAGACCGTCTCGCAGAGCCGGCAGGAGACGCAGGGCCCGGCGTCGACCTCGGCGATCTTGTGGAAGGTCTCGTGGAGCGGGTCGTCGATCAGGTAGATGCAGTCGAACGGGCAGATGTCGATGCAGAACTCGCAGCCCGTGCAGAGGTCCCGGTCGACGATGGCCTTGGGGATGTCCTTGGGCCGGACCTTCTCGACGAGCTCGCCCTTCTGGTCCTGGATGCAGGAGACCGGGCAGTACCGGGCGCAGACCGAGCAGTCGATGCACCGGTCGTGGTGGATGACGTACTTCTCGTTCTTGTCGCCCGTGATCGTGTGCGTGGGGCACTTGATCTCGCACACCCCGCACCCGATGCACGTGTCGGTGATGAAATGAGGCATAAAGCTTTCCGCAACAACCCCTTGCGGGGCCGCTCCCGGCAGGAAAGTACCATATCGCCACCCCGCGGCGAAGCCGCCGACGCGAACTTTCGCCGGCAGCGTGCGTTAGGCAGAGATGGGAGACTTACGCGCGATGAACAAGGAAGTGCGGGCCGTCGTCCTGGGGCTCTTCGTGGTCGTCATCTTCGCCCTCGGGCTCGCGTTCTGGCGCGGCCCGTCGCGCGACTTTCACCGGATCAAGGGCTTCCGCGTCGAGGTCAAGAAGACGGACGGCGACGAGACCCGCAAGTTCTCGGTTCACGTCCCGGTCTCGCTGCTCGCCCAGCTGACCCGGCTCGCGAACATCGACGACGCCCTCGACGGCGACATCCAGATGGCCTGGGACAAGAACGACGTCACGCCGAGGCAGATCCTCGACGCCGCCGAGGCCAGCACGCCCGAGAAGCCGGGGATCATCCAGCACGACGACTCGACGATCGAGGTGCGGGCCGAGGGAAAGACCATCCTCATCGACGTCCGCGACGACTGGGACCAGAAGGTCCACATCGAGCTGCCGCGGTACCTGCTCGAGGTCTTCTCCGACGACCACCCGATGTCGGCCCGCGACCTCCTGCGCCGCCTCGACGAGCTCGAACCCCGGCGACCTCGTGACGATCCGCGACCGCGACGACGAGATCACGATCACCGCGGAGCCGAAGAAGGGGCTGCGCATCTCGTAGAGGCGCCGAGGGGATAAGCTCCCGGCGTGGCCAACCGCCTCGCCGCCGAGTCGAGCCCCTACCTCCTCCAGCACAAGGACAACCCGGTCGACTGGTACCCCTGGGGCGAGGAGGCCTTCGCGCGGGCGAAGGCCGAGGACAAGCCGATCTTTCTCTCGATCGGCTACTCGACCTGCCACTGGTGCCACGTCATGGAGCACGAGTCGTTCGAGACCGACCGCGTGGCCGAGGCCCTGAACCGCGACTTCGTGTCGATCAAGGTCGACCGCGAGGAGCGGCCCGACGTCGACGACATCTACATGCAGGCCGTGCAGATGATGACCGGCAGCGGCGGCTGGCCGCTCTCGCTCTTCCTCACGCCGGACGGCCGGCCCTTCTACGGCGGAACGTACTTCCCGCCGTCCTCGCGCTGGGGCCGGCCCGGATTCCTGCAGATCCTCGCTCGATCGCCGGCGCCTGGAAGACGCGGCGCGACGAGCTCGAGACCTCGGCGGGCGAGATGCTCGCGCACCTCGAGGCCGGAGCGGCCGCCGCCCGCGCGCGAGTCCGGCGGCGCGCTCCCGGCCGGAGGTCCTCGAGACCGCCGCGGCCGCCCTCGCCCGGCAGTTCGACGCGGCCGAGGGCGGCTTCGGCGGAGCGCCCAAGTTCCCGCCGTCGATGCGCCTGGAGCTCCTGATCCGGCGCTGGCTGCGCACGGGCGACGCCGCAGCCCGCACGATGGTCGAGACGACGCTCGACCGGATGGCCGCCGGCGGGATGTACGACCAGGTCGGCGGCGGCTTCCATCGCTACTCGGTCGACGCCCGCTGGCTCGTGCCGCACTTCGAGAAGATGCTCTACGACAACGCGATGCTCGCCCGCGTCTACGTCCTCGCGCACCGGGCGTTCGGCGTCGCCGACTACGCGCGCGTCGCACGGGAGACGCTCGACTTTCTGCTGGCCGAGATGACGCCGCCGGGCGGGGGCTTCTTCGCCGCGCAGGACGCCGACTCCGGCGGCGAGGAGGGGACCTTCTACGTCTGGAACCCGGCGTCGCTCGCCGAGGCCGTCGGCGAGGAGGCGGCCCCGATCGTCGCGGCGCGTTTCGGCGTGACGACGGAGGGCAACTTCGAGGGCGGCGAGACGGTGCTCTCGGCGGTGCGCACGCTCGACGAGCTCGCGAAGGAGTTCGACCGGCCGGAGGCCGAGATCGCCGGCATCCTCGCCGAGGCCGCGCCGGCGGATGTACGCGGTCCGCGCGCGGGCGGGTGCGGCCCGGCACCGACGACAAGCTCCTGACCGACTGGACGCGCGCTGGCGATCTCGGCCTTCGCCCTGGCGGGCCGGGTCCTCTCCGAGCCGCGCTACGAGACGGCCGCGCGGGACGCGGCGGACCGGATCCTGCGGAACTGCGTGCGCGACGGCAAGCTCCTCCACCGCGAGAAGCGCCGGCCGCGCGGACATCCCGGGTTTCTCGACCGACTACGCCTTCTTCATCGAGGCGCTGCTCGACCTCTACGAGGCGACTTTCGAGCCGCGCTACTTCCGGGAGGCGGTCCGCCTCCAGTCGGTCTTCGAGGCCGACTTCGCCGGCGCCGGCGGCGGCGTACTACCTCGCGGCCGCGCCGCACGACGGCCTGATCGTCCGGCCGGCCGAGTCCTACGACGGCGCGACGCCCTCCTCCAACTCCGTCGCCGCGATGAACCTGCTGCGCCTGGCGGCCTTCACCGGCGACGAGACGTACCGCCGGCGCGCCGGCGAGGTCCTCTCGGCCTTCGCCGCCGATCGTCGAGCAGGCCGCCTCGGCGTTCCCGCGGCTGCTCTGCGCGCTCGATTTCCGGACCGATACCGTCCCGCGAGGTCGTGCTCGCGGGCGACGCCCGGCCGCGAGGACTTCGAGGCGCTCCGGGCCGCGGTGTTCGCGAGCCCGCGGATGAACCGCGTCCTCGCCCACGCGGGCTCGGGCCTGCCGCAGCTCGCCGCGCTCTCCGAGGGCCGCGACGGCGCGGGCCCGGCGCGCGCGTACGTGTGCGAGAACTTCGCCTGCCGAGCGCCGATCTCGGATCCGGCCGCCCTCCGCGCCGCGCTCGATGCCTGAGGGCCGCCGCTTCCGACGCCGCCCGGGCGCCGCGGTGATCGCGGTGCTCCTCTACGCCCTGCTCTTTCTTGCGGCGCTCTACTGGATGCGCGGCCGATGACGACCGGTCTCCTCTACGACGAGTTCTTCCTGCGCCACCGCGCGCCCTACGAGCACCCGGAGCACCCGGGCCGGCTCGAGGCGATCTGGCGCCGCCTCGAGAACGAGGGCCTCGCCGCGCGGTGCGCGCGCGTCCCGGCGCGCGAGGCGTCCGACGAGGAGCTCCTCGCCATCCACACCCCGCCTGCACCTGACGCGCATCGCGCGGACCGCCGAAGCGGAGCACCTCCAGCTCGACCCGGACACCTACACGAGCCGCGACTCGGCCCGGGCCGCGCGTCTGGCGGCGGGGGGCCTCATCGATCTCGCGGGCGCCGTCGCCGCGGGACGCTCGTCGAACGGACTGGCGCTCGTCCGCCCGCCCGGCCACCACGCCGAGGCGGGTCGCGCCATGGGCTTCTGCCTCTTCAACAACGTCGCCGTCGCCGCGCGCGCCCTGCAGAGCTCGGGCGCGGCGGAACGGATCCTCGTCGTCGACTGGGACCTCCATCACGGCAACGGCACGCAGCACGCCTTCTGGGAGGACCCGACCGTCCTGTACTTCTCGACGCACCAGTTCCCGTTCTATCCGGGCTCGGGAGCGCTCGCGGAAGTCGGCGGCGGCCCCGGCCGCGGCTTCACGGTCAACGTGCCGTGGGGCGGCGGCATGGGCGACGCGGACTACCTCGCCGCGTTCGACCGGGTGCTGCTGCCGATCGCGCGCGGCTTCGTTCCGGACTTCGTCCTGGTTTCGGCCGGCTTCGACGCCGCGGCCGGGGACCCGCTCGGCGAGATGCGCCTCTCCCCCGCCGGGTACGCGCAGATGACGGCGCGCCTCCGGTCGCTCGCCGGCGGCCGCCTGGCCCTGGCGCTCGAAGGCGGCTACGACCTGGAAGCGATCGCGGCGCTCGACCGCGGCGTGCCTGCGCGTTCTCCTCGGCGAGCCGCCCGGCGAAGCGGAGCCGGGAGCGCCCTCGCTGTCGGCCACGCGGGTCCTGGACGCCGTCCTCGCCGCGCACCGGCCCTTCTGGCCGGGCCTCTGACGCCGGACCCGCGCGCCCTTCTCCTCGGTTCCCGCTCGCGCCCCTCAGGGCGACTGCAGGACGAGGACGTCCGTGGCGGCCGCCGCTCCGATCTCGAAGTAACGGCCGGCGCGCCACTCGGGGAGAAGGTCCCGGTAGTGGCGGTCGAACACGTTGCCCGACTGACCCGTCGTGTGCACGTATCGGCCGTGCGCGGGGTCGGCAAGATCCACGATCTGGCGGTAGCTCGGCCCGTCGCCCATCGCGAAGGAGCCGTCCTGCCGGACGGAGCCGACGTTGACCGTGGATCCGTCGCCGCCCTGGCCGACCTCGAGGTCGAAGAACCGCCGAAGCACGGGGACCTCGTGGAAGACGTCGTGGGGAAAGACGGCCCGATGAAGCCGGTCCCAGCGCCAGCCGGACGGGTCGGGGCCGAGGCGGCGCCCGAGCGTCGCCGTGGCCCGCGCCAGGGCCGCGGCCTTGAACTCGGCGCAGGTCTCGACCGCCGGGGTGCGGACGTCGTCGCACCACGCGTATTCCTCGCGCAGGGCGTCCAGGATGAAACGGCCCCGCGTCGCGCCGCGCTGGACGCCCGCGAGCTCGTCCTCCGGCATCTTCGCGAGCTCCACGAACCAGGCCGAGTAGATCGCGGCGGGAACGGAATCGGGGGCCATGTCTCCGTCCCAGGCGGAGAGACGCGCCAGGGCGTCCCGCGAGGCCGCATCCGCCGGCACCGTGTCGAGAAGAAGCGGGCAGCAGCTCCCGGGCCCGGAGCGAGACGCGGTCGAGCTGGATGGCGGCAACGTCGTCCGACGTGAGCCGGGGTTTGGCCTCGAGCATCTCCGCGATGCGGGCCGCGCGGTAGGGCTCGGCCCACGTCAGGCCGAAGGGATACGGCTCCGCGGGCACGACGCGGTTGTTGGCGGTCACCACGAATCCTGCCGGCGGGTCGAGCGAAAACGGGAGGTCCTCGAACGGGACCATCCCGGCCCAGTCGTCCGCGCCCGCGCCGGAGACCGGGAGCAGTCCGTCCGATCGCGGCCGCACGGGAATCGCTCCGGCGGCGGCGTAGCCGATGTGGCCCTCGACGTCGGCGTAGACGAGGTTCTGCGGCGGCGCCCGCAGGAGCCGCGCGCCCTCGAGGAACTCGGTCCAGTTGCGCGCGGTGGAGACGGCGAAGAACGCCTCCGCGGTGCGATCGCCCGGGTCGAGGCCCGTCCAGGAAAGCGCCACGGCGGACCCGAGACGGCCGGCCCCCGGCAGCACGTCGGTGACCAGGGGTCCGTGCACGGAGTCGCGCACCGTGACGACGGCGTCGGGCTTGCCTCGCACGCGGATCGTCTCGCGGCGCTCCCCGAACCGCTTCCACTCCCCGCGGTGGCGGTAGCGGGACGGATCGTTCGGGTCCAGCTCTTCGACGAAGAGGTCCTGCACGTCCGGCTCGAGAGACGTCAGGCCCCAGGCGATTCGGTCGTTGTGGCCGATGATCACGCCCGGAAGGCCCGGCAGCGTGGCTCCGGACGCGCGAAGGCCGGGCGCGTCGAGCGAGGCGAGATACCAGACCGACGGCGCGCGCAGGCCGAGGTGAGGATCGTTGGCGAGGATCGGCCGGCCGCTCGCCGTGCGCGAGCCCGAAACGACCCAGGAGTTGCTGCCCCGATCCTCGCCGGAGGCCAGGCCGAGGCTGGCGAGCGAGTCGAAGGCGCGCGCCAGCTCGACCCAGGAGGCCGGAGGGAGGCGGGCGGCGGCACGGCCGGGCACCGGAGGCGGCGAGGAGGGCCGCGGCTGCCCGCCCTGCAGGATCGTGGGCCGCGAGCCGGCGAGCGGGAGAAGCTGCGCCGCCCTCTCGGCCCCGACCGCCTCGATGAACCGCGCCCGGCGGATCTCGTCGCGCGCGTTGCCCGCGAGGTCCCAGGCCATCATCCTTCCCCACACGAGGCTGTCGACCGGCGTCCAGGGCTCCGCCGTGACCGACAGGAGCCGGAACTCGATGGGGCGGGCCGGATCCGCGACGAGAAACGCGTTGACTCCCGCGCTGTAGGCCTCGACCAGGCGCCGCGACTGCGCGGAGAGGCCGGCCCAGGAGGCCTCGGCGGCGCGGCGGAACCCGATCGTGCGCAGCAACCGGTCCGCCGGAACGAGCGGCTCCCCCAGGATCTCGGCCAGGCGCCCCGATCCGACCCTCCGCTGGAACTCCATCTGCCAGAGCCGGTCCCGCGCGTGCGCGTACCCGAGGCCGAACATCACGTCGGGGATCGACTGCGCCCGGATCGTGGGCACGCCGCGCGCATCCGTTTCGATGCGGACGGACGCGGCGTGGCCCGCGACGTGGACCGCTCCGCGCATCCGGGGAAACGTCCGCCAGACCAGCCAGCCGGCATAGAGCGCCGCGGCCGCGAGAGGCGCCGCGAGGACGAGAAGCGCCTTTTTCAAGGCGCGAGCCGCGCGAGCTCGCGGTCGTGGACGCGCGACAGCGTCAGCTGGGCGGCGAGCGCCCCGAGCGAGGCACAGGAACATGTCCCACTGGGTGTCCCAGACGTCGCCCTGCGTGCCGAGGAAGGCGTCGGCGGCCGTCGCCCGAGGCGAGCGCCGTCCACCACTCGAGGAACTCGTAGACGGCCGAGATGGCGAGGCAGACGCAGGTGACGAGGAAGAAGAGCCAGCCGCCCGACTTCAGCGGCGTCTTCCGGAGCAGGATCTCGCGGGCGACGATCGCCGGCACGAAGCCCTGCGCGAAGTGGCCGAGGCGGTCGTAGTGGTTGCGGGCGAGACCGAGGAGGTCACTGACCCAGTCGCCGAGCGGGACCTCGGCGTACGTGTAGTGGCCGCCGAGCATCAGGATGCAAGCGTGCAGGAAGATCAGCCGGTACGCCAGCGGCGTCAGCGGAAACCGGCGCCACGTCGCGACGAGCACGATCGCGGCGACGACCGCCGGCGCGACCTCGAGGATCCAGGTGTACCGGTCCTTCGGGCCGATGCCCGAGAGCACCAGCAGCGCCGCGCCCGCGGCCAGAAGAACCGCCGGCTCGCGGCGCCGCTCCGGGAGGGCCCCGGTCATCCGGGAATGCCGCTCAGCTCTGCCAGTCGGTGACGATCCGAACGGACTTCGTCGCCTTCCAGTCCGCGGCGTTCACCTTGTTTTCCACCTTGCACGGTTGATCGCTCGCACCGCCCCCCAGCAGGCACTTGCTGGAGAACATGCCCACCTGCTTGCCCGCCTCGTCCAGCAGCCGCGTGTAGATGTCGACCTTGTGCAGCTGGCCGTCGGAGTTGGAGCCCAGGAACGTCCACTCCGCCAGCACCGGGATCGGCGTCGGCCGCGCTCTTGATCTCGAGCGTCGTCGACGTCACTTTGGCCTCGAAGGCGTTGGCCTTGTACGACAGGCCCGAAAGCGCGACCGATGTACCCGGTTCCGGAAGGCTGATGATCGTCTGCGACCGGGACATCAGGGGAACCAGGAACGCCGGGACCGCAGTCAGAAACACGAACAGCGAGACGAGACCCGTCCGTTTCCTCACGTCTCCTCCTCCGAGGGCCCGCGCCGCGCGGGCGCCTCGCGCCTCAGTCCCCGTAACGAAATGAATCGGTAAGAACTTCGGTGAGGTTATAGGAGCCCGAAGCCAGGTGCAACGTCAGGGCGCCCTCCTCGAAGACCGTCCGCTCGAGCGAGAGGTCGATCCCGGGCGGCATCCAGTCGGTCAGGTTCACGACCATGATCCGGTCGTCGCGGTACCAGGTCAGCAGGCCCTCCGGCGCCCGGTCGACGAGGTAGGTCAGCAGCTGGTCGGGAATCGGGATGAACGAGAGCGCCTGCACCCGGTCGAGGACGAAGGCGAGAAACCCGTCCTTCAGCCGGAGCTGGGACATGGTCGCCCGCGCCGAGAGCGGCACGCCGAATCGGTGAACGACGAGGGTCGCCGACAGCTCCCCCTGCCCGACGCGGATCTTCAGGTCCTGCAGGTCCGGGATCTCGTCGACCAGCCGGCGCACGAGCGCGTTCAGGGTGCGCTCGTCGAACGTGAGCGCGAGGCCGCTCCAGCGGACCCGCAGGCCCTCGTCCTCGGTCGGCGCGGGAACCGTCGCCGCCGCGTTCTGTTTCATGTCTGCGCCCATTTTACGCCTGCCCGGGGCCGGCGGAGAGCCGTCAGACCAGATAGCCGACCGCGAAGCCGACCTGGGCGGCCATGAGCATCAGGTACATGTGGGTCCAGGCCGGGTGGTTCTCGGTCGTGGCGAGGCTCTCCGGGTCCTTCAGGAGCAGGCTGGCCGTGTAGGAGCCCCAGCCGGCCAGGCCGAGCCCCAGGGCCGTGAGGAACGGCCGGCTGCCCGTCAGGCGCCAGTCGCCCGGCAGCCACGTGAAGACCGGGATCAGCAGCCACGGCAGGACGAAGAACGGGGCCATCATCTTCGCCGCGCGCGCCACGCCGAATCGGACCGGAAGCGTGATGCAGCCGTGGGCGCGGTCGCCCTCCATGTCGGAGAAGTCCTTCGTCGAGGTCGCGCCGAGGAGGAAGAAGGCGAAGATGCCGCCGATCGCCCAGGCTTCGCCGTTCAGAACGGAGGCGACGAACGACCAGCCGGCCACCTTGAGCAGGCCGCCGCGGGTGACCGCGATCGTGAAGTTCGCCCAGAACCAGTGGCGCTTGGAGCGGCCGAAGGCCGGAAACGAGTACACGAAGGTCGCGAGGGCCCCGACGCAGTAGATGAAGAAGGCGGCGTGGAGATGGAGGGGCGCCGCCATCCGCTCGGCGAAGGTCACGTGGGGATACGGGACCACGAGCCAGGTCGGGAGGATCGACATCGCGTAGAGGACCGCGGCCACGGCCCACGCGCGTCCGATCGCCACCTCCCCCGTCACGAGCGGGCGCTCGGGCTTGTTCTTCCGGTCGATCTCCAGGTCCGCGATCTGGTTCACGATGTTGGAGGCCGCGTTCATGGCCGAGGCGCAGAGCGAGCCGATCGCGACCGTCAGGATCACCGCCCAGGTGACCCGGCGGGCGGGGTCCGGGTTGTGCGCCGAGCCGAAGGCGCAGATCGCGCCGGAAACGATGCCCAGAAGCGGCGGCAACAGCGTGAAGGGCCGCGCCAGGCGCAGGTAGCGCCTCACGGCGCGCCCGTCCCGGCGATCCGCAGCGCCAGCATCGCGCCGACGAACGTGTTCAGCGCGTTGGCGAACTCGTGGTCGAGCCGGAAGAGAAAGCGCCGGCCCATCGCGGAGAGGACGCTCTCGGCAAGCGCGCCGAGGAACCCGCCGAGCGCCGCGACCCACACGAGGCCCGGAGGGATGAGCCCGAGGCCCGCCCCGGCGGCCGCGATCGCCGCCGCCCCCGCGAGGCTCGCCGCGGTCCCCTGCAGCGAGATCGCGCCGGGCGTTCCGGGCGAAAGCGGACGCAGCGTCAGCGCCGAGAAGGGGCGCTTCCCGAAGAGCGTGCCGATCTCCGTGCCGAGCGTGTCCGCCAGCGCCGCGGCGAAGGCGCCGACGAAGGCCACCGGCCGGACGCCGAGAAGGACCAGCGCCGTCGGGCACGAGGCAGTTGGCGACGGCGTGCGCCGCGCCGCGCCGGCCGGAGTCCGCCTGGGCGAGGCCGAGGGCCTTCTTTCTCCGGAACCCGAGCTTCGTCGCGAGCGTGCCCGCGAGGAAGAAGGTCCACAGCAGCGCGTAGGCGCCCCAGCCTCCGAAGGCGAGGATCAGGAAGCCCAGGACTGCGCCCGCGAGCGCGCCGGAACGGCTGACGACCCTGAGCCCGCCCATGGCGGCGGCCGCGGCGGCGTTGACGGCGAGCGCCGTCGCGAGCGGCCGCCACCCGATCTCCGCCAGGCGGAGAAAGGGCGGCGGGAAGTGGAGGCTCATCTGGTAGACCGCGAGCGCGGTCGGGAGGGCCGCGACGAGGTTGTCGTCGATCCCCGCGCGGACCGACTCGAGGAACGCGTAGATCGCGGCGCCCACCACGAGGATCGCCACGGCGTCCGGGGCGGGCTCGCGGCGCGTGACGAACAGGAAGACGAGGACGGACGCGGCTCCGCCGACCGCCCAGTTGGAGAGGAGCCCCGCCCAGGTCTTGGCGCGGTTCCACGGCAGAGCCGGGACCGCCGACGAGGCGGCCGGCGATCGCGGCCGCGGGATCACCGAAGGCCATCATCGCCCACACGGCGGCGGCGATCGACACGTACTTGCCCGAGAAGACGAGGATCAGGAGGAGCACCATCGCGGGGTAGGCCACGATCCCGGCGTCCCGGGCGGCGGCCGGATCGCGGTAGATGCCGCGGCCGACGCGCGGCATGACGAGCAGGTTGAAGAGGAGCGCGGCGAGGGCGAACGGCCGCCGCCACCCGCCAGTCGAGCCACCGCAGCGTCAGCGCGAAGAGCCCGAAGCCCGCGTGGACGGCCTTGCGCTTCCACTCGGCGGGCGTCATCGGGCGGCCCGGTCAGTGCCCGGCCGTCGTGCCCGGCCGAGGCCGCGGGCTTTCCCGTCTTCGCGTACTGGTCGTACCAGGCGACGTAGCGCTCGAGCCGGTCGCGGACGTAGCTCGGGCGGCGGATCCCGTGGTGCTGGCCGGGATAGATCACGAGCCGGGTCGGCACGCCGAGACTGCGCAGGGCCTGGTACATCTGCTCCGAGTTGATCAGCGGCACGTTGAAGTCGTCCTCGCCGCAGAGAAAGAGGGTCGGCGTCGTGATGCGGTCGGCCTTCAGGAACGGAAAGGACACCTTGAGCCAGGCGTCCAGGTTTTTCCAGGGCGGACCGAGCTCCTGCTCGTACTCGCGGATGTACTGGTCCGTGCCGTAGCCCGCGAGGATGTTGGAGATGCTCGCGCCGCTCGTGGCGGCCTTGAAGCGCTGCGTCGAGGCGATGACGTAGTTCGTCAGAATTCCGCCGTAGCTCCATCCGCCGACGGCCAGCCGGTCCGGGTCGGCGATGCCGCGGGCGACCGCGTCGTCGACGGCCGCGAGCACGTCCTGCACGTCGACGTTGCCCCAGTCGGCGTAGATGGCCGTCTGGAACTTTTCGCCGCGGCCGGAGCTGCCCCGCGGGTTGGCGGCGAGAACGACGTAGCCGTTGGCCGCGAACCACTGCCAGTCCTCGTCGAAGGAGCACTCGAACTGGCCGACGGGCCCGCCGTGGATGCGGAGGATCGTCGGATAGCGCTTCCCGGGCTCGTAGTCCGGGCGGCTTGACGAGGAACCCGTGGATCTCGGTCCCGTCCTTGCTCTTGAACTTCGTCTCTTCCACCGCGCCGAGCCTGACTTCCGCGATCCAGCCGTCGTTCTGTTTCGACAGCCGGCGCGGCCCGGCCTTTTCGACCGCGTAGATCTCGTCCGGCAGGGAGACCGTGCCCATCTGGATCGCCACGCGGCCGCCCGGGGCCATCGAGAAGGCCGGGATGACCCGCGCGCCCCGTCACGAGGCGCTCGACGGCGCCGCCCGACGACGCGATCTTCGCGAGGCCGACCGCCTGGTCGTCCTCGAGCGTGAAGAGAATCGCCGAGCCGTCGGCCGTGAACTGCGGGGACAGCACGTTCAGGTCGACCGCGGCCGTCAGGACCCGCGGCGTGCCGCCCGCCGCCGGCACCACGGCGAGGCGGTGCAGGCCGTAGTAGATGAGCTTGTCCGGGCCGCCCTGGACGTAGGCGATCCACTTCGAGTCGGGGCTCCACGCGAGGCGACTGTCCCAGTCGGGCTGGTTGTCGGCCCGCTCGTCGGTCGTGAGCTGCCGCGGCGCGGCGCCCTGCCGCGGCTCGATCGCCCAGATGTCCCAGTTGTCCGTCCGGTCGGCCTCGGCCATGCGCTTGGAGACGAAGGCGATCGTCTTGCCGTCCGGCGACCACGCCGGGAGAAGCTCGTCGTGCTCGCCCGTGGTGAGCACCTGCGAAGACTTCGCGGCCACGTCGAAGAGCGACAGGTGATTGCGGAGCTTCCCCAGGTAGCCGTCGCCGTCGGCCTTGAACTGGAAGCGGTCGACGACGATCGGCTTCTTCGCCTTCTTCTTTTTCTTCCCGGAGTCCTCGTCGGCGACCGGCCTCGGGATCCGGATCGGCCACGACGAGCACGAGACGCTTGCCGTCGGGCGACCAGTCGTAGTCCTCGACCCCGCCCTTCTCGTCGGTCAGCTTCTCGGCCTCGCCGCCGGCGCGCGGGAGGAGCCACACCTGCGACACTTCGTTGTCGTCGTCCCGGCTGCTCAGGAAGGCGAGATACCGGCCGTCCGGGCTCCAGCGCGGCGTCGACTCCGAGTCCTTGCTCGTCGTCAGGCGCACCGTCTCCCTGCCGTCCCAGCTCGTCATCCAGATGTCGGAGGAGTTCTTGTCCTCCTTCACGTCCGGCGTGCGCACCTCGTAGGCGACCCAGGCGCCGTCGGGCGACAGCTGCGGGTCGGACACCGACTTCATCCGCGCGACGTCTTCGAGGCCGAAGTTGCGCAGGGCCGTCTGGGCGGCGAGACTCGAGGTCACAGCGAGCAGGAGCAGACCGGTCAGGACACGGCGCATGCGTTGTTCCTCCGAATTACCCGCCGAGTCTAACCGTCTCGGCTCCTGCTTACTGCTTACCGCTTACTGCTTACTGACTCCCGGTCACGCCTCCGGCCGCGCGCGCCGGGCGAGGTACTCGGCGAGGGGATCGCGGAAGTGGCGGATCGGGCGCCCGGTCAGGCGCTCGTACTTGCCCGTGTCGAGCACGGAATACGCCGGCCGGCGCGCCGGGCGGGCGAATGCGTCGGAGGTCGCGGGATCGACCGGGATTTCCGCGCGGCCGGCGAGCCAGAGGATCTCGCGCGCGAACTCGTTCCACGACACCTCGCCCGCGGTTGGCGAAGTGGTAGACGCCCAGGCGCCCGGCCTCGAGCAGGGCCAGGATCGCTTCCGACAGGTCCGTCGTCGACGTGGGACGCCCGACCTGGTCGACCACCACCGACAGCCGCGGCCGGCCGGACTCGACCTGCTTCAGGATCGCCTCGACGAAGTTCCAGCCCGAGCGGCCGAAGAGCCAGGACGCGCGGACGACGAGGCTCCCAGGCAGGCGCAGGGCCTCCTCCTCGCCGGCGCGCTTCGAGCGTCCGTAGGCCGAGAGCGGGTTGCACCGGGTCGTCCTCGCGGTAGGGCTCGCCCTTCGCGCCGTCGAAGACGAAGTCGGTCGAGATCTGCGCGAGCTGCGCTCCGACGTGGCCGCAGGCGTCGGCGAGATGGGCCACGCCCTCGGCGTTGACCTGGAACGCGCGCGGGTCCGTCTCGCAGTCGTCGACCTTCGTGAAGGCGGCGCAGTTGACGACGACGTCGGGGGAGAGCTCCCGCAGCGTGCGCGAGACCTCGCCCGAGTGGGCGATGTCGAGATCCGCTTTCGCGCGGCCGAGCACGTCGTACCCGGCGGACGTCAGCAGGGTGACGAGGTCCGACCCCAGCATGCCGGTGGCGCCCGTGACGAGGACGCGGCGCCGCGCGCGGGGAACGGTCCGGGGAGCGGCGAGGACGGCCGCGTGGCTGTCGAAGGCGGAGCCGCCGGCGTCCGGCATGGGGTCGCCGTTTAGCCCGGCGCTTTCGCCGTCGACGACGATGTCGCCAGCCGCTGTTCGTACTGCGACCGGTAGAACTCGCGGTAGGCCGCGTCGCGCTCCTTGATCGGCCGCCACCACTCCTCGTGGTCGCGGTACCAGCGCACGGTCTCGGCGAGGCCCTCCTCGAACGGCGTCGAGGAACGGAAGCCGAGCTTCGCCAGCTTCGATGCGTCGAGCGAGTAGCGCCGGTCGTGGCCCGGCCGGTCGTCGACGAAACGGATCAGGCTCTCGGGCTTGCCGAGCTCCTTCAGCACGCGGCGGGTGATGTCGATGTTCTCCGCCTCGTTGCCGCCGGCGACGTTGTACGTCTCGCCGGGCTTCCCGGCGTCGAGCAGGAAGTCGATCGCGGCCGCATGGTCGCGGACGAAGAGCCAGTCGCGGACGTTTTTCCCGTCGCCGTAGAGCGGCAGCGGCTGGTCGTCGATGGCGTTGGTCACGAAGAGCGGGATGAGCTTCTCCGGGTACTGGTACGGCCCGTAGTTGTTCGACGCCCGGGTGATGACGACCGGCATCCCGTAGGAGGCCCAGTACGAGTACGCGAGCCGGTCGCCGCCGGCCTTGGAGGCGGCGTAGGGGTTGCGCGGGTTCAGCGGCGAGTCCTCCGTGAAGGAGCCCGTCGGCGATCGTGCCGTAGACCTCGTCGGTCGAGATCTGGACGAACTTCTTTACGCCGCGGCGCTTGGCCTCCTCGAGGAGGACGAAGACCCCGCGCACGTCGGTCTCGATGAAGGACGCGTCGCCCAGGAGCGACCGGTCCACGTGCGTCTCGGCCGCGAAGTTGACGACCGCGTCGCAGCCCTCCATCGCCACGGCCACGACGTCCGGGTCGACGATGTCGCCGCGCACGAAGCGGTAGTCCGGCCGGTGCGCGACCTCCGCGAGGTTGGCGGGATTGGCCGCGTAGGTGAGCTTGTCGAGGTTGACGACCGAGACGCCGCCGGCGCGCGACTCGAGCACGTGCCGGATGAAGGCGGAGCCGATGAACCCGCAGCCCCCGGTGACGAGGACCTTCATACGATGCCGATTTCCGAGTTGTCGCCGACGAGAAACCGGTGCACGCGGGGCCTCTCGGCGCCCGGATGGATCCGCACGTTCTTGCCGATGAGCGAGTCCGCGATCCGCACGGGGATCCGCTCGAGGCGCGAGCCCTCGAGGACGATCGAGTTCTCGATCTCGCAGCGGTCGATCAGGCACCCGGCCCCGATCGCCGTGTAGGGCCCGACGAAGGCGTCCCGGATCTCCGCGCCCGGGCCGATGACGGCGGGGCCGCGCACGGTGCAGTTGAAGAGCTTCGCCCCCGGCTCGATCACGACCTTGCCCTCGACCTGGCAGCCGGCGCCGACCGTGTCGAGGCCCCGCGCCGCGAAGGTGTCGAGGATGATCCGATTGGCCTCGAGCATGTCCTCGATCTTGCCCGTGTCCTTCCACCAGCCGGTGACCAGGTGCGGGTGCACGCTCTTGCCGTGGTCGACGAGCCACTGGATCGCGTCGGTGATCTCGAGCTCCTGGCGCGCGCTCGGCCGGATCGCCTTGACGGCCTCGAAGATGGAGTCGTCGAACATGTAGACGCCGACGAGCGCGAGGTCCGACTTCGGCTTCTTCGGCTTTTCCGTCAGCCGCACGACCCGCCCGTTCTCGAGCTCGGCCACGCCGAACTGCGACGGGTTCGGCACCTTCGCGAGCAGGATCTGCGAGTTGCAGCCGAGCTTGCGGTACTCGTCGACGAGCGTCGTGATGCCGTCGGCGATCACGTTGTCGCCGAGGTACATCACGAAGGGCTCGCCCTTGAGAAACGCCTCCGAGATCAGCACCGCGTGCGCCAGCCCCCGCGGCGCGTCCTGCGGGATGTAGGTGATCTTCGCCCCGAACCGCGACCCGTCGCCGAGCGCCGCCTCGATCTCCTCCCGCGTGTCCCCGACGACGACGCCGATCTCCTTGATCCCCGCCGCGACGATCGCCTCGACCCCGTAGAAGAGGACCGGCTTGTTGGCGACCGGGACGAGCTGCTTGGCGCTGGTGTAGGTCAGCGGACGCAGGCGGGTGCCCTTGCCGCCCGACAGGATGAGGCCTTTCATTGGCTGAGGGATCATACCGAAACGGACCGGGCCGACAGAGCGATCAGGACAGGCCGAACGCCCGCATTGCGAAGGCCGCGGCCTGCGCGCGGGACGTCGCGTCGTCCGGACAGAACTGCCCCCCGCCGCAGCCGGCCGCGATGCCTTCGGTCGAGAGCTGCTCGATCCAGGCCGCGGCAAAGGCGTCGGCCGGCACGTCGGAAAAGACCGTCCCGGTCGCCGGAGGCGGCACGTAGTCCGAGCCGTGCTTCGCCTTCAGGAGCATGACGGCGAGCTGAGCGCGCGAGACCGGTGCGGACGGGCAGTAGGTGGTCGCCTCGCACCCCGCGGTGATCCCCTCGCGGAAGAGCTCCTCGATGAACGCGGCGGCGAACGTTGACGCCGGCACGTCGGAAAAGACCTGACCCGTCGACGCCGGCGGCTCGTACGCCGCCCCGTGCTTGCCGCGAAGGAGGAAGACCGCGATCGACGCGCGCGAGGCCGCCGCGCCCGGGCAGTAGCTTCCTCCCCCGCATCCGGCCGTCAGCCGGTTCATCGCCGCCGCGTCGACGGAGGTCCAGAAGAGGTCGCCGTCGGGCACGTCGAGGAACGAGCGCTCGAACTGAAAGACGCCGGAGAGCGTCGAGGCGTAGAGGATGCGGCCGTCGGCGTTGACCCGAAAGTCGAGCGTCGACAGCGACGGAATAAAACCGGGTAGGGGCTTCCAGGTGTCGGCTCCGTCGTTGGTTCGATAGATGGCGAAGCTGGAGGTTCCCTCCGTTGCGGCCGCTCCCCCGTAGGTCATGAGCAGATAGAGGGTCCGACTGTCGGAGGGGTCGGGGGCGAGGCGATAAGGAATCTGGTCCACGGCAGGCAGCCCGATCTCCGCGAGAGCGAATGTCAGGCCGCGATCGAGGCTTCGGAAGAGCCCCGAATAGGTCGCGGCGACGTACACGGTCGAGGGTTCGCCCACCGGGCAGGCGATGTCCGACACGCGGAGGTAAGCCTTCGGAAGGCCTCCCGGCGCCGACCATGTGGTTCCGCCGTTGTCCGAGCGCAGAAGACCGTCCTGGTTTGCCTGAGCGAAATAGCCGGCATAGAGAATGCCGTGGTCGGCGGAATCGTAGGCGGAAGCGCGAACGTCGCCCGCTAGCAGAGACGACCACAGCCCGCCCTCGTTCGACGTGCCAAACAGGCCGTCCTGCGTCGCTGCCAGCAGATGCGACGGGTCGCTGGGCGCCATCGCCAGGCGATGGATCGTCGAAACCGCCAGCCCGTCGGTCGCGGGATCCCAGGTCGCACCGCCGTCGTCGGAGCGGACGACGCCGGAGGTTGCCGGGAGGAGCCCGGCGAACGCCGCATACAGGACGTCGGGTTGGGACGGGTCTGCAAGGAGCTCCGTCAGCGCCGAGGCGGACTGCCCGCGAAGGGTCCACCCGGCGGCCCCCCCCGCAAAGAGCTTCCCCCCCGACACCGCGTAGGCCTCGTCGACGAGCGAGGGGTTCGGAGCCACCGAGTGACTGTACCCGCCCGATAGACCGCTCTGAGCCACCGCCCAGCTCTGGCCGCCGTCGTCGCTTCGGAAGAACGTGCCGATCAGGTTGCCTGCGCCTCCCGCTGCATAGACCAGCGCCGAGTCGCGTGGATCGATCGCCACCGCCATGCCGGAACCGACCGGTACGCCGAGGTCTACAGGGGACCAGAGTCCGCCGCCATCCTGCGTGACGAAGATTCCTCCGTCCCCGGCGGCGAACGCCTTGAGCGGATTCGCGGGGTCGATCGCGATGTCGCGGACCCACGTCGCCCCGATCCCGTTGCTCGCGGGATTCCAGGTCGCGCCGCCGTCCGCGCTCTTGTACACGCCTTCGGAGTTCGAGCCCGCCCAAATGGTCGAGGAAGAAGTTGCGTCGATTCGGACACATTCCGGATTGAGAATCGACCCGCCGGGATTCCACGTGGCGCCCGAATCGACGCTCTTGAGGATTCCGGTTCCCGCGACCACGTAGAGAACGGCGGGGTTCTGCGGATCGACGGCGAGGTCGGCGACGTAGTCCGACGGAAAGTTCGAGGTTGCCGTCGTCCAGCTGCCAGCCCCGTCGTCACTGCGAAACACTTTGCCCGGGCTGCCGGCGGAGATGGCGTAGAGGATGTTCGGCGAGGATGCCGCCAGGCCCATCGATGAGACGGGGCCCGAGAGTCCCTGGTTGGCCGGAAACCAGACGGCGCCCGCGTCGTTCGTTCTGAAGATCCCTCCGACGCCGTCGGGCGAATAACCGATGGCGAAGAGGATGCTTCCGTCGTTCGGATGCGCGACCACGGTCGATGGAGAAAGCAGTCCCTCGTTCTGATGCCACGTCGCCCCGCCGTCGGAGGTCTGAAACAGGATCGAGCCCCAGAAACCGGCGTAGGTGTAGATGCGACTCGAATCCTCCGAGCCCACGACGATCTGGTAGATCATCCCCGGCTGCGGTCCCG
This sequence comes from uncultured Acidobacteriota bacterium, assembly GCA_963824165.1. Classification (GTDB taxonomy): domain Bacteria; phylum Acidobacteriota; class Thermoanaerobaculia; order UBA5066; family Gp7-AA6; genus DAHUXD01. The sequence goes on from CAWGOM010000013.1 coordinate 199,737, forward strand.
ACGTCGTCCATGTGTAGTGCCCCGCGGATGCCGGACGCGTGGTGACCAGCAGCAGACACACCGCTGCCAGCGAAGCGAGGGCGCGGCCGCTCGATGTCTTCATGACTGTGGGGGAATTGTACGCCTGCGGTGCCGGCCGTGCGCGGGCCGTAAAACCCTCAAAAGCAATGCCTTGCAGCAATTCACCGCAGCAACTCGACTCCCGCGGTCCCCGCGTCGAGTGTGATCGAGCCTGGCGGCCATTCGCCTGCGACCCATACGACGCGCTGCCTCTCGAGCTCCTCCTTCAGGCGCGTGACGGCGACCGACAGTTTGAAAAAGGAGGATAAGTCCTGCGCGTGTCCGTCCTTCCACTGGCTCGGCGCATTTTCGAGCAGCGACCAGACCCTCAACGGAACTCCGAGGCTTGCGAGGTAGCCCTCGACCTGGCCAGGCGAAAACTGACTCCGATCGCGTCGGTCCTCCCCCTCGACGAGGACGACGACACGGCGCGTTCCCGCGCCACAGGCCTGGAGCCCGGCGATGGCCACCGCTCGCCCGACCTCTGGCAGGACAAGCTCGCACCGGTACGCACCCGTTTGCCCAGTGTGCAGGCGGTATTCATGACCGGCGACACCGCCGCGCCGGGCACCATCGGCTTTGCCGAGCTCAACCGACCGGGCAGCGAAGCCCCGGCACTGGCCGCCATCGACGAATGGGACGTGTGTGCCATCTCCTTCACCTCGGGCACGACCGGCGTGCCCAAGCGGCTCGATGGCCATGCACATCAACGCGCTGGGATGCGCGCAGAACGTCGTGCATGTGGCCAAGGGGCTGGACGCCGACGACATCAACATCTGCATGCCGCCGCTGTACCACAACACCGCCGTCTACACCGACTTCATGCCTGCCCTGCTGACGGGCGGCAAGTGCGTGGTGCGATGCGGCCTTCGGCGCCGCTGGACGCCATCCAGCTGATCGAGCAGGAACGCGCCACCTGGGCCGTGGCGGCGCCGATCATGCTGTGGATGATGATGCACCACCCCGAGTTCACGCAGCACGATTGCAGCACGCTGAAGAAGATCCTCTTCGGCGGCCATGCCGCATCGGAAACCTACATCAACCAGTTGCACCAGGCCTTTGCGCCGGTGGCGATGGTCAATGCCGGCTCGGTGTCGGAGAGCACCGCCGTGGGCTTTGCATTGCCCACCGAGGATGCACTGCGCAAGATCACCAGCTGCGGCCTGGCCACGCCCAACACCGACATCGCCATCTTCGACGACGACGGCAATGAGCTGGACTCAGGCCAATGCCATCGGCGAGGTCGCTTACCGCGGCCAGCAGACGAATGCCGGCTACTGGGACAAGCCGGGCAAGACGGCCGAGGTCTTCCGGCGCGACGGCTTCGTGCTCTCGGGCGACTGGGCCAAGATCGACGAGGAAGGCTACCTGTGGCTGCTCGACCGAAAGAAGGACATGGTGGTGCGCGGCGGCCAGAACGTCTATTGCATCGAGGTCGAGAACAAGCTGTACCTGCACCCCGCCGTGCTGCGCGCCGCGGTGGTGGGCGTACCCGACCACCTGTTCTCCGAGCGGCTGAAGGCGGTGCTGGTGCTCAAGCCGGGCCGCAGCCTCAGCGCCGACGAGGTGCGCGCACATTGCACGGCGCTGCTGGCCCCTTATGAGGTGCCCGAATACGTGGTCTTCGCGCAGGCGCTGCCAACCAACGCCGCGGGCAAGACGCTCAAGCAGCCGCTGATGGACTTCTGGGGCGACACCGATGGCAGCGCCGGGGCTCGGCTGGCGGCGCATTGCGCGAGCATGCCTGCCGCGCTGCTCGACCGGCCGCAGTTCAAGCTGGACGGCGCTGCGATCACGCCGCGCGAGGCCTTGGCCGCGATCGGACGCGACGACGCCACGGGCCGGCGCATCGCCGAAGTGGTGGCTGCGGACGGCATCGTCGCCCTGACCCGGCCCGACGAAGCGCGCTTTCGCAAGTAGCTGCTCGCATACGGGGCGATCCTGCCGCTGCTACGCGACCGGCGTCGACGCCAGCGCGGTGATCACGCGCGCCGCACGCGCACCGGCAGGCTTTTCATGCCCCTGAAGACCAGGGAGTTGAGCCATTCAGGCGCGGGGCCCACGGGTTCGATGTCGCGGTAGTGCGCCAGCAGCGCCGGAAAGGCCACCGCGCCTTCCGTGCGGGCCAGCGGGAAGCCCAGGCAGATGTGGATGCCAAAGCCGAAGGCCAGGTGGGGCACGCCGTCACGCGTCAGCTCCAGCCGGTCCGGTTTGTCGTAGGCACGTGGGTCGCGGTTGGCGCCATTGAGCATGACGAAGACGCGCTGCCCGGGCTCGAGCGTCTTGCCGTGCAGCTCGTGCGTCTGCGCCACGACGCGCACCAGCGCGCCGGAAGGGCCTTCGTGGCGCAGCAGTTCTTCCACGGCCGCAGCCCACAGGCTGGGGTCGGCCCGCAATCGCTGCATCTCGCCGGGAAACTGCATCAGCGAGTGCATGCCGTTGGCGATGTGGTTGGTCGTGGTCTCGTGGCCGGCAAACAGCATCAGGATGCAGACGGCGACGAGTTCGTCGTCGCTGAAACGGTCACCGTCGTCGTCGCGCAGATGAACCAGCTCGCTGAGTGCGTCCGCGCCCGGCTTGGCGCGGCATTGGGCGATCAACGACAGAAAGAAGGCAGCCATTTCTTGGGTGGCGGCTTCTGCGGTGTCGTACTTGTCGGGGCTGTTTCGGCTGCTGCCGATGAACATGGCGATCTCGTCGGACATGCGCTTGACCTCGACCAGCGATTCGCGCGGCACGCCCAGCATGGCCATGATCACCAGGCAAGGCAGCGGACCCGCGTAGTCGGCCATCAGGTCGATGCGATCGCGACCGTCGAGCCTGGCGAGCAGCCCGTCGGAGATCTGCTGCACCTGCGCCCGCATCGCCTGCATGGACTTGGCGCTGAACACACGCCCGGTCAGGCGCCGCAGCCGCGTGTTCGGGCGGGTCCTTGAACACCATCCACAGCGACAGGTAGCGCATGATGTCGCCGATGCGTGCCGCTTCTGCGCTGGGCATGCTGGAAAAGAAGGGGCGCAGCCGGTCCGACGAGACACGCTCCTTGTCGAGGCAGACCCGTTTGACATCGTCGTAGCGTGTCAGCACCCAGCTCTTCGGCGGGGGCTCCAGTGGCAAGGATCTTCATCGCGCATGCGCGCGAAAATGGCGTAGGGGTCGGCCAGCGTGGCCGGGTCTTCCGGCATCCAGTCGATGGCCTGCGCTGTCGAGTTCATGTGCATTTCTCCAGGATGTGGACCGCACAGGCGGCTTCGTCGAAGCCCATCACGCCGCCGCCGTTCTCGATCAGGCCCAGCATCGCGTGGCGCGCCTGGCGCGCCCCGGCTTCACCGCGCAGCTGCAGGCAGGTCTCGTGCACCATCGACAAGCCCGTGGCGCCGATCGGGTGCCCTTCGAACACCAGGCCGCCGGACAGGTTGACCGGCAGCTTTCCCCCAGCGCCGTGGCGCCCGACTCGACGAAGGCGCCGCCACGGCCGTCGGCGCACAGGCGCAGCATTTCGAGCTGGTAGATCTCGCAGAACGATGTCGCATCGTGCAGCTCGACGATGTCGATGTCTTCGGGCTTGAGCGCGGCGCGTGCATGGCCCTGTTCGCGGCCGTGCGCGACAGACCGGGCTCATCCAGTCGACGGTACTTGCCGCCCGACAACTCGCTGGCCCGCACCCGCACGGCGCGCGCCCGTGCCGCCGGTGGAAAGTGCGCCAACGCCGCCTCGCTGCACAGCAAGGCGGCGGCGGCGCCATCGCCCAGCGGCGAGCACATGGCCCGCGTCAGCGGCCAGC
>CAWGOM010000014.1:0-36445 GCA_963824165.1 uncultured Acidobacteriota bacterium
CTCTCGATTGACTCGCTTACCGCTTACTGGCCTCGTTCCCCTGATATCCTCCGTCTCCAGATCGCCATGAGCAGCGACGCCTTCCATCGCAAGTGCCCGCTCTGCGGGGGCGAGATGCTCCGCTCCCGGTCGAACACGTCGGGCTACACCTCCTACTTCTGGAAGAAGCCGTGGAAGACGGGCCTCTTTTCCTGGGGCGTCGAGAAGGTCTTCCCCTGGGCATGCATGGGCTGCGGCGTCGTCCTCTTCTACCTGGACCGCCTGCCCGCCGTCGCCGAGGAATACCGCAGCTCGCGCGACGCGAGCCGGGCTCCGGACGGCTATCCCGCGACGATCAAGCCTTGATCGCCATCGGCTACCTCGACGGGAACCGGCTCTCGCGCGCCGTCATCGCCGGCGCGCACTTCGTCGCCGAGCGCGCGGAGGCGCTCAACAAGATCAACGTCTTCCCGGTGCCCGACGGGGACACAGGGACCAACGTCGCCTCGACGCTCCAGAAGGTCGCCTCCGGGATCTCCCGGGTGCGCCAGCGGCACATCGGCGAGATGTCGAAGGCCCTCGCCGACCAGGCGATCGGCGGCGCGCGCGGCAACTCCGGGGCGATCCTGGCGCAGTTCTTCTGCGGCTTCTCCGAGGGGCTGCCGGACTCGCCGCGGATCACGACGGGGGCGTTCGGGGCCGCCGTGGTGCGGGCGGCGGAGTCCGCCTACAGCGCGATCGCCCGGCCGGTCGAGGGAACGATCCTGACGGTGATCCGCGACTGGGCCCGCCACGTCGCCGACCGCGCGGCCGAGGTCCGGGACTTCGGCGTGCTGCTACCCGAGTCGCTCAAGGCCGCGAAGATCTCGCTCGAGAACACGCCCAAGCAGATGAAGCTTCTCGCGAAGGCCGGCGTCGTCGACGCGGGCGGGCAGAGCTTCGTGTACCTCCTCGAGGGAATCGTGAAGTACGTCCGGGAAGCCGCGCGGTTCGCGCCGCCGCCGGTCGAGCCCGAGGAGGTCCGCGCCGCGGTCTTCGACAAGATGACGGACTCGATCCTCTTCCGCTACTGCACGGAGGCGCTGCTCGAGGGCGACGCCATCGACCGCGACGCCCTCCGCAAGGAGGTCGCCCTGCTCGGCGACTCGATCGTGCTCGCCGGCGGCGCCGCGCGCGTGCGCCTCCACGTCCACACGAACGAGCCGGAGAAGCTCTTCGCCGTCGCGGCGCGCTTCGCCGACGTCGCGCAGACGAAGGTCGAGGACATGCGGGCCCAGCACGAGTCGCGCTTCGACCAGAACCGCGCCGCCCGCGTCGGCATCGTGACCGACTCGACCTGCGACCTGCCGGCCGGAATGCTCGAGGACTTCGGCGTGGGCGTCGTGCCGGTGCGCGTCTTCTTCGGCTCGGAGAACTACCTCGACAAGGTCACGATTTCGCCGTCCGAGTTCTACGCCCGGTTCTCCGTGACCGAGGAGGCGCCCAAGACCTCGCAGCCGCCGCCGGCGGACTTCACGCAGGTGTACGAAAACGTCGCGGAGCACTCGGGCTCGATCGTCTCGGTGCACCTGTCGTCGGGGGTCTCGGGCACCTACCAGGCCGCGACGGTCGGGGCGCGCCCGGTCGCGAAGACCAGCATCGTCCACGTCGACAGCCGCAATGTCTCGGTCGGGCTCGGGCTCGTCGTCCGCGCCGCCGCGGAGGCCGCCGCCGCCGGCAAGAGCGCGGACGAGGTCGCGGCGATCGCCCGCGAGACGGCGGACCGCGTCCGCATCTTCATCGCCGTGCCGACGCTGAAGCACCTCGTGCGGGGCGGCCGGGTCTCGCCGGCGAAGGGCATGATCGCGAAGCTCCTGGGGCTGCTTCCCGTGCTGACGATGTCCCGGGAGGGCGTGGCGGTGCCGGCGGGCAAGGCGCGGGGCTACGTCGCGGCCCGACGCAAGATGTTGAAGCTTCTCTTCGCCGAGGCCGGCGAGCGCGTCAGCGCGTCGCGCCGGTTCGGCGTGGCGCACTGCGACGCGGAGGACGCGGCGGAGGAAGTCGCCCGCGAGATCCGCGCCCGCTATCCGGAGTCCGACGTGATGATCGTCGAGTGCGGGCCGGCTCTCGGCGCGCACGGCGGCCCGGGCGCGCTGGCGGTGGCCGTCCTCCCGTAGCCGCCCGCTAGGGCAGCCGCTTCGCCGCGAGCAGCAGCACGTCCCGCTCGCCGGGCGCGGTCCCCGTCTTCTTCCATTCCGACACGAGGGCCGCGAACCCGCCCGGGAGCCCCTGCGTTTCGCAGGCGCGGGCGAGCTTCTGGATGGCTTTCTCCGGTGAAGCGGCCTTGCCGGCGGACTGCAGGGCGAAGAGGCCGCGCGAGGCGAGGACGAGCAGGTCGCCCGCGGCGGTCTCGAGCGTGGCCTCCGAGAGGCCGCCCGACTCGCGGACGTCGAACGGGACCGGCCGGCCGAAGCGCAGGAGGTAGGGCACGGGCGCCCCGCGCGCCGCGAGCGCGAGGCCCTCGCCGTCCCAGCGCGCGGCAGTCAGGGCGCACCCGGGCTCGAGCTCGCCGACCCGGCGAACGAGCTCCGCCGGCGCCGCCGTCGAGAGGAGCTGCCGGGCGAGCCGCGAGGCGCGCACGATCGGCCCGACCGCTTCCTCGAGGTCGCGCGCGTCTTCGACGAGCAGGAGGGCGAGGCCGCCCGGGCGCGGCTCGACGGCGTAGACCGAGAGGCCCGGCTCCTCCGAGCGCCACCGCAGCGGCGCCGACTCGAAACCCGGAGTCTCCGGCCACGTCGACGGGTTCAGCAGGGGCGAGACCGCCTTGAGGACCGCCGCCGCGCCCTCGCGCCGCGCCTGCCGGACGGCGGCCACGTGCTCCCGCACGCTCTCGACCGCCAGGGCGGCGTGCGTGCCGACCTCCGCCAGGAACTCCTCGTCCTCCTTGGTGAAGTTGCGCCGGCGCTTGTTGAGGACCTCCACGACCCCGACGATCTCTCCCCGGGGCGTGCGCAGCGGCGCGGCCACCATCGAAAGGGTCTTGAATCCGGAGGAGGCGTCGGTGCTCTTGTCGAAGCGGGCGTCCTGGTAGGCGTCGCCCGTGTTGATGACCTGGCCGGTCTTCGCGACGGTCCCGGCGATGCCGGTCCCGACCCGGACGCGGATCGGATCGACCGAGCCGCCCTCGAGGATCTGGCTGACGAGCTCGTCCGAGCCCGGCTCGCGCAGGAAAATCGTCCCGCGCTCGGCGTCGGTCTCGGAGATCGCCGTCTTCAGGATGATGCGGAGCGTCTCGGTGGGGTCGAACGTCTCGGCGAGGGACTTGTTGGCCTCGAGGATCACCATCAGCTTGACCATGCGCGCGCGGGTCACCGAGACCTCGGCGAGCACCCGGTCGAGGACCTGCCCCTCGAAGGCCGAGATGGCGTCGGAGAGGGCGGTGGCGTCGGGGAAGCGGGCCTCGGGGTCCTTGGCGATGGCGCGTTCGAGGATGTCGCGCAGCTCCGGCGGCAGGTCCGGCCGGAGCGTCTCGACCCGCGGGGCCGCCTCGGTGATGACGCGGCGGACCAGCCGCGCCGTGTCGTCGTCGTCGAACGGCACGCGGCCGGTGAACATCTCGAAGAGGAGGACGCCCATGGCGTAGACGTCGGTCCGCTGCGTCGGCAGGTCTCCGCGCAGGAGCTCCGGCGCCAGGAATTGCGGGGTCCCGGGGACGGTGTCGCCCTTCTCGCCGGCGTACGCGGCCGACTCGACGGCAATGCCGAAGTCCATCAGGCGCGGCTTCCCGTCGTCCCCGACGATGACGTTCTCCGGCTTCAGGTCGCGATGCAGCACGCCGATGCGGTGCGCGGCGGCCAGCCCGCCGCAGATGCCCTTGGCGATGGCCAGGCCGCGTCCGAGGGGCAGCATGCGCTCGCTCTCCTCGACGTCCTTGAGGGTGCGGCCCGGCAGGTACTCCATCGAGACCCACTCCTCGCCGCCGATGTCGACGAGGTCGTAGACGCGGCAGACGTTCTCGTGGGTGACCTTGCGCGACAGGATGATCTCCCGCCGGAGCGTTTCGCGGCGCTCCGGCGAGACGCGGTCGGGCCGGATTCGCTTCAAGGCGATCTCCTGATCGAGCTTCAGGTCGCGCGCCCGGTAGACGACGCCCATGCCTCCGAAGCCGAGCACGGCGTCGATCCGGTAGCGCTCGCCCAGGACCGTGCCCACGGTGACCGGCTTTTCGCGCGCGGCGCGCTGCGTCGATTCGTCGCGCGTCGGCGGTTCGCTCTCGTGGGGCAAGACAGGGGGATTCTAAGGCCCTCCCCGGGCGGTCTTCCTTTGACTTTCCGCGCGCCGAGGTCTAGATTCCGGCCAGCGTGGGAATTGATCGTCTCGTCCTTAACATTTCCCCAACCCAAGCTGAGGGAGGAGCATCGTGAGACAGCGACATCGCGTCGTGGTGCCACGTCTCTGCATGGCCCTGGCGGTCGCGGGCCTTCTGGTCACCGCTCCGGCGTTCCCGTCGGGTTTCCAGGTCATGACCCACGGCGCCCGCGCGTCGGGGATGGGCCTGGCGTACGCCGGCGTGGGCGGCGATCCGACCGCGATCTTCTTCAACCCCGCCGGCATCGCCTGGATGAACCAGGTCGAGGGCTACGTCGGGCTTGAACTTCCTGACCCGGACGGAAGGCCAGGCCGATGGCGCCAACCCGTACCCCGGCGAGGGCGTCATCGCGTACGCAGAAGCAGAACTGGTACTTCTTCCCCGACGGCTACGCTCGTCCTTCCGCTGACCCAGGAGCTCAACGTCGGCGTGGGCGGGTTCGCGCAGTACGGCCTGGGGTTGAAGTGGGAGGACCCGAACACGACCTATAACGGCCAGTTCATCTCCCAGAACGCGGTGATCCAGTCGCTCGACACCAACCTCGTCTTCTCCTACAAGCTGTTCCCGCAGCTCGCGATCGCGGCGGGCGTGGACTACCGCTTCTCCAAGGTCCAGCTCGAGCGCAACCAGGGGGCCATCAATCCGTTCACGGGGTCGATCGTCCCCGTCGCGCACGTCAAGCTGAACAGCGAGCTGCTCTCCAACGGCGGCTGGGGCTGGAACGCCGGCCTCATGTTCAAGCCCGTCGAGGCGATCTCGATCGGCGCCGCGTACCGGTCCAGCATCAACATCGACTACGAGGGCGAGGCCACCTTCACCCAGCGGCCGACCGGAAACGCGGTCCTCGACGCCCTGGTCGCCGCGCTCGCTGCCGACGGGCAACCCTCCGGTCGCGACCCGATCGACTTCCCCTCGAGCATCAACCTCGGGCCTCGGCATCCAGCTGCCGGCCGGCTTCCTCCTCGCGCTGGAGGCGGACTGGACGGAGTGGTCGACCTTCCAGAGCCTGGCCATCACGTTCCCGACGCTCGCCGGCGCGCGACATCCTGCGGGTCACGGACTGGTCAGGACACCTGGGCCTACCGCGCCGGTCTCGAGAAGTGCTTCGGACGAGTGGGCGATCCGCGTCGGGTACTACTACGACAACTCGCCGCAGCCCGACTTCGACGTCAGCCCGCTTCTTCCCGATGCGGACCGCAACGTCTACACGGCCGGCTTCGGCTACAACACGCCGCGATGGGGCTTCGACGTCGGCGCCCTCTGGATCACGTTCAAGGATCGGGCGATCCTCACGCCGCCGCAGACCGACAACTACTTCGCCACGTACTCCGAGACCGGCCTCGTCCTGACGGCCGGCATCCGGTTGGCCCTTTAGGGTGGAGGGAGCCATGAAGAAGAAGACGCTGCGATCCATCGGTCTGACGGCCGGAGCCCTGGCGCTGGCCGGGAGCCCGTTACTCGGCGCAGTTCGACCACTACGTCGCGCTCGGCGACAGCCTGTCGGCCGGGCTCGAAGGCAATTGCCTCGTTCAGCGCAACCAGGAGGCGTCCTTCCCGGCGGTGCTCGCGCACCAGCTCGCGCAGCCGGACTTCCAGCAGCCCCTGGTCCAGGAGCTCGCCCTGACGAGTCCCGCTCGTCGGCAATCCGTGCCTGGGCGCGGTCTTCATCCCGCCCTCGACGGTCACCGTCGGCAACATCTCGCAGCAGGGTGCGCCCCTGAACTCCCTGCTCGCCCGCGCCCTACGACAACCTCGGGCTTCCCGGCGCCCACGTCGACGACCTCGTCGACCTGATCCACGCCAATCCCAACGGCACGACCGCCGAACAGTTCGCGGCGCTGGTCCTGCGCAACGTCCCCGGCTCGCCGTTCGACGGCCTGAATGCCGTCACGCAAGCCAACTCGCTCGGCCCCGACCTGATCACGCTCTGGGTTGGAGTCCAACGACATCCTCCCGGCGGTGCTCGCCGGAGTGTTCGTTCCCGGCGTGACCGTCACCCCGGAGGTCGAGTTCGGCCAGGACTACGCGTCCGTCCTCGAGAACATCGTGCAGCCTGGTCGGACGATCGTGGCTGGCAACGTCCCGGACGTCACCGCGATCCCGTTCGCCACGACCGTTCCCTCGCGGCTCGACGATCCCGGGCGGCTCGGTGCCGGTCCTCGGCCCGGGCAACGCCGACGTATCCGTGCGTCCCGGTCCCGCCGGACCATGGCTGTCCCGTGCCCGACGGGACGCTCGTGACGCTTCCGGCCTCGTCGCTGCTCGCCCAGGGCGTCGGGCGTGCCCGTCGCCCTCGGGGGCACGGGCCAGCCCCTGCCGGACGGCCAGTTCACGGGGACCGCCGTGATTCCCGGCGTGCTCCTGTACCCGGACGAGATCGCCCAGATCGACGCATTCATCGTAGTCGTACAACGACACCATCGCGACCGAGATCGCCAGCGCCGGCGGAATGCTCGTCGACGTCTATGCGGTCTTCGACGAGATCAGGGCCCACGGCTACCACATCGGCGGCATCGACCTGAGCTCGAGATTCCTGACCGGCGGCATCTTTTCCGCCGACGGGTTCCATCCCTCGTCGATCGGCTACACGATCGTGGCCGACGAGTTCATCCGGGTGATGAACGCACGACCTCGGCCTCGAGATCCCGCGTCCGTCCTTCAACCACGTCCTCTTCACGCCCAACGTTCCCAACACCGGAGCCGCGGTGCGCGACGGGGGAGGCGAGTGGCACTACTCCATCGGGATGTGGCGCGCAGCTCCTGACGACGACCAACGCGGCCAGGGGCTTCGCGCTCCAGATGCCCGAAGCGCTCGAACAGCCGACCCGCGGCCGCGGGCCCCGGAAGGTCGACCCGGGACTGAGCCGGCGCGAGCTTCGAAACCCGAGCCCCGGGGGAGACCCCGGGGCTTTTTCCTTTTGGCGCCCGAGGGGCCCGGTGGACGGAAGGGCCGCGTTCTGCTAGATTTCGCCGTCTTTTTCGAGGGGTGGACCTTATGGCGATGATTCCGGCGACCCAGCTTCGAAGCGGCATGCTCATCATCCACAACGGGGAGCTGCACCGCGTCCACGACATGGTCCACAAGACCCCGGGCAACCTCCGGGGCTTCGTCCAGGCCAAGATGCGCAACGTCCGCTCGGGCTCGATGAACGAGCACCGTTTCGGCTCCACGGACCGGGTCGAGAAGGCCTCGCTGGACGAGCGGGAGATGGAGTACCTGTACTCCGACGCGGCCGGGCATCACTTCATGGACCAGGCCAGCTACGACCAGCTGACCCTCGACGACGAGGTGATCGGCGAGCAGATGAAGTACCTCCTGCCGAACACCGTGATCCACGTCGACTTCTACGAAGAGAACCCGGTCGGCATCGAGCTGCCCAACACCGTGACCCTCAAGGTCACCGAGACCCAGCCGGGGATGAAGGGCGCGACCGCGTCGGCGTCCTACAAGCCGGCGACGCTCGAAACGGGCCTCCAGGTGATGGTGCCCCAGTTCGTCGAGGCGGGCGTGCGCATCAAGATCGACACGCGCGACGACAGCTACCTCGAGCGGGCGTAACCGTCGTTCAGGCCGGACGCAGTGCGAGTCGTACTCGGGTATGCTGATTCAGCATAACCCATAGTATTCCCAAGGGCTTTTGTGGTTGACGGCCCTCCCAGCCTGCCGGGATAATCCCCATCGTGCGTAAGGCGTCGGTCATACCGGCGGCTGCTCTGGCCGCCGTTTTCCTTTTCGGCTTCAGCGCCTCTTCCGAGGGGAAGAGCGCGAGCACCGGAAAGCCACAGGCCGCCGCGGCCAAAGGCGCAGGCTCCGGGCGCGCCCAGGTCCAGAAGAAGAAGAGCACCGCCGCCAGGCCGAAGGCGAAGACCTCGAAGAAGGCCCGGCACGTCATCCGGCAGGACTCCCGCGGAGCGGTCGTCGTCGACCGCGTTCGCGTCGAGTTCCACGGGCCGTTTCTCCCGGTGGAAGTCGTCGACTATCCCCGCCCGCTCTGCGAGCCGATCGACGTCGTCCTCGAAGCCCACCTCCACGAGACCGACGCCGAGACCCCCGAGCCCGCGACCATCGCCGACGACATGCCGGAGGAGATGCCGAGCACCCTGGTGCGGGCCGCCCGCAGCTTCGGCTCGTTCCTTCGGCCCAAGTCCTCCCAGTCGAAGATGCGCCCGGAGGACGTCGACCTTTCAGACCTCATGACGGCCGGCGTCCGGATCCCCGTCGAGGGCGTGGATGCCAGCCGGCTCCAGGACTCCTTCCTGAACTCGCGGGGCCGCCACCGCAAGCACCTGGCCATCGACATCGGCGCCCCCAAGGGCACGCCCGTGCTGGCTGCCGCCGACGGCGAGATCGTGCTCATGCGGCGCGAGAAGCGGGGCGGGATCTCCCTCTACCAGAAGGACCCGAGCGGCAAGTACCTGCTCTTCTACTGCCACCTCTCGAAGTACTCCAAGGGCGTGAAGACCGGCGACCGGGTCTCCAAGGGCGACGTGATCGCCTACGTCGGCCGGACCGGGTACGCCAGCGGCCCGCACCTGCACTTCTCGATCACGCGCCTGCCCGAGGACGACGACAACTTCAAGGCCGGCGTGGCGATCAACCCGTACCTGCTGTTCCTCGCCGCCGTACAGTAGAGGGCGCGCGTCGGCCCTCGGGCGGGGTCAGGTCTTGATTTTTCGGATTTCAGTCCAGGTATCGCTGCGGTGAGAGTCCGGCCTGAAATCTCGAAACATCGAATACCTGAACCCGAGCTCGGCTTCAGTTCCCTAGACGAGCCTCGGGTCTTCGAGGCGGAAGAGGCGGTCCATCCAGAGGTTGGTCAGCTTTTCCGAGACCGTGTTCTGGCGCAGGCGGGCGGCGAGGTTGCCCCAGTCCATCTCGTCGAGCTTCTGGTCCTGGTTGAAGCAGGAGAAGACGATCTCCTCCCGACCCGTCGCCGGGTCGACGTGCTTCTGGAGGCACTGGGCGCAGACTTCCTTCATCATGCACTGCATGGGGGAGTTGATCGAGGCGATCCCGACGTGGCCGGGGGAGAGGTGCGGCGCCAGCGCGTCCTTGCGGGCCCGGGCCACGGCGGCCATCATGCGGTCGGAGCCGATGACGATGACGCGCTCCACCGCCGGAGCGGGATCGTGACCTCGCCCAGGCGCCCCGTCGCGTAGGCGACCATCGCCTCGACGATGTTGCCGACGAAGCTCCGGTCGGACGCGCGGCGCGCCGGGATGGCCTCGCCCCGGTCGACGGAGAGCAGCGAGCACGTCGGCCGCCGCCTCGAGCTCGTCCCGCTTGTAGAAGTCCTCGGCCTTCTTGTAGCCGGCGAAGTAGATGACCCGGTTGCCGCGGGCCCGCGCCTTCTTGCCGATCGAGAACAGCACGGCGTTCCCGAGCCCGCCGCCGGCGAGCATCACGGTCGAGTTCTCGGGCAGCTCGGTCGCGGTGCCCGTCGGGCCCATCGCGACGACGGGCTCGCCGGGCTTCAGGATCGAGCACAGGCGCGTCGAGCCGCCGATCTCGAGGGCGATCATGGAGAGCAGGCCCCGGGCCGGGTCGACCCAGGCTCCGGTCAGCGCGCAGGGCTCGATCAACAGGGGCGTTCCGGACACGCGCGGCGCCCGCGACTCGAGGTTCTGGAGGCGGAAAAACTGGCCCGGCTCGAAGTTGCGGACCGCGGCCGGCGCCCGGACGACGACCTCGATGATCGTCGGCGTGAGGCGGTTGACCGCGACGACTTCGGCCGATAGGTCCGTGCGGATCCGCTTCGCGAAGGCGTCCCACTCGGAGTCCGGGCGGGCGTCGAAGCTCCGGCCGTCGAGCACCCGGGCGATCGCCCGGTAGCCGTTGCGGGCCGAGGCCATGGCCTTGACCACGTTCCCGTTGTAAGCGGGGTGGTTGTCGCCGAAGAACGTCACGAATCGGCCGCCGCGCGAGTAGCCCGTGAAGAAGGCGGTCTCGTCCTCCGGGTGCGCCGGCTCGAGCCGGAAGCCGTCTCCGGAGGCCACCGCCCGGTGCGGCGCGAAGAAGCGCCGCTTGGCGTCCAGCGGGAACGCCTCCGGAAACTCCTTCGCGTAGGTGATGTTCGGCGTCGTTCCGGCGGCGACGAGGCAGGTCCGCGCGGGCAGCTCGACGGTCTCGCCCGACCCGCCGCGCAGGAACCGCATCGCCTTGAGCTTGCCGTGCTCGTCCGGCACGGCCTCCTGGGGCTCGAGGCCCTCGATGAAGGAGATCCCTTCCTCGAGCGCCTTGATGATCTCCTCGTGGTTGAGGCGGTAGGCGGGCGAGTCTTCCATCGCCCGGCGGTACGCGATCGACACGCCGCCCCACTCGCGGCACAGGCGCGCGAGGTCGGGCAGCTCGCCGGCGGCGTGCGCGCGCTGCCGTTCCTTGTGGACGGCGAGGCCGTGGGCGAGCAGGCGGTCGAGGATGTCGCGCTCTTCGGCGTCGAAGGTGGCGCGGATCGCGTCCTCGCCCTTCTCGGCGCAGAGCGCCTGGTACCGGACGAGGGTCTTCTCGGCCTGGAGCGGGTAGTACGCGAGCAGCTCCGTGGCCGTGTCGATGGCCGTGAGGCCGCCGCCGATGACGACGGCCGGCAGCTCCATCTGGAGGTTGGCGAGGGCCTCCTCCTTGAAGGCGCCGGTCAGCTGAAGGGCCATCAGGAAGTCGGAGGCCTTGCGCACGCCGCGCAGGATGTTGTTCTTCATGGGGATGATCGTCGGCCGCCCGGCGCCCGGCGGCGATCGCGACGTGGTCGAACCCGGCGTCGAAGGCCTGCTCGGCCGAGAGGGTGCCGCCGAAACGCACGCCCCCGAGGATCTCGAACCGCCGCCGGCGCGCGAGCGTGAGGTGGATGAGCGTCAGGAAGTTCTTGTCCCAGCGCACGGTGATGCCGTACTCCGACACGCCGCCGAATCCGGCGAGCGGGCGCTCGTCGAGCGGGACGGCGAGCTCCGACCAGTCGCGGATCGGGGCGGATCCCGCCGCCGTCGGCGCCGGTCAGGTCCGCCGGGAGCGGCTCGATCTTGAGGCCGTCGATCCCGACGACGCCGAAGCCCTCGTTCAGCAGGTAGTGCGCCAGGGTGTAGCCGGCCGGGCCGAGGCCGACGATGAGAACTTTCTTCCCCGCGTAGGGCCGCGCGCACGGGGCGGAACGGGTGGAGCGGATTCCAGCGCGTCAGCAGGCCGTAGATCTCGACACCCCACGGCAGCGCCAGGACGTCCGTCAGGACGCCGGTCTCGATCTGCGGGATGTTGACCGGGTCCTGCTTCTGGAAGATGCAGCCCTTCATGCAGTCGTTGCAGATGCGGTGGCCGGTGCCGGGGCACATCGGGTTGTCGATCGCGATGAGCGCGAGCGCGCCGATCGAGTCGCCCTCGCGCCGGAGCTGGTGCATTTCGGAGATCTTTTCGTCCAGCGGACAGCCCTTCAGCGCGATGCCGAGCGGGTTCTTCTGCCAGGCGGACGTCTTGGCGTCGAGGAAGCCCTTCGAGCAGGAGTCCTTCTCCCGGTCGTGGCAGAGCAGGCAGTAGTGGGTCTCGCCCAGGACCTCGCGCGGGCTCATCCGCGGGTCGGTGAGCTCGAAGCCCTCCCGCCGGCGATGGCCGTCCCGGGGGCCCACGCGCTCTTCGGGAAGGTGGGGATTGGGCCGCTCGGTTTCGACGAGGTTCTGGTAGTCGACGGTCTCCGGCAGCTTGAAGGAGATCCAGCGCCGGATCTCCGGGGAAAGGTCCGGGCGCTCGAGCCGGAGGTGGCACCAGAGCGCGTACCGCTCCAGGACCTCCTGCAGGAACGCCAGCAGGTCCTCGTCGGCCTCGCTGCGGGCGCGGGGGGAAAGCGCCGCGGAACCGGCGGCCCGCGCGGCGAGCCGGCGGGCCTCCGCGCGCGCCGCGGGGGAGACCTCGGGGATCTTCTTCTGCCGCAGCGCGGCGATGAATTCGGCTTCGAGGTCGAGAAGCGCAGCCGTCATGCCCGCGGTCGCGAGCTCCGGGTCGGCCTCCCACGGAAGATCCGGGTGCAGGTCACGCTCGATCACCCGGGCGGCGGCCCGGAGCGGCCCGGCGTCGAAGGTCGCGAGGTCCTCGGGCAGCTTCGTCTTGACGGCACGGCGCACGAGGAAGTCGCGGCGGAAACGGAAGAGCACGGCCTCCGGCGCGGCGACGGCGCCCTGGAGGCGCCATTCCTTCTCGATGCCGAAGAGACGGGCGACGAAGTTCCCGAGCGGCCGGGCCGCGTCGACGAGCAGCCGCGAGAGAGCAAGGGCGCCGACGGAGGCCGGCTCGGCCCGGTAGGCCGCCAGGCGCGCGTGGAGGGCGGGATCCTCGGCTTCGAGGCCGGCGAGGAACGCGGCGTCGAGCTCCGCGAGACGGCCCTCGCGGTGAAGGTCCTGGTAGCGGAAACCCGGAATGCCGAGAGGGAAGTCCCTCCCGGCGGGGTGTGGCGGCGGCAGTCTGCGGCAAGCGGAGGGGATTGTATCGGATCGCCGTCGTCCGGCGGCCGGCGAAGAGCCGGACGCATCTTGACAGCCGGGGGCGCGAGTCTCAATAATGAGAATGGTTACTGATATGGAGATCTCCGCGTCCTCCGCCCGCCGCTCGACCCGCCAGCGCCGGCTGGTGTACGAGGCGGTGATGGGGACGGACACCCATCCGACGGCCGAGTGGGTCTACGCGGTGGTCCGCCGGGCGGCGCCGCGCATTTCCCTCGGAACCGTGTACCGGAATCTCCAGGTGCTGGTGGAGGAGGGCCGGCTGCGGTCCTTCACCCGCCAGGGGCGCATCCGCTACGACGGCGACGTGTCGCCGCACGATCACTTTGCCTGCGACGGCTGCGGCGTGCTGGTCGACATCGCCCGGGCCGCCGGCGTGCTGCCGGCGGAGCGCCGCCTGCGGGCGAAGGGATTCTCGGTCACCGGACGAACGCTCGAATTCCACGGACTGTGCCGGAGCTGCCGGCACGGCACCCAATAACGAGGAGGAGAGACCATGAGCAAGCTCGCCAGCACGAAGACGCACGAGAACCTGAAGCACGCGTTCGCCGGGGAATCCCAGGCCAACCGGCGCTACCTGTACTTCGCCCGCCGCGCGGACATCGAGGGCTATCCCGACGTCGGCGGGCTCTTTCGCGACACCGCGGAGGCCGAGACCGGGCACGCGTTCGGGCACCTCGACTTCCTGAAGGAGGTCGGCGACCCGGCCACGGGGTTCGCGATCGGCGACACGGACCTGAACCTCAAGTCGGCCGTCGAGGGCGAGACCTACGAGTACACGCAGATGTACCCGGGCTTCGCGAAGACGGCGCGCGAGGAGGGCTTCACCGAGGTCGCCGAGTGGTTCGAGACGCTGGCGCGCGCCGAGAAGTCCCACGCCGGCCGCTTCCAGAAGGGCCTCGACACGCTCGGCAAGTTCTAGTGCACCGGGACGCGGACGGGGAGGCGGGATTGAACTTCGATCCCGCCGTCCCCGGCTTCTTCGACCCGGGCGCGGTCGACCGGGAGCTTGCGCCGCGTGGCGGACATCTGCCACACGTGCCGGCGCTGCTACAACCTCTGCCCGTCGTTCGACGTCCTCTTCCGGGCCTTCGACCGCCCGGAGGTCGACGGCGAGGTCGAGCGGCTGCCGTCGGCCGACCTGGCCGAGTTCTCCGACCTCTGCTTCGAATGCAAGCTGTGCATCCCGCACTGCCCGTACTATCCGCCGCACCGCTGGGACGTCGACATCCCGCGTCTCGTGCTGCGCGACCGGGCGAGCCGCGTCCAGAGCCAGGGCAAGCCGGCCTTCCGCGAGCGCATCCTGGCGGACGCCGACACGATCGGCCGGCTCTCGACCTGCGGCGCCCCTGGTCAACGCCCTGCACGAGAGCCGTTTCGCGCGGGTCATGATGGAGAAGACGCTCGGGGTCCATCGGGACCGGCTGCTGCCGACCTGGGCGGGCGAGACGTTCATCGAGTGGTGGGAGAGGCGCGGCGGCGCGACCGAGCCGTCGCCCCGGGGCGCGCGCGAGCGGGTCGCGCTCTTCGTCACCTGCGCCGTCGACGCCACCGCGCCCGAGGTGGCGCGGGCCGCCGTCGCGGTCCTCGAGAAGAACGGCTGCGAGGTCGTCGTGCCGGCCCAGCGCTGCTGCGGGATGCCGTTCCTGGAGAGCGGGGACCTCGACTCGGCGCGCGAGTGCCGGCGGGACAACGTCTCGACGCTGCTGCCCTTCGTCCGCGCGGGTTACACGATCGTCTCGCCGGGCCCGACCTGCAGCCTCACCCTGAAGAAGGAGTACCCGGTCCTCGGCCCGGAAGAGGAGGCGAAGGAGGTCGCGGGAAAGACGCTCGACCTCTGCGAGTACCTCATGCGGCGCCACGCCGCGGGGCGGCTCGCGACGGACTTCCAGCGCTCGCCGGGAAAGATCGTGTACCACGTGCCCTGCCACCTCAAGGTGCAGGACATCGGGTTCAAGTCGCGCGACCTGCTCCAGCTGATTCCGGGCAGCGAGGTGGTCACGGTCGAGAAGTGCACCGGCCACGACGGGACCTGGAGCATGAAGACCGAGTACTTCCCCCTCTCGATGAAGGTCGGCAAGCCGGTCTTCGACGCCGTCGAGAGGGAGCGGCCGGACCGCGTCGCGACCGACTGCGCCCTCGCCGGGCTCCAGATCCGACAGGGCACGGGCCATGTGCCGAAGCACCCGATCCAGATCGTGGCGGAGTGCTACGGCCTGCGGGACGAGGTTTCTTGAGCGGCGCTCGACGCGCCGACGGGAGCGGAGAGGGGTTCACGACTGAGCCGAGGCGAGAGCCCGCAGCATGAAACCCCTGACGCCCGGCGACATCCAGAACCTCCACGAGTACGAGCTCGGGCGCGCGGCCTTTCGCAGCCGGGTGATCGATCTGAAGAGCCGGAGGCGCGTTCCCCTCGGGCCGCTCATGACGCTCGTCTTCGAGAACCGCGACACGGTCCGGTTCCAGATCCAGGAGATGCTGCGGGTCGAGCGGATCGTGCAGCCCGACAAGGTGCTCCACGAGGTCGAGACCTACAACGAGCTGCTCCCGGGGCCGGGCGAGATCGGCGCGACGCTCTTCATCGAGATCACCGACCAGGCCCGCATCCAGCCGGTCCTCGACGGCTTCATCGGCCTCGACGAGCCGGGCCGGCTGGTTCTGCGCATCGCCGGGACGGCGTACCCCGCGATCTTCGCGCCGGGGCAGAGCCGCGAGGACCGGATCTCGGCGGTCCACTACATCCGCTTCCAACCCGGCCCGGCCGGGCGCGAGGCCCTCGCCTCGGGCGCCGAGGCGGCCCTCGAGGTCTCGCAGGGCGAGTATCGGGCGAGGCAGGTCCTCTCGCCGGAGACCGTGCGGGAGCTCGTCGAAGACCTGTCGCCCTAGGTCAGGCCCGGCGTCGTCCCTCGCGAGTCCAGATCGGGGTCCCGGGGGGCAGCCCGACGCCGCGCGGCAGCGGCGCCACCGTGCAGACCGCCACGAGCTCGACGGGCTCGAGCGCCGACCAGCCCACTCCCGCGCGTTCGAGCGCGGAAAGGGCTCGGGGAGGGACCCGGACGTGGCGCACGCTCTCGACGATCCACTCGCGGGGGCCCGAGCGGAGCGCAGCGCGCGCCCGCGCGGCGTCGACCGGGCCCTCGAGGAGAAGGGCCGCCGGCAGCGCGCCGGGGCGCGCGCGCGCCGTCGCGCCGCGCAGCCGCCGCGGCCGGCGCACGGGCTCGCGCAGGCCGGCGACCGCGTCGAAGATGTCCGCGGGCGGCGCGGGCCAGAGCAGGCGCGCGGCCGCGCGGGAGAGAAACCTCCGCGCGGCGGCGACGGGCCGTCCTGTGACGCAGAGCACCACGCGCGAGGGGGCGTCCGGCGAGCGGAGGTAGCGGTCGAGGGATCCGGACGCGAGCGCCACGCCCGGCAATCGCGGCGCGATCTCGCGAGCGGCGGCGGCGGCCTCGGCGGCCGTCGCGGCCAGGACCGCCACGGGCTCGCGGTTCGCGCGGGGTTCGGCGATGCGAATCGTCCGGCGCCGCGTTACACTCATGGCCACAAAAACCTCATGCCTCAAGCCTATCTTTTCTCTCTGGTCGTCCAGGCGGCGGGGACGGTGCTCCTCTTCGTGGTGTTCCTGCTGCTGTACCGCAAGTTCCGGCGGCCGGCGTTTCTCGACTGGATCGCGTCGTGGGGCTTCTTCCTCCTCGGCCTGGTCCTGCTCGGCTGGATCCAGGCGTCGACCGCCCGGGCAGTCCCGGCTGGGGCTCCTTGCGCTCACCTGCGCCCTGATGGCGCACGTCTTCTTCCTGCTTCGCGGCGTCTGGCGGTTCCGCCAGGACCAGCCCGTTTCGCGGCCGGCGGAGATGCTCTGGGCGGTCCCGATCGTGGCCGCGGCGTGGTGGCTGTCCTCGTTTCCTCTGACGCCCGCCGCCTCGTGGGCCGCGCCGATCTCGTTCCTTCGGGCGGCGGCCTACATCGTCACGGCGGTGGCGTTTGCCTTCACGACCGGTTCGGTCGGCGGCCGGGCCATCCTCTCGGCGTCGTTCTTCCTCTGGGGAGTCGAGCGGGCCGTGCTGGGTGTCGCCTACCTTCGCTACGGCGACATGATCACGATGCCCGACGCCCTGCAGTACGCCTACTTCCTCGAGATGTTCCTCGAGATGACCGTGGGCGTCGGGATCATCATCCTGCTCTTCGAGGCCAGCCAGTCGCAGCTTCAGGAGGAGATGCAGCGCCTGGTCGAGTCCGATTCCCAGGCCAAGGAGATGGGGATCCGCGACCGCCTCACCGGGCTCTACAACCGCCACTACTTCAACGACGTGATCCGGCGCGAGCTCGCCCGGTCGCGGCGCCACGGCACGAGCCTCTCGGTGCTGCTCATCGACGTGGACCGCTTCAAGGAGATCAACGACGTGCGCGGCCACCAGGTCGGCGACGAGGTGCTCCAGTTCGTCGCGAACTACCTGACCGCGTGCCTGCGCGAGTCGGACCTGGTGTTCCGGTGGGGCGGGGACGAGTTCCTCATCCTCCTTTCGCACTCGGACGAGGCCTCCGCCGCGCAGAAGGCCGAGGAAATGGCCCGGCGGCTGCCGCACATCCCCGGGGCCGAGCAGCTCCAGCCGACCCTCTCGGTGGGATGGGCGACCCATCGGCCCAAGGCCGAGTTTCCCAAGACGCTCGCCGAGGCCGACGCCCGGATGTACGAGATGAAGCTCAACCGGAAGCGAGAGCGAGAAGCGCGAGAGCGGGATCTGGGGAGGCTCTGAGCAGTCGGTAGACGGCGCGGGCGGGCAGGCCCATCACGTTCGTGAACGAGCCGTGGATCTCCTCGATGAAGCGCGCGCCGAGCCCCTGGACCCCGTAGGCGCCGGCCTTGTCGCGGGGCTCGCCCGTCGCCACGTACCAGGCGATCTCCTCCTCGTCGAGCGGTGCGAATCGGACGCGGCTGAGCTCCGCCATTCCTCGTCCCGGCGCCTGGCCGCGCCGGAGGTGGACGGCGGTGACGACGCCGTGCTCGCGGCCGGACAGCCGCCGCAGCATCGCCGCCGCGTCGGCGTCGTCGCGCGGCTTGCCGAGGATCGCGCCGTCGAGGAACACGAGCGTGTCGGCCGCGAGCACCCACGCGCCCGGATCGAGGCGCGCCGCCACGGCGGCCTTCTCCGCGGCCAGCCGCACCGCGGCCGCCTCCGCCGTCTCGCCCGGCAGCGGTTCCTCCGGGATGTCGACCGGCCGGACGGCGAAGGAAATGCCGAGCGAGCGCAGGATCTCGGCGCGCCGGGGGGAAGCGGAGGCGAGGACGAGCGAGGGGTGATCGATCATCGGGGGAGCTCGAAGCGGGCAAGGTTGGTAGTATTCGTCATCGACTTGCCTCGCGTCTGGGCGTCCCCGCGCAGTCAATCACAACCGTATGCGTTTCCATCGAGGGTTTCCGCGCGTCGCGCATCCGGGCCTCCACCTTCGGAGCCTCGCCGCCGTCGGCTTGATGCTGGGAGCGGTGGAGGTCCGCGCGGTCAGTCCCCTCGTCGTGGACGACGCGGGAACCGTCGAGGTGCGGCGCCTCCAGTTGAATGCCGGCTGGCGGCTGCTTCGCACCCCCCCGGTGGACCTGAACGCGGCGGTCGTCAATCCGGTGCTCGGAGTCAGCACCCGCGGCGAAGTCGGTGCGACGTTCGGCTACGAGTGGCTGAGCGCGTCGGGCCTGCCCCGCGTGGCGGAGGCCGACGGCGTGAGCGACGTGCTGGTCTCGACCAAGTGGCGCTTCTTCGAAGCGAAGGATGGCTTCCAGCTCGCCGCGCGCCTCGACGTCAAGCTCCCGGCGGCCTCGGCCCGAAAGGGCCTGGGCTCCGGGGACACGGACCTCGCGGGCGTTCTCATCGCGACGCGCTGCTGGGGCCCGGTCTGCCTGGACTGGAACGCCGGCTACGTCGCTGCGAACTTCTCGGGCGAGGGAGTCGACGGCGATACGTGGTTCTTCGGCCAGGCCGTGCGCACGGAACTCGGGGGGGGCTGGAACCTCCTCGCCGAGGCCTACGGTTTCGTCCCGACCTCGTCGGGCGGCCCGCATTCGGACGTCCGGTTCAACGGGGGGCCCCAGTTCGCGGTGAGCGAGAATTTCCTCGTGTGGGCCGAGATCGGATCAGCCTCGGGCCGCGAGAGCGCCGACCTCACGGGCTACGTGGGCGCGACCTGGGTCTTCTGAGAAGGGATGCGGCGCGGGCGGCGGACGCTACGGGTAGTACCCCGAGATCGTCCGCGCCTGCAGGTTCGTCGGCTCCACTTTGATCTCGACCTTGCGCCAGCGGTCGCGGTTCTCGTTGTTCGACGAGTAGTAGGTCAGCAGGTACTGGGCGCGCAGGTCCTCGTTGATCTGGCGGTAGACGCCCTCGAGGTTGGCGGCGCTGTCGACGTAGAACGTCTGGCCGCCGGTCATCTGCGAGATCTTGTTCAGCTTGTACTTGACCTCGAGGTCGGTGCCGGAGATCTTCAGGCCGATGCCGTAGATCGCGATCCCGGACTTGCGAACGTACTCGAGCAGCGTGTCGTAGTCGAACTTCGACGCCGTGTCCTTTCCGTCCGACAGGATGACGAGCGCCTTCTTCCCCTTGACCGACGTGAACTGGTAGAGGCCGTAGACGACGGCGTCGTAGAGGGCGGTCGAGCCCTCGGCGCGCAGGCCCGACAGCGACCGCACGAGCTTGTCTTTGCGGCCGGTGAGCTTGGAGAGCAGGTACGGCTCGTTGTCGAAGGACACGATGAAGGCGCGGTCCTTCTGGGCGATCGAGTAGTCCAGGAACTTCAGCGCGGCCTGCTCGGCTTCGCGCAGGGACTCGAGCATCGAGGCCGACGTGTCGATCAGCAGGCCGACGTTGATCGGCAGGTTCTTGACGTACTCGAAGCCCTGGATCTGCTGGACCTCGCCGTCCTCGAAAACCTTGAAGTTGGACGCCTGCAGGTGGTTGACGGGCTTCCCCTTCTCGGTCACCGAGGTGTAGAGCTCGACCGCGTCGACCGTGACTTCGGAAACGAAGTCCGGGGCGTTCACGTAGCGCAGGTCCTCGGCCACGATGCCGTCGTCGAGCGTTCCGACGACCCGCACGTAGGAGAGGGACTTGGAGTCCTTGATCGACACGGTCTGCTCGTAGGGCGCCTGGTAGAGCGTCGCGACACGGGCCTCGTTCGAATAGAACTCGAGCTTCTGAAGGGTCTTGCCCTCGGGCACCGCGACGGCGGCGAGGACCTTCGTGGGGCCCGAGACCCGCGAGCCCTTGTCGGGCGTCAGGATCCGCACCTTGAAGACCTCCCGGCCCTCGTTGACGATGTACTCGTCCTCGCCCACCGAGCGGCCCGTGGGGCCGAACGCGACGACGCGGATCGTCTGCTTGCGGGGGAGGGGACCCATGTTCAGGTCGGCGTCGTAGGGCGCCTTCGTCCGGGTCATGACCTTCGTGCCGTTCAGGTAGAAGTCGACCGTCTTCACGCCCTCGGACGTCTTGGTCTCGAAGCGCTGGAGGCCCGTGACGATCTCCTTGGCGACCGGCAGCAGCGAGATCGCCGAGGGCAGCAGGCCGACGTCCTTGATCTGGCTGACGACCGCCTTTCCGTCGGCTCGCGCCGAGGCGATCTGGGGCGGCGGCGCGTCGGGCTGCTCGGGCACGATGAGCGCCTCGCTGATGCGGCCTTCGGCGTTGGCGTTCCCGTCGGAGATCTTCAGGACGAGCTTGTAGTCGCCGGGGTAGAGATAGCGGCGAACCGTGAGCGGGATCTTCTCCCCGGCGATCTCGCCGGTCGGGATGTCGAAGCGGTACTTGAAATTGTCGACGAGCCGTTCGTCCTTGACGACCTCGCCGATCACGTCCACGTTGTAGAAGGTCTCCTCCCCGAGCGCCCGCGCCTTGAGCTCGTCCTTCGGGACGAGGAGCGAGAGGTCCATGCCGATCTTGTTCGAGCGCAGCTCCGGGAAGCGCACGAGCTTGGCGACACCGATCGACGTCGAGCCCTCGTGCAGGTCGGTCGTCATCGTCAGGATCTGCTCGACGCCTTCGGTCTCGACCTTGGGCGGGGTGAAGAGCTTGCTCGCGCCCTCCATCGAAAAGGCGCCCGTGCCGAGCGCGGCCGTCGAGTACTGGACCGCCTGCTCGACGGTCCGCCACTCGAAACACTGCGAGATGTCGGGCACCCGCGCGCCCATGGCCATGCCCGCCGAGGAATTGACGCCCGCCAGCAGCACGCCGCGCCCGTCGATCGGAAGCCAGAGCTTGTACGGACCGGTCCCGTAGGGCTGGTAGAAGATGAGGTAGAGCTTGCTCTTCAGGACCTCCATGCGCTCCCAGTACCAGATCTGCAGGGGGTTGTAGACGTCCTGGCAGTCGATGGGGATGACCGCCTCCGGCGGGCCCTGCAGGACGTAGACCTTGGCGCGGTCGTTGTGGAGGTCGCGGAACTGCTCGATGGCCTGCATCACGCGGCGCGTGTAGACCGCGCGGTAGTCCGTCCGCAGGCCGATCGAGTCGAGCGAGCGCCGTTTCCAGAAGTTGTCGATGAACTTGTCGCGCTGGTAGTCCTCCTTGATCTGCAGGAAGACCTGTTTCTCCTCCTCGGTGATGATCAGCTCCGTCAGCCGCAGGAATTCCCAGTACTTCTGCGGCAGTGCCTCGGTCAGCGCCTTCATCTCCTTCTTGGAGAGCTTGCGGACGGTGGGGGCGGGCAGCGAAGCGGGCGCCGCGCCCGGCCCCGACGAGACCTTCGCCGACGGGGAGGTCGGTACCGCGGCGTCGCCGGCGGGACCCTCGACCGAGAGCGTCGCCGCGCCGGCCGACGGGAGCGTCGCGAAGCGCGCCGCGAGCTTGTCGAGGCCCTCCGTGTCGACCGTCGGCGGCTTCGACATCGCGAGAGAGATGTCGGCCACGCCCCGGGCCTTGATCCGCTCGATCGTCATCACGATGGCGCAGGCCGCGTCGCAGGTCGTGGGCACGGAGTTGTTGGAGCAGAAACCGCCCGGGTCGCCCGGGACGCCGCCGGGTGTCCCCGGCGTGACCGGTGACCCGGCGCGGCGGCAGGCCTGCGTGGCGTTGGTCAGGCACGAGGACGGCGCCATCAGCTCGCGCTCCGGAATCGCGGGGTACCAGAGCCGGCGCGGTCCGCCGAAGGACGGCCGGTAGAACAGGAACTGGAGCTCCTTCTGGAGCCCCGATCCGCCGGTCTGGTTGGCGTAGGTCCAGACCTCGACCGAGCGGAAGACCTCGTTGCAGTCGCGGAACTCCTGGATGGCCGGAATGCCGTGGAGGACCACCACGCGCCCGGGGTCGCTGGTCAGGCCGTCGAACTCGGTCGCGGCCGCCTCGCGGAAGCCCTCGTAGCGGTTGCGGTAGCCGGGGCCGAGCGGATCGGGGAGGCCCGGCTGCTCCCGGCGCTGCCAGAACTCCTCCTTGAAAACCAGGAACTGGTGGGCGTCGGTCAGCTGCAGAAAGAGGTTTTTCTCGTCGTCCAGGATGATGGGCGCGACGAACTCCTCGAGCCAGCGGCGCTCGTCGGCGGGGAGGGTCTGGACCTTCGCGGCGCGCTCCTTCGCCGTGAGCTGGGGAATCGCGCCCGCCGCCGCGGTCTCGCGCGTCGCGAAGAGCGCTGCGACGACGAAGAGCGAGAGCGTCCGCTTCTTCATCGGTTACCGATCTTAACTCCCGATCGCGATACGGCTATTCCTCGATAAAAGTTTTTCGCGGCAGGGTTTCCGGGGAGATAATTTGAAGCGATCCGAGAATCTGAAGCCGTGATTGACCTCGACCACAACGCCTCGACGCCGCTCGATCCGGAGGTCTGGGCGGCGATGCAGGCGGCCGCCACTGTCCACGGAAATGCCTCTTCCGTCCACGCCGAAGGACAGAGAGCCCGCCGGATGGTCGAGGAGGCGCGGGAAGAGGTGGCGCAACTTCTTGGAGCGAGACCGGAGGAGGTGTTTTTCACCTCGGGCGGCACCGAATCCAACGCCCTGGCGCTCTTCGGCGCCGCCGCCGGACGCCGGGGCCGCATCGTGATCACGGGGGCCGAGCACCCCTCGGTCCGCGAGGCCGCCGGCCGGCTGGCCGCGGCCGGCGCGTTCGAGCTGGTCGCGGTCGATCCGGAGCCCTCCGGGGCCGTCGATCCGGAACGGGTTCTCGCCGCCGTCGTGCCCGGGACGGCGCTCGTCTCGGTCATGGCGGCCAACAACGAGTACGGCGCCCTCTATCCGGTGGAGGCGCTGTCGGCGGAGGTTCGCCGGCGGGGAGCCCTCTTTCACGTCGACGCCGTACAGGCGGCCGGACGCATTCCCATCGACGCGGCCGGGTGGGGAGCGGACCTGGTCTCGATCTCGGCCCACAAGATGCACGGGCCCAAGGGCGCGGGCGGACTCTACGTCCGCCGGGGCGTGACCCTGTCGGCCCACACGCCGGGCGGCGGACAGGAGAAGCGGCTTCGGGCGGGGACCGAGAACACCCTCGCAATCGCGGGCTTCGGGGCCGCGGCCCGGTTGGCCGCGCGGCGCATCGCGGCGGAGGCGCCCGCGATCGCGGCTCTGCGCGACCGGTTCGAGCGGGGTGTCCTCGAGGCGGTGCCCGCCGCGCGGGTGGTCGGCGCGGGCGCGCCGCGTCTGCCCAACACGTCGGCCATTCTCTTCGAGGGGACCCCCGGGGAGGCCGTGTTGATCCGGCTCGACCTCGAGGGCGTCGCGGTGTCCGTCGGCAGCGCCTGCTCGAGCGGAACGCTTGCACCCTCGCCGGCGCTCCTGTCGCTCGGGCTGACCCGCGCCGAGGCGCGGGGCGTCGTGCGGT
This sequence comes from uncultured Acidobacteriota bacterium, assembly GCA_963824165.1. Lineage (GTDB taxonomy): Bacteria > Acidobacteriota > Thermoanaerobaculia > UBA5066 > Gp7-AA6 > DAHUXD01. The sequence continues at coordinate 23,596 of CAWGOM010000014.1, forward strand.
TCTCGCTCGGCCGAACGACGACGGGAGCCGAGATCGACCGCGTCCTCGAGCTGCTCCCCGACGTCGTCGCCGACGCCCGCGGCCCGGCCGGTCGGGAGCCCGTCGCGGCCGCGTCGCATCGGAGTCCCGCATGATCGTCGAGTGCGAGAACTGCCACGCGAAGTACCACTACGAGGAGGAGCGCTTCGGAGGAAAGGCCTCGAAGAAACTCCGCTGCTCGAAGTGCCAGGCGATCTTCGAGGTCGTCAACACCCGGGCCTACGAGGCCGGGCCGGCGGTGCGCCCGCCCGTCTTCTCGGGCGACACCCATCTGCGTCGCTCGAGGGAGGGGTCGGCCGAACCGGTCTCCCGGCCGCCGGCGAAGGCGCGGGGGACCCCCCGGCTTCCGGACGACCTCAAGCTCTCGCTGGCCGTGATCGCGGGGCCCGACGCCGGAAAGATGTACGTGATCGAAAAGCCGCGCGTGGTGATCGGCCGGGACGAGGTCGACTTCGCGCTCGACGATCCCGAGATCTCCCGCCAGCACGCGGCGATCGAGGTCATCGGCGACGAGGTCGTGCTGCTCGATCTCGGCTCGACCAACGGCACGCTCGTCGACGAGGCGGCGATCAGCGAGGCCCCTCTGGAGAACCAGGGCGAGTTCACGATCGGCGGCTCGACGATCATGCTCATCGTGACGCCGGCGTAGGGGACCGGATCCCGCCATGCGCATCGCCGTCGCCATGTCCGGGGGTGTCGACTCCTCGGTCGCCGCGCTCCTCCTGAAGGAGCAGGGGCACGAGGTGATCGGCCTCTCGATGCAGCTCTGGGACCACTCGGGGGAGGCGGGACGGACCGGGCGCTGCTGCACGCTCGACGACCTGGCGGATGCGCGGCGGGCCGCATGGGCGCTCGGCATCCGGCACTACGTCCTCGATCTCGAGGAGGAGTTTCGCCGGGACGTGGTCCGTCCCTTCGTGGCGTCCTACCTCGCGGGCGAGACGCCGATTCCTTGCTCGGCGTGCAACAGCAAGGTCAAGTTCGCCACGCTCTGGGACCGCGCGCGCGCGATGGGCTGCCAGGCCGTCGCGACCGGCCACTACGCCCGCGCCGAGCGCGACGCCGCGACCGGGCGCGCCGTCCTCAGGAAGGGCGTCGACCCGGCCAAGGACCAGTCGTACTTTCTCTACGACCTGACCGAGGAACAGCTCGCGTCGGCGCGGTTTCCCGTGGGCGGCATGACCAAGGGCGAGGTGCGTTCGCGGGCCCGCGGCGCGGGCCTGCCGACGGCCGACAAGGAGGAGAGCCAGGAGATCTGCTTCGTCCCTGCCGGCACGCGCGCCGGCGAGTTCGTCGCGGGGCAGGCCCGGGCGATGGGCCTGGCGCTGCCCGCGGCGGGGGGCGTCATCGAGGACGCGGCGGGGTCCCGCCTGGGAACCCACGCCGGGCACTATCGCTACACGATCGGCCAGCGCCGCGGGATCGGCGTCGCCGCGACCGAGCGCCTCTACGTTCTGTCGGTCGACGCCCCCGGCAACCGGGTCGTCGTGGGTCCGGGGGCGGCGCTCGAAAGCCGCCAGGCGGAGGTCGGCGGGCTCAAGCTCTCCGCTTTGGCCCCGGCGGGTCCCTTCCGCGCCGGCGTGCGCATCCGTCACCGGGCGGCCGAAGCGCCGGCGACCGTGACGCCCCGTCCCGACGCCACGGCGAGCATCGCATTCGACTCGCCGGTACGGGCCGTCACCCCCGGACAGTCGTGCGTCTTCTACGACGGGGACCTGGTGCTCGGCGGGGGAGTGCTCCGGGGTTAGATTTCGAGACGCTAGTTCGTCTTCGTGTCCGTCACTTCCGGCACCGGCACGGGGAACTCGGAGCGGATCTCGCCGTACGCCCGCTCGTAGAGCTCGATGTTCTCGCGCAGCGCGCGCACGAGCTGCTTGGCGTGGTAGGGCGTCGTCAGGATGCGGCTGACCACCTTGACGTCCGGGCGGCCGGGCACGGCGCGCCCGAAATCGAGGACGAACTCGGTCGGGTTGTGAAGGATGTTGGCGAAGTTGACGTAGTGGCCCTGCGCGGTCGCTTCGTCGATGGTCACCTTCACGGGCACGGGCTTCGACTCGGTCATGGAGGTCCTCCGGCCGGCAGTCTACCTCCGGGCATCGGGTAGACTGATCGACGATGAGCACGCCGATGCGCGCGGCCGCGGTCCTCGCCCTCGCGACGTGCTCGGCGGCCGCGTTCGCACAGACCACCGGGCCGTCGCTTCCCGACCGGACGCTCATCCCGGGCTCGCAGTCCTCGAACCCCCTGGTGACGGACGGCGACCGGATGTACCTGCGCCGCCAGGAGGGCCGCGTCGGCCTGGTGGCGAGCGCGGGGCCGATCAACCAGGCCATCGCCCTCTACGACAAGGCCACGCAGGCGCGCGACCTCGTCGACGCGCGCTGGAAGCTCGCCCGGGCGCTGTATTTCAAGGGCGCCTACACCGGCCTCGACGCCGACTCGCGCAAGGCCGTGTTCCAGAAAGCGCGGCGCGTTTCCGAGGACGGGATCGGAATCCTCAGTCGCAGCCTCGAGGCGAAGGGCATCAAGGGGATCCTCGACATGGGGCCGGAGGCGCTCGCCGGCAAGCTCGCGGACCGGACCGATTCGGCGCCGACGTATTTCTGGGCCGCGGTCTCGTGGGGCGAGTGGGCGCTGTCGATGGGCAAGATCGAATCGGCGAAGACCGGGGCGGCCGACAAGATCCGCGACTACGCGCTGACGGTCATCGGGATCGACCCGCAGTTCGAGGAAGGCGGCGGCTACCGGGTCCTCGGCCGGCTGAACGACGAGGCGCCCTGGATCCCGTTCATCACGGGCTGGGTCTCGCGCGAGGAAGCGATCAAGGCGCTGCGCCTGGCGATGCAGGTCAACGACCGGAACTTCCTGAACCGCCACTTCCTCGCGGAGGCGCTCTACCAGGGCGACGAGAAGGAGAAGGCGGAGGCCGTCAGGCTCGAGGAGAGCGTCGTTGCGGACTCGCCGTCCCCGCTCCACCTCGTCGAGGACCTGAATGCCCAGGAGGCGGCGCGGAGAAACCTCGCGGCCTGGAAGAAAGGCGCCTGACCCCCGGCCGCCGCGGGAGTCGCCGCATCAGCTCCGCGGCCGTGCGCCCGCTCTCCGGGTGCCTCCATCCGGGCGCGATCTCCCCGAGCGGCGCCAGCACGAAGCGGCGGTCGGCCATGCGGGGATGCGGCAGGACCGGGTCGGGAGCGGACCGGCGCACGCCCTCGAGGTCGAGGATGTCGACGTCGATCTCCCGCGGCCCGTTGGGAAAGCTCGGTGTGCGGCCGACGGCCCGCTCGACGGCCTTCACCTCGCGCAGCAGCCGCGCCGCGGAGCCCCTCCAGGCGACCGCCGCCACGGCGTTCCAGAACGCCGGCTGGTCCGCGAACCCGACGGGGTCGGTCCGGTAGAAGGAGGAGACGGCGAGGACGACCGCGCGGCGGGCGATCTCGTCCAGGGCGCGCTCGATCGAGCCCCGGCGGTCTCCGCGGTTCGAGCCGAGTCCCAGGAAAGCGATCCGCAAGCGGGCGCGCGCGGCCTCAGTAGACCTCGTCTTCCTCTTCTTCGGCTTCGGCGGCGTCTTCGCCCTCCTCGAGCTCGTCGTCGTCGAGGTCGCTTTCCTCGGGCTCCGCCGGGCCGCTGCTCTCCTCACCGAACTCGGGCGGGTTTTCGTCGGGAATCGTCTCGAGGAGCATCGAGCGGCGCGGCGGGCGCGGCGGGGGGGGCGGCGCGTCGTCCGACTTCGCGTTCTTCTGATTGGCTCCGCACTTGGGACAAATCGCCTCGGGCTTGCCGAGGTTGTAGAACTTCGTGTGGCAATTGAAGCAGTCGTACTTCTTTCCGAGATCCGGCATTTCCCCCTCGAAAGGCGGCCAAACCTAGCACGCGGGTTACCGAGGGTCAACACATGCGGATGCTAAGATCCGGCGCGATGAAAAACGCGCGGCTTCGCCCTGTGCCCGCCGTCCTTTTCGTGGTCCTCTGGGCGCTCGCCGCGCCGGCCCGAGCGCAGTTTCCGTGGGCCGGTCCGCGCGCCACCGGCATGGGAGGCGCTCAGGTCGCCGCGGTCGACGACAGCTCCGCGACCTGGGTCAACCCGGCCGCCCTCGCCGGCCTGAAGGGGTGGGAGATCCAGGTCCTCGGCGGCTTCGGGGCGCAGAACCGCAACAACATGGTCGGGACGCTGGTCAACCTCGCCGAACTGCCCTGGGACGCCATCGTCGACGGCGAGCGCCCGGAGCTGGTGCCCGTGGCCATCGCCGGAATCGCCAACCTCGCGCGGCCCGGCACGGCCGTGGTCGGCTCGGGGGTCATCGGCCTCGCGGCCTCCTTCGCGGGCTTCTCGCTCTCGATCGGCGACGTCCCGTACACGGGGATCTACCCGGTCATCGACCTCGTTCACGTCGTTCCCGGCGGAGGTCCCGACAACGGCCTCGAGTACAACGAGACGGGCCTGAGCCTGGCCGGGCTCTCGGCGCGCGAGGCGCGTCTGGCCTACGGGCACGGCTTCCTCGAGGGGATGCTGGAGGTCGGCGCCGCCGTCCGTTACGTCTCGGGCGTGACCTACTTCGGCCAGTGCCGCGCCTTCGGCGACAACAACTGCGAGGGCGACGACCTCGCCGAGCTGATCCAGGACGCCTTCGACCAGAATGCCCGGACCACCAACAAGTTCACGTTCGACGTGGGCGCGCGGTTGAACTTCGGCGTCCTCAAGCTGGGTTTCGTGGGCACGGCGCTCAACCAGCCGGAGTTCGCGGTGGCCGAGGTCGCCGGCAGCCCGGGCGCGGTGCCTCTGCCCCGGCAGCTGCGCGGAGGCGTCGCCGTGTCCGTCCTCTCGTTTCTGACGCTCGCCGCCGACGGCGACTTCATCAAGAGCGACACGCTGGCGCCCGGCGTCGAGAGCCAGCAGATGTCGCTCGGCGCCGAGGTGAGGATCCCCCTCTTCGCGTTCCGCGTGGGCGCCATGCGCGACTTCGGGGCGTCCGATCCCACCTGGGCCTACACCTTCGGTATCGGCTTCGGGATCCCGGTCCTCTCGGTCGACCTCGCCGTCCTCTGGGGGCCGACCGGCGGCCTGAACTACCAGAACCCCGACCGCGAGGCGCTCGGCGGCTCGGCCTCCGTGCGCGTCCACTTCTAGCGGCCTCGGTGTTCGAGCTGCAGGGCCGCGATCCCGCCTCCGCCGCGCGGAGGGGACGGCTCGCGACGAACCACGGCGTCATCGAGACGCCCTGCTTCATGCCGGTCGGCACCCGCGGCGCCGTCAAGGGCGTCGCCTTCGACTGGCTGGAGGCCTGGGACTGCCGCGTCGTCCTGGCGAACACGTATCACCTGATGGTGCGGCCGGGCCTGCCGACGATCGAGCGGGCCGGCGGGTTGCACGCCTTCATGGGCTGGGGCCGCGCCATCCTCACGGACTCCGGCGGGTTCCAGGTGATGAGCCTCTCGGCGCAGCGCCGGATCAAGGAGGAGGGCGTCGAGTTCCGCACGCCCGAGGACGGGACGAAACACTTTCTGACGCCCGAGCGCGCGATGGAGCTCCAGGCGGGCTTCGGCGTCGACGTGGCGATGGCCCTCGACGTCTGCCCGCCGTTCCCGGCCGAGCGCGCCGAGGTCGAAGAGGCCTGCCGCCTCACGCTCGCCTGGGCGGGGCGCTGCCGGCGCGCCTGGGCCGGGCCGGGCTTGCTCTTCGGGATCCTGCAGGGCGGGACGCACGAGGACCTGCGGCGCAGCTGTGCCGCGGCGCTCCGGGAGCTCGACTTCCCGGGCTACGCCGTGGGAGGCGTGGCCGTCGGGGAATCGAAGGAGGCGATCCGCGAGATCACGGCGCTCTGCGCTCCGCTCTTGCCCGAGGACCGCCCGCGCTACCTCATGGGCGTCGGCACGCCCGCGGACCTGCTCGCCTCGGTCCGGAGCGGGATCGATCTCTTCGACTGCGTGCTGCCGACGCGCAACGGCCGGATGGGCCACGCCTACTCGCGCCGCGGCGAGATTGCGATCAAGCACGAGCGCTTCAAGGAGGACCTCGCACCCCTCGACCCGGCGTGCGGCTGCCCGGTCTGCCGACGGCACAGCCGCGCGTACCTCCGGAATCTCTTCGTGCTCAAGGACTTCTCCGCACCGATGCTCATTTCCATGCACAACGTCTTCTTCTATCTGGACTGGATGCGCCAGATCCGGGACGCGATCGGGCAGGGGCGCCTGTCCGCGCTCGCCGCGCCGCCCGAGGAGAAACTTCCCGACGGAGCTTGAACTCCGCCGGCCGTTCCGGTCCGAGGCGTTAGTATCGAAAAAAAGGGGGGCTACGTGAAGCTCAACGTCAACGGAAAGGTTCGAGACGTCGACGCGCCGCCGGACATGCCGCTCCTGTGGGTGCTGCGCGACCTGCTCGGACTGACCGGAACCAAGTACGGATGCGGCATCGCGCAGTGCGGCGCATGCACCGTCCACGTCGACGGCGAGGCGCAGCGCTCCTGCACCTTCACGCTCTCGGATGCGGCCGGGCATGCGGTCACGACGATCGAGGGACTGGGCGCGGCCGGGCTCCACCCGGTGCAGAAGGCCTGGATCGAGGCCGACGTCGTGCAGTGCGGCTACTGCCAGCCGGGCCAGATCATGGCCGCCGCGGCGCTGCTCAAGATCATTCCGAAACCCACCGACGCCGAGATCGACGAGGCGCTCTCGCCGAGCCTGTGCCGGTGCGGAACCTATCTGCGCATCCGCCAGGCGGTGCACCTCGCCGCCGCCACGCCGGCCGCGGGAGGCAAGGCGTGAGCGCGCGCGGGGGGTACTCGCGGCGCCGGTTTCTGAAGACGTCGGCCGGGCTCGTGATCGGCTTCACGCTCGCGCCGAAGGGGAAGGTGTTCGCGTTCCAGGCGGCGGGCGCCGCGCCGCGCGCTGCCGCCCCCGAACGCCTTCCTGCGGATCGGCGAGGACGAGACGGTCACGGTGCTGCTGGCGCACTCCGAGATGGGACAGGGGATCTGGACGACGCTGCCGATGATGGTCGCCGAGGAGCTCGGCTGCGACTGGGGGAAGATCCGGGTCGAAAACGCGCCCGCGGCCCCGGTCTACGCGCACCCGGCCTACGGCGCGCAGATGACGGGCGGCTCGACGTCGACCTGGTCGGAGCTCGACCGCTACCGGCAGGTCGGAGCGATGGCGCGCGAGATGCTGGTCGCCGCGGCGGCCGCCCAGTGGAAGATCGCGCCCGCCGACTGCCGCGCCGAGAAGGGCTTCGTCGTTTCCGGCAAGCGCCGCGCGTCCTACGGCTCGCTCGCGAAGGCCGCGCAGGCGCTGAAGCCGCCGGTGTCGGTGAAGCTCAAGGACCGGAAGGACTGGACGATCCTCGGCAAGCCGACGAAACGCCTCGACTCGGCGCAGAAGGTGACGGGCGCGGCGCAGTTCGGAATCGACGTTCAGATGCCGGGGATGAAAACGGCGCTCGTCCAGCGCTCGCCGGTCTTCGGCGGCAAGGTGAAGAGCTTCCGCGGCGAGAAGGCGAAGGCGGTCCCGGGAGTCCGCGCGGTCGTGCAGGTGCCCTCGGGCGTGGCGGTCGTCGGCGGACCACTTCTGGGCCGCGAAGCTCGGCCGCGAAGCCCTGGAGATCGACTGGGACCTCGGAGCCGGCGCCTCCCTCGACTCGGAGAAGCTCGGCGCCGAGTACCGGTCGCTCGCGTCGAAGAACGGCCTCAAGGCGGGGGCGGCGGGCGACGTCGAGAAAGCGCTCGCCTCGGCGACGAAGACGGTCGAGGCCGAGTACGCATTTCCGTTTCTCGCCCACGCGACGATGGAACCCCTCAACTGCGCCGTGAAGATCGGGCCCGACTCCTGCGACGTCTGGACGGGGACCCAGTTCCAGACGGGCGACCAGGGGACCGCCGCGGCCATCACGGGACTCAAGCCCGAGCAGGTCCGGATCCACACGATGTTCCTGGGCGGCGGCTTCGGCCGCCGGGCGAACGCCACCAGCGACTTCGTGGCGGAGGCCGTCCACGTGGCGAAGGCCGCCGGGATGCCGGTCAAGGTCGTCTGGACCCGCGAAGACGACATGCGCGGCGGCTACTACCGCCCGATGTGGGCGCACAAGCTGAAGGTCGGGCTCGGACCGGACGGCCTGCCCGCCGCGTGGCGCCAGCAGATCGTGGGCCAGTCGATCATGGAGGGCACCCCCTTCGCGATGATGATCAAGGACGGCATCGACGAGACCTCGGTCGAGGGCGTCGTCGACTCGCCGTACGTCGAGGCGACGCCGCACCATTTCGTCGGTCTGCATTCGCCGAAGTCGCCCGTCCCGGTCCTCTGGTGGCGCTCGGTCGGGCACACGCACACCGCCTACGTCATGGAAACCATCGTCGACGAGCTCGCGGCCGCGGCCGGGAAGAGCCCGGCCGACTACCGGCGCGCGCTCTACGCGAAGTCCCCCCGCCACCGGGGCGTGATGGATCTGGCCCTGGCGAAGGCCGGCGGTGCGCCGCCCCGGGGCCAGTTCCGGGGCTTCGCCGTGCACAAGTCGTTCGAGAGCTACGTGGCGCAGGTCGCGGACGTCTCGGTCGACAAGGGAGAGATCCGCGTGCACCGCGTTGTCGCGGCGATCGACTGCGGCATCTGCATCAACCCGGCCGGGGTCACGGCCCAGCTGGAGTCGGCGATCGCATACGGCCTCTCGGCCGCCCTGTACGGCCAGATCACGCTGAAGGACGGCCGCGTCCAGCAGGGGAACTTCGACGACTATCCGGTCCTGCGCATGGACGAGATGCCGAGGGTCGAGGTGCACATCGTCGAGAGCGGCGAGAAACCGGGCGGGGTCGGGGAGCCCGGCACTCCCACCATCGCGCCGGCCGTCGCCAACGCCGTTTTCGCCGCGACGGGGAAACGGCTGCGGCAGCTCCCGTTGAAGCTCGCGTGAGACGCGCGGGGCTCGCGCCCGGCGTCCCGGCCTGAGGGCCGGGGCCGGGCCTAGGGTCGTGCCCGCGGAGGGACGATGGAAACGCCGCTGACGCCCCTCGAGTTCGCGCGCCGGGCGCGGCGGCTCTACGGCGGCCGCGAGGCGGTCGTCGACGGCGCGCGGCGCTTCACTTACGCGCAGTTCTTCGAGCGCTGCGACCGGGCCTCGGCGGCGTTTCGGAGGATGGGCGTCGGGCCCGGGGACCGCGTCGCGACGATCGCGCCCAACACGGCCGCGCATCTCGAGTGCTTCTACTCGGTCCCGCAGATCGGGGCCGTGCTCGTCCCGATCAACTACCGCCTCGCGCCGGAGGAGATCGCCTACATCCTCGAGCACAGCGGCGCGCGGGTGGTCTGCGCGCATTCCGACTACCTGGAAGCGGTCGACTCCATCCGCGCCCGGATCCCGAGCCTCGAATCCTGCGTCGCGCTCGAGGGCGCGCGGTCCGGCTGGCGCGACTACGAAGCGGAGCTCGCCGCGTCCGGTCCCGGCTTCGATCGGCCCGAGATCGGCGAGCGCGACCTGCTCTCGATCAACTACACCAGCGGCACCACGGCGCGGCCCAAGGGCGTGATGATCACCCATCGCAACGCGCACACCAACGTCGTGGGAACGCTCGTGCACCATCCCGTGCGCCCGGCGGACCGGTTTCTCTGGACGCTCCCCATGTTCCACGCCAACGGCTGGACCTTCGTGTGGACCGTCACGGCCGCCGGGGCCGCCCACGTGTGCCTCCGGAGGGCCGAAGCGGTCGCCGTCTTCGAGGCGATCGCCCGCGAGTCGGTGACGATGCTGAACGCGGCGCCGACCGTGCTCATCTCCATCGCGAACGCTCCGGAGGAGACCCGCCGGGGCGCTCGGCGGGGCCTCCGGGTTCTGACGGCGGGGGCGCCGCCCGCGGCCGCGACGATCGAGCGCGTCGAGGGCGAGCTCGGCTGGACCATCACGCAGGTCTACGGCCTCACCGAGACCTCTCCGTTCATCACCGTCTGCGAGCCGCGGCCCGAGCACGACGGCCTCAACCCGGCGGCGCGCGCCTCCGTGAAGGCGCGGCAGGGCGTGGAGCTCGTCACCTCCGGGGAGGTGCGCGTGGTCGGCCTGGACGGCGAGGAGGTCCCGCCGGACGGGGAGACCCTGGGCGAGATCGTCGTGCGCGGCAACGCCGTGATGGCGGGCTACTACCGCGACCCCGAGGCGACGGCCGAGGCGATGCGCGGCGGCTGGTTCCACAGTGGCGACGCGGCCGTCGTCCACCCCGACGGCTACATCGAGATCCGTGACCGCTTCAAGGACGTCATCATCAGCGGGGGAGAGAACGTGTCGTCGATCGAGGTGGAGGGCGTGCTGCTGCGCCATCCGGCGGTCCTCGAGGCGGCCGTGGTCGGCCTGCCCCACGAGAAGTGGGGCGAGGCGCCGTACGCCTTCGTCGTGCTGCGACGCGGCGTCGAGACTTCCGAGGAGGAGCTGACGCTCTTTGTCCGGGGTCACCTGGCAGGTTTCAAGACGCCGAAGGGCGTGACGTTCCTCGACGCGCTGCCCAAGACCGCGACCGGCAAGGTCCAGAAGTACGTGCTGCGGGGCGGGCGGGCCAACATCTCGCGGCAATAGCCGCCTGTCGCCGGTCGTAGGGGAGGGGCTTGCCCCCTCCCCCTCCGGTTCCCCCGTTTTGAGGCAGAGTCACCCAGCCCAGATGTCGAGCCTTGAAAGTTGCCCACGGTTATTGTCGAAATGCAAATAAAACGATAACAACGGCTCACAGTAATAGCGGCGGCGAGGCTGAAGGTGGCCTACACGACCGCCGAGCGGGCCATCGAGAAGCTCCAGAAGAGGGGGATCGTGGAAAAAGTGTCGGCCACTCGACGAGATCGCGTTTTCTGCGCCGTGAAACTGTTGGCCATCCTGGAAGAGCCGGCTCGCCTGACGCCGATCGAGGAGTCCTGAGGGCGAAGGCTGTTGGCCCGAGCTCCCCTCGTAGAGTCAGTCCCCGATTTGGACCAGCACGTCCTCTAGCGCCTTCTTTTCGATCACCGGCACCCGCGCGCCCTCAGCGGGGTAGCCGACCGGGATGAGCAGGTACGGCTTCTCGTGCGCGGGGCGGTCGAGGATGCGGTTCAGGAACCCCATCGGTGAGGGCGTGTGGGTGAGCGTGGCGAGCCCGGAGAAGTGCAGCGCGGCGAGGAGAAAGCCGCAGGCGATGCCGACGGACTCCGAGACGTAGTAGTTCTTCCGCTTGGAGACGGTCCCGTCGTCGACGCCGCCCGGGGCCTCGACGGGCTCGAAGTCCATCCGGAAGACCGCGATCAGGTACGGCGCGGTCTCGAGGAAGGGCTTGTGCCAGTCGGTCCCGAGCGGGGCGAGGGCCTCGAGCCACTCTTCGGGCATGCGGCGCTCGTAGCTGTCCTTCTCCTCGGCCTCGGCGGCGAGGCGGATCCGGCTCTTGACGTCGGGATCCGCGACGACGACGAAGCGCCAGGGCTGGCGGTTGGCGCCCGAGGGCGCGAGCGAGGCGGCGCGGACGGCGTTCTCGACGAGCGCCAGCGGCACGGGCTCGTCCGAGAAGTCGCGGACGGTGCGGCGGGTCGCGATCCGGCCGAGAAACTCCTCGGAACGGCGAGTCATTTCCTCCTGCGCGAGGCGTTCGAAGTCGAGGGGCTGGAAGTGAGGGGGTGTTCTCATGGCCCTGTTATAGCCTGCCGCGCATGAAGAAGCTCGCCCTCGCGTTCGCCCTGCTCGGCGCCGCCGGAATCGCTCTCGCCGACGACCTCCACGAGCGCGCGATGCGCCTCCACAGGAGCGCGATCGTGCTCGACACGCACCAGGACCTGCCGGAGGAGCTCGAGAGCCGCTGGAAGGACATCGGCGTTCGCAACGCCTTCGGGCACATCGACATCCCGCGCTGGAGGGAAGGGGGCGTCACGGCGCCCTTCCTCTCCGCCTACGTCAACGCGGACTACGCGAAGTCGGGGGGCTCGGCCAAGAAGGCCCTGGAGTTCATCGACCTGATCCACCGGCTCGTCGAGGCGTACCCGAAGGACCTGGTCTTCACCGACTCGGTCGCCGGCATCCGGAAGGCCAAGAAGGACGGCAAAATCGCGATCCTGATCGGCATCGAGGGCGGCCACGCGATCGAGGATTCCCTCGGCGCGCTGTCCTCATTCTACCGACTGGGCGTGCGTTACATGACGCTGACGCACACGAACACCAACGCCTGGGCGGATTCCGCGGGCAACTTCTTCAGCTCCGATTTCGACCCGAAGACCTACGTCGTCCACGACGGCATCACGGACTTCGGGCGCGAGGTCGTCCTCGAAATGAACCGTCTCGGCATGCTCGTCGACGTGTCGCACGTCAGCGACAAGACGATGGCCGACGTCATCGCCGTGTCGAAGGCGCCGGTGTTCGCGTCCCACTCTTCGTGCCGGGCGCTGGCGGCGATGCCGCGCAACGTCACCGACGACCAGATCCGCGCGATTGCCAAAGGCGGCGGGATCATCATGGTCAACGTCAGCTCGCTGTTTCTGTCGCAGGCCTCCATCGACGGCTACCTTGCGGCCCGCAAGGCCGCCCAGCCGCAGATCGACGCCCTCCAGGAGAAGTACAAGGACGATCCCGCGACCCGCGACGCCGAGATCCAGAAGGTGAAGGATGCGATCTCCTACCCGGACGCGGATTGGAAGGTCGCCGTCGACCACATCGAGCGCGTGCTCAAGCTCGGCGGACCGGGCGCGGCGGGGCTGGGGACCGACTACGACGGGATCTCGGATCCTCCTGCGGGCATGGAAGACGTCTCGACGCTGCCGAAGCTGACCGAGGAGCTCCTGCGCCGGGGCCATTCCGAGGAGATCGTGCGCGGCGTTCTGGGCGAGAACTTCCTGCGCT
>CAWGOM010000015.1:0-143675 GCA_963824165.1 uncultured Acidobacteriota bacterium
CACGCCGCGGCGGCACTCGGCCGACCAGGCGTTGCCGGCCTCGTCGACGACGGCGAGCGGCACGTTCTCGAGCGGACGGTTCATCGCGTTGCCGAGGATGAGGAGATAGACGATCGGAAAGACCATCGTCGAGACGACGAGCACCGGCTGGCGCCAGAGCGTCAGGAACGCCCGCTGGCCGATCGCCGCCATCCCGAGGAGCGCGAGCCTCGCCCCGCGCGCCGGCGGCTTCTCCCTGCGTGCGCGCTTCATGCTTCGCGCAGCGCCCGGCCGGTGTAGGAGAAGAAGACGTCCTCGAGCGTGACGAGCGCGATCGAGAGATGGACGATGTGGTACCCGCGGTCCTCGAGGAGCCGCGCGACCTTCCGGCCCGTGCCCTCGCCCGGGCGCGCGAAGAAGTGCACGACGCTGGCCGACGGGAACCGCAGCTGGGCCGCGCCCATGGCCGCCATGGCCTCGCGGTCCGCCGCCGCGATCTCCCGGTCCGTCGCGAGCTCCACGCGCTCGCCCGTTTCGAGGCCGTGCTTCAGGGCCTGGGGCGTGTCCTCGCAGAGGACCTTGCCCAGGTCCATGATCGCGATGCGGTCGCAGAGGAAGTCGGCCTCCTCCATCGCGTGGGTCGTCAGGACGATCGCGAGCTCGGGGTCCCGCTCGCGCATGTCGTCGAACATGTCCCAGATCGAGCGCCGGCTCTGCGGATCGAGGCCCGTCGTGGGCTCGTCGAGGAAGAGGACGCGCGGCGAGTGCAGCACGCCGCGGGCGATCTCGAGGCGGCGGCGCATGCCTCCCGAGAGCTCGCGCGCGGACTGGTTCCGGCGCTCCCAGAGGCCCACCTGGCGCAGGCGCCTCTCGATCCGCTCGCGGAGCGTCCGGCCGGAGAGGCCGTACATCTTGCCCTGCACCGAGAGGTTCTCGCGGACCGTGAGGTTCTCGTCGGTCGTCTTGGCCTGCGAGACGGTGCCGATCGTCCGCCGCACGGCGTGGCGCTCGCGGACGATGTCCTGGCCTTCGATCCGGGCGGTGCCCGAGGTCGGCGGCAGGAGGGTCGTCAGCATGCGGATCAGCGTGGTCTTCCCGGCGCCGTTGGGGCCGAGGAGGCCGAAGAACTCGCCGGGCTGGACCCGGAAGGACACCGCGTCGTCGGCGACGGCCTCGCCGAAGCGCTTGGTCAGCCGCTCGACCTCGATTGCCGGGGTCGAGCTCACGCCCTCGGCGTCTCGCTTCCGGCTTCGCACCACGAAGGTCTGGCCCGAGACGACCGTGGCGTTGACGGGCTGGAGGCGGACCGAGAAGGTCTGCAGGTCGCGGCTCTGAAGGCCCCAGTTCTTGCGCGTCGCGAACTCCGAGCGCGGCTTGATCGACACGATCTTCGCCTGGAAGCGGGCGTTGGGGCGCGCCTGCGGCCAGACGGTCACGGTCTTACCGACGGCGAAGCTCGAGAGGCGCTCCTCCGGCACCTCCACGCGCAGGTACGGCGCCTCGATCTGGAGCGTCAGGATGGACTGTCCCGGTTCCACCCATTCCCCCATTCGGTGATGGCGCGTGAGCACCGTGCCGCTCGAGGGCGAGGCGAGGATCCCCTCCTTCTCGAAGACGCGGATCTTCTCGATCCGGACCCGGAGCGCCTGCTCTTCGGCCTCGAGCTGTCCTTCCTCGGCCTCGCGCGCGCGGATGTCCGCCGCGATGGCGTCGCGCTGGTGCTGGAGCGACTCGAGGCTCGCCGCCGGCGAAACGCCCTCCTTGACGAGCCGCGCGATTCGCCGCTCGTCGGAGGCGACCGCGGCAAACTGGGCCTTGAGCTTCTCGATCTCCTGGAGGCGGGTGCGGTCGCGGGCCTGGACCTGCGAGATCTGGCGCTCGATGTCCGTGACGTCCTCGGCGAGGCCGGGCTCCTCGATGCGCGCGACCTCCTGGCCCTTCGCGATCGCCTCGCCCTCCTCGGGGACGCGCGTCGTCAGCCGGCCCTTGCGCGAAAAGGACAGCGAGAGGCTCTGTTCTTCGGCGACGGCGAGGAGCTGAATGGGCTGGCCCGTGTCGTTCTCGTGCCGAACGAGCTCCCCGTAGCCCCACGCCCCGGCCAGAGCGATTCCCACCGCCAGGACGACCCAGAGGACTTTTTTCACCGACCTCCAAGGATACCCCCGAACGACCCGGCCGGGATCCGGGCAATTGGCCGGCCCGCCGGGCCTTTTGAGCTAGATTCGGGGCCGTGGAGCTCACCTCGATCGGGACCCCGGGCCTGTGGGTCGGGTTTACGGCCTTCGTGCTCGCCATGCTGGCGCTCGACCTCGGGGTCTTCCACCGCCAGAGCCACGAGGTCGGGTTCCGGGAGGCCCTGACCTGGAGCGTCGTCTGGATCGCCCTGTCCCTCGCCTTCAACGGCTGGATCTTCTGGCGATTCGGAGAGGCCAAGGGCCTCGAGTTCCTGACCGGCTACCTCATCGAGAAGTCGCTCTCGGTCGACAACGTCTTCGTCTTCGTCATCATCTTCTCCGCGTTCGCCGTCCCGAAGGCCTACCAGCACCGCGTCCTCTTCTGGGGCGTGCTCGGGGCCCTGGTGATGCGCGCGGTCTTCATCGTCATCGGCGCCGCGATGCTGCAGCGGTTCCACTGGGTCATCTACCTTTTCGGCGCGTTTCTCGTCTTCACCGGCGCCCGGATGCTCTTCCGCAAGGACGAGGAGCTGCATCCCGAGCGCAACCCCGTCTTTCGGCTGTTCCAGAAGCTCGTGCCGGCGGTTTCGGACTACGACGGCCCGAGGTTCACGGTCGTGCGGAACGGTCGCCGCCTCGCCACGCCGCTGCTGCTCGTTCTCGTCGCGATCGAGGCGACGGACCTCGTCTTCGCCGTCGACTCGATTCCCGCGATCTTCGCGGTGACCTCGGACCCGTTCATCGTCTACACGTCCAACATCTTCGCGATCCTGGGGCTGCGGGCGCTCTACTTCCTGCTCGCCGGCGTCGTCGGAAAGTTCCGCTTCCTCAAGGTCGGCCTCGCTCTCGTCCTCGTGTTCGTGGGCGCAAAGATGCTGCTCCTCGACGTCTACAAGATCCCCATGCCCGTCTCTCTCGCGGTCGTCGTCGCGCTCCTCGGCGGCTCCATCGCCGCCTCGCTGCTCGTCAGGGAGCGCTGAGCTCGGCCTCGACGCGGTCGAGGACGACCTCGGCCGGGCCGGCCAGGACGAGGTCGACGCGGCCCGAGGCGGGCGTCGCGTCGGGGTTGATCTCGACGGTGAAGGCCCCCCGCGCGGCCGCCTCCAGAACGAGGCCGGCCGCCGGGTGGACCAGCGCCGAAGTCCCCACGGTCAGGAACACGTCGCAGTCGACCGCGGCCCCGGCGGCCCGCAGGGCCTCGGCCGGAATCGCCTCTCCGAACCAGACGACGCCCGGACGCGCCAGCCCGCCGCAGTGCGGGCAGCGGGGCGGAAGCTCGCCGAGCGGGCCGAGCTCCTCCCAGCCGTTTCGGGGCGACAGAGCGCACCCGGTAGAGCAGGAGAGCATCCAGAGCGAACCGTGAAATCGCGTCACGTTCGCGGTCCCCGCCCGCTCGTGGAGACCGTCGACGTTCTGCGTGACGAGGGCGAACCCGGGGTAGCGCCGGCTCCAGGCGGCGAGCACCTCGTGTGCGCGGTTGGGCTTCGCCCGCCCGACGAGCTCCCGCCGCCAGGCATACCACTCCCAGACCGCGAGCGGGTCCCGCGCGAAGGCCTCGGGCGTGGCGAGATCCTCGGGGCGAAAGTCTCGCCAGAGTCCGCGGGGCCCCCGGAACGTCGGGACCCCGCTCGCCGCCGACACTCCCGCGCCCGTGACGACCGTGATCCGCAGGTTCCCCCGCAGGCGTGCGGCGAGCGCGCGCACACCCTCCTCGAGCTCGTCCGGGGCCACGCCGCCGATGATAAGGTTTCGGGCTCGCCGGCGCCGGAGCGCCGATCCCGATGAGCGCGGAGGCAGACGAGAGCATGACCAACGAAGTCCCCATCACGGTCGCAAGGGGCGACGGCATCGGCCCCGAGATCATGGACGCGACCCTCCACATCCTGAAGGCCGCCGGCGCGCGGCATCGCCATCGAGGAGATCGAGATCGGCGAGAAGGTCTACCTCGCGGGCAACAGCGCGGGCATCGCGCCGTCGGCCTGGGAGTCGCTCCGGCGCACGAAGGTCTTCCTCAAGGCGCCGATCACCACGCCCCAGGGCGGCGGCTTCAAGAGCCTCAACGTCACGACCCGCAAGACGCTCGGCCTCTACGCCAACGTCCGGCCCTGCGTGTCGTACCACCCGTTCGTCGACACGAAGCACCCGGTCATGGACGTCGTCATCGTCCGCGAGAACGAGGAGGACCTCTACGCCGGCATCGAGTACCGGCAGATCCGCCGACGTCTACGCAGTGCCTGAAGCTGATCACCCGGCCGGGCTCGCGAGAAGATCGTCCGCTACGCCTTCGAGTACGCGCGGCGCAACAACCGCAAGAAGGTGACCTGCTTCACCAAAGACAACATCATGAAGATGACCGACGGCCTCTTCCACAAGGTCTTCGACGAGATCGGCGACGGAGTATCCGGACATCGAGAACGAGCACTGGATCGTCGACATCGGCGCGGCCAAGCTGGCCGACACGCCCGAGGTCTTCGACGTGATCGTGATGCCGAACCTCTACGGCGACATTCTCTCGGACGTCGCCGCGCAGATCGCCGGCTCGGTCGGCCTGGCCGGCTCGGCCAACATCGGCGCCAACTACGCGATGTTCGAGGCGATCCACGGCTCGGCGCCGCGCCGCGCGGGCCAGAACCTGGCGAACCCGTCGGGCCTGCTGCTCGGCGCCGTGATGATGCTCGTCCACATCGGCCAGCCCGACGTCGCCGAGCGCGTCCACAACGCCTGGCTCACGACGATCGAGGACGGCATCCACACCTACGACATCTTCGAGGACGGCGTCAGCAAGCAGAAGGTCGGCACGAAGGAGTTCGCCGAGGCCGTGGCGGCGCGGATCGGCAAGCGCCCGCAGAAGCTCAAGGCGGTCTCCTACGCGGCCGGGCCGACGGCCGCGTCGCGCACCCGCCGGAGACGGCCCGCCCGGCGCCGGTGCGGGAGCTCAAGGGCGTCGACGTCTACGTCAACTGGGAAAGCTGCGACTCCGAGGCGCTCGCGGCCAAGCTCGTAGCCGCTGGCCGGCCCCGAGTTCCGCCTGACCATGCTCACGAGCCGCGGCGTGAAGGTGTGGCCGAACGGCATGCCGGAGACCTTTCGCGGCGACCAGTTCCGCTGCCGCCACATGGCGGCCGGCCACGACGGCCACGTACTCCGACATCGTGGCCCTGCTCGGCCGCCTGGCGGGCGCCGGCATCTCGTTCGCTCAGGCCATCAGCCTCTACGACTTCGACGGCGAGCGCGGGTACTCGCTCGGCCAGGGAGAGTGAGGATGGACAAGCCTCTCGTCGGCATCCTGATGGGCTCGAAGTCCGACTGGGACGTCATGAAGGCCGTCTCGGAGACGCTGACGAAGTTCGGCGTCGCGAGCGAGAGTCGCGTGCTGTCGGCGCACCGCACGCCGAAGGAGACCGCGGACTACGTGACGGGTGCCGCGGAACGCGGGATCGAGGTCCTCGTCGCGGGAGCCGGCGGGGCCGCGCACCTGGCCGGTGTGGCCGCGGCGCACACGACGCTGCCGGTCCTCGGCGTGCCCATGGAGAGCGCGTCGTTGAAGGGCCTCGACTCGCTTCTTTCGACGGTGCAGATGCCGGGCGGCATCCCGGTCGCGACTTTCGCGATCGGCAAGCCCGGAGCCGTCAACGCGGCGCTCTTCGCCGTCGCGGTCCTCGCCGGCAAGCGGCCCGGAGCTCTCGAAGAAGCTCGCCGACTTCCGGGCGGAGCAGGCGGCGAAGATCCTCAAGGAAGAGTTGAGCTAAAGAGGGCGGGGACAAGCCCCGCCCCTACGACCGGGGCGGGACCGGACGCCGCCCCGCGACCGGAGCCGGACATTGCCCTCTGAAGTTACCGTCGGACTGATCGGCCTCCTCCTCGGCGCCGCCGTCGCCTCGGGCCTCCGCCTCTACGCGACCGTCGCCGTGCTCGGGTTCCTCGGGCGCTCCGGAGTGATCGCGCTGCCGGGCGGGCTGACGGTCCTGACGAATCACCTGGGTCATCCTCGTGGCGGCGTCGCTCTATCTCGTCGAGTTCCTGGCCGACAAGATCCCGATCGTCGATTCGATCTGGGACCTCGTCCACACGTTCATCCGGGTTCCGGCGGCGGCGCTGCTCGCCTGGGCCGGCGTCTCGAACCTCCCCGAGGAGTGGCGAATCGCCGCGGCGCTGATCTGCGGCGGCGTCGCGCTTTCGGCCCACGGGCTGAAGTCCTCGACGCGCGCCGTCCTCAACACCAGCCCGGAGCCCATCACCAACTGGGTCGCCTCGCTCGCCGAGGACGGCCTGACCGCGTTGCTGCTCTTTCTCGCGGTGAAGTACCCGCTCGCCGCCGCCGCGGTGGCCGCGGGAGTCGTGGTGCTGGCGGTTCTGCTCGTGGCGTGGATGGCGAGGACGCTGCGGCGTTTCCTCGCGTCGCGCGCGGGCCCGGCGAGACGGCCCCGGCGTAGAACGCCGTCGCGTTCGGCGATGTCTGGCGGACGGGCGCCGATTGCCCTAGAATGAGGCACCGCCGTCCGGCGGAGGAGGCCGATCCCATGGATCTCGAGGAGTACTCGGAGGAAGAACTGCTCGAAGCGGGCCGCGAAGCGGTCAAGCGGGAGCAGTGGCCCCGCGCCAGCGACGTTGCTGTCGGCCTACGTGGCGCGATTCACCGGCCGTGGAGAGACGGTGCCGGCCTCGGGCCTGGCGAGCTACGCCCTCTGCCTCGGCCACAGCAAGGAGCTGCGCCGCGGCCTCGAGCTCTGCAAGAAGGCCCAGCACGCCGACCCGCGCAACGCTCACATCTACTGGTGCCTCGCCCAGCTCCACCTGCTCGGCCGGTCGCGCAAGGACGCGATCGACGCCGTCGAGCGGGGGCTGCGGGCCGTTCCGGACAACTACCTGCTGCAGCGGCTGCGCAAGCGGCTCGGGCTGCGGCAGTCGCCGCCGATCCCCTTCCTCGACCGCAGGCACGGGCTGAACGTCCGCCTGGGCCGGATCATGCACCGCATGAAGGGGACTTCGGCCGCCGTCCTTTCCGCGTAGGACGAGCGGGGCCGGCCCGCGCGGCCGGAACGCACGCCGCCCGGGCCGAACGGAGGGAAATCCACGCGGCGAAGGCGCAGGCCGCCGCCAGCGTCGACGTCCCGGCCGGGGCGACGAAGAAGAACCGCCAGCAGACCCAGGCCATCGCCGCCAGCCCGATCCCCAGGCTCAGGGCGAAGGGCCGCGCCCGCGCCGGGTCCTGCCGGGCGAGCCCCGCGAGCTGCCATGTCAGGACCACGAGGATCGCCAGCGCGACGCTCGTGAAGAAGTTGAAGCCCTGCCAGAAGTCCCAGATCGTCCGGTCCCGCCCCATGGCGTCGAAGTGGAAGCCCTTCATCGCCTGCAGGACCGCGTCCTCCTGCGGCCCGCTCGACTTCGCGGGAAGGAGGACCGCCGCGGTGTGCCCCAGGAAGAAGAGGGCCAGGAGCACCGCCGCCGCCCGGAGCCATCGACTCGCCTTCATGCCTCGCCTCCTTCCGCCTTGACGGCGGCGTATGTAAGCATATACTTATATTAGTCGTGGCTTATGCACAAGCCGTCGAGGCCCTCGCCGATCCGACCCGCCGCCGCCTCGTCGAGCGGCTGCGCCGCCGGCCGCACGCCGTCGGCGAGCTCGCCCGCCACCTCCGGGTCTCCCAGCCCGCCGTCTCCCAGCACCTCGCCGTGCTGCGCCGGGCGCGCCTCGTGGCGAGCCGCCCGGAGGCGCAGCGGCGCCTTTATCGCCTGGACCCGGCCGGCATCGCCGCCCTGCGCGACTACGCCGAGCGCATGTGGACCGATGCGCTCGCGGCCTACGCCAGGTCTTTCGAGGAGTGACGTCATGAAGGACCCCGCCGCCCGACCCGCGTTTCCTCCGATCCGCAAGTCCGTCAGCGTCAAGGCGCCTCCCGAGCAGGCGTTCCACCGCTTCACGGCGGAGATGGCCAGCTGGTGGCCCCTCGCCTCGCACTCCGTCGGCCAGCGCGACGCCGAAACCGTCGTCATGGAAGCGCGCGCCGGCGGCCGCATCCTCGAGCGGATCCGCGGCGGGCGCGAGTGCGTCTGGGGCACGGTCACCGCGTGGGAGCCGCCGCGCCGCGTGGCGTTCACGTGGCACCCCGGCGACGACCCGGCCCGGGCCCAGGACGTCGAGGTCCGCTTCACCGGCGAGGGCGCGGGCACCCGCGTCGAGCTCGAGCACAGCGGCTTCGAGCGCCTCGGAGCCCTCGCGAAGAAGGCCCACCGCGGCTACCCGATCGGCTGGGCCTACGTGCTCGGTCTCTACGCCGGAAGGCGGGGACCGTTCATGGCCCTCGTCACGGTCATGACGGCGACGATGATGGGGGTCATGCGGGCGAAGGCGCGAATCACCGGAGAGCGGCGCTCCGAAGCCTGAGCGCGGGGCGACTCACCAGAGCGGGAGCCCGTCCTCGTTCTCGTCGCCCGCGAGCTCCGGATGACGCGACGAAAGCACCGAGAGGTAGTCCCGGCTCGCCTGGACCCGTGTCTTCGCGCGGCAGAACGCGCAGCGCGCGTGGCCATCCAGCGCGACGATCGTCTCGTTGTCGCGGCCGCAGCGGCCGCAGATCCAGGTCCGCAACTCGTGTTCCGTCAGCATGCGGAACTCCGAAGCGAGCCGCAGGTCAATGCGAGGTCTCGGTGTTGCAGGCGTTGAGGCAGAACCACCACCCCTGCACCCGGGACTCGTGCTCGACCGCGCGGCCGCAGCCGAGACAATAGACCCGGCTGAGCGGCTGCAACGCGGCCGCATCCACCAGACGCAGTTGACGGACAACGACGCCGAGGCCGTACCGGCCGAGCTCGCCGGTCGTCAGGTCCTGCGGTCCGGCCGCGGGCCGGCTCGATGCGGGAAGAGTCGGACTTTCCATGGAACGAACTGCCTTCTGCCGAATCCGGCGGCGGGGAATCGATTGATTAGAGGAAGTGGGAGAGTACCACGTGCAGGTCACGGCCGCGGCCGCGACCGCCCGGCAAGCTCCTGAGCGGACGAAGGTTGCCCGGCCTCGCCCCGACCGGCACGCCGCTCGACAGGGCTTCTCCATGGATAGTCTATAAACGTCGATCTATGAGCTCTGCACCCGCAATCCGACAGGCCCGAGCCACCGATCTGCCCGCCGCCGTCGCGCTTCTCGAGGAAGCCCGCCTGCCGCTCGAGGGCTTCGCGGAGCACCTGGAACACGCCCTCGTCGCCGAGGAAGGAACGGGCATCGTCGGCTGCGTCGAGCTCGAGATCTACCAGGACGCCGCTCTCCTGCGCTCGCTCGTCGTGGCCCCGGGCCAGCGGGGCCGCAGGCTCGGCGAGCGGCTCACGCAGGAGGCCCTGCGCCTGGCCGGGGAACGGGGCGCAAGCGACGTCTATCTGCTGACGGAAACCGCGTCCGGGTTCTTCCCGCGCTTCGGCTTCGCCCCCGCGGATCGCGCCCTCGCGCCGCCGGCCCTGCGCGAGTCCGTCGAGTTCCGGTCCGCATGCCCGGCGAGCGCCCGGATGATGCACGCCCGGCTCGGAGACGAGTGATGCGGCGGTCGATGGCGGGCGTTGCGGCTTCCGGGACAGGACGCTAGCCCAGCACGACCGCGATCCGGTGCTCGCCGCCGTCGTCGTGGAGCGGGATCTCGCGGCCCGTCACCGGCCCGCCGTCGAGCGAGATGCTCGTCACGCCGCGCATTGCGCCGCGCGGGTTCTCCACCGTGAGCCGGTAGCGGGCGGAGTGGTACCGAAACTGGATTTCGTACCCCGGCCATGCCCGCGGGATGCAGGGGTCCACGTGCAGGACCGATCCCCGCAGGCGGAAGCCCAGGATCCACTCGACGCCGGCCCGGTACATCCAGCCGGCCGCGCCCGTGTACCACGTCCAGCCTCCCCGGCCCGCGTGCGGGGCCTCCGAGTAGACGTCGCCGGCCATCACGTACGGCTCGACCTTGTACCGGTAGAGGCCCGACCGCGTGCTGGAGTGGTTGATGGGGTTCAGGATCGCGAAGAGCTCGCCCGCCTTGTCGCCGTCGCCGAGCGCCGCGAACGCGATCATGGCCCACACCGCGGCGTGCGAGTACTGCCCGCCGTTCTCCCGGACGCCCGGCGCGTACCCCTTGATGTAGCCGGGCTCGAGCGCGGTGCGGTCGAAGGGAGGCGTGAAGAGCAGGGCGAGCCCGTCTCCCCGCCGGACGAGATGCTCGTCGACGGCCGCCATGGCCCGCCTTCCCCGCTCGGGGTCGGCGGCGCCCGAGATGACGGCCCAGGACTGCGGGATCGAGTCGATGCGGCACTCGTCGTTGGTCGCCGATCCGAGCGGCGTCCCGTCGTCGAAGAACGCGCGGCGATACCAGTCGCCGTCCCACCCGTCGCGCTCGAGCGCCAGCCTCAGGGCCTGCGCGTGCGATCGCCAGGCGAGCGCGCGGCGGGATTCCCCCCGCTCCTCGGCGAAGCCGGCAAACTGGTGGAGGTTCACCTGCAGGAACCAGCCGAGCCACACGCTTTCGCCCCGACCGCCCGCGCCGACCCGGTTCATCCCGTCGTTCCAGTCTCCGGTCCCCATCAGCGGCAGCCCGTGGGCGCCCGACGGCGAGGCTGCGATCGAGCGCCCGCGCGCAATGCTCGAAGAGGGACGCCTTCTCGGCCGACACCTTCGGTTCGAAGTAGCGATCGGTCTCCCCCGGCTCGAGAGGGGCCGCCGTGAGGAACGGGACCAGCTCGTCGAGCACGGCTGCGGTCGCCGGTGATCTCGATGTAGTGGTGCGTCGCGTAGGCGAGCCACAGCAGATCGTCGGAGATCCGGGTGCGCACGCCCCGTCCCCCGGGTTCGTGCCACCAGTGCTGGACGTCGCCCTCTTCGAACTGCCGGGAGGCGGCCCGCAGCAACTGCCCGCGCGCGAGCTCCCGCCGCGCGACCGTGAAGGACATCGCGTCCTGCAGCTGGTCGCGGAAGCCCCAGGCGCCGCCGGCCTGGTAGAACGCCGAGCGCGCCCGGAACCGGCAGCCGAGGGCCTGGTAGAGGAGCCAGCGGTTGAGCATCAGGTCCATCGAGCGGTCGGGCGTCCGGACCTGGAGCGCGGTGAGCGTGTCCTCCCACTCCCGCCGGACGGCCGCGAGCGCGACGTCGGGGTCCGACGACCGGTGCCGCGTGACGAGCTGCCGCGCTTCGACGGCGTCGCGGCCCTGGCCGAGCAGAAAGACGACCTGCACCCGCTGCCCCGGTGACAGCCGCAGCCGGACCTGCAGCACGGCGCACGGATCGAGGCCGGCGCCGGTGCGCCGCGAGAGGACCGCGCCGCGCGCCAGGCCCGCCGGCGCGTCGAGGCCGCCGTTTCGGCCGATGAACTCCGTGCGGTCGGCCGTCCACGCGGCCGGCGCGCCCCCGAGGTCGGCGAACGCGACGCGCCCGGCGTGGGCCTCGTTCCAGGCGTTGCGCGCGAAGATGGCCCCGGTCTCGGAGTCGAGCTCGGTGACGACGAACGGCGCCCCGGCCGCCCTCCGGGGACCGAGCACCCACTCCGCGTAGGCGGTGACGGTCAGCGTGCGCGCCGACGCGGACCGGTTCTCGACCGAAAGGCGCGAGATCCGGACCGGGTCCTCCGGCGGGACGAACACGGTCAGGTCGGTGGCGACCCCCCGGTGCTCGTACTCGAAGCGGCTGTACCCCTGGCCGTGGCGCACGACGTAGGACCCGTCGCCCCGGATCGGCAGCGGCGTCGGGCTCCAGATCTCCCCGGTCTCCTCGTCCCGCAGGTAGAGGGCCTCCCCGGGCGGATCGCTCACCGGATCGTTCGACCACGGCGTGAGCTGGTTCTCGCGGCTGTTGACCGCCCACGTGTAGCCGGACCCCGATTCCGACACGAGGCATCCGAACGACGGGTTGGCGAGGACGTTGATCCACGGAGCCGGCGTCCACTGCCGTTGCGCCGAGGAGGGTCACGTACTCCCCTTGCGCCTCGGAAAAGCCCCCCAGGCCGTTGAAGAACTCGAGCGGGATCCTCGGGAGCGGAAGGTCGGCGGCGGGCGGCCTCGCGGCGACCGGCTGCGCGGCGGGCGAGGCCGGGACCCGGCGCAGCAGACGGATGACCTGTTGCGCGAGCGTGCCCTGGCGCGAGAGGAGAACGACGCGCGGCCGCGGAAGCCAGCGCGTCGCGCTCCTCGCCCGCGAGCAGGTCCCCGCGCAGGACGAAGACACGACCGCCCGAGTGCTCCGCGGCCACGCCCGGAGCGCCCGCGCCGGCGCGGACGAGCGAATCCAGGGCCGCGCCGAGCTCCGGCGCGTAGGACGCCGGCTGCTCGTTCACGATCACGAGATCGACCGCGAGGCCCTTCATCCTCCAGTACTCGTGGGCCCGCAGGAGCTGCCGCACGATGGCCTGGTCCTCGACCTGGTCGATCCGGACGAGCACGATCGGGATGTCGCCCGAGATCCCGTGTCCCCAGAAGGCCGAAGGGCCCCGGCGGTTGCGCAGGAGCGTCTCGACCGGGGCGCGCAGGGTCGGGTCGGAGTACAGGATCCGCGTCGCGAGCCTCTGGAAGAGGTGCGCCTCGTCGGTGGAGATGCCGAGGTGACGCAGCTGCACCTGCGCCTGCGTCCAGGCGAGGCTCGACACGCGCTCGAAGGTGGCCGGGTCCCGGTACTTGCCGGCCAGGGCGAGGACGGCTCTCCCGCGACTCGCCGACGACGGTCGCCAGCTGCACGTGCACCGTCGTCCCGGGTGCGATGCGCAGCCGCCGGCGCAGGCTGAACACGGGATCCAGAACGGTGCCGGCCGTGTTCGAGAGCGGGCGCCGCTCCGCGATCGCGAGCGGGTCGCGGATGCTTCGCCCGCGTCCCACGAAGCGTGCCCGGTCGGTCTCGTACTGGACCGTGCCGACCCACTCTCCCTGCACCGTCATCACGTGGGCGGCCCAGACCGGCTCCTCCCCGTCGCGCGGCCGGCGAAAGGCCAGCAGCGCCTCGCCCTCCGCCACGAACTCCGTCTGGACGAACAGGTTCGAGAAGGCGGGGTGCGCGGCATCGGCGGCGGAAGGAGCGAGCACGATCTCCGCGTAGGACGTCACGTCGATCTCGCACGGGCGCGTGCCGCGGTTGGTGAGCGACACGCGGCGCATCTCGGCGTCGTCCTCGGTCGAGACGGCGATCCGCAGGGTCGTCGCGATCAGGCCGTCGGTGCGGTGGATCTCCACGCGGTCTTCCGAGTAGACGGCCTCGTACGCGTCCGGTTCCGCCCCGGCGGGCTGGTATCCCGCCGACCAGACCTTGCCCGATGCGCCGTCGGCGAGGAAGACGAACGTTCCCCACGGATCGCGGGTCGTGTCCTCGCGCCAGCGCGTCACGTCGAGCCCGCGCCAGCGGCTGTAGCCCGAGCCGGCGGCGGTCATCATCACCGCGTACCGCCCGTTGGAGAGCAGGTGGGTGCGCGGCGTCGGGTCGTGCGGGGATCGGAAGCGCCGCAGGACCGGCGGCACGTCGTCGATCACGTGCAGATCGGTCCGCGCGTCGCCGGTCGCGGGACGCGCCACGGCCACGGTGCGGGGCGTGCGCTCCTGCAGCAGCAGCGCCGTCGCCTGAACGGCCGGCTCCGCGCCGAAGCGGCGGCGCATCGTCTCTTCCAGGAGCACGTTGGCGAGCGCGACGATCGTCATCCCCTGGTGGTGGGCCATGTACGCCTTCACGACCTCGAGCGTCGCGCCCTCCGGCAGGCGCGACGCGGTGTAGTCGATCGATTCGTAGAAGCCGTAGTGCCCGAGCGCGCCGACGGAGGCGAGCCGCCGGAAATTCGCGATCGCCGCGACGGGGTCCACCATCGCGGCCAGGGCCGTCGCGTACGGCGCCACGACGAGGTCCTCGGAGAGCCCCCGCTTCAAGCCGAGACCGCTGACGCCGAAGTTGGAGTACTGGTAGGTGAAGTGGACGTCCCGCGCGTTGTAGGCCGATTCCGATATGCCCCACGGAACACCCCGCTCCTCCCCGTATCGGATCTGCCGCCGCACGGCGAGCCGGCGGGTGTGCTCGAGCAGGCTCCCCGACGGGGCGTCGAGCACGAGGTCGGGCATCAGGTACTCGAACATGGATCCGGACCACGACAACAGCGCGGACCCCCGCCCGACGGGCGTCAGGGGACGGCCGAGGTGAAACCAGTGCTCGACGGGAACGTCGCCGCGCGCGACCGCGACGAAGCTCGCCAGGCGCGCCTCCGACGCGAGCAGGTCGTAGTGGCCGGGATCGAGCGTGCCGTCCTGGGGCCGGTACCCGATCGCGAAGAGATCGCGAGGGCGGTCGTAGAGAAAGGCGAAATCCATTTCCGCGACGAGGTCCTCCGCGATTCGGGCGATCGCGGTCAGGCGGTCCTGGAGCGGCGCCGCCGGCTCGAGCGATTCGCGAGCCTCCCGACAGTCGCGCGCGTGGCTCGCGATGCACGCGGAGAGCGCCCGCGCCCACGCGAGGGCCGAACCGGCCGCGGACGGTTCGCCCTCGTGGCCGAGCGCCTGGACGATGTCCTCGAGCGTCCCGGCGCACGCCGCCAGGGCCGCCAGGCGCGACGCCCACTCGGCCGGCGTTTCCGGCACGGGCGCGAGCCGCGCACTCGCCTCCCGCGCGGCTTCGTCGAGCTGCCGCGAGGTGACGGCCCTCTCGGGTCCGCCGGCCGCGAGGTGTGTGGCCGAGATTCGGAGAAGCTCGAGCGTATCGGCGATTCCGTCCAGGACGCGCCCGGTCAGAACGGGCTCGCCGAGCCGCTCCCGGCAGGCCTGCTTGAGCGTGATCAGGTGCGCGGCCAGGTTCCCGCTGTCGACCGTCGAGACGTAGCGGGGCTCGAGCGGCGTGAGGTCGTCCGTGCCGTACCAGTTGTAGAGGTGCCCGCGGAATCGCTCGAGACGCCCGACGGCGGCGAGGGTCGCCTCCAGCCGGTCCGCCATGTCGGCGGTTCCGATCCAGCCGAAGTCGTTGGCCGCGACCGTCGAGAGCAGGGCGAGGCCGATGTTCGTCGGCGAGGTCCGGTGCGCCGCTTCGGGCCGGGGCGTCTCCTGGAAGTTGTCGGCGGGCAGGCCGTGGGACTCCGGACCGGCGAACTTCTCGAAGTAGCGCCAGGTCCGGCGCGCGATCCGCCGAAACTCGCTCGCCTCACCCTCCGAAAGGCGCGAGGATGCGGCCTCGCGGGGGGGCAGGCTGATCGCCCGCGCGATCAGGGGCGACAGGAGCCAGAGGGCGACGAAGGAAGCGGCGTACGCCCGGCCGCCCGGACCCGAAGCCACGGCGAGCGCGCCCGCGGCCACGGCCAGGAGGATCGCGCCGCGCATCCGGCGGTAGAAGCCGGCCGTCTCCAGGTCGAGCGCGCGGTGCGCCTGCGCGGCCGGGACCCATTCGAGCAGGTGGCGCCGCGTGACGGCCAGACGCCACAGCGTGCGGGCGATCGCGTCGAAGCGCATCCCGGCCGTGTGCGCCAGGAAGGCGACGCGCAGCGCCGCTTCGGAAAGGCCGATCGAGAGGTCCGTGACGATCCCGCGAAGAAAGCTGCGCTTGGCGACCCCGCGCCGCTTCGGAAAGAGGTTCGTGAGAAAGGAGAGGACCGGAGGAATCGCGAGAAGGCACAGCACGAATGCCGTCCACCGCCCCGCCCCGGCACCGGGCAGGCACCAGGCGGCCAGCAGCGTCGCAAAGGCCGCCGGCGCCGAGAGGCTGCGCCGGAGATTGTCGATCATCTTCCAGCGCCCGATCGCCGGGATCGTGTCGGCCGCATGGCGCCGCTGCGAAACCCGGGCCGTTCCGACGATCCAGGGAAGAAGCTGCCAGTCGCCCCGGACCCACCGGTGCTGGCGCGAGACCGCCACCTCGTAGTGGCCGGGGAACCCTTCGAAAAGCTCGACGTCCGAAACGAACCCGGCCCGGGCGAAGAGCCCCTCGAAGAGATCGTGCGAGAGCTGGGTGTTCTCGGGCACCCGGTCGTCGAGGGCCCGCTCGAACGCGTCCACGTCGTAGATGCCCTTGCCCGTGAAGATCCCCTCGCCGAAGAGGTCCTGGTAGACGTCGGAAACGGCGAAGGCGTACGGGTCGATCCCGCGCGGGCCCGAGAAGACGAACTGAAAGAACGTGCCCCAGCCCATCTCGGGCAGCGTGGGCGTCACCCGGGGCTGGAGGATGGCGTGGCCCTCCACGACCCGGCCGCCGGCGGAGTCGAAGCGGGGAAGGTTGAGCGGGTGCGCGATCGTTCCGACCAGCCGGCGCGCGGCCTCCCGCGGCAGCCGGGAGTCGGCGTCGAGCGTGATCACGTACCGGATCCCCGGCGGCGCCGGCGGCTCCCCCGGCTCGGGCGGCAGGAAGGTCGTGTCCGTCGCGCCGCGCAGAAGGCGATTGAGCTCGCGCAGCTTGCCGCGCTTTCGCTCCCAGCCCATCCAGGTCCCCTCGCGCTCGTTCCAGAGACGCCGGCGGTGGAGGAGCCAGAATCGGTCGCCGCCCCCGGCCGCAGGCCCGTGCCTCGCGTTGAGCTGCCGGATCGCGGCACGCGCGAGCTCGACCGAGGCCGCGTCTTCCGGGACGGTCTCGGCGGCCGCGTCGGGCCAGTCGGACAGGAGCGCGAACCGCAGCTGCGGATCGGCATTGGCCAGGTAATGCACCTCGAGCCTCTCGACCACCTCGTCGATCTCCGTTTCGTCGGTCAGGAGCATCG
The DNA here is from genome assembly GCA_963824165.1 of uncultured Acidobacteriota bacterium. Classification (GTDB taxonomy): domain Bacteria; phylum Acidobacteriota; class Thermoanaerobaculia; order UBA5066; family Gp7-AA6; genus DAHUXD01. Next base: position 16,803 of record CAWGOM010000015.1, read on the forward strand.
GGATGACGACGAGCGTGCGCAGCTCGGCCGGCACGCCGCCCGAAAGCTCGAGCTTCGGGAGGGGCCGGGGGCCCATGAGCCGCGTCACGAACCGGTGGACGAGAGCGACCGCGAGGTCGGAGGCAGGCACGAGCCCCAGCAGAGCGAGCAGCAGGACCCATGATGCGCGAACGCCGGCCTGCGCGGTCAGAACGACCGGCACCGACAGGATGGCCAGCGTCGAGAGCACGATCGCGGCCAGATAGAGAGGCGTGGCGGCCCGGACCCAGGCGCGCCGCAGCCACTGCCGGCCGGGAACCCGGTAGCCGAGCTCGCGCTCGAGGCGGGAGCGCCCCTTCGCGATGAGGTAGTAGCCGGGGTCGCCGAGACGGGCGTCGGCGGCTTGCGCGGATCCGCCTCCCGCCGGTGCGGCTTCGGACGCCATGGCCACCGCGCGCCGCGCCACTTCGAGCTCGTCGTGCGCGCTCGCCCGGGAGAGCTCTTCGATGGCATGGCGGTATCGGTCGCGCGTCGCGAAGTCCATCTCCGCCACGCGGGTCCCGTCGCAAAGAGCCTCGTGGACCAGGCTGACGCTCTCGAAGAAATCGGCCCAGTCGGCCGAAGAGAGCAGGCGCATGCTCGTGATCACGTTGCGCACGGTGGCGTGGTTGGCGATCTGCTCCTGGTGCTCCAGGCGGACGATCTCGTCCGGCGTCGTTCCATCCCGCGTGAGCCGCCGGTCGAGCCACTCGAGCGCGGGCGTGACCACGGGGTCCTGCTCGCGCAGCCGCTGCACGAGCGCCACCGCAAATGCCGGCGAGAACGGGGCCTGCTCCAGCATCTCGAGCACCGCCGCCGGCTCGGGCTTCGCGACGCCGCCGGCGCCGAGCAGCGCATCGGCGATCGCGTCCGCCCGTTCGCGCGCGCCGCCCCGCGCGGCGATTCGCTCGGCCAGGCGCCGGAGATTCTCGACCAACACGACGCGCAGCGAGATCGCCAGCGCCCACAGCTCGCCGATCGACAGCGGCTGGACCCGCTGGTAAGCGAGGACGAAGCGGCGTAGCGCCTCGAGCTCGATCCGGCTGTCGGTGTGCGCGACGAACGACCAGGCCAGCCCGTACACCCGGGGATAGCCCTCGAGCTCTCCGGCGGCGAGCTTGGGCAGCACCCGGTAGAACCCCGGCGGGAGATCCTCCTGGATCTCGCGGACCTGTTCCTCGACGATGTGAAAGTTGTTCAACAGCCAGTCGGCCGCCGGCGAGACCGCCCGGGTTTGCCGGCTCGCCTCCGCGATCGCCTGGTGCGACGCCGTGAGGACCCGCGCATTCTCCCGCAGCCGCGGAAGCAATGGACGGCCTCGCCTCGCCCGGAGGTGGACGCGCTGGTCGGCCGCCAGCTCACCGGCAGACTGTTCCAGAAGCTCGGCCGAGAGGATTTCCGCCCGAATCGGGCTGGCGGGTGTCCGCATCACCTCACCGTCTTACCACGGGCAAAAAAAGCGCCGAGCCGCTTGGCGGCCCGGCGGGCAGAAGCGAAGCACGCGTCAATCAGGCCGAAGGGGGCGACATGACCTGGAGATTGTTGATGACCTTGACGACGCCGGAGACCGTGCGGGCCTCGTCCTGCGCCTCGGAGGAGACCTTGGCGTTCGGAACCTGGCCCGCCAGCGTCACCACGCCGTTGGTCACGTTGATGTCGATGTTCACGATGTTCGAGAAGCGGTCGACCGTGAGCTTCGCCTTGACGGCGGCGTGAATGGACGTGTCGTCCACCTGGGTGCTTGCGCTCTGGGTCGTCGAGCAGGCGGTGACCAGCAACGCGAGGGTCATGGAGACGGCCAGGGTCAGGATTCCTCGGGTACGACGATTCATGAATTCCTCTGATCTTTCGGAGCGGTCCCTTCGGCCCGGGGAATCCGGGCCGAGCGGGGCCGCCTGGGGGAGACGAATGCGGGCGATCACAGAGCGAGGCGCTTTCCTCCGAACAGGTGCATCACGAGGGCGACCACCGCCAGCACGATCAGAACGTGGATGAAACCCGTCGAGACGTGAAAGGCGAAGAGACCCAGGGCCCAGAGAACCAGGAGAACGATGGCAACCGTCATCAACATGGGGAACCTCCTTTTGCGCCTTGGCGCTTTCCTCGTGACTTGCGAACCTTGGGAATCGTGTGTTTCGCTCGAACGGGCTCGTCACCCGAGGCGGCCTGCAGCGCCGCGAACAGGGTCGCCGTTCCGAAGTAGCTCTCGTGCCGGATGGAGTTGATGAAGAAAGCCGGCGCCGCCTCGACTCCGCTCCGCACAGCGCCCTGCCGGATGCCGCGGAGCCTGTCGGAGTGGACGCGGCCCCGCATCTCGCGTCGGAATCGAAGGACGTCCAGCCCGGCCTCCGCCGCGCGCCGGCCGAGCCGGCCTTCGTCCGTCGAAGCCTGATTCTCGTAAATGCAGTCGTGCATCTCCCAGAACTTGCCCTGCGCGGCGGCGCACTCGGCCGCCTCGGCCGCCGCCTCGGAGTGCCGGAACTGCTCGGGCTGCGGGAAACTGCGGTAGACGTACCGGAGGCGCGTGCCCATCTCTTTCTGGATGTCCTGGACCGCGCGATACGACTTCGCGCACGCCGGCGACGCGAAGTCGCCGTAGGCCACGAGCGTGGTCTTCGCGAGCGGCGAGCCGCGGGCATGGTCCTTCGAGGAGACTTTCCTCGCGAGTCTTCGGGTGGGGCGCTGGGTTTTCACCGTGCAACCTCAGTGCCTCTCTCCGCCGGGCTTCTTGTCCTTCTCGGCCGGCTCTTCCCCGTGAGGCCTCTCGTCTTTCTCGGCCGGGTCTTCCTTCCCCGCCTTCGGCGTGGGTTTCGCGGCAGGCGGCCGTCCACGGTCCGACCTCTCGGCCGGCTTTTCCTTCAGGTCCTGCGGTGTGGGCTTCGAGGCGCGTTCACGGTCCGATCCGTCGACTGGCTGTTCCGTCACGGCCTGCGGCGCCGGCCTCGAGGTCTGTTCGACCGGCCGACTCGCCTCGGGCTGCCGCTGTGGCGGCTGACGGTAGGCTTCGGGCGGCTCGGCCGTCTGGCGACGGGATTCCGCGGGCGGAGAGTCGAGGGCCTTCGAAGCACTCGCGCTCGGGGTCTCGCGATCGACCGGCGGCGGCGGTGGTTGTTGTCGCGAAGACGAAGGCTCGCGGGAACGGGAAACCGACTGCGGCCGGGCGGCTTTGACCTCGCCCGGAGGCGCCACCACGGCCAGACGTGTGGTCCCGCGCGTCACGGCGCGTGGCGCCGTTCCGGCGGCCTGGATGCTTCGCGTCTCGATCCTGCCGCCGGAGGCACGCTCGATCGTCGCGAACGGGAGAGCCGTATTCCGGACGATCCCATCGGACACCGAGAAGCCGGTGACGGGACGGGTCTGCCCGAAGATCTGCGCGCTCTGCTGCGCCGGAACGCGCACCGATGCCACGTTCCCGCCGACGAAGCGGTTCGCAGGCACGAAGACGTACTGCGTCTGGCTCACGACGACGGGCGACCCGACGTAGCCGGAAGCGCCGAAGGCCATGGTGGGCGGCAGGGGCGCCCAGCCGACGTAGCTGTTGCTGTAGCTCCAGGTCACCCACGCCGGCGCCCAGACGGTTCCCGGCACCCAGGACCAGCCGTAGCTCGGGATCGAGGCCCAGGTGCCGTAATGGTACGGGCTGCCCCCCCACGGGTCGCGGGACACCCACGTCCATCCGTACTCCGTGTAGATCCACTGGCCGTTGCTGTAAGGCTGCCAGTCCGCGGCGACTTGCCGGGGCACCCAGCACTGGCCATAGTTGCAATCGACCCAGCGCCCGTACGGCGCCAGCTCGTCGTAGAAACCGCCGATCATCGGGTTCACGGCGACCTGAGGCTGAGGGCCGGCCGCCACGCAACCCACGAGAGCGGCGGCGAATAGCGCAAGAACTCCGAATCTCTTCATGATCCTTACTCCTTGTCTCCTCGGGCCGCGCCCGCCATGAGAGTCCGCCCGGTCGGACGGACCGCCGTACCCGCGCCGGCCTGGCATTACAATTCGGCGGGACAGTTGCAGAAACGACCGCTCGCCATCATGCGGCCCCGGCGTCGGACAGATCCAATCGTTTGTTTCGTCGGAATCGACACCTCGGAGCGATGGAAAGGAACGGTTCGTGGAGCTGAGGCACCTTCGCTACTTCGTCGCGGTCGCCGAGGACCTCCACTTCGGCCGCGCCGCGAACCGTCTCAACACCTCCCAGTCGTCCTTGAGCCAGCAGGTCCGGAATCTCGAGACCGAGCTCAAGGTCGACCTCCTGCGCCGCGTCAAGCGGCACGTCGAGCTGACCCCGGCGGGAGATCGGTTTCTTCGCGAGGCGCGCGGGATCCTCGCCGCGGCCGAGCGCGCGGCCGGGCTGGCGAGGGAAACGGCGCGGGAAGAATCCCGGAAGATCGTCATCGGCATTTCGCCGGAGACCGACTGGGCGTTCCTGGGCAAGGCCCTCCGGCTCTTCGGGGAGCAAGCGCCGGCGGTCGAAGTCCTCTTCCAGAACCTCACTCCGCAGGCCCAGATCGAAGCCCTCCGCGCGGGCCGGATCGACATCGGATTCGTGGGCCTTCCGATCGAGGCGGAGGGTGTTGTCAGCGAAGTGACCGGACACGAGCGGCTCGTGGCCGCAATCCCCGAGGCGCATCCGATGGCCCGTCGCGCGCGCATTCGGCTGCGGGACCTCTCGGGAGAGGCGTACACGCTCTGGCCGCGGCACCTGTCGCCCGGGCGCTACGACCACTTGCTGTCGATCTTTCGGGACGCGGGATTCGGCCCGCCGGTCGCGATGGAAGGGGGCCTTCCCTCGACCCAGACCGTACTGGGAATGGTCGCCGCGGGCCTGACGGTGGCGCTCGTCGATCCTGCGATCAAGCAGCGGGCGACGCCCGGAGTCGTCTTCCGCCCCATCGACGATCGCGGCGTGGCCACCGAATCCGGCGTGATCTACCGGCAGGACGACCCCTCGCCGCTGCTGGCTTCTTTCCTCCACGAGGTCCGGCTCACTCCTCGGAGACGGGCGGAGTCCGAGACCGGCGTTCGGGAGGAGCGCGCCGTCGTGCCGAAGCCTCGTAACTCTGCCATCAGAGCTCGAAAGGCCCGGTGACGGTTCCGAGCAACCCACCCCGGCCCTGAAGCGTTCTCGCGCACGGCGAGGGCGCGCGCCGCGGCCGATCGGCTCCACCCGCGACCAGCCTCGTGCGACAGAACGAGGAAGGGCCGCTCACGCCCCGGTGCGGCGCTCGCGGCATTTGGATGAGTTCCCGGGTTGAGCCGGGTGATCCGCCATTGTCGGCGGTCGAAGTTGGCGCCGTCCAATCGTTTGTTTCGCCCGAGCTCAGACGAAAACGAGATCGATGCCTCGCTCGCCGCCGACGCTCGACGAGAAAAAAGCGCCGGGAGTTGCCTCCCGGCACCAACGAATCTCGATCGCTGCAAGGACTACTGGGCGGAGGGCGTGGGAGCCGATTCCACGGTGCTCGTCGTCGTCGACGTCGTGGTCTCGGGAGTCCCCGAAGGCGCGGGGGCCTCCTGCGTGGTCGTCGTTTCCGTGGTCGTCGTCGCCTCTTTCTTCTGGCAGCCGACGGAAATTCCGAGGATTCCCGCCGCGAAGAGAGCGCCGAGCGCGGACAGCTTCTTCATGACGTTCAACCCTTGTGCGGGTAAGCGACGACCGTCGTGGCCTTGCTCCCGCTGTCCGACTTCGTGAACGTGACCTTGACGCGCTCGCCGACGGTCACGGCGTTCTTCAGAACGGCCATGTCGGTCAAATCGAAGCTGAAGTCCTTGCCTTCGGGCCCCGTCACCAGGATCGACTTGCCCGCCTCGTATGCCTTCACGGTCCCGATGACGACTTCCGACTTCGTCGTCGCGCTCGCTGCCGGTCCGCTCTCGGTCGTGGTCGATTCCGAATGCATTTTCGGAGCAACGGCCGCCGTCAGCGCGTTGGCCGTGGCCTCCGAGACGACCGCGACGGTTTCCTTGCCGTCCGTCCCCTTGGTGTATTTGACCGTCGCCATCTGGCCGACGATGATCGCGCCTTCGACCCTGGCATCCTTGCCGAGGTCGAACGCATAGGACTTGTCGCCCGGGCCCGAAAGCTTGATCCTCTTGCCCGCCTCGTACTCGCGGACCGTTCCCGACACCGACTGCGTCTCGCTCTTCAGGGTCACTCCGGGGCCGGTCTGCCTGGTCGTCGTCTCGACGACCTGCTTCTCGGGCGCCTGGGCGAGTGCCTGTGATCCGGCCAGCAGGCAGAGACCGACGGCCGTTCCGATGATTCTCTTCATGATGCTCAACCTTTCAAAGAGCGGACCGGGATTGGCCCGCATGCCCGGTCGCCGTCGGCACTGCGACAGCCTGAAAGACCGGGCGTGGATGGAAGACGCATGATCCCGTTTGAGCGAGCGGCGGGTCCAATCGTTTGTTTCGTCGAGACTGAGCCGTCGGAACGATCGTTGGGGCCGTCTGAGACGCGGCCTCACGGGAGGGCTAGCGGCCGCGCGATGCGGGTCGCCGCCGGGGTCCGCCCGGCTCTCCGCTGATCAGGGACCGGAGTCTCTCGGCGTGACCTCGCAGTCTGAGCCGCCACGGCGCGGAGAGCTCGACGCGGGCCAATTCCGTGCAGTATTCGCACCGGGCGGCCCCGTCCGGCGCAGCGCCGGTCTTGCTGGCTCGGCCGCAATTCGCGCAGTTCCAGCTTCGAGCCCCGGACTTCACGGCCCGCCCGCACCGCCGGCGAACGACCGTAGTTTCGACGCGACGAGGTTGCGCCGCCGGGCATCGGCCAGCCCCCAGTCGCCGGCTCCGGACGCCGTCGTCGTCGCCTTGCCCATGAACGCGAGGCCGTTGGTCGTCCAGTGGCGAAGAATTCTTCCGGCCCTGGCGCGGACGGACGGCTCTCGGCCCGGCGCAACCAGCGCCCCGCCGGAGGTCGTCGACTCGGACTGTCGGGGTGGGATTCCCATGAACGGCGCCCGCTTTCTGCCGAGACCGGCGGCGGGCACTCGATTGTCGTCATGGACTCGGACCGCCCGAAGGCTCGGGAAAGTCAGGCTACACCCGCATCGGCCGGGCACCCGCATCCCGCCGCGGATCGAGCCGCCTGCCGGCGAGAGATCCCGTGCGAACTCGCGCCTGCGCGCGCGTTCCGCGCGCTTCGATCGCTGCGAGATCTCAACTCCAGCGAAAGGAACGATTGGACGCGGTTCCGCCGCGGGACACATCATCGCGATGGCGTCGCCGTTGGCGGCGCGTGTTGAGTCGCACGGCGACACTCACGGCCCTGCGACTCGTCCCGAAATGATCACCCGCTGAGGAGAGGATCCATGACCACACTCGAACAGCTCGAGCTCGCAACGACGCGCGCCGCCGCTCCGGCGGCCACCGCCATGATGAAGGCGCTCGTCTTTCACGGTCCCGGCAAGCGCGCATGGGAAGAGAAGCCGAGGCCCGCCCTTCGGGACGCCGGTGACGCGATCGTGCGGCTCACGACGTCGACGATCTGTGGAACCGACCTCCACATCCTCAAGGGAGACGTCCCGTCCGTGACCGACGGACGCATTCTCGGCCACGAGGGGATCGGCGTCATCGAAGAGCTCGGCGCGGCCGTCTCGGGCTTTCACGTCGGAGAGAAGGTGCTCATTTCGTGCGTGACGGCCTGCTTGAAGTGCGAGTTCTGCAAGCGCGGGATGTACTCCCACTGCCACCACGGCGGCTGGATCCTGGGCAACACCATCGACGGGACCCAGGCCGAGTACGTACGCATCCCGCATGCCGATGGCAGCCTCCACGCCTTCCCGCCGGGCGGCGACGAGGAAGCCCTCGTGATGCTGAGCGACATCCTGCCGACCGGCTTCGAGTGCGGCGTTCTCAACGGACAGGTGAAGCCCGGCGATACGGTCGCGATCGTGGGCGCGGGGCCCGTCGGCCTCGCCGTGCTGCTGACGGCGCAGTTCTACTCGCCGGCCTCCATCGTCATGATCGACCTCGACGACAAGCGCCTCGCGGTCGCGAAGCAGCTCGGCGCGACCGCCCTGATCAACAGCGCGGACGGACGGGCCGTGCACCGGGTCATGGAGCTGACGGAGGGCGCAGGCGTCGACGTCGCCATCGAGGCGGTCGGAGTTCCGGCGACCTTCGACATCTGCCAGGCCGTCGTGGCGGCCGGCGGGCGGATCGCGAACGTGGGCGTTCACGGCAAGCCGGTGGAGCTGCACCTCGAGAAGCTCTGGGACCGGAACATCGCGCTCACGACGCGGCTCGTGGACACGGTGACGACGCCGATGCTGCTGAAGGTCGTGAAGTCGGGCCGGTTGCAGCCTCAGAAGCTGGTGACTCATCGTTTCGCGATGAACGACGTCATGAAGGCCTACGACGTCTTCGGAGACGCCGCCCGGGAGGGCGCGCTCAAGGTCGTCCTGAAGGCCGACGGCGGCGCGGCCGCAGCGGTCGCCGGCTGAGCACCGTCGGCGCGCCCGGGACTGATTCCGTTGGATCAGGCGCCGGACCGGCATCGGGTAAAGAGTCTGGAGAAGGAACCGAGGAGGTGACCATGCTTTTCGAAGGCAACATCAAGTGGGCAGCCAGGACAAACACCGATTTCCGGCGCGTCATTGCGACGGGGCCGCACAGCCAGCTCGTCACGATGAGCATCCCGCCGAAGGAGGACATCGGATCGGAAGTGCATCCCGGGACCGACCAGATGCTGTTCATCGTTTCGGGTGCAGGCAAGGCGATCGTCAACAACGAGTCGGTCGAGGTGACGGGTAACGACGTGGTGTTCGTCCCTGCGGGCTCGAGACACAACCTCATCAACATCGGTGTCGAAGACCTGAGGTTGTTCACCGTCTACGCGCCGCCCGAGCACAAGGACGGCACCGTCCACCCTCGGAAGGCGGACGCTCTCGCCGCCGAACACGAACACGCGCACGCCGCTCCCTAGAGCGGTCCTGCGGAACGACGCATCCGACGGCTCGGACTGAAGGAGGCTCTATGCTGTGGACCATCCTCGTCGTCCTCCTGGTGCTCTGGTTGCTGGGGCTCATCTCGGGCTACGCTCTCGGGGGGTTCATCCATGTTCTTCTCGTCGTCGCCGTCATCATTCTGGTGATCCAGCTGATCCAGGGACGGCGCGTCGGCTGAAACCGCAACCGGGGCATCGAGAACCCGAGCGCTCGCTTTCCGTCAACGCTTGACGGGATCTATCGGCCGCGCGCCCGCTGCTTCCAGAACTCCCAGTTGCGGTCGTACGGACGGGCGGGGTCGAGGACCTCCGGACCGCCCCACTGGTCCTCGGGCTCCAGGTACGTCACCGTTCCGCCGAGCGCGATCGCCTCCGTCTGCATCTTCGCGTTCAGGTCCAGGTAGATGCTGCGGCTGACGGCCTCCGAAACGGCGCCGCCGACGATCACCGCTCCGTGACCCCGCATCAGGACGACGGCCTTGTCGCCGAGCGTCGCCGCCAGGGCCTGCGCGATCTTCGGATCGGTGACGAGCATGTGCGGCGCATCCGAGACGTCCCGGATCTCGAAGATCGGCACGCCGGGCGTCAGGAACACGCTCATGTGGTACATCGGGCGCAGCGGCACGCTCGAGTCGGCGAAGGGAATGACGGAAGGCGTGTGGCAATGCACGATGGCCCGAACGTCGGGCCGGGAGCGGTAGATCTCCCCGTGGATGAAGCGCTCGACGTAGTCGGCGCGACCCTCCGCGCTCACCGGTTCGCCGTCGAGGCCGTACTCGACGAGGTCCGCCACCGTGACGAGACCGGGCGCCATCGCGCGCGACAGGAAAAAGCGCCCCGGTTCAACGGCGCTTCGGGCACTGACGTGCCCGTATCCGTCGACGATCCCCTCGTGAACGAGAATGCGATTGGCCGTGACGAGGTCGTCGAGCACCCGCGCGTTGCGGCCGGACTTCCCACCGACGCGTTCGCAAGCCGGGGCCGCGAGCAGCACGGCGGCGAGCGCAACGGCGGGCCGGATCGACCGGAACCCGAACCCCCTCACACGGTCGTCCCGAACAGCGACCCGACCCCGGCGGTCAGCGCCATCGCGAGCGCGCCCCAGAACGTCACGCGCGCCGCGCCCCTCAGCACTCCCGCGCCGCCGGTGCGCGCCGCCACCCCACCGAGAAGCCCGAGAAACACCAGCGACGTTCCGGAGACCAGCGGAATCAACGCCGCCGCCGGCGCCAGGGCCGTGACCGCGAGAGGCAGGATGGCTCCCACGGCGAAGCTTCCGGCCGACGCCAGCGCCGCCTGCATCGGGCGCGCGCGGAACGTCTCGGAGATGCCGAGCTCGTCGCGGGCATGCGCGCCGAGCGCGTCGTGCGCCATGAGCTGGTCGGCGACCTTCTTGGCGAGCGAGGGGTCGAGCCCGCGACCGACGTAGATGGCCGTCAGCTCCTGGTGTTCGCCCCTGCTGTCGGCCTTGAGCTCCGCGCGCTCGCGCTCGAGCTCGGCCTTCTCGGTGTCCGCCTGGGAATGGACGGACACGTACTCGCCGGCGGCCATCGACATGGCCCCGGCCACGAGGCCGGCGACCCCGGCGACCAGAATGTTGGTGTGCGTCGCGTTCGCGGCCGCCACTCCGAGCACCAGGCTCGAGGTCGAGACGATGCCGTCGTTCGCGCCCAGCACGGCCGCGCGAAGCCAGCCGATGCGTCCGGTCCGGTGTCGTTCCAGGTGTCCGTGGGGCATTGTCGGGTCGTTCCCCTAGCCCTCCTTGCGAATGAGCTTCCACAGCGCGACCCGGTCGGGCGCGAGCAGCTCCTCGATGCGGTGATGATTGACGTCGGCGACGATGATCTGGCCGACCTCGGTCTGCACTTGCGAGAAGAGTCCGTGCGATTTCATCTTCGCGGTCTGGTACTGGTTGTCCTCGCTCGGCGCGACGTAGTGCACGGAGTCGCTCTTGTAGCGGTGCACCAGCCAGAGATGGACGAGCGTCATCAGCCGCTTCTTCCGCAGGGACTCCTCGAAAGTGTTCTGGTCGCGCACCGAGAGGATGTGGCGGCCGCGGCGGTCCTGGATGGGAGCGAAGACGACGTTGGCGAACCGGTCGTTGCCGTCGCCCCCGATCCGGAGCTCGAGCAGCTCCGAGCCGGCGCGTTGCGGCAACAGCTTCACGCCCAGCTTGTGCTTGAGCTGGTAGTGCTCGCTCCACATCGCCAGCCACTCCTCGAGAAGCTTCTTGGGCACCTCCGTCTGGATGAGGTGCTGGTGCTGGGTCGAGCCCTTGCCCATGGCCTGGGTGGTGGCGGTGCGCCCCGAGGAGGCCAGGAGAGCGGCGTCGACGCGCGGCCCGCCGACGAGCGTCTGCGGCGTCTTGTAGGGGGACTCGACGAGGCGGATCTTGCGCTGCAGGCGGGCGAGGGCCAGCATGCCCTCCTGCTTGAGGGCGGTGGCGAACTCCTCGGCGGCGACGCCGTCGATCTGGTGGCCGCCGTAGGTGATGAAGTTGAAGACGAAGCCCATCTTGCCGAGCTCCTCGGGGAAGCTCTGCATCTTCTCGTCGCTCATTCCGGTCGAGTCCCAGTTGAAGGACGGCGACAGGTTGTAAGCCAGCATCTTGTCCGGGAACACGGCGTGGATCGCGTCGGCGAACTGGCGGGCGTCGTCGAGGTCCGCCGTCTTGGTCTCCATCCACAGGAGGTCGGCGAAGGGCGCCGCGCCGAGCGACTTGGCGATGGCGTACGGGATGCCGCCGCGGATCTGGTAGTAGCCCTCGGGCGTCTTGGCGTGCTCGCAGTCCCAGATGATCTGGACACCGAGCGACCGGGCCTTTTCTTTGGCTGCCCACAACGAGGCGCGGTCGGCGAAGTTCCGCCACTCTCGGGCGCTCATCTCGAGGGGCTCGCCCTCGCCGGCCCGGAACTCGAGCACCTCGGCCACCGCTTCGCCGTAGGTCTCGAGGCCCGCCTCTTCCTCCCAGGCCTCGAGAAAGCGTGACGCGACGGGGTCGAACGCATCGTCGGCGGTGAGGCGCTTCTGCTGGTAACCCGCGGTGTTCTCGGCGGCCAGGGCGGCGAGCCCCTTGCGCTCGAGCCAGCCCTCGGCGGCCCGGTACTCCTCGTCGCACAGCGCGTAGAGCAGGTGTCCATTGAGCTCGCGGACCCCGAGGTCGTAGAAGCGCTTCAGGAGAGCCAGGTAGCCGGCTTTGTAGGACGGCAGGTTGACGTTGGTGGCGCCGAGGATGAACGGCTGGTCGCGCTCGTCGCCGCGGCCGTCGAGAAGCGTCGCCGCCTCGGCGTCGGTGCGGGCGACGATGAGGCCGGGGACCCTCATGACGTCGAGTTGGAACCGCGCCGCGTTCAGGCGCTTGATCTGCTCGTCTTCCGGCACCAGGACCTTGCCGCCCTGGTGGCCGCACTTCTTGGTGCCCGGGCGCTGGTCCTCGATGTGGTAACCGGGCACGCCGGCCTCCACGAAACGCCGGACGAGGTTGCGCACGTGCGGATCTCCGCCATGGCCGGTATCGGCGTCGGCGATGATGAACGGGCGAAAGTCGGCGGCCGGCGTCGCGCTGCGCTGCTTCTCGGACATGCGCGCGCGCAGATACTGCTGGTTGCGGTCGGCGGTGAGCAGCGCGCGCACCAGCACCGCGGCCTCGTCGGGCACCTGGCTCAGGGGATAGCTCGCCAGATCCGGCCCGGGGTCCTCGCTCGTCGAGCCCCTGGCCGAGGTCGCCCAGCCGCCGAGGTAGATGCCCTCGATCCCCAGGCGCTTGATCACCACCGCCTGGCCGGGCGAATACGGGCCGAACGTCGTGATGCTCTTTCTCTCGGCGAAGAGCTCGCGCAAGCGGTCGTAGAACGCCGCCGCCGCCTCGCGCGCCACGGTGTAGTCGTGGGCGATGGTGCCGCGCTGCTCGACGACCTGGCGCGCCGTGTACAGGCGCGTCGTGCCGGCGAACCGCGGGCTCTCGAACCACCTCTGGGTCTCGGCGACTTCCTGCTCGAATGGAGTCATGTCGGCGCTCCTGCTCACGTCGCGTTGCCGAATTCCGGCTTGGGCGATCGAGTCTACGACAGGGTCTCAGAACTGCGGGTTCCCGGTCAGCCGCGTGCCGTCCCGCCGGAACGCGTCCATGAAGCCCGCGATGCGTTGCTTCGCCGTCTCGAGATCGTGGTTGTCGAGGTTCAGGTTGAGCAGATCGATGTACCACGGCGGCTTGACGGCCTCGTTGACGTAGGCCTCGACGATGGCTCGCGCGATCGGCAGCGTCGTCGGCTTCGAGTCGTCGTGGACGTCGCGGTTGGCCGCCCGGCAGCAGCTTCGCGTACTCTTCTTCGAGAAGCCGGGCGAAGAGCGCGGCGGAGAAGGCGTCGCCGGCGCGCACTCCCGTCTCCGGATCGTCGTCGGTGAACCGGGCGCTCTTGTGCAGCCACTCCCAGAGGATGCTCATCCGGATCTCACCGGTCGCCATGTCCTCCATCAGATAGAGCACGTCGTCGTTGCCGAAGAAGTCGGCGGGCTTCAGGGCCGCGGCCTGAAAGCCCCGGCCGAAGGCATTGCCGTACTGCAGGGCGACGCTCAGCAGATCCCGCGCCCCGCGGACGGTGCGCGGCGCCGGCTCGATCAGCGTCAGGCCGTCGGCGTCCGCCTGCGCGTAGGTCAAGCGGCGGAAACTTGCGTCCGAGCTGGTTGTCCGCGCCAGCCCGCTCCCACACGGGCCGCACGATCTGCACCATCTTCCAGTGGGCGACCCACTTGCCGCTCGCGCCCTCGCGCTGCTCGCGCTCGCCGCCGGCGACCGCTCGCTTCATGCCGGCGGCGACGCCCGCCGCCGAGCCGACCGGGATGTTGGGCTCCATGCCGCCCTGCCAGAGCGCGCAGCGGCCGTCCCGGTCGGGCGTGTTCACCGCCCGGCGGACGCGGTCTTCGTAGCGGCGCATGTAGCCGTAGGTCATGCCGATCGCGTCGATGTTGGGGTTGACGAACGCCGCGTCCCAGGCCAGCGCGTCGGCGACGCTGTTGATGTAGTCCCAGCGGCCGGTGTTGAAGCCGACGAAGTGCGGCCCGAGCGCGGCGCGGATCTCCATCAGCTGGAAGCACGGCCTCGATCTGCTCGACGAGCACGTAGACCTTGATCGTCCCGACCGCGAGCCCGAGGTGCCGCTCGAGGGCGGCGAGCATGTCGTTCCACAGTGCCGCCTCTTCGGCCGTCTGGATCTTCGGAAGGTAGAGGACGATCGACGGCCCTCCGCCTGGAGCCGCTCGCGGTTGTTCACGACGTAGAGCACGGCGTCGACGATCGAAGCGGAGAAGCCGGTCCCGTCCGACTCGCGCACGTGACGGTCGTCGAGATGCAGCCCGCGCGGACGGAACAGCCGCGTGGTGACGTCGAGCTGCTTGCGCCAGTCGTCGAACATCGGACGGCCGAGGAAGCCCCGCGCCCAGCCGTTCATCTCGTCGGCGACCTCCTCCGCGACGCGCAGGAAGATCGGGTCCCGGTCGAAGGCGAGCTTCAGATTGCGCTGGTTGTCGAGCGACATCGTGTCGACCTGTCCGAGCGCGTCCTCGCCGTCGAACATCCAGCCGTCGGCGCCGGAGAGCAGCGCGTAGGCGACGTTGCGCAGTCCGCCCTCGGTCGTGGCGCGCGGCCTGGTCGCGGGCCCGGTCCCCTGGATCCACTGGCGCTCGAGGTCGGCCGGTATCTCGCTGCCGTCGAAACGGCCTTCCCGCGCGTCGCTCACGCGGATGTCGGTGCGCGGAATGAGAGCGTCGGGCTCGAGAAAGGTGATCCGCCGGCCCTGGAGGGCCCGCTCCCGCCGCCGCGCGCTGCGCTCGTGCATGATCCGGCGCCGGTCCCGATTGAGCGGCGCCAGCGCCACGAGAGTCGCCCGCGCCGCCGCCGTATAGACGTCGGGATAAGCGGCGAGCAGACCGAGCCGGAACTCGAAGCGAGCGGACATCGCGGACCCCCCGTGCGACTCAGCCGATCCTGTTCTGCGGCGGTCTCCGCCCGGACGCCTACGGGCTCCGGAGCGCGGCCGTGACGACGTCGAGCACCGACTGTTCCTCGGTGGAGACGCCGCTCCCGACTCCCAGCGCCTTCGCGAGACCGCCCGACGCCTCGGAGACCTCCCGGCAGGCCTGCACGATGCCCGCGATGCGCTCCTCGCGCACGTTCGACGGAAGGTGCGAGAGGCCGGCCTTGATGACCTCGATCGCCGCCTGGAAGACCGCATCGTCCGGGCGCCGGTCGAGCCACGCGAGCAGCTGGGCCTCGGCGGGCGAGCCCTTCTCGACCCCGCGTCCCGCCCCGAGCCGCAGGACCGTTTCGCGCTCCTTGTCGGTGACCTTGCCTTCGGCCCAGGCCACCTGAACGAGCGGCGCGAGGACGAGTGCCGGTCCCGTGCTCATGTGGATTCCGAGGTCCATGACACGGCGCAGGAGCTCCGGATTCTCGACTTGCAGAACCTTCGCCAGCTCGGCAACGACCTCGTCGAGCCTGGCCTTGTCCCGCAACTTCTCGATCAGCTTGGCGTCGCTATTGCGGAAGAAGTCTTCCTCCAGCCCGCGCTCCCGGTCCTTGAATGCGTCTTTGGTCACGGTTTGCCTCGCATGCGTGACGGATGATATCCGCTACTCGGCTACCTCACAGCGACGATGCGGGCGATGAGCTTCGGGTCGTCCGGAAGGAGTCCCGCCTTTGGAAGGCGCGGCGTCAGGTCCCGCCACTTCGGATGGAGGCGGAAGGCCTTCGCGAAGACCGGTAGCGACTCGTCGACCCGCCCCATGTTCACCAGGGCGACGGCGTGCCAGTACGCCATCTCCGCGCTGTCCGGGACGAGGGCCCCGGCGGCCGCGTAGGCCTTGAGCGCTGCCGCGTCGTCCTTCTTCTCGACGGCGAGGTCTCCCGCGTTCATGAAGTTGTAGGCGCGCTGGAGGGAAACCAGGCGCCGCAGCTCCACGAGCGGCGCCGCGTGATCCTCCACGCGAAGATCGAAGACCCGCTCCTGCCACGGCCGGCCGGTCGAAACGCCCTTGACGACGAGGAGCGCCGCCGATTGCCGGCCGCGGATGTCGCCGCCCTGCGCTTCGGCGGCGTCGAGCGCCGCGAGCATCCGCTCGGCGAGGTCCCCGCGGGACGCCTCGAAGGCCTTCGCCATCGCGGGCCACACGGTGTCCTTCTCCATCAGGTTGGCCTGGACGGAGTAGCCCTCGCCGACGTGATCGCCGGCGGCGGGGATGCAACGGGCCCCGGTGTGCGCCGCGACGCGCCCCGCAGGCGTCGATCATCGCCACCTGCCGCACGTCGCGCCCCTCGTCGGCGAGCAGGAGGCCCTTCAGCGCGTCGGGGGCGCTGCGTCCGGCGCGCATGAGCGCCAGGCCGAGCGGGCCGTAGCTCGGATCGATGAACGACTGGGTCGCGACGGCCCCGACGCCCGCCTCCGCCCACGCGACGCTCGTTCCGACCGAGAACCAGTGCGACTGGACGGCCACGCCCAGCTCCCCCGTCGCGGCGTCCCGGGCCACGATCGAGTAGGTGTGAACGGGCCGAAGCGGAACCGAAGCGACCGGCTGCGCGAGCAGAGGGAGCGGCGCCAGGAAAAAGGAGGCCAGGACCGAAGCGGCGACGCGGCTCATGGGTGCACCTCCGGCGTGACGATACCGCGACCCGGTTACGGACCGGGGCTGCTACTGTAGCCCGTGACGGGAGACGGCATGACGCTGGATGAACACCGACGACGGCACGGAGACTACAGCCCCGAGAACATCCAGCCCGAGGCGATTCGTTTCGTCACCGAGCTCACGCACGCCACCGTCGCGCTGGTGCTCGCCGGTGGCCGCGGCACCCGGCTGAAACAACTCACCGACTGGCGCTGCAAGCCGGCGGTGCCCTTTGGCGGCAAGTTCCGCATCATCGATTTCACGCTTTCCAATTGCGTGAACTCCGGCATTCGCCGCATCGGGGTGGCCACGCAATACAAGGCCAACAGCCTGATTCGCCACATCCAGCGCGGCTGGAGTTTTCTCGACGGCCGCTTCGAGGAATTCATCGAGTTGCTGCCGGCGCAGCAGCAGGTGACCGAGGCCTGGTACAGCGGCACCGCCGACGCCGTGTTCCAGAACCTCTCGGTGTTGCGCCGGCATTCGGCGAAGTACGTCCTGGTGCTCGCCGGCGACCACATTTACAAGATGGACTATGGCCGAATGCTCGCTTTTCACGTCGCTCGCCAGGCGGACCTGACCGTGGGGTGTGCGGAGGTGCCGCTCGCGGATGCCGGCGCTTTTGGCGTGATGAGCGTCGATGAGACCGGACGCGTGATGAGTTTCGAAGAGAAGCCCGCGAAGGCGCAGCCGATTCCCGGCCAGCCGGAGCGGGCACTGGCCAGCATGGGGATCTACGTGTTCAACGCCGGGTTCCTGAACGAGCAGCTGATGCGCGATGCCGGCGATCCTCGCTCATCGCACGATTTCGGCAAGGACGTCATTCCGTACGTCATGTCGCGCGATCGCGTGTTTGCGCACAGCCTGGCCGACAGTTGCGTTGGCATGACCCCGGGCGCCGCGCCGTACTGGCGCGACGTCGGCACGATCGACGCGTACTGGGAAGCCAACATGGAGCTCACCCGGGTGGTGCCGGAGCTCAACCTGTACGACAGCACCTGGCCGATCTGGACCTACCAGGAACAGATGCCGCCCGCGAAATTCGTGTTCGACGATGACGACCGGCGCGGTCTGGCGCTCGACTCGATGGTGTCGGGCGGTTGCGTCATCAGTGGCGCGACGGTGCGGCGGTCCCTGTTGTTCACCGACGTGCGGATCGAGTCCCGCAGCGTGGTCGAAGACTCGGTCGTGCTGCCCAACGTCCGGGTCGGAAACAACGTGGTGCTGAAGCGCGCCGTGATCGACCGGGGTTGCGAGATCAAGGACGGCATGAAGGTCGGGGTCGACGCGGCCGAGGACCGTAGCCGCTTCCACGTGACCGATGCCGGCGTGACCCTGGTGACCCCCGAGATGCTCGGGCAGAGCGTCTACGGCGTGCCATGACGCGATGAGCCACGGGACGCTCGAGCGGCCAGCGCCGCCTCGGGGCCGGGCCCTTCCACCTTCCGCAGGAAACCGCTACCGAGGATTCGCCGTCAGCCGCTCCGCGGCACCTTCCCGAAGAGGACCGGAGGACCCCTCCGGGCGTTCGCCTGGTGGGCGCGATGGCGCTGGCGTAGGATGAGCGCCCTGTGCCGGGCACTTCCTCCATCGTCGGTCGCACGATTTCGCACTACAGCGTCCTGGAACAACTGGGCGGCGGCGGGATGGGAGTCGTCTACAAGGCCAGGGACACGCGACTGGGCCGCAATGTCGCGTTGAAATTTCTTCCCGACGACATCTCCCAGGATCCTCAGGCGATCGAGCGGTTCCGCCGCGAAGCGCGGGCCGCATCGGCGCTCAATCATCCCAACATCTGCACGATTCACGACATCGGGGAATTCGAGGGCCGGCCGTTCATCGCCATGGAGCTGCTCGAGGGCCAGACGCTCAAGCACCGCATCTCCGCCAAGCCGATCGAGGTCTCGGAGCTCCTGGAGATCGGCATCCAGATCGCCAACGGCCTCGACGCGGCGCACTCGAAGGGAATCGTCCACCGCGACATCAAGCCCGCGAACATCTTTCTGGTGGATCGCGGTCAGGCGAAGATCCTGGATTTCGGTCTGGCGAAGCGAACGCTCGGGCCCGGCAACGTCGCCGAATCGGTGGGCGCCACCTCCATCCCGACACGGTCGCACACCCTCCAGGAAGACCACCTGACGAGCCCGGGCAGCTCCATGGGCACGGTCCTGTACATGTCGCCGGAGCAGGCGCGGGGCGAGGAGCTGGACGCCCGCTCGGACCTGTTCTCGCTCGGCGTCGTGCTGTACGAGATGGCGACGGGGTTCACTCCCTTCGCCGCCGCCACGTCGGCGCTGATCTTCGACGGAATTCTGCATTCCGCGCCGGCGCCGGCGAAGGAGCTCAATCCGCGCCTGCCCGTCGCGATGCAGGGCATCCTGGACAAGACGCTCGAGAAGGACCCCGACCTGCGCTGCCAGACGGCGGCCGAGCTCCGCGCCGACCTGAAGCGGCTCAAGCGCGACCTCGACTCCGGCCGACGGCCCGCCGCCGACAAGGCCGACAAGAGCGTCTCGGGCTCCGGGCCGCCGGCCGCCGCGGCCCAACACCGGTCCGTGGCGGTGCTCTACTTCGAGAACCAGAGCGGCGCGAAAGAGGACGAGTACTTCCGCGACGGGATCACCGAGGACATCGTCACGGAGCTCTCCAAGATCAAGCAGCTCGAGATCTTTCCCCGCTCGGAGATGCTCGCCTTCCGGGACAAGCCGGTGACGGCGCAACAGGTCGGCCAGCAGCTCAACGCCGCCTACGTGCTCGAAGGCTCCATCCGCCGCGCCGGGAACCGCGTCCGAATCACCGCGCAGCTCGTGGAAGCCTCGACGCGGCATTCCGTCTGGGCCGAGCGCTACGACCGGCAACTGGAAGACGTGTTCGCCATCCAGGAGGAAATCGCCCGGTCGATCGCGCAGGCCCTGCGGATCACGCTCACGCCGCAGGAAGAGCAGACCATCGCGAAGAAGCCCACGGAGAACCCGCTGGCCTACGACTGCTACCTGCGCGGACGGAGCTACGCGCGCCGCGAGAACATGGACTACGCGCTGCAGATGTTCGAGCAGGCCATCCAGCTCGATCCGAACTTCGCGCTGGCGCACGCCGGGATCGCGTACATGTGCGGGCTGATCTTCCAGGTCCGCGAACAGAACCCGAAATGGGTCGAGCGGGGACTGGCGGCCTGCGACCGGGCGACGGCTCTCGCGCCCGACCTGCCCGAGGTTCTCGTGGCTCACGCGCGGATCTTCTACGCGCAGAAGAAGTACGACGAGAGCGCGATGGCGGCGCAGCGCGCCATCGAGCGAAAGCCCGATTGCGAGGGGTCCTGGAACATCCTCGGCCGGGCCTATTTCGCGGCCGGCCGTTTCGAAGAGGCCGCGGCGCTCACGGAGCAGGCCATCGAAGCCAACGGTGACGACTACAACACGCACGTTCCCTACATGCAGGCGCTGGAGCGGCTGGGACGAAAGAAGGAAGCGGAGAGTGTCCGTCAGCGCATGACCGGGGTCCTCCGCAAGCAGCTGGAGCTCGTGCCGGAAGACGTGCGAGCCCGCATTCTGCTGGCCACCAACCTGGCGTCTCTCAATGAAGACGAGGACGAGATCATGCGGCACCTCCAGACCGCCGTCGCCCTCCGCCCCGGCGATCCCGGCACCCTCTACAACGCCGGTTGCACGTACGGCGTCCTCGGGAAAAAAGCCGAGGCGCTCGAAACGATCAAGAAGGCGTTTGCGGCCGGATACAGCAACCGGGACTGGGCGGCCAGAGATACCGACCTCTCGTGTCTGCACGACGATCCGGAGTTCCAGAGGCTGGTCGGGCGCACCGAGCCGCCCCCGCAGTAGGCCGCCGTGCGCTGCGCCCGGCCATGATCCGGTTCGGATTGAGGCAACCGCATCATTGAGACCGCTTCGGGTTCATGCCAGCGTCCCGAGGGGAAGAGGCTCCCATGCACGAAGTCAAAAACGAACCCGCAAGACCGTTCAATTTCCGTCACGAGCAGTTTGAAGGGCTCGGACTCCGAAGCAGCGATCACGAGCCGTTGCACGTCTATTGCCTCAACTGCGGCGTCGAGATCGACCCCTTGAAGACACAGTCGTGGGGATCACGGAAGTGGTGGCAGTGCCCGAGGGGTTGCAACGAAGGCGTTCACTGAGGCTCCGCCAGGGTCGTAGCCCGGAGTTTCACGGGCAAGCGTCGCCACGAAGGAACGGGAGGCCGGTGTTCGGGGCTCGCGCCACGCGGGTGCAGGCCGAACGAAATCGCGAGCGGCTGCCGGTCGCCGCCCCCGCTGCCCTCGGGGCTTAGAATCGGCTCGGCGGTGCTGCGATAACACTTTCAGCCGGGAGCCGTCTGGGTCCCTACGAGATCGTTTCGCCGCTCGGTGCCGGCGGCATGGGCGAGGTGTACCGGGCGCGGGATGCGCGGCTGGGGCGCGAGGTGGCGGTCAAGGTGCTGACCGAGCGGCTGGTCGGCGATCGCGAGCACCGTGCGCGATTCGAGCGGGAGGCCCGGGCGGTGGCCGCCGTCTCGCATCCCAACATCCTGGCCATCCACGATTTTGGCGAGGAGGCTGGGCTCTTCTATGCGGTGACGGAGCTGCTGGAAGGCGAGACGCTGAGGCAGAGGATCGTGCGGGAGCGTCTGGCCTGGCGCAGGGCGGTCGAGGTCGCGACGGCCGTGGCCGAGGGGCTGGCCGCGGCGCACTCGCGCGGGATCGTTCACCGGGACATCAAGCCCGAGAACATCTTCCTGACCTCCGACGGGCTGGTGAAGATCCTGGACTTTGGTCTGGCCCGCCCGCCGGTCGTCGGCTCCGAGCATCAGACGTCCACGCCGACGGAATCGATGCAGACCGCGGCGGGAACGGTGCTGGGAACGCTGGGCTACATGTCCCCCGAGCAGGTCAGCGGAGAGCCGGCCGATGCGCGCAGCGACATCTTTTCGCTGGGTTGCGTCGTTTACGAGATGTTGACCGGAAACCGGGCGTTTTCCGGCGCCTCGCCCGGGCAGACGATGGCGGCGATCCTGCGGGATTCGCCGCCGGAGATTGCGGCCTCGGGAGCGCATCTGCCCGAGGGCCTGGCTCGCATCGTCTCGCGTTGCCTGGAAAAGAGCCCGAGCGAGCGGTTTCAATCGGCCCGAGACCTCGCGTTCGGGCTGAAGGAGCTGGCGGGAGGATCGGCGGCGGCGCCGGCGGCGGTTTCCGCCTCGGCGCAAGCTCAGCCCCCTCCGCAGGGCCGGTCCCGCCGCGCGTGGGTGATCGGGCTCGTCGTGGCCGTGGCGGCTCTCGTCGCCGGCCTCGTTTTCTTCCGCGATCGCCCGCCGCCGGCCTCTCACAAGATCGAATCCGTCGCCGTGCTGCCTCTGGAGAACCTGACCGGAGACGCGTCGCAGGAGTACTTCGCCGATGGGATGACGGAGGAGCTGATCGGCGCCCTGTCGAAGATCTCGGCGCTGCGCGTTCCGTCGAGAACCTCGATCATGCGCTATCGGGAGACGACGAAGTCCCTGCCGGAGATCGCGAAGGAGCTCGGCGTCGATGCCATCGTCGAGGGCTCGGTGTCGCGAAGCGGCTCACAGGTCAAGATCACGGCGCAGTTGATCGAGGCGGCTCAGGACAAGCACCTCTGGGCGGACTCGTTCCAGAGAGACGTGAAGGACGTACTGGCTCTTCAAGGCGAGGTGGCCCGGGCCATCGCGCAGGAGGTGCGAGCCAAGCTCACACCCGAGGAAGCCACGCACCTGTCGGCGTCGCGTCCCGTCGATCCCGAGGCCTACGAAGCGTACCTGCAGGGGCGCTACTACTGGTACCGCCGCACGCCCGCGGACGCGATCAAGAGCCGCGACTTCTTTCAGAAGGCGGTGGACGCGGACCCGAACTTCGCGGCCGGGTGGGCCGGGCTGGGTTCCGCATACCACCTGTTGAGCTCGACGCCTTACAGCATGATGGCGCCCCGCGACGGTTACCCGAAGGTGCTCGAGGCGTGCCGGAAGGCGATCTCGCTCGACCCGAACAATGCCGAGGCCCAGGCGATGCGCGGGTTCGTTCATTTCTACTTCGATCGCGACGCGACGGCGGCGGAGAGTGACTTCCGCCGGTCCCGGGAGCTCGATCCGGAATACGCGCAGGGACCTCAGCTCTACTCCTTCATGCTGCTGTCGCTCGGCCGCTTCGAGGAGGCGATTCGCGAGGCCAGGACGGGGCGGGATGCCGATCCGCTCTCCCTCGTCCAGAATGCGAACGTCGCGTTTGCCTTTCACTTCGCGGGCCGCTACGACGAGGCGATCGAGTGGTGCCAGAGGACGCTGGCCATGGATGCGGACTTTCTGCGCGCCCGCTACATTCTCGGGATGGCCTACGAGCAGAAGAAGATGTATTCGGAGGCGATTGCCGAGCTCGAGGCGGCGCGCCGGATCTCGGACGAAGGGCCTCACTACGTCGCCTCTCTCGGCCACGCCTACGCCGCGGCGGGACGGACTGCCGACGCGCGGCGTTGCCTCGAGGACCTGAACGGGATGGCGCAAAGACGTTTCGTGGGCTCCGAGCAGATCGGCCTCGTCCACGTCGGCCTCGGGGAACGGGAAGCTGCGCTGCCTCTCCTCGAGAGGGGGGAGGAGGAGCGAAACAACTGGGTGATGAACCTCGCCATCGACCGCCGCTTCGACCCGCTGCGCTCGGACCCGAGGTTTCAGCGACTCATGAGGCGCCTCAACCTGCCGGTCCGGGAATGACGACGGCGGGAGTGGCCTCCCGGCGGCTGAGGAACCTGGTTGCCGGGGAGGAACTTACCGCCCGGGCTTCGCCCGGCGTTGCGCCGATTCGATTCAGGGACGGTAGAGCACGAGACCAAACGTCTTGACCAGAAACGGCGCCATCTGGTCTCGCGTCGTCGCGTTCTTGGAACAGAAGTTCGTTCCGCCGCAACCGACGGTGATCGCGCGCGACGACAGGTCCTCGATCCAGTCCGTGAAGAGGCCGGGACATGGGACGTCGTCGAAGATCCCCTTGCACGGTGGCGGGGCGTAGCCGGAGCCCTCGAGGGTCAGAAGAAGGATAGCGGCCATCTGCTGCCGTAAGGCAGGATCGTTCGGACAGTAGCTCTTCGCTCCTCCGGGCGCCGCGCAACCCTCAACGACGCCGCGGCGGTACAGCTCCTCGATCCACGGGGCGAACGGGTCGCTCACGGGAACATCGTCGAACACGCCCGTCGCCGGAGGAGGCACGTAGGCCGCCCCCTCTTTGGCTTTCAGCACGAAAACCGCCATCTGCTTACGGAGGGTCGGTTCTTCGGGGCAAAAGCCGGTGTCGCTGCACCCGATCGTGGCCTGGTTGTGAACGATGGTCTCGATGTCGCGGTAGAAGATGTTGGAGGTCGGCACGTCGCCGAAAGTCTCCCCGATGTGGAGCGTCCACGTCTTCGCCGATGTCGCGGAAGGAGTCTCGACGAAGGTCGCGTCCCAGTGCGGCACCGGTCGGGGCCCGGAAACCGCGAGCTCGTAACAGTCTTGCAAAGCGTCGAAACAGCCGCGGGTGGTTCCGGCGGCGATCGCTCCGTAGTCGGCCGAGTCGTCGACGATGGTGTACGTCGTTCCACCGGCGGGTGGGCCTTCGAAGAGGGACGCGAGGCCGGCCAGGTTCAGAGCGCTGCCACTCCCGTTGGCCCAGGCCGGCTCGACGAGGACGGACTCCCCGGGTTCCAGGACGCCGTTGAGGTTGGAGGAACCACCCGATCCGCGGTCGTCCACGCCGAGTGAGACGTCCGCGATCGGCGGCCCGACCGCGTTGGTCAGCACCCAGACGTCGCTGAACAACGTAATGGTGCTTCCCGGGTCTCCACCGAACACGATCATCCTCTTCGACGCTTCGTCGTAGAGCTGAAAGTGCTGAAACACCATACGGGGATCCGGCGGTGTCCCGGCCGGTAATGTCTGAGTCCACGTGGACGTGGCGCCGGTGCCTGTGGCGTCATAGAGAAGCCACACGTCGTTGAGCGTCGAATCCGAATCGGCCGCGAGCCCTCCGAAGACGACCTGGCGGTTCGTCGGGGCATCGAAGGCCGCAGCGTGGACAGCTCGAACCGGAGGCGCCGAACCCGTCGCCAATTGCGTCCAGACCGGCGTCGTCGGTACGCCGGTTCCCCTGTCGAGACCGCTCGCGTTTGAGAGAACCCACGTGTCGTTGAAAGCGGGCCAGCCTCCCCCGAAAAGGATCATGCGATCGTTGCTGGTGTCGTAGGTGAGACTGTGCGAGGCACGCGGCCCGGGCGGCCCCCCCGTGGGCAAGAGCTGGAGCCATTCCGGGGTCGCTCCCAGTCCATTGGCCTCGGTCAGCGTCCAGACATCGTTCCTGAACGCGCACGGATCGCAGACGAGGCCGCCAAACAGAATCATGCGATTCGTCACTGGATCGTAAACGGCGGCGGTCCCTTCACGGCCCGGGTTCGACAGACCGGAAGGAGGGAAGGATCCCAGAGGGAAGAGCTCGATCCAGGTGGGGGTCGCGGGCAGACCCGTCCCCCGATCGAGACCGTTGGCGTTCGTCAGTACCCAGACGTCCGTGAAGATCGGGAATGAAAGAGTCGGTTCCCCAGCCAACATGATCATGCGATTGTTCGCCTGGTCGTAGACGGCCACGTGATTCTGGCGTGCCGGCGGAGGTCCGTCTGTTGGCAGGAGCTCGATCCAGGATGGCTCACCGCCCAGGCCGTTGGCATTCGTGAGGACCCAGACGTCATTCCGAACGATCCCGCCAAAGGAAGTGCAGGCGTTGTTCCCGACGGGCGTGCACCCTCCGAAGACGACCAGCCTGTTGCTGAGAGGGTCGTAGACGGTACTGTGGAGCCTTCGTGGCGGTGGAGGCCCGCCAGTCGGGCCCAGTTGGATCCAGGCGGTGGGTGTCGGCGTTGGGATGCCGTCCGCCTCGGTCAGCACCCAGTAGTCGGTGAGAGCCGGCGCCCCCGTGTCGTCATCCCCGCCAAAGAAGAGCTGTCTGCGCGTCGCCGGGTCGTACAACTGGTAGTGATAGAAAACGGATCTCGGACCTGGCGGCGTTCCCATCGGAGTCGTCGGGCTCCAGGCGGACGGCCCGCCTCCGGCCCCATTCGCGTTGTCGAGAACCCAGACGTCGTTCCGGTACCCCGAGTTTCCCAAGCCGCCAAACACGACCATCCGATTGCTCACCGCGTCGTACGCCGCGGCATGGAAGTAGCGGGGCTCGGGACCGTCCGGAAGCCGCGTCCAGGCGGGAGTGGCCGGCAGCCCCGTGCTTCTGTCGAGCCCGCTCGCATTCGCGAGGACCCAGGAGTCGCGGGCGATTCCACCGGCCTCGAGCCCGGCCGAGATCATCAGACGATTGCCCGCCGAGTCGAATGCGGCACTGTTGGCATAGCGCGCGCTTGGGGGTCCGCCGGAAGGAAAGAGCTCCAGCCAGGCCGGTGCGCCGCCGAGGCCGTTGGCGTTCGTCAGGACCCACACGTCGTCGTGGCCTCCGCACGGATCACAACTCGCGCCTCCGAACACGATCATCCGATTCGTGACCGCGTCGTAAACGGCGCTCGTGCTTTCCCGGCCCGGAAAGGTGGCTCCCGGCGGCGGTCCCCCGGTCGGCGAGAGCGGAATCCATGCGGGAGTGCCTCCCAGCCCGTTCGCGTTCGTCAGGACCCACACGTCGGTGAGATCCGGGAGGCTGACGAACGTACTGTCGCCGCTCCACACGATCATGCGATTGGTGGACGCGTCGTAGACGGCCGCGTGAAGAAATCGTGCGGGAGGAAGCGGACCGGTCGGATCGAGCTGAATCCACGTCGGCGTTCCAATCCCGTTGGCGTCGGTCAGCACCCAGACTTCGTTGGTCGACTCCGTGACGTTCTGGCACGTGGAGGCCAGACAACCGCCGAAGATGATCAGCCGGTTGCTGGAGGGGTCGTAGACCGAGCTGTGATACCTCCGCGGGGCAGGCGGGCTGCCGGTCGGAGCCAGTGGAATCCAGGACGAATCGCAGGATGCGACCCGCGGAATGAGCAAGAGGCCCGCGAGAAACAGGACGGCCGGACCTGCAAGCCGTGTGGGGAAGCCCGTGTGATTCGGTTGCTGACGGCGCTCGCCGGAGCGGACGAGAAGCGCGCCTTCCCCGGACGGAAGCGACTTCCGTGTGTCGGGAGCGCATCGAGCCGGCTTCAAGAGAACCTCTGTAGGGTCTCGTTACGGTATCACGGGCCAGCATAGACAGGCCGTGAGCGAACTCCCGGCCGTGAAGGAACTTGGTTGCGGGGGGAGGGATTTACCGCGGTCCTGCGGACCGCGTTTGGGCGAACCTCCGCGTCGCTTCGCGACGCGCTCGGAGGTTCAAATCCTCATGCAGAAACGCCGGGAGATAACTCCCGGCGTCTAAAAAACTTGGTTGCGGGGGGAGGATTTGAACCTCCGACCTTTGGGTTATGAGCCCAACGAGCTACCAGGCTGCTCCACCCCGCGGCAGAGCGCGCACCTTATCGGAGAGGCGGGGGCAGGTCAAGCGGGCACGGGAGACGGCCAGCCGCGGCTTCCGATATCCTCCGCCCGATGAGACGCGCCCGCCTGCTCCCCTTCCTGCCGCTGGCGGTGCTCTTGCTCGGGATGGAGACCATGAAGCTCCCGCCGGTTCCGACGGTCCCGAAGGTCGACCTCGAGCGGTACATGGGCGAGTGGTACGTCATCGCGAACATCCCGACTTCCTACGAGAAGGGAGCGCACAACGCGCTGGAGACGTACCGGTTGAACCCCGACGGGACGATCGGGACGACCTTCACCTACCGCAAGGGCGGCTTCGACGGGCCGCTGAAGGTCATGAAGCCGAAGGGCTGGGTGCGCGACACCGAGACGAACGCGGCCTGGTGGATGCAGTTCTTCTGGCCGCTGAAGGCCGAATACCTGATCGCGTACCTCGACCCCGACTACTCGCAGACCATCGTCGCGCGCACCAAGCGCGACTACGTCTGGATCATGGCGCGCACGCCCTCGATCCCCGAGGCGGACTACTCGCGCCTCGTCGAGAAGGTCGCGGACCTCGGCTACGACACCGCGAAGCTCCAGCGCATGCCGCAGCGCTGGTAGCGAGCGCGCCTTGAGCAGCCACTCGCCCGGCGACGGCACGCCCACGACCTCGGGAAGGATCGGGCGGTACCGGCTGATCGAACGGATCGGCGTCGGCGGCTTCGGCTCGGTCTTCAAGGCCGTCGACCCGGACTCGGGCCGCTTCGTCGCGGTCAAGACCTGCACGCTCGGCGAAGACGCCCACCCGCGCTTCTTCCGCGAGGCGCGGCTGGCCGCCGGCCTGCGCCACCCGAACATCACCGCCGTCTTCGAGTCCGGCATGGAGGGCGACACGCCGTTCATGGTCCAGGAGCTGCTGACGGGGCGGGACCTGTCCGTCATGATCGGCCTGCGCGAGCCCTACGCACTCGAGGAGAAACGGCGGATCCTCATGGGGGTCGCCGAGGGTCTCGACCACGCGCACCGCCAGGGCGTCATCCACCGGGACATCAAGCCCTCGAACGTCCGCGTGCTCGACGACGGCGACGTGAAGATCATGGACTTCGGCATCGCCAAGTCGATCGGCTCCACGACCGGCCTGACCCGGGCCGGGATGGGCGTGGGCTCCCTCGGCTACATTTCGCCCGAGCAGATCAGCGGCGACGCGATCGGCCCGCACACCGACATCTTCCTGCTCGGCCTGGTCGGCTACGAGCTGTTGAGCTTCCAGCCGGCGTTTCGCCACCCGAATCTCTTCCGGTTGATGGACATGATCTTCACGCAGGAACCGGACCCGCTCATCGACGTCGCGCCGTCGGTGCCGTCGGGCCTCGCGGCCGTCGTCGAAAAGGCCCTTCGGAAGCCGCCCGGCGAGCGATTCTCCTCGGCCGCCCAGATGCGGGACGCGATCGCGCGGGGGGCTCCCTGAGCTCCCGGCGCTGGCCCCTCGCGCGGCTTTCCCCCCCTGCAGCGCGCGGCGCCGGCATTCCGGGTGCAGAATGAGGAGACTGTTTGAAGGAGGTTCCCGATGGGCACGATCCTCTTGGTCGTCCTGGTGCTGCTTCTCCTCGGGGCGTTTCCTCGCTGGAACTACAGCAAGAACTGGGGCTACGGGCCGAGCGGGATCCTCGGCGTCATCCTGATCGTCGTCCTCATCCTGCTTCTGACCGGCCGACTCTAGAGCCGGCCGGGCCTCGTCAGCGCGGCGGCGACGGGAGCGCGGCAACGACGGGCGTCGTCTTCGGCTTCGTCAGGCTCCCCTGCGGGTAGAGCAGGACGACGTCGTCGGGCTGGACGAGGTGCAGCTCCTCGCGGGCGACCTGCTCGGCCGGAAACTCGTGGCGGTTGGCGGCGTCGATCGAGGCGCGCAGCCTCTCGTTCTCGGCCTTGCGCTCGGCGATCTGCCGGTCGAGCGTCTGGACCTCGGTGCGCGCCCGACGCAGCTCCAGCACGCGGCGGTCGGAAAGCAGGAGGACGCCCATGATCACCGTCGATATCCCGAGCGAGAGGAGGAAGGCGGCGGCCGGCCGGGGACCGCGCCCGATGTGCTGCTTGTTCTTCATGGCGGGAAGGCCGCCCACAGGGCATAGCGGCCGGCGCTTTCGAGCTCCTCCTCGATCGCGAGAAGCCGGTTGTACTTGGCCAGGCGCTCGCCCCGGCAGGCCGAGCCGGTCTTGATGAGGCCCGCGTTGATGGCCACCGCGAGATCCGCAATCGTGTCGTCGGAGGTCTCGCCCGAGCGATGGGACACGATCGTCCGGTAGCCGGACGTCTGGGCAAGCCGCACGGCCTCGAGCGTCTCGGTCAGGGTCCCGATCTGGTTGAGCTTGACGAGCAGCGCGTTGCCGACGCCGTCGGCGATCCCGCGCGCGAGGATCTCGGGGTTGGTCACGAACACGTCGTCGCCGACGAGCAGGAACTTCCGGCCGAGCTCCTGAGTCATCGCCTGCCAGCCCTTCCAGTCCTGCTCCGCGAGGCCGTCCTCGATCGACAGGATGGGGTACGCCGCGGCCAGCTCCGCCCAGAAACGGATCATGCCGTCGGTGGAAAGCGTCTTCTTCTCGCCCTTCAGGTGGTACTTGCCGCCCGCGTAGAACTCCGAGGCCGCCGGATCCAGGGCGATCGCGAGGTCCCGCCCGGGCGCGTAGCCGGCGGATTCGATCGCCGCGAGCAGGAGCTCGACGGCCTGCTTCGACGACGCGATGTCCGGAGCGAAGCCGCCCTCGTCGCCGACGCCGGTCGACAGGCCCTTCTTCTTCAGGATGGATTTCAGGGCGTGGAAGGTCTCGGCGCCCGCGCGCAGAGCCTCCGCGAAAGTCGTGAATCCGACCGGGCACACCATGAACTCCTGCGGGTCGAGGAGATTGTCGGCGTGCGCTCCCCCGTTGATCACGTTCATGAGAGGCACCGGCAGCGTCGTCGCGCCGGTCCCGCCGATGTACCGGTAGAGCGGGACGCCCGAGGCCTCCGCCGCGGCGCGCGCGACGGCAAGCGAGACGCCGAGGATCGCGTTGGCGCCGAGACGCCCCTTGTTGGGCGTGCCGTCGAGCTCGATCATCACGCGGTCGATCAGCGCCTGGTCGCGCGCGTCGGCGCCCTCGAGCTCCTCGGCGATCTCGCCGTTGACGTGCGAGACGGCCTTCAGGACCCCCTTGCCGCCGTAGCGTTTCCTGTCCCCGTCGCGCAGCTCCAGCGCCTCGCGCGTTCCCGTCGACGCGCCCGACGGGACGCCGGCCCGGCCGGAGACTCCGCCGGAGAGCAGCACCTCGACCTCGAGGGTCGGGTTGCCGCGGGAGTCGAGGATCTCGCGCCCGTGAATGCCTTCGATCGCGAAGCTCATGCGATCAGCTCCCGCCCCGCCATCGCGAGGGCATCCAGGTCGGACTGCGACTGCGCTTCGATGTACACGCGCGCCACCGGCTCGGTTCCGGACTCGCGGACCAGAATCCACGAACCGTCCTCGAAAATCAACTTGATTCCGTCGAGTTGGTTCACCGATGCCACGCGGCGGCCGGCGACCGCCGACGGCGGCGTCTTCTTCCTCTCCGCCAGCCGGGCGCGCGCCTCGGGCGAGAGCTCGAGGTCGATCCGGCGCGTCAGGAAGGGCCCGATTTCCTTCCACAGCTCCGAGCGCAGCTGCCCGATGGTCTTGCCGGTCGCGCCGACGAGCTCCGCCGTGAGCAGGTCCGCCAGGATCCCGTCCTTCTCCGGGACGTGTCCTTCGACGGTCAGCCCCGCGCTCTCCTCTCCGCCGAGGATGATCTTGCCGTCGAGCAGCAGCTCGCCGATGTACTTGAACCCGACGGGCGTCTCGTGGAGCGGCACGCCCGCGCGCTTCGCGATCGCGTCGAGGGCATGCGTCGTCGCGACGCTGCGCGCGATGCCGCCGCGCCGGCCCTTGCGCCCGAGGAGGTCCGCCGCCAGCAGCGACAGGATCTCGTTGGGCTGGACGTAGGCGCCCGTTTCGTCGCAGACGCCGAAGCGGTCGGCGTCGCCGTCGCAGGCCAGGCCCAGCCGCGCGCCCGTCCGG
The DNA here is from genome assembly GCA_963824165.1 of uncultured Acidobacteriota bacterium. Lineage (GTDB taxonomy): Bacteria > Acidobacteriota > Thermoanaerobaculia > UBA5066 > Gp7-AA6 > DAHUXD01. Next base: position 47,960 of record CAWGOM010000015.1, read on the forward strand.
CGTATCTCCTCCGCCAGCTCTCCGAGCTCCGACTCGCCGCACTGCGGGGACCGTCCGCCGAAGAGCGGGTCCGGGTTGGCGTGGAGGCGCGACAGCGCCGAGCCGGTCGTCTCGAGGTAGGCGTCGAGGAACCCCGCCGAGGTCCCGAACCGGAAGTCGAGCGCGAACCGCGGCGCGCCGCGCCCGACGTCGCGGCCGGAGACCTTCGTCGCCAGGTCCAGGAGGTAGGACGGCGCCGGATCGAATCGCCGCACGGGGTCCTCGGCCGGGGCCGGCTCCGCGGAGATCGCCAGGATCTCGGCCTCGATCTTCTTCGTGATCTCCGGGAGCGCCGGCGCGCCGTCGGAGGTCGAGAACTTGATGCCGAGATACCGGGGCGGATTGTGGCTTGCGGTAAAGTTGATCGCGCCGGCGGCGCCGCGCCGCCGGATTTCGAAGGCGAGAACGGGAGTGGGGACCGGCCGGGCGCTGACCTCGGCCGGGAAGCCGTGGCGGATGAGGATCCGGGCGGCCTCCGCGGCGAAGCGGTCGGCGAGGAAGCGCGTGTCATACCCCACCAGCACGAGGCCGCCCGAGCGCCCCCCGGACGCCAGGACCCGCGCGATCGCCGCGACGACCCGGCGGGCATTGGGGAACGTGAAGTCCTCGGCGAGGACCGAGCGCCAGCCCGAGGTCCCGAACTTGATCGCCGCAGGCGTCACGCCGTGAAGCTTACACGGGTCACGCTGACGGCGTCGGTCCTCGCGGCCGCCGCCTGCGCGGCCCTCTCCCCGCCACCCAGACCGGCTCCCCTCGTCGTTCGCGCGCCGAAGCTGCCCGTGACGGAGACGATCCCGGCGCCCTCCCGGCCCGAGGACCCGGTGGCATCCGCGGTGTTCGAGCGCATCAACTCCGACCGCGCGCAGGCGGGGCTGCCGCCGGTGGAATGGGACGAGGCCGCGTCCCGGGTCGCCTTCGCCTACACGGCCGCGCAGGTCGCCGAAGGAACCACCGGGCACTTCCTGATGGACGGGATGCCGCCCTATTCGCGGACGGCGTTCGCCGGGATCTTCGGCAATGGCTCGGAGAACGCGGTGGCATGGCACACGACGGCGTCGGCCTTCACCGACTCGGCGACGGAGCTCGCGCTCGCGGGCCACGAGGACATGATGCGGGAGACCCCGCCCAACGACGGCCATCGCCGCACCATCCTCGATCCCGAGGTCACGCACGTCGGCGTGGGCTGGGCGATGCATCGCGGGAGCTTCCGGATGGCCGAGGAGTTCCTGGTGCGGCGCCTCGCCGAGCTCACGCTCCGGCAGGAGGGCGGCGCTCTCGCCGTCAACGGCCGGACCCGGAAGGACTACGCCCTGAGCTTCGTCACGATCGCGCACGAGCCCACGCCGAAGCGGCTGACCCGGGAGCAGGCGCGCTCGCGCAGCACGTACACCTACCCCGAGCCGCAGCGGGCCTTCGTCGCCGAGGGACGCACGTCGATGCGCATCGTCGGCACCGAGACGGAGGACCGCATCCGCATGGGCTCGGGCGGCGAATTCTCGTTCCGTTTCGCCCCGGCACAGGCCGGGCTCTGGACGTTCGTCTTCTACACGGGCGACGGCCGGCAGCGGCCGAAGCCCGGAGGCCTCGCGGTCGTCTGGGTGGACGCGGCGCCGTCTCGATGATCACGATCCTCGCGGTGGGCGCGGGCGCGGAGCCCCTGGCCGGTTTCGGGGCGGAGCACCCGTCGGTGGAGGTCGTGACGGCCGACGGCGCGGAGGAGGCTCTCGAGAAGCTCGCGCGCAACCGCCGGATCGACGGCGTGCTGATCCTCGCGGGACCGGACGCCGCGGAAATCGCGCGCCTGGTTCGCGAGGAGGACCCCGGGGCGCCCCCGCTCTTTGCGCCGGCGGCGGCGGGCGAGATCCCGGGCGTGCACCCGCTATCCGGAGAGTCGGGACGGGAGCTTCTCGAAGCGCTGCTCGCGGTGCTGGGCCCCGGGGCGTAGGGGCGGCGTTACCGCCGTGCTTCGCACGGCGTTCCCTGCTTCCGGGGGTCTGCCTCCGGTGGTCGGGGCGTGGCCGCCCTCCATGACGGGGAGGGGACAAGCCCCTCCCCTACGACGACGTCGGATTAGCCGTACCGCCGGTAAATGAAAAGGGCGGCTAACGCCGCCCCTGAAAAGTCAGCGCGAACAGAGATCGTTGCCTGCCGCGCCCTCCTCCTCGAGCCCCTCGCGGAGCCCCACCGCTCGCTAAGCTATGGCTCCGCGATTCGACTGTCAAGAAGAACAGGGGTGCAGGCTCACCTGTCCTCAAGGACAGGTATCCCCTCCGGCGCCCCCGATTGGGCCCCGCGGGCCCCGGCGCGGCATGGTAACTTCGGCGGTTGGGGGTCTTGGTCCATATGAGCGGTTGTGGAACCGGTGGCGGCTGCGGGGTCGGGAACGCATACAACCCCGGCCAGTACGTCGGAATCCGAATCAACGAGCACGAGGACGGCCGCAACGTCCTCTGCGACACGATGGGCGTCGAGGTCTCCCGTGGCCAGCGGGTGATCGTCGAGGCCGACTCCGGCATGGAGCACGCCGAGGTCACGAACCTCCAGCCCATGATCCTCAAACAGTGCCAGTTGCGCGATTCCAAGCGGCTCGTCCGGGTCGCCAGCGAGTCGGACCGCGCGTCCTACCGGGCCAAGGTGGCTCGGGAACAGCGCTTCCTCTCCGACACCCAGGCCCTGGCTTTCGAGAGGCGGCTCGCCATCAAGGTCGTCCGCGCCGAGGAGACCTTCGACGGCCGAAAGGTCACGGTTTATTACACTTCCGAGGCGCGCATCGACTACCGCAAGCTCGTTTCCGACCTGGCGATGAAGCACCCGGTCCGGATCGAGATGCGCCAGATCGGCCCCCGCGACGAGACGAAGATGCGGGGCGGCATCGGGCCCTGCGGCCTGACCCTTTGCTGCTCGACGTTCCTGAAGTCCTTCCACCCGGTAACCATCAAAATGGCGAAAAACCAGAACCTGTCGCTCAATCCCTCGAAGATCTCCGGGATGTGCGGGAGGCTCATGTGCTGCCTCGCCTACGAGGACGAGGGGCCCTCCGCAGGCCCCCCCCGAAAGCAGAATAATCCCGCCGAACTGCCGGTTTAGCCTCTCAAAGCGTCCCACCTTTTACCGGGACAAAGAGAGACAGCCGTGGCTAACCGTAACACTGGCGGAGCCTTCCGAGGCGAGGACGAAGCGACCGCCAACCGCAAGCTGATCCGACCCAATCTTTCGGAGCTCGCCGACCGCTACCCCACGCGCTCGTTCGCGCAGCGCAAGCAGGTCCCGCCCGAGCAGACCAACGCAGAGAGCTACTACTACCTCAAGCAGATGGCGGCCAAGACGCCGATGGTCGTCGTCCTGAACGACGGCGAGCAGATCCACGGCTGGATCGAGTGGTACGACAAGGCCTGCCTGAAGGTGAACCGGGAGAAGGGCGCCAACCTCCTGATTCCGAAGGCGTCGATCAAGTACATGTTCAAGGAGTCCGAGGGAGAGGGCGGCCCGGAGAGCGACGGGAACCGGTAAAGATAGGGCCCGACTCCAGTTGGGCCCCTCAGCCCGCGAGTCCCGCGGGCTTCGAGGGGCCGCACGCAAAGCGCCACCCCGCCAGGAGCTGGCGCGCTTCGAGGGGGTCAGGTCTTCGGTTTTTCGGGCTCTGGAGCTGGACGGCGTCGAGAGCAGCGGGGGTCGCCCGAAAAACTCGAACACCTGACCCCGATCGAGGCGTGTAACTTTATCTGGCGCCTCTGCCGCTCAGCACCGCGGGGACTGTTTTCAGCAGTATTTTTATGTCCAATAGCGGCGACCAGGTGTCGATGTACTTCAGGTCGAGCGCCATCCACCGGTCGAAGTCGAGCTCGCTTCTTCCCGACACCTGCCAGAGGCACGTCAGGCCGGGCTTCATCGACAGCCGGCGGCGCTGCCAGGGCTCGTAGCGCGAGACCTCGTCCGGCAGCGGCGGGCGCGGGCCGACGAGGCTCATGTCGCCGACGATCACGTTCCAGAGCTGCGGAAGCTCGTCGATCGACAGGCGCCGCAGGATCCTGCCCACGGTCGTCAGCCTGGGATCGTGCGTGACCTTGAAGACGGGGCCGGTCATCTCGTTGAGGTGGGAGATCTCCGAGAGCCGCTCCTCGGCGCCGGGCTTCATGGTGCGGAACTTCAGGAGAGTGAAGAGGCGCCCGTTCAGGCCGCAGCGCACCTGGCGAAAGAAGACTGGCCCGCCGGAGGTCACGAAGATGCCGAGCGCGGCGGCGAGCTGGATCGGCAGGGTCAGCAGGAAGAGGAAGAGCGACAGCGCCAGGTCGATCGCGCGCTTGGCCACGAGCTCGACGGGGTTCGAGGGGGTCGTCGTGAAGGACAGCAGCGGAATGCCGTCGAGCTCCTCCAGCACGGGCCGGGCGAGCACGTGGGGAAAGATGTCGAGCGAGACGTGGGCGCGCACGCCGTGCCGCTCGGCCGCGAGCAGCGCCTCTTCGTACTCGCCGAGCTTGCCCTTCTCGATGACGAAGATCACCTCGTCGACGACCTCGCGGACGAGGATCGACTCCATGTCGCGGATGCCGCCCAGGCACGGCCACCGGCCGGAGAGGCCGATCTCGCCTCCGTTGTCGTCGTTGAGATAGCCGAGCACGCGGAAGCCCCAGTGCGGATGGGCCTCGAGGAAGTCGGCGAACTGCGACGCCTTGGGCCCCGTCCCGACGATCACGGCCGTCCGGAAGTTGTAGCCCCGCGCGCGCACCCAGCGCGAAGTCAGGCGCAGCGCCGTCTTTTCGCTCGCGAGAAAGAGGAAGTTCACGGCGCCGAAGAGGACGAGGAACCAGCGGCTCACGAACTCGAGCCGAAGGCCGTAGATCAGCAGCACCAGGATCGCGGTCCCGCCGAAGGCGACCCGGGCCGCTGCCCAGATCTCCGAGCCGAGCGGCAGCGTTCGGTGGCTGCGGTAGAAGCCGGCCGCGTAGAGCAGCAGCCCCCAGATCGGCAGGATGAACGCCAGCAGCGGCATGTACTGATCGAGGGGCGCGAGCGGCAGCGGGAAGAGCGACGGGAAGGCCGTCGTCAGGTAGCCGTGGCGAAGGGTCCAGGTCAGCGGAAACGAAACCGCCGTCAGGGCGAGGTCCGTCAGGAGCACGCCCAGGGCGACGGAACGGGCTTTCTGTTTCAGCATCGAACGCAATCGGGGCCGACGCACGATCGGGGGGCCCGCACGATGTTACGGGATGGGCATCCCCGCTTCAAGGACGGCCTCGTACCGGTCGACGACATCCTTCCAAAGATACCTCTCCCGAACGCGTTCGCGCGCCCGCTCTTTCCATACGGAGTGGGCCGCCGGATCATCCAGGATCCGGGTCAGAAGGCGGGCGAGGCCGCCCTTTTCGTGGGCATCGAAGGGCAGCGCGGCGCCCCCGGCGACCTCCTCGTTCTCGGGCGTGGAGTGGTAGCAGACGACCCGCCCGTACCCGAGCGCCTCGACGAGCGCCGGGTGCGTGCCCCCGACCTCGGTCGCCTGGACGTAGACCGCGGCGCGCGCGAGGAGCTGCCGGTACCCCTCGCCGTAGATCGCGCCCGGCAGGATCACGCGCCGGTCGGCCGCGGCGCGAAGCCCCGCGATGTAGGCCGCCGCGTAGGGCGCGTCGCCGACGACGACGAGCGGGATCTCGCCCGGCACGTCGCGGTACTCGCGGACGACCTCCTCGGCGTTGTTCTCGGGCTCGAGGCGCGAGACGTAGAGGACGTACTTCTCGGGCGTGAGATTCAGGCGCTCGAGCGTCTCGGCGCCGGAGGGCTCCGGCAGGTCGCCGCCGTAGGGGATGAAGACCGAGGCGATGCCGTGCCGCTCCCGGTAGTAGTCCTGGATCACCTTCGCGTCCGAGACGACGACGTCGGGGATCCGCGTCGACAGCGACTCCGAGATCCGGTAGGCGAGCTTGCCCGCGGCGCTCCACTTCCGGCGGTTGCGCTCCAGGCCGTCGACGTTCAATACGACGCGCGTCTTCCCCGAGAGGCGCGGCAGGAACGCGGTCGCCGCGTTGATGGCGTTGCAGACGAGCACGGCGTCGAAGCGCTCGAAGGCCGCGTCGATGCCGGAGAGAAACCCGTGCGCGACCGTGTCGAGGTACTTGGTCGGGATCGTCGGCAGCACGCGGATCTTCGCGCCGCGCCACTCCTTCAAGTTGGGCTGCGCATAGCGCGTGCGCGTGTAGACCGTGACGTCGTGACCCCGCGCCGCCAGCCCCGCCGAGAGCTCCTCGGCGAGCGTCTCGAACCCGCCGTAGCGGGCCGGAATGCCGCGGGTGCCGAGAATGCCGATGCGCATTGGGGTCAGGCCTTGATTCTGTACTCGGCGCGGTCCAGGGATTCAAGAATCAAGGCCTGACCCCACCGACCAGCGCCTGGATCTCCCTCCGCTTCGCCCACAGCCGCTTCCGGTTCTTCCACAGCCATCCGAACGCCGGCAGCGAGCCTCGCTCGACGGTGAGGCAGGCGCCGAGGACCACGACGTCGCGCGCCAGGGTCGGAACGCAGGTCCGCGCGAACTCACCCGCAGTCTGGTTGTTGATGCGGAGGATGAAGCGGTTCTTGACCGAGTGGAGGTTGGCGAGCGCCGTCATCTGCCGCCGCCGCTCGGGGACGTTGCGGCGCCGGTGGTACGCGACGGCCCCGGGGACGTAGAGGGCCCGCCAGCCGAGCCGACGCAGTCGCCAGGCCAGGTCCGCGTCCTCGCGGTAGAGAAAGAAGTCCGCGTCGAAGTAGCCGGTCGAGATCTTCGCGCTCTGGAGCGCCGCGCGGCGATAGAACCCGGCCGCGCCGGAGGCGCCGAACACCTCCTCCTCGCTCCCGTAGCGTCCCGTCGCGAGCTCGCCCGCGCCGCGATCGAAGTGGCGGCCCGCGGCCGTGAAGTAGATCCCCGCCGAGTCGAGGCGGCCGTTGGGAGACAGCGCCGGCCCGTCGCCCCGCAGCAGCCGGCCGGAAGCGGAGCCGACGTCCGGGGCGTCCTTCGCGTCGAGCCGCCGGGCCAGCACCGACGCGAAGTCCGGCTCGAGGCGGCAGTCGGGGTTCAAGGCCAGCACGTACCGGCCGGCGGACGCGTCGATCCCGGCATTCATCGCCGCCGCGAACCCGACGTTCTCGGGCAGGGCGACGACGCGCACCTCGGGCGAGAGCCCGCGGGCCACCTCGCGCGAGGCGTCGGACGAGGCGTTGTCCACGAGAAGGACCTCGCAGCCGACCCCCGACTGCGCCAGCGCCGACCCGAGCGAGACGGGAAGGTCCGCCGCGTCGTCCTTCGAGACGACGATGATCGAGACGTCGGGAACCGAGGTCATGGCGAGCCGAAGCCCAGCGCCATCCCCAGAACGCGAAGGTAGGCCCGGGCGGCTTCGGGGCGCGGGCGCGGAACGGCCTGCCGGAACGGCAGGAGCAGGAGGCGCAGCGCCATCCCCTTCGCGAGAAGAATCCGGTACGCGACGCGCGCCGCCGCGCCGTAGCGCCGGGCCCGGTAGCGGAGCGCATTGCGGTAGAAGATCGGCAGGAAGCGATCGTAGCCGAGCCGCGAGGCGGAGTCGCCGCCCCGATGCCGGAACGCCGCGTCGGGCAGGTAGAGGATCCTCCCCTCCCGGCCCATCCGCTCGCACAGGTCCACGTCTTCGTGCCACGCGGGAACGAACCGCTCGTCGAACCCCCCGACGCGCGCGAAGACGTCGGCGCGCACGGCGAGCGCCGCGGCGGCCGCCTGCTCGACCGGAAACGCCCTGACGCGGGGAAGGTCCGCATAGCGGGAGATCCGGCGCCATCGGTTGTTCGGCCACGCGTGGTCGACGAGCAGGAGCTCGCGCGCGTCCGACGCGAGCGTCGGCAACCGCCGCAGCTGGAAGGTGGCCTGGTCCTCGAGGCCGGGCGGGGCGAGACGAAGCGGCGAGCCTGCCGGCGCCGTTCCGTCCATCTCGATCAGCCTCGGCGCGACCGCCGCGACGGCGGGGTCCGCGTCGAACGCCCGCGCGATCGCCGAGAACGGCTCGCCCTCGGCGCGCGTGTCCGGGTTCAGGAACAGGAGCGCGTCCGCGGAGGCCGCCCGGGCCGCCTGGTTCGCCGCCGGCCCGAAGCCGCGGTTCTCCGCGTTGACGAGGATGGAGGCGTCCGGCCAGAGGGCGCGGATCGCCTCGGCCGGAAGGCCTCCCCCGTTGTCGACGATCCAGAGCCGGACGCGCGCCCCTCCGGCGGGCACGCGGTCGCGCGCGGCGGCAAGCGAAGCCACGGCCGCCCGGAGCTCCTCCCCGTCCCGCCAGGAGACGTAGACGACGGCGATCTCCCGGATCACGACGCGCTCGGGCCCGTCCCCGGGAAAGCGTCGAGGAGGTGCGATTCCTCGCGCGCGCGCAGGGCCATCGCCGGCAGCCGCGGCCAGACGAGCAGCGGCAGCGCGAGGCCCCGCCATCCCACCTGCCGCGCATGGGCCAGGTCCGCCGCCAGAAGCGGCCCGAGGTGTCGGGCGATGAGGTCCGGCGAGAAGTTGCGAAAGAGCGTGCGCCAGCGGTTGCGCGCCGTCCAGAACGCGCGCTTCCAGGGCGTCCGGCGGCCCGTCAGGGAGCCCTCGTGCCGCGCGACCGCCCGCGGGTCGCAGACGAAGCGCCAGCCCGCGCGCGCCAGGCGCAGCGACAGGTCCACGTCCTCGTAGTACGCGAAGAAGGCGTTGTCGAAGGCCGCGCCCTGCGGCGCCACGGCCTCCAGAGCCTCGCGGCGGTAGAGCGTCGCGGTCGCCGACACCCCCGTGACCTCGAAGGGCTCGCACGGGGCCTGCGAGGCGTCCGTCCCCCCGAGCACCGGCACCGCCTCGCCGCGGGCGTTCCAGGCGAGGCCCGCCGTGTCGACGTGCCGGCCGTCGCCGGACAGGACGAGGCCCTGCGCCGCCGCCAACCGGTCGTCCCCGGTCAGGCGCGCGGCCAGCCGGGAGGCGTAGTCCGGCTCGAGCACCGCGTCGTTGTTGAGGAGGAGCACGAACGGGGCGCGGGTCCGGGCGATCCCCTCGTTGGCCGCGCCGGCGAAGCCCAGGTTGCGCGAGAAGCCGATGACCCGGGCCGACGGCGCATCGGAGGCGATGCGGCGCCGCTCCTCCGGGCGCGAGCCGTTGTCGACGACGACGGCCGAGAGGTGCACGTCCCGCTGGCGTTCGAGCGAGGCCAGGGCGCGAAAGAGCGCGTCGCCCCCGTCGCGGTTGACCACGACGCAATCCACGTCCGGCGTTCGGGAGGGCCCGCTCAAGCGGTTGACTCGATTGCGGTTGACTCGATCGGCGTGCGCGATATGAAATCGCATTTTCATGCTACCACGCGAGTATCTGCGGGAGAACGCGGCGCGCCTGGCCGCCGAGATGCCGGAGCGTTTCGGCGGCGCGAGCCTCGAAACGTATACGGAGCTCGATCTCGCGCGCCGCGAGGCCGTGACGCTGCTCGAAGAGAAGCGCCGGCGCCGCAACGGGCTGACGTCGGTCGGCGGCAAGCCATCCCCCGAGGCGCTGGCGGAAATGAAGGCCCTCAAGGACGAGATCCGGGGCCTCGAGGAAAGGGTCGAGGAAGCCGACCGGATGCTCGCGGCCGTCGAGAAACAGGTGCCGAACGTCCCGCAGAGCTCGGTGCCGCGCGGCCGCGACGAGACCGCGAACCGCGTCGAGCGGACCTGGGGGACCCCCCGCAAGTTCGACTTCGAGCCGCAGGCCCACTGGGACCTCGGACCGGCCCTCGGCATCCTCGATTTCGAGCGCGGCGCGAAGATCGCGGGCGCGCGTTTCACGGTCCTCTCGGGCGCGGGGGCGCGCCTCTCCCGGGCGCTCATCAACTTCTTCCTCGACGTGCACGTCGAGGAGCACGGCTACCGGGAGCTGCTGCCGCCCTTCCTCGTCAACGCCGACTCGCTCTTCGGCACGGGGCAGCTTCCCAAGTTCGAGGGCGACCTCTTCAAGACAGGCGAGGGCTACTACCTCGTTCCGACGGCCGAGGTGCCCGTCACGAACCTCCACCGCGACGAGATCCTCAGGGCCGAGGACCTCCCGCGCCTCTACACCGCCTACACCCCGTGCTTCCGCTCGGAGGCCGGCGCGGCCGGGCGCGACACGCGGGGCATGATCCGCCAGCACCAGTTCGACAAGGTCGAGATCGTCATGTTCGTGCGGCCCGAGGAGTCCGCCGCCGCGCACGACGTCCTGACCGACCACGCCGAGGAGATCCTCCGGCGGCTCGGCCTCCCCTACCGCGTCGTGAACCTCTGCACGGGCGATCTCGGGTTCGCCTCGGCGAAGACCTACGACCTCGAGGTCTGGCTCCCGGGCATGAACGCGTACAAGGAGATTTCCTCCTGCTCGAACTTCGAAGCGTTCCAGGCGCGGCGCGCCTCGATCCGCTTCCGCCGCGCGGAGGGCGAGAAACCCGAGTTCCTTCACACCCTGAACGGCTCGGGCCTGCCCGTGGGCCGGACGCTCGTGGCGATCCTCGAGAACTACCAGCGCCCCGACGGGTCGGTGGAGATCCCCGAGGCTCTCGTTCCGTACATGCGTGGCCAGACGGAGATCCGCCGGGCGTAGACGGTGCCGCAGAAGCACGTCCTCGAGGCGGTCCTTCGCGCCGCGCGGCGCCGGCCCGGATATCCGAAGCTTCGCGTGCTCGATCTCTCCGCCGGGCGGGGCGAGATCGCCGCGGTGCTCGCCCGCGACGGCTGCGCGGTCCGGGGCACGCACTTTCGCGACGACGACTACAAGCTCGCGGACGCTTCGAAGCCCGTCGAGACCGGGGGGCTCGTCATCGACGCCGACGTCGACCTGCTGCGGCCGCTGCCCTATGCCGACGCGTCGTTCGACCTCGTCGTGCTGTGCGAGGTCGCCGAGCACCTGCCGACGTACATCCCGGTCGTCGCCGAGATCGGCCGCGTGCTCGCGCCGGGCGGGAGCCTCGTCCTCTCGACCCCGAACGTGGCGCGGCTCCACTCACGCTGGCACTTCTTCTGGACGGGGACCCACAAGCTCATCCGGCGCCGCGTCGGCTGGGACCTCTCGGCCGGCGATCTCTACGCGTACCACATCGGCCCGGTCGACTTTCCGCTCCTGCACACGCTGCTCCGCCAGGCGGGGCTATCGGTCGAGCGCCTCGACGTCACGCGGTTCAAGGCAAGGCACGCGTGGCTCTTCCTGCTCTACCCCTTCGTGTGGCTCTCGACCCGCCTCGAGACCCGCCGCCACCGCTCCGGCCCCGAGCACGCCCGCGGCGAGAACGACCTCTTTCACTGGATGACCCGCCCCGCCATGCTCGCCAGCGAGCAACTCCTCCTCACCGCCCGAAAAACAATGGGGTCAGGTCTCGAATTTTCGGTTCCGGCCGGCGATCCGAAAAAACGAGACCTGACCCCCTAGATTTTCGGGGACGAGGGCGCCGGCGGAGACGATCATCTTCATCGCCTGCTCGGGCGTCATGTCGAGGTAGGTCACCTTCTCCTCGGGCACGACGAGAAGAAAACCCGTCGTCGGATTGACGGCGCTCGGGATGAAGAGGCTGCACAGCTTCCGGCCGGTCTTCTCGCCCGCCTCCCCGGCGACGGTCGACGTGACGAACCCGAGGCCCCAGGTCCCAGGCGACGGAAACTCCACGATCGCGACGCGGCCGAACGCGCCGGCGCGCGACGGACCGAGGAGCAGCTCCCCGATCTGCCGCAGCGTCGCGTAGATCTTGTTGATGAGCGGGACCCGGTGCATGAGGCGGTCCCACAGCCCGAAGATGCGCTTCCCGAGAAAGTTCGCCGCGACGAAGCCGAGCAGAAGGAGCAGGAGGTTCAGCAGGACGAAGCCGAGGCCGAGCACCGAGATGCCGCGCGCGCGCAACTCCCCGCCGAGGATGTCGTCGAAGAACTTGAAGAGCTTCCAGACGACCCACGCCGTCAGCGCGCTCGGCGCGAGGACGAGGATGCCCGCCACGTAGTAGCGCCGCAGCCGCATCCCGAAGGTCGCCGGCATCGATCAGATCCTAACCCGTACAATGGGCGGCGATGCGATTCCGCCGCGCGGCGCTCTGGATCTTCGCGCTGGCCGCGCCGGCCGCCCTCGCGCTTCCCGGCTGGGAGACCTCCGGGCCGGAGGGCGCGCGGCCGAACGCGGTCAGCGCCCCGGGTGACGACGACGCCCGCGCCTACGCGGCCGCGACGATCCTGGACTCCTCCACGAGCGCCCTTTACCGCACCGACGACGCCGGCCGGACCTGGACCGCGCTCGTCGAGAGCAATCGGGGCGACTCCTACGCCCAGGTCTTCGCCGACCCCCGCGACGGCTTCCGGGTCTTCGCCGCGCTCCAGCGCGGCAACGGGACGACGAACATCGTCCGCTCGCTCGACCGCGGCGACAACTGGAGCGCCGTGCTGACGGTCTCGACGCGCTGCGTGCCCTCGTTCGCGACGGGCGCCGGCCCGGATTCGCTCCTTTTCACGTGCGGGACGCGCTTCTTCCGGACGAGCGACGCCGGCCTCACCTGGGACGAGCCGCCGACGCCCTTCACCGAGAACACGCGGCTCGCGACGGCCCCCGGCGGCGTCCTCTACGCGTACGGCACGTCGCGCATCTTTCGCAGTGCCAGCGGCGGCACGTCGTGGGTCGAGGCCGGCGCCCCTCCGCCCGCCTGCCCGGGTCTCCTCTCGCTGCGCGTCGATCCGTCCGATCCGGCGGTCTTTCTCGCGGGAACGGGCGTCGTCGGCGCCGGCGGCTTCCAGTGCGGCGGCATCTACCGCAGCACCAACGGCGGAGCGAGCTGGTCGGCGCCGGGAGCTTTCCGGCGTCTACGTCACGGACCTCGCCTTTGATCCCGCCGACGCGTCCCGCGTCTACGCCTGCGCGAGCTCGGTTCCAGGGATCCTGCCCCCCGGCGGCGTCTACGTCAGCGGGGACGGCGGCCGGACGTTCTCGGACACGCACCTCCCGACCACCGGGGCGTTGGAGCTGGCGGTCTCCTCGACCGGCAACCTCGTCCACGCGGCCACGCCCGCCGGCGTTTACGAGCGCGCGGTTCGCCGGACGCGCACAGTCCCGCCGCGCTGACCGCGCGCCCGGGGGCTATCATGCCCCCCCGTGGCCGGCTCCACCAACGCGCCCCCGGCTCGGCATCGCGCCTGGCTCGACATCCTCGTGTTCGGCCTCACCGGCGGCGCCCTGATCGCCGTTCTGAAGCTCGCCGAGTATCGCTTCCTCGTGGTCGAGCACTCGGTCGAGATCTACGGAGGGCTCGTCGCCGCGCTGTTCGCGGGCCTCGGCATCTGGCTGGGACTCTCGCTCACGCGGCGAAAGACCTCCGTGACCGTCCGGGAGCTGCCGTCGGCGGGGCCCTTCGTGCTCGACGAGGCGCGCTTGAAGGAGCTCTCGATCACCCCCCGGGAGCTCGAGATCCTCGGCCTGATCGCCGCCGGACTGAGCAACCGCGAGATCGCCGGGAAGCTCTTCGTCAGCGAGAACACCGTCAAGACCCACTCGAGCCGCCTCTTCGACAAGCTGGGAGCCCGGCGCCGCACGCAGGCCGTCTCGCTCGGCAAGGCCGGCCGCCTGATCCCCTGAGGCCTCGCCGGAAAGCATGATTTTGGACCGTGGCGGCGCAGAATCACCCGAAAGGATGACGACAACGCGCGGCGCCCCGACTACGGTGCCCGGACGCGAGAACGACCTCGCGCAAGGAGGAGCTTCATGAAGAGAACGGTTTTGACCTTTGGATTCACGTCCGCTGCGGTCTTCATCCTGCTGATGCTCGGGTCGATCCCCTTCATCATCGCCCTGGACCACCGGAAAGCCGACGTCATGGGCTATTCGTCGATGGTCCTGTCGGCCCTGATCATCTTCTTCGGAATCCGCTCCTACCGCGAGAAGGTCGGCGCCGGGCGCATCTCGTTCGGCCGCGGTCTCTCCGTGGGGCTGCTGATCACGGCGATCTCCTGCGCGAGCGCGGCCGTCGCCTTCGAGATCGTCTACTTCGGCGTCGTGCCGGACTTCGGCGACAGAGTTCACGGCCTGCATGGTCGAACGGGCCCGCGACTCCGGCGACACGCCCCGAGGAGATCGAGAAGGTGGCGAGCCAGGCGCGGATGCTCAAGGGGCTGTACGACAACCCTCTGACCAACGCCGCGCTCACGTTCGCGACGTCGTTTCCGATCGGCCTGGCGGTCTCGGCGATCTCGGCGGCGATCCTGCGAAAGCGGTAGGCAGGCCCCGGTCGTAGGGGCGGCCCTTGCGGCCGCCCGTCATGACGGGGAGGGGACGAGCCCCTCCCCTACGACCGTGTTTGCCTGCGCGCCGTGATGACACAACGTAGGGGCGGCTCTTGTGGCCGCCCTCATGTAGTGGCGGAGAGGACGGGATGAAACGCCGCGCTTCGCGCGACGTTCCCTACTGCCGGGGGTCTGCCGCTGGTGGTCGGGTCGAACCCGTGGTGACAGATCGATGAAAGTGGCGGAGAGGACGGGATGAAACGCCGCGCTTCGCGCGACGTTCCCTACTGCCGGGGGTCTGCCGCTGGTGGTCGGGTCGAACCCGTGGTGACAGATCGATGAAAGTGGCGGAGAGGACGGGATTTGAACCCGTGGTAGAGGTTTAAGCCCCTACGGCGGTTTAGCAAACCGCTGGTTTAAGCCACTCACCCACCTCTCCGTGAGCGGTCTCGTCACGGCATCCTAACCTGAAAGCACTTGACCGGCTTCGGGTTACGATCCTCCCGCATGTCGCGGCGGAAGTTGCTGATCGGTCTGGGCTTGGCCGCACTCGTTGCCGCGGGCTGGTGGGTCTACCGGAACGCCTCGATCGAGCGGTTGCGAGCGGAGTTTCGGCCGTGGATGGCACGCCTCGAGCGTTGGCGGGATGCGAACGAAGCTATCCGTCGGGCTCTGCGGAGCCGCGAGGCGACAGCGGCGGATTCGGAAGGAATCGCCGAGCTGCGCGCGTGGGCGTGGAACGGGCTCGACCGGCTCGCGTACGTGGACTATCGCGTGGAGAAGCCGGCGCACGAGGGCGAGTCGACGACCGGCCAGGTCACGTTCACCGTGGGCGGGTTTCACAGTCACGGCGCGCGAGTGGAGCGGTCCGCTTCCGCCGTCGTCACCGAATCCGCTGGCAAGGCCTCTCTTCGCTTCGAGAAGTCGCTCGACGAGCGCGTCGAGGCATCGCCGCGCTTCCGCGACGTCACGGCGCGAGCCGGCCTCGGCGCCCCGCGGCGCGATCCGCCGCTCGACAAGATCAACCACCTCGTCGCGGATCTCTGGCCGGGCTCGGGCGTGGCCGTGCTCGACTTCGACCGGGACGGCGCGGAGGACCTCTTCGTGGGCGACGGCGTGCGCTCGATCCTCTACGCGGGCGACGGCGCCGGCCGCTTCACGGACGTGACCGAGAAGGCGGGCTTCGCAAACTCAGCGGCGGAGGGCATCCCAGCGACGGGTCTCGCGGCCGGAGACGTGGACGGCGACGGCTTCCCCGACCTCGTCGTCACGAACGCCTTCGGCCCGGCGCGGCTCTTCCGCAACCGCGGCGACGGGACGTTCGAAGAAACGACCGCCGCCTCCGGCATCGCCGTGCCCGCCAACGCGCGCTCGGCGGCCTTCGCGGACGTCGACGCGGACGGGGACCTCGATCTCTTCGTCGCCGTCACGGGCGACTACTACAGCCAGATGCCGGACCCCGCCTTCGACGCGAAGGACGGGCGCGCGAACTTTCTCTACGTCAACGACGGCAAGGGCCGCTTCACCGACGCGACGAAGGCCTGGGGAATCGACGGCGAGACGCGCTGGACGCTCTCGGCGCTCTTCCAGGACTACGACCAGGACGGGCGCGAGGACGTCATGGCCACCAACGACTTCGGCCTGAAGAATCTCTACCGCAACGCCGGCGGCCGCTTCGAGGACGTCGCGAAGAAGACCGGCACGCTCTCGCGCGCCTACGGCATGTCGGGCGCCTGGGCGGACTACGACGGCGACGGGCGGCCCGACATCTACGCGACCGGCACGGACACGCAGTGGTACTTCCTCCACGAGTACCCGTCGATTCCCGTGACCTTCTGGGGCCGCGTGTTCCTCTCGACCGCCGTCCAGTGGTGCGAGGACATGGCCTCGGGCAACACGCTTCTTCTCCAGCGCCCGGACCACACCTTCGAGGACGCGACCGCGCGCTCGGGGGCGAGGAAGGCGGGCTGGAACTGGAGCTCCATCGCCGCCGATCTCGACTCCGACGGCTGGCCCGACATCTACGCCACCAACGGTCTCTGGGGCGACGGCCGGGACCGCGACGTCGAGCTCGAGTTCTGGTGGCAGACGCTGGCGTACTGGGACGACTACGTGGCCGGCACGAAGACCTTCGACCGCAAGGGCGCCGGGATCAACGGCATCGAGCGCGATCGGTTCTACCGCAACCGCGGCGGGGCGGGCGCGGGCGCGCCGCTCTTCGAGGACCGTGCGTTTCTCGACGGCCTCGATCTCGAGTCGAACGGCCGCGCGGCGGTCGCCTTCGACGCCAACGGCGACGGCGCGCTCGACCTCTTCGTCCGCTCGGTGCAGGCGCCCGAGGCCCTCTTCCTCGGCTCGCGGCGGCCGGGCGAGCACTACCTGCGCCTGCGCCTTTCCGGCACGCCTGGCACCGACAACCGGGACGGGATCGGCGCCCGCATCGAGGCGACGCTTCCGGCCGGCCGTCGCATCGTCACCGAGAACGCCAACCCGAGCGGCTACCTTTCGACCGGCAGCCCGATCGTCCACCTTGGTTTGGGCGGCGCGGAATCCGTGGAGAACCTCGTCGTGACGTGGCCCTCGGGCAAGGTCCAGAACCTCGGACGGATCGACGCCGTCGACCGCGAAATCCTCGTCGACGAGGCGAGCTCCGTCGTCCAGGTATTTTCCCCGCCCCCGCGCTAGACTAGGAGCCCTCATGGAATCCGCCTCCCGGGATCCGCTCGACTACGACGTCGTCGTCGTCGGCGGGGCCGTCTCCGGCGCCTCGACGGCGATCCTCCTGAAGCGCGGCAAGCCGGACCTGAAGATCCTCGTCGTCGAGAAGACCGACAAGTTCGACTGGAAGGTCGGCGAGTCGACGGTCGAGGTCTCCGCGTATTTCCTGACGCGGGTCTTGAAGCAGTACCGCCACCTCTCCCAGGACCAGCTTCCCAAGCAGGCGTTCCGTTTCTGGTTCCACAACGACGACGTCACCTGCCTCCAGGAAGCCTCCGAGACCGGTCCGACCATGCTCGCCCGCACGCCGTCCTTCCAGCTCGACCGCGCGAAGCTCGACGAGAACCTGCTGAAGGTCGCGCGCGAGGAGGGCTCGGAGGTCTGGCGTCCCGCCAAGGTCGCCGGCTGGACGCTCGGCGAAGGGGCGGCCCCGAACACGCTGACGATCGAGAAGAGCGACGGCACGACGTCGACCGTCACCTGCCGCTGGCTCGTCGACGCGACCGGCCGGCAGGCGATGCTCGCCCGCAAGCGCGGCGGTGTGACCCCGATCGAATCGCACCCCACCGCGGCGATCTGGGTCCGCTACGACAACGTCAAGGACATGGACGGCGTCGAGATCGCCGGCACCGACCCGGCCAACCCGTGGTCGCGCGCGGTCCTGACCGCCCGGCGCCTGGCGACCAACCACTTCACCGGCTGGGGCTACTGGATCTGGTTCATCCCCTTGAAGGACGGCGAGACGAGCGTCGGCCTCGTGTGGGACAAGCGGCTCCTCAACCCCGAGGGCCGCACGCCGCTCGAGAAGCTGACGAAGTTTCTCGACGTCAATCCCCTCTCGCGCCAGCTGATCGAGGGCGCGGTGCCGATCGAGGGCGACTGCCGCTACTACGCGCACCTGCCGTACTTCGTCGACAAGTTCATCGGCCCGGGATGGGCGCAGGTGGGCGACGCCGGCGGGTTCCTCGATCCCTTCTACTCGCCCGGCCTCGACCAGATGTCCTTCTCCGTCTGGACGCGCACGCGGCTGATCCTGAAGGAGCTGTCCGGCGCGCCGGCCGACGAGATGGCGAAGGCCTACTCCGAGCACAACCGGCAATACGACCGGTACTTCAAGTACTTCTACGAGTCGATCTACCGCGACAAGTACTACGTCATGGGCGACTACGACACCATGACGGTCGCCTTCCTGCTCGACACCGCTCTCTACTACTTCGCGGCGGTCATGCCGATCTACCGCTGGTCGCACGAGCGTCTCGGGGTGCCGCCGTTCTTCGAGGACGGCGCCGAGGTCGGCTACTACCCCATCCGGTTCTACAACCGGCGCCTGGTGAAGATCGCGCAGCGCAAGAAGGCGCTCGGCATCTACGGCAACCACAACGCCGGCCGCCGGCCGAAGTTCGTCGGCTTTTCGATCCGCAGCTCCATGTGGGTCATGCTCTTCCACGGGCTCCTGCGCTGGGGCAAGGCCGAGCTCGCCAACGCCTGGACCCACGTCGTCCGGCCGAAGCCGATCGCGAAAGCGGAGCCCGTGCCCGCGGCTGCCCCGGCGCCGCATGGCGCCACGACCGCGCGATAGCCCGCGGTCCGCCCTCGCCGGGGCGGTGTATCGTCTGCGCGCATGCCGACGGCCCTGATCACGGGCGCCTCGAGCGGGATCGGACTGGAGCTCGCCTCCGCCGCGGCGCGGGACCGGCACGACCTCGTCCTCGTCGCACGCCAGAGGGAGCGCCTCGAGTCGATCGGCCGTGGCCTCGCCGAGGAGTACGGCGTCCGGGTGTCGGTCCTCCCGAAGGACCTCGCCGCGCCGTCCGCGCCGGCCGAGCTCGGGCGCGAGCTCGCGGAACGCGGCATCGTGGTCGACGTTCTCGTCAATAACGCCGGCCTCGGCGTCTACGGGTTCTTCGCCGAAACGCCGCTCGACCGGGAGCTCGAGACGATCCAGGTCAACGTGGCGGCGCTGACGCACCTGACGAAAGTCCTCCTGCCCGGCATGCTCGAGCGCCGGCGGGGCCGCATCCTGAACGTCGCGTCCACGGCCGCGTTTCAGCCGGGCCCGATGATGGCCGTCTACTACGCCACGAAGGCCTACGTCCTTTCGTTCTCCGAGGCCCTCGCCAACGAATGCGCCGGCTCGGGCGTTACCGTCACGGCGCTCTGCCCCGGACCCACGCGCACCGAGTTCCCGCAGCGCGCCGGCTTCAAGCCGATCCCGCTCAACGCTTCTCTGGTCGGCGCGGCCTCCGAGGTGGCGCGCGCCGGCTGGGAGGGCATGAAGCGGGGCAAACGCATCGTCATCCCGGGCATCGCCAATCGGGCGTTCGTCCAGGCCGAGCGCCTGGCGCCGCGCCGCCTCGTCACCGCTCTGACCCGGAAGGTCCAGGAGTCGAGACAGAAACAGTAAGGAGGCCGATCGCATGTTTCGCGCACGCCGGGTTCTCATCGCCCTCGCCGTCCTCGCCGTTTTCGCCGCTGCGGCGCCGCTTGCCGCGGCCGACGCGAAGACGCCCCTCGCGCAGAAGCCCGAGGTCGCCGCGGTCCTGGAGGTCTTCGACACCTGGGCCGACTGGACGGCGAAGAACCGCGACCAGCCGGCCGTCTCGATCGGGATCGTGTACGACCAGGAGCTCGTCTTTGCGAAGGGCTACGGGTACGCCGACCTCGGCCGGAAGATCCCGGCGACACCCGCGACCGCCTACCGCATCGCGTCGATCTCGAAGACGTTCACGGCGCACGCCCTGATGCAGCTGCGCGACGCCGGCAAGCTCCAGCTCGACGATCCGATCACGAAGTGGATCCCGGAGCTGAAGCTCTCGAAGATCGACCCGGAGAGCCCGGCGATCACGATCCGCCAGCTCCTGACCCACACCGCCGGCATTCCGCGCGAGATCGACGGCACCTACTGGAACGACATGAACTTCCCGTCGCGCGAAGCGGCGATGCCCGTCCTGAACCGCATGGGCATCGTGCTCCCGCCGGAAACGGAGTGGAAGTACTCGAACGTCGCGATCGGTCTCGCGGGCTACATCGTCGAGGCGGCCTCCGGCGAGCCCTACGCCGAGTACGTCGCCCGCCACATCCTCGCGCCGCTCGGCATGACGTCGACCCGCGTGATCCCGCCGACCGACATGCCGACGCTCGCGATCGGGTACGGCCGCCGGATGCCCGGCAAGCCCCGCCGCGTCGAGCCGTTCTTCAACGGCGCGTACATGATCCCGGCGTCCAATCTCGCATCGACCGTCGAGGACCTCGCGAAGTACGCGTCGCTCCAGTTCCGCCGGGGCCCGGCCGGCGGCGCGCAGATCCTCAAGGGCTCCACCCTCGCCGAGATGCAGCGCATCCACTGGCTTCAGCCCGACTGGAAGAGCGGCTGGGGCCTGGGCTGGGGAATCTCGCGACGCGACGAGGTCACCCGCGTCGGCCACGGCGGCTCCGTGCCCGGCCACCGGACGCAGATCTCGTTTGCGCCCGCCGAGAAGTTCGCCGTCATCGCCCTGACCAACTCGGAGGACGGCCGGCAGTCGCTCTACGTCAACCAGGCCTACGCCATCGTCCAGCCCGCCATCGCGAAGGCCGTCGCGGCCGAGGCGAAGACCCCGACCGCCGACCCGGCCTGGAGCAAGTACGTCGGTGTCTACACGTGGGAGGACGAGGAGATCCACGTCGCCATCCTCGACGGCCGGCTCACGATGTTCGACCCCGCCGAGGACAATCCCTGGACCTCGAAGGTCACCCTCGAGCCCGTCTCCGGCAACGTCTTCCGCCAGGTCGGCGGCGACGCCGTCGGCGAAACCGTGACGTTCATCCTCGACGCCTCGGGCAAGGTCGTCCGCTACGAGGCGCCGGGGTACTACATGTCGAGAAGGCCGTAGGTGGGGGCCACGACCAATTGGACCGTCGCCCCATGGGCAGCGGCACCACCATTTCCGGTCGTAGGGGAGGGGCTTGTCCCCTCCCCGTCATGACGGGCGGCCGCAAGGGCCGCCCCTACGACCAGAGACCGGGGCCCTTTGGTTACACTGACTCCACGGAGGAGTGGCCGAGTGGTTTGGGCCGGCCACCGAAGGCAGACCCCCGGCAGTAGGCGGCGCCGTGCGCAGCACGACGCCAACGCGGCGGGAACCGCCGCCAGACGGACCGTCCCATGCGCGACGCCTCCGCTACACTGACCCCACGGAGGAGTGGCCGAGTGGTTTAAGGCGGCGGTCTTGAAAACCGCTGTACCGGAAACGGTACCGGGGGTTCAAATCCCTCCTCCTCCGCCAATCGACGCCGCCAGCCCGGGCTCGCTGACTCTTCCTCGCGCCAGGGAGTCTCGAATCCGCTCGGCGATAGGATCCTCCGAGGGGGGTGCCCGATGAAGCTCAACGTCAAGGCATTCGCATTCACGTGCGCGCTCGTGTGGGGACTCGGCGTCTTTGCCCTCGCCTGGTGGGTGATTGCGTTCGATGGTGCGGGAGGGAACGTTCCTCTCCTCGGGCTCATGTACCGCGGATTCACCTTCACCCCGATGGGCAGCGTCATCGGCCTCCTCTGGGCGCTTCCGGATGGCCTCCTCCTTGGCGCCCTGGTGGCGTGGCTCTACAACCGTCTCAGCGCAGCCACGTCCAGTCCGGCCGCGTCCTAGCCGATCTTCCGCCGCGTTTTCATGATCGAGCTCCTTCCGCCGATCTGGCTGATTCGCGTTGCCGTGGCGGCCGTATGGCTCTACGAAGGCCTCTGGTGCAAACTGCTTGGCGGTCAGCCGCACCAGCTCCAGGTCGTCGGAGCCGCGCCCCTTTTCGAGCCGCGCACCGGCGCGCTCTTCCTGAAACTGCTCGGGGCCCTCGAGGTGGCTCTCGCGCTCTGGGCCCTGAGTGCCGTCGCGCCGATTCCCTGCGCGGCCGTTCAGACGCTGCTGCTCGTCACGTTGAACGCCGGCGGCCTGCTCTGGGCGCGTCGGGTCATTCACGACCCGGGCGGCATGGTCGTCAAGAACTTCGCCTTTCTGGTCCTCGTCTGGGTCTCGGCCGGCCTGCCCGCATGGAGCTGACCGCAGGCGCCGCCGGGACCGCCTGGGAGCGGGGCCGTTTCGACGCGCGCGCCGGACCGAGCAGGCTCCTCTTCGGCCGCATGCACGAGGACGCTTCGATCGAGCTCGGCGCCTTCCGTCCCGGCGGGCGCATCTTCTGCATCGCGTCGGCGGGCTGCACGGCGATGGCGCTGTCGGCACGCCACGAGGTGCTCGCGGCCGACATCAATCCCGCCCAGGTCGCCTACGCAAGGCGTCGATTCGCCGGCGAGGCCGCCTCGACGGGGGCCGCGGAGCGGATGATGAGCCTCGGCCGCCGCCTCGCTCCCCTGGCGGGCTGGCGGTCCGCACGCGTCGAAGAGTTTCTCGATCTCACGGACCCGACGGAGCAGGTCGCCTGCTGGCGCCGCCACTTCGACACCGCGCGCCTGCGCGCCGCGATGGACGTGCTCCTCGCGCCGGCCGTCCTGGGTCTCTTCTACGCGAGACCCTTTCTCCGATCCCTCCCGCCGGGATTCGGAAGTGTCCTGCGCGGCCGCATGGAGCGGTGCTTCGGCCGGCACCCGAACCGCGACAATCCCTACGCGCGCGCCCTGCTCCTCGGGGGGCTTCCCGACGGACCGGCTCCCGACGGGACGAGGGCGATTCGCCTGGTCCACGCGGATGCGGCGACCTGCCTGGAGCGTGAGCCGCCGGAGAGCTTCGACGGATTCACGCTCTCCAACATTCTCGACGGCGCGAGCGAGGCCTACCGCCAGCGGCTCTCGGCCGCCGTCCGGCGCGCTGCGAGACCGGGGGCCCTCGCCGTCATCCGCAGCTTCGCCGAGCCGCCGGTGGCATCGCCGGGCAACCGTGCGGCCGACGACCGGGCGATGCTCTGGGGAACCGTCGAAGTGACGCCGGCGGCCGCGTCGTGACGGGCGCGACGACGTCGATCGTGACGGGAACGCGGTTCGCCGCGACGCCCGCGACCGTGTGGGACGCGTTGATGTTCTACGAGCAGATCCGGCGCCGCCCGCCGCTCCATTTGCGCCTGCTGTTGCCGGCGCCGATCCGCGTCGAAGGTCGACGGTCGGCCGTCGGCGACGAGACCCGCTGCGTCTACGCTCAGGGACATCTGATCAAGCGCGTGACCCGAATCGACCCCCTGCGGCACTACGGGTTCGACGTCGTCGGACAGGAGCTCGCGATCGGCCGGGGGATCCGCCTCACGGGCGGCAGCTACCGGCTGCTCGAGCTTCCCTGCGGTTCGACGCGGATCGAGGTCGAGACCCGGTACGTCCCCCCCCGGCGTCCTCGCTGGCTGTGGAGAGGCGTCGAGGCGGCCGTCTGCCATGCGTTTCACCGGCATATCCTCGGCGCCATGAGAAGCGAAGTGGAGTCGCGCTCCCGGGCCGGCGTCGCAACCGTAGGGCCGGTTCCGGCGCCCAATCCATGAGGGCGCTCGTCCTCCTCGCCGTCATGTTCCTCCCAGCGGGTCTGCCTGCGGCGCCAGCGCCGGGCGATTCTGCCGCGCCGCTCGCCATCACCCACGTCACCGTCATCGACACCGCGGGCGGCCCCGCGCGCTCCGACATGACGGTCCTCGTGGAAGGCGATCGCATCGTCCAGGTCGCCCCGTCGGCCGCCGCGACGATCCCGCCGGGCGCGCGCACGCTCGACGGCGCGGGCAAGTACCTCATCCCCGGTCTCTGGGACATGCACATCCACGCGTTCTTCGGCGACTGGGTGCCCGGCGGCCGCGAGGTCACGCTCCCCCTCTTCGTCGCCTTCGGCGTGACGGGCGTGCGCGACATGGGAAGCGACCTCGAGCCGATCCTCGCGGCGCGCCGCGACGTCGCCGCCGGCAAGCTCCTCGGCCCGCGGATGATCGTCTCGGGCCCGATGCTCGACGGGCCGAAGACCCAGTTTCCGGCGGCGCTCCCGATCGTCACGCCCGAGGACGGCCGCCGGGCGGTGCGGATGCTGAAGGGCCGCGGCGTCGACTTCATCAAGATCCAGTCCTACGTGCCGCGCGATGCCTGGTTCGCGATCGCCGACGAGTGTCGCCGGCAGAAGATCGTCTTCGCGGGCCACGTGCCCGACGCCGTCCGCGCATCCGAGGCCTCCACCGCCGGCCAGAAGAGCTTCGAGCACCTGATCGGCGTCTTCGAGGCAAGCACGCCGATCGAGGACCAGCTGATGAAGGGTCCCAAGGGGCCGGCGAAGTTCCTCGACGGATTCGACGCGGCCAAGGAGGCCTCGCTCGCCGCGCTTCTATCGGAGGACCGGACCTGGCAGTGCCCGACGCTCTACTGGGAGCGGGGGCAGTGGCTCGTCGACGTCGTGGACGTCAAGAACGACCCCGACGCGAAGTACGCTCCCCTGTCCTGGCGCGGGAAGAGCTGGCCAAAGTTCTCCGCAGGGATCCTGAAGGACCTCGCGACCGATCCGCTCCCGGTCCGCGAGAAGTTCGTGCAGCACGAGCTCGAGATCGTCGCCCGGCTCCACGCGGCGGGGGTGCCGTTCCTGGCGGGGACGGACACTCCGGCCGGCGTCAACGTCGTGCCGGGCGTGAGCCTGCATCGGGAGCTCGAGCGCTTCGTCGCCGCCGGCTTCACGCCCCTCGAGGCGTTGCAGACGGCGACGATCCTCCCGGCGAGTTACCTCGAGAAGACCGGCGACTTCGGCACGGTCGAGAAAGGACGCATCGCCGACCTCGTGCTGCTCGACGCGGACCCGACGGTCAACATCCGCAATACCCGCCGGATTGCCGCGGTCGTCTCGGACGGCCGCCTCTTCTCGCGCCAGGACCTCGACCGCATCCTCGCCGACATCGAGACCTACGCCCGGACGCACTAGAGGCGCAACGATTTCCGCCGGACTCGCGTTCTGGAGACCATGAAGACTTCCGGTTTCACCCTCTTCGACACGGCGATCGGGCTTTGCGGGGTCGCCTGGGGCGAGCGCGGGATTTCCGGCGTCCAGCTCCCCGAAGCGAGCGACCGGCAGACGCGCGCCCGGCTCGCCCGGCGCTTTCCCGGTGCGGTCGAGACGGCGCCGCCGGCGCAGGTGCAGCGCGCGATCGAGGGCATCCTCGCGCTGCTCGGCGGCGAACGGCGAGACCTCTCCTCGGTCGCGCTCGACTTCGACGGCGTTCCGGATTTCCACCGGCGCGTTTACGAAGTCGCGCGGTCGATTGCGCCGGGCGAGACCCTCACCTACGGCGAGGTTGCCTCGCGGCTCGGCGATCCGGCGCAGGCGCGCGCCGTCGGCCAGGCGCTGGCGCAGAACCCGTTCGCGATCGTCGTCCCCTGCCACCGGGTCCTCGCGGCGGGCGGCGGCACGGGAGGTTTCTCGGCGCCAGGCGGCGTGGCAACCAAGGTGCGCCTTCTGGCCATCGAGGGCGTCACGATCCGACACCAGCGCGACCTCTTCGACGCCGCGCCGTAGCGGGCCGCCACCGAAACCCAACCGCCGCGGCTGGTAGAATGCCGCATGCCAACCGATTCTGTCCCGGCCGCGACACCCGCGCCCGCGCCCCGCCGGACCGCCGCCGTCCCGCTGAAGACCGTCGTCGCCGTCTCCGGCGCCGTCCTGATGGCGTTCGAGATCCTCGGCTCGCGCGTCCTGGCGCCGAGCTACGGGTCCTCCGTCTACGTCTGGGGCAGCCTCATCTCGACCTTTCTCGTCGCGCTCTCCGCCGGATACGCGCTCGGGGGGCGGATCGCCGACCGGCGTCCGTCTCTCGGGGCCCTGTCGGTCGTCCTCTCGCTGGCCGCGATCCTGATGCTGCCGAGCATCGTGTGGGCCAATCCGCTCCTCGCCTACATCGGCTCGCTCGGATGGGACGTGCGATGGTCCGCGCTCGCCGCCGCGACCGTGCTCTTCCTGCCTCCCTCGCTGGCGATCGGGATGGTCACGCCCTTCGCCGTCCGGATCGGCATCCGGAGCCTCGAGGCGGCCGGCCGCGTCTCGGGCGGCTACGCGGCCCTTTCGACGGCCGGCTCGATCGCCGGCACGCTCGCCGCGACGTTTTTCCTGATCCCCGCTTTCCCCCTCGGCGCGCTGTTGATCGGCCTCGCCGCCACGCTCGTCCTGTGCGCCATGATTCTCGTCCGCGACCGCGCGAGCGCCGTCGTCGCGGTCCTCGGCGCGGTGGCCCTGGCCGTGGCCGCCTACTCGCGCGTTCCGCTCAAGGGCGTCGCCGGCGAGAAGATCCTGGTCCGCCGGGACACGCCGTATCACCACATCACGGTCACGCAGCTCGACACGTCGCGCTGGCTGCGCTTCGACACGCTGACCCAGAGCGGCGTGAACCTCAAGTATCCCGAGCGCTCGGCCATCGGTTACGACGAGGCCCTCCTCGCCTCGCTGGCCTTCCGGCCCGGGATCCAGCGGGTCTGCATGATCGGCCTGGGGGGCGGCTCGTTCCCCCGGGCGTTCGCGCGCATTCGCCCCGATGCCGAGATCGACTCGGTCGAGATCGATCCGGTCGTGCGTGACATCGCGCTCGAGTTCTTCCTCTACAAGGAGTCCGAGCGCGTGCGGACCGTCGTCGCCGACGGGCGCGTCTTCCTCTCGCAGCCCGGGCCGCCGTACGATTTGATCGTTCTCGACGCGTTCAACTCGACGGGCGTGCCCTTCCACCTGTCGACCCGCGAGTTCTTCGAGACCGTCCGGCGCCGGCTCTCCCCCGACGGCGTCTTCGCGGCGAACTTCGTCGGCAATCTCATGGGCAAGGACGGGCGGCTGTTCTGGGCGACGTACCGGACGATCCGCCGCCAGTTCGGCCAGGTCTACGTCGCGAGCCCCCGGATCAAGGAAGGCCTGTCGCCCTCGGAGGGCAACATCATCGTCTTCGCGACCGTCTCGGCGGATCCGCTCGATCTCGACGCCCTGCGCCAGCGGGCCGGGGAGCTCGCCGACCGGTGGAAGCTGACGAACACCCGCCGCCACATGGACTCTCTCGTCCACTCTCCCCCGGTGCCCGACGGCATCCCCGAGCTCACCGACGCCTACGCGCCGGTCGAAGCGCTGCAGAACTTCTGAGGCCGCGCGGCCCTAGGGGTTGCTCTCCCGGCGCCGGTACTCCTCGAGGCTCTTGCGATCCGTGACGTCGCGGCTGACGGCGAGCGCGGCGAGCGTCCGGCCGAAGTCGTCGTAGAGCGGCACCACGGTCGTGTCGACGATGCCCGTCGTGCCGTCCTTGCGGACGAAGCGCATCTCGCCGCTCCAGCGGCCGTCGCGGCGCATCGTCGCGAGCAGCTCCCGGGCCGTCGTCGTCGCCCCGGGGGGTCGGAGCACGTCGGGCGTCTTGCCGAGCATCTCCTCCTGCGAGTACCCGAACATCTTCTCCGCGCCCGGGTTCCAGTCGACGATCTTCGCCTCGAGGTCCATCGTGATGACGGCGTCGGAGATGTGGTCGAAGGCGCGCGCGTGGCGCCGGATGGTGTCCTCCATGAGGCGCAGCCGCGTCACGTCGTGGAAGCTCCAGACGCGCCCGACCGTGCGGCCCCCGACCTTCTGCGGCGAGGAGTACCGCTCGAACATCCGGCCGTCCTTGAACTCCAGCCAGTCGTAGCTCTTCGCCTCGGGCTCGTCGTAGAGCTCGCGGACCTTCTTGACGAAGCGCTCCGGATCGCGGAGCTGGTCGAGGACGAACTCGATCGCTTTGGAGTCGTCGCGCGAGTCGATCACGTCGTCGGGGATCCTCCACATGTCCACGAACTTCCGGTTGAAGCTGACGATGCGGCCCTCGCGGTCGACCACGAGAATGCCGTCGGCCGTGGCCTCGATCGTGGCCTTCAGCAGCGACAGCGTCTCCTCGATGCCCTCCTCGGCGTGCGTGCGGTCGGTGACGTCCCGGAAGCTCCAGACCCGGCCGACGGTCCGGCCGTCGACCACCTGGGGCAGGGAGTCGCGCTCGATCAGCCGGCCGTCCGAGAGCTCGACGACGTCGTGGCTGACCGCGCCCGGCTGCGCGTACACGGTCATGACTTTCTGGACGAAGGCGGCCGGGTCCCGGAGCCTGCCCAGGACGAAGGCGAGCGCGCGGTTCTCGTCGCGGCTCTCGGCCACGTCCTCGGGGATCCCCCACATGTCGACGAACCGGCGGTTGAAGTGGACCATCCGGCCGTTGGCGTCGACGACGAGGATTCCGTCGGCCGTCGCGTCCACGGTCGCCTCGAGCAGCGCCACCGACCGCTCGAGGTCCGCCTGCGCCTTCTTGCGCTCGGTGACGTCGACGGCCACGCCCACGACCCCGCGGATCGCACCGCCGGCGTCCCGATGCGGCTCGACGTGCGACTGGAAGGTGCGGCCCTTCCACTCGGCCTCGTAGGAGACCGACTCGCCCTCGAGCGCGCGGCGGTGCGCGGCGATCGGCACGAACTCCGGGTCGGTCGTCTTGAAGTACGCGAAGAGGCTCATCCCCTCGATGTCCTCGATCTTCACGCCCAGCGCCTCGCGGCCGGCGCCCATGCTGGCCGTGAAACGCAGGTCGCGGTCCGTCGTCCACATCACGACGGGAGCCTGCGATGCGACGATCCGCAGCGTCTCGTCGCGCTCGTGGATCACCTCTTCGGCCTCCTCGAGTTCGAGCCGCGTCGTCCGCCGCAACTCGAGCTGGGCGACGACCTGGCGGGACAGGGCGCGCAGCGCGTCGGACTGCTCGGCCGTGAGGGTTCGCGGCCGGCGGTCCATCACGCACAAGGTCCCCACCGCGTGCCCGTCGGAGGTCACGAGCGGCGCCCCCGCGTAGAAGCGGATCCCGTCGTCGGTGACGAGCGGGTTGTCGAAAAAGCGCCGGTCGGCGGAGGCGTCGGGCACGACGAAGAGGTCCCGGCCCAGGATCGCGTGCGCGCAGAAGGCGACCTCGCGCGGCGTCTCGGTCTTCTCGAAGTTCACGCGCGCCTTGAACCACTGGCGGGAGCCGTCCACGAGCGACACCAGCGCCACCGGCGTCCCGCAGATGTGCGACGCGAGCAGGGCCAGATCGTCGAAGCCCGATTCGGGCGGCGTGTCGAGGACGTGGTAGCGCTCGAGCGCCGCGAGCCGCTCGGGCTCGTTCTCAGGAGGCGGCGCCGTCCTAGCCTGGCTCATGTGCGCTCCGAGGAAGAGGACCGCGATCATAAATCAGTAATCCGCGGAAGGCAGCCGCACGCTCCGCTTCTGCCTACGGCTTACGGGTTACCGGCGCCAGCGGCTTTCCGATCGCCGAGAGGAGGTCCGGCTTCGACGGGTCACGGACGAGCTGCGGGTATCTCGCGCCCCCGCGGTAGTCGACCTTCAAAACCTGAAAGATCTCGGCGTTCTCGACGAGGAACGCAATCGGCTCGGTCCCGGCCGTCGCCGGACGGAGGGCGTCCCGCAGCCGATCGATCGAGTAGCGGCGGCCGTCGACGGCGACCAGCCTCATCCCGGGCCCGACTCCCGCCTGCGCCGCCGGCATGCCGGGAACGACGTCGGAGACGAGGCCCGGGCCGTCCGAGCCGTCGCCCTGGACGACGATGCCGAGCGAATCCCAGAAGTCGTAGAGCTCCGTCTCGTCTTCCGCCGCCTGGATGAGCGCCGGTTTGACGGGGGAATAGGTCAGCTTCCAGCCGGCCGCCTCGATCCAGCTCATCGGCGCGCGGGGCGCGACGTCATAGACGCGCTCCTCGAAGAAACCGGCCCAGTCATAGGGCAACACCGCGTTCAGGCCGTCGTAGACGTCCTGCGCCGTGTACGTGCGGACCGCCGGCGCGGCGCCGGGCCCGCCGTGGAAGGCGCGGACGAAATCGTCGAGCGACTTCTTCCCGCCCGAGCGCGTGCGGATGAGGACGTCCGCGTCGAGCCACACGAGCGCACCCTCCGAGTAGAAGTCGACGCCGCGGCGCCAGGACGCCCACTCGGGCCGGCCGTAGTACAGAAGCTGCGCGGCCGCGGCGGTGTCCGCCAGGGGGCGCCAGGCCCGCCCGGATTGCCGATCCATCTTCGCGGCGAAGAGCGCGAGCGCCTCGCGCGAAAGCTCGGGCGTCCGGAGGCCGCTTCGGGCGCCGAGGACCTCGCCGTAGTACTCCGTCAGGCCCTCGTAGACCCAGAGCAGCTCGCTGTCGACGGGCGCCTGGTAGTCGTCCGTGACGCCCGAGACGAGGCCTTCGGGCGTGCGGTACTTGCCGTTCCAGGAGTGCACGTACTCGTGGGAGAGGAGCGTGCCCAGGACGAGCCGCTCCGACTCCTGGAGAAGGGCGCGCTCGGAGGCCCGGTTGTCGCTCGACTCGTGATGCTCGAGGCCCGTGGAGGGAAGCAGGTCCGAGAGCGAGAGCAGGAGGTGGTAGCTGCGATAGTGGCCCGCGCCGAAGAGGGCCCGCGCCTCGGCCACCAGCCGCCGGTAGCGCGCGACGTCCTCGGCGCCGATTTCGATCGAGGTCGCGCTGTCGCCGGCGATGTCGAGGAAGTGGCCGACCCGGTCTCCCGGCGAGAGGTCGACCGACCGGAAGTAACGGCCGGCCAGCACCGGCGAGTCGATGAGCGTGACGAGGGAGGCGGGCGCGAACGTGACGGTGTCGCCGGCCACGCGCTCGACGGGCAGCGCCGTGCCGAACTTCCAACCGGCCGGCAGCGTCAGCGTCGCCCGGAACTGCGTGTCGTTCGACTTCGGGCCGCGCGGATAAAGGAGCACCGACCACCAGTTGACCCAGGCGACGCGCGCCGTCGCCGAGGTGTACGCCGAGAGCGACGCGACGTAGTCGAAAGAGACCTCGAGGGTCGAGGCGCCCGGGGGGACGACGACCTCGAAGTTCCACATCTCCTTCGGCGCGCGCTTCCAGGCGAGCGGCCGGCCCGCCGCCGTGATGGAGAGCCCGGTCAGGTCGGTGACCGGACCCTCCGCCCCGTGCTCGCCCGGGATCCACTTCGGGTACGCGAGCGTCAGCGGCCCCGGCGCGACCGGGATCGTCTCCCGGACGCGGACAATCCTGCTCGGGGCGTCGCGCGCGTCGACCGCGAGCGCGATCGGCTGGCCCCCCGCCGCCGCCGCCAGACCGAGCATCAGGGTCAGCCCTGCAACCATGACTCTTTGGCAACAAGTCATGAATGCAGGGCTGACCCCAGAATGGCTGGCCCTACGCATTGACGCTCCGCTCGGACCAGTCTTCGGCGGCCTCGGGGGACGGGTAGGCGCGCATGAGGATCGGCGTGGTGATGACGGTCGTGAAGAGGGCCATGGCGACGAGCCAGAAGAAGGCCGCGGGCGAGATGACACCCATGTCGGCGCCGATGTTGATGACGACGAGGGCCATGAGCGCGCGGGTGTTCATGAGGAGGCCGATCGACAGCGACTCCTTCCAGGGCAGGCCGGCGCCGCGCGCCGCCAGCGCGGTCGCGCCGAACTTGGACGCGCAGGCCACGGCGATGACGGCCGCGAGCGCGAGCCACAGGCGCGGATCCGAGCCCAGGGACCCGATGTCGGTGCGCAGCCCCGAGAACACGAAGAAGATCGGCAGGAAGAGCACCGAGACGAGGTCCCCGATCGAGTTGCGGATTGCCTCGGACAGGTCTTTGTTGAAGGAACCGGCGATCCCGCACAGGAATCCGCCGAAGATCGAGAACACGCCGAGCGCGTTGGTCACCGTCGCCGCGAGGAACACCACGACGAGGACGGCCGCCAGCAGTCCCGCCGACAGCCCGCCCGACGGCGTGCGGGGCACGCGCAGGCGCGAGAGCCCATAGCGGCCGGCCGCCCAGAACGCGACCGACAGGGTCGTGACGCCGGCGAAGGAGATCGCGAGCGTGCCGAGATCGGCTTTCCCGTGGGTCACCATCGACACGACGGCGCCGAGCAGGATCCACCCCAGCACGTCGTCGATCGCGGCCGCCGTGATCGAGGTCAGCCCCATCCGCGTCCGCGTGAGCCGGGTGTGCATCAGGATCCGCCCCATGATGGGAATGGCCGTGATCGAGACGGCCGTCGCGAAGAAGAGCCGGTACGCGAGCTCGGGAGCGTCGACCGGCGCGATCCGGTAGAGCCAGCCCGCCAGGGCGTAGCTCGAGGCGAACGGCACCACGATGCCCGCGACCGCCACCGCCGTCGACGCGCGCGCCGCCTGCTTGAGCCGGTCGAACGGAAACTCGAGGCCGATCAGCAGCATCAGCAGCACGAGCCCGACCTGGGCCATCGCGGAGAGGACGGCCGTGGTCTTCGGTGTCAGCATCGTCGCGATCGCCTCCGGGTAGAGCCGGCCCAGGAGCGACGGCCCCAGGATGACCCCCGCGAAAATCTCGCCCACGACCGGCGGCTGTCCGACCTTGCCGAAGAGCCAACCGAAAACGCGCGCGGCCCCGATGATGATCGCCAGATCCGCGCACAGGAGGAGCAGCATTTTCTCGAGGGCCAGGTAGGAATCCACGGCGGCGGCCCTTTCGCTACGGCGCCGCCGGCGGCGCCAGTCGCTCCCGGATCGACTTCGAGAGGGGAACCAGGCCGCTCCCCTTCTCGCTCGCCGCGCGGTCGTAGGCCTCGAAGAACGCCCGCGGCCCGCCCGCCAGCGCCGCGCGGTACGCCTCGAGGCCCGACGCCTGGATGATCCCGTCCGCCAGGAACGCCCCGGCCGGCGCCGCCGTCTGCGAGGCGAAGCCGGGCTTCGTAATCTCCGCCGCCACGGCCATGCGCGCGTCCAGGTCCCCCTCGGCCGACATGAGCTTGTCGGCGACCCGGTTCAACTCGTCGATCGCCGCCTTCATCGGCTCCCGGAGCCACACCGAGAGCGGGAAGAAGTTCTCGTCCACGCTGTAGACCGCGATCGGGCCGGTTTCGGCGACGCTTCGGAGAAGGGGCTCGAGCTGGCCGAGGGACGCGTCGCGGCGGGCCCACGCGGGGCTCCCGGCGCGGTACTCGGCCCAGGCGCGCTCGTAGGCCTCGCTCGCCATCAGCCTCGACAGGTGCTTGATCTGCTCGGCGGGCGGCGAGGCCTCGACGTCCGAGAGGGCGCGCGCGAGGTCCACGACCACGCCCCACGCGGCCCCGCCGGCTCCCGGCACCACGAGGTGGTCGGCGCGGCCCGGCAGCCCGAACGTCAGGTAGAACGGCAGCTCCACCGAGACGACCCGGTCCGCCGGCATGAGCGCCCGGGCGCGGTCGGAGGCGAGCTTCGCGAGCTCGACTTCGCGTGTCGAGATCATCGCGAGCAGGTCCTGCCAGCGCGAGCTGCCCTCTTTGATCCTGCGGAAGTCGAAGACCGCGATCCGGCTCTGCTCGTCGAAGGCCGCGGCGAGGTCGCGCTCGAAGGTCTCGGGCGGACGGTTGGAGTCGCGGATCGCGTACTCCACGGCGGGCACCGTCTCGAGGAGCTTCGCGTCGGCCGAGGAGAAGGCGGGCTGCGTCAGGAGGGCCAGGATCTCGCGGGCCGCCCGCATGTCGATCGTGATCGTCACCGTGTCCGTCGAGACGGGCGGGCCGTCGTAGGGCGCGCGCGACCCGCCGCCCGGAACGGGCGCCGAGGCCCGGGGCGGCGCCGGCGCGGCGCAGCCCGCGGCGAAGAGGGCCGCCGCCAGGAATCGCCTCATCCGAGGATCGCCTCGAGCGCGCGGCCCGTGTCCGAAAAGTCCGGGAGCAGCGCGTCCGGGCTCTCGGCGCCGAGCCGCTCGACGCTCGTGATGCCCGTCGCCACCCCCACCGCCCGCACGCCGAGCGCGCGGCCGCAGGCGACGTCGTGCACCGAGTCCCCGACGATCACGATCGACTTGCCGGAAAAGCGCCGGCCCGTGTGGGCGAGCGCGCGTTCCACGGCGACCGGCGGCAGCGTGTACCGGTCGGCCGAGTCGCTTCCGAAGGCGCCGAAGGGAAAGTAACGGTTGTAGTCGGGCGGAGCGAGCTTCAGCCGCGCGCCCCGCTCGAGGTTCCCGGTCAGCAGCCCGAGCGTCACCCGCGGCTCTCCCGCCAGGCGCTCGAGAAGCGGCGAGATGCCCGGCTTCGGCGTCACCACGCCCGGGACGAGGCCCCGGGCGAGCTCCTCGAGGTAGAGCTCGAGCGCGCGCGGAAGCCCCGCTTCGAAGCGCTCCGGGCCGACGTCCTCGGCGACGAGCTCGCGGACGATCTGGGGGTCCGTCTTGCCGGAGAAGTCGAACTTGCCCCGGTCCTGGTGCACGTCGCCCGCCTTCCACCCGAACGCCGTCTCGAGGGCGGTCAAAATCGAGTCGCGCGCCACCCGGCCCGCCGAGAGCAGGGTTCCGTCGATGTCGAAGAGGACGAGCTTGTGGCCGTTGCCGCCGGGTTCGACCATTCACTCCGCATCATATTCAAAGCGGCGTCCGTGCCATTGGAGGATGTCCATCATCGCCCCGCGCCAGTACTTCCAGTCGTGGGTCCCCGGCTCCATGACGACCGTGGTCGGAACGCCGCGCTCGTTCAGGAGCATCCCGAACTGCGCGGCGACGCGCTCGAGCCCGTAGAGGTCCTCGGTGCCTCCGCGCATGTGCACCTCGAAAGGCGGCACCGTGAAGCAACGGTCCCAGAGCACGTTCCAGGCGTCGTTCTCGTCCAGCGAATTGTCGTTTTCGTCCTCGCCGAAGATGCGCTTCAAGGAGTAGCTGGTCACCAGGTTGTAGCGCTTCAGGTCCAGCCAGCCGAACGGGATGAGCGCGCCCGAGAGCGCCGACACGGAGCCGTAGAGCTCCGGGTGCACGAGCGCGGTCTTGACGGCGCCGTAGCCGCCCATGGAGATGCCCGTGACCCCTCGCGACTCCTTCTTCGTCAGGACGCGGTAGCGGGACGCCACCCAGAGGGGCAGGTCCTGCGTCAGGAACTTCTCGTAGAGCATCTTCCCGTCGTGCGAGTCGGAGAACCAGCTTCCCGACCCGTTCGGCGCGACGATCAGGAACTCCGGCAGCCTCCCGTCGCGCATGCGCGCGAGCGCGTCCTTCGCCACGCCCCGCCGCTCGAGCGTGCGTCCGTCGCCGTACCCGTCGTGCAGGAAGTAGAGGACGGGATAGCGCCGCATCGGCGAGGAGGCGTACGACGGCGGGAGGATCACGAGGCAGCGGACGGCCCGCGGCATCGACGGGGTCTCGACTCTCTCGTAGGAGACGCCGGGTGTCGCGGCGACCGCGACCGCCGCGACGAGCATCCCCGCGGCGGCGAGAGCGGTTTTCATGGCGGGATCATAGGCCCGACCCCGATACACTTGGGGCGTGGCGGATCTCGAGCGGATGCCCCGGGACCTGCACCGGGCCCTGGCGGGCGAAGGCTTCCGGCGGCGCCGCCGCCTCGTCGTGCCGCTGCTGACGACCGACCCGCAGGGGTTTCCGCGCGTCGCGCTCCTGACGCTGGCCGAAGTGCGCGCCAATTCGCCCGACGCCTTTCCGTCGCGGTGCGCGCCGGCAGCCGGACGGCCTTCAACCTCGTCCGCCGGGGCACGGCGACGCTGCTCTACATGCACCGCCTCATGACCGCGTCGGTCCAGGCGCGCGCCGGTCACGCGCGCGTCTGCGCCTGCGATCCCGCCCGCCGGCTCTTTCCGCTCCGCGTCGAGCGCGTGCGCATCGACCGCCCCGCGCCCGAGGAGGGCCGGGTGGCGCTGCTGACCGGGCCGACCTTCGCGGGCGCGGACGCCGACGGCCTCTTCTCCGAAGAGCTCTTCGCGGAGCTCGGAAAGGTGAGCTCGGAATGAAGTTCCAGAATCGCACCGTGCTCGTCACGGGCGCCGGCCGCGGCATCGGCCGCTCCATCGCCATGCGCTTTGCCGAGGAGGGCGCCCGCGTCGTCCTCGTCGCCCGCACGCTCGCCGACCTCGACGAGACGGCGGCCCGAATCGCCGCCGCCGGCGGGCGCGGTCTCGCGGTTTCCGGCGACATCACGGCGCCCGGCTTTGCCGAGGAATGCGTCGCGCGCGCCGAGCGGGAGCTCGGGCCCGTCGACGTGCTCGTCAACAATGCCGGCGTCTTTATCTGGCGGCCGTTCCTGAAGATGTCGCCGGAGGACTGGGACAAGGTCATCGCGACCAACCTGACCGGCGCCGCCGCCTTCTGCCGCGCCGTGCTGCCCGGCATGGTCGAGCGCCGCCGCGGACGCATCGTCAACGTGTCGTCGATCCACGGCATGCGGGGCGACGCCAACGTCGCCGCCCAGGCGGCCGCCAAGTTCGGCCTGATCGGCCTGACCCAGAGCCTCGCCCGCGAGTTCCGCTCGCAGAACATCGCCGTCAATGCCGTCTGCCCCGGGACCGTCGAGAACAAGAAGGACGAGGGCGAGGCCCTCCACGTCGAGCCCCTGGCCGAGAAGCTCTGGCCGCGGGACGTTGCGCGGGCGGTGCTGTTTCTGGCCTCCGACGACGCCGCCGCGATCACCGGAACGGCGCTGGAGGTCTTCGGCGGGACGCACCTGACAATCCAGCCGTAGGAGCCGAGCCGGGCGCCCGA
Source organism: uncultured Acidobacteriota bacterium (assembly GCA_963824165.1). Lineage (GTDB taxonomy): Bacteria > Acidobacteriota > Thermoanaerobaculia > UBA5066 > Gp7-AA6 > DAHUXD01. The sequence goes on from CAWGOM010000015.1 coordinate 84,306, forward strand.
CCGCACATTCGGCCTCGCGACAATGGACAAGTGGAGGTGTCGGGAGGGATTTGACATCTGATGCTATCGTACATAGCATCATCGCATCATGCCACGCACGACCGTCGACATCGACGGACCGGTCCTGGAGGACCTGAAACGAATCCAGAAGCGCGAGGGTAAGAGCCTCGGCCGCACGGCCTCGGACCTGCTCGCCGAGGCGATCTCGCGCTACGGCGGCTCGAAGAAGAAGCCCGCGCCGTTCCGGTGGATCTCGCGGCCGATGAAGACGCGCGTCGATCTCGCCGACAAAGAGGCCGTTCGCGCCGCGGCCGACGCCGGGCTTCTCCCCTCCCCGCCCAAGGGGCGCCCCTGAGCTACGCGGTCGACGTCAACCTCCTGCTCTACGCCTCGGACGCGTCGAGCCCGTTCTCGAAACGGGCCCGCGCCTTTCTCGAAGCCTGCGCCGCGGGCCCCGAGGTCCTCTGCTTCGCCTGGCCGACCCTCGTCGCCTACCTTCTCCTGTCGACGCATCCGGCGATCTTCGCCAGCCCGCTCACTCCCGACGACGCCGAAGCCAACGTCCAGTCGCTTCTGGCGCTCCCCCACGTCCGCGTCCTCTCCGAGAAGGAAGGCTTCTGGGACGTCTACCGCGAGGTTGCGCGCGACTTCGCCGTGCGAGGCAACGACGTCCCCGACGCCCATCTGGCGGCGCTGCTTCGCCAGCACGACGTCCCGACGCTCTACACGAACGACCGCGACTTCCGGAAGTATCCGTTCCTGAAGGTCGTGAATCCGCTCGACGCGCGGTAGAGACTTCCCCCCGTCACCCTCCGTACAGCGCGAGCCCGAAGGTCCGGGTCAGGAACGCGGCCATCTGGCCGCGGTTGACGGTACCGGTCGGGCAATAGAGCGCGGGCGACGCGGAGCAGCCGCCGGTGATGCCGCGCCCGGCGAGGTCGCCGATCCAGTCGGCGAACTGGCCGGTACAGGGCACGTCCTCGAACTGCTGGGTGCAGGCCGGGGGCGTGTACGCGGACCCGTTGGGCGTCTTGAGCAGGAACACCGCCATCTGCTGGCGCGTCACGCTGTCGTCGGGGCAGTAGAGGCTGTCGCTGCAGCCCTCCGTGATGCCGAGCGCGGCCAGTTCCTCGATCCACGGATCGAAGGGCGAGCTGCAGGAGACGTCGGTGAAGACGGCCCCCGTGCAGGTCGGCGGGACATGCGCGGCACCGAACTTCGACTTCAGAAGGAAGACAGCCATCTGGCCGCGGCTCACCGGCCTCTCCGGGCAGTAGCCGGCTCCCCCGCAACCTCCGGTGACGCCGTTGTGGAAGAGCGTCTCGACGGGAGCGTAGAAGGGGTTGCCCGTCGGTACGTCGGCGAAGCTCTCTCCAATGTGGAGCATCCAGGACTTCGGCACGCCGATGCTCAGGTTCTCCTGCAGCCGGGCGTCCCAGTGCTGGACCGGCCGGACCGCCGGCGCGGACACGGTCACGGAGTAGCAGTTGGCACCGTTCAGGCAGGTCGTCGCGTAGCCGGCCGGAATCGTCCCGTAATACGCCGACCCGTCGTTGATCGTGTAGTCGGCGCCCGCGGGTCCCGTGAAGAAGGGGGCCGTGCCCGAGAGCTCGACGCCCGCACTGGTGTCGTTGACCCACGCCGTGTGGATCGAGATCGTCTCGCCGGGCTCCAGCACCCCGTTGCCCGCGCCCCCGACCGTTGCCGACGAGGCGCCGGCGGCCGGATCCATGTCGATCCACTGCGCTGCCCGCATGCCGCTCTTGCGGCCGTAGACATCGAACTCGTTCCAGGAGTATTGGGGTGGGTCGCTGTTGAAATAGCTGTAGTTCGTCCAGGCGACGACGAACGAGCCGTCGTCCGCAAGAGACGGCAGCGGGCCGCCCGGACTAAAGCTGGTCTCATCGACGCGGAACTCGGCGCCGACGGGATCTCCTCCGGCGTCAAATGAGCGGCCGGCGATGCTGAAGTCCTGCGACCAAACGACCAGGAAATTGCCGGCCGAGTCCGACGCCACGCGGGGTTGCGCGCCGCCTGTGATCGGCATGACTCCGTCGAGCGGCGAGCCGGTGCTGTCGTAGCGGCGACCTTCGACCTGGGCGTTCTCGACCCCCCACACCGCGACGAAGCCGCCTTCCGCGTTCATGGCGACGTCAGGACCGCTCGAGACGGACGGGAGCGTCCCGGTGTTCATCTGCAAATCGCCGGTCATCGGCTCTCCCGACGAATCGAACCGACGCCCGAAAACCCCGTTTCCCGACGCGCCCTCTCCGAACCAGGTCACCACGAAGCCCGAAGGCGCCATCGCGATCCCGGACGCGACTTGAACGTCCTGCGCCGACTGGCCTACCGGAAACTCGTCTCCGAGCGGCGCGCCGCTGCTCGCGAACCGGCGGGCCATCGCCTGGTCCGCGCCGGGAGTGGAGGAGGTCCAGGTGACGACGAAGTTGCCGGAAGGATCCGAGGCGACGCGCGGGCCCGTCGCCTGGAGCGGAGTCGACGTATTGACGAGGAAGTCTCCGCCAAGGGCCGTCCCGTCGGCGGCGAAGCGGCGGCCCCAGATGGCCGTTCCCGCATCGCACCAGACGAAGACGGAGCGCCCCGACGAGTCCCGGGCGACGGACGGCTCGTATTGTTCGCCCGGCGACGTGGCGTTCACCCTGAACCGGCCGCCGAGCGGCGCCGATTGGACGCCGTATCGCCGTCCGAAAACGTCGTACGGGATCGTCACACTGTATGAATTCGACCAGGCTACGACGAAGGTGCCGTCCTTGCTCAAGTCGACGCCGTTGGCGAAGTTGTAGCGGGGGCCCGTCCCGGGGACCGCGTCGTTCACTCTGAACTGGGGCTGCATGACGGGTTGACCCGCTCCGGGCGCGGCGAGCGCGAGCGACGCGAGCACCGGAGCAGCAAATCCGAGGAACCGTTTCATCCTTTTCTTCCCCTACCTTCATCATTCCGGCCCACGCCGAGTCGTTGGGAAAATCCTTGAAAAGAGCTGCTTCTGCGAAACGCGTTCCGAAGCATGTGGCCCCCCTTTCGCGCCGGACCCCGCCTCGTTCTGAACAGATCCGCCCGTTGCTGTAGGATTCGTGCCCAATGCGCGACTCGCGTGACGCGAGTAGTTTCGAATCCGCCGACGTTGCCGCCGACAGGCTCGAAGAGCTCCGCGAGCCCTTGAAGATCTTCGCGGCGAGGCGGTTGCGGAACTGGACGGCGGCGGAGGACGTTGCTCAGGAGACGCTCACGCAGGGACTGGAGGCGCTGCGCGCCGGCCGCCTCGAGAACCCCGACGCCCTCCCCGGCTACCTCTTCCAGACCGCCCTGCACCTGTGTCTGCGCCGGTTCCGGTCCGCCGACCGCGAAAGGCGGGCCCTCGCCCGGTTCCGGCCGGGGCATTCCACGGAAGACGTGCTCGGCACGCTTCTCTCGGAGGAAAGGGCCGGTCAGCTCCGCCAGGCGCTCGAGGGTCTCGAGCCGGAGGAGCGGCGGCTGCTCGAGATGACCTACCGCGACGAGCTCGACTCCGAGGCGATCGGACGGGAGATCGGGTGCCGCCCCGACGCGGTGCGCGCCCGGCGGCACCGGCTCATCCGACGCCTGGCGAAAGTCATGGGCGTCACGCGAGGCCCCGACGGGGCACTTGAGGAGTGACGTGAAGAAACCGATCGCGTGTCCGGGGACCGACGCGGGCCAGCGGGACCTGGCTCCCCTCTACCTGGCCGGCCGGCTCGCGGAGGAGGAGGCGGAGGCCTTCGAGGCCCACTACCTGGGCTGCCCGAAATGCCGCGAAGACATCCGCGCGGGGGCGGCGATGCGGGAGCTCTACGGAAAACCGGGGGTGGCTGCCTCCGCGCGTCCTTCTCCTGCCCGACGGTCGTGGCTCCCGCTGGCGGCTGCTGCCGCGATCGCCTTCGCCGGCGTCGGGGTCTGGCAGGCTGCGCGGCGTACGGCCGGCGAGCCCGGCCAACCGGTCTTGCGGAGCGAGAACGCCAGGGTCCTCGGGCTCGAGGTCGAGACCGGCCTCGATGGAAGCATCGACCTGACCTGGCAGCCCCATCCGAAAGCCGCGGCCTACGAGGTCCAGATCGTCAGCTCAGACGGCGTTCGGGTGTGGGGGGCGAACGCCGACGAGCCACGGCTGCATGTCGGCTCCGGCGTTCTCCCAGCCCCGGCACCCGGCCGGCCTCTCGAGGTCGAGGTGCGGGCCCTCGACGCCATGGGACAGGTTCTCGCGACGAGCGATCCGGCCCCTCTCCCCGCAGCGAAATGAGCCGGGGACGACTCGCCGGCCTGTGCCTGGCCGTCGCCGTGGCCGCAGTCGGCGCCGCCGCGAAGCCGGCACCGGCACCCACCGGCATCGTCGTCGAAGAGGCCGTCCCGGGCTTCGAGGCGGCGAAGGCCGGCATCCAGGCCGGCGACCTCCTGGTCTCCTGGAGTCGCCCGGCGAACCGGCCCGCGAACCCGACGCCCGCGAGCGGCCGGTTGCGCTCCCCCTTCGACCTCCAGGAGGTGTACGTCGACCAGGCCCCGCGGGCGAAGATGCTGACGCTTGATCTGGTGCGCGGGGGCAAGAAGATCTCGATCCCGATCTCCCAGTATCCGTGGCGGCTCGAAACCCGGCCGGCGCTGTCCGCCGAATGGCTCCCGCGTTACGAAAACGGCAGGAGCCTGATCGAAAAGGGCGACATCGGAAAGGGGTCGGACGCGTGGCGGGCCCTCGCCGGAGACCTGTCGGCGGCCAACCAGCACGTCGAGGCCGCATGGCTCTGGATGCGCCTCGGCATGAAGCAGTCCAAAGCCAGGCAGCCCGACGAGGCGATCGCCGCGATCGACCGGGCGCTGGCCGAGGCGCGATCCCTGGGCCGACCCGAGATCGACGCGCAGCTCTGGGGCTACGAGGTCGAAGTCCTGCGCGCGGCCAACCGCGAGAAGGACGGGCAGAGCGCCGCCCGGCAGGCGCTTTCGATCCGCGAGCGCTCCGTGCCGGACAGCCTCGCGGTCGCCTACTGCCTTCACGAGCTGGCGTCCGTCATGCGGGATGAGACTGCCGAATACAAGGCGATCAACAGGAGGTCGCTGGTCATTCGCGAGAAGCTCGCTCCCGGAAGCCGCAACGAGGCCGCCAGCCTGATCAACCTTTCCGCCTTCGCCAACAAGAACGGCGATTCGCGCGCCGCGATCGATCTCACCCTCCGCGCGCTCGCGATCAACCAGGCGCTGGAGCCAGGAAGTCGAACCGTCGCGGGAACCCACGTCACCCTCTGCTGGCACTACATGAATCGCGGGGAGCTCGCAGCGGCGGAGGATTCCTGCCAGCGCGGCCTCGAGTTCTACCGCGCGCTCGGTCCTGGCGGGCAGGACGGGGTCAGGCAGGCCCTCCACAACATGGGTGTCGTCGCGCGGCTGCGCGGCGACTACGACCGTTCGGTGCGACTCTTCGAACAGGAACGCGAGATTCTCGATCAACTCCCACCCGGCCGGAGCGCGGTGTGGAATGCCTTCGAGCTCGGTGTGACGGAGCTCGAACGCGACAACCTCGAGAAAGCAGACGAGCAACTCCGTCGATCCGAGGAGCTGGGATCCGCGGAACCCGCTGGTTCCCCCCACGCGGCACTGCTCGCGCTCGTGCGAGCCAGGATTGCCTATCAGCAAAAGGACCTCGCCAGGGCCGAGACGCTCCTTCGCCAGGCCCTCGACTACTACGAGCGAACGGCAGCGACCGGTCCGGCCGCCACGGCCATCCTCAACGACCTCGCCCGTGTTCTTCGGGAGCGCGGCCTCGAACGGGAGGCCGAAGACCGACTCCGACGAGCGCTCGCCCTTCGCCGCCAATACGGCCCCGGGAGCTCGGAGACCGCCGAGTCTAGCCACAGCCTCGGACTTCTTCTGTGGAAGACCGGCCGCCTGGCCGAGGCCGAGGTCGAACTGCGCCGCGCACTCGAAGACCTCGAGGCTCAGCAGCGCAAGCTCGGCGGCTCGGAGGAATCGCTGTCGATTTTCGAAAGCCGGGTCGGCGACTATTACAAGGACTACCTCGATCTTCTGATGGAGCTCAAACGCGAGCAGGACGCATTCCTCATCCTCGAGCGCTTTCGCGCCGGCGCGTTCCTGCGCACGCTCGCTCAGCGCGACCTGGCCGCGCCGGACGAGATCGTGGGCGACCTCGAGCGCGAGCGCCGCGCGACGAACGTGGAGTACGAACGCATCCAGGGCGCGATCCGACAACTCGACCCCGGCAGCGACCGGAAGAAAATCGACGAGGATCTCGCCCGGCTCGCGGAGTTGCGACAGCAACAGTCGGAGATAGCCGCGCGAATCAAGAGGGCCTCGCCCAGGTACGGGGCCCTCAAGTATCCCCAACCCCTGGACCTCGCGGGAGCCAGGGCGGCGCTCGATCCGGGAACGCTTCTCCTGTCCTATTCGATCGGCGCGGCGAGGAGCTTCCTCTTCGTCGTCTCCTCCGATCCGAGCAGCGGCCCGTCTCTCTCCGTCTACACGCTGCCTGCGGGTGAAAAGGGCCTTCGCGAGTCGGTGGAGGCATTTCGTCGGCTCATCCGGCGGAGCGGCGGCGCATTGTCATCGCCGGAGCTCGTCTCCCGCAGCCGTTCGCTCTACGATCTGCTGCTCAAGCCGGCCGAGACCCGGATCGACCGCAGCCACCGTCTCCTGATCGTGCCGGACGGGCCTCTCAACACGCTCCCCTGGTCGGCCCTCGTGCGGGAAGCGGCCGCCGGGAAGCCCGTCTATCTCGCCGAGTGGAAGCCCATCTCGACGGTCGTCTCGGCCACCGTCTATGCCGAGCTGAAGAAGACTCGACGCGACGGCGCAGGAATCGCGGCCACCCAGCTCGTCGCTTTCGGAGATCCCCGCTATCCGGCGCCGCCGGCAACCCCGTCGGCGGCCATGAGAGGGGAAAAGGGCGACGCGGCGGGCGAAGAAGGCCACGGCGACCCGGAGGTCGATGCGGCCCTGCGCGGAGGCTATCGGTTCGAGCCCCTTCCCCGCTCCCGCCAGGAAGTCGAGTCGATCGCCGGAATGTACGCGCCGAGGGCCGAGGCCTTCGTCGGTGACGAGGCGACCGAGGAACGCGCGAAGTCGGTCGGGAAAGACGTTTCGCTGATCCACTATGCGTGCCACGCGTTCGTCAACGAGCGCTTCCCGCTCGACTCGGCGCTCGTCTTCACCATCCCCGACAGGCCGAAGGAAGGTCAGGACAACGGCCTCCTGCAGGCCTGGGAAATCTTCGAAAAGGTCCGCATCGACGCGGACCTCGTCACACTCTCGGCCTGCGAGACCGGACTCGGCAAGGAAATGGCGGGCGAGGGACTGATCGGGCTGACGCGAGCATTCCAGTTCGCGGGCGCCCGCTCGGTCCTCGCTTCCCTCTGGAAGGTGGAGGACGAGGCCACCGCGGCACTGATGACGAGGTTCTACGGGTACCTGAAGGCCGGCAAGGCCAAGGACGAGGCCCTCCGCCTCGCCCAGATCGACCTGATCCGCTCCCCAAACTACTCGCAGCCCAGGGACTGGGCCGCCTTCCAGCTCAACGGGGACTGGAAGTAGGTGCGCGGCAACGACGTCCCCGACGCCCATCTGGCGGCCCTGCTCCGACAGCACGACGTCCCGACGCTCTGCACCAACGACCATGACTTCCGGAAATATCCTTTTCTGAAGGTCGTGAACCCGTTCGATTCGAAGTAGCCGCTCCTCGTCCCGGTGCCGGAGCATGGGTCTGTTCTAAGATGGGCTTGCAATGCAGAGCGGGCGTCGTACCGGGTCGGGCCCGTCCTCGGCTACCCCCGGCGCTTCGGACCCGCAGCCCGCCGAGCTCGAAGCCTTCCGCGACCGGCTGCGGCTCTTTGCCGCACGGCGTCTGCGCGACTGGGCGGTCGCGGAGGACGTCGCCCAGGAAGCGATCTCGCGGGCGCTCGAGGCGATGCGGGCGGGCCGGCTCGAGAACACCGCGGCGCTTCCCGGCTTCCTCTTCCAGACGGCCCTTCACGTCTGCCTGCGCCACATCCGCTCGGCCGGCCGCGAGCGCAAGGCCCTCCAGCGGTTCCGGGGCGGCGAGGACGAGGGCGCCGAGAGCCCGCTCCACGCTCTGATCTCGGCGGAACGGCGCTCGAACCTGCTCAAGGCGCTCGAGCGACTCGAACCGGACGAACGGCGCCTCCTCGAGCTGTCCTATCGGGACGACCTCGGCTCGGAAGACATCGGCCGGGAGCTCGGGCTGACCCCGGGCGCGGTCCGGGTGCGCCGGCACCGAGCGGTCAAGCGCCTGGCGGAGATTCTCGGTGTAACGAAACGGCCCGACCGGGAACTGGACTAGTGAAATGACGAAGATGACCGACTGCCCGAGCGCCGGGGAACGCGACCACGCCGTGGCCTACCTGGCGGGGACGGCTTCCCGAGGGGGAGGCCCAGGCCTTCGAACAGCACTACTTCGGCGTGCGAGACCTGCTGGCAGGATGTGCAGGCCGGCAGCGAGCTCCGCGAGGTCTTCGGCAGGCCCGCGGTGGCCCCGGCCGCCCTCCCGGCGCGGCCGGCACGGACGTGGCTTCCCCTGGCCGCGGCGGCCGCGATCGCCTTCGTTGGACTCGGCATCTGGCAGCTCGGCCGTCGAGCCGACGTGGAACCCGCGCAGCCCGTCGTACGCAGCGGCTCGACCGGGGCGCTCGAGGTCCGGGTCGAGGCCGGGCCGCAGGGCAGGCTAGAGCTCGCCTGGCCGTCTCACCCCGAAGCCGCGACCTACGTCGTTCACGTCCTCTCCTCGGACGGCATGGAGCTCTGGAAGACCGAGGTCCGAGAGCCGCGCCTCGACGTCGACCCGGCCGTCCTGCCCGCCCCGGCGGCCGGCGCGTCCCTCCTGATCCAGGTCGAGGGGCTCGACGCCATGCGTCAGGTCGTCGCGTCGAGCGAGCCGACTCCCCTGCCGAAGACTTAGCAGCCCAAGGACTGGGCCGCGTTCCAACTCGACGGCGATTGGAAGTCGCCCGCCCCCTCACCCTCTCCCCCGTGTCGGGGGAGAGGGTTCCCGACAGACCTAGGGCTGGATGACGGGCCCGACCAGCTTCGCCGCGGCCCGAAGCGTGTTGACCGCCTCCGGGTCGCGCTGCATCACGTCCTTGCCGTAGCCCTTCTTCGTCACGTAGTGCACGTCGACCTGCTGGTAGGGAACGCCGGCGGGCAGCCGATCGCCGCGGTACCGCCACATCTCGACTTCGGCCGAGGTCTCGACGGCGGTGTTCCCCGGCCCTTCGTACTGATAGCTGAGGACGTGGAGCTTCGCCCCTCTCTGCGCCCCCACCGGGTTGTCGTACTTATCTTTCCTGTTGGCCACGTTCTTCACGGCGAGTTTCGCGTCCTGAGATCCCGCGACGAACATCCCGGCGTTGTCGCTCTGGTCGTCGCCCGCGCGAAGCGGCCGGCGTGCGGCGTATGTCGGCGGCCCCAGGAGAACGAAGACCATGCCGCGGTCGGTCAGGCTGCCCCGGGGCTCTCCGTCCCGCGCGAGGAAAGCGTCGGCGAACGCGACGCGCCGCTCGAACTCCTCGCGGAACGTGCGGCCCTCGGAGCCAGCCAGCGTCGAGCGCGCGTCCCAGAATCGTTCGACGAAGGCCACGCGCGCGTTGGCATCGGTGATCCCCGACCACGCCTTTCGCTCCTCGGACGTGAGGATCCACTTCGCCGGCCCGTCGGCCCAGTAGCCGTCGACCGGATCGCGCTCGGCGGCGTCGGCGGGCGGCCGAAATTCCTTGTAGGCCTCGGGACAGCGGCAGCGCGCGGCTCCGCCGCGAGCTTTCGCGCCTTCTCGAACGCCGCAACGGCCTTCTTCGAGTACACGGCCGGATCGATCGCCGCGTCCGGCTGGATCCTGAGAAACGCGCCGAAGTCGGCGACGGCCTCATCCGTCCGGCCGAGGTTCGCTTCGCAGACGCCGCGATAGAAATGGATCGGGGCCTCGAGGTCTTTTCGAGACTGCTCGAAACCGGGCCTGTCGGCCTCGCTCTGCAGCGTCGCGAGCGTCGCCATCGCTTCCGCCCACGACCCGGCGCCGACCTGCTGCTTGGCCTGCCGGAACAGTTCGGGAAGGGATTGAGATCGTGCCGCGGCCGTGGGTGAAACGAGCAGCACCGTGAGAAGAAGAACCCGGGCCACCGATGATTTCCGCATGGCGTTTCCTCTCGGCATGTCAGGGAACCGGCGTCGCCTCGACGCGCGACATGCTCGAATGCTAGCAAGCTCCGCGACGCGTGGAGCAAGTTTTCGGGGCGCCTGCCGGCCCGAGTTTTCGGCGCCTGCGCGCGTAACGACGGCCCCCGATCGGGAACTCATCAACGGTGAGTTCTATGATGGTCGGGGACCCGATGTGACACCGCGCCGCGTGACCGCCGCCTTCGCCGGCCTGTGGGCCGCGGCGGTTTCCCTGTCCTGGCCGGCCCAGCCCTCGCCATCGCCCGCGGGCGTCGTCGTGGAGCGCGTGAAGGCGGGCTGGCCCGCGGAAGCCGCCGGCATCCGCCCCGGCGACGTCCTCCTGTCGTGGAGCCGCGCGGCCAATCCGCCCGCCAACCCGTCGCCGGCGCAGGGCGACCTGCTCACGCCCTTCGAGATCTCGCAGGTCGAGATCGAGCAGAGTCCCCGGGGCGGCATCCGGATCCACGGACTTCGCGGGGGTCAACGCCTCGCATTCGACCTGCCGCCGCAGGGTTGGGGAATCGCCGCGCGGCCTCCGCTCCCCGAATCGGTGGTGAAGACCTACCTCGGGGGGCAAAGACAGATCGATACCGACGGCACCCGGCGCGGGCTCGACTTGTGGCGCGACGCGGCGGCGGCCCTGGCGGGCGCGAGGCGAAGCGGCGACGCCGCCTGGCTCTACTCGCGAATCGCGGAGGTCGCGGCGCGCACGCGGGACCGGGCGGCGGCCCGGCGGGCCTGGGAGCTCGCGGTCCGGCAGGTCGCGGACCCGGGCGCCTGGTGGACCCTCGCGAGCCTGCAGGGTTCGTATGCCGACGAGCTTCTGCGCTTCAACGAGCTCGCCCGCGCGATGGACGAGGCTCGCAAGGCCCTGCAGCTCGTCGAGCTTCACGCGCCCGACAGCCTGGCGCACGCCGGCGCCTTCGAACGCCTCGGTGCGATCGAGGAGCAGCGCAGCGATCCGACTCGGGCGAGCGAGTTCTACGCTCGCGCCTTCGCGATGCGACAGCGGACCGCGCCCGACAGCGTCGCCGTGGCCGCGAGTCTCGACGCCCTCGGACGCGTCGCCACCGACAGGACTTCGGCGGAGGATCTGCTCGGCCGATCCCTGGCGATCTGGGAGCGGCTCGCTCCCGAAAGCCTCGGTGCGGCCCGGGCCCTCAGCGACATGGGCGCTCTCCAGTTTCAGGAGGGCGACCTGCTCGTCGCCGGGGCGCTTCACCAACGGGCTTTCGCGATCCGCAGGAAGCTCGATCCGGGGGGCCTGGATCTGGCCTCGAGCCTCCACTGGCTCGGCAACGTCGCCTGGAGGCGCGGCGACCTCGCCTCCGCCGACGACTTCCACCGCAAGGCGCTCGCGATCCGGCAGAGCCTCTCTCCCGACAGCCCCGCCGTCGAGACGAGTCTGAACTCGCTCGGCAACGTCGCCGGCACGCGCAAGGACCTCGAGTCCGCGCAACGCTTCCATCGCCAGGCCCTCGCGATCGGCGAGAAGATCGCTCCGCAACGGGTCGAGGCGATCCTCCACAACCTCGGGGAGGACGCGCGCCTCCAGGGCGACTACGCCGCCGCCGAGGCGTACCTTCGGCGCGCCCTGGCCATGAACGAAAAGCTCCCGCCCGGCAGCAGCCGAAGCGTCGCGATCGCCAACACCCTCGTCAGCCTCGCCGCGGTGGCGCGCGACCGGGGCGACCTGGCCGAGGCGGAGACCATCATCCGGCGCGCGCTCGCGATCCGGGAGACCTACGAGCCCGACTCGCTCCACCTGGCCGAGGATCGCGAGGTGCTCGGGGACATTCTCCGGGCGCGCGGCGACCTGGCCGGGGCCGGGATCGTCTACGAGCAGATCCGGCGCGTCGCCTCCCGCATCACGCCCGGAAGCGAGCTCGAGGCCCGCGCGCTCTACGGGCTCGGCGCGATCGAAGCGAAGGAAGGCCGCACGGCGCAGGCTTCGGCCCTCTTCCGGCGGTCGATCGACGCCCTCGACGCGCAGAAGGGGAAGCTCGGAGGCCCGACCGAAGCCCGGGAGCTCTTCTCCGCCGCGTACGCCGACTACTACCGTGACTACATCGAGAGTCTCGTCGAGCTCGGGAACACGCGGGACGCCTTCGGCGTCCTCGAGCGTTCGCACGCCCGGCTTCTGCTCGCCATGCTCGCGGAGCGCGACCTGGCGCTCTCGGACGTTTCGCCGGCGCTGGAGGCGGAAAGGCGCCGCACGGACGCCGCCTACGACCGGACGCAGGGCGAGCTGCTGGCCCTTCCGGCAAGCGAGCTTTCGCCGCGAAGGCAGGAACTCCTGGACCGCCTGGCGGCGATCCGGGCCCGGCGCGGCGAGGTCATCGAGAGCATCACGAAGGCGTCCCCCCGCTACGCGTCGCTGCGCTACCCGCAGCCCCTCGATCTCGCCGGGACGCGGGCGAGCCTCGATCCCGGAACGCTTCTGCTGGCTTACTCGATCGGCCGCGAGCGCGGTTACCTCTTTGCCCTCGAGCCCGCCGGCGCGAAGGGCCCCGGGCTGACGGTCTTCACGCTCGCGACCGACGGCGAGTCCCTGCGGGCGAGTGTCGAGGCTTATCGCCGCCTCCTCAACTTCCGGGGTCCGGCCGTCGCCGACTCGCGCCGGAACCTGGAGATTCGCTCGCGGTCGCTGTACGACCTCCTCGTCAAGCCGGCGGAGACGCTGGCCGCCTCGTACCAACGCGTCCTGATCGTGCCGGACGGCCCGCTGCACACCCTCCCCTTCGCGGCGCTTCGCCGAGACGCCGGCGGCGGACAGGCGCAGCACCTCGTCGAATGGAAGCCGATCCACACGGTCATTTCGTCGACCGTCTATGCGGAGCTCAAGAAGACCCGCGGCGCCGATCAGCGCGACCCGGCCATCGTCGTCGCCGCCTTCGGCGACCCGAAGTACCCGAAGCTTCCGGAACGCAAGGCCGCCGCGATGCGCGGCGAGGCGGGGGGCCGAGGCGAGCGACGTCGAGGAGGCCGAGGACCCCATTCGCTCGGTCACGCGTTTCGGCTTCCGCCTCGATCCGCTGCCCGCCTCCCGCAAAGAAGTCGAGGAGATCGCCCGCCTCTACGCTCCCCGAAGTCCGCCGCCTACCTCGGCGCCGAGGCCACGGAGGAGAAGGCCAAGTCCATCGGCAAGGACGTCCCCCTCATCCACTACGCCTGCCACGCCGTGATCAACGAGCGCTTCCCGCTCGACTCGGCCCTCGTCTTCACGATCCCCGACAAACCCAGAGAGGGCCAGGACAACGGCCTTCTGCAGGCCTGGGAGATCTTCGAAAAAGTCCGCATCGACGCCGACCTCGTCACGCTCTCGGCCTGCGACTCGGGCCTGGGCAAGGAGATGGGCGGCGAGGGACTGATCGGCCTGACCCGCGCGTTCCAGTACGCCGGCGCGCGCTCGGTGCTCGCCTCGCTCTGGAAGGTCGAGGACAAGGCGACGGGCGAGCTGATGAAACGGTTCTACCGGTACCTGAAGGCCGGCAAGACGAAGGACGAGGCTTTGCGCTCAGCGCAGATCGACTTGATCCGCTCCCCCGACTACTCGCAGCCCAAGGACTGGGCCGCGTTCCAGCTCAACGGGGACTGGAAGTAGGCGGGACCGCCGGCCCTAACGTCTCGCGGCGACTGTTCTGCCTCCGCCGGTCGGCCCTGCCTGTCTCCTCGCCGCGCCGAGCGTGTTCGTCGTCGGCGCGTCGCGCTGCATCACCCGGTTCCCGTAGCCCTTCTTGGTCACGTAGTGCACGTCGAGCGTCTGGTAGGAGACACCCTTGGGCAATCTCTCGCGACGGTAGTTCCACACCTCGAGCTCCCCGGAGGTTTCGACGGCCTGGCTCCAAACTCCTTGATACTGGTAGTCGAGGACCTGGCCCTTCGCCGAGGTCGTCCCGCCACGGAGCCTGCCGCCCGTCGCCTTCGCCGCGATCTTGGCGTCCTGCGGAGCCGACGGCCGACATCCCCGCGTGGTCGTTCCGATCGTCGCCGGTGCGAAGGGGTCGGCGGCTCGCCCACGTCGGCGGCCCCAGGAGGACGAAGACCATGCCGCGATCCGTTACGCTCCCCCTCTGCTCCGGATCCTGCACCAGGTGCACGTCGGCAAAAGCCACGCGCCGCTCGAACTCCTCGCGGTACGTTCGTCCGTCGGCGCCTCGCAGCGTCGAGCGCGCCGCCCAGAACTCCTCCACGAACTCGACTCGGGCGTTCGGATCCGCCAGGGCCGACCAGGCCTTCTTCTCCTCCGAAGTCATGATCCATCGCACGGGGCCGTCGGCCCAATAGTCGTCGACCCGATCGCGCTGCGCGGCGTCGGGCGGAACTCGGAACTCCCTGTAGGCGTCCGCGAGCGGCAACGAGAGGTCCCCGGCTGATTTCCGCGCCTCCTCGAACGCCGCGACTGTCTTCGTCGAGTACAGAGTCGAATCGAGCGTGGCGTCGGGCTCGACTCTCAGAAAGGCCTTGAAGGCTTCGACAGCCTCTTCCGCCTGGCCCAGGTTCGCCTCACACACGCCGCGATAGAACGCGATCGGGCCTTCGAGTTTCTGCTGAGCGTCTTCGTGACCGGGTCTGGCGGCCTCGGTCTGAAGTGTCCCGAGTGTGGAGAGGGCCTGCTCCCACGAGCCGCCCCTGACCTGTTCCTTGGCCGTCTGAAACAGCTCGGAGAGCGATTGCGCTGCGACAGGCGTTCCCGCCAACAGCACCGCCGCGATGAAGGAAAGGACGAACGCCGCTCTCTTCATGGCCCCTCCTCTCGACACCTCGACGAGAACCCGCAAGACGTCGGAACACGTCACCCGGTCCCCTCCTGGCGGAGCTGGATCTGCAGGGATGCTAGCAGAGGGCGCCTTGCGCGGTGTCGCCTTTTTCTTGCGGCAGGCGGACCCGTTTCGGGGGTAACGATCGGCGCGGCGCGGGAACTAGAAGACTGCGCGTGGCTTCCACGAATGGCTGGAACTGTGTCGACGCGAGCCCCTGGTCAGGAGTCCCCAAGCCACTTGTGTGCCATCGTTTGAGAGGGGCACCCGGGTCGACCTGATCCGCTCCCCGGCCACTCGCAGTGGACCGGGACCGCGTACCCGCTCGACGGGGACTGGAACCAGGCCCTGTCGCGACAATAGATAGGCAGGGGTCCTTGCGGAGGCTTAGAATTTCGTCATGAGCGTGCCGGCCGCGCTGCGGTTCACCTACGACGACTACGCGCTCCTCCCGGAGGACCGCCGTTACGAGGTCGTCGATGGAGAGCTGTTCGTGACGCCGGCGCCGTCCCTGTTCCATCAGGCGGTGTCCGAGCGTCTCGAGGAGGCCATCCGCAACTTCCTGAGACAGACCGGCCTCGGCGTCATGTTTCACGCACCCTGCGACGTCGTCCTCTCTCCCCATGACGTCGTCCAGCCCGACATTCTGGTCGTGATGGCGGAGCGCAGGGCCATCCTCACGGAGAAGTTCGTTGCGGGGGCCCCCGATCTCGTCGTGGAAGTGCTCTCCCCTTCGACCGAGTCCCGCGACCGGGTTGCCAAGGCGAAGCGATACGCGACCTTCGGTGTCCGCGAGATGTGGCTGGTCGATCCCGCGGCGAAGACGATTGACGTGCTGGTCAACGCGGGAGACGGATTCCGGCGCGCGGAGGTCTACGGCGGCACCGATGTCGTTCGCTCGACGATTTTCCAGGGATTCGAGCTCGACGCCGCCCCGGTCTTCCGCCCGATCTGACCTACCGGGCGCCGCTCCACTTCGCGATCGACCCCTTCGGACCGATCGCCCAGCCCGCGCCGTCGGCGCCGAACGCCACCGCGTTGTACGGCGTCGAATCGAGGACCTTCCAGGTCTTGCCCGCGTCGCGGCTCTCGGCCGTTCCGGCGAGGCCGACGGCGAGCAGGCGCGGGACCGCGCCGGGAACGACGGCGACGGCGGAGAAGAAGCCGGTCTTCGACAGGGGCGCCGGCGTCCAGGTCTTGCCGCCGTCCTCCGTGCGCGCGCCGTTTACGCCCTCGAACTGCGGCTGCTTGTAGTCGCCGCCGGTGACGACGCCGCGCTTGCCGTCGAGGAACGCGACCGAGAAGAGGCCGGACGAGGCGTTGCCGCCCGGCACGGGCGACTCGGCCACGGTCCAGGTCTTGCCGCGATCGGCCGTGTGAAAGACCCGCGAGACCTTCGCGCCGCCGGTGACGAACCACGCGTCCGAGCCGCCCTTCAGCGCGAAGAGGCAGGTCCCGCTGGCGGCAAAGGCGCCCTCTCCCTCGAGGGCCGGCGGCATGACGGCGTCCTTCACGACATACCACGTGCGGCCGCCGTCGGCCGTCGTGCGGACGCGGAACCGGCCGCCGACCGGGTCGCCGAGGACGAGGCCGCTCTTCGCGTCCCAGAAGGCGATCGCGTCGTAGAAGCCCTTCTTTTCGGGGTTCGCGTGCACCAGCCTCCACGAGGCCCCCGCGTCGGTCGAGCGGTACATCCGCGACTTCTCCCCGTCCCCCGCCGCCATGAGGACGAGATCGTCTGCCGAGAGCGCCTCGAGGTCGCGGAAGTCGAGGCCCTCGCCGCCCGCGACGGCGACCTTCTCCCAGCGCGCGCCGTCGGTCGTGCGGAGCACCGTGCCCCCCGCGCCGCTCGCCCACGCGTGCCGGGCGTCGCCGACGACGAGCCCGCGCAGCTCCGCGTCCGAGCCGCTCGTCTGCGGCTGCCAGAGCGTCAGGGCGCCCGCGAGGGCGACGAGGATCACTTTCCCCACAGCATCTTCACCGACACGATCAGCAGGAACGCGCCGAACATCCGGCGCAGCGTCAGGTCCGACACGGGCTCGACGAGCTTGGCGCCCAGAAACGCGCCCACGAGGAGCCCCGCCGCCAGCAACGCCGAGTACTTCACGTTGAGCTGCCCGTTTCTCCAGTAGACCCAGGCCGAGAGCGCTCCCACCGGCAGGAGCAACGCGCCGAGCGAGGTTCCGACGGCCTCGTGCTGCTTCATGCCGTAGAGGACGGCGAGCGCGGGCACGATGATCAGGCCGCCGCCGATGCCGAACATGCCGGCGAAGACGCCCGCGAGCGTGCCGAGGAGGACGAGCCCCAGGATCTGCATGGCGAGCTCCTACGTCGGCGCGGGGTACGCCAGCCCGGTCTCGTGCACTTCCGTGCCGTCGCGGATCTCGAGCGCGGCGTCGGGAGCGTTCGTCGTGATCGAGGCGACGCCGGCGGCGAGGAACCTGCGGACGTCGTCGGGCTCGTCGACCGTCCAGGGATGGACCGAGAGGTTGGCGGCCGCGGCCTGCGCGAGCAGCGCGGGCGTGACGAGGTCCTTGCGCGGCGCGATGGCGTCGACGGGCGGAAAGAGCGGCGCGGGCTGGCCGGGCCCGGGCAGCGCGACGCCGTGGTCGAAGATGTAGCTCGTGGCGATTTCGGGGAACGCCTCGTGCATCCGCTTGACGAACTCGGCGTCGAAGGATCCGACGAGGCAGCGCCGGGTCAGACCGAAGACCGAGGCGAGCTTCGCGACGCGGCGGGCCATCGTGCCCATCTGCATCCCCGCCGAGGTCTTCACCTCGACGATGTAGTGGAACACGGTCCCGTAGCGGTGGAAGACCTGCTCGAGCTTCGGGATGTGGTACTCGCCGAGCTCGGACGGGATCACGAGCCTCTCGATCTCGCGCCACGTGAAGGTCCGCACGGGCAGCCGCTGCGTGCCGAGGACGACGTCCTCGTCGTGGAAGACGACGGCCTCGCCATCCCGCGTGAGGCGGACGTCGAACTCGATCGCGTCCGCGCCGAAGCTCTCGGCGAAATCGAAGCTCGCGATCGTGTTCTCGCGGGCGCGGCGCGGGGCGCCGCGGTGTCCCACGATCCAGGTCGGGTGGGGCTCTCTCCAGTCGCTCATCCGAGCCGCATTATGACCCGGCGGCCGACGCGACCTCCGCGAGGATCGCCGCCAGCGCCGCGTCCGGGTCGGGAGCCGCCGTCACGGGGCGCCCGATCACGAGGACGTCCGCTCCCGCCGCGATCGCCGAGGCCGGCGTCGCGATCCGCTTCTGATCGCCGGCGTCCGCGCCCGCGGGCCGGATCCCGGGAACGACGGTGAGGAAGCCCGGACCGCAGGTCGAGCGGATGCCGGGCAGGTCCGCCGCCGAACAGACGACGCCGTCGAGGCCGCAATCCTTCGCCAGAATGGAAAGCCGCCGCGCGATGCCTTCGGGATGTCCCGCCATCGGCAGGTCCGCCAGGGCCTTCGCGTCGATCGAGGTCAGGAGCGTCACGGCGATCAGCTTCGAGATGCCGGCGCGCCGGGCGGCCTCGCGCGCCGCCTCGAGCATCGCCCGGCCGCCCGAGGCGTGGACGTTGACCATCGCCGCCCCCGAGCGCCCGGCCGATGCCACGGCGCCGGCGACCGTCGCGGGGATGTCGTGGAACTTCAGATCCAGGAACACCTTCGCGCCGCCGGCGGCCGAAGCCACTTCCGCGACGAGCGACGGCCCCTCCGCCACGAACGCCTCGAGACCGACCTTGAGCCAGCCGACGCGGCCGCCGAAGCGCTTCGCCGCGGCGAGGACCTCGGCGCGCGTCGGGAAGTCGAGGGCGATGCAGACCCGCTCGGCAAGCGCTCATCCTTCCGCCCCGGCCTCGCCCCCGACCTTCGCCGCGACCCGGTGCGCGCGGCCGACGAGCTGCGGCACGCTCGTCTTCTTCCGCTCGCAGTAGGCGGCCAGCTCGTCGACGAGCCGTCCCGAGACGCCGGGGTCCTTGAAGTTCGCCGTGCCGACCTGGACGGCCGTCGCGCCCGCGGCGAGAAACTCGAGGACGTCCGAGAGCTCCGCGATCCCGCCGATCCCCATGATTGGAACCTCGGGCAGCGCCTTGTGCACCTGGTAGACCATTCGCACGGCGAGCGGCCGGATCGCGGGACCGGAGAGGCCTCCGGTGCCGAAAGAGGTCCGCGGCTTCGCGGTCTCCGGGTCGATGACCATCCCGACGAAGGTGTTCACGAGCGACAGGATGTCGGCGCCGCCCTCCCGCGCCGCGCGCGCCGACTCGACGAGGTCGGGCGCGTTGGGCGACAGCTTGACGATGAGCGGCCGCTTCGTCGCGGCGCGGACCTTGCCGACGAGCGAGCGCGTCAGCTCGGGCGAGTTGCCGAAGAGCATCCCGCCGCGCTGCACGTTGGGGCAGGAGATGTTGAGCTCGACGGCCGCGATCCCCTCGGCGCCCTCGAGCGCGCGGACGACCGTGACGTAGTCCTCCTCGAGGTCGCCCCACACGTTGGCGATGACGGTCGCGCCCATCGAGCGCAGCTTCGGGAGCTTTTCCTCGAGGAACGCCTCGACGCCGATGTTCTGGAGGCCGATCGCGTTGAGCATCCCGCCGGGCGTTTCGCAGATCCGCGGAGGGGCGTTGCCGGCGTGAGGCTTGAGCGACAGCCCCTTGGTGCAGAGCCCGCCGATCTTCGAGAGGTCGACGAAGTCGGTGAAGTCGAGGCCGTAGCCGAACGTGCCCGACGCCGTCGTGATCGGGTTCGCGAGCGTCAGCGGGCCGAGGCGGACGGCGAGGGGAGGTCATGGAGCCCGCTCCCGATGACGTCTTCGTAGGGGCGGGGTTACCCCCGCCCCTTCGCCGAGGGCGGCCCAAGGGCCGCCCCTACGCGGGTCACCACCCGATCTTCTCCGGCGCCAGGATCGGGCCCTCGCTGCACGAGACGATGAACGGCTTCTCGGTCCCCGGGATCACGCAGCCGAGGCACGCGCCGAAGCCGCAGCCCATCTCCGCCTCGGTCGAGAACTCGGCCGGGATGCCGGCCTTGCCCGACGACCTTCGCGAGCGACGCGAACATCGGCATCGGGCCGCAGGCGTAGACGCGGGCGTAGCGCGCGCCCGCGTCGAGACGCCGCGCGAGGGCCTCGGTGACGAAGCCCTTCTCGCCGAGCGAGCCGTCGTCGGAGGCGAGCACCGTCTCGCCGCGCACGAGGCCGTCGAAGCGCGACCGGATCGACAGCTCGCGCGCGTTGCGCCCGCCGAGGTAGAAGTCGCACGGAACCCCGGCCGCGCGGAGCGCCTTCAGAAGCAGGGGGAAGGGCGCCGCCCCGATGCCGCCGGCGACGATCGCGGCCTTGCTGCCGCGCGGAACATCCGACACGCCGAAGGCGTTGCCGAGCGGGCCGAGCAGGCGCACCGGCGAGCCCTCGGGAAGCTCCTCGAGGGCCGCCGTGCCCGGCGCCGATCGTCTTGATCAGGAGCTCGACTGAGCCCGGCCAGCGGATCGGCGTCCGCGACCGAGTACGCGCGCCGGAGGTACGGCCGCAGGCGGTCGGGGACCTCGAGCATGACGAACTGTCCGGGAGAGATGGCGCCGGCGAGCGGGGGGCAGCGGAAGGTGACGGAAAAGAGGCCGGGCGAGAAAACGTGGCGCCGGAGGAGCGTCGCTCGGTGGTCAGCCTTCACCGAGGCGCGATTCTATCTCGCTGTGGGAATCAGACCTCGATCGCTCCGTCCAGATCCGCCTCGCTCGGCTCGCGCAGGGCCTTTTCGTGGCACTTCTCGCAGAGGAGCCGCCCCTGCACTTCGCCGCCCGGCCGCGCGTAGCTGCCGCAGCCGTGGCAGCGACGCAGCGCCCGGTGATGGGCGTTCAAGTCGAGCACCGCTTCCTGTCGTCTGATCATTTCCGTCCTTTCGCTTTCGATACACGAATCGATAGAGCACGACTCATACCCGAACCGCAAACACTCACCACACGCGACTTAGCGGCGCGCGCCGCCGGAGGAGTGTCGCCTTCTCGGGCGACCGAGTCCTCCGCCGAGGTCAGAGAGCTAGTACGTCGAGACCTTGTCGAGGGCCTTCCGCACGTGCGACGCCTGCGGAAGGATGAAGTCCTCGACCCGGGGCTGGTAGGCCACGAACGTGTCGGTCGCCGCCACGCGCTCGACCGGCGCATCGAGATACGAAAAAAGCTCGGAAGAGATTCGGGCGGCGATCTCGGCCCCGTAGCCCCAGGACACCGGGTCCTCGTAGACCACGATCGCGCGGGAGGTCTTCTCGACCGAGGTGACGATGGCCTCCCAATCATAGGGCGAGAGGGTCCGCAGGTCGAGGATTTCGACGGTCTTTCCGGTCTCCTCGGTGAAGGCCTTCGCCGCCTGCCACGACCGGTACACGGTCGCGCCGTAGGTGACGATCGTGACGTCCGCGCCCTCCTGGACGACCGAGGCCTTGCCGAACGGGATCATGTAAGTCCGGCCCCGGGTAGACGCCCTTGTTGTGCGTCTGCCGGTAGAGGTGCTTGTGCTCCATGAAGATGACGGGGTCGTCGCAGCGGATCGCCGTCCGCAGGAGGCCGTTGGCGTCGAGGGCGTTCGAGGGCATGACGACCCGCAGCCCCGGGTTGTGCGTCATGAGCACGGCGCCCGACTGCGAGTGGTAGACGGCGCCGCCGCCGATGTAGCCGCCCGCGGCCACGCGGACGACGACCGGGCAGGAGAAGGTGTTGCCCGAGCGCCAGCGCATGTTCGAGAGCTCGTTGCGGATCTGCATGTACGCCGGCCAGATGTAGTCGTAGAACTGGATCTCGACGACGGGCTTCAAGCCCGCGGATCGCCATGCCGATCGCGCGGCCGAGGATGTTGGCCTCGGCGAGCGGGGAGTTGAAGACGCGGTCGGAGCCGTAGAGCCGCTGCAGCCCGGCGGTGACCTTGAAGACGCCGCCCTTGCCCTTGCACTCCTCGAGCACCGCGTCGCGCGAGGCGTCGGCGACGTCCTCGCCGAAGACGACCATGCGCGGGTTCGCCTTCATCTCGTCCTTGAGGCACGCGTTGATCAGGTCGACCATCGTCGTCGGCTGCGCGCCCTCGGCGTAGACCGGCGCCGTCGAGAAGGCCGGGCCCGTCGGATCGACGTCCGGCGAGTAGACGAAGTCGTAGGCGGACTCGGGCTCCGGGATCGCCGCGACGAGCGCCCGGTCGGCGGCGTCGTTGATCTCGGCGTCGACCTCGGCGTGGAGCCGCTCGAGCTCCGCCTCGGAGAGGAGGCTCTCGGCCAGGAGGAACCTCGAGAGCCGCCCGACCGGGTCCCGCTCGACTTCCTTCTCGCGCTCGGCCTTCGGGCGGTAGTTCGCCTCGTCGTCCGAGAGCGAGTGGCTGTAGGGCCGGATCACGTGGGCGTGGACGAAGGCCGGGCCCATCCGCTTGCGGCAGTACTCCGCCGCGTAGCGCATCGCGTCGTAGGACTCGAGGAAGTCCGTCCCGTCGACCTCGGTGACGAAGAGGTTCGGGAAGCTCCGCACGAGCTTCGAGATCGAGCCGCCCGGCGTGTTGACCTCGACCGGCACCGAGATGGCGTAGCCGTTGTCCTCGATGACGAAGACGACCGGCAGCTTCAGGTTGCTCGCCGAGGAGAGGGCCTCCCAGAACTCCCCTTCGGAAGTCTGCCCTTCGCCCCCCGAGACGTATGCGACCTCGTCCCTCTGAAAAGAGGAGGCCCCCTCCCCTGCGAGCGCCGGGATCCGGCTCATCCGCCAACCGCCCTCGGCCGCGCCGACGGCGTGCAGGAACTGCGTCCCCGTGCACGAGGACTTGGAGATGATGTTCAGCCGCTTGGATCCCCAGTGGGCCGGCATCTGGCGTCCGGCCGAGGCCGGATCGTCCGTGGCGCCGACGGACTGGAGGAACATCTCGTAGGGGGTGACCCCGAGCTGGAGGATGAGCGCCCGGTCCCGGTAGTAGCAGTCGAACCAGTCGTACCCGGGCTTCAGGACCATCCCGGCCGCGGTGCCGATCGCCTCGTGGCCGGCGCTGTTGATCTGGAAGTAGATCTTGTTCTGGCGCTTGAGCTGGATCTCTTTGTCGTCGAACCTGCGGGAAAGATAGATGTTGCGGTAGGCGACGATCAGGGCCTTCGGGTCGAGGCCGCGGTATCTCTCGGTTCGGACCTCGGTCGCCATTCCGCCTCCGGCGGCGAATATACCAAAGGGGTTCGGGCGGGCCGCGGTGGCGGGCCGCCACGCCGGGACGGGCCTAGAAGAGCTTGGCGAAGCCCCAGAGCTCGAGGGCCGCGAGGCCCAGCGTCACGACCAGAAACAGGACGGCTTTGACGTCCAGTCTCGGGTTCGGATGCAGCTCTTCCGTGCTCATGCGTTTTTGAGAAGCAGAACTTGTGCCACCCATGGGAGTTACGTGTGGAAGGGGCAAAACGTTTACGCCGGGCCCTTGCTATGCTTCGCCTCCCATGAGCTCGGTCCCGGGAGTCCCGTCCTATCCGAGATTTCCGCCGCGGCCCGCTCCGCCGGACCTTTCGACGATCGACCCGCGCCTGGACCTCGAGTCGGAGATCCGGGATCTCAAGCGACAAAAAAACGCAGTCCTTCTCGCCCACTACTACCAAGAAGAGGCCATCCAGGACCTGGCCGACTTCGTCGGCGACTCGCTGGACCTCTCGCGCCGGGCGCAGCAGAGCGACGCGCGGATCATCGCGTTCGCCGGGGTGCGCTTCATGGCGGAGACGGCGAAGATCCTCAACCCGACGCGCAAGGTCGTCCTGCCGGACTACGAGGCGGGCTGCTCGCTCGAGGACTCCTGCCCGCCGGAGGCGTTCCGCGCGCTGGCGGGAGGAGCACCCGGGCGCCGTCTCGCTGACCTACATCAACTGCTCGGCGGCGGTGAAGGCGCTCTCGGACATCATCGTGACCTCCTCGAACGCCGAGAAGATCGTGCGCTCGATCCCGCCGGACCAGGAGATCCTCTTCGCTCCGGACAAGCACCTGGGCGCCTTCCTCGCGAAGAAGCTCGGGCGCCCGATGACGCTCTGGCCGGGCACCTGCATCGTCCACGAGCAGTTCTCCGAGCGCGAGATCGTCCGGCTCAAGGTGAAGCACCCCGACGCGAAGCTCGCGGCGCATCCGGAGTGCCCCGAGGCGATCCTGAAGCACGCCGACCACGTCGGGTCGACGCGCTCGATCCTGAACTACGTGACGACGGCGCCCTTCAAGACCTTCCTCATCGCCACCGAGGAAGGGATCATCCACCAGATGAAGAAGCTCGCGCCCGAGCGCGAGTACATCCCGGTGCCTCCCGACAACGGGTGCCGCTGCAACGAGTGCCCCTTCATGAAGCTCAACACGCTCGAAAAGCTCTACCTGTGCCTGCGCGACGAGCGGCCCGAGATCCTGCTGCCCGAGGACCTGCGCAAGGCCGCCGAGAAGCCGCTGCTGCGCATGCTCGAGCTGTCCTGACCGGCCGTCCGGTATAACCTGTTATACTCTCGGCCATGAAAACCGCGGTCTCCATCCCCGACCCCCTGTTCGCCGAGGCCGAGCGGGTCGCCCGAAAGCTCAAGCTCACCCGCAGCCGCCTCTACGCCGTCGCTCTCGAATCCTACGTGCGCAAGCAAGGATCCTCCGAGGTCACGAAGAACCTCAATCGCGTCTACGGCCGCGGGAAGAACCGGCCCGATCCCCGGTGGGAGGCGCTCGCCGCTGATACGCTGGCACGCGGCAAGTGGTGATCCGGCGCGGCCAGATCTGGTGGGCGAACCTCGGCCGCCCCTTTGGCTCCGAGGCCGGGAAACGCCGGCCGGTCCTCGTCGTCCAGTCCGACGACTTCAACGAAAGCAGGATCTCGACGGTGGTGGTCGCGCCGATCACGACCAACGTGGGCCTGGCCCGGGCCCCGGGAAACGTCTTCCTGGCCCGCAAGACCTCCGGCCTGGACAAGCCGTCCGTCGTGAACGTGTCGCTGCTCGCCGCCGTCGATCGGGGGCGGCTGACCGAGCAGGTCTCGAGCCTTCCTGCCGAGACCCTCCGGGACGTCGAGGACGGCGTCCGCCTCCTTCTCTCGCTCTGAGAGAGCCGAGGCGATATGCTCCGCCGCGATGGAGCCCCCGACCGGCGAAGGCCTTCGACGCCCTGCTGCGTGCCTTCCTCTCCGAGGACATCGGCCAACGGGACGTTACGACCGAAGCCACGGTGTCCGCGGGAACCCGGACGCGGGGCGAGCTGGTCGCGAAGTCCGCGTGCGTCGTCTCGGGCCTGCCGGTCGCGCGTCGCGTGTTCGAGCTGCTGGATCCCGGACCTCGCCTGGTCGCACGAAGCGGCGGCCGGCACCGCCGTCTCCCCCCGACCGTTCTCGCGATTCTCGAGGGCCGCGCCCGCGCGATTCTGACGGCCGAGCGCGTCGCCCTCAATCTCCTCCAGCGGATGTGCGGAATCGCGACGTCGACGCGGCGATTCGTCGACGCCGTCTCCGGCACCCGCTGCCAGGTCCTCGATACCCGCAAGACCATGCCGGGGCTGCGCCCGTTCGACCGCCAGGCGGTGCGCGACGGCGGCGGCCGGAATCACCGATACGATCTGACGGAGATGGTCCTGATCAAGGACAACCACCGGCGGCTCGCCGGCGGGGTCGCGCGCGCGGTCGCGGCGGCGAAGGCGCAGGCGCCTGCGGGCACGTTCGATCGAGGTCGAGGTCGAGTCGGAAGCGGAGCTCTCGCAGGCGCTCTCGGCCGACGCCGACCGCATCCTCATCGACAACCAGGAGCCCGAAACGGTCGCACGGTGGTGCGCGCTCGCGCGTTCCGGGCGGCCGGCCGTCTTCGTCGAGGCCTCGGGGAACATGCGGCTCGAGACCGTCCGCGCCTACGCGCTCGCCGGCGTCGACGCCGTCTCGGTCGGCGCGCTGACGCACTCGGTCGTCGCGGCCGACGTTTCGCTGGAGCTTGACCTCGCATGACGGTCGACCGGACCGACGTCCTGGTGCTCGGCACCGGTGTGGCCGGCTGCACGGCCGCTCTCGCCGCCGCGCGCGACGGCGCCTCGGTCACGCTCGTCACGCGCGCCTCGGAGGCCCGCGAGTCGAACACGCTCTACGCCCAGGGCGGCATCGTCGCGCGTCCTGCCGGCGACACGCCGGAGAAGCTCGCCGCCGACATCGAGCGGGCGGGCGACGGCCTCTGTTCGCCCGAGGCCGTGGCGCTGATCGCCCGGGAAGGGCCGGACCTCGTCCACCGCCTCCTCGTCGAGGAGCTCCAGGTCCCCTTCGACCGGGACGGCCCGGGCTTCCACTGGACGCTCGAGGGCGCGCACGCGGTGCCGCGCGTTCTCCACGTCAAGGACGAGACCGGTGCGCCGATCGAGCGGGCGCTCGTCGAGGCCTGCCGCCGCGAGAAGAACATCCGATGGCTCCTCGAGACGACGGCCGTCGACCTCCTCACGCTCTCCCACGACTCGGTCGATCCGACCGACCGGTACCACCCGCCCGTCGTCATCGGCGCGCACCTGCTCGAGCGGAAAAACGGCGGCACCGTCACGCCGTGCCTGGCGCGCGAGACGATCCTCGCGACCGGCGGCCTCGGCCAGGTCTACCTCCACACGACGAACCCTCCCGGCGCCCGCGGCGACGGCTTCGCGATGGCGAGGCGCGCCGGGGCACGCTTGCTCAACCTCGAGTACGTCCAGTTCCACCCGACGGCGCTCCTGCACGCGAAGGGCCGGCTGCTCCTGACCGAGGCCCTCCGCGGCGAGGGCGCCCGGATCACCGACGCCAACGGGAAGGAGTTCCTCAAGGAAATCCACCCGGACGGAGCGCTCGCGCCCCGCGACATCGTCGCCCGCGCGATTCACCAGCGCATGCTGGAAAAGGACGAGCCGTACGCGCTCCTCGACATCTCGCACAAGAGCGCCGCCTGGGTGGAGGCACGCTTCCCGACCCTCGTCGCCCGCTGCCGCGAGCTCGGGTTCGACCTGACCACCGGCCCCGTGCCCGTCGTGCCCGCCGCGCACTACGCCTGCGGCGGTGTGGCCGCCGACGCCAACGGGCGCACGACGCTGGGCCACTTGCGCGCCGTCGGCGAGGTGTCGTGCACCGGCGTCCACGGCGCCAACCGGCTCGCCTCGACCTCGCTGCTCGAGGGGCTTCTCTGGGGCTGGCGGGCCGGCCGGGCCGCTGCCCGCGAGTCCGAGCGCCTGCGCCAGCGGCCCTGGCCCGAGGTCCGGCCGTGGCGGCCGGAGAACGAGCCCGTCGACCCGGCGCTGATCGCGCAGGACTGGATGGTCATCCGGCACACGATGTGGAACTACGTGGGGCTCCTGCGCTCCGAACGCCGCCTCGACCGAGCCGGCCGGATCCTCGGAGAGCTCCAGGACGAGATCGAGAACTTCTACCGCCGCGGCACCATGTCGGACGAACTCCTGGGACTGCGAAACGGCGTCCAGACGGCCATGGCCATCCACCGCGCGGCCTCGGACAACCGGGTGTCCCGCGGCTGTCACTACCGCGTCGACGGATAAACGTCGCTCCGCGCAACGGCGGGCCGACGGCGGCCTTGGGCTATAGTTCCCCCCGCTATGAGCGTTCTCTACCTGCATTTCGAGACGGACGAGCGGGCCTCCCGGCTGGCCAAGCTCCAGAAGAGCGGCGCCCACGTGGTCGTCGCCGAGCCGCGCTGGCCCGGCTTCTTCGAGCTCGCCAAGCGCGAGAAGCCCTATGCCATCGCGATCGACTTCTCCCAGGCGCCTTCGCACTCCCTGGAGACCGCGGACTACATGTCCAAGGCCAAGGAGACGAAGGACGCGGCCTACTTCCTCCTCCGGGTCCCGACCGACCGGAAGGAGGCCGTGACCAAGCGTCTCCCGAAGGCCCACCTCGTCACCGAGAACGAGCTCTCGGGCAAGCTCGCCCAGATGGAGAAGGAAGCCGCCGAGCGAGCGCGCATCAAGAAGGAAGCCGCGGCGGCCGCCAAGAAGGCGGCCCGCGCCGCGGGCGCCGCTGCCAAGGCGGCCGCCGCGGGCAAGCCGGTCAAGCCGGCCGCCCCGCCTGAAGCGAAGGCGAAGGCGAAACCGGCGCCGAAGTCGAAGCCCGCGCCCCCGAAGAAGACCGCGAAGAAACCGGCGCGCGAAGAAACCGCAGCCGAAGAAAAAGAAGTAGCGAGGAGCCGAGGATGCCCGGATTCAGCCGAGAAGAGCTTCTGTCTTACGCCCGCGGCCAGGCGGCCCGAGTTCGAGGGCGTCCTCAAGAAGATCGTCGAGATCCCGTCGGTCTCGGTCGAGCCGGAGCGGAAGGGCGAGGTCCACCGCGCCGCCGAGTACGCCGTCTCGCTCCTGCAGTCGTTCGGCGCGAAGGCCACGCCTGTACGAGACGAAGGGACACCCCATCGTCCACGGCCGGTTCGACCGCGGCCCGGACTACCCCCACCGTCACCGTCTACAACCACCTCGACGTCCAGCCCGCGGAGGGGCCCGACTGGAACACGGCGCCGTTCACGTTCATCCGCGAGGGCGACGTCGTATCGCGGCCGCGGCACGACCGACGACAAGGGCCCGGCGATGACGGCGCTCTTCGGCGCGCGCTACGCGTTCGAGCAGGGCGTCCCGCTGAACATCCACTTCCTCTGGGAGCTCGAGGAGGAGATCGGCAGCCCCAGCTTCGAGACGACGATCCGCGCCAACGCGAAGGAGTTCGCGACGGACTCGATCGTGGTCTCCGACACCGTCTGGGTCTCGCGCGCGCGACCGGCCTGCCCGGCGGGACTGCGCGGCCTCCAGGGCTTCCGCTTCGAGCTCCAGACCGGCGAGACCGACCAGCACTCCGGCACCGCGGGCGGCGCGGCGCGCAACCCCGTGACCGAGCTCTGCCAGCTCATCGCCGACTGCGTCGACGGAAAGACCGGACGGGTCAGGATCCCGGGCTTCTACAAGGACGTCGTGCCTCCGACGAAGAAGGAGCTCGAGGACCTGAAGAGGTGCGGCTTCACCGTCAAGGACTTCAAGAAGGACCACCTGTTCCGGTCGCTCCGCGTCGACGACGCGATGGAGGTCATGAAGCGGATCTGGATGATGCCGACCTTCGAGGTCCACGGCATCGCCGGCGGCTACCAGGGGCCGGGCGTCAAGACGATCATCCCGCCCAAGGCGACCGCGATCGTCTCCTGCCGTCTCGTCCCGAAGATGAGCGCGGCGAAGGTCGTCAAGCTCGTCAAGGCGTTCGTGAAGGACAAGAACCCGGACGTGAAGGTCTCGGCCGAGCACGAGCTGCCGCCCTACGAGGGCAAGACCACGGGGCCGTACGCCGACGCGATCCGCGGCGCGATGAAGTTCGCCTTCGGCAAGGAGCCCGTCTTCGTTCGCGAGGGCGGCTCGATCGGCGCCGTCCTCTCGATGGAGAAGGTCCTCAAGACGCCCGTGTTCTTCCTGGGGCTGTCGCTGCCCGAGCACGGCTACCACGCGCCCAACGAGAACTACGACTGGCCGCAGGCCGAGGGCGGCATGGCGGCGTTCGCGGACTACTTCCGGAGACTCGCCGAAATGTAGGGGCGGGGCTCGCCCCTGCCCTCCCCACAACCGGGCGGCCGCGAGGGCCGCCCCTACGACCGGGGGACCGATGAAACGCCTTCGCCTTGCCTCAGTCGCTCTGGCTGCTCGCGCCGCTCGCGCTCCTCGCCCAGCCCACCGCCAAACCCGCCGATCCCCTCCCCGACCAGCTCGACCGGATCTTCAACAAGAAGGCCTACGAGGAGAAGACCTTCGGGCCCTTCCAGTGGCTCGAGGGCGGCAAGGCCTACACGACGGTCGAGCCGTCGCCGGCCGCGACCGACGGCAAGGACATCGTCCGCTACGACTCGGCGACCGGCGCGCGCCGCGTCCTCGTCTCGGCGTCGAGCCTCGTCCCGACGCCGGGCGGCAAGCCGCTCGCGATCGACGGGTACGCCTGGTCGGCCGACGGGAAGAAGCTCCTGATCTTCACCAACACGAAGAAGGTCTGGCGCCAGAACACGCGCGGCGACTACTGGGTTCTCGACGTCGCGACCGGGCAGCTCCGCAAGGTCGGCGCCGACAAGCCCGAGTCGACGCTGATGTTCGCCAAGTTCTCGCCGGACGGCACCCGCGTCGCGTACGTCCAGGCGAACGACCTCTGGGTGGAGGACCTCGCCTCCGGAAGGGTCACGCGGCTGACCTCGGACGGCAGCGCCACGACCATCAACGGCACGGCCGACTGGGTCTACGAGGAGGAGTTCGGCATCCGCGACGGCTTCCGCTGGAGCCCGGACGGCCGGGACATCGCCTTCTGGCACTTCGACGCGAGCGGCATCGGCGACTTCCAGCTCATCAACGACACCGACACGCTCTACCCGGTCGTCACGCACATCCCGTACCCCAAGGTCGGCACGACGAACTCCGCCGTGAAGATCGGCATCGTCTCCGCCGCCGGCGGGGCGCCGCGCTGGGTCGAGCTTCCCGGCGACCCGCGCAACACCTACGTCGCGCGCATGGAGTACGTCGACTTCTCCGGCGAGGTCGTCCTCCAGCAGATGAACCGCCTCCAGAACACCAACGACGTCTGGCTCGTCGACGCCGGCGACCGGCAAGGCCCGCCGGATGCTCCACGACGAGGACCGCGCGTGGCTCGACGTCGTCGAGTCCTGGCAGTGGCTCCCGGGCAAGGAGCTGCTCTGGATCAGCGAGAAGCACGGCTGGCGCCACGCCTACGCCGCGCCCCGCGACGGCACGGACTGGCGCCTGCTGACGCCCGGCGACTTCGACATCGTCTCGGTCGAGGGCGTGGACGACCGCAACGAGTTCCTCTACTTCGTCGCCTCGCCCACCGACGCGACGCGGCGATACCTCTACCGCGCGCGCCTCGACGGCCGCGGGACGCCCGAGCGCTTGACGCCCGCGCGGCCTCGCGGGAACCCACGGCTACAAGATCTCGCCCGACGGCAAGTACGCCGTCCACACCTTCTCGACGATCGACCGGCCCACGGTGACCGACCTCGTCCAGCTCCCGTCCCACCGGAGCGTGCGCGTGCTCGAGGACAACAAGGCGCTCGCCGCGACGGTCGCGCCGGTTCTTTCGCCCGCGACCGAGTTCTTCCAGGTCGACATCGGCGGCGGCGTGACGCTCGACGGCTGGATGGTCAAGCCGAAGAACTTCGACCCGAACCAGCAAGTACCCGCTCCTCATGTACGTCTACGGCGAGCCGGCCGGGGTCGAGGTCGTCGACAAGTGGAGGGGCGGCCCGAGCTATCGGATGCTCTTCCACCGCGCGCTCGCCGACGCCGGGTACGTCGTCGCCTGCGTCGACAACCGCGGCACACCGTCGCTCGAAGGGCCGCGAGTGGCGCAAGATGATCTACGGCGAGATCGGCGTGCTCGCCACCGCGGACCAGACCGCGGCGGTGCAAGGCGATGCTGGCCTCGCGGCCGTACCTCGACCCCGGAGCGCGTCGCCTCGTGGGGCTGGAGCGGCGGCGGCTCGATGACGCTGAACCTCCTCTTCCGCTCGCCCGACCTCTACAAGGTCGGCATGTCGGTCGCGCCCGTGCCCGACCAGACGCTCTACGACACGATCTACCAGGAGCGCTACATGGGCCTGCCGAAGGACAACGCCGAGGGCTACCGGAAGGGCTCACCCATCAACTTCGCCGAGGGGCTGAAGGGCAAGCTCCTCCTCGTCCACGGCTCCGGCGACGACAACGTCCACTACCAGGGCTCCGAGCGGCTCGATGAACCGGCTGATCGTGCTCGGCAAGCCCTTCGACTTCATGGTCTACCCGAACCGCACCGCACTCGATCGACGAGGGCGAGGGGACGTCGTACCACCTGCACTCGCTGCTCGCGCGGCACCTGCGG
The DNA here is from genome assembly GCA_963824165.1 of uncultured Acidobacteriota bacterium. Taxonomy (GTDB): domain Bacteria; phylum Acidobacteriota; class Thermoanaerobaculia; order UBA5066; family Gp7-AA6; genus DAHUXD01. The sequence continues at coordinate 116,092 of CAWGOM010000015.1, forward strand.
GAGAACCTGAAGCCCGGGCCCAAGTAGGGGCGGGTGTCCCGTTCTGGCCCGGCATGATGCACCCGTATCATTCGAACCCCCGAACGGGGCATAGACTTCGTCCCCAGAAAGTGAAAGGAGGGTCTATGCGAAGGAGGATGAGTCGTGTGCTCGGTGCGGTAATGCTCATCGCCATGGCCGCTGCGGCGGCGGCACAGGAGCCGAGCGTCACGACCACGACGCAAACGGGCAAGCCCATGTCGACCACGTCGACCCGCTACATCTCCGGAAAGATCGTCAGCGCCTATGGGAACAAGGTCGTCGTGGAGGGCAACGAGGGCGCCCGGGAATACACCGTGCCCGACGGATTCAAGTTTCAGATGGGCGGCAAGGACCTCGGCGTCGCGGACCTCGAGCCGGGAATGAGCGTGTCGGCAACCGTCACGACGACGACGACCTCGACCCCGGTCACCGTCACGCAGATACGCAAGGGGAAGGTCCTCGCGGTCTCCGGCCAGAACGTCATCGTCCGCGGCCCGAGCGGCATCCGCCGGTTCCACCAGCAGGACTTCGACAAGAGGCACGTCACGCTGCTGAACGCGGAGGGGAAGGAAATCCAGGTCCACCAGCTCAAGGCCGGAGACGTGTTCACGGCCGTGATCGTCACCGACGAGCCGCCCGTGGTCGTGAGCGAGCGCGAGGCCCAGGCGATTCTCAGCGCCGAGTCGGCCGCCGCGCCGCAGGCAGCCCCGCTGCCGGCCGCCGCGCCGCCGCCGACCGAAGCGCCGCAGGCCGCTGCTCCGCAGGCCGAAGCGCCGCAGGCCGCCGCGCCGGAGGCCGAAGCGCCGATGGCGGCCGCTCCGGTTACCGAACCGGCCCCCGCAGAGGCGCCTGCGAAAGCCACGAGCCCGTTTCTCTGGGTGTTGGTCGCCTTGATTCTGGTCGTCTTGATCGCGCTGATCCTCGCCCGGCGCAAGCGCCGCTCCAACTAGCTCCGTTTTCCGGCGGTGGCTCGCGCTCTTTGCGGGCCACCGCCGATTCGTTCAGGCTTCGTGAATCCGCCTGACGCTCGGCGCCCCGGGGGAAGGGGTCAGCGCAGCACGGACTCCAGCGCCGCCGAGGCGTCCGTCTTCTCGTCGCGATACTTCACGATCACGGGCGTCTGGAGCGAGAGACCCCACTCGGCCCCGCGGCCCTCGCGGATGGCTCGCGCGCCGGGCACGACGACGGCGCCGGCCGGGATCTCGAGCGGCCCGGCATCCGTCCTGCGGTAGATCTCGCCGCGGACCACGTCGTAGACGGGTGTGGCGGCCGTCAGGATCACGCCGGCGCCGATGACCGCCCGCTCGCGGACGATCGCGCCCTCGTAGACCCCGCAGTTGCCGCCGACGAGGACGTCGTCCTCGAGAACGACGGGCACCTCGCCGACCGGCTCGATCACGCCGCCGATCTGGGCGCCGGCGGAGATGTGAACGCGCCGGCCGACCTGCGCGCACGAGCCGACGAGCGCGTGCGAGTCGATCATGGTGCCCGCGCCGACGTAAGCGCCCACGTTCACGTAGGCCGGCGGCATGATCGTCACCCCCGAGCCCAGGAACACGCCGCGGCGCACGGAGGTGCCGCCCGGCACGACCCGGACGCCGCTCGCGGCGCTCAGCAACTTGAGCGGAAAGGTGTCCTTGTCCAGGAACCGCAGCGGCCCCGCCATCGGAAGCTCCACGACGGCCCCGACGCGAAATCCGAGCAGGATCCCGCGCTTGACCCACGGGCGGGACACCCATCGGCCGCCTTCCCGCTCCGCCGCGCGCACCCGTCCCGAGTCGAGCTCGGCGAACAGTTCCGCGACCGCGTGGCGCGCCCCGTCCAGGGAGGCGCCGGGATCGGCAAAGAACCCGTCGATGCGGCTCTCGAGCGAATCGCTCAACGGCCGCCGGCCGCCTTCTTGGTCAGCAGCCGGTAGCTGCCGAGCATCCGCTCGATCTTCCGGCGGGTGTCGTCCCGCACCGGGACGAGCGGGAGGCGGAGCGTCTCGCCGCACTTCTTCATGAGCGAGAGCGCGCACTTCACCGGGCCGGGGTTCGACTCCCAGAAGTTCATCTCCATGAGCGGCTCGTACTTGCGCTGGAGCTCGAGCGCCCGCTCGCGGTCGTTGTCGAGCGCGGCCCGGACGAGCTCGCCCATCTCCTTCGGGATCTCGTTGGCGACGATGGAGACGACGCCGCGCGCGCCGAGCGCGATCAGCGCCAGAGCCGTCGCGTCGTTGCCGGAGAAGACCGCGAAGTCCGGCGGCAGCATCGCCATGAGCTTCGCAAGCTTGGAAAAGTCGGACGAAGCCTCCTGCAGTCCGGCGACGTTGGGGATCTCCGCCAGCCGCTGGATCGTCTCGACGTCGAGGTCGAGACCCGTGCGGGACGGCGTGTTGTAGACGATCGTCGGCAGGTCCGTGGCTTCGGCGATCGCCGAGAAGTGGCGCAGCAGGCCTTCGGCGCTCGGCTGGTTGTACATGGGTGTCACCGACACGATGCCGTCGGCCCCGGCCGCGGCGGCATCGCGCGCCCAGAAGACCGCGCGCGCCGTGTGGTTGCCGCCGGCGCCGGCGACGACCGGGACGCGGCCGCTGGCGGCGTGCACGACGGCGGCCGTGACGGCCTTGCGGTCGTCGCGCGAGAGCGTCGGCGACTCGCCGGTCGTCCCGCAGGGCACGAGGAAGTCGATGCCCTGGCGGATCTGCCACTCGACCAGCTCCTCGAGCGGCCCGAACGCGATGCGGCCCTTGTCGTCGAACGGGGTCACGAGGGCCGTGCCGCAGCCTCTCCAGTCCACGCGCTTGCCGCTCGTCTTCAACGAAACCTCCTTCGTGGGGCGGGATCCGGGGGAGCCAACCGTATAATCGTTTCGCATCCGGGATCGAGAAAAAAGACCGTGAGCACCGCCGCCGGACCCCGCTGCCCGCGCTGCCACAGGCCCCTGGCCGCCTGGCGGCTGGACCACTGCGTCTACTGCGGCGAAGCCTTTCCCGCCGACCTCAAGCAGGGCCACGCCGAGCCCGAGGCGCTCAAGTGGGTCGAGCGGCCCGCGCTGCCGGCCGACGTGACGAAGAAGCTGCAGCTCATGAAGGTCGTCCCGGCGGAAGGCGCGGCGCAAGGGCAACCGCTTCGTGGCGATCGCCGCGCTGGTGGCGATCCCGATCTTCGCCGTCATCTTCTTCCTGACGTACCGCATGCTCCAGCAGTTCTCGCCGGTCGCCGGGCTCGCCGTCATCGTGGCCGGACTCGGGGTCATCGGGTACCTCGTCTGGATCTTCAACCGCGCCCGAAACTAACCGGGGTCAGGTCTCGATTTTTCGGTTGTTGGCCCGATTCGAAGCAGAACCGAAAAAATGAGACCTGACCCCCTCGAGTTTCGGTTGCCTAGTCGAAGAGGCCCTTCGGGGGGCCGTCGTCCCGGACGGGGATCCCCATCATCTTGGCCAGGGCCCGGATCGTGAGCGGCGCGCAGCCTTCGGCGCGGTTGTTGACGAGAACGAAGGCGTCGGCGCCGGCCGCGGTGATGTGCCGGACGAGGCGCACCAGGTCGCGCCGCATGTCCTCGCGGGGCGCCTGCATCCGGTCGTACGGGCGGAAGCGCTCGACGGCGTGCTCGTAGGGAATGCCCGGCGGAACGAGGATCCGCGCGACGGCAAACCCCGCCGGCAGGGGCTGCGCCGCCTCCCACTGCTCGGAAAGCGCCGGCGTGCGGGTCCACCAGTTGAAGACATGCGCGGCGCCGCGCCGGCGGAGGACGTCGAAGTAGTCCGACTCGAAGTACTGGGGCGTGCGGATCTCGACGGCCCAGCGCAGGCCCTCCGGCGACTCGGCCAGGAACCGGTCGAGCTTCTCGACGAACGCGCGCCGGCGTTCCGGCGACGGCTGCCACTCGGTCGGAAACTCCAGCATGAACGGGCCCGTGTGGCCGCCGAAGGATTCCCGGTAAGGCGGCAGCACCTCGTCGCGAAAGACGCGCGGGTCGAGCCAGCGCGGATTGTCCTGGCCGGCGCGCCCGGCGTGGCGCGGGAGGTCCGGGAAGCGCGGCATGGTCAGCTCCTCCCAGACCTTCGAAAGCGACGGGAAACCCCGGCGGCAGCGCCGCGGCGTAGCGCGCGAGCTGGCGCGCGGTCGGCGGGCGGTAGAAGGTGAAGTCGAACTCGACCGTCCGGAAGGGCTCGTAGCGCGCGTACTCCCGCAGGCAGTCGACCTTGAACGTCGCCTGCCGGTAGCGCTCGTGGTAGACGATGCCCTTCCAGCCTTCGTAGGCGAAGCTCGCCGTGCCGAAGTAGGATCTCCGCCACGATCCCGAGTATCTCCCACGTAGAATCGCCGCGTGATTCCGCTCCGCGGCGTCGGCCGAGATCGTCGCGCCGCCTCGAGGTCCCGGCGGCCGAGCGCCTGCTCGCCGTCGACGCCCCGCCCGAGCTCGAGCGCCTGCTCGAGCGGCGCGGCCTCGCCGGGTCAGTCGCTTCGCACGGCCGAGGCGCGCGCCATCCGCTCCGTCAAGGAGACGTTCGACTGGATCCTGCTCTGGCAGGAGAGCCGGGTGGGCTCACGCGCCCTCTTCGAAGCGGCGGTCAAGCGACTCGAGCCGGCCGGGCGCCTGTGGGTCGTCACCGCGATGAAGAAGGTGCAGGGTCCGAAGACTCCGGCCGGGGAGCGTCTCGAGGCGGGCGACCTGGAGAAGGGGTTCGGAAAGGCGGGGCTCGAGTGCGACCGCGAGGCGCGCCTGTCGGCCTGGCACGTGGCCTACCGCTTCACGCGCAGTGGCGGCGCGGGCCCTACTCGACGTACGGAAAGAAGCGCCCGCTGACGCGGAAGAACCGGCCGCTCGGCGGCTCGACCGTCAGCTGGCAGCGCGAGACCTCGAGGGTCGTCGAGAACGAGACTCCCGGGGCCGTGAGACTGACCGGGTACTTCGTTCCGACCTTGAGCGGGGCGTCGAAGTCGAACCGCACGCCCGTCGGAGACACGTCCAGCACCTGGCGCGCCTTCTCCCACCGGATCTTCAGCTCGTACTGGTCCGGCTTGAGCTTTTTCCCCGACCGCGAGTCCTCGAGGGGACTCTTGGCCGGCGGATCGGTCTTCCTCTCTGCCATTGCGCTCCGGGGAAAGTAGCCTACTCCCGTTTCTCGACTGCTTCAAAAAGCGCGCCCGCGGCGCGTCTTCCGGCCCCTTCCGGGGGCCGGAAGTCTATACCAGCCCCCCGGGCCCTAGGCCAGGACGTCCCGCCGCACGAACACGACGAAGGCCGCCGCGACGGCGGCTGCCGCCCATGCCCCGAGGACCGTCGCCGCGAAGGCCACGGAGAGGCCCGGAATCGGCGGCGGCGAGCCCGAGTAATAGTCCGGCAACGGCAGGTTGGTGACGAACAGGAACTTCTGGGCCTCCCAGGAGGAGGCCAGGCGCGGCAGGATCGTGCCGGCGATCAGCGCCGCGAGCATGGTCCCCATGGAGGCGGCCGTCGAGCGCAGCAGGACCGACGTCAGCAGCGCGATCCCGCCGACGCAGAGCGCCGCGAACCAGGCCAGGCCGTAGACGAGGATCGACTCCTTCCAGAGCGCGATCGAGCGCACCGTCGAGGCGTCGAAGGTCTCGCCGCCGACCCGGAACCCCGTGAGGATGGGCGCGTCCCAGCCGGCGTATCCGTACGCCAGCCCGCCGAAGAGGTACGCGACGATCCCGCCGAGGAGGACCGTCAGCGTGATCGCCAGAAGCAGCGCCACGAGCTTCGACGCCAGGACGCGGGCCCTCCCGACCGGCCGCGTCAGCAGCAGCTTGATCGTCCCCTGCTGGAACTCCGCCGAAACGATGTCCGACGCGAACACGATCGCGAGCAGCGGCAGCAGCAGGTAGCTCGACGCGTTGGCGAAGGCGCGCGTGAAGAGCGGCCCCGAGATCGCATCGGGGTCGATGTCGCGGTCGACGTGATACTGGAGCCGGCCGAGCTCGAAGCGCGCCCAGCGCTGCCAGGTCGACGGCGTGCGCGCGTCGCGCAGCCTTCCCTGAAGCCACGACATGCGCTCCTGCGTCTCGACCCGCCAGTCCTTCTCGTGAAACCGCTCGTCGGGCGCGCGACTGCGCGAAGACGATGAGGCCGATGAGGGCCATGAGGATGAGCACGACGACGCGAAAGCGCCGCTGCCGCGCGATCTTCAGGAGCTCGTTCTCGACGAGGCCCGGGAACCTCATACCGTCTCGCCTCCGGTGATCTCGAGGAACACCTCTTCGAGCGTCGACACCGGGCGCTCGACCGTGAACACGTCGACGCCCGCCGACAGCAGGGCGCGCAGCGCCTCCGGGCACCCGCTCGGCCGCGAGGCGCACCGATACGGTCCCCTCGCCGTCGGCCGACGGCGCCTCCGCCTCCACGGCGCCGAAGGCCGCGAGCTGTCTCCGCGGCCGCCGCCGCCGGCCGCGCGCGGATGCGGACCCGGTCGGAGGCCGCGCGCGCCGACGAGCTCGCGCACCGAGCCCGCCGCCGAGCGTGCGGCCGCGGTGGACGATCGCCACGCGGTCGCAGGTCTGCTCGATCTCCGAGAGCAGGTGGCTCGAGACGAAGACGGCGATGCCGCGCTCGGACGCGAGCCGCCGCACGAGCCGCCGGATCTCGCGGATGCCGGCGGGGTCCAGGCCGTTGGCCGGCTCGTCGAGAATGAGCACGTCGGGGTTGCCGAGGAGCGCCTGCGCGATGCCGAGCCGCTGGCGCATCCCGAGCGAGTACGTCGCGACCTTGTCGTCGAGGCGTTCCGACAGAGACACCATCCGCGAGAGCTCCTCGATGCGCCCGGCCGCCCCGCGCGGCAGCATGCGCGCGAAGTGGAGGAGGTTCTCGCGGCCGGTCAGGTACCGGTAGAGGTCGGGCGCCTCGACGATCGCTCCGACGTGCGCCATGGCGCGCGTGAAGTCCCGGGCCACGTCGAAGCCCCGGATCCGGACCTGCCCGCGGTCCGGGCGCGCCAGGCCCACGAGCATCCGGATCGTCGTGGTCTTGCCGGCCCCGTTCGGGCCGAGGAAGCCGAAGACCTCGCCCGCGTGGACCTCGAAGGACACGTCGGACACCGCTTCTCGCTTCCCGAACCGCTTGGTCAGGTGCTCGGCCGCGAGGACGACCTCGGCCCCCTCAGCCACGTCGCCCCTGGACCGAACTCGGCTTTCGCATCGCGTTGAACGTATCATCGGCGCTCGCATGGCCCGCCGATCTGTCGCGCTTCTGGCTCTGGACGGCGCCCGTCACCGTCGGGACCGGGGCAGCGCTCGTCCTCGCGGCGGGGTTCGTGCTCGCCCTGCGCGGGGCGCTCGGCGAGCCGATCGGGGAACCGCCTCCTCCGCCGCGGCAGCCTGCGGCCCGACCGGCGCAGGCCGGCGAGCGCCGGATCCTCGTCCTCGGCGACTCGCTCGCCCGCGGCACGGGCGACGAGGCGGGCCGGGGCTTCGCCGTACGACGTTCTCGAGGCGCTGAAGAAGCGCGGGCCGGCGGAGCTGACGAACCTCGGCGTCAACGGAATGGAGTCCACGGAGGTCCGCGCGCTCGTCGAGTCGGCCAACGTGCGTTCGCTCGCCGCGGAGGCCGACCTGATCCTCGTCTCCGCCGGCGGCAACGACCTGTCCCACGCCGCGGGGCGCTCGACGGGATCCCCCACCGACCTCGTGGACGCCGTCGCCGCGGCGCGCTCGGCCTACGTCGAGAACCTGCGCGGGATCCTGCGGGCGCTCCGCGAGGCGAACCCGGCGGCGCCGATCGCCGTCGTCGGGCTCTACGATCCCTTCTCGGGCGAGCCCGGCCCCGGGCGCCTCGGCTCCTCGGTCATCCTGCAGTGGAACGCTCTCGCCGCCGAGACCGCGCTGGCGTTTCCCGGTGTCGCGATCGTTCCGACCTTCGACATCTTCCACGGCCACCCCGACCGGTTGAGCGCCGACCGCTACCACCCGAACCGAAAGGGCTACGGGATGATCGCGGAAAGAGTGCTCCAGGCCGTCGATTGACGGGGGTCAGGTCTCGATTTTTCGGATTGCGTGCGGCTCTCCGGGATCCGAAATTTCGAGACCTGACCCCGCCGAGTTTCGGCTACCAGAAGCGGCGGCCGGCGCGCACGCCGCGGCCGATGCCGATCAGCAGAGAGGCCGCGGAGGCGATGCGGCCGGCTTTCGCCGCGAGCGAGTTGCGGCCGAAGAGCCTCCAGGCGGCCGTCGCGGCGGCGGCGAGGCCCGAGGCCGCGAGCCCCGCGAAGCGCCAGCGCTGACGAAACGCCTGCGCTTCGACCTTCGCCTCGCGCAGGCCGGCCGACAGCTCCTCGCGCTCCCGCGCCGCGCGGCGCGAAAGCTCGACGAGCCGCTCTTCCGCTCGCTCACATCGGTCCCCCCGCGCAGGCGCGCCTCGAGGTCCTCGACGTCGCCTTCGTCCGGCTCGTCGTCCGCGGGGCCGCCCTCGTCGTCGAAGTCGCCCTCGGCCTCGACCGCCAGCGAGTCGCGAATCGCCTCCCAGTCGCGTTCCAGCTCCCGGCCGGTCGCCGGAAACTCGTTCGGCCGCACGGCCGACAGCGCCTTCCAGGCGATCCGCCCGGCAACCGCGACGCCGGCCGCGTAGAGCAGCATCGCGGCGAGAATCCCGAGCGCCACGCTTCCGAAGAGCTTCGCCAGGACGGCCGCGAGCAGCGCCGCGAAGAGCAGCAGCACCCCCACGCCGAGCGCGGCCGCGACGGCGACCGCCGGCGAGGCCCTTGCCGGCGAGCGCGGCCTTCCCGGAGATCTCCTCGCGGAAGATCGCCAGGCGGGTGGAAAGAAGCGACTGCGCCGCGCCGGCGAGCCCGGCCGCCCGATCGGCCCACGACCGCGCCTCTTCCTCCTCGGGCAGGTCCGCCCGCTCGGTGCTCATGGGATGTACCAGTGTACCGTCAGCCCGGCGGAATGACGAATCCGTCGTGCCGCGAGACCCGCCCCGGCTCGAGCGGGGCGATCCGGATGCCCTCGGCACGGAACCGCTCGTGGATCCGCCCGGCGATGGCCACGACCCCTGGCGTATCCCCGTGGATGCAGATGGTGTCGGCCCGCACCTCGATCCGCGACCCGTCGGACGCAATGGCGGAGTGGTCGCGCGCGAGCCGCACGGCCTGCTCGGCCGCCTCGTCGGGATCGGTGATCAAGGCCCGGGCCTCGCTGCGCGGCATGGTCGAGCCGTCCGCCAGATAGCGGCGGTCCGCGAAGGCCTCCTCGGCGACCGCAAGCTCCGCCTCGCGTCCCGCCTCGACCAGCATCGAGCCCGCGGGCCCGACGAGGACCAGGCTCTTCCGGAAGCGCCGAACGCCCTCGGCGATCGCTCGCGCGACATCGGGAAACTCCGCCCCCGCGTGGTAGAGCGCGCCGTGCGGTTTGACGTGCGTCAGCGTTCCGCCGCGCGAGCGCACGAATCCGTCGAGCGCCGCGACCTGGTAGAGCACGAGCGCCTCGACGGCTTCCGCCGGCAGCTCCACCGCGACGCGGCCGAAATGCTCGCGGTCGGCGTAGCCGGGGTGCGCGCCGACACGCACGCCGCGCGAGAGCGCGAGGGTGACGGTGGCGTCCATGACGCTCGGGTCGCCCGCGTGGAGACCGCAGGCCACGTTGGCGGAGGTGACGAAGGGCAGCAGGGCCGCATCGTCCATTCCCTCGCCCACGTCGGCGTTCAGGTCGATGCTCACGGGAGGCTCATCGTACTCCCGAACGATGGTCCGTTCACCGCCCCAACCACCGCAGGCGCCGGCGGCGCCGGCGGCGTGCCATCCGGCGGGCGAGCCAGTACGCCGCCACGGCCCCCGCCCCGGCGGCCGCCGCGAGGAAGGGCCCCGCCGGCACCGGAGAGGGCGGCGCCGGGACCTTCGCCCTCTCGGAGGCCGTCGTGGACGCGCCGCCGCGCGAGCTCCAGGGCGAGACTTTCCTCCCCCATGCGCATCGCCCAGCGCTGATTGGCGGCGAGAACCGGGCGCAGGATCGGCGCCAGCAGCCGCAGGAGCGGCCTCTCGATGCGAACGCTGCAGTCGTGGGTGACGAGCGTCCAGGCGCCCGCCTCCTCGAACGTCCAGTCGCCGCGTCCCTCGAGGTCTCCCGTCGCATTGATCGAGAACCCGTGCGGGTGCCGCGACTCGACGACCCGGAACTGGAGATACAGCGTGTAGGGAAACCAGGCCTTCGTGTGAAGGCGGGCGCGCCGGCCGATGCCGTCCTCGCCGCCCGGCTCGAGCTCCTCGACATCGAGGAATACCGACGGCCACCACCGAGCGAGCTCGCGGAGGTCGGCGAGCACGGCGGCGACCTCCTCGACGGTGCCGAGCACCCACCACCGGCTCACGAAGCGGTACTCCGGAGCGATCATCGTCGTCATCGAGCCCGGCGCTTTCTCCCGGTCGCAGGCCCGGGGTTCGTCTCCGCCCCCCCACGTCGACGTCCCATTCTCATCTCCCCGCGCAAAAGCCCCATGCGAACGACGTCGATGTACCCTCCGCGCCGGTACGCTTCGTCGCGCAGGACGCCTTCCTTGCGGAAGCCGACGCGCTCGTAGGTGCGGATCGCGCCCGCGTTGCCGGCATGCACGTCGAGACGGATCTTGTGGAGGTTCATCTCCTCGAAGGCGAAGCGGCAGAGCGCGCGCGTCGCTTCCTCGCCGAAGCCCTTGCCGCGGCAGTCCGCCTCGCCGATGAGGATGCCGAAAGTCGCGACGGCGTTGTCCCGGTCGACGCCCTCGAGACCGCAGTTGCCGATGTGGCGGTCGCCCTCGAAGAGGCAGATCGCGAAGATCAGTCGGGAGGGGTCCTGCCCCCGCGTCGTCCGCTCGATCCAGTCGGCCTCCTGCGCGAGCGACATCGGGTAGCGCTGCGCGAGGGTGGAGCGCAGCTCCCCGTCGTTCATCCAGTCGTGGCAACGCTGGAGGTCGTCCCGTTCGATCGACCGGAGATAGAGCCTTTCGCCTCGGATCACACGCAACCCCTTGAGTTGCAACGATATCCGATCCCGGGCCGTTCCGGCAGCCGCTTTCGCAGGACCGCGGCTCGCCTGGTTGCGGAACCTGCCGCCCCGGGCTGCGTAACTCCCTTCGAAGCCCGCGTTTCCGGCGCCGGCCCCATGCGGCGCCCTTCGGTCCAGGGAGGACGGTATGTCGAAGCTCTTCAAGACGCTCCTGTTGCTGGCGGTTCTCGTGGCGGCTGCCGCGGGGCTCTACGCCCTCGCCCGAAACGGCAAGGGCAACGACGACGAGCAGAAGCTCGTCACGGTCGAGAAGGGCTCGATCACCGAGAAGGCCCTGGCCGTCGGGCAGATCCAGCCGCGCCAGAAGTTCTCGATCAAGTCGAAGATCTCGGGGATCGTCAAGACCTGCATGGTCAACGTCGGCGACAAGGTCAGGCCGGGCGACCCGCTCTTCGAGATCGCGCCCGACCCGACGCCCGCAGGAGCTGACGGACGTCGACCGGCAGCTCGACTCCGCGAGGGCCTCCTACGACCGCGCGAAGGCCGAGTTCGAGCGCGCCCAGGAGCTCGCCAGGCAGGGCGTCGTTCCGACGTCCGACCTCGACGTCAAGCGCGAGGCCTTCGAGCTCGCCAAGGTCGCCGTCGCCCGGGCCGAGCAGGGCCGCGACCTGACGCGCAAGGGCCGCATCCAGACCGACACGGTCTCGATGGAGTCGATCATCCGCGCGCCCGCGGCCGGCACCGTGCTGACGCGCGCGGTGAACCCCGGCGACCCGGTCGTGCCGCTGACCTCCTACCAGCCCGGCACCGAGCTCGCCGCGATCGCCGACATGAGCGACCTCATCTTCAAGGGCACGGTCGACGAGATCGACGTCGGCAAGCTCGAAGATGGCGCTTCCGGCGCGGATCAAGGTCGGCGCGCTCCCGACGGACGTCGTCACGGGCCACGTCGCGCGGATCGCGCCGCAGGCCCAGCAGAAGGACGGGGCGACGCTCTTCGACGTCGAGATCGAGCTCGATCCGGCGCCCGAACGTCGACGCTGCGCGCCGGCTACTCGGCCAACGCGGACCTGATCATCCGCGAGCGCAAGGACGTCCTGACGATCCCGGAGCGCGTCGTCATCTTCGAGGACGGCGGCAAGAAGACGTTCGTCGAGCTTCCCGGCGCGACCGAGAAGGCGCCGCCGGTCAAGACGGCGGTCAAGCTCGGCGTCTCCGACGGGCTGAACGTCGAGGTCTCCGAGGGCCTCTCGATGGGAGCGAAGGTCCTCGAGCGGCCGCCCAAGAAGCTGACCGTCCGCGGTCGACTGAGGACGTCGCGCGCTCGTCGCATTTCGCCTACGCGACGCGTCCTCGCGCCAGATGTGGCGGGACATCCGGAGCCAGAAGCTCCGCACGTTCCTGACGGTCTTCGGGATCGTCTGGGGAACCGTGTCGGTGAGCCTGCTGCTGGCTTTCGGCAAGGGCCTCCAGCGGCAGATGATCCTGAACAGCTCGGGCCTCGGCGACGCGATCTGCATCGCCTGGCCGGGCCTGACCTCGGTCCCGTTCGAGGGCCTCGGCAAGGGCCGCAAGATCCGGCTGAACGAGGACGACGTCGAGGCGATCCGCCGCGAGGCACGTGGCGTCAACGCCATCTCGAGCGAGTACTCGCAGACGCTGAAGCTCAACTACGGCGCGAAGACGATCGCGCTGGACATCTCGGGCGTCTCGCCCGAGTTCGGCGGCATGCGCAACCTGATCCCCCAGGCCGGCGGCCGGTTCGTCAATCCGACTCGACATCGAACGAGCAGCGCCGGGTCCTCTTCATCGGCAACAAGATGGCCGAGGACGTCTTCGGCCAGGACGTCGACGCGGTCGGCAAGACCGTCATGCTGGGCGGCTCGCCCTTCCTCGTCGTCGGCGTCCTCCAGAGCAAGGTCCAGAACTCGAGCTACAGCGGCCGCGACAACCAGAAGGGCTTCATCCCGGGCTCGACCTACCGGGCGATCACCGGGCGAGAAGTGGGTCGACAACCTGATCTACCAGCCGAAGGTCGCCGCCGAGGCCGAGCAGGTCACCGACGACGTGCGCCGCGTCATCGCGGGCCGCCAGCGCTTCGATCCCGGACGACAAGGAGGCCTTCTCGGTCTGGGACACGACGGAGAACCTCAAGTTCTTCGCCACGTTCTTCCTGTCCTTCCGGCTCTTCCTCGGGATCATCGGCTCCTTCACGCTCATCGTCGGCGGCATCGGCGTCTCGAACATCATGAACGTCGTCGTCGAGGAGCGGACCAAGGAGATCGGCATCAAGATGGCGCTCGGCGCCCGCGACCGGTGGCTGCTGCGGCAGCTCCTGCTCGAAACGCTGCTGATCACGGCCATGGGCGGCGCCCTCGGGTTCGCGATCTCCTTCACGGTCTGCGCCCTCTTCCCGAAGTTCGGCGTGACCGAGTTCGTCGGCAACCCGGACCTGTCGCTCTCGGTCGCGGCGCTGACCGCCGCGATCCTCGGCGTCACCGGCCTGCTCGCGGGCTACTTCCCGGCGCGCGACGCCTCGCGCCTGGATCCCGTCGTGGCGATGAAGCTCTAGAGCCGGCCGATGAAGCGCGATCTCGCCGTCATCCTCCACCTCTTCCTCGCCTCGGCGCGGCTTCAGAAGAAGCGCGCCACGCTGACGATCGCCTCGCTCGCCTGGGGCACGGTGACGATCCTGCTGCTGCTCGCCTTCGGCGAGGGCCTGAAGCGCCAGATGATGTCCAACGACCAGGCCATGGGGAACAACCTCGCGATCATGTGGCCCGGCGAGACCTCCAAGCCCTACAAGGGCCTGCCCGAGGGCCGGCCCATCCGGCCGAAGCTCGAGGACATCGACTACGCGCGCGAGCGCCTGCCCGAGCTCGACGCGATCTGGGGCGAGCTGACGTCGTGGCGGACGGCCCTGACCTACGGGCGCAAGACCGTCAACGGCCGCGTCATCGGCACGCGGTTCGACTACGGCGACGCCCGCAAGCACTTCCCGACGAGGCGCGGCCGCTTCATCAATCCCCAGGACGAAGAGGAGAAGCGCCGCGTCGTGTTCCTCGGCAACGAGATGGCCAAGGACATCTTCGGCCCGGAGGACCCGCTCGGGAAGCGATCCTCATCAACAACTCGCCCTTCACCGTCATCGGCGTCATGCAGCGGAAGCGCCAGTCCTCGACCTACGGCGGGCCCGACGCGACGCACGCCGTCATCCCGCAGTCGACCTTCAAGGCCGTCCTCGGGAGCGACCGCGTCAACGTCGTCGTCTTCCGCGTCAAGAAGGCCGACGAGATGGCGGCCGCGCTCAAGCACTTCAACGAGGTCCTCGGGCCGCGCCTGGGGTTCGACCCGGAAGACCCGCGCGTCTGGGGGCTCTGGGACACCGTGAAGGGACAGAAGATGCAGGAGAAGATCCTCGATCGGCCTCGAGATCTTCTTCGGCGTCATCGGCGCGCTGACGCTCATCATCGGCGGCGTCGGCGTCGCGAACATCATGTACGCCGTCGTCAAGGAGCGGACCCGCGAGATCGGCGTGAAGATGGCGCTCGGCGCGCGCCGCGCCTGGATCACCGGGCCCTTCATCCTGGAGGGGCTCGTCTACACGCTCGTCGGCGGCCTCTTCGGGGCCCTGATCGCGATCCTGCTCGTGACGGCGCGTTTCCTTCCTGCCGATCGAGGGCAACGACGTCCTCGAGTTCATGGGCCGCCCGACGCTCTCCTGGCCCATCGGCCTCGCCACGATCGCGATCCTCGGGACCTGCGGACTCCTCGCCGGCTACTTCCCCGCCCGCCGCGCCGCGTCGATCGACCCGGCGTCGACCCTGCGCTACGAGTGAACGGAGACACCATGACCTCGATCATCGACATGCAGTCCATCCGCAAGATCTACGACACCGGCAAGGTCAAGGTCGAGGCCCTGAAGGGCATCGACCTCCTGGTCGAGCCGGGCGAGTTCGTCGCGATCGTCGGGCCGTCGGGCTCGGGCAAGTCGACGCTCATGAACCTGATCGGCTGCCTCGACACGCCGAGCGAGGGGACCTACCGGCTCGGCGGCGAAGACGTGTCGAAGTTCTCCCGCGACGAGCTCGCCGACGTGCGCAACCGCCGCGTCGGGTTCGTCTTCCAGGGCTTCAACCTGCTGCCGCAGATCACGGCGTTCGAGAACGTCGAGATGCCGCTGCTCTTCGGCGGCGTCGCCCCGAAGAAGCGCCGCGAGCGCGTCACGGAGCTCCTGACCCGCGTGGGCCTCGCCGACCGCATGGACCACCGGCCGACCGAGCTCTCCGGCGGCCAGATGCAGCGCGTCGCGATCGCCCGGGCGCTCGCGATGCAGCCGGACGTCGTCCTGGCCGACGAGCCCACCGGCAACCTCGACTCCTCGGCCGGCGGCGACATCATGGGCCTCTTCACCGAGCTCTGGAAGCAGGGCTCGACGCTCGTCGTCATCACGCACGACATGACGCTCGCCCGGCGCGCGAGCCGCGTCGTCGAGATCCACGACGGGCGGATCGTCCGGGACGGCGAGGCGGCGGCGTAGCCCGGGCTACTGCGGCCAGTGGAGGCCGAGCGCCTTCGCCAGGAACACGGCCATCTGCCCTCGTGTCAGCGGACCGTTCGGGCAGTAGTTCCCGCTTCCGCAACCGGCCGTGACCCCGGAGGCCACGAGAGCCTCGACGAATTGGAACAACGGATGGTCGGTCGGGACGTCGGCGAACGTCGCCGTCAGGGGCGCGGCGCTGACCGACCGGTGCCACTGGACGACGGCACCCGAGAAGGAATGGCTCGTCGTCTCGAGAAAGACCGCCAGAAACTTATAGTAATAGGCGTCGTAGACGTCACTGCCACCGACGGCGCAGAGCCCCCGACCCACGTTCGTGATGGGCGATCCGGTCAGCGAGATGACGCCGTCGCCGGAGATCCCCGTCGAGGTCGCCGACCAGAAGTAGCCGGAACCATGGGGGCCCGGACCGCTCGCCGGAAAGCAGGCGCCCTCGAAATAGGCCGTGATGTCGGACGCCCCATCGCCATCGGTCACCAGAAAGTCCACCTGCGTGATCACGGCTCCACTCGGCAGGTCCAGGGGAGCGAACCACCGCTGGTTGCCGTCCACGGTCGGAGTCACGGTGTCTCCGAAGAAATCCGCAAACGCGTACGTGTCCGAGCCCGGACGGAACGCACTCACGGGAATGACCGTGGCTTGGGCGCCCAGTCCGTAAGCCGCCGCCTCCACCGTCGGCGCAACCGCGATCCGTTGGCCCGGGACGTCGATCCGAACGACCTGGTCGGCTCCGGACGCAGCCCGGGCTTCGGAGGCGAGCAACATCGGGAGCGCGAAACCAGCGACGAGAGCCGGACGGATGTGGCGAATCACGGCGGTTCCTCCCCTCGGCAAGCGGTACGACGGATTGTAACGCCGCTCTACGGAAAGAAGTTCGCGCCGACGTCCTTCAGCCCGACCCAGTCCACCAGATAGAAGCAGGCCGGCGCCGTCTGATCGACGCGCACGGTGGCCGTGAAGCCCTGGGGCGTGAACTGGCCCTGGATGGTGATCGTGAACTGGCCTCCCACGGCCTCGGGCTGCATCGCGAAGGAGCCGTCGTCCTCGACCGTTCCCTCGTACGTGATGCCCGCGTGCGTCAGGGTCAGCGTGTGCGACCCCGGCGTCTGGACCACGGTCGTGGGGTTGTCCTGGACGTTGACGTTGCCGCAGGTGTTCTGCCCGGGAACGAGCGAGACGTCGGTGGCGTACGCGCCACCCACCGAGAGGACCGGCGCGAACGTCCGCGGCCCCGGCCACGAAGATCGGATCGGTCGTGGCGTTGTCGATCACGGCGGCATAGCTGAAGACCGCGGGGCCGTCCGTCTGCACCGTGACGACCGAATCGGAGGTCACGAGCAACGGATGGTTGATTCCGCCGGACCCGAAGATGTTGTTGACCTGGACTCCCGAGTGCGCGGGGACCGTCCGCTCGACCTCGCCCACCCAGTGGCCCTCCCAGTAGACCGCGAAGACCACGGTCGCGGCCGTGTCCTGCCCGTTGAAGGCGCCGACGTTCGTCCGGAACCCGGCCCCGGAGCCCCCGTTGGAGATCTGCGTGAGCACGGAGTAACGGTGGGCCGCGGACGCCGCGACGCCCGGGATGAACATTCCGACCGTCGGAACGGGCGCGTCGGAGTAGAGGCGGCTCGTGACGACGACGTCCGACGCCGTCGCAGGCGAGGCGACGTCGAACTCCACGCCCCCGGCGGTGTTCGGCGCCGCAAAGGTCGAGACCACCATGTTGTCGAGCGCCAGCGACTCTCTCGGCGAGAGCGAGAGGGTCTGCGGCGCTGCCGCGGGGCACGGCCCGATGAAACAGCGGTAGGTCGCCGTGACGTCCGCGCTCGACGTGTACGACGTGTTGAACACCCGCACGTCCGAAAAGAAGGGCGCGACGCCGACGATCGACGCGACGGCCGGTACGGTGATCCGCGTCGACTGCGCCGCCGAGCGGCGCGGCCGCGGCCAGGACGAGAAAGGCGAGGAGCGCGCTTCGCGTTCTCAGGCTCGACGGCCGTTCACACTAGCATCCGCGCCCTTCGGCGACGATTCTTGGAAAGTTATTGGGCCGGCGGCGCCGTGAACGCCTTCGTCTCCTCGATCCCGTCCCTCGCGAACACGACGACGTTGGGGTCGGGGTCCTTCGTCAGGGCCTCGAGAAGCGCCAGGTCCTCGGCGCGGTGGAGCTTCCCGAGTTTCTGGATCGCCGCCAGGCGCACGTTGCGGTTGCGGTCGGAGGTCAGCGTCCGCAGGCTCGCCGCGAGCTTCGGATCGCCCGGCGCCGCGCCCTCCCAGCCGTTCAGCGCCGCCAGGCGCACGTCCGCGACGTGTTTCGGCGCCGTGTAGGACTCGAAGACCGCGGCGAGCGTCGGATCGCCGAGCTTGCGAGAGACCGATGAGCGCCCCGATCCGCACCGAGTCCCACCAGCGCGAGTCTCGCGAGAGCTGGCGCGTCAGGTACTCCTTCGCTCCCGGCGCCTTCAGGCGGCCGAGCGAAATCTCGGCGCCCGCGACGACGTCCTCGGCCCGGTCGGTCTCGATCGCGCGGCGCAGCGCCTCGGCGGCGGAGACCTCCCCGGCCTCTCCGAGCGCCAGCGCGACCGCGCGGCGGACGCGGGGGTCCGGATTGCCCAGCGCCTTCACGAGCGGCGCCGCGCCCGCGGAGCCGCCGATCCGGCCGAGATCGAGCGCCGCCTCCTGCTTCAGGCCCCAGTGCGCGCTCGGGTCCGCGAGGATCCGGGTCAGCGCCTCGACCGACCGCGGGTCGTTGCCGAAGTCGTCTGCAAGCTGCCGCGCGGCCCGCAGCTTCGCTGCGAGGTCCCCGCCCGAGAGCTCCGCGAGCACTTCCGTGATCGGCCGCGCGTAGGCGACCTCGCACACGAGCCAGCCGCCCTTGTCGAACGTGACGCGCGTCGGCCGGGTCTCCGCCGGCAGCGCGACGGTCGTCGACCAGCCGGAGAGCTCGACCGGGTGCGTCTTCGCGCCGTCGGCGTCGGCAATCTCGACCTCGACCGGCAGCCGGAACTCGTTCTCGAAGGGCAGGTCCGCCTGGATCTGCTTGACGGTCAGGTCGACCTGCTTTCTCTCCGGCGACCACCGGTACGACACCTCGAAGCGCGGATGGCCGCCGCCGCCGACGACCCAGTCCTCGAAGAACCAGGTGAGGTTGCGGCCGGCCGCGCGCTCGATCGCCTCCTTCAGGTCCGCCGAGTCGACGCTCGAGAACTCGTGCTTCTTCAGGTACGCCGCGATCATCCGGTCGAAGTCCGCCTCGCCGAGGAAGTGCCGGATCATGTGGAGCACGAGCGACCCCTTCACGTAGGTCGTCTGCTCCTGGTACATCGCCGCCCGGCTCCTTGTAGCGGAGGTACTCCATCGGCCGCACGCTGCCGGTCGAGCGCACGTATTCGACGTACCGGTCCAGGTACGCCCACCGCTGGTAGGTCATGTCGTCCTCGCCGTGCGCCTTCGCGGTCCACAGCGTGTGCCAGAACGTGGCGAAGGACTCGTTCAGCCAGAGCGACCCGAGCGACCGGCAGGTGACCATGTCGCCGAACCAGTGGTGTGCGAGCTCGTGCGCGACGACGTCCTCGTAGGTGAAGACCGGCCAGGCGCTTTCGAAGGTCGGCGACATGTCCGGCGGGTCCCCGGCGAGCCGAGGCTCCGACTCGGTGAAGCCCGTCGCGCTCGTCGTCTCCATCGCTCCCGAGAACTCGCGGAGCACGACCTGGTCGTACTTGTCCCAGGGATACGGGTAGCCCATCTTCTGCGAGAAGTACTCGACCATGTCCGGCGTGTTGCCGAAGACGAACTTCGCGGCCGCCTCCGTTCCCGCCGGCGTCCAGGCGGAGAGCGGCACGGTCTTGACTCCTCGTTCCGCGCCGGGAGCGGGACCTTCGCGTCGCGCAGCGGCACCTTCGTCAGCTCGGCCACGTCGACCGTGACGAGGTAGTTCGGGATCGGCCCTTCCTGGATCCAGTGGAAGGTCCGCGTGCCGTCCGCGTTCTCGCGCACCGAGTCGAGCCGTCCGTTGGCGACGACCGTCAGCGGCTTCGGCGCCGTGACGAGCCACTCCACGGCGAAGCGGTCGTTGGTGTCGTTGTAGAGCGGGAGCCAGCCCCGGTGGAGCCCGCCCTCGCCGTAGTTCCAGGCCTGCGCGGTGCGCTTGCCGTCCTGCGGGAAGAAGTACAGGCCGCCGCGCGGCTTGCACGTGTACGCGATCGCGACCGTCGCCGACTCGCCGATTCCGACCGGCGGATCGAGGGCGATGTCGAGCTTGAAGGCCTCTGCGTCCGACGAGAACTTCTGGGGTTGGCCGCCGCGCTCGACCTTCGACACCACGATGTCGGCGGCGTCGAGCGAGAGCGTCGACAAGCGGCGCCCGAAGGGCCTCGAAGGTCACGGTCGCGGTGCCGGCGATCGATTCCTTCGCCATGTCGAAGGCGAGCTCCGCCTTGTAGCTCTGGATGTGAAACGACCGCTCGCGGACCGGCCGTTCGGGGCCCTCGGGAAGGCGGTGGCCGGGGACGACCTGGGCGGTGGCGGCGAGCGGCCAGGCGGCAAGCGCCAGGACGGCGAGGATGCGTTTCATTCTTCCTCCTGAAAGGGCGCGGGGATTCTATCGCCGGGGTGAAATCCCATGGCATGGCACCACCTGCCGGCACGCGTCATAATCGCCGCCTTCGATGTCGCTGACGACCGGTACGAAGCTCGGTCCCTACGAGATCCTCTCGCCCATCGGCGCCGGCGGAATGGGCGAGGTGTACCGCGCCCGCGATCC
The DNA here is from genome assembly GCA_963824165.1 of uncultured Acidobacteriota bacterium. GTDB lineage: Bacteria > Acidobacteriota > Thermoanaerobaculia > UBA5066 > Gp7-AA6 > DAHUXD01. Next base: position 136,358 of record CAWGOM010000015.1, read on the forward strand.
GAAGCTGAATCGCGAGCTCGCGATCAAGATCCTGCCGGCAGCGGTCGCGCGCGACGAGGGCTTCCTCGCCCGGTTCCAGGCCGAGGCGCGCGCGGCCTCGGCACTCAACCACCCCAACATCATCACGATCCACGACATCGGCACGGCGGACGGCCACCCGTACATCCTGATGGAGCTCGTCGACGGACGGACCGTCCGCGAGCTGACCGATCCCGGCCCGATGCCCCTGAAGAAGACGTTGCAGATCGCGGCGCAGGTGGCCGAGGGCCTGGCCGCCGCGCACGCGCGCGGGATCGTGCACCGGGATCTCAAGCCCGAGAACCTCATGGTCTCCCGGGACGGCGTCGTCAAGATCCTGGATTTCGGCCTCGCCAAGACCGTCACGGCGGCCTCCGCGGAGGACCGCACCATCTCGGCCGGGGTGTCGCAGACCGAGCCGGGCACCGTGCTCGGGACCGTCGGCTACATGTCGCCCGAGCAGGCCTCGGGTCAGCCCGTGGACTTCCGCTGCGACCAGTTCTCGCTCGGCACGATCCTGTACGAGATGGTCGCGGGCGAGCGGGCCTGGCGGCGCAAGACGCCCGCCGAGTCGCTGGTCGCGATCATCCGCGAGGAGCCCAGGCCCCTTTCGGCCGCCGCGCCGGAAACGCCGACGGCGCTGCGCTGGATCGTCGAGCGCTGCCTCGCCAAGGATCCCGAGGACCGCTACGCCGCGACGAAGGACCTCGCCCGCGACCTGCGCGCGCTCTCCGACCACCTCTCGGACTCTGACCGCAGACTCGTCGGTCGCCGGCGTCTCCGTGCCGGAGGGAAAGCCTCGCGGGACGCCGATCGACTCTGGCCCTGGCGGCTGCCGCGCTCGTCCTGGGCGCGGCCGCATCCTGGTTCCTCCGGCCCGGCTCCGCGCCGCCGGAACCGCCTCACCTGCGCTACCTGACCTCCTCGGGCCGCGACTCGGAGCCCGCGGTGTCCCCGGACGGAAAGGTGCTCGCGTTCACGTCCGAGCGCACGCGCCAGAAGCGCATCTGGCTCAAGCAGCTCGCCGACGGATCCGAAGCCGTTCTGACGGCGGGGCCCGACCGCGCCCCGCGCTTCTCACCCGACGGCTCCTCGATCCTCTTCACGCGGCTCGAAGGGACGGTCGAGTCGCTCTATCGGGTTCCGGTCGTCGGCGGCGATCCGCGGCGAATCGCCGAGAACGCGACGGTCGCGGACTACTCGCCGGACGGCCGCCGGATCGCATTCCTGCGCCCGGAGCCGAAGGACGGCAAGCTCGGCTACCAGCTCGTCGTGGCCCCGGCTTCCGGAACGCCGGAGAAAGTGATCCACCGCGTCGATGCGTTGACGGTCGCCGCCGTGCGCTGGTCCGCGGACGGCCGATTCCTTTCGATGCCCTACAGCCTCACTGGCGCCCTCGGCGGCAGCCCGTGGAAGATCGGGCTCGTGCCCGCCGACGGCGGCCCGGTCCGCGAGCTCTCCCCCGACGGCCGGCCCGGGATGCTCTCCCCGGCTCTGTGGTCGGGCGACGGGCGCGAGCTCGTCTACGCCCAACGCGACCCCGGATACTTCTCGACGACCGGACGCATCGGGCGGCAGGCCGTCTCCTCCGGCGCGGCGCACGGGCTGCTCGGGGCGCTCGACCTCGGCACCACGCTCGACTACGCCGGCCCGGGCCGTCTCATCTACGAGGGTGCGTCGATCCGCGGAAACCTCCGCCAGCAGACGCTGGCCAACGGGGCTGCATTCGCCGAGGGGCAAGACTCGCGCTGGCTCACCCGCGGATACGGCGTCGACCGGCAGCCGTACTACACGGCCGGCGGGCAGCGCGTGGTGTTCACGTCCAACCGCGACGGCAACATGAACATCTGGGAGCTGACGCTGTCGACCGGCGCCGTCCGGCGGCTCACCGACGATCCGGCCGACGACTGGGACCCCTACGCGACCTCGGACGGCAAGCACCTGCTCTGGAGCTCGATGCGGACCGGCAACTACGAGATCTGGATCGCCAACGCGGACGGCACGAACCCCCGGCAGCTCTCTCACGATCGGGAGCTGGCGACCGCCCGGCGGAAGGCGCGCGGCGGCTCCTCGGCGCCGGGGGCCGGAGCGGAGTCTCTCGGCGACGCCGAGAATCCCACCGCGACTCCCGACGGCCAGTGGGTCGTCTACGGCGCGTATGGACCCGAAACCGCGGGCGTCTGGAAGGTCCGCATCGACGGCAGAGAGCCCCAGCAGGTCGTGGCCGGCTCGCTGCGGGACCCGGCCCTTTCGCCCGACGGCCACTTCATCGGCGTGATGGACCTGAGCTCGGCGAGCAGCGGCTTTCTCCGCATGGCGGACGGCCAGTTCCTGGCCGTCCGATACCCGATCCGGGTCGACGCCGCCACCGGGCAGGCCGGCGGGCGCGTTCGCTGGGCGCCCGACGGCCGCTCGGTCTTCGTCGGCGGGATCGACGATCGCGGCCTCTCGGGCGTTTTCCGCGCCGCCTTCGACCCGGACGGCCGCCAGCCGTCGGCGCGGATCCCGGTCGCCGGATTCGACGCCGACTACAGGGTCGACGGCTTCGCCCTATCGCCCGACGCCCGCCGGATCACGCTCGCGGTGACGGAGCAGCCCTCCGACCTGGTTCTCGTCGAAGGCCTCGCCGCGCTGCCCCCTCCGCCGCGCCGCGCCGAGGCGGCTCCGTAGACCGCGCCGCTAGAAGTCGACGCGGATGCCGGCGCGCACGATGCGCGGGCTCTGGTACTCGCGGATCAGGTTGAACTGCGCGTCCGGCGAGAAGCTGTCGTTTCTCTGGTTGTACGTGCCGACCCGGCTCCGGCGGCGGAGCACCGTGTTCGCGTTGGCGACGTTGAAGACGTCGATCGAGGGCGTGATCGAGACCGGGCCGGCCGCGAAGGTGTTCTCGATCCGCAGGTCGAGCTCGTAGACGTCGTCCAGCCGGTACGTGCCGACCGGGTCGGTCAGCACGTTGACGGTGTCCCCCTGGGTGTCGGTCGTCCGGATCCGGACGAAATACTCGAGTGGGAACCCCTGCCGGCCGGTGAAGTTCCCGGAAACGGCGAAGCCGAGGGGCAGCCGGTAGAGCCCGTTCAGGCTGAACGTCCACGCGGCGAAGGTCGCGGGGACGCCGGTCACGCTGCCGCCGTCGGCGTTCGGCCCGCCCGGCACGCCGCTCGTGTTCAGGCCGCTGACGACGTCGTTCGGGTCGAAGATCGCCTCGGGCGTCACCGACTGTTTCCAGGAGTTCCACGAGAACGTGCCCCGCAGCAGCCACCGGTCGGCGAACGGCCGGACGATCGAGAGCCCCACGCCGTTGAAGGTCTGGCCATAGCCCGGGCGATTCCGGAGCTCGATGCCGAACGGCGGCGGATCGAGGGTCAGGCCGAAGTAAGGGACGTCGAACGCGAGCTGGAAGCCGAACGGATCGGTGGCGACGCCCGTCGCCTGTCCCGAGTACGCGTAGCCGCCCCCGCCCGAAGTCACGCCAATGAAGGGCGTGAAGGGCAGGCCCCGGATCGAGCGCCAGGTGTACTGGACCGAAGCCGTCAGCCCGTACGGCAGCTCCTGGTCGAAACCGACGACGACCTCGTCGATGGTCGTCGGCGCGAGGTCCGGGCTGATCCGGTTGGGCGAAGTCAGCGAGCCGGGGTTCGACGGGTCCACGCCGTACGCGCCGACCGGGCTCCCGGGATCGAATTCGCCGGGATCCACCACGTGGTTTCCGTTGGCGTCCTCCCAGTAGTAGTAGATGCCCTGCGTGCCCGGAAAGGCGTTGGTCAGGGAGACCTGGTCGAGCGCGAGATCCGCGAAGCGCGCATAGGAGGCCCGCAGGAGCGTCGGGCGGTTCGCGCCGAGGGCGTAGGTCGCGCCGACCCGCGGCTGCCAGGCGCCCGCCGAGATCGGGTAGCCGTCGTCTCCGGCGTAGTCGACGCCGGGCAGAACGTCCGGATAGGACGGGTTGCCGGCGACCGAGGAGGGCGTGTTGCGCGCCTTGCCGTGGTCGTAGCGGAGCCCGAGATTCACGGTCAGGCGGTCGGCCGAGATGGTGTCGCTCAGGAAGCCGCCGATCCGATAGCTTCGCGCGCCCGCCGAGGACGCGCGCGAGACGAAGGCCAGGCCCTGCTGCTCGTCTCCCCAGACCTGGTCCGCCGGCGCGGCGGCGAGCGAGTCGGAGACCGTGTACTTGTATCCGAATCCGAACTTCAGCTCGTGCGAGAGGCTGCCCGTGCCGAAGAACTTCGAGGCCGACGCCCCGACCTGGCGCTGAATCGAATGGAAGTCGAGAAGGTAGTTGCTCCCGCGCTGGACCCCGTCGGCGTCGAAGTACATCGACGCATCGGCGCCCCCCACCGGCAGCACGTCCTGCCGGAAGTCGAGATACGAGAAGAAGGCCGAGGCCGTCAGGCTCGGGGAGAAGACCTGCGTGTCGGCGACCTTGTACATCGGCGTCGGCTGGTCGAGGTCGAGGCCCGACTCCGGCGCCACGTTGATCCCGACGCCGCGCCCTTGCTGGGTCCGCTGGCCGTGGTGGTAGAAGAGCTCCAGCGAGTTGGAGGAAGCCAGCTGCGCGTCCAGGCGCGCGTCGAAGTTGACGAGCGTCGTGTCCTCCCGGACCTGTCGGCCCTCCGTGTCGACCTGGCCCACCTTGAAGAGGTCGATCTCGTTGTCGCCCCAGGCGCCCCAGAGCCAGAGGCGGTCCCGGACGATCGGGCCGCCGGCCTCGACCCCGTAGTCCCGGAGCACGTTGGTGCGGTTCGCCTCGAGGCCCGAGAGGTCCACCTCGGCCGGTTCGTTGTCGTCCTGCCACCGGTTCGGCGCGTAGAAGTAGCGGCCGGAACCGTGGATCGCGTTCGTGCCGCGGCGGGTCACGAGGTTGAACGTCGCCGCCCCGGACAACAGGCCCGCGTCGGAGCCGCCCGTGACGACCTGGATCTCCTGGAAGGCGTCGTAGTTGTAGTACGTCGGCGTCAAGCCGCCGAGCGTGATGTCGGCGCCGTCGAGGTTGTAGAGGGCCCCGTTGACCCCCTTGGACACCGGGATCGCCTGGATCGCCGAGTTGCCGGCGACGTCGACCTGGTCGTCCACGACGTTCGGCACGGCCCAGAGAACCGCCCAGATGTCGCGGGCGTTGGGGATCTCCTGGAGCTCCTCCTTCCCGAACGTGGCGCCCGCGACGGTCTTGCGCGCGTCGATCGAGGGCAGCGCGCCCGTGAGGGTCACCGTCTCGGCCGCCGCGACGGCCTTCATGGTGACGCGAAGCTGCGTGCTGCGGTCGACGGCGACGACGATCTCCCGGTAGTCGACGGTGGCCAGGCCCGGGCGGCGCAGCTCGACGGCGTAGGTCCCGGGCGAGAGGTACAGAAAGCGGAACCTGCCGTTGGCGTCGGTCGATGCCGGCGCTCGCTCGCCCGCGCCCGAAAGCAGGGCCTCCACCCCCGCCAGGGGGGCGCCCTGCTCGTCGAGCACCGTGCCGTCGATGTTGCCCGTCGAAGGCAGCGTCTGGGCGGGCAGCGCCGCCGCCCCCGAAAGAACAGAGACGACGAGGAGGAGACGCATCGATTTCATTTCCGCCTCACTTCGCCGGGGGATAACCCGGCAGCGTCTTGATCTCGAGAATCTGCGCGGTGTGGCGCTCGGAGTGCGCCGCGATCAGGATCAGCCACTGATAGCCATCCATCGGCCCCATCTCCGGGTGCGGCGCCACGTGGGCTCGCAGGTCGTCGAGTGTCGACTTCACATAGTCGGTCGTCTTCGCCCGCTTGGCCACGAAATCCTTCTCGAACTCGGCCGGGCTCGACCAGCGATCCGTCGGCGCGAGGAAGTCCGGGCGCATCATGCGATGCTGCGTGCGGTCGGGGATCTCCGCCGCGACGCGCCGGTCCTTGCCGGCGGTCTCGGCCTTCTTTGCGGGGTCCGCGGCCGGGCCCGCGACGAGGCCACGCACGAGCTCCGGCGTCTTGATCTCGGCCAGGTCCAGGTGGTCGGCCACCTCGGCGATCGACCAGCGATCCGGCGCCGGCTTCCAGTGCCACTGGACCTCGGAGACGCCCTCGAGCGCCGCGAAGAGCTTTCTCTGGCTGGCGGCGAGCCGGGCGAGAAGCTCCCGGCGTTCCTCGGCGGTGATCGTCGTCGAACCGACCGGGGCGCGCGCCTCCGCCCGGGCCGGGGCCTCCATGCGCGCGAGAGCTCCGAAACACCCCAGGGCCACCGCAGCGACGGCCTTCGCCCTCATGAGATTCCCTCCCGCTCCCCCATGCTGGTGCGAAGGGGACCTCGGTGTCCTTGTAGAATTCTCAGAAGTTTCTGTGCGACTCGAACTGGGGCCCGTCACGCTCGACACCGAACGCCGGCAGTTGCTGCGCGGCTCCGAGTCGCTCCACGTCTCCGCCAAGGCCTATCAGCTCCTCGTCCACCTGGTCGAAACCCGCCCCCGCGCGCTCTCGAAGGAGGAGATCGCGGAGGCGCTCTGGCCCGACAGCTACGTCTCGGAGACCAGCCTGACCACGCTCGTCAACGAACTGCGCACGCTCCTCGGCGAGTCGGCCCGCACGGCCCGGTGGATCCGCACCGTGCACGGTTTCGGCTACGCCTTCGCAGACCTCGACGGCGACGCGCCGGCTCCCTGCCGCCTCTTCTGGGGCCCGCGCGAGGTGCCGCTCTATCCGGGCGACAACGTGCTCGGCCGCGAGCCCGGCAATCGGGGCTCGATCCCCGACGCATCGGTCTCCCGGCGTCACGCCCGGGTCGTCGTCCGCGGCGAGGAAGCGACGATCGAGGACCTCGGCAGCAAGAACGGCACGTTCCTCGAGGAGCGAAGACTCGAAGGGCCCGCCGCCCTCGCCGACGGCGATGCCGTCCGGCTGGGGCTCGTCACGCTCGTCTTTCGCGTGGGAGGCGCAGGGGCCTCGAGCACGCGCAGCGTCGAGCTCGGCGGCGCGCCGCCGGCCCCTCCGCCCGGCCGAAAGGGCGGCGGACGATGAGCTCGCGGGCGGGGGCGTCGGTGCCTGGCGGCAGGGTGCGCCCGCGGACACCACGGAGCGGCCGAGCGGCGCATGCGTCGGGATCGACGCAACGTCCTCGACCGGCGCGAACATGGCATGGCCTGGGCCGGCGACGCCGAGGCGAAGGCGGTCGGCAACGCCGTGACCGTCGAGATCCGTTGCTCGCCACGAAGGCCACCTCGCCACGGAAGAAGTAGGGGCGGCCCTTGCGGCCGCCCGCGGGCGGGGACAAGCCCGCTCCGACTTGCGAAGGCACGAAGGCCGCCCTCGCCGGCCTAGCGGAACGTCAGCGTCGCTCCCGCCGAGTAGGCGTT
>CAWGOM010000016.1:0-14967 GCA_963824165.1 uncultured Acidobacteriota bacterium
TGATCCCCCCGATCGACCGGATCCGGCAGGAGGCCCCCGGGTTGATCGACAGCCTGCCCGCGGCCGATCCCTCGCGGGTGCTGCTCGACCGCTATCACCGCCTCGCGACCGGCCTCTTCTCGCTCGAGATCGCGGCGGCGGCGCTCATCCTCGTCGGCACCGCGGGGCTCCTGGCGGCCCGTCGCGCGGCGCCGGCGCCGCCCGAGAAGCCGAAGGAAACGGTGAAGGTGCTGGACCTCGATTGATTTGGCGGGCCGGCCGCCGAACGGAGTAGGGGCGGGGCTCGCCCCCGCCCCCTCACGACGGATCGAGTGACGTGTCGTGTCTCGACTCGCCTGGGAGGGGGCGCCCGCGGTCCGTCCACCGAAGGCAAACCCCCGGCAGCCAGGCGCCGTCCGAAGGACGGCGACATCGGCGCCCCTACGACCGACCCTGGCCTTTTCGGCCCCGCATCCCCTGGACCACGAGCAGCGCCCCCGCCGCCACGAGCGCCCACGGCCAGAGCCGCCACGCGATCTCGTAGAGGTTCTCGGGCACGCGGATGTTCTGCGAGAACGCCGCGGCCGCCGCGATCGCGACGAGGACGAGGCCGGGTGCGAGCGTCGACGGCCGGCGCTCCCGCCCGGCGTAGCGGTCGACGCCGGCCGCCAGCAGCAGGCCGCTCCCGAGAAAAAGCAGGAGCGTCGCCCATGGCGGCATCCACGGCTCGAAGGGGTCGCGCAGCAGGAACCCCGCGCCGAGGCCGATGAGCACCCCGGCCGGCACGATCGGGCCGCGGAAGCCGCGCAGGGCCGCGATCGCGAGGAGGACCGTCCCGATCAGGAGCAGGATCGGCCCCGGACCCGAAAGGTGCAGCTCGCGGCGCACGAGAAAGAAGACGACCGAGGGCCGTCAGAGCGATCCCGAGGTTCAGGCCCCGCCGGTCGACGACGTTCATCGCTTCCGGGCGAGCTCGGCCGCCCGGCTTCCCGGTCCGACCGCCTTTTCGCCTTCCCAGCGGTAGAAGCCCTCTCCGGCTTTCCGTCCGGTGCGCCCCTCGGCGACGAGGGTGCGCAGGATCTCGGGAGGCGCGAAGCGGTCCGAGGGAAGCTCCGCGGCGAGCGTCTCGGCGATCGCCAGGCGGACATCGAGGCCGACGAGGTCGGTCGTCTTCAGGGGGCCCATCCGGTGGCCGTAGCCGAGCTCGAGGGCCCGGTCGATGTCCTCGGCGCTCGCGATCCCGTCTTCGACCATCCGCATCGCCTCCAGCCCCAGCGCGACGCCGAGGCGCGAGGTCGCGAAGCCCGGCGAGTCGTGGACGCGAACGGACTCCTTGCCGAGCGAGCGCACGAGCTCCAGCGCCCGGCCCTCGGTCTCCGGCGAGGTTTCGCGGCCGAGGACGATCTCGACCAGCGGCATCGCCGCGACGGGGTTGAAGAAGTGGATGCCGATGACCCGGTCCCGCCGCCCGGTGGCCTTCGCGATGCGCGTGATCGAGAGCGAAGAGGTGTTGGAGGCGAGGATCGTCCGGGCCGGGCAGAGGTCGTCGAGCTCGGAGAAGAGCATCTGCTTCAGGTCGAGCGCCTCGGGAACGGCCTCGATGGCGATGTCGACCTCGGTCGCGTCCTTCAGCCTCTCGATGATGCGCAGGCGGTGGCGGGCCGCTTCCGCGGCCTCGGTCGTCAGCCGGCCCCTGTCGATCGCCCGGCCCCAGGCCGACTCGACGTGGCCCCGGACCGCGCGCTGGGCGTCGGGGTCGGCATCGAACACCCGGGTGTCGTGGCCTGCGAGGGCGCAGACGCCGGCGATCCCGCGCCCCATCGTGCCCGCGCCGATGACGAGGACGGAGGCCATGGGGGGATTATATGGAGCCGTCGAACATCCGGACCGCGTTGCCCCAGAGAATGCTCTCCTTCGCCGCCTCCGACAGCGGCAGCGCGCGGAAGTCCTCGACGTTCTTCTTCATCGACGCGACACCCGGGCTCGGGTAGTCCGTCCCCCAGAGACAGCGGTCGGAGAGCTCCTCGAGGCGCGGGAGGTACTCGAGGAGCTTCTTCGGCGGGATCCCGGAGAGGTCCAGGTGAACGTTCGGGTGACGCCGCACGAGGAAGGCGGCCGTCTCCATGTAGAGCGGGCGGCCCGCGTGCGCGAGCAGGATCTTCAGCTTCGGGAAGTCCACCGCGACGTCGTCGACCGGCATCGGATCGGCGAAGCGGTTGCGGGCGCCCGGAAAGACCGACGTGCCCGTGTGGATCGTGACCGGCCGCCCGAGCTCCTCCGCGACGCGGTAGACCTCGGCGAGTCCCGGCTCGCCCGAGAGGTAGGCGTTGGCGGCGAAGAGCTGGTGCGGCGGGTGGATCTTCAAGAGGCGGATGCCGAGCGTCTCGATGAGGCGGCGCGTTTCGCCGGCCGCGTCCCGCGTATGGCGGGGATGCACGGACCCGACGGCGTAGAGGCGGTCCTCGTGCCCGCGCACGTAGCGGGCGATCCAGTCGTTGGCCGCCGCGGTGAAGCCCATCACCTCGGGAGCGACGTAATTGATGAGCGCGGCCTTCTCCACACCCTCCCGGTCCATGAGGGACAGGAGGGCGGCGGGGTCGGCGAGGGCCTCCTGGATGCCGGCGAGGTCCTTGCGGCCTGCCGCCATGAGGGCGCGCACGTCCGGCTTCATCTGCTCCCAGGGCTGGACGTGGACGTGGCAGTCGAAAACACGCATCGCAGCCCGGTAGCCTAATCCAGCGGGCACGGAGTCCTGTAAAATCCCGCCATACTGATGATTCGCGACAATCGAGCCCTCCTCGCCGGCGCCTGCGCCCTCGCCGCGGCCCTCGGCGTCTCCGCGGGGGCCGAGGCCCAGACACCGCGCCCCCGGCCGACCCTGGCGCCGACGCCGATTCCCACGCCCGTCCCCCCGGAACGCGAGGGCCGGCAGTACAGGGGCGCGGCGTCGGGCAGCCGCGTCGCCCGCTACGAGAACCGCCACGTCAGCTTCTCGAAGCTGACCCGGGTCGAGGAAGTGGATCTCGACCGCGACGGCGTCTTCGAGGCGCTCGTCCAGGGCATCGGCACGTTCAGGAGCCTGCCGTCGGACATCCCGGCCGTCGGCTTCGTCTCGCCCACGCGCCTGCCGTTCGAGAATCCCATCCTCGCGGTCTTCAAGAAGGGCCGGGGGGCCGAATGGGAGCTGCTGCTGGCCGGGCACCTTCCGCTTCTCTGCACGCAGAGCGACGACCCGGCCAAGTGCGACGAGCTCATGGCCTTCCGCAGCATCGAGTTCCGTTTCGACGACCGGCCGCAGGTGGCGCTCCAGGTCGTCCACCCCGGCGACCCGCGCCTCTCCGAGACCCACATGTACCGGCTCGACCGGGGCCGGTTCGACTCGACCTTCTCGATCGCGCTGCCGCGCTCGGCGGTGGAGGTCGACTTCGGGCCCCACGGGATCACGCGGCGGATCGCCGTCGACACGTTCATCAACAAGGAACTGCCGCCCCGGTACCGCAGCTTCACGCTGACGACGAGCTACGTCTTCGGCGAGCGCAAGTTCCGCATCGCCTCGGAGACCCTCGACCCGGCGTGGTCGGACGTCGGCGCCCTCGACCTCTCCTACTGGGGCCTCGTCCACCAGACGACCTTCGCCGGCGACCTCGCCCGGCTCCAGGAACGGCAGAAGAAGGTCGCCACCGACGCGCCGTGGGCCCTCGACCCGACCGAGCTCGTCAAGAAGCGCTACCCGGACGCGCGCGAGGTGCGGGTCGCTCTCCGGCAGCCGGGGCTCGCGGTCGTGAACTTCGAGCGCGTCAACTGCCCGGCGCACATCGTCCTCTTCCAGCCGCTGCGGGAGTGGGAAGGGGAGAAGAGCCTCTGGGACTTCGCCGTGATCCGCTCTCCCGAGGAGCCCGCCTACGAGTGCCTGGGGGAGGCGCCGCTGACCGCGAAGTAGGGCCCGCATCGAGTCCGGGATCCTTCGTCGCTGCGCTCCTCAGGATGACGGCTCGTCGGTTCTACTCGGCTTCGAGCGGCACCGGGCGCAGGACCCGCAGGAGGACGAGCGTCAGCGTGATCCCCGCGCCCCCGACGAGCAGCGCCGTCGCCGCCCCGAAGCGCTCCGCGACGATCCCGGCCTGGAGGCTGCCGAGCGGAACGAGTCCCAGCCACGCGACCGCGTAGAGGGAGATGACCCGGCCCCGCATGCGGTCGGGCGCGTTCTTCTGCAGGAGCGTGTTGACGAGCGAGGCCGTTGAGGTCATCGAGCCGCCCAGGAGCACCAGGCACGCGAGCGACAGGGCGTAGCTTCGCGACAGCGCGAAACCGATGAGCGACAGCGCGAAGCCCCCCGACGCGGCGAGGACGCCCGCGCCCTTCCTTCGGAAATCCCCGCCCGAGGCCATCAGCAGCGCCGTGGCGACGGCGCCGACGCCGACCGCCGAGAGCATGCCGCCCAGGCCCTCCGGCCCCACGCCGAGCAGGTTCTTCGCGAAGAGCGGCGCCATCGTCACGGCGGGCGTGCCGAAGACGGCGAGCGAAGCGATCAGGACGAGAAGCTGCGGAATGAGCGGGTGGCGGCGCGCGAAGCGCAGGCCCGCGCGCAGGTCGATCCAGGCGCTGCGCGCCCGGCGCCGCGAGGGCTCCAGGGCGGGCAGCATGGCGAGGGGCACGAGGATCGCGACGAACGAGATTCCGTTCAGCAGGAAGCAGGCGGCCTCGCCGAACGCGGCGATCGCGAGGCCGGCGAGCGCCGGGCCCACGATGCGCGACAGGTTGAACTGCATGGAATTCAGCGCGATCGCGTTGGTCAGGTCCTCGCGGCCCACGAGATCGAGGAAGAGCGTCTGGTGGGCCGGGGTCGTGAGCGCGTTGGCGACCCCGTTGACGACCGCCACGGCGGCCACGAGCGTCACCGACACGAAGCCGCCGTAGACCGCGGCGGCGAGCGTGAACGCGCACGCCATCTGGGTGACCTGGGTCGCGAGCAGGAGCCGTCGCCGGTCGAGGCGGTCCGCGGCGACACCCGCCAGCGGCGCGAGCAGCAGGGTCGGGATGGATCCGGCGAAGCCGACGAGGCCGAGGAGGAAGGCCGAGTCCGACAGGCGCAGGACGAGCCAGCCCTGCGCCACGGCCTGCATCCACGTTCCCACGTTCGAGAGGAAGAGCCCGATCCAATAGCGGCGGTACTCCCGGTGCGCGAGCGAGGCGAACATTCCGCGGCGGGGCGCTTCGGCGCCGCGGGGCGGGGCCATGCCGAGGTTCGGCCCCGCGGGCTTGAGGAGCTCGGGGTGCGCCTCGTCGCGCGGGGGCCGACTCACGCGCTCCCCGGAGTCACGGCGCCGCGCCCCCGGCCGGCGAGGAAGGCCGCGGCGAGCACCGCGGCGTTGACGGCCGTTCCGACGAGCACCGGATCGTGCCCGAACGCCAGCGCCGGCACGAAGCGCCCGGTAGCCGCCACGGCGCCCCCGGCGACCATCGCCGCGACGGCGCCGCCGGTCGGGACCCGCCGCGGGCCCGGCAGGAAGGCCGCCAGGACCGGGAGGATCAGGCCCGCCGCGAAGATCGAGTAGCCGAGCCGCAGCGTCGCAAGCACGTCGCGGTCGAGGGCGAGGGCGACTGAGAGCCCGAGCGCCCCGTACAGCGGGGCGAGCAGGCGCGCCGCGGGAAGCGCCATCGGCCGGCCGAGGACCGCGGGCGCGAGGTCGCGCGCCGTGACGGCGGTGGCCGACAGAAGCACGACGTCGGCCGAAGTCTGCATGGTGGCGACCAGGGCCACGAGCACGAGCGCCGAGAGGGCGGGCGGGGCGAAGCCGAGGACCGCCGCGGGCAGCGCCTCGGACGCGGCCATCGGCGGGAGGGCCTTGCGCGCCGCGAGCGCGATGGCGGCCACGGCGAGGCCGAAGAGGACCTTCGACCCGGCCGCCAGCAGCGCCGCACGCCGGGCCGTCTCCTCGTCGCGGCAGGACAGGAGCTTCGCGTAGACGTCGCTGCCCACCAGGTGCGGCAGGCCGATCAGGACGAGCATGGCGAGAACGTCGGAGGCAGGGAACGTCGCGGAGGTCGGAAAGCTCCAGACATCGGGCGGCAGGCCGGAGAGACCGCCCGCGCCCCGGAGGGCGCACACGAGGGCGATGCCGGGGATCCCGACGAGCATGAGGCCGTACTGGAGGAGGTCCGTCCGCACGACCGCGAACTGGCCGCCGAGCGCGGTGTAGGCCACGAAGACCGACGTCGAGAGGACGATCGCGGGCAGCGGCGACATGCCGAGCGCCGCGGAGAGGACGATCTGCGTCGCCTCGGTCAGAAGCGCGAACCAGACGATCTCGGAGACGAGGACGAGGGCCGCCGCGGCGCGCCGCGCGGCGACGCCGTAGTAGCGGCCGATGATTTCCGGCAGCGTGACCGCCGCCTCGCGCCGCACGCGCCGCGCGAGGAAGAGCCCGAGCGCCGCCAGACCCAGCGCGCCGGCGAGGTCGAGCCAGAGCCCGGAGACGCCGTGCGTGTAGACGAGCGCGGCGAGCGCGATCGTCGTCGAGCCGCCCGTCGTCAGCGAGGCGAGCCCCGTGAACCCCCAGAAGGTGCCGAGCGACCGGTCGGCGAGGTAGAACGAGGCATCGTCGCGGCCGGCGCGGCGGCGCCATGCGAGGCCGATCGCGAGGACCGAGGCGAGGTAGACGGCGAGGGCCGCGACGGGAAGCGTCAGAGGCGCCGCGCGATCTCCCGCGCGGCCTCCTCGAGGACGAGCGTCCCGATCACGAGCGCGCGCTCGTCGAGGTCGAACCGCGGCGAGTGATGGGGCCGCGGCGGTCCCTCCCGCGCGCAGCCGACGAAGAAGAAGGCGCCGGGCACGCGTTCGAGGTACACGCACATGTCCTCGCCGGCGAGCGTGCGGCTGTCGGTCTCGACGTTCTCCTCGCCGAGGATGTGCGCGGCCGCCTCGATGACGATCTCCGCGATGCGCGGATCGTTGACGGTGGCGCCGTTCGACCGCTCGTAGGAGAGGCGCGCCGAGACGCCGCAGGCGGCCGCGGTGCCGCGCACGATGCGCTCGATCCTCTCGGGAAGCGCCCGGCCGACCTCGGGCGTGAAGGAGCGGGCCGTGCCCGAGAGCGTCACCGTCGACGGGATGACGTTGAACGCCGTGCCGCCGTGGATCGACCCGATCGTCACGACCGCGGAATCGAGCGGCGAGATCTCGCGCGAGACGACCGACTGCAGCGACTCCACGATCCGGGCCGCGGCGAGGATCGGGTCCGCGGCCTCGTGGGGCATCGCGCCATGGCCGCCGCGGCCCTCGATCTCGATCGAGAAATTGTCGACGGCCGCCATCAGTGCGCCGCGGTTGATCCCGATCCTCCCGACGGGCAGGGCGCTCCAGAGGTGCAGGCCGAGCGCCGCCGCGACGCCCTCGAGGGCGCCGTCCCGCACGCAGGACTCGGCGCCGCCGTGCCCCTCCTCGGCGGGCTGGTGGAGAAAGCGCAGCCCCCGCTCGGGCGGGCGGCGGACGAGGCGCTCGGCGACCGCGAGGCCGATCGCCATGTGGCCGTCGTGGCCGCAGGCGTGCATGCGGCCGGGGCTCCGCGAGGCCCAGGGCTCGGGGCTCGATTCCTCGAGCGGCAGAGCGTCCATGTCCGCGCGCAGCAGCAGGCGAGCGCCGCCGGTTCCCGCGTCCGCGATCACCCCCGTCTTCCCGACGCCCGTGCGCGGCGAGAGCCCCAGGGCGGCGAGGCGCTCCGCCACGATCCCGCCGGTGCGCCGCTCCTCGTACGCGACCTCCGGGTGCGCGTGGAAGTCCCGGCGCGTCCCGATGAGAAGCGCCAGCTCTTCGGGCGGGAACTCGGCGAGGAGCTTCTCGACGCGGGGGGGCAGGGGTGGCACGGCGGGATTATAAGAGCCGGCTCTCGGCATAAGATCCGCCCATGTCCGACATCGTCCCGGCGGCGCTCGACCGCTACATCCTCGACCTGCTCCCGCCGCGCGAGCCGGTGATCGCGGAGATGGAGGCGTTCGCGGCCGAGCACGACGTGCCGATCGTCGGCCCGGCGGTGGGGACGCTGCTCGAGATCCTGGCGCGCTCGATCGGGGCCGACCGGGTCTTCGAGCTCGGCAGCGCCATCGGCTACTCCACGGCGTTCTTCGCGCGCGCGGTCGGCCGCGGCGGCCAGGTCACCTACACCGACGGAAGCGCGGAGAAGGCGGAACAGGCGCGGGGGTACCTCGAGCGCCTGGGCTTTCTCGACCGCGTCACGATCCGGGTCGGCGACGCCGTTTCGGCGCTCGACGCCACGACTGGCTACTACGACCTGATCTTCATCGACGTCGACAAGGACGGTTACCCGCAGGCCCTCCAGGCCGCGGCGCCCCGGGTGCGCCGCGGCGGCTACCTCGTCGCCGACAACGTGCTCTGGTCGGGGAAGGTCGTCGACGCCGGCGTCACCGATGCCGCGACCGAGGGCATCCGGCAGTTCAACCGGCGGCTCTTCGCGCTGTCGGAGTTCCGGACGGTCATCGTGCCCCTGCGCGACGGGGTGGCGATCGCACGGCGGGAGTCCTGACCGGCATGGCCGGCGAGAAAAGCCCGGCGGAGCGGTTCCGGCGATACGCCGAGGCGGCGGAGCTCGACCTCTTCGAGGGCGCGCTGCTGGTGGCCGAGCTCGTGGACCCCGGCGAGGACCTCGAGGAGGCCCGCGAGTCGGTCGCGGCGCTGGCCGCGCGGGTGGAGGCGAAGGCCGCCGCCGGCGCGGCGCCCCACGCCGCGCTGTGCGACGTGCTCTTTGCCGAAGAGGGGTTCCGCGGCGACGACGAGGACTACGACGAGCCCTCGAACTCCTCGGTGGCGCGGGCGCTGACACGCCGCCGGGGACTCCCGATCACGCTCTCGATTCTCTCGATCGAGGTCGGGCGCCTCGCCGGCCTGCGGCTGACGGGCGTCGGCCTGCCCGGCCACTTCGTCGTCGGGGGTCCGGACCTGCCCGACGGCATGTACCTCGATCCCTTCGACGGCGGAGCGCTGTACGAGGCGGGTGGACTGGCGCGCCGGCTCGCGTCGATCTTCGGGCAACCGGTCGCCGTCGGTCCCGAGGTCCTGCAGCCCGACCCTCCGCGCGCGATCCTCTCCCGCGTGCTCCTGAACCTGCGTCGCTCCTACGAGCGGCGGGACCGGTGGGAGGAGGCGCTCGAAGTCCTGGAGTTCGCCGAGGCCCTCGAGCCCGAAGACCCCCTGCTGCCCCGCGAGCGCGGCCTCCTGCTCCTGAAGTGCGGCCGGCCCGAGGAGGCGCTGCCGGTGCTCGAGGCCTTCGCGGCCTCGGCCGAGGGCGAGGACGCGGAATCCACGATCCGGCTCATCGAGGCGGTGCGCGCGCGGGAGAACGGCGAGGACGGCGAGGACGACGAGCCCGGGGAGCATGACGAGCACGAGGGTGGCGAGACGCCGGCCGCCGAGCGCCGGATCTTCACGCTGGACGAGGCCCGCGAGCTGCTGCCGCGCGTCCAGGAGATCACCTCCGAGGCCGTGACGCAGTTCTCGAAGCTCCCCGGCGACCTCGAGGAGGCGCGGCAGGAGGTCGTGCGCGCCTGGGCGGAAGAGCTCCAGGCGATGGGCCTCGAGATCAAGGGCGTGTGGCTCGTCGACTTCGACTCGGGCGGCGGCTACTACTGCTGGAAGTACCCCGAGGCGGGCCTGAATCACTTCCACTCCTACGACGAAGGGTTCTCGGGCCGCCTCCCGCTCACCTAACCGAAAAAAAGCGGGGTCAGGTCTCGATTTTTCGGACGGGGTCAGGTCTCGCATTTTTCGAGATCTCAGGAACCCGATGGCTTGTGCCACGCGGGAACCGAGATCCGAAAAATCGAGACCTGACCCCCTAGAGTTTCGCCCAGGCGATCCGCGGCGTCAGCGTCCGCACGAACTCTTCCAGCCCCGCCCGATCCTCGGCGTCGAAGCGGGCCGTCTCGGGTGCGTCGACGTCGAGCACCCCGCGCAGAACGCCGCCGTCGAGGATCGGCACGACCATCTCCGAGCGCGAGGCCGCGTCGCAGGCGATGTGGCCGGGGAAGGCGTGGACGTCGGGGACGACGAGGGTCTCGCGGCGCGAGGCCGCCGTGCCGCAGACTCCCTTGCCGAGCGCGATGCGCACGCAGGCGGTCCTGCCCTGGAAGGGACCGAGGACGAGCTCGCCCGAGCGCAGGAGATAGAAGCCGCACCAGTTGATGCGGTCGAGCGCCTGCGCCAGCAGGGCCGAGGCGTTCGCGAGGTTGGCGAGGGGGTCCGTCTCGCCTTCGAGGAGGGCTTCGAGCGAACGCGCGAGCTCGCGGTAGAGCGCCGGTTTCGCGAGGCCGCGGTCGATGGAAACCTCGTGCACCGCGCGAATTCTATAGGATGCGCGTCCATGTCCGCGCTCTCGGGCCGCAGGCTCCTGATCTACGTCGGGCTCTGCGCGGTCTGGGGCTCGACGTGGCTCGTCATCAAGATCGGCCTGCGGGACCTGCCGCCGCTCTGGTTCGGCGGCATCCGCATGGCGCTCGCGTGCGCGCTCATCGCCCCGTTCGCGCTCGCGCGGGGAGCGCGGGAGGGCGCACGGGGAAAGACCCGGCGCATCCTCTGGAGCGGGACCCTCCAGATCGGGGTCAACTACGCGTGCGTCTTCGTCGCGGAGCTGTGGATCGACTCGGGCCTCGCGGCGATGCTTTTCGCGACGTTCCCGATCTTCGCCGGCCTCTTCGCGCACTTCATGCTGGCCGACGAGCCTCTGACCCGGAGGACCGTCGGCTCGGCGGCCCTGGGCATCGCCGGGGTCGTCGTGATCGAGGCGCCGGCGCTCGCCACGCTCTTCTCGGGCGAGACGCGCCTGCTGATCGCGGGCAGCGGCCTCATCCTCGTCGCCTCGCTCGTGGCGGCCTACGCCAACGTCTACAACAAGAAGCACCTCCCGACCGTGCCGCCGGCGTGGAACGTGTGGCTCCAGACGCTCGCGGGCTCGGCGCTGCTGCTCGCGCTGGCGGCGGTCTTCGAGCGCGGGGCGGCGCTGCGCTGGACGCCGACCTCGATCGGCGCGCTCGTCTACCTGGCGGTGTTCGGGACGGTGCTCCCGTTCGCGGGCCTCTTCTGGCTCATCCACCGCGTGCCCGTCTCGGTCATCGGGACCATCCCGGTCGTCGACACCGTCATCGCGGTCGTCCTCGGGGGCCTCATCCTCGGGGAGTCCTTCGCGCCGCGGGTGCTCGCGGGCGCGGCGTTGATCCTCGTGGCGGTGCTGCTCGCCGCCTCGGGGCGGCGCAAGCCCGGCCCGGCGGCGGCCTGACCGGTGCAAACTTCGGGGCGCCGCCTACCCCGACTCAGATCCGGCCGGGGAGGAAGTAGAAGGACACCGACGCGATCAGGTAGAGGGCGAGCAGCTGGACGCCTTCCAACCAGTTCGTTTCGCCGTCGAGCGAGACGTAGGCGAAGATCGCCGTCGAGGCGAAGAGGGTCACGAGCTCGATCGGCTGGAAGATCAGGTCCATCGGGTGGAAGAGCAGGCTCGCGAGAACCAGGAACGGTGCGACGAACACGGCGATCTGGGTCGAGGAGTTGGCCGCGATGGAGATCGAAAGGTCCATCTGGTTCCGTCGTGCGAAGGTGATCGCGCCGTAGTGCTCGGACACGTTGCCCACGATCGGAATCACCACGAGGCCCACGAAGAACTGCGAAAGCCCGAGGGACTTCGAGACGGGCTCGACGGCGTGCACCAGCAGTTCGCTCGCGACCGCGGTCCCGACCACCGCCGCCCCGAGAACGCCGAGAGAACGGGCCAGGCTCCAGTGCTTCCCCGCGGGGGGCGGATGTACCCGGGAGGCGTTCTCCGCGCGGGCCTCCCGTGAGAAATAGGAATAGAAGATGTACGCGGCGTAGGTCGCGAGCAGCAGGATCGAGACGCCGACCGAGACCTCCTCGCGGATGAACGCGCTCTTCTCGACCGTCGCGAAGACCGCGGGCAGCGTCATGGCCGAGACCGCCAGGATCATCATGGCCGCGTGCCGTCCCGTGGTCTTCACGTCGAAGCGCTGCGTCCCGTGCTTGACGCCGCCTACCAGGGCGGAGAGCCCGAGGATCAGGAGGGTGTTGCCGATGATCGAGCCGGTGATCGAGGCCTTCACGAGGTCCGTCAGCCCGCGGCGCAGCGCAAAGAGGGTGATGATCAGCTCCGCGGCGTTCCCGAACGTCGCGTTGAGTAACCCCCCGAGGGAGCTGCCCAGGCGCGCGGCCGCATGCTCCGTGCCGAGCCCGATCCAGACCGCGAGCGGGAGCAGCGACAACGCGGAGGCCGCGAAGATGGTCCACTCCGGGGCGTGGAGGATCCGGCAGAGGATGGCGACCGGAAGCCCCAGGATGAAAACGCCGATCCAGCGCATCACGCTCTAGCGGACGCCGACGCCGCACGGCCCGACGCCGTGCAGGATGTTGTCCTCGAACGTGTCGCCCGTGGCCTTGAGGCGGATGTCGAGGGTCGTCTCGAAGACCCCGTCCGGGCCCTTCACCGGGCTCTTCACGAAGGCGAAGCGGCCGAGTGAGGCCGATTCCCTCTTCTCCGCCGGCCGGACGAGCGGGTCGTCCGCGAAGAGCAGTTCGACGTTCCACTGCGGCGGCACGCCGGGGCCCCAGAGCTGCGTGTGGATGTGGGCGGGCTCGGTGCGGTTGGGATAGGGCGCCGGGCGGATGGTCGTGAACTCGTAGCGGCCCGCCGCGTCCGTGCGCATCCAGCCGCGGATGCGCGGGTCCGCTCCGGCCTCGCGCGCATAGAGGCCGGTCGCGTCCGTCTGGTAGACGTAAAGGATGACGCCGGGAGCTGGCGTCTTGCCGTCGCTGCGGTAGACCGTGCCGCGCACCCGCAGCGGGACCCCCGGCTCGTCGGGCTTCGTCAGCACGGCGCTCGCCTTCGCGCCGGCGCAGGGGTCCTCGCCACGCAGGCATCCGATCGTTGCGGCCGCGAGGACCGCGCCGGCGAGCGCGGCGCGAGGCCCCGATCCGATCACCGGGCGTAGATCGGGATCCAGGCGCGGGTGAAGTAGTCCGACGCCGTGATCAGGATC
Organism: uncultured Acidobacteriota bacterium; assembly: GCA_963824165.1. Taxonomy (GTDB): domain Bacteria; phylum Acidobacteriota; class Thermoanaerobaculia; order UBA5066; family Gp7-AA6; genus DAHUXD01. The sequence continues at coordinate 13,033 of CAWGOM010000016.1, forward strand.
AGGAACCCGAGGAAGAGCACGCTCGCCGAGACGACGAAGATCGTCAGCTTCGGCGAGCCGCGCAGATGCATGAAGATCCACGCCACGAGGAGCGCCTTGGTCACGGCGACGGCGAGCGCCACGGGCGTGTTCCAGATGCCCAGGTGCTGGAACGCGGCCCACACCGTCAGCGCCGTGAGGAGCATCAGCGCCGCGAAGACGCCGAGGTACGCGCCGACTCCCGAGCCGTGAGGTCCTTGCCGCTCACAGCGTGTGCCTCCCGAGCAGGTAGAGCAGCGGGAACAGGAAGATCCAGACGATGTCGACGAAGTGCCAGTAGAGGCCGACCATGTCGACCGGCGTGTTGTAGCGCGGCGAGAACGCTCCCCGGCGGGCCTTGACGACGAGCCAGGCGAGCAGGCCGATGCCGATGATCATGTGGAGCGCGTGGAGCCCCGTCATGCAGAAGTAGAGCGAGAAGAACATCTCGCTCTGCGGCGGCAGCCCGTGGGGAACGACGAAGTGCGGCCCCGGGACCTCGTGGTGGGCGAACTTCTGCTCGTACTCGATGACCTTGACGCCGAGAAACGCGGCCCCGAGCACGATCGTCAGCACGAGGAAGAGGATCAGGAGCTTCTTCTTCCCCTGGGACGAGGCCCAGACCGCCAGGGCCATCGTCAGCGACGAGAGGATGAGGACGGCCGTGTTGAAGGCGCCGAGCTTGATGTCCAGGAGGTTCGAGGCGCCTTCGAAGGCGGTCCGGTACGTCGCGCGGTAGATGACGTACGCGGTGAACAGCCCGCCGAAGAAGAGGACCTCCGTCACGAGGAAGATCCACATCCCCAGCGTCGAGGCCGTCTTCTGGGCCTCCAGGTCCACGAAGTGGTGCTGGAGCTCCGGCGGGGAGTCGTGGACCGCGGCGGACGCGTGGCCGCTAGCCAATCGCGGCCTCCTCCGCGTCCGGTCAGGTAGTCGTAGGGGCGGCCCGTGACCGTCGGCGTCACCGGGAAGTTCTCCGTCGGCGGCGGCGAGGGCGTCTGCCACTCGAGGCCCGTCGCGCCCCAGGGGTTGTCGGCGGCGTCCTTGCCGTAGCGCATGGACCAGAAGAAGTAGACGAGCGGGATCAGGTAGCCGATCCCGAGGATCGAGGCGCCCGCCGTCGACATGACGTTCAAGACCTGGAACTCCTCGGGGATAGGCGTGGTAGCGCCGCGGCATCCCGAGGTACCCGACGATGAACTGCGGGAAGAAAGTCAGGTTGAAGCCGATGAAGATGACCACACGCCGAGACGCGCGACCAGTACTCGGGATACAGCTTGCCCGTGATCTTCGGCCACCAGTAGTGGAGCCCGCCCAGGTACGCCATGATCGTGCCGCCGACCATGATGTAGTGGAAGTGCGCCACGATGAAGTACGTGTCGTGCACGTGGATGTCCAGGCCGAGCGCCGCGAGGAAGAGGCCCGTCAGGCCGCCGAACGTGAAGAGGCCGATGAAGCCGAGCGCGTAGAGCAGCGGCGTCTGGTACGACACCGACCCCTTGTAGAGGGTCGCCGTCCAGTTGAAGACCTTGATCGCCGAGGGCACGCCGACCATGAACGACAGGATCGAGAAGACGAGCCCGGCGTAGACCGACTGGCCCGAGACGAACATGTGGTGGCCCCAGACCAGGAACGAGAGGCCGGCGATCGTGACCGAGGACGCGGCGATGAACTTGTAGCCGAAGATCGGCTTGCGCGCGAAGGCCGTGACGAGCTCCGAGATGACGCCCAGCGCCGGCAGGATCATGATGTAGACGGCCGGGTGCGAGTAGAACCAGAAGAGGTGCTGGAAGAGCACCGGGTCGCCGCCCTGGCCCGGGTCGAAGACGCCGAGGTGGAAGAGGCGCTCGGCGGCCACGAGCAGGATCGTGATCGCCACGACCGGCGTGCCGAGGATCTGGATGATCGCCGTCGCGT
>CAWGOM010000017.1:0-1030384 GCA_963824165.1 uncultured Acidobacteriota bacterium
AAGCGCGCCGCTCGATCGCCCTGCTGCTGTACGCGAGGATGTGATCTGTTACCCGAGTTCAATGGTGCCGCGCGGCTTCGACAACCAGCGTGGCCCCATCTCTGGGTCTTCTTGCACTTTTCGAGCGACGAGATTGATATCGTGAATTCAGTTACAGGACACTAGCAGGAGGGGATGGCCTCTCCCGAACCCGTCGCGGGCGCGCGGACCTGACGCGACCCGGTTCGAGATTCCTCTGGCGGCCCTCGCGGCCGCTGGAGTCTTCGGCTCTCTTCGTGCTGCCCGCCATCGGCGCGCTCGGGCTTCCGCTGCTGTCTCTCGCGAGCCCGCTCGGAGCGCCGCTCGCGGCGGTGCCCGTGGTGCGTCTGGCCCACCGGCGCGGCATGGTCACCGGGGTCCTGGCGTGCTCGCTCGCGGTCGCGATCGTGCTCGGCCTGGGCTGGGCGACCGGCGGTCCCGGCGCGGGCCTGGCCGTCGCCTTTCTCGCGGCGGGCGTGACGGCGCTTCCGACGGCCACCGTGGGGTTCCTCCGGGCCGGCGTGGATCCGTCGCGCTGCTACCTCGGCCTGTGCCTCGCCGGCGGAGCATTCCTGGCGGCGGCGTTCGCGGCCTCGGCCGGCGCCTCCGGGCCCTCGGTCGCCACACAGGTCGCCGCGTCGTTCGAGGAGGTCATCCCGCCGGCCGTGGAGTCCTATCAGCGGTCGGGCGCGGACGCCGAGTCCGTCGCGGCCATGCGGGCGACGCTCGAAGCCGCGCGCGAGCTCGCCCGGCGGTACCTCTGGGGAATCTTCGGCGCGCTCTGGGTTCTCGGCGGGGCGATCGCCTTCTACGCCGGCGCGGCCAGCGCCCGGCCGGCTCCGACGGCGGAGGCGGCGCGCTTCGAGGCCCTGCGGGTCCCGGCCCAGGTCGTGGGCCTTTTCGTGGCCGCGGGCGCGGCTTTCGGGGTCCTGCCGGGGGAGGCCCGACGCATCGCCGGGAACCTGCTGCTGCCCCTTCTGGCCTTGTTTTTTGTGGCCGGCCTCTCTATCATCTGCCACTTCTTCCGGAGGTGGCTCCGGTCCCGGATCCTCCGGGCGGGTCTCTACGCTCTGGCCGCCTACTTCCCGATCAACGTCGGCGTGGCGCTCCTGGGGCTTTTCGACTGGTACGTGGATTTCCGCCGGCGGGGCGGGGAAGGAACCGAGAAAACATGAAAGTCATCCTGGCCGACGACGTCCGCGGGCTCGGGCACCGCGGGGACACCGTGAGCGTGAAGCCCGGATACGCCCGCAACTTCCTATTTCCGCAGGGCTCCGCGTACGAGGCGACCCCGGCCAACGTGCAGCGCCTTTCCGAGGAGAAGAAGAAGTACGACGAAAAGACCCTCAAGGAAAAGGGCGTCGCCGAGTCCGTGGCGAGCAAGGTCGAGGGCCTGACCGTCGTGATCGCGAAGAAGGCGGGCGAGGAGGGGCACCTCTACGGCTCGGTCACGGCCTCGGAGATCGCCGACGCGTTGTCGGCCAAGGGTGTCGAAGTCGACCGGCGCCGCGTCGAGCTGGCCGAGCCGATCCGCCGGTTGGGCTCCCACACCGTCCACGTCCGCCTTCACCGGGACGTCGCCGCCACGCTGACCGTCGAGGTTCAGGCGGCTAACGCCGCCGCGTCCTAGACGCCCCCTGGCCCCTCAGCGCGGGGCGGGCGCGGGTGGGATCAGCACCGCCGACTCCGGCAGCTCGCCCTTCTTCGGAACGTAGAAGGGCTGCTGCAGGGACCAGGGGAGCTTCGCGATCTCCTGGGCGCGCGGGTTCCACTCCTCGGTCGGCTGCGAGCCGCTGACGAACGCCTCGAGGACCGGGAGGGGAGTGTCCGCCGTGGCCTTGAGCCCGGTCTCGTAGTCGACGGGCGCCAGCACGATGTTCGCCGGGACCTCGAAGTCGTCCTGCGGGTCGATGCGGCCGCCCTCCTTCATCTTCTCGAGGATTCGGATCCAGATCGGCAGCGCGACCTTCGCCCCGTCGGCCCCGTTGCCGATCGTCTGCGTCTTCTGATCGTTGCCGACCCAGACGCCGACGGTGTAACGGGGCGTCATGCCGATGAACCACGCATCGGTGAAGTCGTTGGTCGTTCCGGTCTTTCCGGCGATGTTCAGCTTGAGGGAGGCCGCCCGGGCGCCGGTGCCGCGCTGGGTCACGCCCCTCATCATCTGCAGGAGCTGGAAGGCGGTCTGCGGACTCTCGACCTCGCGCGCGTCCGGATGCGTCTGCTCGAGAAGGTCGCCGTTCGAATCGGTGATCCGCTCGATGAGATACGGCGCAAACGCGAGTCCCTGGTTCGCGAAGACGGCGTAGGCCGACGTCAGCTCCACGAGGCTGACTTCGAAGGCGCCCAGGGGCATCGACGGGTAGGGCTCGAGGTTCTGCCGGATGCCGAGCCGGCGCGCCGTCTCGATGACGTTCGAGAGGCCGACCATCTCGCCCACGCGCACCGCCGCGATGTTGTAGGAGTGCTCGAGCGCCCGCCGGAAGGTCACGATGCCGTGATACTTGCCGTCGTAGTTGCCCGGACGGTACGGCGGCTGGCGGGGGTCGATGACGATCGAGAGCGGGCCGTCGAACACCGTATCGGCGGCCGTGTAGCCCTGCTCGAGAGCGGTGAGGTACACGAACGGCTTGAACGCGGAGCCCGCCTGGCGCAGCGCCTGGGACGCCCGGTTGAACTTGGACTGCGTCCAGTCGTAACCGCCCACCATCGCGCGGATCGCCCCGCTCGCGTTCTCGAGGATCACGACCGCGCCCTGTTCGCGCGGGTCCTGGTCGAGGGCGAGCACGAGGGCGCCGTCCTTGCCCGACTGGGCCGTCACCGTGATCAGGTCGCCGGGCTTCAGGATCTTCGCGACGGACGCCGCGCCGGTCCACGCCGCGCCCGCGTTGGGAAGCGGCAGGGTCTCGCGGCCGATGCGGACGCGCGCGCCCGGGGCCGCAACCGACATCACGACGCCGCGCAGGGTCTGCCCCTCCACCACCCGGGCGCCTTCCCAGGACGGATCGACGTAGGTCTCGAGCGTCGCGTACCCCTCGGCGGCCAGGTTGCGGGGCTTGTGAAACCCGTGCCGCCGCGAGATCTGGCGAAGGCCCCAGCCGAGCGCCTCCTCCGACCAGGCCTGCATCTCCGGGTCGAGCGTCGACTCGACCCGGAGGCCGCGCCGGTAGAGGTCCTTCTCCCCATAGGTGCGTTCGAGGTACTGGCGCACCTCCTCGCAGAAGTAGGGCCCGACGATCGATTCGGCGAGCGACGGCGCGGAGGGGAGGGGCTCGGCGTCGGCCGCCCGGCGCTCGGCCTCGGTGATCAGGCCGGCGGCCCGCATCCGGCGCAGCGCCGTCGCGCGGCGCGCCCTCGCCAGGTCCGGGTTGCGGAAGGGCGACTGGTCCTCCGGGCGCTGGACGATGCCGGCGAGCAGCGCGGCCTCGGCGAGGGTGACGTCCCTGACGCTCTTGCCGAAGTAGTACCGGCAGGCGGCCTCGACGCCGTAATTGCCGTGCCCGAGATAGATCTCGTTGGCGTACATCGTCAGGATCTGGTCCTTGGAGTAGCGCCGCTCGATCTCGAAGGCCACGAGCGCCTCGTTGACCTTGCGCGAGATCGTCTTCTGCGGGGACAGGAAGATCGCCCGCGCGAGCTGCTGCGTCAGGGTCGATCCGCCCTGCGCATACCCGCCCTGCTGCAGGTTCGCGACGAGGGCGGAGACCGTCCGCCGCACGTCGATCCCGCCGTGCTGGTAAAAGTTCTTGTCCTCGGTGGCGACGATCGCGTTGCGCACGACCGCGGGGATCTCGGCGCGGGAGATCAGGATCCGCCGCTCGATGGCGTAGCGGGCGATCGTGGACCCGTCGCGGGCCGTGATCTGCGTGATGATGTCCGGCCGGTAGGTCGCGAGCTCCGAGACGCGCGGGACCCGCACGAAACCCGTCGCCACGGAGCCCGCCAGCGTGCCGAGGAACCCGACGACGAGCAGCGGAAGGACGAGCGCGGCGGCGCGGCGGACGGTCCTCACCGCGCGATTGTGAGGCATCCGGGACCGTTATGCTATAAGCGGCGGTTCACCCGATGCCGCGCGCCACCCACCCCGGTCCGCCTCCTCCCGCTCCGGCTTCCGGAAAACCGGCCTCCTATCTCGAGGCGCAGGCGCGCGCCTCCGGCCGCTTCCGGCTCCGCACGGACTTCACGCCCCACGGCGACCAGGCCCAGGCGATCGAGCGGCTCGTCGCCGGGCTCGCCGACGGCCGCTCCAACCAGGTGCTCCTCGGGGTGACCGGCTCGGGCAAGACGTTCACCGTGGCCAAAGTCGTCGAGGCGGTCAACCGCCCGACCCTCGTTCTCTCCCACAACAAGACGCTCGCGGCGCAGCTCTACCAGGAGTTCCGCGGCTTCTTCCCGGAGAACGCCGTCGAGTATTTCGTGTCCTACTACGACTACTACCAGCCCGAGGCCTACGTGCCGCAGACGGACACGTACATCGAGAAGGAGACCTCCCGCAACGAGGAGATCGACAAGCTGCGCCTGGCGGCGTCCAAGGCCCTCTTCGAGCGGCGCGACGTGCTGGTCGTGGCCTCGGTCTCGTGCATCTACGGCCTCGGCGCCCCGGACTCCTACTACGACATGCTCGCCTACCTCGAGGTCGGCGACACCCGCGGGATGCCTTCGCTCCTGGCCCAGCTCGTGACCATGCAGTACGAGCGCACCAACCTCGATCTCGCGCGCGGGACCTTCCGGGTCCGGGGCGACGTCCTGGAGGTCGCGCCGGCCTACGAAGACACCGCGGTCCGCGTGGAGTTCTTCGGCGACGAGATCGAGAAGATCACGAAGACGGACCCGTTGCGGGGCACCCCACTCCAGCGCGTCGACCGCCTCGCCCTCTACCCGCGGACCTTCTACGCGACTCCGCGCGAGACCCTCGAGCGCGCGATCGGCACCATCCGCGTCGAGCTCGACGGGCGGCTCGCCGAGCTGACGAAGGCCGGGAGGCTCCTCGAGGCGCAGCGCCTCCACCAGCGCACCATGTTCGACCTCGAGATGATGAAGGAGCTCGGCTACTGCAGCGGCATCGAGAACTACTCGCGGCACCTCTCGGGGCGGGCCGCGGGGGAGCCGCCGCCGACGCTGCTCGACTATTTCCCGTCCGACTTCCTCCTCGTCGTCGACGAGTCCCACGTGACCCTGCCGCAGGTGCGCGGGATGTTCCACGGCGACCGTTCGCGCAAGCAGGTCCTGGTCGACTACGGCTTCCGGCTGCCGTCGGCGCTCGACAACCGCCCCCTGACCAACGAGGAGTTCCGAGAGCGCATTCACCAGGTCATCGCCGTCAGCGCGACCCCGGGCGCCGAGGAGCTCGAGCGGGCGGGCGGCGAGATCGTCGAGCAGGTCATCCGCCCCACGGGCCTCCTCGACCCGGAGATCGAAGTGCGGCCCGTGAAGGGGCAGGTCGACGACCTGCTCGCCGTCGTGCGCGAGACGGCCGCGGCCGGGGACCGGGTTCTCGTCACGACGCTGACGAAACGGATGGCGGAGGAGCTCACCAACTACTTCTCGGAGGTCGGCGTGCGCTGCCGGTACCTCCACTCCGACATCGAGACGCTCGAGCGGGTCGCCATCCTGTCCGACTTCCGGCGCGGCGTCTTCGACTGTCTGATCGGGATCAACCTCCTGCGCGAGGGCCTCGATCTGCCCGAGGTCGCCGTGGTCGCCATCCTCGACGCCGACAAGGAGGGCTTCCTGCGGAGCGAGACCTCGCTCATCCAGACGTCGGGCCGCGCCGCGCGAAATCTGCGCGGGAGGGTCCTCTTCTACGCCGACGCGATGACGGACTCGATGCGCCGCGCCATGTCCGAGACCTCGCGCCGGCGTGCCGTTCAGGAGGCGTACAACCGCGAGCATGGCATCGTGCCCGCCTCGATCGTGAAGCAGGTCAATTCGCCCCTCGTGCGGATGGCGAACCTCGACTACTACGAGATCCCCGTGGACCGCCCGAAGACGGCGCTGCCGGACGCCGCGTCGGTGCGCAACCGTATCGCCGACCTCGAGAAGCAGATGAAGGCCGCGGCGAAAGAACTCGACTTCGAAAAGGCCGCCGCGTTGCGCGACGAAATTCGCGGCTTGAGGGAGCTCGAGATCTTTCGAGCCTGACCGTTGAGTTACCGCCGTCCTCCGGACGGCGTTGCCTACTGCCGGGGGTCTGCCTCTGGTGGCCGGCTCGAAAAGGCCGCCGCGTTGCGCGACGAAATTCGCGGCTTGAGGGAGCTCGAGATCTTTCGAGCCTGACCGTTGAGTTACCGCCGTCCTCCGGACGGCGTTGCCTACTGCCGGGGGTCTGCCTCTGGTGGCCGGCTCGAAAAGGCCGCCGCGTTGCGCGACGAAATTCGGGGCCTCAGAGAGCTGGAGATTTTTCGGAGCTAGCGGCCGGGGTCGCCTTCGGAGCCGGAGCGGGGGCCGGCGTCGGCTTGGCGAGCGGGGGCGCCGGGTTCCTCCTCACGTACATCCGCGCCGCGGCTTCCACGGGATCCTCCGACACGGGGGGCCGGTCGATCTTCGGCTGGAGGCCGTTTTCGAGGCCGGTCGAGACCGAGACACCCGTGTTGCCCTGTCCCAGCTTGTTCCCGGGAGTCCAGGCGGCCGCGTCGGCCGGACGCAGGCCCATCGGGATGTTGCAGGGGATCGCCGAATTGCAGCGCGTGATCGGCACCAGCTGCGCGCGCGCCGGAAGCGATGCCGCCAGGAGCATCGTCGCGGCAGCCGCAGCCCGACGTCGGGTCATAGCCAGTGGCAGGCGCGTGCGAATCCGGCCAGGACGAGCAGGAGGGCCGCCGCGGCGGCGGCCCAGACGGCCGTGCGCGAGCGCGCGGCGAGCGGCCGCTGCCGCGTGTAGAACCCGGTCTGCCACCGCTCGAGCTCGCGCCCGCACTTGGGGCAGACCGGCGTGCCCGGCTCCACCGGCGTGTAGCAGTAGGGGCACTCGTACATCGGCACGACGCCATCATACCGAACCGGTGACCGCCCGCCTCGACAACCGCGCTAAACTGGCGTCGTGGTCGACGCCCGCGCGCCGGAGAATCTGCCCGATTCCCCCGGCGTTTACCTCTTCCGCGGGGACAAGGGAAAGATCCTCTACGTCGGGAAGGCCCGGTCCCTGAAGAAGCGGATCGCCTCGTATTTCGGGGCCGGGGGGGAGAGCGCCAAGACGGGCGCCCTCCTGCGGGCCCACCGCGAGATCGAGACGATCGTCACCCACACCGAACTCGAGGCCCTGCTCCTCGAGAACACGCTCATCAAGAAGCACCGGCCCCGGTACAACGTGTGCCTGCGGGACGACAAGACCTATCCCTACATCAAGGTGACGACGGGGGAAGCCTGGCCCCGGGCCCTCGTCACCCGGCGGGTCCAGGAGGACGGCCACTCCTACTTCGGCCCGTTCTGGGGCGGCCTCGCCCGGCGGATCATGCGGATGATCACCCGGCACTTCCAGATCCGGACGTGCACGCTCGAGATCGACGGCAAGCTGCCCCGGCCCTGCCTGTACTACGACCTCCATGCGTGCCTGGGCCCGTGCGTCGCCGGACTGACGACCCGCGAGGCCTACGCGGACGCGGTGGCGGACGTCGTGCTTTTTCTCCAGGGCCGCAACGCCGAGCTCGAGCAGCGCCTGACCGGGAGGATGGAGGCCGCCTCCGACGAAGAAAACTTCGAGATGGCGGCCGCCTATCGCGACTCCCTGCGAACGGTGCGCGAGGTGGCCGAGCGCCAGGTCGTCCAGTCGCTCAAGGGGGAGAACGTCGACGTCTTCGGCTTCTTCGAGTCGGGTCAGGACGTGGCGGTGGTCGTGCTCGTGGTGCGCGGGGGCGTTCTCCAGGACCGGCGAGACTTTTTCTTCGAGAAGTCCCAGGAAGTCGAGCCGGCGGCCTTTCTGGAAGCGTTTCTGCCGCAGTTCTACGACACCAACCCGTTTCTTCCCCGGGAAGTGCACCTGCCGGCGGGGATCGCCGACCCGCGGCTCCTCGAGGACTTCCTCGCGGCCCGCCGCGGAGCGAAGGTCGCGGTGCGCGTGCCCCAACGCGGGGCCGGCGTCGACCGCCTCCGCCTGGCCGAGGTCAACGCCCGGGAGCGCCACCGCGTCCGTTTCCGCCGCGTGGGGGGCGACGAAGCGGTGGCGGCGGAGCGGCTCGGGCGCGCGGTCGGCCTCGCGCTTCCTCCGCATCGCATCGACGCCTTCGACATCTCGCACACCCAGGGAACCGACAGCGTGGCGTCGCTGGTCGTCTTCGAGGACGGCAAGCCGAAGAAGTCGGACTACCGGCTTTACAACATCGCGTCGCAGACGCTTCTCGAGCCCGACGACTTCCGGAGCATGGCGGAAGCCGTCGACCGCCGCTACCGCCGGGTGCAGGCCGAGGACGGTCCATGGCCGGACCTCGTGCTCGTCGACGGCGGGCGCGGACAGCTCCAGGCCGCGCTCACCGCGCTCGACCGGATCGGCGTGGAGCTCCCGATCGCGGGGCTCGCGAAACGGGAAGAGGAAATCTGGGTGCCGGGGCGCCCCGACCCGATCCGCCTTTCGCGCAAGGACCCGGCCCTGCAGCTGATCCAGCGGGCGCGGGACGAGGCCCACCGCTTCGCCATCTCGCGCCACCGCCTGCGTCGCGGCAAGCACATGCGGGAGACGGGACTGACCGAGATTCCGGGCGTCGGCCCGGCCCGCGCCCGGCTGCTGCTTCGGCGGTTCGGCTCCGTCAAGGGACTGCGGGGAGCCGACCCGCTCGAGATCGAGGCCGCCGTCGGCCCGGCCACCGCGCGGGCCGTCGCCGCGTACCTCGGGCGCCAGGAGGCCCGCCCGGCATGAGAACCGCCTTCGGTCCCCAGGGCGAGATCCGCGGAACGGACGTCCTCGCGTCCCTCGTCGCGCTCTGGCGGGAGGGCGCGAGCGGCTCGCTGCAGTTCCAGCGTTCGGGGGCGAGCGCCGGCTTCGACCTCGCGGCCGGCGAGATCGTGGGCGCCTCCTCCTCGGACCCCCGGTTCGACACCGCCGCGATCCTCGTGCGGGCCGGCAAGCTCGAGGCGTCCACGCTCGAGAGGCTCTCGGCCTCCGAGGGCATGGATCGCGCCCTGTCCGCCCTCCAGGCCGGCGTGCTGACGCGGCGCGAGTGGAGATGGGGCGAGAAGATCCGGGCCGTCGAGGTCCTCTCGGACCTGCTGACGTGGATCGAGGGCGACTACACCTTCTTCCGGACGGCGGCGCGCGAGGCGGGGGAGTTCCGCCTGACGATTCCGCGGCTGGTGCTCGAGCTCTTCCTGCGTTCGCGCGACCGCGGCCTCGTGCTGCATCACCTCGGGGGAGTGGACGTGCCGCTCGTGCGCGACTCGCGCTTCGACGCCGAGTTTTCGACGTTCGGCCTGACCGACGACGCGGAGTCGGTCGTCCGCCTGATCGACGGCCGATCGACCGCGGCGGAGATCGCGAGCGAGGCCCCGGCGGACACGTTCGCCGTCGAGAAACTCCTGGCCGCCCTCGTGACGCTCGGCCTCGTTCACCCCGAGTACGCGGCCAGCGAGGACGACTCGGCGGCGCGTGCGGTCTCCGACCTCCCGGCGGCCCCGCAGGAGGAGCCGGAGCAGATCGCCCCCGGACCGGGCGCCGTCGACGAGCTGAACGAAGAGGAACTCGAACCCGAGGTCGATATCGAAGAGAGGGAGATCCCCGCGCGCGAGAACGCGCTCGAGGAATCGGACCGCGCCGCGGCGTCGGAGCCCGAAGAGGAGCTCGGGAGGGACGTCGAGGAAGAGGAGGACCTCGTCGATGCTCCGCTGGCGCCGGACTCCTCATACGACGCCGACGAGGCGAGCGAACGGCTGGCGACCGACCTCGAGGCGTCGCCCCCCGTTCCCGGCGATCTCATGGAGCCGGAGCCGTCGGGCGGCCGCGGCGCCACGGCGTTCGATCGACCGCTCGACCTGACGACCGGGGTGGGGTCGTTCGAGCGGCCGCAGCATCGCTCCGGCTCGCCGCTGCTCTGGGTGCTCCTCCTGCTCGCGGCGATCGTCGGCGGGCTCCTGTACTGGCGTGCGCGCGGCCCGGCCGGTTCAACGGAACCCCTGCCCGCGGCGCCGCCCGCGACCCCCACGGTCGCGGAGGAAGCCATCGCCCGGCTCGTCGAAACGCCCGTCGCGACGCCCGAGCGTCCGGCGGCCGCCGCTCCGACGGCCGCGCCGACGAAACGCCTCCCCACGGTCGCTCCGACCCGGCCGGAGCCGACCTCCGCCCCGACGCGCCCGGCCGCGACCGCGGTCCCCACGAGGCGCGCGCCCTCGGTCGTCCCGACCCGGCGCCCGCCGACGCCCCTTGCGACCCGCCACGCCGCCCCTCCGGCTCCGGGCAAACCGGCCGCGGCGCCCGGGCGCTCTCGCAAGGCCTGGCTCGAGCGGGCCGAACGCGACCAGAGAACGGCCGCCTCCGACGCCAACGCGCGCTTCGCGGTCCAGCTGGAGCTCGCCTGCGAAGTGCCCTCGCTCACCGAGGCCTGGGCGCACGACCGGCCCGCCGGCTCGATGTGGGTGATCACCACGACCTTCCAGGGACGGACGTGCTTCAAGGTCCTGTGGGGCCGCTACGCGACCCGAGAGGAGGCCGCGCGTGCCCTCGAATCGGCGCCGGCCTTCTTCTCGACGGCGCGCAACCATCCGATGGTCGTGGCCATCCGCTGACGGCCGCTTTCTGCTACCCTAAGTCTGCCCTCGCACCGACGAATGACCACACAGGCGACACCGGCCGGGTTTCGCGGATCCCTCTCCGAGACGCCGCTGCCGCAGGTGCTGCGGCGGATCTTCCTGGAAGGGCTCAAGGGGACCCTGACGCTCGTTCGAGGCGACGAGACGCGGCATCTCTTTTTCGAGAAGGGCGAGCTGCGCACCGCGACGTCGTCCCGGGAAGGACAGCGGATCGGCGCCTTTCTCAAGCGCCGGGGCTGCATCACGGACACCGACCTCAACTGGGCGCTGGAGACCGTGGCCAAGCAGGGACGGGCCCGCCTCGGCAAGATCCTCGTGGACCGCGGCCTGGTCTCGCGCACCGTCCTCGACGCGGAGATGCGCCGGCTGGTGGAGGAGATCGTTTTCTCCACCTTCGCCTGGGACACGGGCGAGTACAAGTATCAGGCGTCCTCGGGCGTCCTCGACCCCGACGTCGCCCTCTCCCTCTCGACGGCCGCCATCATCGTCGAGGGCATACGCCGGCTCCCCGAGAGCGAGGCATTTCGCGAGCGCCTCGGCGACGGGCATCGGGTCCCAATCCTCGCCACGGACCCGATGTCGCGCTACCAGTACCTCCCGCTGACCCCCCAGGAGGCATACCTGCTCTCCCGGATCGACGGGATCCTGGAGGTGGATTCGCTGCTGAAGATCGCGGGATCCTCCCGCGGCGCAACCGCCAAGATCCTGTACGGCCTCGTCTCGTGCGGCATCGTGGAATGGAAGCGCGAGGGCGTGGAGCGCCCCGCCAGCGGGCGGGGAGGATTCCACGGCCTGAACGTCGAGGTGTCGGCGCAGCCGGCGGAGCGCTCGCCGGGCCACGCCGAGCTCGTCAAGAACACGTACCGCCGCATCGACTGGCTCACGCACTACGAGCTGCTCGGGATTCCCCGCGACGCTGCGCCCGAGAAGGTCGCCGAGGCCTATTTCGAGCGCAGCCGGCTCTTTCACCCGGACCTTCGCCACCGGGAGGACCTCGGGAAGTTCGAGAGGGAGCTCAACGCCGTGTTCGAGCGAATGAAGACCTCCTACGAGACCCTCTCCGAGCCCGACAAGCGGGCGCTCTACGACCAGAGCCTGGATGCCGCCCCGGCCTCGCTGCTCGTGGCGGACGCGCCCACGACGGACCCCGAGGCGCGAAAGAAGCTCGCGACGCAGAACTTCCGCCGCGCGCGCCAGCTGATCGAGGAGAAGGACTACCACCCCGCGGTCCAGATGCTCCGCGAGGCGGTCCGCTTCGTGCCGGACAACGCCGAGTTCCGGTACGTGCTTTCCCAGGTGGAGCTCAAGAACCCGAACTGGATCGACCAGGGGCTCGCCAACCTCAAGGAGGCGGCCCGGCTCGACAGCCGCCGCGTCGGGCTCTCGGTCGAGGCGGCACGGGCGCTCCTCGAGCACAAGCGGCCCCTCGAGGCCGAGCCCTTCGCGCGCCGCGCGGTGTCCCTCGATCCGTCGCCGGAGAACGACGAGCTCCTGCAGCGGGTCCTCGACGCCGTCGCGGCCACGCCCCCGGCACCTGCCGCCGGGCCTGAAGGCGAGGCGGAAAAGCCTCTGGAGCCGTCCGCCCCCGAGGAGCCCCGGCCGCAGACGGCGGGCATTCTGTCCCGCCTGTTTCGACATCGCGGTTGACCGCGATCCTCACAGGCCTGGGCCTCTCGGCCGCCGCGGGCCTGAACGCGTGGGCGGTTCTCCTGCTCTTCAACGGCCTCGAGCGGCTGCTGCCGCAGGAGTTTCCGGGGCCGGCCGCCGCGTTTCTCTCGAGCCACACCGTCCTGACCGCGAGCGTCGTGCTCTTCCTGGCCGAGTTCGTGGCGGACAAGATCCCATTCGTCGATCACCTCTGGAACCTGGCTCAGACCCTTCTGCGGCCCGTCGCCGGCGCGCTGCTGATGCTCGCCGCCGTTCCCGAGTCCTCGACCGCTGGACGGACCGGCCTGGCGATCGCGGGCGCGCTCGCGACCCTGGCGACGCACTTCGCGAAGTCGACGACGCGCCTGACTTCGACCGCCGCCACGCGCGGCTTCGCCCAGGTGGCGCTTTCCCTGGCCGAGGACGCTTTCGCCGTGGCCCTCGGGGCGCTGGTGTTCTTCGTCCCGTGGTTCACCGCGGTCTTCCTCGGCGCCCTGATCGTTCTGATGATCGCCGACCGCCGCCGGGTGATGCGCGGACTCGCCGTCCTCTTCTTCCGCCTCAAGCATCCGCGCCGCGCCCGGACGGCATGAGATGCCGTACCTGCTCGACGGCAACAACCTGATCGGCCGCGTGCGCCGGGTCGCGCGCCCGGGGGAGGAGGACCGGCAGGCGCTCGTGGCGGAGCTCGCCGACCGGCTCCGGGCGACCCGGGCACGGGCCATCGTCTTCTTCGACGGCCCGGCCGGCGGCCGCGGCTCGAGCCTGGGCAGCCTCGCGATCCGGCAGGCGACCGGCGGGAGCGCCGACGATGCGATCGTCGAAGAGGTGTTCCGCTCCCGTGCCCCTGGCGAGGCCATCGTGGTGACGTCGGATCACGGGCTCGCCCGGCGGGTGCGGGACGCCGGCGGAACGGTGTGCGCGCCGGACGTCTTCTTCGCCCGGTTCGGGCGCGGCGCACACGCCGGGGGAAAGGCCGCGACGGAGGCCGTCGACGTCGACGCGTGGCTCGAGTACTTCGGGGACGAGAAGAACCGCGACCGAGGGTAGAGGGCGGGTTGTCCCGGACGCGGGCGGCGTGCTAGGATTTTTTCTCCCGGCGAGTCCTTCGCCGGCCGCTGTCCGAACGGAGGCCGTCATGAAGCTGAACGGATCCCGCCGAGCCGCCGTGACCACAGCGATCTTGGGGCTCGCCCTCGCCCTCGGTGTCGCCGTGGCTCAACAGTCGAAGACCGGCCCGGGCTGGTCGCTCAACGCGACCGTCATCGAAGCGTGCAGCTGCGAAATGTTCTGCACCTGCTACTTCACGACGAAACCGCAGCCCGGCCAGCACATGCACGGCGAGGGCATGGACTACTGTCGCTTCAACATGGCGTACAAGGTCAACAAAGGGACCGCCGGGGGAGTGGACCTCGCCGGCGCGAAGTTCTGGATCGCGGGCGATCTCGGGGACGACTTCGGCGACGGACAGACCGAGTGGGCCGAGGTCACGTTCGACCCGTCGGTGACCAAGCCCCAACGGGACGCGATCGCCACGGCCCTGCTCGGCCCCGTATACCCGTGGACGTGGAAGTCGTTCACGGTCGGAGCCGACGCGACGGTCGAGTGGACCGCCGACAAGCAGAACGCGGTCGCGAAGCTCGACGGCGGCAAGGCCGGCGAGATCGTCCTGGCCCACAACCCGACCGCCATGAGCGCCGAGCCGACCGTCATCAAGAACCTGAAGTACTTCGCGGCGCCGCGCAACGACGGCTTCGTGCTCATGCCCAGCCAGCGCGAGGCCTACCGGCGCGGCGACAAGAAGTTCGAGTACGAGGGCACCAACGGCTTCATGATCACCGTCGATGTCGCCTCGACGGACGTCGCGCCGGCGGCGGCGAAATAGTTGCGAGGGAGCTCGGAGCCCGGGACAGCGGGGCACGGAGCCCGGGCACCAGGGTGACGTAACGACCAAATCAGGTGATGGGGCCAGAGCTCACAGAGCGAGGCGCGAGATTCAGGGTCGGCGACTGCCGGCGACAAAACGGGGTCAGGTCTCGGGGCGACTGGCGCCCGCGCGGCGGATCCGGCTCCGAGACCTGACCCCATGTTAAGCTGCTGACGGCTCCGAGCGGGCCACGCGGTCGCTCCGGACTCCGTTTTGAAGAGCCGGAGAGGAAAGTCCGAACTCCACACGGGCAGCATGCCGGGTAACCCCCGGTCGCGGCGACGCGAAGGAAAGTGCCACAGAAATGAAACCGCCTTCCGAAAGGACGGCAAGGGTGAAACGGTGCGGTAAGAGCGCACCGCTCCGCCGGCAACGGCGGGGGCACGGCAAACCCCATGCGGAGCAAGGCCAAATAGGGGGGCAGCGGGCGCCCGTCCCACCTCACTTCACGTGAGCTGCCTCCGGGTCGGCTGCTCGAGCCCGAGGGCGACCTCGGGCCCAGAGGAATGATCGCGGCCGGGGGCGACCCCGGTACAGAACTCGGCTTATCGGCCCGCTCGGGGCCTTTGATCCTCCCGCCTCGCCTAGAGCCCGGCGCCACCATCGGTATCGCGGCGGTCTCCGGCCCCGTGGATCCCGCCCGCCTCGACGCCGGCGTCGCGTCGCTCGAAAGGCGCGGCTACCGGATCCGGCTCGCGAACAACGTCCGGGCGCGCCGCGGATTCCTGGCGGGCTCGGACCGCGAGCGCACCGAGGGCTACCGCGAGCTGCTCCGCGACCCGGACGTGGCCGCGATCTTCTTCGCCCGCGGCGGCTACGGGGCCTCTCGGATCCTGGCCGAGCTCTCGGCGGAGGAGATCGCCGCGCGTCCGGTGATTCACCTCGGCGGTTCCGACCTGACCGCGCTCTTCGCGTATCTCCTCGCCCGGGCGCGTCTCGTGTCGTTCTACGGCCCGATGCCCGCCGTGACCATGGCCGAGGAGGAGGGGCTCGACTGGGAAAGCGTGCTCTCCGGCGTTCGACCCGGCCCGCACCACTTCGCGGGGGGCGAGGTGCTCGCTGGCGGCGTCGGGGAGGGGCCTCTCGTGGGAGGCTGCCTTTCCCTGATCGCCTCCCTCGCCGGCACGCCGGAGGCGGTCGACGCCCGGGACGCGGTCCTGTTCTGGGAGGACGTGGGGGAGGAGGCGTACCGCCTCGACCGAATGTTGACCCAACTGGAACGGTCGGGTACCCTCGATCGACTGCAAGCCATGGTCATCGGCTCGATTTCGCCCGGCGCGCGCGGCGGCGGAGAGTCCCCCGAAGCCGTCGACGCCTGGCTCGTGGATCGCTTCGCGGGAGCGCCGTTCCCGGTGGTGCGGAGCTTTCCCGCGGGTCACCTGCGCCGGCCCCGAACCCTACCGCTGGGCATCCCCGTGCGCGTCGACGCGGACCGGGGCCTCCTCGAGTTCCTCGGCGCCGGAGTGGCCTGAGGCGCCCATGCCCTCCGTGAAGGCGGTCTTCAAGTCCGGGCCCGGCGGCACGGGAAAGAGCCCCTACGAGAAGTTCCTCGTCAGCCATCCGATGGGAGACATCCTCTTTTCGGAAGGGGACATCGGCACCGAGATGTACATCGTCCAGTCCGGGACGGTGGAGCTCCTCAAGACGATCGGCGGCGAGACGCGGGTCCTCGCGACGCTGGAGAAGGGCGACTTCTTCGGCGAGATGAGCGTTCTCGAGGACGTGCCCCGGACCGCCTCGGCCCGGGCGAAGACCGACGTCGAGCTCGTCCGCATCAACGGCGCGACATTCGACGCGATGCTGAAGTCGAACACCGAGATCGCCATCCGGATGATGCGCAAGCTGTCGCGGCGCCTGCGCGAAGTCACGGCGATGCTCGAGGAGGCCCTCGGGCGGCACGTCGCCGAGGAGGAAAAGCCGGTCCAGCGCAAGCCCGCCCCGGAGCGCAACGCCTGCCGGCTCGTCGGCGAGGACCCGCCCTGTGAGTTCTTCCTGAACCGCGAAGGCGACACGCTCGTCGGCCGCAGCGACCCGGTGACCGGAATCACGCCGGACGTGGACCTGACGCCGCTCGACCCGCAGCGCTCCACTTCCCGGCGCCACGCGAAGCTCTATCTCATGGCCGACACCTACTACGTCATGGAAGAGATCGGCGTCATGAACGGCACGCACGTGAACGGCAATCGTCTGGCGACCGGCGTCCCCGTCGCAATCGCCAACGGCGACGTCCTGAAGTTCGGCCTCGTGTCGCTGACGTTCCTGGCGCCCGAGACGTAGCTGACGCCCGCGGACGAGGCTTCGCCGCATCGGCTCCACCCGGGCGATCCGATCGGCCGCCTGCCCGGTGTCGGGACCGCGCGCGCCGCGAAGCTGGCGGCGGCCGGCATCCGCACCGTCGCCGATTTCCTCCTCGCGCTGCCGTTTCGCTGGGAGGACCGCCGGCACTTCGCCACGGTCGCGGGGCTCGAATGGGGGCGCCCCGCGACGATCCTCGTTCGATTCCAGGGAGTCCGCTCGATCCGCATGCGCCGGGGGTTCCTCCGCGTCGAGGCCGTCGCCGACGACGGTACCGGCGCCGTGCGGGTCGTCTGGCACAACCGCTATGCCTCGTTCGCCAAGGCGCTGGCCGGCAAGCGCGCCGCGCTCTACGGGACCCCGGTGGCCGGACCGAAGGGCGAGATGCGGATCGAGAACCCGGAGACCGAGCTCTTCGACCCGGAGGACGAGTCGGACCCGCTGCACGCCGGCCGGATCGTGGGCATCTATCACCGCGCCGGCGACGTCCCGTCGCGCCTGTGGCGGACCCTCGTGCGCCGGGCGCTCGACGTCCTCGCGCCCGACTTCCGGGCGCTCTCGGCCCCGCCCGAGCGCATTCGGCGTGCGCTCGAGGAAGCGCACTTCCCGTCGCACGTGGACTCCGCCCGGCCGGCCCTCTCGGAGCTCGCCCGAGAAGAGCTCCTCGCCCTCGCCGCGCGCATCGAGGACCGCCGCGCGCGCCTCCGGGAACGGCCGGGGATCGTTCTCCCGGCGGAGGAGGCCATCCGCCAGACGGCCCGCTACGTGCTCCCGTTTCCGCTGACGCGCGCCCAGAAGCGGGCCGTCCGCGAGATCGCCGAGGACCTCGGCTCCGGGCGGGCGATGGCCAGGCTTCTGCAGGGCGACGTGGGCTCGGGCAAGACCGTCGTCGCCGGCCTCGCGATCCTGCTCGCCGCCAAGAACGGGGCGCAGGCCGCCCTCATGGCCCCGACCGAGATCCTCGCCGAGCAGCACGCCGAGAGCCTCGCCGCCTGGCTGACCGCCGCGGGGGTGCGCCTGGGGCTCCTGACCGGCCGGGTGCGCGGCCTCGCGCGCAAGCAGCTGCTCGAAGCCCTCCTGTCGGGCTCGATCGACGCCCTGATCGGCACGCACGCCCTGGTCGAGTCGCCCGTGAAGTTCCGGCGGCTGGGGCTCGTGGTCGTCGACGAGCAGCACCGCTTCGGGGTGGCGCACCGCGCGCGGCTCTTTCGCAAGGGCGACCCGTCGCCGCACGTCCTGATCATGACGGCCACCCCGATCCCGCGGTCGCTCGCCTGGGCCGTCTACGGCGAGCTCGACGTCTCGGTCCTCGACGAGAAGCCCCCCGGCCGCTCGCCGGTCGTCACGCGGGTGCGGGAGGAGGATGCCCGGGCGCGCGTCTATCGATTCGCCGGAGAGCGCGCCGCGGCGGGCGAGCGCGTCTACGTCGTCGTGCCGGCGATCGAGGAGGGGGCTCGCGAAGTCGCCGCCACCCGCGCGACGGCCGCGAAGATCGCCCGCGAGCTTCCCGACGTCCGGATCGGAATCCTCCACGGGCGGATGCCGCCCGCCGAACGCCAGGCCGTGCTCGGCGACTTCGCCGCGGGCCGCTGCCCGATCCTCGTCTCGACCACGGTCGTCGAGGTGGGCGTCGACGTGCCCGAGGCCACGCTGATGATCGTCGAGAACGCCGAAAGCTTCGGCCTGGCGCAGCTCCACCAGCTTCGCGGCCGCGTCGGCCGGAGCGAGCGGCCGTCCTGGTGCGCGCTGATGGTCGGCCGGTCCGCGACGGAGGAGGCGCGGCGACGGCTCGCCGTCCTCGAGCAGACGACCGACGGGTTCCTGATCGCGGAGAAGGACCTCGAGGCGCGCGGGCCCGGGGACCTGCTCGGGACCCGCCAGAGCGGACTGCCGCCCCTGCGCGTGGCCGATCCGGTCCGCGACCTCGCCCGGCTCCCGCAGGCGCGGGGTGAGATCCTGGCGATGCGGGCGGAGCGAAAGGCCGTGGCGAGCGACCTCTTCGGGTATCCGGGCTGAGGCGACCCGGACGGCGGACGGCCGTCCGGCGCGGGCGGTGATACAAGTGGGCCCTCGGAGGTCAGCGTGAAAGTTCTCGTCACGGGCGGCACCGGATTCGTCGGAACCCATCTCGTCAACCGGCTGCTGCAGCGCGGGCACGAGGTGGCCGTCCTCGCGCGCGCGCCCGAAAAGACCCGCAACCGCTACAACCGGGCCGTCGAGGCCGTCCCCGGCGACGTGCTCGAACCGGTCTCGCTCGCGGCCGCCGCCGCCGGTCGCGACGCCGTCGTGCACCTGGTCGGCATCATCAATGAGAAGGGCGCCCGGACGTTCGACCGGATGCACCGGGAGGCGACGGAGAACGCCCTGGCCGCGGCGAAGGCGGCGGGCGTGCGCCGTTACCTTCACATGAGCGCCATGGGAAGCGCCGAAGATTCGCCCTCCGAGTACGGCCGCACCAAGGCCGCGGGGGAAAAGGCCGTGCGCGGCCTCCGGCCTCGACTGGACGATCTTCCGGCCGTCGATCATCTTCGGCGACGGGGACGGGTTCGTGTCGCTGCTCGCGCCGATCGTGAAGAGAAACCCGGGCTTCGTCCCGGTGATCGGCCCCGGGACGACGCGTTTCCAGCCGGTCTCGGTCTCCGACGTGGCGCGGGTCTTCGCCGACGCGCTCGAGAAGCCGGAGACCGCGGGCCAGAGCTACGAAGTCGGCGGCCCGGAGGTGTTCACGCTGAACGAGGTCTACCGGGAGATCGCCGCCGCCGTCGGCAAGCCCGGCAAGCCGCTCGTCCACTTCCCGCTCTGGTACGGGAGGCTGCTCGCGACCGGATTCGAGTGGCTCGCGCGCCGGGGCGTGTTCGCCGACCCGCCGCTGACCCGCGACCAGCTCCGCAGCCTCTCCCGCGACAACGCCGCCGACACCGCGGCGACGCTCGCGACGTTCGGTGGGGAGTGGCGCCGATTCGGCCCGGGGATCCGCGAGTACCTCTCGACCGGCCTCCACGATCCGCGGCATGGCACCGGCGAGGAAGTGGAGCTCGAGCGCCGGGCGGTGCTGCGGATTCGCTGACGAAAGGCCCGCGCGCGCGGCCTACGGCGCCTTGCGCAGGCGGATCGACCCGGACGTCGTGCGCACCACGATCTTCTCGCCGCCGCCGTTCAACTTCGCGGTCGCGCGTTGCGTGCCCGGCTTCTTGTCGATCGTGAGGTAACCGAAGTCCGAGCGGATCACGGTCTCTTCGTCCTCGGCCCCCGTGACGACGAGCTCGACGTCGGCCCGGGTGTCGGGCGGGATCGACAGCGAGACGTCGCCGCCGGAGTTGCGGATCGTGATCCCGCCCCGTACGTCCCGGCCGGTCACGCCGATCCGGACGTCGCCCCCCGCCGTCGAGGCCCGGACGCTGCCGCCGACCCGGGGCGCGATGACGTCGCCGCCGGCGGTGTTGGCGTCGAGGCTGCCGCCGACGCTCTGGATGCGGATGTCGCCGCCGGCGGTGTCGGCCAGGACCGAGCCGGACACCGACTCGATGCGGATGTCGCCCGCGGCCGTGGAGGCC
This sequence comes from uncultured Acidobacteriota bacterium, assembly GCA_963824165.1. Taxonomy (GTDB): domain Bacteria; phylum Acidobacteriota; class Thermoanaerobaculia; order UBA5066; family Gp7-AA6; genus DAHUXD01. Next base: position 20,173 of record CAWGOM010000017.1, read on the forward strand.
TTGAGGTCCCCGGTCACGGGTCCGAGCACGATGTCGCCTCCGAAGGTCTTCAGCTCGCCGCCCGCGCCCATACCTCCCACACGGATCTCTCCCGAGTGCGTCAGGATCCGGACCCGCCCGCTGACGCGGCCGATGCGATAGCTGCCGCCGCTCGTCGTCGAGAGGAAGTCGCCCGTCACGTCGCCGCGGACGACCTCGCCGTCGAAATCGGCCGGGGGCACCGGCGGGACCGGGGGCACGGGCGGAACGTGGCCGGCCGGCGGCGCCGGGGGAGCGGGTGGCGCCGGGGAGCGCGGGTCCACGTAGACCTTCGGGACCTTGACCCGCACCTCGGGCACCGTCACCACGAACTCGCGGCGCCCGGAGACGAGCGGCTTCGCGTCGGCCTCCTTCGTGCCGGCCGCGAGCAGCAGCACCGTGCCGTTCAGGGTCTCGAGCCGGACCGAGGCGCCGCCCTTGCCGATCGCCCCGCTGTAGTCCCGCCGGGGGTCCGCGATGCGGATCGTCCGCAGCTCGCGGTTGATCTCCCGGAGCTCCCGCCCGGCCTCCCGCATCTCCTGCTCGGCCTCGCGCATCCCCTCCTCGATCTCGCGCTCGATGTCCTTCATCGAGTCCGCGAGCTCCGCGTCGAGCTCCTCGAGGTCCACGACGGTCGTCTCGCCCTCGTCGTCCGTCACGACGATCTGGCGGGACTTGCTCTCGTGGCTCTTCGAAGGCCGCGGCGTCCGTCCGCCGGCGGCCCGGCCCGGCACCAGCGCCTGCTTCGGCAACGGGAACGTCGAAGCGATCGTGCCGTTCATCGTCTCGGCCGTCAGGTCGAACTGGGCGTCTTTCGGGAGCGTGAGCGTGACCGAGCCGTTGACCGACTGGAGCTCCACGCTGTCGTCGGCCCCGAGCGAGAGCGAGGCCGCGTCGATCGACCCGTTCACCGTCTGGGCCTCCAGGGCGCGCCGCACGCCGCGAGCGTCGATCGCACCGTTGACGCTCTCGAGGCTCAGCTCGCCGTCGACGTCCTGGACGCGGACGTCGCCGTTGACCGTCTGCAGTTGAGCCGTGACTCCGGGCGGAACCGTGAGGACGTAGTTCGCCACGACGCGGCAGCGCGAGCAGGCCGAGCCCGGGCCCCGGTCGCCCCGGCCGTGCATGCCGGGCCAGCGGGTCTCGAGCGACCAGCCCTCCTCGTCGTGACTCTGGACGATGCGGGTGTTCTGGAGGAGCTCCTGCGTCTGCTTCTCCGTCGGCGCCGACACCGTCACGGTGACGACCGCCGAGAATTGGGGCCCCGGCGAGGCGACGATGTCGCCCGACACGTTCTCGACCGAGAGCGTCTGCCCGGAGGCGAGCGTGCCGCTGATCCGCTCCGTGCGCGTGGCCGCTCCCTGCTCGGCCTTGCCGGTCGACACGAGCATGAGGAAGAGGCCGAGCGCGAGCAGGATCCAGACGGCGAGCCGGCCGGCGCGCGCCGTCGGCGGTTCGTAGGCGTCGTGGTTTCGTTCGAACTTCAGCGTGTTCATCGTGAAAGAGAGACGTTGGCTCGGCATGGGAGTTTCGCTGGACCCTTTCTCAGAAGGAGATCGCCTTCAGCGCGGACGCCGCCTTGGCGCGCACGAAGCCGTTCTCCCGGGGATCGACGGCCTTCTCGCGCAACGATTCGATCGTGCGCTCGTCCGGCGACTGCTTGGCCGCGGCCGCGAGCGCGTCGACGGCCACCAGGCGCACGGCCGGGTTCTTGTCCGCGCTCAGGGCCTCGAGGAAGACCGTGCGGATCTCGGGGGTCATCGTGAACGACGCGAGGGCGTCGGCGGCCTTCTTGCGCACCCCCGGATTGGGGTCCTTGCGCAGCGTGGCCGAGAGGGCCGCCACGATCTCCGGCGAGGCCGTCGCGCTGCCCGCGCCGTAGTGCTCGGAGACGAGGGCGATCGCGCGCGAACGCTCGCCGGCCGTGTCGGCGCTGCGCGAGACCATGTAGGCGAGCAGCTTCGCGACCTCGGGCTCCTCGGGCCGCCCCGCGATCGTCTGGCGGGTCGTGACGTCGAACTCGATTCCGACCCGCCCGTCCTTGTCGGCCGGGCTGTAGCTGACGTTCGAGAGGCGCGGGCTCGCGGTCAGGTCCGGCAGACTCGACGCGGCGGGCCGGGCGGCAGCCACCGGGGCCGGCGCGGCGGTCTTCCCGGCGGGCAGGCCGCGCGCGACGAGGTAGCCGAGGCTGCCGGCCGCGAGCAGCGCCGCGGCCTGGAGAAGCGGGCTCGCGACCGGGCGCCGCGGCCGGAAGTCGCGGACCCGGCGGCGCAGCGTCTCCTGTTCGATCAGGTCGAGCGAGCGCCGGCGGAAATCCTCGCTGATGGCGGCGTCCGGGTCCGTGCCCAGGACCGTCCACAGGTCCTCGAGCCGCGCCATCTCGCGTCGGCAGGCCTCGCAGCCGGCCAGGTGCGCCGAGAGCTCCCGGCGCGAGGCTTCGTCCGCTTCGCCGGCGAGGCGGTCGAGGGCGATCGTCGTTACGTCGCGGCAGTCCATGATTCCCCCTCCGAGAAGTGGGCCTTGAGAGTTTCGACGGCCCGGAAGATGCGGGTCTTGACGGCGCCGACCGAGATCCCCAGCGTCTCCGCGATCTCGGCGTACGGCATGCCGTGATAGCGGGCGAGGATGAGCGCCTCGCGCTGTTCGTCGGAAAGCTCCGACAACGCCGCGCGGACGGCCAGGCGCCGCTCCCGCGATGCGATGACGGACTCGATCCCCTCGCCGCGGGCACTCGGCTCGGCGACGGCCTCGAGCGGCACGACCGTCGCGCGCCGGTCGCGCCGGCGGCGGTCCCGGCAGGCGTTGGCCGCGATGGCGAACAGCCACGAGGCCACGCCCGCCCGGCCGTCGTACTGATGCGCTCGCGTGATCACCTTGACGAAAACCTCCTGCGTCACTTCCTCGGCCGTGGCCCGGTCCGACAGCATCCGGTCGGTGAACCGCAGCAGCGCCGGCGCGTAACGCTCGAAAAGCTCGGCCGCACCGCCGGTGTCCCCGCGGCGAACCCTCTCGAGCAGGTCGAGATCCTCGCTGCTTCTGGTTTCCATTCAGCCCGGCCAACAGGGGAGACGTGGCGTCGGAAGGAAGGTTACGGCCCCCCGGAGGGGAATCTACGGCGTTTTGCCGCCTCCCCACAAGCCGCGCCGGCTCAGACGCTTGCTATAGTCCCGGACGCTTGGAACACAAGATCGTCGACTTCGCGATCCAGCTCGCGGTGATCCTCTTCGCCATCTCCTTCCACGAGTCGGCCCATGCCTGGACCGCGCTCAAGTTCGGGGACACGACCGCACGGGACCTGGGACGGATCAGCCTGAACCCGATACGGCACATCGACCCGGTCGGGAGCATCCTCGTCCCGGCCCTCCTGTATTTTTTCTCGGGCCTCATCTTCGGAGCGGCCAAGCCGACGCCGGTCGACCTCCGTCGGACGAAGAACCCGCGCCTGGCCAACCTGGCCGTCTCCGCCGCGGGCCCCGTCTCGAACCTGCTCCTGGCCGCCGTCGGCATCGTCCTGCTGCGGGTGATCGGAGCCGTCGACCCCGCGGCGCTGGCCGACCTGGTGGACGCGCTCCGGGGGAACCGGTTCGCGGCCGGAGCCCTCGCTCCCGTCGCCTACGTGCTCTACTTTTTCTCGATGGTCAACGTCATGCTGGCCGTCTTCAACCTGCTCCCGATACCGCCGCTCGACGGAAGCGGCGTGGTCGTGTCCCTCGTCGGCGCTCCGGCCGCGCGGCTCTACGCGACGATCGCGCCGTTCGGGTTCCTGATCCTGATCCTCCTGATCGCGACACCGGTGCTCGGGACCATCTTCCGCCCGATCCAGGTCGCCGTCCTGCGCCTCATCTTCGGAGGCCTGTGATGGCCGAGACGGTGCTCTCGGGCCTGCGGCCGACCGGACGCGTCCACCTCGGCAACTACTTCGGCGCCGTGAAGAACTGGGTCGACCTCCAGAACTCGGGCAAGTACCGCTGCTTCTTCTTCGTCGCGGACCTCCACGCTTTGACGACGGACTACGCCGACACGGCCGCGCTCGCCGCGAACACGCGCGAGGCGGTGCTCGACTGGCTGGCCGTCGGCCTGGACCCGCAGGCCTCCACGATCTTCCTGCAGTCGCGCGTGCCGCAGCACGCGGAGCTGGCGCTCTACTTCTCGATGATCACGCCGCTCGGCTGGCTCGAGCGGGTTCCGACGTACAAGGACCAGATCGAGCAGCTGCGCTCGAAGGACCTCGGCACCCACGGCTTCCTCGGGTACCCCGTCCTCCAGACGGCCGACATCGCCATCTACCGCGCCAACCTCGTGCCGGTGGGGGAGGACCAGGCGAGCCACCTCGAGATCTGCCGCGAGATCGTGCGCCGCTTCAACGGCCTGTACGGCGACGTCTTCCCGGAGCCGAAGGCCCTCTTCACGCCGACGCCGAAGGTCAACGGCATCGACGGCCGGAAGATGTCCAAGTCGTACAACAACACGATCGGGATCACCGAGGTGGCCGACTCCGTGCGCGACAAGGTCATGGCCATGGTGACGGACCCCGCGCGGGCGCGGCGCACGGACCCGGGCAATCCCGACAACTGCAACCTCTTTCCGTTTCACGAGCTCTACTCGCCGCCCGCCGAGGTCGCCGTCGTCGATGTCGAGTGCCGCACCGCGGCGCGGGGGTGTGTCGACTGCAAGAAGCACCTCATCGGCAACCTGAATGCCGCCCTCGAGCCCTTCCGCCAGAAGCGCGCCGCGCTCGTGGCTTCGTCCTCCGACGTCGTGCGCGACGTCCTCCATGCCGGCGACGCCGTGGCGCGTGTCGCCGCCGAGGCGACGATGGAGAAGGTGCGGGCGGCCGTGAAGCTGTCGCCGGAGCCGTGATGGCCGAAGAAACCGCCCCGGGCGGGCTGCCCCCGGTCGCGATCCCGGCCTTCGCCGGGCCGCTCGACCTGCTGCTGCACCTGATCCGGATCAACGAGGTCTCGATCACGGACATCCCCATCGCGGAGATCACCGAGCAGTACACGGCCTACCTCGACGCGATGCGCGAGCTCGATCTCGACGTGGCCTCCGAGTACATCGCGATGGCGGCCGAGCTCATCTACATCAAGTCGAAGATGCTCCTGCCGCGGGCGCCGGGGGAGCCCGAGGTCGACCCGCGGGCGGACCTGGCCCAGCGCCTTCTCGAGTACGAGAAGTTCAAGCGCTCGGCCGAGACGCTCCACGCCGTCGACACCCTGCGAAGCGGCCTGTGGCCGCGCCCCGAGACCGAGATCCCGAGGGCCGAAGGGGCCGAAGAGACGCTGGAGGTGTCGCTCTTCGACCTCATCGAGACCTTCCGGACCGTCACGGAGAACTACCGCCTCGCGCACCCGCCGGCGCTGGCGATCCACCACCTGCGCTTCTCGGTCCGGGACAAGATGCTGGAGCTCCTCGCCCGGCTGGACGAGCACCGGACGCTGCCGCTGCTCGAGTTCCTCGGCCAGATGCGCTACCGCGCCGAGGCCGTGACGGCGTTTCTCGCCTGCCTCGAGCTCATCCGCCTCGGGGTCGTCCGCGCCTTCCAGACCCGGGCCTTTGCCGAGATCCATGCCACCCGCACGGACGTCGTTTTCACGCCGGACCAGATACGCGATACTTACAGCGAATGACCGAGACCGCCGCACCGCCGCCCGAGACCGACGCCGAGCCCCGGCCCCGGGAAACCTCGATCGAGAGGATCCTGCCGGCGCTCGAGGCCGTCCTCTTTTCGTCGCCGCGGCCGGTCAAGGAAAAGGACCTGGCCGACCTCCTCGAGGCGGCTCCGAAGGCCGTCGCTGCGGCCCTGGAGCGCCTGGCGTCTCGCACCGACGCCGAGGAGCGGGGCGTGCGCGTGGAGAAGGTCGCCGGCGGCTGGCGGTTCGTCACGCGGCCCGAGTTCGACTCGCTGCTCCGGAAGTTCCACGAGGTCACCGAGCGCAGCCGCCTGTCCCTCGCCGCCCTCGAGACGCTGGCGATCATCGCGTACCGTCAGCCGATCACGCTGCCCGAGATCCAGGACGTTCGCGGCGTCAATTCCTCGGGCGTCTTGAAGACGCTGCTCGAGAAGAAGCTCATCTCGACGGCTGGCAGGAAGGCCGTCGTCGGGTCGCCCTTCCTCTACCGCACGACGCAGGATTTCCTGATCCGCTTCGGACTGAACGAGCTGGCCGAGCTCCCGCGCCCGGAGGACCTCGACGCGGACCTCGCGGCGACCGTCGAAGCGCGTGAGATCGCCGCGCCGACGGCGACCGACACGGCGATCCACGTCGAGGCCGGCGACGAGCCGCCCGAGGACGAGCCGGGCGCGGACGAGTCCTCGATCGAGGAGTGACGCTGCCTCCCGTCCGGATCCAGAAGATCATCGCCTCGGCCGGCGCCGCCTCGCGCCGCCAGGCGGAGGTGTGGATTCGCGAGGGTCGCGTCCGCGTGAATGGCCGGGTCGCGACGCTCGGCGAGCGGGCGGACCCGGAGAAGGACTCCATCAAGGTCGACGAGAAGCGGATCCGTCCCTCGACCGGGCCGAAGACCTACCTGCTCCTGAACAAGCCGAGGGGGTTCGTCACGACCGTCTCCGATCCCCGGAGTCGGGACACGGTCCTCGATCTGCTGCCGGGGAAGCTGCGCCGCGGGATCAAACCCGTCGGAAGACTCGACGTGCAGACGGAGGGGCTCCTGCTCCTGACCGACGACGGCGACCTCGCGAGGCTGGTCACCCACCCTTCGACCGGCTGCCCGAAGGAGTACATGGTCAAGGTGGCCGGCGAGCCGTCCGAGTCGAAGCTCGTGAAACTGCGCCGCGGGGGCCTGCGCCTCGACGGGCGGCCGACGAAGCCGTGCGGCATCGAGCGCGTCTCGGGGACCCCCCGCAAGGGCGAGGAGGAGGGCAACTCCTGGCTCCGCGTGACCTTGACCGAGGGACGCTCGCGGCAGATCCGGCGCATGTTCGAGATGGTCGGCCACCCCGTTTCGAAGCTCAAGCGCGTGGCGATCGGCCCGATCCGCGACGCGCGGCTGACGCCCGGCGCCTTCCGGCGGCTCGCGCAGACGGAGGTCGCCGCCCTCTACCGGCTGGAAAAGAAGGCTTGAGCCCGTCCCTCATCGTCGCCATCGACGGCCCCTCCGGCGCGGGGAAGTCGACGGTCGCCCGGGCCCTGGCCACCCGGCTCAACGTGCCCTACATCGACACCGGGGCCATGTACCGGGCCGTGGGCGTGGCGGCGGAGCGGGCCGGGGTGACTCTGCCGATCGAGGACTCGGAGGCGGTCGAGAGGATCGCCGAGGCCTCCCTCATCGAGCTCGTTCCGTCGCCGGGGGGCTGCCGGGTGCTCCTCGACGCGGAGGACGTCTCGGCCGCGATCCGCCGCCCCGAGATCTCCCTCTACGCCTCGGCGGTGTCGGCCATCCCCGCCGTTCGGAAAACCCTCGTGGCGCAGCAGCAGCGCCTCGGCCGGGAGCGGGGAGGGGTCCTCGAGGGGAGGGACATCGGCACGAAGGTGTTCCCGGACACACCCCACAAGTTCTTCCTGACCGCCGATCCGGCCGAACGGGCCGGGCGCCGCACCCGGGAGCTTGCGGACCGGGGGACCCCCCGCCCCTACGCCGACGTGCTCCGGGAGATGGAAAAACGCGACCGGGACGACGGTTCCCGGGCGGATTCGCCCCTGACCATGGATTCCCGGTACACCCTGATCGATTCGACGGGCCGGGCCGTGGAGGCCGTCGTGGACGAGATCGAAAGGCGGGTCCGACAGGGCATTTGACTGCACTCCCGTCGAACCCATAGGATATTGCTTTGCAAATCAGCGACTTAAGAGAGGGGATCCCTTTTCCAATGCCGGGAGAAAAGCGCAAAGCAACAGGAGGTCGGGAAGCCGAGCCGATGGAAACAGAGCAGGAACTGACGGCCCAGGAGTACGAGCACCTCCTGGCCCAATACGAGAACTCCTTCAAGAACTTGCAGGAGGGACAGATCATCCGGGGCCGGGTTTTGACGATCACGCCCTCGGAAGTGATCGTCGACATCGGCTACAAATCGGAGGGCATCATCCCGCTCTCCGAGTTCACCGACTTCTCCGGCCAGGTCACGATCAAGCAGGGCGATCCGGTGGACGTCCTGCTCGAGCGCACCGAAGACCAGAACGGCTACGTCGTCCTGTCGAAGGACAAGGCCGAGAAGATGAAGGTCTGGGACGAGGTCGAGAAGTCGTACCGCTCCGGCACGACGGTCCGCGGCCGCGTCATCGACCGGATCAAGGGCGGCCTGGCCGTCGACATCGGCGTCAAGGCGTTCCTCCCGGGCTCGCTCGTGGACGTCAAGCCGGTCAAGAACCTCGAGGCCCTGCGCGGCAAGGACCTCGACTTCAAGGTGATCTCGGTCGACAAGAAGCGCGGCAACATCGTCCTTTCGCGCAAGGCGGTCGTCGAGGTCGAGCAGGAGGCCCGAAAGAAGGAGACGCTGCAGCTCCTCGAGGAGGGTCGCGTGCTCCGGGGCACGGTCAAGAACCTGACCGACTACGGCGCGTTCGTCGACCTCGGCGGGCTCGACGGCCTGCTCCACGTCACCGACATGTCGTGGGGACGGGTCAACCATCCGTCCGACCTCGTGAAGGTCGGCGACGAGATCGACGTGGTCGTCCTCAAGTTCGACCGCGAGACCGAGCGCGTCTCCCTGGGCACCAAGCAGCTCACGGAGGACCCGTGGGCCCACGTTCCCGAGAAGTACCCGGCGGGCTCGCGCGTCACCGGGCGCGTGACCAACGTGACCGACTACGGCGCGTTCGTCGAGCTCGAGGACGGCGTCGAGGGGCTCGTGCACGTGTCCGAGATGTCCTGGTCCAAGAAGATCAAGAACCCCTCCAAGGTCGTGTCGCCCGGCGACACGGTCGAGGCCGTCGTTTCGGACGTCAACCCCGAGGCGCGGCGCATTTCCCTCTCGCTCAAGGACACCCTGCCCGACCCGTGGGAGAGCGTCGCGGCCAAGTACGCCGTCGGCAGCCGCGTCGCGGGCAAGGTCCGGAACCTCACCGACTTCGGCGCCTTCGTGGAGCTCGAGGAAGGAATCGACGGGCTCGTCCACGTTTCGGACATGTCGTGGACGCGGCGCGTCAAGCACCCCTCGGAGGTCCTGAAGAAGGGCGACGACGTCGAGGCCATCATCACCTCGATCGACCAGGACAACCGGCGCATCTCGCTTTCGATCAAGGAATTCCAGCCCAACGACTGGCAGACGTTCAAGGAGAAGCACCAGCCGGGCGACGAGGTCGACGGCGTCGTCACGCGGGTGGCCGATTTCGGCGTGTTCGTGCAGATCGAGGGCCTCGTCGAGGGCCTCATGCACGTCTCGGAGACCCCGCTGCCGCGCGGCGAGAAGCCCCAGGACCACTACAAGGAGGGCGACACCCTGCGCGCCCGCATCCTGCGGATCGAGGACGCCGAGATGAAGGTCGGCCTCTCCGGCGTCGGCGTCGATTCCGCGGCGGCCACGGCCGTCCCGGAGGCGGCGGCGGCCGAAGTCGTCGCCGCGGCCCCGGAAGCCCCGGTTGCGGCGGAGCCGGCCGCGCCGGCGGCCGAGCCCGCGCCCAAGAAGAAGCGCACCCGCAAGAAGGCGGACGAGGCCGCGCAGGAGTAGCCGTTCGGCGGGGGACAGTCCCGCCGGGCCGCGAGGAGATCGATGACCAAGGCCGAATTGATCGAGCGCGTGGCGGTGGCGACGGACGTCACCAAGAAGCAGGCCGAGGCGATCGTCGACACCGTCTTCGAGGCGATCGTCCGTTCCCTCAAGGAAGGCCAGAAGATCGAGCTGCGCGGATTCGGCTCGTTCCGCCTGCGGGAGCGGGGCGCCCGGATGGGCCGCAACCCGAAGACCGGCGTCAAAGTTTCCGTTCCCGCGAAGAAGATTCCCTACTTCAAGCCCGGCAAGGAGCTGAAGGAACTGATCAACCGGTAATGCCGGAAGTTCTGTTCGCCCCCTGGCGTTACGAGTACCTCGTGTCGGACAAGGACAAGAACTGCATTTTCTGCGAGGCCGCGGCCTCCCGTGACGACGAAGGTTCGCTGGTCGTCCAGCGCGGGCGCCGCGTGTTCGTGATGCTCAACCGGTATCCCTACACCAACGGCCACGTCATGGTGGCGCCGTACGCGCACGAGGCCTGGTTCTCGGACTCGAGCTCCGAGACGCTCTCCGAGCTGATCGCGACGGTGGCGCGCGCCCAGAAGATCCTGGTGTCGCACTACCGCACCGACGGCCTGAACGTCGGCGTCAACTTCGGCGCCGCGGCCGGGGCCGGCGTCGCCGGCCACTATCACGTGCACGTCGTGCCGCGCTGGGCCGGCGACACCAACTTCATGACCGTCGCGGCCGGCGTGCGCGTGGTGCCCGAGGAGCTCGGGGCGACGCGCGCGCGCCTGGCGCCGCTCTTCGCGGCGGCCGCATCGTGACGAGCGCCGCGGAGGCCCGGGCCCGCAACCGTTACGTCGCGATGGCCATGGCGTGGATCTTCCCGGGGCTCGGCCACCTCTACCTCGGGCGCCGGAAGACCGCCGCGGCCTTCGCCGTGATCGTGACGCTGACGTTCCTCGCCGGCCTCTCCTTCCAGGGGCGGCTCTATTCGGTCGAGCCGGGCCAGCCGCTGACGATCCTCGCGACCTTCGCGGTCTACGGCGCCGGGCTTCTGAACGTGGCGGCGCGGCTCTTCACGGAGAACCCCGGCGGGGAGATCCTCGCGACGACCTACGAGTACGGCTGCGCGTACCTGCTGACGGGAGGCCTCATGAACCTGCTCCTGGTCCTGGACGCGTGGGACATCGCCACCGGAAAGAAGAAATGATGGCCGCGATCCTGCCCGTCGACCACTTCCTGATCATGACGCTGTACGCCCTGCTCGTTTCGGCGTTCTTCGCCCTGCTGTGGCGCGAGACCCGCCGCGAACGCTGGAAGCTCTTCGGCACCCTCGTCGCTTCGCTCGTGCTCGGCGGGCTGGCGGTGGCGTGGCTGATGTATCCATTTCCGAGGTAGTCCACTAACCTATCTCCGTGAACCTCCTCATCTCCGCGGGCGAGGCGTCCGGCGATCTGCACGGCGCGCGGCTGCTCGCGGCGATGCGCGAGGCGCGGCCGGACGTCTCGGCCTTCGGCATGGGAGGCGAGCGGCTCGCGGCGGCGGGGCTCGAGCGGGTCGTGGCCTCGGACACGCTTTCGGTGGTCGGCATCTCCGAGGTCGTCGAGAAGCTGCCCGCCCTGCGCGGGGCCCTGGCCCGACTCGACGCGGAGGCGCGCCGGAGACGGCCGGAGGCAGCGGTGCTGATCGACTTTCCGGACTTCCACGGCCTCCTGGCCCGACGCCTCGCCCGGGACCGCGTGCCGATCGTCTACTACGTGCCGCCCCAGGTCTGGGCGTGGCGGCCCTGGCGGGCTCGCGCGATCGCCCGGCGCGCGCGGCGCATCGTCACCCTCTTCCCCTTCGAGACCGACATCTACCGCTGCCTCGGCGCCGATGCCGTGTGGGCCGGGCATCCGCTCGTCGACGACGTGCGTGAAGGCCTCGCGGGCGCCTCGCCGCTTCCGGCGAAGACGCGGCGGCGCCTGGTCCTGCTTCCCGGAAGCCGCAGCGCCGAGCTCGAGCGCCACTGGCCGGCGATGGCCGCCGCCGCGTCGGGCCTCGCCCGGCGGCTCGATCTGGAGGTTGTCGCGGTCCGAGCGCCCTGGCTGCCGGAGTCGCTGTACGCCGGCGCCGCCGAACGGGGCATCCGGGTCGCCTCCTCGGGGCTCCATCCGATCCTTGCGTCGGCGGACCTCGCCTTCGTCGCGTCGGGGACCGCCACGCTCGAGGCGGCCCTCTGCGGCGCGCCGATGGTCGTCGTGTATCGCACCTCGCTGCTCTCCCACGCGGTCGCGCGGGCCCTCGTCCGGCTCCGCTGGATCTCCCTCGTCAACATCGTGGCCGACGCCGAAGTCGTCCCCGAGCTGATCCAGGGGCGGCTGACGGCCGAAAACCTCGAACGGGAAGGGGAGGCGATCCTCGCCTCGCCCGCGCGCGCGGCGACCATGAAGGCGGGTCTGGCGCGCGTCGCGGAGGCGCTGGGCCCTCCCGGCGCGAGCGCCCGGGCCGCCGACGCCGTGCTGTCGGCGATCGGCCGCGCGACGGGAATGACGACGGATGCGTTCGAGGTCGTCCGATGAAGACGCTCCCGCGCCTGCTCGCCTATTTCGGCCGCTACCGGGGCCGGGCCGGGCTCGCACTCGGGGCCATGCTCGTGGTCTCGGCGGCGACCGTGGCCCTGCTCTTCCTGCTGAAGAAGGTCATCGACGACGTCCTCGGCGCCGGAGCCTCGAACGCCCTGCCGGGAGTCGCCGCCGCGCAGTCTTCGTCCCGGATGGCGCCGCTGCTGCGCGCGCTCGAGGCCGCGTACGCGGCCGGAGTGTCGGCGGCGGCCGCCGCCGGGCTCGGCCCCCGCTACGCGATCCCGCTGCTGCTGCTGGCGGCCCTGCTGGTCAAGAACGTCTTCGCTTATTTCTCCGAGTTCGCGCTCAACTCCATCGGACTCGGCATGGTGCGGGACCTCCGGCTCGACGCCTACCGCACGCTCCTCGGGCAGTCGACGCGCTTCTCCTCGGAGCGTTCCTCGGGGGACCTCATGACGCGGCTCCTCTCCGACGCCGAACAGATCCAGATCGCCTTCGGCGCGCGCATGGCCGACTTCGTTCAGGGTCTCCTCACGATGCTGCTCGTGCTGCTCTACGTGTTCTCCCTGAACTTCCGGCTCGCGTTCGCGGTGCTCGTCGTGGCGCCGCTGCTCGTCGTGCCCATCGTCGCGAACTTCCGCAAGCTTCGCCGGACGGGCCACTCGGCCCGAGAGCGGATCGGCGAGATGGGCGCGCTCCTCGGGGAGACCCTTCGCGGCCACCGCCTGATCAAGACCTACGCGATGGAGGACTTCGAGGCCGCGCGCTTCGGCGACGCCAACCGGCGCTACTACTCGGCCAGCCGCCAGTCCATCCGGCTCCAGGCCCTGAACTCCCCGCTCATGGAGATTCTCGCCGGGATCGGCGTCTCCGTCGTCTTCATCTACGCCGCGGGTCAGATCCGCGCCGGCCAGATGACCGTCGGCGGGCTCCTCTCCTTCCTCGCGGCGATCCTGATGCTGTACAAGCCGCTCAAGGACGTTACCCGGACGAACATCGTCCTCCAGGTGGCGCTGGCCTCGGCCGACCGGATATTCGAGGTCGTCGACGCCGAGAACGAGATCCTCGAGAAGCCCGCGGCCCGCCCGCTCGCGCCGTTTTCGACCGCGGTCGTGTACGAGCGCGTGTGCTTCGCCTACGGTTCCGAGCCGGTGCTGCAGGGCGTGGACCTGACGATCCGCCGGGGCGAAACGGTGGCGCTCGTCGGCCCGTCGGGCGCCGGCAAGACCACGCTCGTCAACCTCCTGCCGCGGCTCTACGACCCGACCGGGGGGCGGATCGCGTTCGACGGCGTCGACCTGCGGGACGTCACGCTGGCGTCGCTGCGACGCCAGATCGGGCTCGTCACGCAGGAGACGATCCTCTTCGACACGTCGGTCCGCGCCAACATCGCCTACGGCGAGGCGGCCCCGCCCGAGGAGCGCGTTCGCGCGGCGGCCCGCGCGGCCTGCGCCGACGAGTTCATCGAGAAACTCCCGCAGGGCTACGACACCGCCGTCGGCGAGGGCGCCTCGCGGCTCTCCGGCGGCCAGCGGCAGCGCCTGGCGATCGCCCGGGCGATCTACAAGGACGCTCCGATCCTCATCCTCGACGAGGCCACCTCGCAGCTCGACACCGAGTCCGAGACGCTCGTCGCGCGCGCTCTGGCCAACCTGATGCAGGGGCGCACGACGCTCGTCATCGCGCACCGCCTTTCGACCGTGCGGCGCGCCGACCGGATCCTCGTGCTCGACGGCGGACGGATCGTCGAGGAGGGGAGCCATTCGGTGCTCTTGACTCGGCGCGGGCTCTATCGCAGGCTCCACGACATGCAGTACTTCGGAGAGAGCGAGACGGCCGTACCCGCGCCGGCCGGCCCATGACCCTCCGGAGCATGACCGGGTTCGGCCGGGCCCGCGGGCCGGTCGGCCAGGACTGGACCGCCGAGGTCGTCGCCCGCAGCGTCAACGGCCGGTTCCTGGATCTCACGGTGAAGACCCGCGAGACCGAGGCCGCCCTCGAGCCGGCGGTGCGGAAGGTCATCGGCCGGGAGCTCCACCGGGGAAAGGTCGACGTCGCCGTGCGCCTGCGCCGGAGCACCCCCTCGGGCTCCGAGATCCGGGTCGACGAGAAGCTCCTCGAAGGTCTCCTGTCGCGCGTCTCCGAGCTCGCGCGGAAGTACCCGCTCGAGGGACGGCTCGCCGCGCGCGACCTCCTCGCCGTACCCGGCATCGTGACGGTGGAGTCCGCCGAGGACGCGTTCGCACCGGAGGAGATCGCCGCCGTCGAAGACCTCGCCCGGCGTGCCGCGCGAGCCCTCGTCGCGATGCGCGAAGCGGAGGGCGCGGCCATCGCGGCCGACCTCTCGCCCCGCGTGGCGCTGCTGCGCGCGAAGGCGGCCGTCCTCGGCGGAAGGCGCGAGGAGATCGCCCGGAACCTGGCGGCGACCCTCCGGGAGCGGGTCCGGACGCTCTTTCCCGACACACCCATCGACCCGGGGCGCCTCGAACAGGAGGCCGCGCTGGCGGCGGACCGCGCGGACGTGGCCGAGGAGCTCCAGCGATTGAACGGCCATCTCGACCAGTTCGACGGCCTGCTGGCGAAGCCCTCGGAAGCCGTGGGCAAGACCCTCGATTTCCTGACGCAGGAGATCCTGCGGGAGCTGAACACCCTCGGCTCCAAGAGCCGCGACCTGGCTTCCACGCGCGAGGTCCTCGACATGAAAGCGGAGGTCGAAAAGATCCGCGAACAGGTCCAGAACGTCGAATGACGGCGCCCCGCGGCTTCCTCTTCATCGTCTCCTCGCCCTCCGGCGGCGGCAAGACCACGCTCATCCGGCGGCTCCTCACGAAGTCGCCGGGGGAGCCGGTGCGCTTCTCCGTCTCGCATACGACACGCCCCATGCGCGAGGGCGAGCAGGACGGCCGCGAGTACCACTTCGTCTCGGCCGCGGACTTCGAGCAGATGGCCCGCCGCGGCGAGTTCCTGGAGCACAACGAGGTGCACGGGAACTTCTACGGCACCGCCCGCGCCGAGGTCCTGCCGCGGCTGGCGGCGGGGGAAGACGTCATCCTCGACATCGACGTGCAGGGCGCCCGGGACATCCGGGAGGAGCTCCCGGAGGCGGTCTCGATCTTCATCGTGCCGAGCTCGGTCGAGGAGCTGGAGCGGCGGCTGCGCAGGCGGGGCCTCGACGGCGAAGATTCGATCCGCAAACGCCTGATCAACGCCGCCAAGGAGATCGCGCAAGCCGAGGCTTTTCAGTACGTTATCGTGAATGATGACCTCGACCGGGCCGGTCTTGAGCTAGAATCCGTGGTCCGCGCCGCGAGGTTGACGCCGGCGCGGCAGGCGCGGGTCCTCGAGCGACTGCGCAAAGACTTCCGCTAGAACCTAGAAGGGGTTGGACACGATGATTCAGCACATGCCCCCCGGTGTCGACAGCAAGTTCCGTCTCGTGCTCCTGATCGCTCGGCGCGCCGAGCAGCTCATGCGGGGCGCCCGGCCGAAGTACGAGGCCGACCGGCCGCTCAAGCCGACGCGGCTGGCCGCCGCCGAGTTCGAGGCGGACGCGATCCGCTGGGGGCTCGGCCAGGAGAACGGCGTCCTCGAGGAGCCCGGCGAGGGAGAGCTCGAGGGCGACCTCGTCGAGGAAGAAGCGGCCCGCTAGCCCTCTCGCCCCGGTTCCGATGAGCAGGCCCAGGCCCCCGCGCATCCTTCTCGGCGTCAGCGGGGGCATCGCCGCCTACAAGGCCGTCGAAGTCCTCCGGGGCCTGACCGAGCGCGGGGCCGACGTGCACGTCGCGATGACGCGCGGCGCGCGCGAGTTCGTGGCCCCCTTGACCTTCGCGGTCCTTTCGAAGCACGAGGTCCGCGTCGAGGTCTGGGGCTCGGGCAACACCCCGGCCGTCGACCACGTCGAGCTCGCCGACGGGTGCGACCTGCTCCTCGTCGCTCCCGCCACGGCCCACACCCTGGGCAAGTTCGCCCAGGGCCTCGCCGACGACTTTCTCTCGACGTACTTTCTCGCCCACCGCGCGCCGGTGCTCGTCGCGCCGGCGATGGAGTCGTCGATGTGGGCGAGCGAGGCGGTGCGGGCAAACGTCCGGACCCTGGCCACCCGCGGCGTCCGCACGATCGGGCCCGTCAGCGGGCCTCTGGCCTCCGGAAAGAGCGGTCTCGGGCGCATGGCCGAGCCGGAGGCCATCGTCGAGGAGGCCTGGCGGATCGCCACGGGCGCGCACCGGGACCTCGCCGGGCTGCGCCTGCTGGTCACCGCCGGCCCGACGCGGGAGCCGATCGACCCGATCCGCTTCGTCTCCAACCGCTCGAGCGGGAAGATGGGCTACGCCCTCGCCGAAGCCGCGCGCGACCGCGGAGCGAGCGTGACGCTCGCTTCCGGGCCGACGGGGCTTCCGGTTCCGGACGGCGTGCGGATTCTCCGCTTCGAGACCGCGGACGAGCTCGCGGCGCTCCTCGTCCGCGAGTTCCCGGAGTGCGAGGCGCTCGTCATGGCCGCCGCCGTCGCCGACTTCATCCCCGAGGCGAGCGCCCGCCGGCTCCACCGCGCCCAGGGCGAGCGGACCCTCCGTCTCGCGCCGGGGCGGGACCTGCTCGCCTCGCTGCGGCCCCTCAAGCGCCGCCAGACCGTGGTCGCCTTCGCCGCCGAGACCGAAGACCTCGAGGCGCGGGGGCGCAGGAAGATGGAAGACAAGGGGGCGGACCTCGTCGTCGTCAACGACGTCGGCCGCGAGGGCATCGGCTTCGACGCCGACGAGAACGAGGTGCTGATTCTCTCGGCCGGCGGCGGGCGGGAGCTCGTTTCGCGCAGCGCGAAGCGCGTCGTCGCCGGCCGGATCCTCGACGCCCTCGTGGCGGCCCGCGGGGCCTACGGCGCCGAGAGCTCGGCGAGCACCGTCCACTTGTCGGACAGCCAGCCGCCGAGGTAACGCCGGGACGGGTAGATCCCGCGGACGGCCAGCCCGGCTGCCGACATCTCCGCGTCGAGCCCCTGCCGGGAAAACCGGTGCTGCATCCGGGGGAGCAGACCGAGTGCGCGTCGGACGCGCCAGCCGACCCACCGCAAGTTGTATCGGTGTCGGATGTCGACGACGACCCAGCGGCGCGACACGCGGGCCATCTCGGCCAGGACGCGCCTCCGGCCCTCCTCGTCGAGGTGGAAAAGGAAACGGATCGCGAAGACCCCGTCGAGCGACCGGTCCGCGAGGGGGATGGCGTCGGCGCTGCACTGGAAGACCGGAAAGGTCCGGCCGAGCTTGCGGCGGGCGACGCGGAGCATCTCGATCGCGACATCGGCCCCCGCCGCGGCGATGCGCCGCTCGAGAAGCAGGGGAGCGAGCCTGCCGGTTCCGCACGGCAGGTCGAGGGCGGCGGCGACGGGAGAGCCGCGGCGCGCGGCCTCGTCGAGCGCGCGGCCGATCGCCGCCAGGTCCCGGGCGTTGCGGCGGCGCCCCCGCGGTGTGTCGTATCGCCACGAGTCGTAGCCTTCCGCCACATCGGCGTCGCGATAGCGGGCCTTCGCGCGATCGAACGTCGAGACGCTCACGCCGCCGATTCTATAGACTCGCCGCGTGGACGATCCGCGCTCGCAGCTCGAGTTCTTCCGCGACCTCGGCGTCACCGACGTCTTCCTCGAAAGGCCCGCCGTGCCCGTTCCGGCGGCCGTTTCGCCGGGCTCCATGCCGGACCTGCCGTCGCTCGCGAAATTCCTGGAGGGCTGCCCGCGCTGCAAGCTCTCGAAGACACGCACGCACATCGTCTTCGGCCAGGGCAACGCGAAGGCGGAGCTGATGTTCGTCGGCGAGGCGCCGGGCCGCGACGAGGACGAACAGGGGCTCGCCTTCGTCGGGCGGGCCGGACAGCTCCTGACGAAGATCATCGAGGCGATGGGGAAGAAGCGCGAGGACGTCTTCATCGCGAACGTCCTCAAGTGCCGCCCTCCCAACAACCGCAACCCCGAGCCCGACGAGGTCGCCTCCTGCATTCCGTTTCTGGAGGAGCAGATCCGCCTGATCGCCCCGAGGGCGCTCGTCACGCTGGGCACCTTCGCGGCGCAGGCGGTCCTCGAGACGGACGAGCCGATCGGGCGCCTGCGCGGGCGCTGGCGCGCGGCGCGCGGCACGCGGATCATGCCGACGTTCCATCCGGCGTTTCTCCTGCGCTCGCCCGAGCGCAAGAAGGACGTCTGGGAAGACATGAAGCTCGTCCGCGACTTTCTCGCGGGCCACTGACCCTGGCCGGGGAGGATTCATGACGCCATTCGCCATGCTGGGACTCTGGCTCGCTGCGATCGCCCCGGCCGAGCTCGCGCGCATCGGAGCGCCCGGGCTCGCCGCGATCGCGCCCGCCGCGCTCTCGGCGCACGTCCGCTTCCTCGCGGACGACCTGCTCGAGGGGCGCGCCCCCGGCACGCCGGGCCACGCGATCGCCGCGCGGTACCTCGCCGCGCAGCTCCAGGCCGCGGGCGTCGAGCCGGCAGGGGAGAACGGCACCTGGTTCCAGAACGTGCCGCTCCTCGCCCTGAGGGTCGATCCTTCTCGCTGCACGCTCCGCATCGACTCGCCGGCCCCGGGCTGGACGCTGTCTCCCGTCACCGAGGCGCTCGTGGCTCCCGCGCCGGGGCGCCCCCTCTCCGCCGTGTCCGGCGAGCTCGTCTTCGCGGGCCACGGCATCCAGGCGCCGGCCTACCGCTACGACGACCTGCCCAACGACCTCCGCGGGAAGATCGCGGTCGTCCTGTCGAAGGCGCCCCTCTCCGACCGCGAGGACTTCTTTCCCACCGCCGCGAGCGCCGTTTACGGCGACGGCAACCGCAAGGCGCGCCTGCTCGCGGAACGCGGCGCGCTGGCGGTGATCACCGTGGCCACGCCCGACTCCCTGGAGTCCTACCCCTGGGCGAAGCGCGTCAAGCACAACGAGGCGTTCGAGAAGATGTACTGGCTGGAGGGCGAGTCCCCGGGCTCCGGCAGCCCGGTCCCGACCGCGTCGATCACGCCCGACGCGTTCGCCCGAATCCTGCGGGCGGCAGGGCGCAAGGAGACGCTTGCTTCCCTCACGGCTCTCGGGCAGTCCGGCAAGCTCCGCCCCTTCGCGCTCGGTCTCCAGGCCACGATCCGGACCGCGGCGACGACGCGCCGCCTCTCGGCGGAAAACGTGGTCGGGGTCCTCCCGGGCTCCGACCCGGAGCGCGCGCGGGAGCACGTCGTCTTCACCGCGCACCTCGACCACCTGGGCCGCGGCCCGGCCGTCGCCGGGGACGACATCTACAACGGCGCGGTCGACGACGCGTCCGGCGTCGCCGCGCTCGCCGAGATCGCGGACGCTTTCGCGGCCCTGCCCCAACGGCCGCCGCGCTCGATCCTGTTCCTCGGGGTCACGGCGGAGGAGAAGGGCCTGCTCGGCTCCGAGTACTTCGCCCGCCACCCGACGGTCCCGCTCGCCTCGATCGTCGCCGACGTCAACAGCGACGCCCCCCTGGGATGGTGGACTCCGCACGACTTCGTCGCGCTCGGCTCCGAGCACAGCTCGCTCGACGGGGACGTCCGCTCGGCCGCCGCGGCCCTCGGCCTCCCGCTCAGCCCGGACCCCAACCCGGAGGAGGTGTTCTTCATTCGCTCCGACCAGTACAGCTTCGTCAAGCAGGGGATTCCTTCGGTCTCCCCGAGCGTGGGCCAGCGCGACGCCTCCGGGGACACGAAGACCAACGGCGCGACGATGCGGGCCTGGATCCGGACGCACTACCACCAGCCCTCCGACGAGTGGACGGCGGACCGCGACTACGCCGGCATGGCCGTCGAGGTGCGCTACGCCTTTCTGATCGGCCTGTCCGTCGCGCTCGATCCCGCCCGGCCGGCCTGGAGGCCGGGCAGCGTCTTCGGCCAGCTCTTCGCCGCGCCCGTGAAATGAAAAAGGCCTAAGGCGCGACCGCCTTTTCGATCGTCGAGAACATCGGGAAATGGCTCGCGGCGCCCATGAACCAGAGCATCGGGAGCGAGAGCCACGTGTTGGTCCGCGAAGCGAGGAAGGCCCGGCGCGCCCACTTGGGCATGTCCGCCGGCGCCGGAGCCCCGCTCTCGGCCGTGGCTTTCGTCGCCGCGATGATCTTCTTCTGGAGCGGCCAGATGATCATCCAGACGTTGAAGAACATGATCGTGCCGAGACCGCCGCCGACCATGATCGAGATCGATCGGCTCGAGGAACCGGCCTGCTGGGACATCAGCGCGGTCGCGTAGCCGATGAAGACGACGATCACCGCGATCACGATCGCAAGCACCCGGCCGTCCTTGAGCGGGCCGCCGGAGATCGCCATGCGGTAGAGGGCCGAGATCGCGCCGAAGGCGATCGACCACCCGACGAGGAAGTAGCCGAGCGGCTTGTGCCCCGCCGGCTCGGTCCCGATGATCAGGAAGTAGTAGATGAACCCGGAGAACCAGGTGACCATCGCGCCCCAGCGGAACCAGAAGAGCGTTTTCGGCATCAGGATCGGGTTGACCTTTCCCTTGGTCGCCGCGTCGATTTCCTTCTGGAACTGGACGTTGACGAGGTTGAAGAAGTAGAGCATCCCGATCCAGGTGATGCCCGCCAGGAAGTGCACCCAGCGCAGCAGAAACTGGAAATTGGTCGCAAAGTCCTGCGGCCAGCTGATCATCGATATCCTCCTCTCGAAATGGAAGCGGCGAGATCTTCTCACAGGCCGCGGCCCCTGCCGTAGAATCGGCCCTCGCACGATGAACGCGCGTTTCGGCCGGGCCGCCGCGATCGGCCTCCTTCTCGCCGGGAACGCCTGCCGCCAGCGGCAGACCGCGGAAAGCGCCGCCGCGCCGCCGTCCGAGACGACGCCTCCGGCGCACGCGGCCGCGACCGCCGAGGTCCCGGACTACGCCTTCCGGCTCGCGGAGAAGGCGGCCGTTGCCGCGTTTCTGCGGGCCCACCCGGACCTGCGTCCCGCGGCCGACGACGACCGCCGCCGGAGCGAGGCGTCGGACGAGGTGGCCGGGCTCTACGGCGTCTATCACCCGTACTTCGTCCGGGGCGACGTCAACGACGACGGCCTGCTCGACTTCGTCCTCGCGTTCGTGCGCCGGGACTCCGACCGCGACGTCCCCTGGTTCTCGGTCGCCGTTTTCGCCGGCGAGGCGGGCGGGGACCTTCGCGCCGGGAGCCTTCCTGGAGCGCGACATCTCGCTCTCCGACGGGGACCTCTCCGTCGACCGCGACGCCATCGTCGTGACGCCGGACATGGACGACGACGCGACGCGGCGCTACCGGTGGGACCCCGAGCGCCGCCTGCACGTGTTCGTCCACGACTTCCCGGACGAGCCGCCCTCGCCGCCGGCGGCGCAGACTTGATCGCGACGCCCCGCCGGATCTCGGTCGCCCTCCCGCTCCCGCTTCGCCAGAGCTTCACGTACCTCGATCCCCGACGGGCAGCCCGTTCCGGCGCCGGGCGTGCGGGTGCGCGTGCCCTTCGGCGAGCGGGTGCTCACCGGCGTCACGCTGGGAGACGCGCCGCCCGAGGCGTCCGGCGCCGAGCGCGCCGTGCTCGAAGTCCTCGATGCCGAGCCGGTCTGCCCGCCGGAGCTCCTGGCGACGGCCGGCCGCGTGGCCGAGCGCTTCTTCGCCTCGATCGGCGAGGTCCTGAAGAGCGCGCTTCCGGCGCAGGCTGCCCGCCTCCGGCGCCGTCCGCTATCGCGTCACGGACGAGGGCGCGCTCGCCGCGCCTCCGGAGTCGGCGGAGGAGCGGGCGATCCTGGAGCAGCTCGCGTCGGGCGAATCGGTCCGCGTCGTGGAGCTTCCCGGAGAAGGCCGCGCCCGGCGTGAGGCGCTTCGCCGCCTCGAGGAGAGCGGTCGCGTCCGTCCCGTGGCGGCGCCCCGGCGGAGCTCCCGGCGACTCGAGACGGCCTGGGCCGCCGCGACACTCGACCCGGCGGGCCGCGCCCGGGCCCTCGCCCGCAGCCGGCGCGGCCGGGAGGTCGTCGAGCTCCTGGAGGCGCTCGGCCGCGCCGCCACCTCCGACGAGATCCGGCTCTCGACCGGCGCGGGCCCGGCGCTGCTCAAGGGCCTCGCTGCGCGGGGCCTCCTCCGGTCCTTCGAGCAGGAGCCGCGCGAGGACCGCGCGACGCCCGGTCCGGGGCCCGGCCCGAGCGCCTTCGCCCTGACCCCGCCCCAGGTCGCCGCGTTCGAGGCCATCGCGGCGGCGGTCCGCGAGCGCCGCTACTTCCCGGCGCTTCTCCAGGGCGTCACGGGCAGCGGCAAGACGGAGGTCTACCTGCGCGCGATCCGCGCGGCCCTCGAGGCCGGCCGCGGAGCCATCTGGCTCGTGCCCGAGATCTCGCTGACGCCGGTCTTCGCCCGGGAGCTGAAGCGGCAGTTCCCGGAGCGCGCCGCGGTGCTCCACTCGGCCCTGTCCGAGCGCGAGCGCGCCGAGGCCTGGGACCGCGTGCGCGCGGGCGACGCGCTCGCCGTGATCGGCCCGCGCTCGGCGGCCTTCGCTCCCGTCGCCGACCCGGGCCTCTTCATCGTCGACGAGGAGCACGACTCGTCCTACAAGCAGCGGGAGTCGCCGCGCTACGACGCCCGCGAGGTCGTCGCGCTGCGGGCCCGGGAGAACGCGGCGGCGCTGCGTCTTCGGGTCGGCGACGCCCTCGGTCGAGGCCGTTCCACGCCGCCGAGCGCGGCCGCGTCGCGCAGCCTGCGCCTGCCGGAGCGCATCGCCGCCCGGCCGCTGCCCGAGGTCGACGATCGTGGACCTGCGGCGGGAGACCGCGCGGCCCGAGGAGAAGGGCGTCCCGCTCTTCTCCCGGCCCGCTCGTCGAGCGCCTGCGCGAGGCGTTCGCGCGCGGCGAGCAGGCGATCCTCCTTCAGCCTCGCCGCGGCTTCGCCCCCTTTCTTCTGTGCCGCGACTGCGGCCACGACTTCCGGTGCTCGCGCTGCAGCGTCGCCCGGACGGTGCACGACCGGGGGCAGCGGCTCGTCTGCCACTACTGCGGCGAGCGCGTGCCCCGGCCGGCGCGCTGTCCGGAGTGCGGGGGGGATCTGCTCGAGGCGATCGGGGCCGGCACGGAGCGCGTGGCCGAGCGCTTCGAAGAGCTCTTTCCCGGGCGTCGCCCACGTCGTGCTCGACCGCGACACCGCCCGCAGGCGCGGCGCCGCGGCGGTCATCGAGGAGTTCCAGTCGGGTCGCGGCCGCGTGCCTCATCGGGACGCAGATGGTCGCCAAGGGCCACGACTTTCCGGGAGTGACGGCCGTCGGCGTCCTCTCGGCCGACACGCTGCTCCACTTCCCGGACTTCCGCTCCGCCGAGAAGACGTTCCAGCTCCTCGCGCAGGTGGCCGGCCGGGCCGGCCGCGGCGACTCGCCCGGCACCGTCCACGTCCAGACGTTTCATCCCGCAGCACCCGGCGATCGTGCTCGCGGCGCGGCACGACGCCGAGGCGTTCGCCCGGCAGGAGCTCGAGTTTCGGCGCGCGTTCTTCTACCCGCCCTTCTGCGAGCTCGCGGCGCTCCTCGTCTCCTCCGCCGACCGCGATCGCGCCGAGTCCGCGGCGCGCGAGCTCGGCGACGGCGCTGCGCGCGGCGCGGGGGAGAGCTCCGCATCTCCGGCCCCGCTCCCGCGCCTCTCGAACGGCTCCAGGGCCGCTGGCGCTTCCAGATCCTCCTCCGCGCGGCCGACCGGCGGGCGGTCCTCGACGCCCTGGAGGCCGCCGTGCCCGAGCGGGCCCCGGCCGGCGTGCAGATCG
Organism: uncultured Acidobacteriota bacterium; assembly: GCA_963824165.1. Taxonomy (GTDB): domain Bacteria; phylum Acidobacteriota; class Thermoanaerobaculia; order UBA5066; family Gp7-AA6; genus DAHUXD01. The sequence continues at coordinate 44,110 of CAWGOM010000017.1, forward strand.
CGGTGGACGTGGACCCGCAGGACCTGATGTAGGACGGGTCCCCGCCCGGTACAATGACCCGGTGAACTCCGAGAACGGCCATTTCGAGGAGCCGATCATCCGGCTGCGCCGCCGGATCGAGGAGCTCTCGGCGCTGCCCGACGACGCCGGGCACCGGCGGGAGATCGAAAAGCTGCGCGAAAAGCTCGACCGGGTCTCCCGCGAGATCTACTCGAGCCTGACCCCCTGGCAGAAGACGCTCGTCGCGCGCCACCCGGCCCGGCCCTACACCCTCGACTACGTCCAGTCGCTCCTGACCGACTTCGTCGAGCTCCACGGCGACCGGAAGTTCGCCGACGACCCGGCCGTCGTCGCCGGCTTCGGCGCAGTTTCGGGGCCGGGCCGTCGCGGTCGTCGGCCACCAGAAGGGGCGGGACACCAAGGAGAAGATCCGCCGCAACTTCGGCATGCCGCGGCCGGACGGCTTCCGCAAGGCCCTGCGCGTGATGGAGCTCGCCGAGAAGTTCGGCCGGCCGATCCTCTCCTTCATCGACACGGCCGGCGCCTACCCCGGCATCGACGCCGAGGAGCGCGGCCAGGCCGAGGCGATCGCCGTCAACCTCCGGGCGATGGCGCGGTTCCACGTGCCGATCGTCGTCGACGGTCACCGGCGAGGGCGGCTCGGGCGGGGCGCTCGCGCTCGGGATCGGCGACCGCGTGCTGATGCTCGAGCACTCGATCTACTCGGTCATCTCGCCGGAGGGCTGCGCGGCCATCCTCTGGAAGGACGCCGCCCGCAAGAAGGACGCGGCCGAGGCGCTGAAGCTCACGGCGAAGGACCTCGCCGAGCTCGGCGTGATCGACGAGATCGTTCCCGAGCCGCCGGGCGGCGCCCACGCCGATCCGGCCGGCGCGTCGGCCGCCGTCGGCGAGGCGATCGAGCGCCACCTCCGGGACGTCGCCGACCTGACGGCGGAGGAGCGCCGCGAGCGCCGCTACCGGCGCCTGCGCGCCCTCGGCCGGTTCGAGACCGCCGCGACCCCGTGAGCGTCGCGCCCGCCGCGCGAGGACACCAAATGACCGCCCGGGCGGCGACGATCCCGAGGATGACGACCTGGCGGCTGGCCGCCGGGCGACGCGGCCGAGACGGACCGGCTCGCGCGGGAGGCCGGCGTTTCCGGGCTCCTGGCGGGCCTTCTGCTCCGTGCGCGGCGTGCGGGACGCCGCGCAGGCCCGCGCGTTCCTCTCGCCCGCGCGAGGGACCGTTCCACGATCCGGAGCGGATGGCGCAACGTCGGCGCCGCCGCGGAGCTTCTCGTCTCGACGGCCCGCCGCGGCGGACGCGTCGTCGTCTTCGGCGACTACGACGTCGACGGCGTGACCGCGGTCGCGCAGCTGCGCGCGGCGCTTCGCCGCGTCGGAGCGGAGGCGGCGGCGTTCATTCCGCACCGCCTGCGCGACGGCTACGGCCTCAAGCCCGAGACCGTCCGCCGCGTGATCGCGGAGCTCTCTCCGGCGGCGATCGTCACGGTCGACTGCGGGATCACCGCGGTCGACGGCGTCGCCTGCGCCCGGGAGGCCGGCGTCGACGTCATCGTCACGGACCATCACCTCGTCCCGTCGGAGCTGCCGGCCGGAGCGATCGTCGTCAACCCGAGGCAGCCGGGCTGCGACTACCCCGAGAAGGAGCTGGCCGCCACGCGGGATCGCCATGAAGATCGCCCAGGCCGTGGCCCGGCGGGCCGGCGTCGGCCTCGCGCCCGAGTCGCTCCTGCGAGCGGCCTGCCTCGGCACCATCGCCGACCTCGTGCCGCTGACCGGCGAGAACCGTTCGATCGCCGCAGCCGGGCTCGCGGCACTCGCCGGCGGCGCGCGCGCCCGGGCTCCGCGCGCTCCTGGCCGAGGCGGGCCTTCCGCCGGGCACGGCGCCGACCTCGGAGGACGTCGCCTTTCGCATCGGCCCGCGGCTGAACGCGGCCGGGCGCATCGACACGGCGATGCTGGCGCTGTCTCTCTTCGAGGAGCCGGACCCCGGCCGGGCCGCCGCGGTGGCGCGCGAGCTCTCCGCCGGAAACACGCGAGCGTCAGGGGCTCGAGCGCCGGGTCGTCGACGAGGCGCGCTCGCGGATCGAGGCGGACCCGGACTCCGCCGGCGCATCGGTCCTGATCGAGGCCGACCCGGACTGGCACCGGGGCGTCCTGGGAATCGCGGCCTCCCGGCTGGCGCGGGAATACCACCGGCCCGTTCTCCTCTTCGGGATCCACGGGGACCGGGCGAGCGGATCCGGGAGAAGCATCCCGGGAGTCTCGCTTCACGGCATCTTGTCGGAGCTCTCCGCGCGCTTCACCGACTTCGGCGGCCACAGCCAGGCCGTCGGCGGCAGCCTGCCCGCCGATCGCTTCGAGGCCTTCCGTCGCGAGGCGCGGGAGCTCTTCGCCGCGCGCGTTCCGGCGGAGGCGCTCGAGCGGGTCGAGGAAGCCGACGCCGAGCTGCCGCTCGAGGCCGGTCGGCGACGACCTCGCCGCGGAGCTTTCGCGGCTCGAGCCCCACGGCGCAGCCAACCCGGCCCCCGTGTTCCTCGCCCGCGGCGTGCGCGCCCTCGGCCCGTTCGTGCCCGTCGGCGCCTCGGGGCTGCGCGGCCGCCTGGTCGGCCGGCTCGGGCATCGATCGGCGCGATCGCGTGGAGGCCCGGCGCCGAGCTCGGCCGCAATGACTTCGAGCGGCGGCTCGATGGACCTGCTCTACCGGATCGAGGACCGCCGCGGATTCCCGGTTCGCGCGGAGATCCTCGCCGCGCGGCGGCCGAGGCCGCCGTCCTCGTGAAGCCGCGCCGCCGCCTCGAGCTCGCCGTCGTTGTCGTGCGCGGCGGTCTTCCTCGTCGTGCTCGCGCTGTCGTTTCGTCCCGGGCCGCCGCCCGGCCGCCGGGCGCGAGCGCGGCGAGATCCCGCCCGGCGCCCGAAGCCTCGGGCGAGGCCACGACGCTGCTCGAGGGCTTCGACTTCACCGAGTCGGTCGGCGGCAAGCCGCTCATGCGGATCCAGGCCGACCGCACCGTCGGCTACGGGCCCGGCGGCGGGCCTCGCTCCCAACCTCTACGCGGGCGAGAAGGTCGATGCTGACGCGTCTACCCGGAGGACGGGCCGCCCGTCACCGTCCACTCGGACCGCGCCGACTACGACGAGCGCACGCGGGAATCGCGACTGTCCGGGCAACGTCCGCTGGAGCGACCGCGACGGATCGCTCGCGACGACGGAGCAGATCGTGTTCCGTCCGAAGACGCGCACTGCTCGAGGCGCCCGGGCCGGTCGTCTTCACGCAGGGGGCGCCCGCTTCACCGCGCCGTCGGCCCGCTACGATCTCGTCGAGCGGGTCGTGCGCTTCGCCGGCCCGGTCGACGGCTCCGGCGGGGTCCGGCGCGCGGCGCGCTCTCAAGCCTGACGGCGCGCGCAGGGGCTCTATCGCCGCGACTCCGGGCGCGGTCGAGCTCGAGTTCGTCGACGGCGGCGTCCGCCGCGCGGCGACCGGCTCGCCGGCGGACCGGCTCGAGCTGAAGATGGCGCCCGAAGGCGGGCGGGCTCCGCGTCGGCGCGCGTGCACGGGCAACGTGCGCGGCGTCCTCGCCGCCGACCCGTCGCCGCCGGACGCCGTCGCCGGGTCGGAGCGGCCGCTACGCGGGCGACCGGGGCCGGTGCGCTTCGACGCCGAGGGCCGGACCGCGTTCGGTCACGCTCGAGGGCGCGCCCGCGCATGCTCTTCGGAGGCCGACCGCCGCCTCGACGGCCCGCCGGATCGAGATCGGCTTCGAGGCCGGCGCGGCCGCGAGCGCGCCGCCGCGCGGGCGAGGTCCGCGTCGACTTCCAGGGCGGCCACGCCGTGGCGCGGCAGGGGAGCCTCGATTTCGGCCCGGACGGGCGCGCGCGAGAACGTCTCGCTCGAGGGCGACGTCCGCGTCGAGGCCGAGGGGCGCGGCGGCCAGGCCGACCGCGCCGTGGAGTTCTCGGCGGCGCGACGTCTGGGTCCTCACCGGCAACGCGAAGCAGTCCGCGCGCGTCGACAGCGCCGGCTCCCGGCTCTCGGCCGACACGCATCGAGCTCGACCGCGGCCGGAAGATCGTGCGGGGCGAGGGGCGCGCCCGCGCGGTCTTCAGCCCCGATGCCCGGAAGAAGGCCAACCGCGCCGGATTCGTCGGCGACTCCGAAGAAACCGACCTTCGCCAAGGCCGACCGCATCGTCCTCGACGACGCGAGCGAGCGTCGCGACGCTTTCCGGCGAGGCGCGACGCTCTGGCAGGACGACTCGTCGCTCTTCGCCGACGAGATCACGCTCTCCGACGCCGACCGGACGGTCCGGGCCGGTGGCCAGGTGCGCGCCGTGATGGCGCCCGCGCCGGCGCAGGCGGCGGGCGCGGCGGCGCGCCCGGCCTCGGTCATCACCGCGAGCCGGCTCCTGTACCGGGACTCGGACCGCAGCGCCCGCTTCGAGGGCGGCGTCGGCGGTGACGCGCGGCGGCTGGCGGTCGACCGGCGGCGAGTCGACGGCCTGGCTCGACAAGGACGGCCAGGTCGAGAGCGTCGAGATCTCCGGCAGCGTCCGCATGACGGACCGAACGGTCGGCCGGTCGGCCGAGGCCGACAAGGCGCTCGACTCGCCGAAGCAGGGAAAGACCGTGCTCTGGGGCTCGCCGGCGCGCGTGACGGACTCCGGAGGCAACCGGGTGGCGGGAGCCATCTTGACGATTACCGACCGCGGGCGTAGCGTCGAGATCACCGCGCCCGAAGGCGGCAAGACGGAAACGATTCACCGGACACAGAAAGATTGAGCCAGAGCGTTCCGAGATCCGGAGACCGGCCGGTCCTCTCGGCCGAAGGCCTCGCCAAGGCCTACGGCGGACGTGCCGTCGTGCGCGGCGTCTCGCTCGAGGTCGGCGCCGGCGAGATCGTCGGGCCTGCTCGGACCCAACGGCGCGGGCAAGACGACGACCTTCTCGATCGTCGTCGGCCTCGTCGCGCCGGACGACGGCGTCGTGCGGCTGGGCGACCGGGACCTGACGGACCTCCCGATGTACCGGCGCGCCCGCGCCGGGATCTCCTACCTGCCGCAGGAGCCCTCGGTCTTCCGAAAGATGACGGTGGAGGAGAACCTCCTCGCGATCCTCGAGACGCTCGAGCTGTCGCCCGCGGGAGCGCGCCGAGCGGTGCGACGCGCTGCTGACCGAGTTCGGCCTCGAGAAGCTCCGCCGCCACCGCGCCTACACGCTCTCGGGCGGCGAGCGCCGGCGCGTGGAGATCGCCCGGAGCCTCGTCCTCTCGCCCTACTTCCTCCTGCTGGACGAGCCCTTTGCGGGCATCGACCCGATCGCCGTCCTCGACATCCAGCAGATCGTCCGGCGGCTGGCGTCCTCCGGCATCGGCGTCCTCGTCACCGACCACAACGTCCGGGAGACTTTGTCGATCGTCGACCGGGCTTATATAATTCACGGGGGAGAGATCCTTCGCTCGGGCACGCCTCTTGCACTCTCGAGCGACGCCGCTGTCCGCAAGATCTATCTCGGAGAGGGTTTCCGGCTTCACTGAGCCGGTGTCTTTATGGCCCTGGAACAGAAGCTCAACCTGAGGCTCTCGCAGCGGCTGGTCATGACGCCGTCGCTGCAGCAGGCGATCAAGCTGCTGCAGATGTCGCGGCTGGAGCTCCAGGAAGTCCTCACGCAGGAGGTCGTCGAGAACCCCGTCCTCGAGGAGAACGAGGAGGTGGTCGAGCCGGAGGCCGCCGCCGAGTCGGCGCGCCAGACCGAAGACGCGCCGCCCGCAGGACGCCGCCGCCCCGGACGAGAAGGAGCACGACTCGTTCGAGGAGATCGACTTCAACTCGTACTTCGAGGACTACCTCGACTCGGCCTACAACCCCCGCCAGTACCAGGAGCAGCCCGAGGAGTTCTCGCTCGACAACGTCCTGACCCGGCCCGAGGGCCTGCCGGAGCACCTGACGCTGGCAGCTCTCGATGTCCGAGGCGAGCCCGGAGGTGCGCGAGATCGCGACGTATCTCGTCGGCAACATGGACGAGGACGGATACCTCCAGGTCTCGCGCGAGGAGATCCGGCAGGCGCACTACGAGAACGAGGCGGACGTCGAGGCGGCGATCGCGCTCGTGCGGTCGCTCGACCCGTCCGGCGTCGGGGCCTTCGACCTGCCCGACTGCCTGCTGCTGCAGCTGAAGGCGCTCGGCATCGAGAACCCGCTGATCGAGACGATCATCCGCGAGCACTGGCCGGCGTTCCTGAACCGGCAGTTCGCGCCGCTCGCGAAGACGCTCGGCGTCGGGATGTCCGAGATCCAGGCGGCCTTCGAGATCATCAAGAACCTCGAGCCCAAGCCGGGCCGCAAGTACTCGAGCGAACGGACGATCTACGTCGAGCCCGACGTCTTCGTGCGCAAGATCGGCGACGAGTACGTCATCCAGCTCTCCGAGGACGGGCTGCCGAAGCTCCGCATCTCGGCCGCCTACCGCAAGCTGCTCAAGAGCGGCAACGGCGCGATCGGCTCGGAGGCCGCCAACTACCTCAAGGACAAGATGCGCTCGGCGATCTGGCTCATCAAGAGCCTCGACCAGCGGCAGCGGACGATCTACAAGGTCGCCGACTCGATCGTGCGGCACCAGCGCGCGTTCCTCGACCACGGCATCGAGCACCTGCGCCCGCTCGTGCTGCGCGACGTCGCCAACGACATCGGCATGCACGAGTCGACCGTCTCGCGCGTCGTCTCCAACAAGTACATCCACACGCCCCGCGGGCATCTTCCCGATGAAGTACTTCTTCCACAGCGGGATCGACTCCTCGACCGGCGACGACGTGTCGTCGCTCTCGATCAAGAACAAGATCTCGCGCATCGTGCAGGACGAGGACGGGCGACGCCCGCACTCGGACGCGCGGATCATGCAGAAGCTCCGGGCCGAGGGGATCCAGATCGCGCGCCGCACCGTCGCGAAGTACCGCGAGGAGCTGCGCATCCCTTCCTCCTCCCAGCGCAAACAGAACTTTTAGGAGGGCAGCGATGGCCGTCGAATGCACCGGACGCAACGTGGAAGTGACCCCGTCCCTGAAGGAGCTGGCGGAGGAGCGGACGCAGCGGCTGGAGCGCCACCTCGGCGGCCCGGCCGACGTCCGGGTCGTGCTGTCGCACGAGAAGCACCGCTTCGGCGCGGAGATCATCGCGATCCACCGGCGCCGGCGCTGGAAGGCGCAGGAGGAGACGGCGGATCCGCGCGCGGCCGTGGCGGCGGCCTTCGAGAAGATCGACGCCCAGGCGATGCGGGACTCCGAGAAGCGTCGCGAGCGCAAGCACCGCGGCTGGCAGCGATTCCTCCCGAAGGGCTGGCGCAACGAGCCGCGGGCGCTGGCCGCGGCGCCGCCGGCGGCCCCGTCCGAGCCGTCGCGGGTCCGGGTCGTCCGGATGCGGCCGCCCGCCGTCAAGCCCATGGGCGTCGACGAGGCCGCCCTCGCCCTCGAGTCCTCCGGCCAGGAGGTTCTCGTCTTCCGCGACCCGTCGAACGACCGCGTCTGCGGTGCTCTACCGGCGACGCGACGGCGAGCTCGGCCTCATCGTGCCGGAATGCTGATCGGAGCGGCGGACGGCGTCGACGGTCGGCCGGTCCCGGCGGGACGGTCTGGTCGATCCCCGCCTCGTTTTCTTCCGCGTGCCGGGAGCCACGCGCGACGCGCTCTTCGCCGAGCTCGCCGGCCGCCTCGCCGCCCACGGCGCGGTCCGCGACGCCGGGGAGCTCGTCGCGCGGCTCGTCAAGCGCGAGCGCGACGGCTGCACGGGAGTCGGCCGCGGCATCGCGATCCCGCACTGCCGGCTCGACGCGCGTCGACGGCGAGATCGTGGCCTTCGCCTCGACCCGGCCGCCGGTCGACTTCGGCGCCGCCGACGGCGTCCCGGTCGATCTCGTTTTCCTGGTCGTCTCGCCCACGCAGGCGGCCGCCGCGCACCTGCAGGCCGTCGCGCGGGTCTCGCGCCTGCTGCGCGTGCCCGGGTTCGCCGACTCGCTGCGCTCGGCCGGCTCCGCCGCCGAGCTCTCGGCCTGCCTGCGAAGCGGCCGAGGCGAGCGCCGGAGCGGGGTCATGAGCGCGCCCTCCGGCCGGCAAGCCCGTGTCGCTGACCGCGGAGATCCTGCGCTCGCACGAGCTCGAGGAGCTCGAGATGCGGGTGGTGACGGGCGAGTCCGGGTTCCACCGGCCGATCGCCTGGGGACGCATCCAGCGGCCGGGCCTCGCGCTGGCGGGCTTTCTGCCGTACATCAAACCGGGCCGGATCCAGATCCTCGGCGAGAGCGAGCTCAACTACCTCGACACGATGCCCGGGAGCGTGCGCCGCGAGCGGATCGAGTCGATTTGCGCGCTGCCCGTGGCCGCCTTCGTGATCACGAAGGGCCAGGTCCCGCCCGACGACATCGTTCGCGAGTGCCGCCTGCGCGAGATCCCGCTGCTCGTGTCCGACAAGACGACGTCGGTCGTGATCCAGTCGATCACGCGCGTGCTCGAGGACTCCCTCGCGCCCTCGACCACGCTCCACGGCGTCCTCGTCGACGTCTACGGCATGGGCGTGCTGCTGCTGGGCGAGTCCGGGATCGGCAAGAGCGAGTGCGCGCTCGACCTCGTGCACCGGGGGCACCGCCTCGTCGCCGACGACGCCGTCGATATCCGGCGTTATCCCAGCGGCGCTCTCGTCGGCCGCGCCGCCGAGATGATCCGGTACCACATGGAGCTGCGGGGCATCGGGATCATCAACATCAAGCACCTCTTCGGCGTCTCCGCCGTGCGCGGCTCGAAGTCGATCGAGCTCGTGATCGAGCTCCAGCGCTGGGACCCCGCGAAGAAGTACGATCGCCTGGGCCTCGACGGCGAGATCTTACTCGATCCTCGACCGGGCGCTGCCGCTGCTGCGGCTGCCGGTCGCGTCGGGCCGCAACCTGGCCCTCCTGATCGAGATCGCGGCGCGCAACGAGCTGCTGAAGACGCAGGGCTACGACGCGGCCAAGGAGTTCGCGCGGCGCGTCGACGAGGAGATCGCCAAGAACGCCGCGGTCGAGGGCGGTCGGCGCTGATGGGCGAGACGGCGGCGCGGGGAGCTCCGGGCGGCGTGCCGGAGAGCCTCGTCGTCGTGACGGGGCTCTCGGGCTCGGGCAAGAGCTGGGTCAACAAGTGCCTCGAGGACATGGGGTACTTCTGCGTCGACAACCTGCCGCTGGAGCTGCTCGAGCCCCTCCTCGACCAGGTCACCGGGAAGGAGCGGGTCGGGATCATCCTCGACGTGCGCAACCCGGACTTCGCCACGCGGTTTCCCGAGATCCTCGCGCGCCTGCGCCGACGCGTCCCGGGCACGCGCCTGCTCTTCCTCGACGCCTCGGAGGAGTCGCTGATCCGCCGCTTCTCGGAGACGCGGCGCCCGCACCCGCTGGCCGGCCGCAAGTCCCTCCTCGAGGCCCTGCGGAGCGAGCGCGCGATGCTCAAGGAGGTGCGCGCCGTGGCCGACGTCGTGGTCGACACCTCCGTGATGACGGTCCACGAGCTGCGGTCCTTCATGCAGAAGACGTTCGTCGGCGACCCCGAGAGCGCGGGGCATGGTCATCTCGGCCACCTCGTTCGGATACAAGTTCGGCACGCCGCACGACACGGACCTTCTGTTCGACGTGCGCTTCCTGGCGAACCCGCATTTCGTCCCGGAGCTCAAGGGCAAGACCGGCATGGACCCGGCCGTCGCCGCGTACATCGAGCAGGACCCGGAGACCCGGGCGTTTCTCGACCGGCTCACGGAATTCCTCGACTACCTCATGCCCCGATTCGAGAAGGAGGGCAAGAGCTACCTTTCGATCGGGATCGGCTGCACCGGCGGCAAGCACCGCTCGGTCTACATCGCGGAACAGCTGGCGGGGCGGCTCCACGAAAAGGGGTACCCCGTCCGCGTGTCCCACCGCGACGTCACCCGTGAATGAGATAATGGAGCCTCCCCGATGATCGGAATCCTGCTCGTCACCCACGGCAAGCTCGCGGAGGAGCTGCGCGCGGCCGCGCTGACCATTCAGCCCGGGCTCGAGCGCATCGTCGCGGTCTCCCTGGAGTGGAGCGAAACGGGGGAGGACGCCCGCGAGAAGATCCGCCGCGGCCTCGCCGAAGCCGACGCCGGTCACGGGGCGGTCATCCTGACCGACATGTTCGGGGGCACGCCGACCAACCTGACGCTGCCGTTTCTCTCGAAGGACCGGGTCGAGATCGTGACCGGCGTGAACCTGCCGATGGTCTTGAAGTGCGCATCCCTCCAGAGGAGCGGACGCCCCGTCACCGAAGTCGCCCACGTTGCCAAGGACCGGGGCCAGCGTTCGATCTACGTGGCCTCGGACCTGCTGGCCGAAGAGGCGGCGCCCGCGCCCGTCGGGGCCGCGGTCGTCGTCTCGCAGAAAGAGGATCCGTGATCGAACGCGAACTCGCCATCCGCAACCGGCTCGGCCTCCATGCACGGGCGGCCGCCAAGTTCGTCCAGACGGCCAGCCGCTTCCAGTCGGAGGTCAAGATCCGCAAGAACGGCGAGGAAGTGGACGGCAAGAGCATCCTCGGCATCCTGCTGCTCGCCGCCTCGCAGGGCACCCGGATCACCCTCGCGGTGACCGGGGCGGACGAGCGCGACGCCTTCGCCGCCGTCGAGGACCTGATCGCCCGCAGCTTCGACGAGGAAGAGTAACCGGGCCGGGCGCCCGCCATGCTGCAGGGGGTGTCCGTTTCGCCGGGCGTGGCCGTGGGCCGTGCCGTCATCATCCGCTTCGGCGGCCTGCCGGCCTTCCGACGCGCGGTGGCGCCCGAGGGGTTCGACCGCGAGGAGCGCCGTCTGCGCCGCGCCGCGGCCAAGGCGGCGGAGGACTTCGAGCGCCACTCCAGCGAGGCCAAGGGCGACATCGGCTCGGAGCTCGCCGCCATCCTCGAGGCGCACGGCCTGATCGCCCTGGACGAGACCTTCCTCGGCGCGATCGCCGAGCGCATCCGGCGCGACCGGGTCAACGCGGAGTGGGCCCTGGCCGAGGTCACGCGCGAGCTCGGGGGACGCCTGGCCGCGGCCGACTCGGCGGCGATGCGCGAGCGCGAGGCCGACCTCGCGGACGTCGCGCGCGAGATCGGGGCGCACCTGTCGGGAGGCGACCGCCCCGTGCCGACCGACCTTCCGCGGGGCTCGATCCTCGTGGCCGACGAGCTCTCGCCGGTCGACGCGGCCCGGCTCGATCCGCGCCGCGTGCGCGGTCTCGCGCTCGAGCGCGGCGGGCCGACCTCGCACGCCTCGATCATCGCCCGCTCGTTCGGGCTACCGGCCGTCGTCGGCATACCTGACCTCTGCGACCTCGTCTCGCCCGAGCGGCCCATCGTCGTCGACGGCGACCACGGCACCGTCGAAGCCGACCCGTCCAAGACCGTGCTGCGCCGAAGCCTCGGCCGCGTTCGCGAGGGCCGGGAGAAGAGCCGCCGGCAGCGGGGCCGCGCCGCGAAAGCCACCGTCACCCTCGACGGCGTCCGGATCGCGATCCGCGCCAACCTGGAGCTTCCCGAGGAGATCCCCGCGCTCGATCGCTTCCGGGCCGAGGGAGTGGGGCTCTTTCGTTCCGAGTTCCTCTACCTGCGGACCCAGCCGCACTCGCCCGGGGTGGAGGAGCAGCGCGCAGCCTACGAGACCCTCCTGGCGGCGGCCGCCCCGCACCCGGTCGTCGTCCGCACCTACGACCTCGGGGGCGAGAAGGGCATCGGGCCGGCGCCGGGCGAGAACCCCGCGCTGGGTCTGCGGGGCCTGCGCTACTGCCTCGCCCACCCGGAGCTCTTTTCGGAGCAGCTCACGGCGCTGTGCCTCGCCTCCCGGCGCGGGAAACTGCGCATCCTGCTGCCGATGGTCACGTCGCTGTCGGAACTGAAGGCGGCGCGGCGGGCGCTCGAGCGCGCCGCTTCCCGGACGGGGCTCGCGAAAGTCCCGGAGCTCGGCGTGATGATCGAGGTGCCCTCGGCCGCGCTGCTGGCGGACCGTCTCGCGACCGAGGCCGACTACTTCTCGATCGGGACCAACGACCTGGCCCAGTACGGCCTGGCCGTCGATCGCGCCAATCCCGACGTGGCGGACCTCTACCGCCCGCTCCACCCCGCGATCCTGCGGATGATCCGGATGGTCGTCGAGGCCGGACGCGCCAACGGCCGGCCGGTCGCCGTCTGCGGAGAGCTGGCGGCCGACCCGATCGGCGCCGTGGTGCTGGTCGGGCTCGGCGTGACGGACCTCTCGGTCACGCCCGTCGCGATCCCGGCGGTGAAGGAGATCCTGTCCGGGATCGACGCTTCTCGGGCGGCCGTGCTCGCGGAGAAAGCCCTCGACGCCTCCGAGGCGTCGGAGGTCGAGAAACTCTTCGGAGGAGACGCATGAGAGTCGTGCCCAAGCCGTGGGGCCGCGAGGAGATCTTCGCCGAGAACGAGCGCTACGCCGGCAAGCTCCTGTACATCAGCGCGGGCCAGAGCCTTTCGCTGCAGTACCATGAAAGAAAGGACGAGACGCTCTACGTTCTGGAAGGCGAGGTCGTTCTGCTGGTGGGCACCGAGGACAGGATGCAGGAGATGACGCTTTCCCGCGGTCAGTCCATCCGGATCACGCCGGGGATGCGCCACCGGATGCGTGCCGAAAAGCCCTGCGTGCTGGTGGAAGTCTCCTCGCCCGAGCTCGACGACGTGGTCCGTCTCGAGGACTCTTACGGCCGGGCCGGGACGACGGCGCCGTGAGAAGAGGTCGGGCCGGCGTCGCGCTCTGGCTCCTCGCGGGGACGGCTCTGGCCGCCTCGACGCCGACGCCTACGCCGCGGCCGAAACTCTCGGGCGGCTTCGGCCGGCCGCGCTCGACGCCCGTGCCCGCCAACCTCACGGACGGAGGCCAGAGCCTGTCCGACGTGGTGCGCGCGGCGCAGGAAACGCGCGATGGGGCGGGCGCGGGGACGCCCGACCGGAGCGGCGTAACGATCGACAACCGGTCCCTGGTCAAGAACCCGGAAAAGGGCCGGCTCTCGACTTCGGCCGTTCTGCCGACCCGGACGCCGGCGGCGGCCACGGCCAGGGCCCCCGAGGCAGCCGCGCCGGCGCAGGCCGCCGAGCCCGCGGCCGGCGGCGAAGCCGAGTGGAAGGAGATCGCCCGCCAGGACCGCAAGGCCGTGGCCGACGCGAAGGCGAAGGTCGCCGAGCTCTCCGCCACCGCGAAGAAGCTCGAGAACGACTTCTACGCCTGGGACGACGGCCAGTACCGGGACCGCGTGATCAAGCCCGCCTGGGATCGCACGCTCTCGGAGCTCGAGGACGCCAGGCAACAGCTCGCCGACGGCCGAGAAGAACCTCGCGGACCTCCCCGAGCGGGCGCGCAAGGCCGGGGCCTTCCCAGGGTGGATCCGCGAATGAACACGACGTTGCCCGTTCTCCAAGGCGCGGCCCGCGAGACTTACCGCGTCGAGACGTGGGGCTGCCAGATGAACGTCCTCGACGGCGAGCGCATGGGCGGCCAGCTCGAGGCCCTCGGCCTCGGGCGTGCGGCGCAAGGCTCCGACGAGGCAGGCCGCGAGCGTCGTCATCCTCAACACCTGCGCGGTGCGCGAGAAGGCGCAGGACAAGGTCTTCAGCGCGCTCGGCGTCCTTGCCCGCCGCAAGCAGGACGACCCCAACCTGGTCGTCGGAGTGACGGGGTGCGTCGCCCAGGTCTCGGGCCCCGAGATCCTCGAGCGCGCGCCGTGGGTGGACTTCGTGGCGGGGACCGGCCAGGTCGAAAAGGTCGGCGAGCTCGTCGCCGCCGCCCGCGCGCAGCGGCGCCAGGCCATGGTGCTCGACCTGCCCGAGGAGGACCCGGTCTACCAGTTCCGGCAGATCAGCCGCGGATCGGCGTTCCAGGCCTACGTGACGGTGATCGAGGGCTGCGAGCAGTACTGCACCTTCTGCATCGTCCCCTTCACGCGCGGCCGGGAGCGCAGTCGCGCCGCCGCCGAGATCGTCGACGAGGTGCGGCACCTGGCGGGCCAGGCGTACACCGAGGTGACGCTGCTCGGTCAGACCGTCAACGCCTACCGGGAGCCCGTCGAGGGCTTCGGGCTCGGCGAGCTCCTGCGGCGGGTCGGGCGTGTCCCGGGGCTGCGGCGCCTGCGGTTCATCACCTCGCACCCGCGGTTCGTGGACGAGGCCCTGCTCGGCGCGCTTTCCGAGGTCGAGAACCTCGCGCCTTACCTGCACCTGCCGGCGCAGTCGGGCTCGGACCGGGTGCTCTCGCGGATGAAACGGCGCTACACCTCGGCCGAGTACCGCTCCGTCGTCGGCCCGCATCCGCGACCGGGTGCCCAGGGATCGCGCTGTCCTCGGACTTCATCGTCGGATTCCCGGGCGAGACCGACGTCGACTTCGAGGAGACGCTGGCGCTCGTCCGGGAAGTCCGGTTCGCGAGCCTCTTCGGCTTCCGCTACTCGCCGCGGCCCGGCACCGCCTCGGCGCGGTGGGGGAGCGAGATCGAGGTGCCCGCGGAGATCGCGACCCGGCGGCTCCAGGCGCTCCTCGACCTCCAGACCGGGATCCAGCGGGAGGAGAACGCGCGGCTCGTCGGCCGCGAGCTCGAGGTCCTCGTCGAGGGCCGGAACCGCCACGGGCAGACGACCGGCCGCACGCCGTGCAACCGGATCGTGCACCTCGAGCCGGATCCCGCGGGCCGACGCCCTCGCTCCCGGCGGCTACGTCCGCGTCCGCATCACGCGGGGCCTTCCCAACTCCCTTGCCGGACGGCTGGCCGCCTAGAGACTCCCGCCATGATCAAGATGGAAATCAAAGGCCTTCTCATGGACCCGGTCTCGAACATGCCGGTCGTCATCCTCCGGGACCTCGACAAGGGCCACTTCCTGCCGATCTGGGTCGGGATCTTCGAGGCCAACGCCATCGCCCTGGAGATGGAGAAGGTCTCGACACCCCGGCCCATGACCCACGACCTGCTGAAGAACCTGCTCACCGAGCTCGACGCCCGCGTCGAGCGGATCGTCATCAACGACCTGCGCGAGAACACGTTCTTCGCCCGCATCCACCTGACTCGCGCCGGCGCTTCGCTCTCGGTCGACAGCCGCCCGAGCGACGCCATCGCTCTCGCCCTGCGCTCGCAGGCCGAGATCTTCGTCGAGGAAGAGGTGCTCGAGAAGAGCCGCAACCTGCGCTCCGACTCCGACCAGGACCCCGACCGGCTCAAGAAGTGGCTCGAGGAAGCCAGCCCCGACGAGCTCGGCAAGTACCGGATGTAGCCGGTCCTCGCCTGGCCCGAAAGCCAGGGCTGAAAGCCTCGAACCGAAAGCTATGTCCGACTTCTGCCGGCCTTGATGACGCCGTCCGGCAATCTTAGGTTCTGCCAGGGCTGAAAGCCTCGAACCGAAAGCTATACTCCGGCTCGTGATCATCTCGATTACGAATCAGAAGGGCGGAGTCGGGAAGACCACCACGGCGATCAACCTCGCCGCCGCCATGGCCCAGAAGGGGATGAAGACCCTTCTGATCGACCTCGATCCCCAGGGCAACAGCACCATGTCCTACCTCGACCGGCGCACGGTCGAGAGGTCCATGTTCGAGGTCCTGACGGATCCCGAGGTCAAGCTCAAGGACGTCATCCGCCCCTCGGGGCTGAAGAACCTCGACATCGCCCCGGCCCGGATCTCGCTCGCCAAGCTCGAGTCGAAGCTCCTCGGGGAGATCGACGGCCACTTCCGCCTGCGCGACAAGATCGACCCGGTCCGCCGCTCCTACGACGCCGTCCTGATCGACACGCCGCCGACTCTGGGGATGATCACGGTCAACGCGATGGTCGCCTCGACCCACATCCTCATCCCGATCCAGTCCTCCTACTTCGCCCTCGAGGGCACCGACGATCTCCTCGAGACGATCGACAAGATCAAGGCGCGGCCGAACCCCAATCTCCAGATCCTGGGCGTCGTCATCACGCTCCACGACAAGCGCACGGTGCTCGGCAAGGACGTCTACAAGCAGATCGCCGGGGTCTTCGGCAAGAAGATCTTCAAGACCACGATCTCCAAGAGCGTGCGCCTGGAGGAGAGCCCCGCGCACCAGGAGTCGATCTTCACCTTCGCGCCGCGCTCGTCGGGCGCCGCGGAGTACTACTCCCTTTCCGAGGAGGTCCTTTCCCGTGTCTAAGCGCCGCGGCCTGCCGACGGAATCGCACATGAAGCACGACGCCCACTTCGTCGACTCGCTCTCGGAGCGGTTCGGCGCCTCGATCGGCCGCATGGTGCCGATCGACGAGATCGAGACCAACCCCGACCAGCCCCGCCGCAGCGTCGGCGACCTCGAGGAGCTCAAGAAGTCGATCGAGTCCAAGGGCGTCCTCGAGCCGATCCTCGTGCGGCCCCTGTCCGACGGACGGTTCCGGATCATCGCGGGGGAGAGGCGCTTCCGCGCCGCCATGGAGGCCGGGCTGGCCGAGGTGCCCTGCATCGAGCTCGACGTCCCCGACAACGAGGTCCTCGAGATCGCGCTGATCGAGAATCTCCACCGTCGCGACCTCCATCCCTTCGAGGAGGCGGCCGGGTACGCTGCACTCGCCGAGACCCACGGTTACACCCAGCTGCAGGTCGCGACGGCCGTCGGCAAGTCGCGCGTCTCGATCACGGAGTCGATGTCGCTGCTCGACATCCCGGAAGATCTTCGCGAGAAATGTCGGCGCGCCGACATCGACGCGCGCTCGGTGCTCCTGGAGATCGCGCGCCTCGGCGACCGGAGGAGGATGGAGCAGGCGATCGCGCTCGTCGTCTCGGGCTCGACGCGCGACGACCTGCGCGAGCAGAAGAAGGGGAGCGGGGCAGACTCCGACAAGCGCCGCGCGTTCCACTTCGTCTACTCGCCCAAGGACGGACCCTTCCGCCTCAACATCTCCTTCCACAAGACCCGGGTCGCGAAGGCGGAGCTGATCGACGCGCTTCGCGGAGTCATCAAGCAGCTCGAGTCGGGGGACCTGGAGCTGCCGAGGAAGTAGCCGCGTCGCCGTCCATGGGCTTCTTCGACCGGTCATGAGTTTCACCGCCGTCGACCCGGGTTTCGCCGAGAGGGTGCGAGCGAGCTTCGAGGCCCAGGCCTTCATGACGCTTCTCGGAGCATCCCTCGACCGCGTCGAGCCCGGCGAAGTCGACATCTCGCTGCGCCACCGTCCCGACCTGACCCAGCAGGACCGGTACCTGCATGCCGCCGTCCTGACGGCGATCGCCGACAGTGCGTGCGGCTACGCGGCGTACACGCTCATGCCCGCGGGCAGTGACGTCCTCTCCGTGGAGTTCAAGACGAACCTGTTGCGGCCCGCGGCCGGCGAGCGCTTCGTGGCACGAGGCCACGTCATCCGGGCGGGCCGGACCCTGACGGTCGCGGCCGCCGACGTCATGGCCTACGCGCGGCCGGAATCGCAGGAGGGCAAGCTCGTCGCGACCATGCTCGCGACGCTGATCCGGCAGTAGCGGCACCGGCTCTCACAGCGTCCGATAAGATATATTATGTAAAATCATGTTTCGGTCCGCCCCCGCGGTGCTTTACAAACCCCTCCCTGCTCTGCACTATCGCGTCGATGCGCCCCCGCCTGATCTCCCGGTCGGTCGTCCGCGAGATCGGGCCGCCGTTCCTCCTGGGTTTCGCGGCCTACACGTTCATCCTGCTCATCCGTACGATCTTCATGCTGGCCGACTTCGCGGTCCGGCGCAGCGCCCCGTTTGCCGAGGTGGCGCGGCTCGTCCTGCTCTCGCTGCCGTGGATCGTGGTCCTGACGCTGCCGATGGCGTTTCTCGTCGGCGTGCTCGTCGGCCTCGGCCGGCTCAACACGGACTCGGAGCTCGTCGCCCTGCGCTCGTGCGGCGTCGGTCCCGGCGCCCTCTACCGCCCCGTGCTCGGCGCGGCGGCCGTCGCCTCGGGCCTCGTCCTCTTCCTCTACAACGTCGTTCTTCCGCCGGCGAACGCGGCGCTCCAGGCCTCGATGATCCGGGTCGCCGCGACCTCGATCGTCAACCTCGTCGCCCCGCGGACCTTCCGCGAGCCGCGGCCGGGAATCACCTTCTTCTTCGACCGGGCCGCCGCCGACGGCCGCTCCTTCGAGGGCGTCTTCCTGCGCCTCGGCGACGACGACGAGCCCCCCAGCCGGATCATCGTCGCCCGTCGCGGCACTCTGACCCTCGAGGGCGACCGGCTGTGGCTCGACCTCTTCCAGTCGACCGTCCACGAGCGTCGACGCCGCGGACCCGAGCCGCGACCGCACGACCCGCAACGAGACGCAGCGACTGCTTCTCGCCGGCGACACGTCCGTCCCGCCGGGTGCGGCCGTGCGAATCCAGCGGGGCCTGCGCTCGCAGACGCTCGCCGAGCTCTGGACCGCCGGCGCACACGCTGCCGGTCCCCGACCCCAACCGCCGGCTCGCCTGGGTCGAGATCCACAAGAAGTTCGCGATCCCCGTCGCGTGCCTCGCCTTCGCGCTGGTGGGCGTTCCGCTCGCCCAGACGCTGCGGCGCGGCGGCCGCGGCGGCAGCTTCGCCCTCTCGCTCGCCGTGCTGCTCGGCTACTACCTGCTGCTCTCGAGCGGCGAGACCTGGGCCCAGGAGGGCCGCATGGCGCCCGCCGTGGCCATGTGGCTGCCGAACGTCGTTCTCGTCGGCCTCGGGATCGCGCGCCGCGCTCTGGCGGCCGGTCGGGCCGCGCGCCCCATGCCCCGCGCCCGCCGATCGCCGAGGGGGCTCCCGCGGCGGCTCGCAGCGCTTGCGCCTGCCCGCCGCGAGACCCGGGCGCGGCCGCGGCTCGGCCTGATCTCGCTCTGCGACCGGTACGTGCTCGCGCGCTTCCTCTCCGCGCTGCCGCTCGTCTTCGCCTCGGCGATGCTTCTGGCGGTCGTCGTCGACTACGCCGACAAGCTCGACGAGGTCGCGCGCCACCATCCGACCGCCGGCGTGATCTTCGGCTTCTACCGCTACTTCGTTCTCTCGATCGCCGTCCAGATCGCGCCGTTCGCCGTGCTGCTCGCGACCCTCGTCGGCCTCGGCGTCCTGTCCAAGAACGCCGAGGACACGGCGTTCAAGGCCTCCGGGGTTTCGCTCCTGCGCCTGGCGCTGCCTGTCTTCGTCGCGGCGGGCCTCTTCGCCCTCCTCGCCTTCGCCGTCGGCGAGTACGTCCTGCCGCTCGCCGAGCAGCGGCAGGCGCGCTTCCGCAACGTGATCTACGGCCGCCCACCGGACTACGGCATCCGCACGTCCGCCGAGCGCAACTGGTACCTCGCCCGCGACGGCAGCATCTGGTTTCGCGAGGAGAGCCTCCCCTCGCGCGAACGCCCTGCTCGGCGTGGCGATCTTCCGCTTCGGGCCGGACTATCGCCTGGCCGAGCCGGACCGACGCGCGCGCAGGCCGTCTGGAGCGGCGGCCACTGGACTCTCCAGGACGGCTGGACCCGTTCGTTCCGCCGGACGGCGCCGAGCCCTACCGACGTTTCGCCGAGGAGGAGGATGCCGGGCGACCCTCCCGCCTCCGTCGTCGCCACGCGCCGGCGGCCGGAGGAGATGCGCTTCCGCGAGCTCGAGCGGCTCACGCGCCACCTGCGGGCCGGGCGGTTATCCGACGGCGGGGCTGGAGACGGCGCTGCAGGCGAAGCTCGCCCAGCCGGCGCTCCTGCCGATCATGGTGCTGCTCGCGGTGCCCTTCGCGTTTCGCGTCGGGCGGCGCGGGGCGCTCGCCGGGGTCGGCGTCGGCCTGGGCCTCGGCGTCCTGACGCTGGTGGCCTCGGCCTTCGTCACCAAGCTCGGCGAGGTCGGCGCCCTGCCGCCGGCGCTGGCCGCCTGGTCGCCCAACGTGATCTTCGGGCTGACCGCCGCTCTACTTCCTGATCCGGATCCGGACGTGAACCGGGCCCGGGCTCCGGCCGCCGCTCGTCCTTCTGCTCCTCGCGACCCGTCCGCCGCGCTCGCCGACGAGCCGCCGGCCGACGAGCCCCGCCGTCCTCGCCCGGCGTTCCGGCCGTCGTCGGGACGGCGCTCCTCGAGGAGGCGAAGCGCTACCTCCGCGACGGCGAGGCGCTCGTGACGAGCCCCCTGCACTGGAACGGCCGAGGACGTCCGCCGATTCGCCGCGTTCGCCGCCTCGCTCGGCGTTCTCATCGCGACCGACGAGCAGACGTACGTGGCGATCCAGGAGCGGCGCTCGGCGACGACGGACGCGATCGCCGACGCCACGACGGACTTCGGCGGCCCCTACGCCTGGGCGATCTCCGGCGGCCTGGTCGCCGGGCGGGCTGATCACGAAGAACCCCGAGATGCGCGACACCGGCCGCGACGCGCTCGAGGCCGCCGCCTTCGCGAGCCTCTTCACCCTGATCCTGAAGCCCGTCTTCGGCCGCGAGCGGCCCGACCAGTCCGACGGGCAGACCGTCTTTCACGGCTTCACGAGCCAGTACACGTCGTTTCCCTCGGGCCACGCGACGACCGCCTGCGGCGGTCGCCTCGGTGATCGCGATGCGCACGGACGGGTGGATCGTCCCGACGTCGCCTACACGCTGGCCACGCTCGTGGCCTTCGACCGCGTCAACGACCAGAAGCACTTCATCGGCGACGTCTTCGCCGGCGCCGCCATCGGCGTCGCCGTGGGCCGGTTCATCGTCGGCCGGCACCGCGCGGACGAGGGCGGCCCGCGGCCGGCGCCGAGATCGAGATCGTTCCGATCCGGGACGGACTCGGCGGCCGGCTGACGTTCTAGGGGCTAGGTCCCTTCTTCCCAGGAGCTCATGTACTTCTGCTGCTCGGCCGTCGCCGTGTCGATCGCGATCCCCATGGACGCGAGCTTCAGGCGGGCGATCTCGCGGTCGATCTCCTCGGGGACGGCGTAGACCTTCTTCTCGAGCGTGGCGTGGTTCTTGACCATGAACTCGGCGGCGAGCGCCTGGTTCGCGAAGGACATGTCCATCACCGAGGCCGGATGACCCTCGGCGGCGGCCAGGTTGATCAGGCGGCCTTCGGCGAGGAGGTGGATCCGCGCGCCCGTCGCTGCGAGGCGGAACTCCTCGACGAAGTCGCGGATCGGCGCGGCGCTCCCGCGCGAGCTTCTCGAGCGCCGGGATGTCGATCTCGACGTTGAAGTGGCCCGAGTTGCAGACGATCGCGCCGTCCTTCATCGCCGCGGAAGTGCTCGTCGCGCATCACGTCCTTGTTGCCGGTGACGGTGACGAAGATGTCGCCGACCGGCGCCGCCTCCGCCATCGGCATGACGCGGAAGCCGTCCATCGCCGCCTCGATCGCCTTCGTCGGATCGACCTCGGTCACGATGACGCTGGCCGCCGAGGCCGCGCGCCCGCATCGCCACGCCGCGGCCGCACCAGCCGTAGCCGGCGACGACGACGTTCAGGCCCGCGATGAGCAGGTTGGTCGCGCGGATGATGCCGTCCATCGTGGACTGGCCCGTGCCGTAGCGGTTGTCGAAGAAGTGCTTGGTCTTCGCGTCGTTGACGGCGACGACCGGGAAGCGCAGGACGCCCGCCTTCTCCATCGCCTTCAGGCGGATGACGCCGGTCGTCGTCTCCTCGGTGCCGCCGATGATCCCGTCGAAGAGCGACTTGCGCTCCTCGGCCGAGAGGCCCCTGGCCCACTGGCGGATGACCGGGTCGACGTCGGCGTCGCGGCCCAGCGCGAGGAAGAGCAGCGAGGACACGAGGTCCGCGCCGTCGTCCATGGTCACGTTGGGCCGGTGGGCCAGCGCCGCGCGGATGTGGTCGTAGTAGGTCGCGTGGTCCTCGCCCTTGATCGCGAAGGTCGCGACGCCGTAGTCCGCCACGAGCGAGCGCGGCGACGTCGTCCTGCGTCGAGAGCGGGTTCGAGCCGCAGAGCGCGAGCTCCGCGCCGCCGGCCTTGAGGGTCCGCGCGAGGTTGGCCGTCTCGGTGGTGACGTGGAGGCAGGCCGACAGCGCGCACGCCCTTCAGCGGCTTCTCCTTCTCGAAGCGCTCGCGGATCTGCCGCAGCACCGGCATGCTCGCGTCGGCCCACTCGATCCGCGTCTTGCCGCGGG
The DNA here is from genome assembly GCA_963824165.1 of uncultured Acidobacteriota bacterium. GTDB lineage: Bacteria > Acidobacteriota > Thermoanaerobaculia > UBA5066 > Gp7-AA6 > DAHUXD01. Next base: position 66,181 of record CAWGOM010000017.1, read on the forward strand.
GCGCGAGGGCGAGGTCCCGGACGTCGCTCCTGGTCTCCGGTCGAAACGGCCGTGCTCATCGGCGCACCTCCCACCGGGCGCCGCGACTTCCACGCCCGGCCGGCCCGGGCCGAGGTCCTCGGCGCGGTCGGTCTGCTCCCAGGTGAACTCCGGCAGGCGGCGGCCGAAGTGGCCGAAGGCCGCCGTCGCCTTGTAGATCGGGCGCCGCAGGTTCAGGGACTCGATGATGCCCTTGGGCGTCAGCTGGAAGTGCTCGCGGATCGAGCTCGACGATCTGCGTCTTCGGCAGCTTGCCGGTGCCGAACGTGTCGACGTGCACCGACACCGGGTCGGCGACGCCGATGGCGTAGGCGAGCTGGATCAGGGCGCGCTCGGCGAGCCCGGCGGCGACGATGTTCTTGGCCACGTAGCGCGCCATGTACGCCGCGGAGCGGTCGACCTTCGTGGGGTCCTTGCCCGAGAAGGCGCCGCCGCCGTGCGGGGCGCTGCCGCCGTAGGTGTCGACGATGATCTTGCGGCCCGTCAGGCCGGTGTCGCCCTGCGGCCCGCCGATGACGAAGCGGCCGGTCGGGTTGATGTGGAACTTGGTGTCCTTGGTCAGCAGGTGCGCCGGGAATCACCGGCCGGATGACCTCCTCGATGATCGCTTCCTTGAGCTCCGGGTGCTTGATCGCCTCGGCGTGCTGTGTCGAGACGACGACGGTCTCGACCCGCAGGGCCCTCGGCCCCTCGTACTCGACGGTGACCTGCGACTTGCCGTCGGGGCGCAGGAAGTCGAGCTCGCCCTTCCGGCGCGCCTCGCGAGAGGCGCTGGACGAGCCGGTGCGCGAGCGTGATCGGCAGCGGCATCAGCTCCTCGGTCTCGTCGCACGCGTAGCCGAACATCATGCCCTGGTCGCCGGCGCCGCCGGTGTCGACGCCCTGCGCGATGTCGGGCGACTGCGGGTCGATCGAGGAGATGACCGCGCAGGTCTCGTAGTCGAAGCCGAACTTCGCGCGGGTGTAGCCGATCTCCTTGATCGTCTGGCGGACGACCGACGGGAAGTCGACGTAGGTCCGGGTCGTGATCTCGCCCGGCGACGATCGCCAGGCCGGTCGTCACGAGCGTCTCGCAGGCCACGCGCCCCGTGGGGTCGTCCCGCAGGACGGCGTCGAGAACCGCGTCGGAGATCTGGTCGGCGATCTTGTCGGGGTGGCCTTCGGTCACCGACTCCGAGGTAAAGAAGTGCCTTCCGGTCTGGAGCATGGGTTGGGACTCCTCAGGTTGTCAGTGGGTTGCCCGTCGAAACCGCGAAGGCTAGCATTTCCGGGCCCGGCCCGTCAAAGTAGCTCGAAGAAATGGAAGACGTTACGGCCGTAGGCGCGGCTTCGCGCGAGCCGCGTTCCCCGGGGGGGATCCAGGACCTTTTCGGCGTCCGTCTGGACCACGAAAAGCCCCCCGGGCGCCAGCAGGACGGCGACGGCGCCGAGCTCGGCCGCCGCGCCCCGCTCGTAGGGCGGGATCCGCGAAAACGAGATCGAAGCGCTCGCCCGACCGATCGAGCGAGGCGATCGCCGAGGCCGCCGGTCCCGCCACGAGCCGCACCTGGTCCGTCGCGCCGGCGAAGCGCGCGAGCGTTCGCGCCAGGGCCCCGGCGTCCGCCTCGACGAGGACGGCCCGCGCCGCGCCCCGGGACACGGCCTCGAGCCCCACGGCTCCCGATCCCGCAAAGAGGTCGAGCACGCGAGCGCCGGCGATCCGGTCGGGGCCGAGCAGGTCGAAGAGCGACGCGCGAGCGCGCGCGGACGTGGGCCGGGCCTCGACGGGCACGTCGAGCCTCCTGCCCTTCCACTTGCCCGCGAGGATCCGTATGAGGGACGGCGCGCCGGATCGCGTCACGGCCGCGCTTCGGGCGGCGCGAACTGGAAGCGCAGCTCCTCGATCTTCAGGAACTGGGAGTACGGCTCGGTCACGCCCACGATCTCGACGAAGCCCGACGCCTTTTCCAGCCGGCGGACCTGGAAGACGGCGCCGTCGAAGCGCCTGAGCAGCGTTCCGGGCTGGAGCAGGTCCGGATGGAAACGGGTCACCGGCGCGAGCGGCGAGAGGAAGAGGCCCTTGAGCCCCTCGAGAGCGGAGCGCAGCGAGGAGCTCTCGATGGTGTCGGTCGAGAACTCGTCGAAGCGGATCGTGCGCCGGTCTCCGTTGGGGCGCGCGAGCGTGACCGCGGAGGTCGACGCCAGCTCGCCGGTCAGCCCGGTGCGCCGGTCGGGCGGGATCGTCCAGAGGTCCGGCCGGGCGAAGAACTCGCAGTAGAACGCGAGCTCCGCGTCGCCGAGGCGGTCTCGCTTGACCTCGTCCTTGTCCCTCCGGCTCGTCTTCCAGACGAGCGTGCCGTTGCGAAAGAGCGTGAGACGGTCGTAGCCCTCGTTGGACTGCCGGATCCACTCGGCGCAGAAGGTCGGTCCCGGCGACGGGCGTCGGCGTGGGCGTCGCCGGGGCCGCCGCGAGGACCGCGGCGAAGGCGAGCGCGAGCCTCACCGGCGCTCGGGCGGCGGCCAGCGCGAAGGCGAGCTCCTCGCCCGGCCCGATCTTCCCGTCCTCGCGGGCCGCGCGCGTCCGCCGCGAGCGCCCGGCCGATCGCGGGACCCGGCGCGATCCGCGGCGAGACCAGATCCGCGCCCGAGATCCCGAGCGCGGCACGGTCGCGCGCGGCGAAGGCGTCGAGCACCGCGCGCGCGTCGCGTGGGCGAGCAGCGCCGCGGCGGCCGGGCCTCGTCCGCCGTCGAGACCGCGCGACCAGCCGGCGCCGTCTCGAGGGCGCAAGCGAGGCCAGGCCGGCCGAGACAGTCGCCGGCGCACCCGCGGCCAGCGAGGAGCGCCTCGCGCTCGCGGCCGGCGAACGACAGCCGATCGGCGACCCGACGGACCTCGCGCGACGGAGAAGGCGCCATCCAGGCGAGAAGGTAGCAGAGCCAGCCCGCGCCGGGTCCGCGGGCACCGCGCGCCATCCGCGCGTCGCCCGCTCCGGGCGCGGCGCGCGCCAGCGCCGGCGCGATCGCGCGGTCGAGCGCCGAGGCTCGCGAGAAGGCGCGGCGCCTTCGCCCGGCCCTCTTCCGAGAGGATGAGGGCGAGCTCGCGCCGCAACCGGTCTCCGGAGACGGCGTCGAAGGCGCCGGCCTCGATCGCCGCGCCGATCTGGCGGCGCGCCTCGGGCGCGATTCGGAACCCGAGCCGGCCGGCGTACCGCACCGCCCGCAGGGCCCGCGTCGGATCGTCCGCGGGCGAGGCGAGGTGCAGGAAGCGGATCCGGCGGCGTTCGAGGTCCTTCCGCCCGCCGAAGGGGTCGATCAGACGCGTTCCCCGCGGCGAAGCTCGAGCGCCAGCGCGTGGATGGTGAAGTCGCCGCCGCCCGAGGTCCTCCGCGATCGACGCGCCCGACTCGACCTCGGGCAGAGCGCCGGCGCCGGCGTAGGCTTCGCGGCGCGTCGCGGCGACGTCGAGGCGCCCGCCGCCGGCAAGCTCCAGCGTGCAGGTGCCGAATCGCGGATGGGCGGTGCAGGCGGCGCCGAGCCGCGCCGCGAGCGCGGCCGCGTAGCCGGCGCGCGTCGCCGTCGAGGGCGAGATCGACGTCGCGAACCGGCCGCCCGAGAAGCAGGTCCCGCACGGCGCCGCCGACCAGGTAGGCCCGCTCCCCTCGCTCGCGCGCCAGGGAGCCCGCCGCCCGCACGGCGCGCGAGAGCGACGCCGGAAGGGCCGCCAGGGACGGTGCCCTAGAAGACGTACTCGACCGACCCCTCCCCCGCCAGGGCCTGGATCTCGCTCGTCAGGCGCGGCGAGGGCGCGATGCGCATCGAGTCGGCGGCCTTGAGCGTCGCCTCGAACTCGCCCGGCCGGATGAGCCGGATCGAGACGGGCGTCGTCCCCGGGTGCCGCCGGAGGCGCTCCTGGAGGCGCGCCAGCACGCTCTCGTCGGCATAGGCGAGGTTGACCCGGATGGCGAGCTCACGCGCCCGCCGCTCGCGGATGCCCTCGAGCGGGGTGATGTCCTGGATCGTCAGCTCGATCGCGCCGCCGGACTCCCGCACGTTCGCGGTGGCGAGCACCGGCAGGTCGTCCTTCACCCAGCCCTGGACCTTCTCGTACAGGCTCGCGAAGATCGCGACCGGAACCGATCCGCTCGTGTCCTCGAGCGAGGCCTTGAGCATCGTCTTGCCCTCGTTGACGCCCTTCTTGATCTTCTGCTTCTTGAGGCTGCCGAGCACGCCGGCGACGCGCACGGACTGCTCGACGCGCCCGCCGAGTTCCGCGATGCTTCGCCTCGGCGAACCGCTCGATCTCGTCGGCGAAACGCGACAGCGGGTGCCCGGTCACGTAGAAGCCGAGCGTGTCCTTCTCGCCCTTGAGCCTCTGGTCGAGGGCCCACTCCGGGCAGGTCCGGGAAGTCGTCGCCCGCCGAACCCTCCTCGACGGCGCCGCCCCCGAAGAGGTTCGACTGGCCGAGCTCCGCCTCTTCGCGCCGGCGCGCGGCCCGGGCGAGCGCCCGCTCCGCGGCGGCGGCGAGCGTGGCGCGGTTCTTGCCGAGCGAGTCGAACGCGCCCGCCGCGATCAGGGCGTCGAGGGTGCGCTTGTTGACCAGGCGCGAGTCCATGCGCTCGGTGAAGTCGGTGAACGAGGCGAAGGGCTTGCGGGTCCGCTCGTCGAGGATCGCCCGCGCGGCCGCCTCGCCGACGCCCTTGATCGCGGCCAGGCCGAAGCGGATCGACGCCCCCGACGGCGGCGAAGCTCTCCCCCGACTCGTTGATGTCGGGCGGCAGGACCGGGATCCCCGACTCCTGGCAGTCGCCGAGGACCTTCACGATGCCGTCGGTCGAGCCGATCTCGGCCGACAGGTTCGCCGCGAAGAAGTCGACGGGGTAGTGCGCCTTCAGGTACGCGGTCTTGTACGCCACGAGGGCGTACGCCACGGCGTGCGACTTGTTGAAGCCGTAGCGGGCGAAGGGCTCGATCAGGGACCAGAGCTCCTGGGCCTTCTTCTTCGGGGTCCCGTGCTCGACGGCCCGGCGCAGGAACTTCTCGGCCTCGGCCTCCATGATCTCGCGCTTCTTCTTGCCGATCGCCTTGCGCAGCAGGTCGGCCTCGGCGAGCGAGTAGCCGGCGACGGTCTGCGCGATCCGCATGACCTGCTCCTGGTAGACCAGGATCCCCAGCGTCTCCGAGAGGATCGGCTCGAGCTCGGGCAGCGGGTAGGTCACCCGCGTGCCGCCGCGGCGGCGGACGTAGTCCTCGACCGTGCCGGCGTCGAGCGCCCCGGGCCGGTACAGGGCGTTGAGCGCCGCGAGGTCCGGGAAGACGCGCGGCTTCGCGCGGCGCAGGAGGTCGCGCATCCCGCCCGAGTCGAACTGGAAGACGCAGGCCGTCCGGCCGGAGCGGAAGAGCTCGAAGGTCGGCTCGTCGTCGAGCGGCAGATGATCGAGGTCGACCGTCACGCCGAGGCGGTCCCGGACGGCCGCGACCGTCGCCTCGAGGACGTCGAGCGTGATGAGCCCGAGAAAGTCGATCTTGAGCAGGCCCATCTTCTCGACGGCGTTCATGTCGAACTGCGTCGTGATTTCGTCCTTGTTCGTGCGGTAGAGCGGCAGGAAGTCCGTGATCGGCCGCGGCGCGATCACGACTCCGGCCGCGTGCATCCCGGCGTGCCGGGAGAGGCCCTCGAGCCGCTCGGCGATGCGGACGACCTTCGCGATCGACTCGTCGGAGGCCATCGCCTCCTTCAGCCCGGGAGAGTCGCGGAAGGCCCGCTCGAAGTTCACGTCCGGGCCGTCCGGCACGAGCTTGGCGATCCGGTCGCCCAGGGCGACCGGCAGCGAGAGGACGCGGGCGACGTCCCGCACCGCGAGCTTGGGCTTCAACTGCGAAAACGTCACGATCTGGGCGACGTTCTCGCGCCCGTACTTCTTCGTCACGTACTCGATCACCTCGCCCCGCCGCGCCTGGCAGAAGTCGATGTCGATGTCGGGCATCGAGATCCGCTCGGGGTTCAGGAAGCGCTCGAAGAGGAGGTCGTAGCGCAGCGGGTCGATCTCGGTGATCCGCAGGGCCCACGAGACGATCGAGCCGGCGGCGCTGCCCCGGCCGGGCCCGACGGCGATCCCCTGCTCCCGGGCGTGGCGGATGAAGTCCGACACGATCAGGAAGTAGGACGGGAACCCCATCTTCTCGATGACGGTGATCTCGTACTCGAGCCGCTCCCGGTACTTCTCGGTCGCGATCCGCTCGACGCCGGCGCCGGCCTCGGCGTCCAGCTCGGAGAGCCGCCGGTCCAGACCCTCGCGGGCGAGGTCCCGGAAGTAGTCGGCCGGGGGCCGTCCGTCCGGCGACGTGAAGGTCGGCAGCTGCAGCCCCTCGTTGTCGAACGAGACGGCGCAGCGCTCGGCGATCGCCACGGTGTTCGTGACCGCCTCGAGGCTCCACGACTTGAAGCGCTCCCGCATCTCGTCGGGGCTCTTCACGTAGAACTCGTCGTTGTAGAAGCGCATCCGGCGCTCGTCCTCGAGCGTCTTGCCCATCCCGATGCACAGCAGGACCTCGTGCGGGAAGGCGTCGTCGCGCCGCAGGTAGTGGCTGTCGTTCGTCGCGACCGCCGGGGCGCCGGTCTCCGTCGCCAGTCGCAGCAGGTCCGGCACGATCGCCGTCTGCTGGGGCAGGCCGTGGTCCATGAGCTCGACGTAGAAGTTGCCCTTGCCGAAGATGTCCTGGTACTCCAGAAAGGCCTTCCTGGCCGCGCCGAAGTTGCCGCGCGAGAGCGCTCCCGCGACCTCGCCCTTGAGGCAGCCGGACAGGCCGATCAGGCCCTCGGCGTGCTCGCGCAGGAGCGCCTTGTCCATCCGGGGCCGGTGATAGAAGCCCGACGTGTAGGCCTCGGAGACCAGCCGGACGAGGTTGCGGTAGCCCTTCTGCGTCGCGGCGAGCAGCGTCAGGTGATAGGCGTAGCCCTCGCCCGACTCGCTCGCGGCCCTCTCTTCGCGGTCGCGGCGGTCGCCGGGCGCGATGTAGGCCTCGACCCCGATGATGGGCCGGATGCCGTTCTGCAGCGCCTCGTGAAAGAAATGAAACGCGCCGAACATGTTGCCGTGGTCGGTCACGGCGACCGCCGGCATGCCGAGCTCGGCCACCCGCTTGCAGAGCTCCGGCAGCTTGTTGGCGCCGTCGAGGAGGGAGTACTGGCTGTGGAGATGGAGGTGAACGAAGTCGCCGGGCATCGCGGTTCGATCATAGCGGAGGCGCGGCGCGTATAGTCTGTCCCCGACGACCGCGATGACGAACCTTCTGCGTCTCTTCGCCGCCGCCGCGTTTCTGGCCGCCGCGGCGCTCCCGGCGCAGGAGGCCGCGAGCGCCCGCCCTCCGTCGCCCGTCGGGCCCGACGCGGTGTGGGCGCCGCCGGCCGACTTTCGCGCCGCCTTCCAGGCCGCCTGCGACTCGGCGGCCGGCGACATGGGCGCCTGCTTCCTCGGCCAGATGGAAAAGGCCGGCGCCTCGCCCGCGGCGCTGGATTTTGCCCGGCGCACCGGCAGCCAGGGGTACCTGGCGCTCTTCCGCGACACGGGCCTCGTCGACGTGGCCTACGCCGAATACCCCTTCCGCGCCAACGAGAATCAGGTCGTCTTCCTGGTCAACGGCGAGCCCCCGATGCTCGACGTCGACGACACCTCGCGCATCGGCCGGGCCGGCCTCGACGCCAACCCCTCTTACGCGGGCCTGAAGAAGGCCTTCCCGAAGGTGACGCTCTTCCCCGGCGACCGCTCCGACATCCGGCTCCCCCGCGCCGTCAGGCGCCGCCACGGCCAGGGCCAGCGCTTCGTCGTCGTCTACGAGCTGCGGGACGGCTGCCACGCCTGCGCGAACCTGGGCTATGCCCGCGTCGGCCTGGACTTCGACACCGGCGGCCGCTTCGTCGGCACCGAGGTCGAGCAGGTCCGGCCGAGTTACGTGCCGAAGTAGGTGCCGTGGCGTTTCGCCGAGCGCTCGGCCCCTTCGACGCGACGATGCTGGTCGTCGGCGGCATCATCGGCGCCGGGATCTTCATCAACCCCTACCTCGTGGCCCAGCGCCTGCCGTCGGCCGGGCTGGTGCTCGGGGCCTGGATCGCCGGCGGCGCCATCGCGCTCGCGGGCGCGTTCGCCTTCGCCGAGCTCGCCGCGCTCTTCCCACGCGCCGGGGGCGAGTATGCGTACCTGCGCGAGGCCTATCACCCCCTCGTCGCCTTCCTCTTCGGCTGGGCCTCCCTCGTGATGATCCAGGGCGGGGGGATCGCGGCCGTCGCCATCACGTTCGCGCAGTACACGCTGCGCCTGACGGGCGCCTCGGGCGCGAGCCCGACGGCCCTGGCCGTCGGCGCCATCGCCGTCGTCGCGCTCGTGAATGCCGCCGGCGTCAAGCCCGGCAGCCGCCTCTTGAACGTGCTCGTGGTGCTCAAGATCGCCGCTCTGGCCGTTCTGATTCTGGGAGGCCTCTGGATCGCTCCGTCGCTCGCGTCCCCGGCGGTCGCCGCACCGGCCTCCCGCCCCCCGGCGACCTTCTTCGCGTTCGCGGCGGCTCTCGTGCCCATCCTGTTTTCCTACGGCGGCTGGCAGAACGCCAACACCGTGGCCGAAGAGATCCGTTCTCCCGAGAAGACGCTGCCGCGCGCGCTCGTCGCGGGCACGGTGCTCGTCGTCATCGTCTACGTCGCCGTCAACGTCGTCTATCTCGTCACTCTCACGCGCGACGGCCTGGCGGCGACGGCGACACCGGCCGCCGACTCCGTGGCGCGGATATTCGGGTCCGGGGCGGACCGGTGGATCGCGGCCGCGATCGCGGTCTCGACCTTCGGGTTTCTCGACGTCTCGCTGCTCGGCCCGACCCGAATCTCCTACGCGATGGCCCAGGACGGCGTCTTCTTCCGGGGCTTCGGCCGGCTCCACACCCGCTTCGCGACGCCGCACCGCGCGATCCTGCTCCAGGCGCTGTGGTCGATCGTGCTCGTCCTGACCGGCACCTACGGCGACCTGATCGATTCGGTCGTCTTCGCGGACTGGATCTTCTTCGGCCTGACCGTCGCCGCCGTGATCGGGTTGCGCCACCGGATCCCGCTCGGATCGCGGGCGAAGGGGACCTTCGCGTCCCCCGGCGTGCCGCTCGTGCCAATTCTCTTCGTGGCGGCCGTCGCCTTCGTCGTGACCGGGGCGGTCTGGTCGAATCCCGTGCGCTCGGCGATCGGCGTCGCGATGATCGCGGCCGGGACGCCCATCTACTACGCGTGCCGCCGCCCGAAGGAGCCTTCGCCGTGACCCTGGCCCGCGCGCCCTACATGGAGTGGGCCAAGTCGCGACCGAGGCCGCGCATCGATCTCGCCGGCTCCAACCTGCTTGCCTGCCGGCTCGAGGACCTGCCCGGCGCCCGCGAGGCGGTGGACATCGCCGGGGAAAGCCCGGAGGGTTACGTTCCGCTGCGCGAGGCGATCGCGGCGCGCCACGGGGTCGCCGTCGAGCGCGTCGCGACCGGCGGCGGCTGCTCGGGCGCCAACTTCCTCACCTGCGCCGCGTTGGTCTCGGCCGGGGACACGGTCCTCGTCGAGACCCCGCACTACGATCCGCTGCCGGCCGCCGCCCGCATGCTCGGCGCCGACGTCGCTTTCTTCCCGCGCCGTTTCGAGGACGGGTTCGACGTCGATCCCGACGCGGTCGCCGCCGCGCTCACTCCCCGAACGCGCCTCGTGATCCTCACGAACCCGCACAATCCCTCGGGCGCGCTCATCTCCGAGGGGAGCGTCCGCGCGGTCGCCCGCCTCGCCGAGCAGCGCGGCATCCACGTCCTCTTCGACGAGGTCTACCGGGACACGGTGCTCGAGGGGCGCCCCGCGCCCGCGGCGCTTCTCTCCGACCGCTTCGTCTCGACCTCCTCCCTGACCAAGTCCTTCGGCCTCGCGTCCCTGCGCTGCGGCTGGGCGCTCGCCTCGCCGGCCGTCGCCGAGTCGATCCGCCGCGCGCGCGACGTCGTGGACGTCTGGGCGCCGATGCCGGCCGACCGGATCTCGGTCGTCGCCTTCGCGCACCTCGATCGGCTGCAAGCGAGGGCCCGCGGCATCGTCGAGTCGAACCTCGCGGCGGTCTCGGCCTTTCTCGGGTCGCGGCCGGAGCTCGAGTGCGTGCCGCCCCGCTCGACCCTCGCGTTCCCTCGACTTTCGGGCGTCCCGGACGCCGGCCCCTTCGCCGACCGGCTCTTTCGCGAGACCGGGACGGCGGTGGCCCCGGGCCGCTTCTTCGGCGCGCCCGCCCACTTCCGGATCGCCTTCGGAGGCGAGCCGGGCTCGGTGCTCGAAGGCCTGGCGGCCATCGGACGCACCCTCGGCGCCGCTTGACAACGGGAGTCCCCCCGCCTTACGTTCGCGGCTCGAACCCAGCCCGCAACGCAGCCCCCCGAGAGGAGGTCTCCATGCCGGACGAGCCGAAGGGCACCCAGGGCGGTAAGCTCGATTTCACCCAGTGGCACGAGGTCAAGAGCGGCGAGACCCTTTCGAAGCTCGCCCAGCACTACTACGGTGACGCGAGCCTCTACCCCAAGATCTTCGAGGCCAACCAGGACATCTTGAAGGACCCGAACAAGATCCGCGTCGGCCAGAAGCTCCGGATCCCTTAGGGCGGGAGGATGTCGGGTGCGATCGCCGGCGTGATTCGCCGGCTCGGCCTGCGATTCCCGGGGCTCTTTGTCATCCTGTTGGCGGTGACGCTCGCGGACCTCGCGGTCCCCGATATCATCCCGTTCGTCGACGAGATCGTGCTCGCGACCCTGACGGCGATCTTCGGCCTGTGGAAGGAGCGCCGGACGCCGGCCGGCGGCGCGACCCCGGCTCGCAACCTGGATTCAACGCACGAGGCGTGAGAAAAAGGAAAGGAAGAGGAGGAACGATGCTCAAACAGTCCTGGAAGTTCCTGGCGGTGGCCGCCTGCATTCTGGCGGTCGCCTGCAAGAGCGGCAAGGCCCCGGCCGAGGCCGCGCTGAAGCTCGCCGACGAGGCCGTCGCGGGCGCCCGCGCCGAGGCGGAGAACCTGGTCCCCGACGACTTCAAGTCTCTCTCGGACGATCTGGCCGCGGCCAAGGACCTCCTCACCAAGGGCGACTACAAGGGGGCGCTCGCCGCCGCGCAGTCGGTCCAGGGGAAGGCCAACGAAGTCCTCGCCAAGGCGAAGGCCAAGAAGGACGAGCTCACCTCGGCCTGGAACGCGGCGAGCGAGGTCGTGCCCTCGATGGTCGGGGCGGTCAAGAGTCGCGTCGACATCCTCTCGCAGTCGAAGAAGCTGCCCAAGGGGCTCGACGCCGCTCAGTTCACCGCCGCCAAGGACGGCCTCGCGGCCGCCACCGCAGCCTGGGCCGAGGCCCAGGCCGCCCAGGCCGCCGGCAACTGGACCGCGGCGCTGGACAAGGCGGGCCAGGCCAAGGCGAAGGCGACCGAGGCCATGACCGCGCTCGGGATGGAGATGCCAGCGGTTCGGTGAGTCGACGGAGCTCCTGATTCGAAGCTCGAAGGGCCCGCGGAAGCGGGCCCTTTTTCTTTGCTGGGAAGCGCGGGATCCTTCGCCGCGGCGCGGCTCACTCCCACTCGATCGTGGCCGGCGGCTTCGACGTGATGTCGTAGACCACGCGGTTGACGCCGCGGACGCTCGACACCACGCGGCTGGCGATCGCATCCAGGACCTCGTGGGGCATCCGGTACCAGTCGGCGGTCATGAAGTCGGTCGTCTGCACGGCGCGCACGGCGAGCACGAACTCGTGGGTCCGCCCGTCCCCCATCACGCCGACCGACTTGACCGGCAGGAGCACGGCGAACGCCTGCGAAATCGCGTCGTAGAGCCCGGCGCGCCGGATCTCCTCGAGGACGATCTCGTCGGCTTTCTGGAGGATCGCCACCTTCTCGGCCGTGACCTCGCCGGGGATCCGCACGGCCAGCCCGGGCCCGGGGAACGGGTGCCGGGCGAGGAACTCCCGCGGCAGGCCGAGCTCCGCGCCGAGCAGGCGCACCTCGTCCTTGAAGAGCTCCCGGACGGGCTCGATCAATTCGAAGCCCAGGCGCTCGGGCAGGCCCCCGACGTTGTGATGCGTCTTGATGACCGCCGACGGGCCCTTGATCGAGACCGACTCGATCACGTCGGGATAGAGCGTTCCCTGCGCCAGGAACCGCGCATCCGGGATCGACTTGGCTTCGTGCTCGAAGACGTCGATGAAGGTCCGGCCGATGATCTTGCGTTTCTGCTCCGGGTCCGTCACGCCGGCCAGGCGCGAGAGGAAGAGCTCCGCAGCGTCGACCGCGTGCACCCGGATGCCGAGGTGCGCGAAGGCCTCGACGACCTGCACGCGCTCGTGCGCCCGCATGAGGCCGTGGTCGACGAGGATCGGGTGGACCCGGTCGCCCAGGGCTTCGCGCAGCAGGATCGCGGTCACCGACGAGTCGACGCCGCCCGAGAGCGCGCAGATGACCGCTCCCGACGGCGCCTGCTTCCGGATGGCTTCGACCTTGTCGTGGCGGAAGCTCTCCATCGTCCAGCTCGGCTCGACCTTGCAGATCCGGAAGAGGAAGTTCTCGAGCACCTCGGTCCCGTGCACCGTGTGCCGCACTTCGGGGTGGAACTGGATGGCGTAGACGCGCCGGGCGGGGTTCTCGAAGCCGGCGAGCGGCGTCGTCGGGGTCGAGGCGATGACCCGGAAGCCCGACGGCGGGGCGACGACCGAGTCGCCGTGATTCATCCAGACCGTCTGCTCGGTCTCGAGGCCCGCGAAGAGCTCGGAGTCGACCGCCAGGCGCGCCACCGCGCGGCCGTACTCGCGGCCCTCGTTGGCGACTTCTCCCCCGGAAGCCTGCGCGAGCCACTGCATCCCGTAGCAGAGGCCGAGCACCGGCACGCCGAGGGCGGTCGGATCACCCGAGGGCTTCGGAGCGTCGGCTTCGTAGACGCTCTGGGGCCCCCCGGAGAGGATGATCCCCGCCGGGTTCCAGCGGCGAATCTCCTCGGCCGGAGCGCTGGGCGGGAGAACGACCGAGAACACGCGCGCGTCGCGGACGCGCCGCGCGATCAGCTGCGTGTACTGGCCGCCGAAGTCGAGGATGACGATGGACCGGGGCGCGCTCACGCCGGGCTCACTTTCCACAACAGGGCGACCGGTCCCGCGAGGGCGGCGGCCGGAACGACCGCGAGCACGGCGCCGGCGAACGGCGCCGCCGCCGCGATCAGCGGCGCCACGAGGGCCCCCGGCGCCTGCCGGAGCGCCGCCCGCTCGGCCACCCACATGACGATCGCGCTGCCGACGAGAAAGAAGGCCGGGTAGGTCGTCGCGAACGCCCGGCCGAAGCCGCCGGCCTTGCGCGTCTTGCGCGGGCCGAAGAGCGTGCGCTCGGCCGCCGCAACGGCCAGGATGAAGAGGAGGGTCATGACGTACGCCGGCAGGAAGAAGACCAGGGCCTGCTCCAGGAACCGCAGCTCCGGCGCGGCCGAGGCCACGCCGTCGCCCAGCCACTCCTGGAAGAAGGGATAGATCCCGAAACCCGGGTCCTTGCGGCCGTGGGTCAGCAGGAAAACGAGCACGTCGAGGAGGAAGGCGGAGGGCAGGAGCAGGGCCGCTTGCCGGAGAAACCTCACTACCCGTCCCATTGTAGCCGAACTCGGGATCCGGTCCTCGCTACAATGCGCCCCGCGGTGCCCCTCAAGAAGTCGACGCGCAACTGGCTCGGCGTCCTCCTCGTTTCCTCGGCCGCCGCGCTCGTGCTCGGCCGCGTCAGCGAGGAGGACGGCTGCGTCGTCTCGATCCTCCAGGCGCTCGCCGCCGCCGCGTTTCTGGTGCTCCTCGTCCGGGGCGGCGTCGCGCTCTTCCGCGTCACGGTTCGCCGCACGGCCCTGCGGCTCGCCTTCTCCTACTTCCTGATCGGCGTCGTTCCGATTCCGCTGGTCGCGGCGCTGCTCTCGCTCGCGTCCTACATCGTCGCGCATCAGTACATGGCCAACCGGCTGCGCCGGGAGATCACCGCGGTCGGCGAAGCCGCAGTCGTCCGACGCCCCGATCTCCCGGCGGTCGCCGCGAGCGCGGGTCGCGTCGTCGCTTCCGGCCTTCCCGGGCTGAAGACCGGGGAAGCCGCCGCCTGGCCCGAAGCGCTCGCCCGGCCGGGCTTCCTCGTCGCCGGGGGACGGCTCTGGCTCGCCGTGCCGACGGGTCAGCCCGGCCAGGCGAAGCTCCTCGACCTCTCGGACCCCGCCTCGCCCTGGCTGCAGGAGCTGGCCGACCGCACCGGCTACCAGATCGGTGCCGAGGCGAGCGAGGCCTCGGAGGAGACCCGGGGCGTATCGATCCGGACCGAGGCGCCCGCGCCGAAGGAACCGAAGATCCTCGAACCCCCGTCGCGCCGCCCCGCCGGCGCCCCACCCCCGGGCCAAGGGCTCTGGAACAGCGAATGGATCCACGCGTTCTACCTCGAGACCGTGCTCGACGCCCCCTCCGGCCCGGAGTACGACGTCGCCATCCTGACCGCGGCGACCTCCCCGCGGCTCCTCGTCGCGCAGCTCTTCTCGCAGGGTGTCGCCGACGTCCACCGGATCTTCTGGATCGCCTTCGTGTCCCTGGCGGGGCTCCTGCTCGTCGTGTACCTCGCCGCCCTCGCGATCGCCTTCGCCCTCGTCGGCTCGCTCGCGCGCAACGTGAACCGGCTGACGCGCGCCGCCCAGGCCATCGCGCGGGGCGATTTCTCGGTCCGCATCCAGTCGAAATCGCGCGATCAGATCGGGGACCTCGCGCGCTCCTTCGACGGCATGGCGGCCTCGATCCAGGGGCTGCTCGTCGAGACGGCCGAGAAGGAACGCCTGCAGAGCGAGCTCGCGATCGCGCGCACGATCCAGCACAAGCTGCTGCCTCCGCCCGATGCGGAGCTTCCCGGGTTCACCGTGCGGGCGCACTTCGAGCCGGTCGCCGAGATCGGCGGCGACTACTACGACTACCTCCCGGCCGGCGACGGCCGGACCGCGGTGGCCCTCGGGGACGTCTCGGGCCACGGACTGCCCACCGGCCTGCTCGTCGCCATGGCCAAGGCCGGCCTTTCGACGCTGCTCGAGGCCGGACACCGGGACGCCGAGCTCTTCGGCCGCATGAACGACCTCATCCATCGATCGACCGATCCGCGCCACTTCATGACGCTCGCCGTCCTCGCCTACGACCGCGAGACCCGGCGCGGCCGCCTGACCAACGCCGGGCACCTCGCTCCCTACAGGATCTCCGGGGGCCGGGTCGAAGCCCTCTCGCTGCCGGGACTGCCGCTCGGCCTCTTCCCCGACCGGACGTTTCCGACCCGGGAGTACGCCTTCGCCTCCGGCGACCTCGTCGTTCTCCTGACCGACGGCTTCGTCGAGGCCGTCGACGCCGCGGACGAGCCCTTCGGGTTCGAGCGCCTCGAGGCGCTGCTGGCCCGTCACGCCCCGCAAGGCGCCGCCGCGCTGCGGGATGCCCTGCTCGCGGCGGTTCGGGAGCACACCGGCAACCGGCCGGCCGACGACGACCGGACGCTCCTCATCCTCACGCTGGACTGATCCGGCGTCGCGGAGGGGGCGTTCGTCCCGATCGGCGCGCCAGCGGGAGAAGACTCGTCCAGGATTCCCTCCGGCTTTCGAGAAAGGGACGAACGATGAAGCTCCGCTGGGCCCTCCTGCTGCTGGCCGCAGCCGCGATGCGGGCCGACTCGACCGCGACGAAGACCCGCACCGTCACGAAGCTCGCCGACGGCGTCTACGCGATCCGTCACCCGGACGCCCCCGATACTTTCCCGCAGAGCAACACGACCGTGATCATCGGAGACAAGGCCGTCCTGGTGGTCGACTCGTGTCTCCTCCCCTCCACGGCGCGAGAGGACGTCGCCCAGATCCGGCAGTGGACCGACAAGCCGGTCACGTACCTGCTCAACACCCACTGGCACTTCGACCACACGCTCGGCAACGCGACGTATGCGGCGGCGTTTCCGTCGATCCAGATCGTGGCGACGCGCCCGACGCAGCAGACCATCGCCGACTTCAACCCCGGGGCCGTCGCGCGCTACCCCTCGCGCGCCGAGCGTTTCAAGAAGATCCTCGAGTCGGGGAAGGGCCCCGACGGCCGGCCGCTCTCGGAAGGCGACCGCAAGGACTACGAGCGTTCCCTCGCGGGTCTCGCGCCGGTCGTCGCGGAGTTCCGCAATGCCGTCCAGGTGCCGCCCAACGTGGCGTTCGACCGGGAGCTCGCGATCGACCTCGGGAACCGGCTGGTGGAGCTGCGTTTCCTCGGGCGGGGAAACACCGCCGGCGACGCCATCGCCTACCTGCCGAAGGAGAAGATCCTGATCACGGGCGACCTTCTCGTCCATCCCGTCCCGTACCTCTTCGGCGGTTTCCCCGTCGACCAGGCGAAGACGCTGCGCGCCATGGCGGAGCTCGACGCGCAGGCGATCGTGCCGGGCCACGGTGACACCCTCCGCGACAAGGCCTACCTCTTCCAGGTCGTGGCGCTGCTCGAGGCCGTCAACGCCGCGGTCGAGATCGAGGTGAACCTCTCCAGGACGCTCGACGAGGTGCTGGACACGCTGCCGAAGTCGTTCGACGTGAACGCCTGGCGGGTCACGTTCGCCGGCGGCAACAAAGACGAGATCGAGTTCTTCGACACGACCTTCGAAGCGCTGATCAAGGCTTCCTACACGCAGATCAAGATGCGCTAGCCGTCCCGCTCCGGCGTCTTCGGCGAATCCCGGGCCTGGGGTAGAGTTCGCCGGCAGAAACGGAGCCAAAATGCGAAAGACGGTTCTCGGCGCCCTCGCGGCCCTTCTGCCGGCCCTGGCCCTCGCCCAGACCTCCCCGTTCGTCGACGCGAAGACCGAGCGGCTGCTCGTCAACGAGCTCTCCGGCGAGCTGGCCTTCGAAACGCTCCGCATCACGACCCAGTGGCACAAGCCGTCGGGCTCGGAGGGATTCTTCGCCGTCGCCCGCGAGGTCGAGGCGCGGGCGAAGGCCGCCGGCCTCCAGGACGTGCGCTGGATCGACCAGGTCGCTGAGGGCCCCAACTGGACCTGCCGGAGCGGCGAGGCCTGGCTTCTCGAGGGCTCGGGAACCGACGCCTCCGAGACCAAGATCGTGTCCTACGCCGGTGTCGCCACCTCGATCGCGGACAACTCGCGCCCGGCTGCCGTCACGGCGGAGATCGTCGACGTGGGCGCGGGCGAGACGCCGGCCGACTACGCGGGCAAGGACGTGCGCGGGAAGATCGTCCTGGCGTTCGGGAGCCCGTCGCTCGTCACGGAGCAGGCCGTGTGGAAGCGGGGCGCCGCCGGGATCCTCTCCTGGAACTCGTCGCGCCTGAATCCCCTGGCCGACTCGGCCGACCAGGTCGCGTGGACCTCCGTGCCGCAGGAGGACGGACCGAAGGGCGAAAAGACGACCTTCGCGGTCGTCGTTTCCGCGCGCGAGGGCAAGGCGCTCTCGGACCGGATGCGCGGCGAGAGCGCCCGCCGCTGGGGGGCCGGCGACGCGAAGGCGCCGCAGCCGCTGCGCCTGCGGGTCGCGATCGACTCGGTCGTGCTGGCCGAGCGCAGGACCGCGATGGTCGAGGCGCGCATCCCGGGCACCGATCCGAATCTCCCGGAGATCGTCCTGACGGCGCACCTCCAGGAGGAGAAGTTCTCGGCCAACGACGACCAGTCGGGGGTCGCCAGCGTGCTCGAGATCGGGCGCGCGCTCACGCGCCTGATCGCCGAAGGCAAGCTCCCCCGGCCCCGCCGCGGGATCCGCTTCTGGTGGGCCGACGAGATCTACTCGGAGTACCGGTACTTCGCCGACAACCCCGGGGCGGAGAAGAAGTTCCTCGCCAACCTCAACCAGGACATGGTGGGAGCCAGGCAGTCGGCCGGGCACCGCACGCAGTACATGTCGCGCACGCCCTGGTCGCAGCCGTCGTTCCTGTCGGACGTGCAGCAGAGCATCCTCGAGGCCGTCGTCGCCGGGAACAACGCCTACCTGCCGGCCTGGCAGGCCCAGACGCCGCCTCCCGGCTCGCCCTTCTCGAAGCCCATCTTCGCGCGCCTGGGCACGCGGGAGCCCTTCCGGGCGAAGGCCATCCCCTATTTCGACTCGACCGACCATCTCGTGTTCAACGATCCCTGGGTCCGCGTGCCGGGCACGTCGCTGACGAACTGGCCGGACGAGTACATCCACTCCTCCGACGACGACCTCTGGCAGATCGACCGGACCCAGTTGAAGCGCAACGCCTTCATCGTCGCGGCGACCGCCTGGTGGCTGGCCAACGCCGAGGCGAAGGACGTGCCCTTCCTCGCCGGATACGTCGCCGCGCGGGGCAGCGAGCGACTGGCCCGCGATCTCGCCGCCGCGGAGACGTGGATCCGCGACGGGCGGGGGACCGAGGAGGAAAGGCTCCGCGCAGCGGCGGACCTCCTCGCCGTCTCGCAGATGGTCGAGGCGGCCGCCGTCGAGTCGGCGCGGTCCCTCGGGCCAGCGCCCGACGCCTCGGTCTCCGCGAGCGCCGCTTCCCTGCGCGCCGCCGGCGCGAACCTCGCGGCGCGACTTCCGGCGCGTCCCGCGAACGAGGACCCCGCGCTCGCGAGGCTCGCCGCGAAGACGCCGCGGTTCGCCGTGACGACGCTCGACGCCTGGATGGCCCTCGAGAAGCGCGTGGCCGAGAAGCGGGCCGCCGACAAACGGGCCGAGCGCGAGCGCAAGGAGGCCGCCGAGGCGGCGCGGCGCAACCCGAAGACGGGCGCGAAGGCCGCTCCGGCGCCGGCCCCCGAGGACGAATCGCCGAAGCTCTCGCCCCTCATGGGATCGGCGGCGATGAGCTGGATCGACGGCAAGACGAACGCCGCGGACATCGCCCGGAGGGTCTGCGCCGAAGCGCTGTCGGCCGGCTGGTGGTACTACGGCCAGACGACGCCGGCGATGGTCGAGAAGTTCTTCGAGCAGCAGGCGAAGGACGGGCTGATCGCCTGGTAGCCGGGCCGTTACCGCATGCACGGCGTCCGGGCAAGGACCGTGGCCGGGCACTCGACGGGGGCCGGCGACCCGTGAAAGCATCCTGACCCCATGGCCGTCAAGCGCAGGAAGAAGGCGGAATCGAGGTCGCGCGGCCTCGAGGCCCGCGAGGCGGCCGAGGGGACTCCTCCCGCGGCCGCCACGGCCCTCCGGGACGCCGTTCGGGAGGACGGCGGGGCGGCGCTCGCCCTCTACCGGGACCCGCTCGGCGGCCACTGGCAGCTCCTCGCTTCCCTCCCGATCGACAAGGTCGAGCCGACGGCCTTCCAGCGCGACCTGTCCGAGACCCACGTCAAGCGCCTGACCGGGGTCATCGACGCGCTCGGGCGCTTCCTCGACCCCATCATCGCCGTGCGCGGGGACGACGGCGTCTACCGCACGCCCAACGGCCACCACCGGCTCGCCTCGCTGCGCAACCTCGGAGCCCGCTCGGTGACGGCGCTCGTCCTGCCCGAGCCCGAGATCGCCTACAAGATCCTGGCCCTGAACACCGAGAAGGCCCACAACCTCCGCGAGAAGTCGCTCGAGGTCATCCGCATGGCGCGCGACCTCGCGCAACCGCGACGGCCTCGCCGAGAAGGACTACGCGCTCGAGTTCGAGGAGGCCGCGTTCCTGACGCTCGGCGTCTGCTACGAGAAGAACGGCCGCTTCGCCGGCGGCGCGTACCATCCCGTGCTGAAACGCGTCGAGACGTTTCTGGCGAAAGCCCCTCGGGAAGGCCCTCGAGGTCCGCGCGGAGCGCGCCGGGCGCCTCCTCGAGCTCGAGGAGGCCGTCGCCGCGGCGATGCAGGCGCTCAAGGACAAGGGCTTCGACAGCCCCTACCTGAGGACCTTCGTCGTCGCGCGCATCAACCCGCTGCGGTTTCAGCGGGGAGCGAAGGCCGACTTCGACGAGACGCTCGAAAAGATGCTCGCGTCGGCGAAGAAGTTCAAGGCGGACTCCGTCAAGCCCGAGCAGCTCGCCCGGGCCGGCGGGTCCGCCGAGGAGTAGAGATGCGCCGCATCCTCGCGCTGGCGGTGACCCTCACGGTCGCCGCGGTCTCGGCCGCCTCCGGGCAGAAGCCGCCCGACCTCGCCACCGCGAAGGTCGTCGACCTGACGCACGCCTTCGACGAAAAGACCATCTACTGGCCGACCTCGCCCTCCGCCTTCGAGCTCGAGTCGCTGGCCGACGGAGCGACACCCGGGGGCTGGTTCTATCGCTCGAACGCCTTCTGCACGCCCGAGCACGGCGGAACGCACCTCGACGCCCCGAGCCACTTCGCGAAGGACGGCGCAGACGGCCGACCAGATCCCCGTGCGCCGGCTGATCGCCCCGGCCGCCGTGCATCGACGTGCGCGCGGCGGCCGCGAAGGACCCCGACTACCGCCTGACGCTCGCCGACGTGAAGGCCTGGGAGAAGGCGCACGGCGCCGTTCCGGCCGGCGCCATCGTTCTCCTGCGCACCGGGCTGGAGCGCCCGGTGGCCGGACCGCAAGGCCTACCTCGGCGACGACACGCCCGGCGACGCCTCGAAGCTGCACTTCCCGTCGTACGGCGAGGAGGCCGCGAAGTATCTCGTCGCCGAGCGCAAGGTCGCGGCGCTCGGCGTCGACACCGCCTCGATCGACTACGGCGCGTCGAAGGACTTCGTCGTCCACGTGATCGCCAATCGGCGCCAACGTCTTCGGGCTCGAGAACGTCGCGCGCCTCGATGAGCTGCCGGAGTGGGGCGCCTGGGTGATCGCGCTTCCGATGAAGATCGCCGGCGGCTCCGGCGGCCCGCTTCGGATCGTGGCGCTCCTGCCGTGACGCCGGGCGCGGCCGGGGCGCCGCATCCCCTCGGCCTCCACCGCTCCCTCGATCCGCCCGGCGTCCTGCCGCAGGTCGCGCGCCGGCTCGACTCGACGCCGCGGGCCCTCGAGAACGAGATCGCGGTCTCGGTGCGCGCTCTCTCGATCGACTCGGCCTCGTTCCGCCAGCTGCGCGAGACCGAGGCCGCGACCGGAGAGCCGGTGCGCGACCAGATCGCGCGCATCGTGCGCGAGCGCGGCAAGATGCAGAACCCCGTCACGGGCTCGGGCGGAATGCTGCTCGGGAGTCGCCGCGGTCGGCCCTCGCCACCCCGCGGCGGGGACGCTCTCGCGCCGGGAACGCGCCATCGCCTCGCTCGTCTCGCTCACGCTGACGCCGCTCCATCTCGACTCGATCGGCGCCGTGCACGTGGCGACCGAGCGGGTCGAGGTCGAGGGAACCGCCATCCTCTTCGCGCGGACGCTCTTCGCGCGGTTGCCGGACGACTTTCCCGAGGAGGTCGCCCTGGCGGCCTTCGACGTGGCCGGCGCCCCGGCCGCGGTGCTGCGCGACGCGAGGCCGGGCCAGACGGTCCTCGTCATCGGCACGGGCAAGGCCGGGCTGCTCTGCCTCGCGGCGGCGCGCGAGGCCGTCGGGCCCGGCGGCCGCGTCCTGGCCGTCGAGCCGGGCCCGGCCGGCGGCCGAGCGCGCGCGGGGGCTCGACCTGGCGGACGGGGTCTTCTCCGGTCGACGCCCGCGACCCCGTCGCGATGCTCGACCGCGATCGAGGCGGCGACCGCGGGCGCTCTCGCCGACCTCGTCGTCAACGTGGCCAACGCCGTCGGGCACGGAGGCGGCGAGCGTCCTGTGCGCGAAGGACGACGGGGCCGTCATCTTCTTCGGCATGGCCACGTCCTTCTCGGCCGCCGCGCTCGGCGCCGAGGGGCTCGCCAAGCCCGACGCGGCTCTCGATCGGCAACGGCTTCGTTCCCGGCCACGACCGGACGGCTCTCGACCTGCTGCGCCGCCATCCCGCGCTCTGCCCGCGGCCTTCGCGTCCCTCTCGGGCGGGCCCGGGGCGTGAGCGCCGCGGCGCACGGCCCTCGCGGAGGCGATCCGCGAGTCCGGCGCGCGGCGGATCGCCTTCCTCGGGCTCGCCAAGAACGCCGGCAAGACGACCGCGCTGACGGCCGTGCTCGCCGAGCTCCACCGCGCCGGCGTCGTCGCCGGAGCGACCTCGGCCGGACGCGACGGCGAGGAGTTCGACGCGATCACGGGCGAGCCCAAGCCGCGCTTTCGGGTCTTCCCGGGCCAGCTCATCGCCTCGGCCGCGTCGACGTTCGACGCGGCGTCTTTCCCCGTGTCGGAGCTCGCGACGCTCCCCTTCGCGACGCGCTTCGGCACCGGTGCAGCTGCGCCGCGCCGACGGCGAGGGCGAGCTCGAGGTCATCGGCCCCTCGACGGCCTCGCAGATGGCTCTCGACCGCGGCCGCGCTCGAGGCGGCGGGCGCCGAGATCGTGCTCCTCGACGGCGCCGTCGGCCGGCGCGCCTTCGCGGCCGGGCGCGTCTCCGACGGCATCGTGCTGTCGGTCGGAATGTCGCGCCGGCGACTCGCTTCCCGCGGTGCTCGCCGCGGCGGCGTCGGCGGTCGAGCTCATCCGGCTCCCCGCGCCGGCGCCGCGGGGCGCGCAGCGCCGGGAGTTCGACGGGGCCGTCACCGAGCTCTCGCTGCACGAGCCGCGCCCTCGGCCGCCGGCGAGACACTCTCGTCGCCGAGGACTTCACGTCGTTCTTCCTCTCGCCCGCGTACCGCCGCCAGCTCGCCGAACCGAGGCGTGTCGCTCGCCGTGCGCCGGCCGTCGCGGCTGCTCGCCGTCACCGTCCAACCCGACCGCGCCGGCCCGGCCGCCGCTGCCGGCCGCGCGGTTCCTCGAAGCCGTCTCCCGCGAGATCCCCGGCGTGCCGGTCTTCGACCTCGTCGCTGACCTGCGGTCATAGGATCCGAGGCGGCTATACTTTCGCCGCCGATGGCCTCGAAACTGGGCCTCTCCCGCCGAAACGATCGAGAGCTGCCGGCGTGCTCGCCCGGCAAGTCGCCGCCGGCGTGCGCCGCGAGACCGAGCGCGTACACGACGGTCGCGACCGAGCGCACCGTCCTGCGCCTGCTCGGGGTCGACGGCGTCGACGCCGAGGAAGTCCCGTCCCCAACCGCGTCGTCGAGGCGCTCCAGTGCCGCCGGGAAGCTCGGCCGCGGCGCCGCGGTGTGGATGGGAAGCGCGCTGGCTTCGGGATCGCGGCGAACGTCGGCCGAGGCCGCGGCGCTCCTCTCCGACCCGGCCGGCGGGCCGCCGCCCAGGCCGAGCACCCGCGCTGGCGCGAGGCCGTCGCGCCCGCACGTCGAGGCCGCCGCTCGCCCGCGATCCGCGCCAACCGCGCCGAGCGCGAGCGGCGGCTGGCGCGCCATCCGCCGGACGAGCTGCCCCTCCTCTACGCCATCGTCGCCACGGGCAACATCCACGAGGACGTCGTGCAGGCCGAGGCGGCCGCCCGGGCCGGCGCCCAGTGCATCGCCGTCATCCGCTCGACCGCGCAGTCCCTTCTCGATCACGTCCCCTACGGCGCCACGACCGCCGGCTTCGGGGGCACCTACGCCACGCAGGAGAACTTCCGCCTCATGCGCGCCGCGCTCGACGCGCTCGAGCCCGAGATCGGGCGCTACGTGCGCCTCGTGAACTACTGCTCGGGCCTCTGCATGCCCGAGATCGCGGCGATGGGCGCCCTCGAGCGGCTCGACATGATGCTCAACGACGCGCTCTACGGGATCATCTTCCGCGACATCAATCCGCTGCGCACCCTGATCGACCAGAACTTCTCGCGGCGCATCAACGCCGTCGCCGGCGTCGTGATCAACACCGGCGAGGACAACTACCTGACGACCGCCGACGCCGTCGAGCAGGCGCCGGCCGTGCTGGCCTCGCAGTTCATCAACGAGCGTCTCGCCAGGGACGCCGGCCTCGAGGACTGGCAGATCGGCCTCGGCCACGCCTTCGAGATCGACCCCGCGCTCGAGGACGGCCTGCTCTACGAGATCGCGCAGGCCGAGGCGGCCCGCGAGATCTTTCCGGACGCGCCCGCTGAAGTACATGCCGCCGACCAAGCACATGACGGGCAACATCTTCCGCGGCTACCAGCAGAACACGCTCTTCGCGCTGACCTCCGTGGCGACGCGGCCAGTCGATCCACCTGCTCGGCATGCTGACCGAGGCCCTCCACACGCCGTTCCTCCACGACCGCTGGCTCGCGATCGACCAGATGAAGACGATCCGCGCCAACGCGCGGCACCTGCGCGACGAGCTCCGCTTCGCGCCGGAGGGCCGGATCGTCCGCCGCGCCCGCGAGGTCCTCGCCGGCGCGCACGCGATCCTCGGCCAGGTGGCGCAGAAGGGGCTGTTCGGAGCGCTCGCCGACGGGCGTCTTCGCCGACACCCGGCGCCGCCGCGACGGCGGGCGCGGCTACGACGGCGTGCGTGCGCCGCGACGCCGCCTACGCCAATCCCTTCATGGAGGCCTGGACGCGGCTCCCGGCCGGGGCCCGGGCGTGAGCGCGCCCCGCCTCGGTGCGCCCCTACGGGGACAAGAAGGGCGACGGCGCCGTCCAGGTCTCCTTCACGCTGCCGATCCCCCGCTCCGCCGTCGCCACGGAGGCCGCCAAGCGCTACGTCGCCAAAATGGGCCTGCGCGAGCCGTACGTCACGCTCGCCGAGGCGATCGCCCCGGACTTCACGTACTTCGTCGTCTACGGCCGGTCCACGCACGACATCGACGTCGCGTCGATCACGGCCGAGGAGGCGCCGGCGGCCGCGCTCTCGCGGGAGGAGATCGACGCCGAGATCGCCCGCCGCTTCGGGCGCCGGCTCGATCGTCCTCGGCTGCGCGCTCGAGTCGGACGCGCACACGGTCGGGCATCGACGCGATCTTCAACATGAAGGGGTTCGCCGGCGACTACGGCCTCGAGCGCTACCACGGCTTCGACGCGCGCAACCTCGGGGCGCAGGTCCCCGTGGCCGAGCTCGCGCGCCAGATCCGCGAGACGAAGGCCGACGCGGTCCTGGTCTCCGCGACCGTGACGCAGAACGACATCCACGTCCGCCACATGAGCGATCTCGTCGACATGCTCGAGGCCGAGCGCCTGCGCGACCGGGTCGTGCTCGTCGCCGGCGGGGCCCGCGTCGACCACGCGCTCGCCAAGGAGCTCGGCTACGACGCGGGCTTCGGGCCGGGCACGACGGCCTCCCGCGTCGCCGCCTTCCTCCTCGAGGAGATCTCGCGGCGCCACGGGCTGCCCGGGAGCGGCGCCGATGAGCGAGCGCGTGTCTGCTGCGCCTGCGGGTCGGAGCCGAGCAGGCGCACTACGGCGGCGGCCTCGTCGACGGGGCCTTCGTCCTGAAGCTCTTCGGCGACGCCGCGACGGAGCTCCTCGTCCGGCACGACGGCGACGAGGGCCTCTTCCGCGCCTACTCCTCGGTCGACTTCCTCGCGCCCGTTCGCGGCGGGCGACTACCTGGAGATCGAGGCCGAGATCACGAAGGTCGGAAGGACGTCCCGGCGAGATGCGCTTCGAGGCCCGCAAGGTCATCTCCCCCGCCGGAGGGTCCGCCGCGAGGGTGCTCGAGCCGCCGCAGGTCGTCGCCCGCGCCGTCGGGACCTGCGTCGTGCCGGTCGAGAAGCAGCGGGGCCGCGCGTGAGCGACGCGCTGCTGATCACCGTCGCCGGCGTGGGCGCCGAGGTGATGCGGGCCCAGCAGCCGCACCTGCCGCTTCTCCCCGACGAGGTCGGCGAGGAGTACGCCCGCGCTCACGCCGCGGGCGCGACGATCGGCCACGTCCACGGCCGACGGCCGGACGGAACGCCCACGCAGGACCTCGAGACCTTCCGCGCCTACTCCGCCGCGATCCGCGCCCGCTGCCCCATCCTCCAGCAGTTTTCGACCGGCGGCGCCGTCGGCATGGGCGTCGAGGAACGCATCGCGGCCCTGGAGCTGAAGCCCGAGATGGCCACCCTGACGCTCGGCACCTGCAACTTCGGCGAGGACATCTTCGAGAACTCGCTGCCGACGATCCGAACGATCCTGGCGCGCATCCGGAAGTTCGGCATCACGCCCGAGCTCGAGATCTTCGACGTCGGGATGCTCGCCACGGCCGACGTCCTCTTCGCGAAGGGCCTGCTCGAGCCGCCCGCCCACTTCGACTTCGTCCTCGGCGTGCCCGGCGCCGCCGCGGCCTCGGCCGAAAACCTGACGCACTTCGCCCGCTCGATTCCGGCGGGTTGCACCTGGACGGTCGCCGGAATCGGGCGGCGTCAGACGGCGATGGCCACCATGGCGATCGCGATGGGGGGCCACGTGCGCGTCGGGCTTCGAGGACAACATCTACTACCGCAAGGGCGAGCTCGCGGACTCCAACGCGCGCTTCGTCGAGCGGATCGTGCGCATCGCGCGCGAGGTGGGCCGCGAGCCCGCCTCGGTCGAAGAGGCGCGGCAGATCCTGCGCATCCCGGCCGCCGCGTGAGCGGGACCGCGGACAAGCCGGGCGGCCAGGGCCTCGCCCGGGGGCTCGGGCTCTGGGACACCAGCCTGATGGTCCTCGGGCTCGTCATCGGCGGCGGCATCTTCCTGACCCCGTCGAGCATCGCGAAGGCGGTTCCGTCGGAGAGCTGGATTCTGGGGCTGTGGGTCCTCGGCGGGCTCCTCGCGATCGCCGGCGGCCTCGTCTACGCGGAAATGGGCGCGATGATGCCGAAGGCCGGCGGGATGTACGTCTTCTTCCGCGAGGCGTTCGGCGAGCTGCCGGCGTTCCTGTACGCCTGGGTGGCCTTCTGGGTCATCCTCATCGGGTCCGACGCGGCAGTCGCCATCGGGTTCGCACAGTACTTCTCGGTCTTCTTTCCGTCCCTCTCGAGCGCCCACGTCTTGCTGACGGCCGGACCGTTCACGATCACCGCGTCGCAGCTGGTCGCGGTCGCGCTGATGCTGGTGCTCTCGGCCACTCACTACGTCGGCGTTCGGGAGGGCGCGCGCATCCAGGGCGCCTTCACCTCCATGATCATCCTGGCCCTGCTGTGGATCGCCGTCGGCGGCGCCTTCGCCGCGCGCCCCGCGGAGGCCGCCGCCGCGGCCGTGCCGCCCGTGACCGCTCTCACGCTGGCGGGGGTCGGCACCGCCCTGGTTGCGATCTTCTGGACCTACTACGGCTGGAACGAGATCGTCGCCGTCGCCGGCGAGGTCGCCAACCCGCGGCGCAACCTGCCGCTCGCCCTCATCGCCGGGACCGCGTTCGTCACCCTCCTCTACGTCGCGGTCAACGCGGTCTTCCTCAAGGCGATACCGGCGGCCGAGATGGCCGGCGTGGGCGAGCCGGCCGCGGTCGCGGCGACGCGCCTCTTCGGCAAGGGCGCCGCGTTGCTGATCGCCCTGGCCGTGACGGCCGCCGCCGCCGGGTGCACCTCGGCCGGCATCGCTCCCGGGCCCCGGATCGTCTACGCGCTGGCCAAGGACGGCCTCTTCCCCGCCCCGTTTTCCCGGGTCCATCCGCGTTTCCAGACCCCGTCCTTCGCGATCGTCGTCCAGGCGGTCTGGATGTCCCTGCTGTGCCTCTCCGGCGGTTACGAGGCGCTCTACACCTACGCCACGTTCTTCGTCATCCTCGCCTACGCCGCGACGGGAATCGCGCTCTTCGTCCTGCGGCGGCGTCAGCCGGACCTTCCCCGGCCGTACCGCTGCTGGGGCTATCCCGTCGTGCCCTTCGTCTTCGTCGCCAGCACGGTCGTCCTCGCCGTCAACACGGTCCGCGAGCAGCCGACGGAAACGCTGGCGGGCATCGGAATGCTGATCCTGGGCCTGCCCGTTTATTTCTGGATGCGTCGGCGGCCGCGGAGCGCCGCGTGAGCCGGCTGCGCGTGTCTCGCCCTGCTGCTCTCGGCCCTGGCGCTCTCGGCCGGCCCGGCCTCCCCTCCCGACCCTCACCGGCTTCACGCCGAAGCGGTCCGAGTGGCAGAGGGAGTACGAGCGGCGCCTCCGGGAGCTCCCGCAGCCGGCGGAGTGCGGCGAGATCCACCGGGAGATCACCCGCACGCCGCACATCGCCGGCTCCGAAGCCAACGCCCGCGTGGCCGACTACCTCGCGGCCGAGTACCGCAAGGCCGGGTGGTCGGTCGAGCTGCCGGCCTACGACGTCCTGCTCTCGTATCCCGTGAGCGCGAAGCTCGAGATCGTCGGTGAGCCGGACGTCGCGCTGGCGCGCGGCGAGCTGCCGATCGCCGCCGACCCCGACACCGACGTGCCGGAAGCGGCCCTCCCCTGGAACGCCTACTCGCCCTCCGCCGAGGTCGTGGGCCCGGTCGTCTACGTCAACCGCGGCAATGCCGAGGACTACGAGAAGCTCGCGAGGATGGGCGTCGACGTGCGCGGCAAGATCGCGCTCGCGCGCTACTTCGGCGGCTACCGCGGAGGCAAGGCGCTCGAGGCCGAGAAGCGCGGCCTGCTCGCCATCCTCGTCTACTCCGACCCGATCGACGACGGCTGGTTCCAGGGACCCGTCTATCCGGAGGGACCGTGGGGACCGCCCTCCCACTTCCAGCGCGGCTCGAACGTGTACGACTTCATCGTCCCCGGCGATCCGCTCACCCCCGGATGGGCCTCGACGCCGGAGGCCCGGCGGATCCCGATGGCCGAATCCGAGATCCTGCCGAAGATCCCGATGATGCCGCTGTCCGCGCGCGATGCCGCCGAGATCCTCAAGCGCCTGCAGGGGCCCAGCGTTCCCGGCTCGACCTGGCAGGGCCTCGCCGTGACCGAGACGTACCGGGTCGGCCCCGGGCCCGTGCGCCTCCACCTGAAGATCGAGAACACGCGCGAGCGGAGAACGATCCGAAACGTCATCGCGACCCTCCAGGGCTCCGAGGAGCCCGAGCGCAAGGTGCTGCTGTCCAATCACTACGATGCCTGGATCTACGGCGGCGTCGATCCCTCGTCCGGCACCGCGACGATGCTCGCCCTCGGGCGGGCGCTCGGAAAGCTCGCGGCCGAGGGCTGGCGTCCCCGCCGGTCGATCGTCATCGCGGCGTGGGACGCCGAGGAGTACACGCTCACCGGGTCGACCGAATGGGGCGAGCAGTACGAGCGAGACCTGAAGGAGAACGCCGTCGTCTGCATCAACGTCGATGCATCCGCCCTCGGAAAACGGTTCGCGGCGTCGGCCTCGCCGCTGCTCGTCACGGCGCTGCGCGAGGCCGCGCGCGACTTCCCCGACCCGGAGACGCCGGGCCGGACCCTCGCGGACGCCTGGAAGGAGAGTCGTGAACCGGCCGACAGTCCGGAGCCGCTTCCCGTGGCGGTCCTCGGGAGCGGCTCGGACTACACGGTCTTCTTCAACCACCTCGGGATCGCGTCGACCGACCTCGTTTTCGACGGCCCGTACGGCGTCTATCACTCGGTCTACGACACGCACCGCTGGATGGCCACCCAGGGCGATCCGGGATTCGTCTACCACGCGGCGATGGCGCAATACGCCGGCATGCTCGCGCTGCGCTTCGCCAACGCCGACGCCTTCCCGTTCGACGCCGCGGCGTATGGACGCGAGATCGCCCGGTACGCCGAGGAGCTTCGGGGGCTCGAGGGCGCACAGGCCCTGGCGCCCCAGCTCTCGGATCTCGCCGCGCTCGGCCGGGCCTGGAGCGAGAGCGCCGCCGCCGCGCAGAAGTCGATCGCGGCCCGCGTCGCGGCCGCCCGGACCGGCCTGACGGCCATGCGCGACGCCAACGCGTGGCTGCTCTCCCTCGAGCGGGCCCTCATCGATCCGCCGGGAATCCCCGGCCGGCCGTGGTTTCGCCACCTCGTCTACGCGCCTCTTCCCTCGTACGAGGCCGAGACCCTGCCGGCGATCCGCGAGGCGCTCGTCGAGGGTCGCACCCCGTCCGCCGGCCTCCAGATCCAGCGCCTCTCCGACAAGCTGCGGGCCGCGGTCGCGGCCGCAAAGAGAGCCGCGGGCGAGCCTGCGCCCGTTCCCCGTCCGACCCCGCGCCCGCGGTGAGCTCGTATCGCCCGGGGCCGGCGCGGCATCGAAATCGGCGGACATGATCCGCTCGGCCCTGCTCGCCGCGCTTCTCGCCGCCGCACTCCCCGCCCGGGGCGCCGGCGAGACGTTCGTCGGGTGGATCACCGACGCCGAGTGCGGGCCCCACCACGCCCCCATGATCGCCCGGGGCGGCATGGGAAAGGACGACCGGGAGTGCACGCTCAAGTGCGTCGAGAAGGGCGCGCCCTACGGCTTCGTCGACCTCGCCACGACCCGGTTCTACCAGCTCGACGATCAGGACGCCCCGGCCCCCTACGCCGCGAGCCGCGTGCGGATCGAGGGGAGGCTCCAAGGGGACACGATTTACGTGGAGCGCATCGCGGCGGCGAACTGAAGCTGTCGCTCCGCGTTCAGTCGCGCGTTCCGAGCCTCGCGTCCCGGGCGGGCTCGGAGCTCGCGACCGTCGCCTGGGCCGGCGGGCACCACCGGAGAATCCGGTTCACGTAGCTCACCGTCTCCCGATACGGCGGCACCCCGCCGTACGTCTCGACCGCCCCTTCGCCGGCGTTGTACGCGGCGAGCACGAGCTCGGGCCGGTGGCCGAACCGGTCCACCAGCTCGCGCAGGTACTTCACCCCGCCCTTCACGTTCGAGGCCGGGTCGAAGGGCTTGCGCACCGAGAGGCGCCTGGCCGTGGCCGGCATCAGCTGCATGAGGCCGCGGGCGCCCTTGCTGGAGACGGCGCGCGGCTGGTAGTTGGACTCGGCCCGGATCAGCGCCGACACGAGCGCCGCGTCGACGTCGAACGCCTTCGCCTCGCGCTCGATGATCGCGTCGTAGGGCGACGCGAAGAGGGGCTTGCGGTCGGGCCGGTACGAGAGATCGAACGGCCCCCCGAGCTCCGGTTCCTCCGGCTCGACGACGACCGTGTCGACGACGACCTCGTCGTCCACGATCCGGTCGACGCGGGCCAGGTCCACGCGGTAGCTGCCGCCGCCCGGAAGCGAGACCTCCAGCTCCTCCGAAAGGAGCCGATATCCGGCGGCCTTCACGACCCGCCCGTCCTCGAAGACGATGAGCTCCGCCCGGGCCGCGGGCGCGGCCGCCAGGATCAGGCCCAGGGCGACTCCGGGCAGATGGCGTGGGGGCATGCGGGACGAAGAACGTGCCGGACGCCCGGGGCATTCCGCAGAGCGCTGGAGGGGCTTCACCGGCCCATTTTCGCACGCCCGCGCCCCTTCGCACGGGGGTGGAACTCGTCGTAGACCCGCCGGAGGCGGCCCCGGGAGACGCTCGTGTAGATCTGCGTGGTGGCGATGTCGGCATGGCCGAGCATCATCTGGAGAGCGCGCAGGTCCGCTCCGTGCTCGAGCAGGTGCGTCGCGAAGGCGTGCCGGAGGACGTGGGGCGTCAGGTGCGAGCGGATCCCGGCCTTTCGGCCGTAGCCCTCGATCAGCTGCCAGAAGCGCTGCCGGGTCATCGCGGTTCCCCGCGCCGAAAGGAACAGGTGCGGTGACCGCCGCCGGTCGAGCGGCGGCCGCGCCGCCTCGAGATACCGGGCGAGCCAGCGCGCCGCCGACCTGCCGAACGGCACGAGGCGCTCCTTCCCGCCCTTCCCGGTCACGCGGAGGATGCCGGCCTCGAGGTCGAGCGCCTCGCGGGGCAGGTTCACGATCTCCGAGACCCGCAGCCCCGAAGCGTAGAGCAGCTCGAGCATCGCGCGGTCGCGCAGGCCCAGGGGTTGGCGGACGTCGGGCGCCGCCAGGAGCGCCTCGACCTCCTCCTCGCCGAGGCTCTTCGGCAGAGCGGCGCCGACGCGGGGATTCGCGAGGTCCGCGGTCGGGTCCTCCGGAAAGCCGAGGTGCGCCGCCGCAAAAGCGTAGAAGCCGCGCACGGCCGAAAGCGCCCGAGAGGCCGAGCGCGCCGAGATTCCGCGCGCGCGCAGGTGCGTCAGGTATCGGCCGAGATCGCCGCGGCCGGCCTTCGCGGCCTGGAGACGCCGCGCCGCGAGGAAGTCGCCGAAGACCTCGAGGTCGCTTCGATACGCCGCGACGGTGGCGCGCGACAGGCCGCGCTCGACGGCGAGGTGATCGAGGTAGGTCGGCAGGTCGCGCTCGAAGAACCGGGAGACCCGGGGCCCGGGCGGCCGCCCGCCGGGCGTCGGACTCCGGCGGTTTCCCCTCCGGCTCGCGCGGCGCAGGTTCGGCCCTTACCGCAGCGGCGCGGTCTCGGGCGTCAGCCGCTGCACGACGTCGAGGATCTCGTCGTCTCCGAGGACGTGATCGCTCTCCTTGGCCCGGCGGAAGATCGCGTCCACCAGGTCCGGCCGCGGGTCGATCCCGCGGCTCTCGAGCCAGCACTGCACGTTCGAGAGACCGCTCATGGGGCCGACCTCGATCACCTGGTGGCGGCCGATCATCGAGGCCGGCACGCCCGAGTAGACGCGGTCCGCGAGCCACTCGTCGCCCTTCCGGCGCGCCTTGATGATCGCCGCCGCGTGCACGCCCGTCCCGGTGCGGAACGCGTCGCGGCCGACGATCGGGTAGTTGTCGGGGATCGCGCACGCCCGTCGCCTCCGACACCGCGGAGCAGTAGTCGTGCAGGCTCGTGAGGTCGCGGTCGATCCAGCCGAGCAGCTGGAGGTTCACGAGGAGCTGGTCCATGGGCGTGTTGCCGACGCGCTCGCCGATGCCGAGGGCGCAGGCGTGCACGCGGTGCGCGCCCGGCCTCGCAGCGCCCAGAGGGCATTGGTGACGCCGAGCCCGCGGTCCTGGTGGCCGTGCCAGTCGACCTTGCACCGCCGGGTTGACCTCGTCGACGACGCCGCAGACGAACGCCACGAGGTTGCGCACGCCGTTGGGCGTGGCGTGGCCGACCGTGTCGCAGACGCAGACGCGCGTCCGGCCCCGGCCCGGATCGCGGTCGTGTACATCCGGCGGACGTGGTCCGGGTGCGCGCGGGTCGTGTCCTCGGTGACGTACATGACCGGGAGACCCTCGCGCACCGCGAGGGACACCGCGTCCTCCGAGAGCCGGAGCATCCTGGTCGAAGTCCCAGTCCTCGGCGTACTGGCGGATCGGCGACGAGCCGATGAAGCAGGACACCTCGATCGGGATCCCGACCTTCTGCGAGATCTCGATGATCGGGAGGATGTCGGCCGCGACGGTGCGCGCCGCGCAGTTGGGCCGGATGCTTCATCTTCGCCCGCGACGATCTCCTGCGCCAGCCGAGTCGACCGTCTCGACCACGTGGGGCCCGGCGCCCGGCAGGCCGATGTCGGCGGAGTCGATGCCGAGCGCCTCCATCAGGTGCAGGATCCGGATCTTCTGCTCGATCGACGGGCTCTTGACCGAGGGCGACTGCAGGCCGTCGCGCAGCGTCTCGTCGTCGATCTCGACGCGGCCGCGCTTGGGGCGCACGGCGCCGCCGGCGCGGTTCCAGTCGTAGATGAGGTCGGAGTCCGGCGGGTTCAAGACGTCTTCTCCCGGTTCGAGTTTAGCACCCGGGCCGTCTCAGGGCCCGGGCGCGCCGATCGCGAAGTCCGCCCCGATGAAGAAGGCGAACTCCGGCGATCCCAGCGGGTCCGAGAGGCTCCCGCCGAAGATGCCGCGGCGCATCACGTCGAGCGTCTGGGTCGGACGGACGCCGGTCGAAGTCGGTCAGCGTCACCGTCTCGTCGCCCCAGGCGAGGCGGGCGCCGACGCGCGCGCGGATCGCGGGAGTGAAGGCGTAGCGGAACACGAGGTCCCAGAAGAATCTCTTCGTTGTCGGAGGCCGGATCGTAGCCCTCGTCGAACGCCACCGTCTCGGTCCCCAGAACGGCGAGCGAGACGTACGGGAAGCTGCTGGCGGTCGTAGGTCGCCGAGAGCATCAGGTCGGAATGCTTCCAGGAATAGCCGGCCGAGAGCCGGTAGGCCTGGAGGGTCGCCTTGAGCTCGGCGTCGCGATCCTGGAACTCGGGGAAGCTCTCGCGGTGGACGTCGATGTTGCCGCTCAGGTACTCCCCGTGGGCGACGAAGGTCCACGGCGCCCGGCTTCCAGCGCACTTCGGCTTCCCCGCCGAAAATCGGACCCGAACCGTCCTGGAAGGAGTTGCGCGGTGGCGTTGTAGCCCGAGGGCTTCGTCCACCGGAAGGCCGCGGCGGCTTCCAGCCCCGGCCAGCGGTGGCGCCAGCCGGCCCCGATGTCGATCCGTTGCGAAGAGAGGTCCCGGGCCTGCGAGAGCTCCTGGTTCTCGCCGCCGATGTTGATGACGTCGGTCGACCGGTTGTTCCGGCCTTCGCCGGCGATCTCCACCGAGTCCGACTTCGTCACCGGAAGCCGCAACAGGAGGGCGAAGTTCTCGGCGCGGCCGGTCCCGTTGGAAAGCACTCGCGGAAGGCCCAGCTCCGGCTGCGCCAGCCGCTGCTGCTCGTCGTGGGAGGTCCCGAAGGCGACCCGCGCCCGCCACTCGAACTCCGGCGTGCCGGCGCCGAGACCGTCGGGCGCGAAGCGCGCGAAGCCCATGCCGACGAGGACGAACTTCGGAGTGACGTCCGAGGTGTCGACCGTCGTTCCGATCTCGTACCGGCGTGCGAGCGTCGAGTACGAGAACCCGACCTCCGCCCCGAGCCCCGGTCGCGGCGAGAGGTCCTGACCGAAGAGCATGCCGGCGCAGAAGACGCAGGCGCTGACGAGCTCGATGCCCATGCCGCCCTCCTACTTTCCGGTGAACCGCGCGGGACGCTTCTCGAGAAACGCCGTCATGCCTTCCTTCATGTCCGAGGTCGCGGCGCAGAGGCCGAAGAGCGTCGCCTCGAAGACCAGGCCTTCGGAAAGCGGCATCTCGAGGCCGCGCCGGACCGCTTCGAGGACGTAGCGGCAGGCGACGGGACCGTTGGCGAGGATGGCCTTCGCCATCTCCTTCGCCGCGGCGAGCGCCTGGCCGGGCGGGACGACCCTGTTCACGAGGCCGATCCGGTGGGCCTCGGCCGCGTCGATCTGCTCGGCCGTGAGACACAGCTGCATGGCCCGTCCCTCGCCGACCAGGCGCGCGAGCCGCTGCGAGCCGCCGTAGCCCGGAATGATGCCGAGCTTGACCTCGGGCTGGCCGAAGCGGGCGTTCTCGGAGGCGATCCGGATCGTGCACGCGAGCGCGAGCTCGCAGCCTCCCCCGAGCGCGTAGCCGTTGATCGCCGCGATGACGGGCTTGCCGAGGGTCTCGAGCTTCGCGACCACGGCCTGCCCCCGCCGGGCGTGCTCCCGACCCTCGACCGGCGTGAGCTTCGAGAGCTCGCCGATGTCCGCGCCCGCGATGAAGGACTTCTCGCCCGATCCCGTGACGATGACGACGCCGACCGCCTCGTCCGCGCGCGCCGCGTCGAGGGCCGCGTCGAGGGCCGCCATGACCTCCGAGTTCAGCGCGTTCAGCTTGTCGGGCCGGTGGACCGTCAGGACGCGGACCCGGTCGGACGTCTCGACGAGCAGCAGGTCGCTCACTTCTCCCCTCCGTACTCGTAGAAGCCACGGCCGGACTTCTTGCCGTAGCGGCCCGCGAGAACCATCCGCTTCAGGAGCGGCGGAGGCGCGAAGCGCTTCTCGCGGTACTCGTCGTACATGATCTCGGCGATGGCGTAGGTCGTGTCGAGACCCACGAAGTCCAGGAGCTTGAGCGGCCCCATCGGATGGCCGCACCCGAGCTCCATGCCCTTGTCGATGTCCTCGCGGGAGCCCACGCCCTCCTCGAGCGCCCGCACGGCATCCAGCAGGTACGGCACCAGCAGCCGGTTGACGATGAAGCCCGAATTGTCGTGCGTGCGGATCGGCTCCTTGCCGAGCGACTTCGCGAACTCGAACACCGCCGACGCGGTCGCCTCCGAGGTCGCGATCGTTCGGACGACCTCGACGAGCTTCATCACGGGCACGGGATTGAAGAAGTGCAGCCCGGCAAACCGGTCCGGGCGCTTCGTCGCCGCCGACATCTCGATGATCGTCAGCGACGACGTGTTGGAGCAGAAGATCGTCTCGCTCTTGCAGGCGGCGTCGAGAGCCCGGTAGGTCTCCTTCTTGACCTCGAGGTTCTCGACGATCGCCTCGATCAGAAGATCGCAATCGGCGAGATCTTCGAGGCGCGTGGTCGAGCCCAGCCGCTTCCAGGCCGCGTCACGGTCGGCCGCCGGCAGCTTGCCCTTCTCCACCGCCTTTGCGAGCGACCCCTCGATCCGGGAGAGGCCCTTCTTCACCAGCTCGTCGCTGACCTCGCGAACGACGGTGTCGTATCCCGCCTTCGCGCAGACCTCGGCGATGCCCGAGCCCATCAGGCCCGCGCCGAGAACGCCCACTTTACGAATCGCCATGGTCCTGACCCCCCTCCTCCGTCACGGAATCCACCGGCTCCTCCAGGATCTCGACTTCAGCGCAGAACTCCGAAAGCGTCAGGCCGGACTCGAAGGCCGGCCCCCGGAGCGCCAGCAGCGGCGTGTTCGGGGCGACCACGATCCAGCCGCTCTCCGTCCAGTTGCGCAGGGCTTCCCGGCAGAGCCCGCCCTCGTTCAGGGTCGTGAGGACGGCGTTCAGGTCGCCCGCGCCGCGGGCGCGCAGGTCGCGCAGGAAATCGTCGACCGCCGCGGCCCGCACCGGGAACTCGAGGATTCGCTCCGTCCAGTTCATCACCCGATCCGCCGGTCCGCCGACTACGCGGACGACTCCACGACGACCGCGATGCCCTGTCCGCCGCCGATGCAGGCGCCCGCCAGGCCGTACCGGACGCCCCGACGGCGCATCTCCTTGAGCAGCGTCAGGGTGCAGCGCGTGCCGGTCGCGGCGAGCGGATGGCCGAGCGCGATGGCGCCGCCGTTGACGTTGAGCTTCTCCAGGTCGAGGCCGAGCTCGCGGACCACGCCGAGGATCTGCCCGGCGAAGGCTTCGTTGATCTCCCAGAGCCCGATGTCCGCCTGGGACAGCCCCGCCTTCGCGATCGCCGCGCGGGCCGCGGGCGCCGGCCCGAGGCCCATCAGCTCCGGCGCGACGCCGACGACCGCCCAGGAGACGAGCCGGCCGAGCGGCTTCTTCCCGCGGGCGGCCTCCGCCGACGCGACGACGACCGCGGCCGCGCCGTCGACGATGCCGGATGCGTTGCCCGCGGTCACGGATCCGTCCTTGCCGAACGACGGCGGAAGCGCCGCCAGTCCCTCGAGCGTCGAGTCGGTCGCGAAGGTGGTCGTCCTTCTCGACGCGCACGGTCTTGCGGCCCGCCTTGACCTCGACCGCCACCACCTCCTCCGACAGCCGGCACGCGGTCCAGGCCGCCGCCGCCCGCCGCTGCGAGGAGAGCGCGTAGGCGTCCTGCTCGGCGCGGGTGATCCCGTACTTCGCGGCGACGCGGTCGGAGGTCTGCGCCATGTAGAGGCCGCAGTAGGAGTCGAGCAGCGCGACCATGAGCGAGTCCTCGAGCTGGCCCTGGCCGAGGCGGAAGCCCTTGCGCGCGCCCCGGATGACGTGCGGGGCCTGGGACATGTTCTCCATCCCCCCCGCGAGCACCGTCTTCGCCTCGCCCAGCAGGATCCGGTGGGCGCCCTGGATGATCGACTCGAACCCCGAGCCGCACAGCCGGTTGACGGTCAGCGCGGGGACCTCCTTCGGGAACGCCGGCCTTCAGCGCCACGTGCCGGGCCCCGTAGATCGCGTCGCCCGAGGTCTGGAGGGCGTTGCCGAAGATCGCGTGGTCGATCTCGCCTGGCTCGACGCCGCTGCGGCGGAGGGCCTCGCGGGCCGCGTGGACGCCGAGCTCGATCGCCGAGACGTCGGCGAACGCGCCGTTGTACTCCGCCATCGCGGTCCGCGCGCCGTCGAGAATGAAAACGTCGGTGGATTGCGACATCTGGAGCCGGGGAGTTTACCTCAGTGCGATCTCATGGGAACGCCGCCCGGGCCGCGCGGTGGAAGCGCTGGCGGACTTCGTTGAACGGGATCTCGCGCACCTCCGGATGGATCCGGTTGGTCAGCAGGACCGCGATCCGATCACGCTCCGGGTCGATCCACAGCGAGGTCCCGGTGAAGCCCGTGTGGCCGAAGCTCGCCTCGGACATCTCGGGAATCGCCGACCCGGCGCCGCGCCGCCCCTGCCAGGCGAGCCCGCGCGCCTCGGCGAGCCCCGCCGTGCGGTCCGCGGTGAGCGCGCGTCGTCCCGGGTCGAGCCACGGCCGCGCGAGCGCCCAGACGTCCCGCGCCGTCGCGAAGAGGCCGGCGTGGCCCGAGACGCCGCCACGGCGAAAGGCGTTGCCGTCGTGGACCTCGCCGCGCACCACGCCGTCGCGAAAATGCGCGTAGGAGAGCCCGCGGGCCTCGACCATCGCCCGCTCGAACCGATCGGCTCGCTCGGTCGCGGCGGTGGCGGCCGCGTCCGGCGGAAGAAATCTCGCCTGCGAGCCGGCGGGCCGCGCGACGAGGTCGGCGAAGGCGCGGTCGATGGGAGAAGCGAAGATCGACTCGAGGATCTCCGTCAGCACGAGGATGTTGAGGTCGCTGTAGATGACCCGCTCGCCGGGCGCCGCCTCGGGCTCGATCCCGGCGAGGGTGCGACGGTAGGCGGCCGCCCCTTCGCCGAAGACGTAGAGCGGGTGCCAGGCGGCGAGGCCCGAGGTGTGCGTCAGCAGCCGCTCGACGGTGATCCCGTCGAAACGCAGCGTCTTCCACTCCGGAAGGTACCGTCCCGGCGGAGCGTCGAGGGGCAGGTCCGCGCCGCACACCGTGGCGAGGGCGCCGGCGCACAGCGGCTTCGTCAGGCTCGCGAGGTCGAAGAGCGTCGCCTCCGAGACGGCGCTTTCCCGTGGCTCCACCGCCGCGCGGCCCGCGACCGCCTCCGCCAGCACCTCTTCCGCCGAACCCACGAGCGCGGCCGCTCCCGGGAACGAGCCCGCCTCGATCTCCTCCGCGAGGAACGCGTGGAGCGCCGTCATGGCCCGAGAGCCTCGATGTCCGTCCGCCGTATCGCCACCCGGGCGGCATTGGCCGCGATGCCCGGCGGCAGCGGGTCGGGCCGGCGCAGCGCCGCCCGCTCGCGCTCGGCCGCCGCGATCTCCGCGTCGAGCATCGCCGTCGGTCCGGGGGTCGCCGGCCTCCTCCCGCGCCTTGCGCAGCGACGCGATGGCGCGCCCGTAGGCTTCGGCGCCCGCCTGGGCGACGTGACGCGCGTCGAGCACGGAGAGCGCCTCGGTGATCCGGGCGCGGACCCAGTCGAACTCGGCCGGATCGACGCCGAGCTCGCGCGCCGCCGTTGCGTCGGAGGCCGTGCCGCGAACCGCCCGCCGCACCCTCAGGTACATGTCGATCTGGGCGTCGGTCAGCCGGCCGTCGGCCGGCGGCCGGAAGCGCGGCTCGACGCGGCTGCGGATCGCCCGCACGGGATCGAGCCGTCCGGGCTCCGCCCGGTTGCAGCCGGCGGCGGCCGCCGCCAGCGGGATCGCGAGGAGGAGGGCCCGGCCGCGCCGCACGCGCCCCAGTCTACCCATCGCAAGCCCCTTGGCGCGAACGGTTTCCGCCTGCCCGCCCTTCGTTTACACTAGCGGAGTTCTCCGGCTGACGGATGCTCGAAAAAATCGGCAAATACGAGGTCTCCGAGCAGATCGGTGTTGGCGGCTTCGGCGCCGTCTACCGGGGCCGGGATCCGTTCATCAAGCGGACCGTCGCCATCAAGACCTGCCAGGTCAACGACGACGAGATCAAGCACCGGTTCTTCCGCGAGGCGGAGCTCGCCGGCAATCTCCACCACCGGCACATCACCACGATCTACGACTTCGGCGTCGAGAACGGGATCCCGTACATCGTCCAGGAGTTCCTGACGGGCGAGGACCTCGACCGGAAGATCAAGCGCGGCGAGCCGATCCCCGTGACTCGCAAGATCGAGATCCTGATGGCGATCGCCGACGGGCTCGGCTACGCCCACAACGCTTCGATCGTGCACCGCGACGTCAAGCCGGCCAACGTGCGCGTCCTCGACGACGGCACGGTGAAGGTCATGGACTTCGGGATCGCGAAGTCGCTCGAGAGCGAGTCCAACCTGACCCA
Organism: uncultured Acidobacteriota bacterium; assembly: GCA_963824165.1. Lineage (GTDB taxonomy): Bacteria > Acidobacteriota > Thermoanaerobaculia > UBA5066 > Gp7-AA6 > DAHUXD01. Next base: position 106,129 of record CAWGOM010000017.1, read on the forward strand.
GACCGGCATCACCCTCGGGACCTCGGCGTACCTGGCGCCCGAGCAGATCCGCGGCGAGCCCATCGACCGCCGCACCGACATTTTCGCGCTCGGCGTCCTCTCGTACGAGCTGCTGACCTACCGGAAGCCGTTCCGCGGCGAGCACCTCTCGACCGTGCTCTACAAGATCCTGAACGACACGCCCGAGCCGATCGACACCCTCGTCCAGGACGCGCCGCCCGCGCTGATCGCCGCGGTCAGCCGCGCGATGGCCAAGACGCCGGACGAGCGATATCCGACGATGGAGGCCTTTCGCAAGGACCTCCAGGGGATCTACCGGGAGCTTTCGGGCGCATCGGGAATGTACCCGACGATGCAGGGCGACACCGTGCGCACGGTCCGCCCGGAATCCGACGACATGGACACGACGCTCGCGACACCCTCGAGCGGCGTCGGGGCGAACCGCGTGAACATCACGCCGCCTTCCGGCGCGCTCGCCCGGCAGCCGGCGCCTTCCGACCGCACGCCGATCTCCGGGGCGATCTCCGGGGCGAGGCCGAACCTGGAGCTCGTCAATTTCCGCGACCCCTCCGCCGAGGGCGCCGACGAGACCGCGCGCCGGACGAGCGACACGGCGACGGCGACGGCGCCGGCCGTCGGGAAGACGCGGCTGGTCATCTTCGCCGCGATCGCGGTGGGGCTTCTCGCCGGCGTCGCCGCCTATCTCGGGATGCGACCCGGCTCGGCCCCGCCGATCGCGGTGGCGCGCGCCAACGCCCGCTCCCGTCGTGCCGACTCCGGCGCTCGAGTTCCCGGAGCCGAAGCTCGGCGCGGGCGAGGCTCCCGCGGTCCCGGCCCCTCCGGTCCAGGCCGCGCCGCTTCCGACCGCGGCACCGACGGCGCAACCGCCGCCTCCCGCGGCCGCCTCCCGTACGTTCAAGGTCCAGTTCTCGTCCGTCCCCGTCGCCACCCTGTCGGTCGACGGCAAGACGATCGGGCCGTCGATCCCGGCGCGGACGCTTTCGCTCGACGAGGGCGAGCACACCGTCCGGCTCGTCGCGAAGGACTTTCCGCCCTACGAGAAGAAGTTCCGCGTCGGACCGAAGTCCGAGAACCGCGTCCACTACCAGTTCCCGGTCTCGATGCTCGTCATCCAGGCACCGGGCTGGGCCGGCGCGCGCGTGCTCGTCGACGGCAAGTTCCGCGGGACGCTGCCCGACGCGGCCCGCCTGAAACTGCCGCCCGGACACCTACAGCGTGACGCTTTCGCGCGAAGGCGCCAATCCCCTGACCGAGAAGATCGACGTTCCCGAGGGAGCGCCGAAGACCTGGAACGCGCCGCCGCCCTCCCCCGCGGCCGCCGGAGGCAACTGATGCGACGACTCCTCGGCCTCGCCCTCGTTCTGTCCCTGGCGGCCGGAACCGCCCGCGCGCAGGACCCGAAGCTCGAAGCGGAAGCCAAGAAGGCGTTCGATTCGGGCCGCTTCAAGGAAGCCGGGGACAAGTACGCGAAGGCCGCCGAGGCCGCGGGCCTGACCGGCGAGCGCAAGGCCGAGCTCTCGCTCCAGAGCGCCTGGTCGTACTACATCGCGGGCAACTCCGAAGCTTTCCCGCGAGGAGCTCAAGCTCGCTCTCCAGGCGCGCCCCGACCTCCAGGTGATCCCCGACTTCTACAGCCCCGACTTCGCCAATCTCGCGTCTGCGGTCCGCGCCGAGCTCGACCGGCACCAACGTGCCGGCCATCGACGTGGAGGAGCTCAAACGCTCGGCCCGCGCCAAGCTGGCGGACGGCAAGGCCGAGGACGCCCTCTTCGACCTGAAGCGCGCCGCCGGCTCGAACGACCCGGAGGTCGCCCGCATCCAGGCCGAGGCCAACGACCGCCTGGGCCGGACGACCGAGGCCGACGCCGCCCGGCAGCGCGCCGCGGAGCTCGAGAAGGCCCTCGTCAGCTCGGCCCCGATCGGCGCGCCCCTCGACCTGGGCGCTCCCGCCACCGGGGCCGTTCCGGTTCCGGCCGTCGCGCCGATGCTCGAGAGCGCGGAGAAGGCCCTCGCCGCCGGCGACTACCGGGCCGCCGCGTCGTTCGCGCGGCTCGCCTCGGACGCCGACCCGAGGAACGCGGAGGCGCATCGCCTGCTTGGCGACGCGGCGCTCGTCGGCGGGCCAGCCGGCCGAGGCCGAGCGCGAGTTCACCGCCGCGATCGTGCTCGAGCCGGGCAACGCGAAGGCCGTCTTCGGCCTGGCCGCGCTCGCCGAGCAGCAGAAGAAGTGGAACACGGCCGCCAGCCTCTACCGGCGGGCGCTCGATCTCGACCCGAAGGACGTCGCTGCGGCGCGCGGGCTCGGACGCGCGCTGCGCCGAGCTCGGCGACAAGAGCGCGGCCCGGATCGCGTTCGGTCGGGCGATCGAGATCGAGCCGTCTTCGGCTGCGGCCCGCAACGACTTCGGCGTGTTCCTCTTCCGGGCGGACGAGACCGACCGCTCGATCGAGGAGCTCATCGAGGCGGTGCGGCTCGACGGCGCCCGCCCCGCGTACCACGAAAACCTCGGCCGGGCCTTCCGCAAGAAGAGCTCGTGGAAGGAGTCCGAGCGGGAGCTCGCGGAGGCGGCTCGCCTCGCGCCCAACGACGCCGGCGTCTGGACGGCCCTCGGCCAGGTCCGGGCCGCCCAGAACGAGCTGGACGCCGCGGCAACCGCCTACGCGACGGCACTCTCGCTCGAGCCGGTCAACGAGGAGGCGGCCGCCTCGCTCGGGGCCGTCCTCGCCTCGGCGGGCAAGCTCGCGGAGGCCGAGGCCGCTCTCGCGAAGGCCATCGAAAGCAACACCAAGTCCCCCGCGCTCTGGAACAACCTCGGCGTGGCCCGCGCGCGCCGGGGCAACTACGCCGGGGCCGCCGAGGCCTTCATGAAGGCCCTGGCGCTCGACGGCAGCTTCGAGGCGGCGAAGGCCAACCTCGCGCGCTCGAGTGAGCTCGCCGCGCTGGAGAAGGCCGCGTCGTAGCGTGGGGCTCGCCCCGCTCCTGCTGCTCCTCTGCGTGACCACGGTCGAACCTCCGAGCGCCGCCTACCTCTCCGACGTCGAGGCGTGGCGCGGAGCAGCGGCTCGCGAAGATCCGCGCCGAGGACGGCTGGCTGTCGGTCGTCGGGCTCTTCTGGCTCGAGGAGGGCGACAACGCGGTCGGCAGCGCGCCGGGTAGCCGCGTTCTCCTGCCCGCCCCGGCCCCGGCCAGGCTCGGCTCGATCGAGCTCGCGGGCGGCCGCGCGACCCTCCGCCCCCTCCCCGGCGCCGGCCTCACGGCCGAAGGCAAGCCGGTGGCCGGACCCGTGACGCTCGCCTCCGACGCCGACGAAGACACGACCATGCTCCGCCGGGGCAGCCTCCTCTTCTACCTCATCCGCCGCGGGGACAGGCTCGGCGTCCGGGTGAAGGACAGCCAGAGCGAGGCCCGGCGCAACTTCCGCGGCCTCGACTACTTCCCGATCGACCCGGGCTGGCGCATCGAGGCCCGCTTCGAGCCGTACGATCCGCCGAAGTCCATCTCGGTGCCGAACGTGCTCGGGCAGGACAACGCCGAGAAGTCGCCCGGCGCCGTCGTCTTCGAGCACGGCGGCAAGACCTACCGGCTCGATCCCGTGCTCGAGCGCGGCGAGACGGACTACTTCGTCATCTTCGGCGACCGCACCAACGGGAACGAGACGTACGGCGCCGGCCGCTTCCTGTACGTGAAGCCGCCGGTCGACGGCCGGACCGTGATCGACTTCAACAAGGCGTACAACCCGCCGTGCGTCTTCACGGAGTACGCCACCTGCCCCCTGCCGCCGCCGCAGAACAAGCTGCCGATCCGGATCGAGGCGGGCGAAAAGGAGTACGGACACCCCTAGGACCGTCCGGTCCCGGGCCTACCTCAGCGCGTCCAGCAGCTCCTTCAGCATCCTCGCCGTCGCGCCCCAGATCACCTGCTCGCCGTAGTGGTAGAAGAGCACCGGCTCCTCGCCGTCCCGGAAGCGGCCGCGTTTCGAGCGCCCCCGGATCGAGCACGGCGGAGAGAGGAACCTCGACGAGACCGGCGATCTCGGTTTCCTGGAGGCGAAACGGGTACGGATGCGGGATCGCCGCGACGTACGGCTCGACGTAGTAGTCGGTCACGGTCGTCAGCGCCGACAGGGAGCCGAGGTACCGCACGTCCTCGGCCGCCACCCCGATTTCCTCGTCGGTCTCGCGCAGCGCCGTCCGGTAGAGAGTCCCGTCCTCTTCCTCTTCGCCTGCCGCCGGGAAACGCGATCTGGCCGCGGTGACGCTCGACGCTCTCGGTCCGCCGGGTCAGGAGGACCCAGAGCGCCCCCTCGCGGACGTACAGCGGCACGAGCACGCCGGCGCGCCGCTGGCCTTCGGCCGGCTCCGCCTCGGCGCGCTCGCGGGCCGCCAGGCGCGCGCGGACCTCGACCATCCAGGATGCGGGGGCCGGCGCCCCCGGGCGGACCGGGGTCAGGAGGAGGCACGGGCGCGGCTGCCGTCCGCCGCCGACTTGAGGTACGCCTCGACGAAGGGCGTCAGGCCCCCGTCGAGCACGCGGTCGGTGTCGCCGGACTCGAAGCCCGTGCGATGGTCCTTGACCATGCGGTACGGGTGGAGGACGTAGGAGCGGATCTGGCTTCCCCACTCGATCGACTTCTTCTCGCCGGCGCGCTTCTCCTCGTCGGCCCGGCGCTCGTCGAGGGCCTTCTGGTAGAGCCGCCCCTTCAGCACCCGCATCGCCATCTCGCGGTTTCGGCCCTGGCTGCGCTCGTTCTGGCAGGTCACGACGATGCCGGTCGGCAGGTGCGTGATCCGCACGGCCGAGTCCGTGACGTTGACGTGCTGGCCCCCGGCGCCGCTCGAGCGGTAGGTGTCGACGCGGATGTCCTTGTCGGCGACCTCGATCTCGATGTCCTCGTCGATCTCCGGGGCCATGTAGACCGAGGCGAAGGAGGTGTGCCGGCGCTGCGCCGCGTCGAAGGGCGAGATCCGCACCAGCCGGTGCACGCCCATCTCGCTCTTCAGGTACCCGTACGCATGGTCGCCCACGACGTGGAGAGTCGCGCTCTTGATGCCCGCCTCCTCGCCGTCCTGCCGGTCGATCAGCTCCGCCTTCCAGCCGCGCTGCTCGGCGAAGCGCAGGTACATCCGCAGGAGCATCTCGGCCCAGTCCTGGGACTCGGTGCCGCCGGCGCCGGCGTGGATCGACATCCAGGCGTTCTTGGCGTCTTCGGGGGCGCCCATCTTCACGGCGAGCTCGAGCTCGTCGGCGAAGGCCGTGGCCGTCGCGAGCGACTCGCGGGCCTCGGTGTCCGCCGGCTCCCCTTCGCGGAGAAGCTCCGCGAAGGTATCGAGCTCGCCCTTGAGGACGTCCAGGCGAGCGACGCTTTCGATCTTCTTCTCGAAGCCGCGGACCCTTCGCAGAATGTCCTGCGCCTCTTCCGGCCTCGACCAGAAGTCGGGGGCGGCGGACTTCTCTCTCAGGGCGTCGAGCGCGCTCCGCGCGGCGTCCTGATCAAAGGTAGCCCCGAAGCGCCGAGAGGCGCCCCGAGGCGGCCGCGAGAGCGGAGACGAGATCGTCGCGTTCGGTCATGCGGGTTTCGGGTCGCGAGTCGTGCGCCGGGAGCGGACGCGCAGCCCGCGCGCGAGGCCGAAGAGTAGCACGGCGAGCGCGGCGACATCGGCCGCGACGGGGAGCCGGTGGCCCCAGCGCGTCCAGGCCGTCATCGCCGCTTCGAGGCGCACGGTCCCGGTCAGCGTCGTCCTCTCGTCGGGCCGGGACCGGCGAGGATCCGTCCCCGCGAATCGGCGATGCCCGAGATCCCGGTGATCGCGGCCCGGAGCGAGATACCGCGAGGTCTCGACCGAACGCATCAACGCGCCGGCGAAGTGCTGCTCCTGCGCTCCGCCTCGGCCGTACCAGGAATCGTTGGAGACGGTCGCGAGCAGGTTCGCGCCGTCGGCGACCTCCTGGCGCGGCGAGCGAGGGATAGATGATCTCGTAGCAGACGCCGACCCCGATCGCCGACCGGCCCGGACCGCAGAAGCACGGGCGCCGGCGCGGGCGTGAACTCGCCGATCGCCGTCGAGATCCGCCGGACGAAGAAGAAGAGCCTCGGCAGCGGCACGTACTCCCCGAAGGGCACGAGGTGGACCTTGCGGTAGGGCGCGCCCGCGAGGCCGTCTTTCGTCAGGAGGCGGGCGACGTTGTAGTACGTCTCCTCGTTCTCCTCCTCGAAGTCGTTGAAGAGAATCATCGGGCCCCGCGAGGCGATCGACCCGAAGTCGCGGCGCAGACGGTCACTCGCCTGCCAGTGGATCGGAAGCGTCGACTCGGGGATGACGAGCAGGTCCGGGCGACCGTCGCGAAGCCTCCTCGAGCTGAGCGAGGACGGCGAGATAGCCATCGACCCGGCCCTGCGACGTGGATCGGCTCTCCTCCGTGAGATTCGGCTGGAGGAGCGCCACGGAGAGCTCCGGGCCGGCCTCCTCGGGCCCGGCCAGCCGCACGGCGCCCCAGGCGCCCAGACGCGAGGACGAGGGCGGCCGGCGACGGCGGCGGGCCGCAGGCGGCGCGTGACGGCGGCGTGGGCGAGCAGCGCCGTGACGGCCGCGACGGCCGCCCCGACGCCGTACACGCCCCACACGGACGCGGACTGCAGCCAGATCGGGTGTCGATAGAGGGCGTGCGCGGTCAGGTTCCAGGGAAAGCCGGCGGCGAAGACGGTGCGCAGGTGTTCGCCCGCCACCCAGAGCAGGGGAAACACCGCGAGCCTCGCCGCGCGGCCGGCGCGGAGCCACGGCGGCCGTGCCCCAGGCGACGCAGCGCAAACGGCGGCGAGAGGATCGCGGCGGTCAGCCCGACGCTCACGATTCCCATCACGCCGCTCTGTCCGCCGTACACCGTGACGACGTAGGCGATCCACGGAATCGAGAGACACCAGTACGCGAAGGCGAAAACGACGCCGGACAGGAACGCCCGGCCGCGGCTCTCCTCGAAGACGAGCGCGACGACCCACGGAACGAGCGCCAGCGGAAGCAGGAGCACCAGGCCGAAGGGCGGGAACGCCAGGGCGAAAAGCAGTCCCGAAACGGCGCCCGCGGCGAGGGTGCGCCAGCGGCCGGCCCGCGAAGCCACGCGAGCGTCCTGTGACAGAAGTCTCGATATCAATCTCGGCGCTCGAATGTCACTGGAACTCTTGAAATGCCAGGGCCACGGTGTCTGTATGGAGCCTGGCGGCACTATCGAATCTTCGGTTACACAACGCTAGCCGGCGCGGCCCGCGCTACCGGAGCCGGCTCCGGCGGCGCGGAGCGCTTCCTCGGCGCGATACGACGAGCGAACGAACGGCCCCGAAAAGACGTGGCGGAACCCGAGAGCCTCGCCCCGCTCCCGGTGGCGGTCGAAGACCTCGGGGCGCACGTACTCGGCGACCGGCAGGTTCTCGCGGGAGGGCTGCAGGTACTGCCCGATCGTCACGATGTCGACGCGGGCTTCCCGGAGAAGGGCGAGCAGCTCGCCGACCTCCTCCTCGCGTTCGCCGAGGCCGAGCATGAAGCCGGACTTGGTGGTGAGATCCGGGTCCATCTCCTTGGCCGCCGCCAGGATGCCCAGGGAGCGGTCCAGCCTCGCCCCGCGGCGGACGTCGCGATACAGACGCGGCACCGTCTCGACGTTGTGGTTGAAGACGTCGGGCCGCTCGGCGACGACCGTCGCGACCGACTCGCGGCGCCCCAGGAAGTCGGGCGTCAGCACCTCGACGCCGGGAACCGGGTCGAGCGTCCGGACCGCGCGAATCGTCTCGGCGAAGTGCGCGGCCCCCCCGTCGGCCAGGTCGTCCCGGTCGACCGACGTCAGCACCACGAAGCGCACCTTCATCGTTTCGACCGCCGAACGCACCCGCCAGGGTTCCAACGGGTCGACCGGAAGCGGCTTTCCGTTGGCGATGTGGCAGAAGCCGCACGCCCGCGTGCAGACGTCCCCGAGGAGCAGGAACGTCGCGGTTCCGCGGGAGAAGCATTCGCCCCGGTTCGGGCAGCGGGCCTCCTCGCACACCGTCCGGAGCGCGTTCTCGCGCATGACGGCCTTGACCTGGTGCAGGTCCCCGAGCCGGAGCTTGCGCTCGCGGATCCACTCGGGCGCCCGGACGGGCAGCGGCGCGGGCTCTTCTCTCACTGGCCGTCCGGCACGACCCAGGGCGACTTCACGTTCTCCTGCTTCGTGAGCTTTGCGGCGGCGCGGTTCGCGTCGTCCTCGGAGAGATAGGGCCCGACGCGCACGCGGTAGACCTTGCCCTTGCCCTTCGGCCCTGCGGCCGTCAGGATCTGGGACCGGAATCCCTTCCGGGCCAGGCGGCCGGACAGGGCGCCCGCCTCGTCCCTCGACGAGAGCGATGCGACCTGGACCCAGAACTTCTCTCCGGCCGGCTCCGCGGCCCTGACGGAGGTCTTTCCGGCCCCGGGCCCCCGGCCTTCCGAGGCCGAGGCGATCGGCGAGGACTCCTCGGCGACCCCGTCCTCGAAGGGATGCAGGGTCGCCGGAACCGTCGGCTCCACCGCCACGGGAGTCGCCTGCAGGGAGCCCGGCGCGAGCTCCGTGCGCGAGCCGAGCGGGCCTGTTGGGACCACCGCCGTGGGCACCGCCGTCTCGATCGGCGGCATCGCCTCGCCAGCGCCCGCGCCGCTCCCGGGCTCGCCCGCGGCGACCGTCACCGCCTCGGAAGGCGCCCGGCCCCGACCGGAGGCGCCCGCCATCAGGCCGAAGAAGAACGCGACCGCGAGCGAAACGAGCAGGGCGCCGAACGCGCCGACCGCCTGGCGGGCGGTCAGCGAGATCTGGTAGTGCGTGCGCGGCTCGGGCACGGAGGGAGTCTAGCGTGGAGCCGGATCGGCGGGAAAGCCCTCTAATCCTTCTTCATGAACATCTTGATCAGATCGATCGGCAGCGGAAAGATGATCGTCGAGTTCTTCTCGTTGGCGATCTCGGTCAGGGTCTGCAGATACCGCAGCTGCAGCGTCGCCGGCTGGCGGTCGATGATCTCGGCGGCCTTCGAGAGCGCGGTCGCGGCCTCGAGCTCGCCCTGCGCGTGGATGATCTTGGCGCGCTTCTCGCGCTCGGCCTCGGCCTGCTTGGCCATGGCGCGCTGCATCTCGGGAGGCAGGTCCACCTGCTTGACCTCGACGAGGGAGACCTTGATGCCCCAGGGCTGCGTGTGCTCGTCGATGACCTTCTGCAGGTCGAGGTTCAGCTTCTCGCGCTCGGAGAGAAGCTCGTCGAGGAGGGCCTGGCCGAGCACGCTGCGCAGCGTCGTCTGCGCGAGCTGCGAGGTGGCGTAGAGGTAGTTCTCGACCTGGACCACCGCCTTGTCCGGGGCAACGACGCGGAAGTACACGACCGCGTTGACCTTCACCGACACGTTGTCCTGGGTGATGATGTCCTGCGACGGAACGTCGTGGACCACGGTGCGCAGCGAGATCCTCACCATCCGCTCGAAGGGCCAGAAGATCAGGACGAGCCCCGGCCCCTTGGGCACCTTGCCGAGGCGGCCGAGCCAGAAGGTGACGGCGCGCTCGTACTCGTTCAGGACGTTGATCCACTTGAAGAGAAACAGGAGGCCGATGAACCCGGCGATCGCGAACCCGGGAAGCGAGAAGACACTCATCCGTTCCTCCGTTCCACGCGAAGCGTGTCCCCGTCGATGCTCACGATTCTCACGGTGTCGCCCGCCGCCAGGCCCTCGGGGCCGGCGGCCTCCCAGTACTCTCCGACGACCTGGACGCGTCCGCGGGCCGAGCCCGGCCCGAAGCCGTCCACGACGCGCGCGGCCGCGCCGATCAACGCCTCCAGGCCCGTGCGCGGCGGGGCCATCCGGAGCTGCAGCGTCTTCCACGCGAGCAGTCCCACGACCGCCAGCGCCAGGACGAGTCCCGGCACGACGATCGAGAGGTCCACCCGGTAGCCCGCGGCGTCGCCCTTGCCCGAGAAGAGCAGCAGCGAGCCCGCCACGAGAGCGATCGCGCCGCCGAGCGAGAGGAGGCCGTGGCTGACGATCTTGATCTCCGCCACGAAGAGCAGGATCGCGAAGAGGATCAGCCCCAGGCCCGCGATGTTCACCGGCAGCACGGAAAAGGCGTACAACGCCAGCAACAGCGAGATCCCGCCGACGACGCCGGGCAGGATGGCGCCCGGCGTCGAGAGCTCGAAATACAGCCCGACGAGGCCGAGCAGGAAGAGCACGTAGGCGACGTTCGGGTGCGAGACCACGCCGAGAAGCTTCTCCAGGCGGCCCATGTCGCGGCTCTCGATGCGCGCGCCCGCGAGGGCGAGACGGGTTTCGCCGCCCCCGAGCCGGCGCAGCGTCCTCCCGTCCAGCTGGGCGACCAGGTCCGGGACGTCGCGCGCAACGACCTCGACGAGGCCGGCATCGCGGGCCTCCGTCTCGGTGTACGACACGCTCTTCTCGACCGCCGCCTCCGCCTTCGCCACGTTGCGGCCCCGCTCGCGGGCGAGCGTGCGCACGAAAGCGCGCGCATCCTGCTCCGCCTTCTCGTTCATGGTCTTCGGCAGATCCTGGCCCTCGCCTCCGACCGGGTGCGCGGCGCCGGTGTTCGTCCCCGGGGCCATCGCGGCGACGTCTCCGGCGAGAAGGATGAAGAACCCGGCCGAGGCCGCCTGTGCCCCCGAGGGCGAGACGTAGGTGGCCACGGGAACCTTCGACGCGAGGATGGCCGAGGTCATCTCGCGGGTCGACGCGAAAAGCCCCCCCGGCGTCGACAGCGTCAGCACGACGAGGGCGGCCCCGTCCTCCTGCGCTCCCGCGAGCAGCCGCTTCAGGTACGCAGCCGACGCCGGGTGAATCGGCGTGTCGATCCGCCCCGTGACCACTCGCGGCGCCGGCTCGGCCGCCGGCGAAACCCCGGCGGCCGCAAGCAACGCAGCGGCCAGCCACGCTCGCGCTTTCATGGGAGTTTCGAGTCTATCGCACCCGGCCCCGCTCGGTTATAAAGGCGCGTGCGCATGCGACCGACCGAGGCCATCCACCTGGGGGCCATCGCCATCCTCGCGGTTCTCACGGTCGTCTTCTACAACCGGCTCGCCGACCCGACCGGGAACCTTCTCGCCTACGGAGCGCTCGCCGCCGCGATCGGCGTCATCGTGCCCCTCGCCAAGCGCGAGGACCAGCTGCCGGCGCCGGTGACGATCTTTCTCGACTTCTACCCCGCCATCTTCCTGCCGATCCTCTTCAACACTCTCTCGCCGCTGATCATGGCGACCCGCGGCGGCGCGCGGGACGAGATCCTGATCGCCGCCGACCGGGCGATCTTCGGCGTGGACGTGACGGTCTGGATGGAGCGCTTCGCCCGCCCGGGCGTCAACGACGTCTTCTACATCTTCTACGCGACCTACTACTTCATCGCCCTGTCCCTCGGGCTCGTGCTGTGGGCCCGTGATCGCGCGACCGCGCGCCGCTACGTCTTCACGCTCATGGTCGTCTACTACGTCTCGTACGCCGGGTACTTCACGATTCCCGCCCTGGGGCCGCGCTTCGCGCAGGCGGCGCTCTACACGGAGTCGCTGACCGAGACGCCGGTCGCCCGCGTCATTAACGACACGATCAACTTCCTCGAGAAGACCAAGCTCGACGTGTTTCCGTCGGGCCACACGATGATCTCGGTCGCCGTCCTGATCGTCGCCTGGAAGCGGGCGCGCGACGTGTTCTGGATCCTGCTGCCGATCGCCACGGGCCTGATCATCTCGACCGTCTTCTGCCGATTCCACTACGTGGTCGACCTGATCGCCGGGGCGGCGCTGGCGTTCGTCAGCGTCCCGATCGGGGACCGGATCTACGACCGGATCATGCGGGGCCGCGCGGCGCCCCGCCGCCCCGGCCCGAAGCTAGAGCGGCTTCTCGTAGATCCGGTAGGTCTTGTAAAGCGTCCCGCCCCAGAGGCGGACGGCCGAGATGACGAGCTCGTTGTCCTCGAGAAGCCAGGACACCTCGGCGCCGGTATAGCCCTTCCCCAGCAGGAATCGCAGCGAGTCCGCCATCATGATCGACTGGACGCCCGACATCCTCCAGGGAAGCTTGACCCCCAGGGTGACGACGCGCACCGTCTTGATCTTCCGGCGCGCGAGCAGGAACTTCAGCCAGCCCAACGGCAACAGCCGCCCCCGCGTCGGCGCGATCGCGACGTTGTAGTCCGGCAGCATCAGCATGAAGGCGATCGGCTCGAGGGCCCCGTCCGGCCGCTTCACCTCCGCGATCCAGAGCAGTTCCTCGACGAGGATCGGCTTCATGCGCTTGGCCATGAAGTCCATCTCCTCCGGCGTCATCGGCACGAACCCCCAGTTTTTCTCCCACGCCTCGTTGTAGACCTCGCGGATCCGCGCGAGGTCCCGGGAGAGGCTGCGGCGCGAGACGTTGCGCACGTGGATGTCGGGCGAGCGCCTGCGGAATCGGTCCGCGACCCGGGACAGCCGCTCGAGCGGCTTCTCCTCGAGGGGGAACCAGTAGGCCAGCAGGTCCTTGGCCTTGCGCAACCCCTGGCCCTCGAGAAGGCCCGCGTACGACCGGGGGTTGTAGGTCATCATCACCACCGGCGGCGAGTCGAATCCGTCCACCAGGAGCCCGGCCTCGTCGTTCAGCGTCGGGTTCGTCGGGCCGCGCAGCACCGTCATCTTCCGCTCGCGCCCCCAGAGCGCGGCCGCATCGACCAGCCGGCCGGCCACTGCGGGGTCGTCGATGGATTCGAAGAAGCCGAAGAAAGCCGCCTTCTCGCCGTGGAAGGCGTTGTGGTTGCGGTCGAGAACGGCGGCGATCCGGCCGACGTCCTCGCTGCCGCGCCGGGCGATGAAGAGCTGCATCTCGCCGTGGCGGAAGAACGGGTTTTCGTCCTGGAACACCATGGCGAGGTCGGCGCGCAGGGGCGCCACCCAGTTGGGGTCCGCCGCGTAGATGCGGTCGGCGACGTCGAAGAAGCGCTCGAGCTCGGCCTTGCCGCGGCCGATGCGCTGGATGACGAGGTCCGGCGGCGCCACCGGCGAGCTCGACGTGCTCAAAGGGTTCGAGGCCGGCTCAGGCGCGGCTGGCGTGGACGATCCCGACCTCGCGCCCGACCTTCTCGAAGGCCTCGAGCGCCCGGACGAGCTGCGCGCGCGAGTGGGTCGCCATCAGGGAGGTGCGGATCAGGGCGCGGCCGGGAGGCGTTGCCGGCGACAGCACGCAGTTGACGAAGACGCCCTCCTCCTGGAGGCGATGCACCATCCGCAGGGCCGTCAGGTCCTCGCCGACGACGATCGGCACGACGGGCGTCCGGGAGTCGCCGGTGTCGAGGCCCAGCGAGCGCAGACCATCGGCGAAAAAGCGCGTGTTCTCCCAGAGACGCTCGCGCCGCTCGGGCTCCTTGTCCATGATCTCGACGGTCGCCAGGGCCGCGGCCGCGGAGGCCGGCGGCGGAGCCGCCGAGAAGATCAGCGTGCGCGCCCGGTGCTTGACGTAGTCGATCACGGTGGCGTTTCCGGTGATGAAGCCGCCGACGGAGGCCATCGACTTGGAGAAGGTGCCCATGATGAGGTCGACCTCGTGCTCGAGGCCGAAGTGCTCGGCGGTGCCGCGGCCCGTCTTGCCAAGCACGCCGATGCCGTGGGCGTCGTCGACCATCACGCCCGCCGCGAACTCGCGCGCCACGGAGACGATCTCCGGCAGGGGCGCGATGTCGCCCTCCATCGAAAAGACGCCGTCGACGACGACCAGCCGGCCCTTGGCCTCGCCGTCGTTGCGCATCTGGCGGCGCAGGTCCGCGGCGTCGCTGTGCTTGAACTTCTTGACGTCGCCGAAGGAGAGCCGGGCGCCGTCGATGATGCAGGCGTGGTCCTGCTTGTCGAGATAGACCGTGTCCCCTTTGCCCACCAGGCAGGCGATCGCCCCGAGGTTGACCTGGAAGCCGGTCGAGAAGGTCACGGCCGCTTCCTGGCGCATGAACTCGGCGAGGCGCTCCTCCAGCCGGACGTGCAGATCCAGGGTTCCGTTCAGGAACCGGCTGCCCGCGCAGCCCGATCCGTACTTTCGGATCGCTTCGATGGCCGCTTCCTTGACTCGGGGATCGTTGGTCAACCCGAGGTAGTTGTTCGAGCCCATCATCACCAGACGGCGGCCCTCGAGCACGACCTCCGGGTCCTGCGCGGACTCGATCACGCGGAAGAAGGAATAGAAGCCGGTCTGACGAACGCGCGTGGCGTCCTCGTACCGATAACATTTCTCGAAGACCGGCGCAGTCCCCACCGCTTCCGGTCTCGTCGCCCGGGCGACCTTGCTCATGGCTTCCCCCTGCCTTGTTGCCGAGTTGGCGCCGGGATATTAGCAAATTTTACAAAGTCGCGCCCCCGGGCGCTCCGGGCAGCCAGCCGGCCTGCCGGTACCAGGACCAGGCCGCCGCGATGCCCTCCGCCAGGGGCAGCGGGTGCCGGGAGGGCCAGTTCCCGTCCCACCGGGACGGCATCGCACAGCCAGTCGCCCGCCAGAAGCTCCCGGGCCTTGTCGGCATTGAACGGCCGGGAGCGCCGGGTCAGGGTCTCGACGAGCGTCTCGGCCCCGCCCAGGAGCCTGACGACGGCGTCGGGTACGCGGATGAGACGGCCCGGCCGGCCCGAGGCCCCGGCGATCGCCGCGGCGAGGTCACCGACCGCCACGGGCTCCGGGTCGGAAAGGAACCGGATCTGGCCGGCCAGTTCGCGCTTGCCCGCGGCCCGCGCCACGGCCAGCGCCGCCCGCTCGGCCCCGATCACGTGGACCCGCGTCTTTCCGGCCGGCACGGGAATCCAGCCGGTCGAGGCCATCCGGAAGTAGACGAACAAGCTCCGGTCTCCCGGGCCGTAGACGACGCCGGGCCGCAGCACCGTCCACGGCCCCTTCCACGCACCCTCCACGGCCTGCTCGCCCTCCCGCTTGGAGAGTCCGTACCAGGAGACCGGCCGGGCCGGATCGCCGTGGCTGACCGGTCGCCCTGCGATCGCAGGACCCGCGGCGGCCTGGCTGGAGACGAGAACGAAGTGGGCCTCCGGCGCCGCGCGCCGGGCCGCCGCCAGGAGGCGCTCGGTGCCCTGCACGTTGACCGCGCGGTACTCCTCGAGGGTCCGTGCCTTCGTCAGTCCGGCCACGTGGACGATGGCGCCGGCCCCGGCGATCATCCTGGCCAGATCGGCCTCGTTCTCGAGCCCCCCGGGCACGACCTCGACCGGCAGGCCCGCGAAGGCGCCGGCATCGACGCGCCGGGGATCCCGGGCCAGGAGGCGAACCGTCCAACCTTCCCGGGCCAACGCCCGAGCGACATGCCCCCCGACGAACCCCGTGCCGCCGGTCAGAAACGCGGTTCGCATGCGAGGGGAATTCTATTGACTCACCGGGGCGCCCAAGACAGCATTCGCCCGATTCATGCGAATTCAGCGGAATCTTCTCGGCCTGCCCCTGGCAGCCCTCGCCGTTTCGCTGTGCGCTCGGACGCTTCCGGCCGCCGCGCCCCCGTCGCCCCCGGTCGTCGAGTACCGCATCGAAGTCACCCTGGATCCCGTCGACCAAGACCCTCGAGGGCCGCGAGCGGCTCACCTGGCGCAACCCCTCGGACGACACGGTATCCGAGCTCCGGTTCCACATGTACCTGAACGGCTTCAAGAACAACCACACGACCTTCATGCGCGAGTCCGGGGGGCAGCTCCGCAGCGACCATGCCGGAGACAAGCCGGAGGACTGGGGCTGGATCGACGTCTCCTCGATGAAGACCGGGCAGGGCGAGGAGCTTCGGCCCGGCGCCCGCTTCGTCCAGCCGGACGGAAACGACCCGGCGGACGAGACCGTCCTCGCCGTGCCGCTTCCCTCGCCGGTCGGGCCCCGGGGCGAAATCGTCCTCGACATCCGGTTCCAGGCCAAGCTGCCGAAGATCTTCGCCCGCACCGGTTTCGTTCGCGACTATTTCCTGGTGGGCCAGTGGTACCCGAAGATCGGCGTTTACGAGCCGGCCGGCGTGCGCGAGCGCAAGACCGGGGGCTGGAACTGCCACGCCTTCCACGGCAACTCGGAGTTCTACGCCGACTACGGCGACTTCGACGTTTCGATGACGGTCCCCTCGAAGTTCATCGTCGGCGCCACGGGCAAGCGGGTCGAGGAGACGAAGGCCGGCGAGCGGACGACCTACCGCTACGTCCAGAAGGACGTCCACGATTTCGCATGGACGGCCGATCCGCGCTGGCTCGTGACGGAGTTCACGTTCGACCCGGCGCGGGACGTCCCCGCGGGATGGAGCGCGAAGGCCGCCGACGAGCTCGGTTTGACGGAGGCCGAGATCGCGCTGAAGCCCGTCCAGGTCCGGCTCCTCCTCCAGCCGGGGCACGAGCGCGCCCGCGAGCGCTACATCCGCTCCACGAAGGAGGCGCTCTCCTACTACGGCCTCTGGTACGGAGCGTATCCGTACGAGACGCTCACCGTGGTGGACCCTCCGGACGACGGGCTCGGCTCGGGAGGGATGGAGTACCCGACGTTCATCACCGGAGGCGGCGCCAACTCGTTCCTGACGCGCTGGCCCTTGGCCGGCGTGCGCATCCTGGAAATCACCGTCATCCACGAGTTCGGACACCAGTACTGGTACGGCATGGTCGGCTCGAACGAGTTCGAGGAGTCGTGGCTCGACGAAGGGTTGAACGACGACTCCGAGGCCCGCGCCATGGAGCTCGCCTACGGACCCCGGGACGTGGCCGAGCTGCCCGGCGGCTACGGGCTGGACTCGCTCACCTACCGGCATCTCCGGTACACGGGCCTGCCCAACCTGGACCCGATCCGCCGCTGCGCCTGGTGCTTCGCCTCGGGAAACTCCTACGGCATCAACTCCTACATGAAGACCGGCCTCTTCATGGCGCAGCTGAAGAACGACCTCGGGGCGAAGGTCTTCGCGCGCGCCCAGCGGGCGTACTTCCAGGAATGGTCCTTCCGCCACCCCACGACCTCGGACTTCTTCCGGACCTTCGAGCGTGTCGCCGGGCGAGACCTCTCGACCTACCGCCGCAACCTGATCGACGGCACGGCGCGCCTCGACTGGAAGGTCGTGACGGCGAAGACCGGCGAGGCCAATCCCGACGAGGGCGTGTTCGACCGTGCGTCGGGTCGGGTCACCCTCGAGGACGGGAAGGTGGCCCGGCCCGCAAAGGAAAAGGCCCCGGCGGCCTCGCGGAAGGCGCCGAAGGTGTACGCCAGCCGCGTGCTCATCGGCAACACGGGCGACTGGGAGCATGGCGCTCACGCGCGCATCGCCTTCGAGGACGGCACGATCCTCGAACGCGAGATCCCGGCGGCGGCGAAGTGGGTCCGCTACGACATCCGCTACAAGTCGAAGCTCGCCTGGGCCGTGGTCGACCCCGACCGCAGGAACGCCTGGGACTGGAACCACCTGAACGACTCGAAGGTCCTGCGCTCGGGCAAGGGCGCGGCCCGGGTCATCTCGAAGCGGGCGCCCGTCAAGTACACGGGCTGGTCCGCGTGGCTGCTCGCGATGTGGAACCAGCTCGCGTGGGCGCTGGCATGAGGACGCTCGCCGCGGGACTCCGCGCGCTCTCGCACCGGAAGCTGATCCTGCTCCTGGCGCTCTCGGCCGCGGTGGTGGGCCTGCTCTCCGCCATGCCGCTCCACTACGCCTTCGGCCGGTACCTGGGCGGGACGCTGGCGGGCGAGCACTTCCTGACGAACCACCCGACCTTCGCGCCGATGGACTTCGTCGACTTCGGCCGCGAGAACCCCTCGCTGCTCTCCGGCGTGTCGGAAGGATCGCGGCCCGGTGTCCTCCTCACGGTCCTGCTGCAGGCTTTCTTCGCCGGAGGAATCGTCGCGGTGCTCGGCCGCGGCCGCTTCACCTTCGGCCAGTTCTTCGAGCCGGCGCGCCGCAACTTCTGGCACAACGTCAAGTGCCTCTTCCTCTTCGTGCTCCTGCTCGTCGTCGTGTACGGCGCCGTCTTCGGAGGCGCGGTCGCCGCAGGCGAGAAGACTCTTCGAGAACGTCCCGCCGGATGCTGGAAGCCGGACGGCCTGGGACTGGGGCCTCCGGATCCTCGCCCTCCTGGTCTGGGGGGTCCTCTCCCTCCTTTACGACTTCGCGCGGGCCGCCCGCCGCTACTCCCCCGCGATCGGCGCCTGGCGCGCGTGGGGCTTCGCGCGGCGTGCGCTGCGGGGCTCCTGGACCCGCGCCCTGGTCCTGTTCGCCTTCTGGCTCGTCCTCGGCGCCGCGGCCTGGTTCGGCGCTTTCGCGTTCGCCTGGTCGAGGCCCGCGCAGTCCGTGGCGGCCATCGGCGCGGTCTTCGTGCTCCAGTTCCTGGTCCTGTGCGTGCGAGCCGCCGTCCGGGTGGCGACCTGGGGCTCCTACCTGGAGTTCCTGGACCACCGGGCGGCTCGGGCGCTCGCCTCTCCGCCTCGGCCGGTGTACGTCCCGGGCGCGCCCGCCCCGCAGGCTCTCTGAACCTTTGGTCCGGCTTCTGAATAGAATCCCGGCATAACCAGGAGGTCCCCATGCCGACTCTCGGAAGCGGCCGCTTTCGGAGGATCCTCGTCTGTCTCGCGCTGTCCTTCCCGATGCTCCTTTCGCCCGACGCCGGATCCGCGCAGAGCGCGGGCGCGACACCCGGTCCCGGTTTCACGTTCAACCCTCCACCCTGCCAGGGCAACGTCTTCCTCGACATCAACTGTTCGGGCCAGTTCGACGCCTGGATCGAGCAGTACGCCCGCGATGGAATCACCGGCGGCTGCGGCGGCGGCAACTACTGTCCGAACAACCCCGTCACGCGCGGACAGATGGCCGTCTTCGTCGAGAAAGCCATGCGCGGGTCATCGACCTGGCCGCCCCAAACCGTTCTCGTGCACGCCGTGCTCGCGAGCGACGGGTCGGTGGACGCCCTGGCGTCCGGACAGGCCCTGCTCGATGCGATCGCCGCGATCCCCTCTTCCGGACCCGGTGCGCCGAGCATCAACGGCCCCTGGCTCGTGAAGATCGGCCCGGGGACGTTCGACCTCGGAAAGCAGCAGCTTGTCCTTCCCAACTTCATCGCCCTCGAAGGCGCCGGCAGCGGCGACGACTCGGCCGGCCCGCCCCTGACGCGGATCACCGCCCGGGGATTCGCCACGCGGACGGGCACGCTCGTGGCCCCGACCTTCGTCGTCGAGCTGCGCGACGTGTTCGTGGCGAACACCGGCGGCGACGCGTTCGCGATCGCCCTCTACAACCCCAACCCGGGCTCGGTCGTGGTCAAGCGCGCGTTTCTGAGCGCATCGAACGGCACGACGAGCACGTTCGGGCTCGACAGCCCGGGAACGGGCGCCTTCGCCTTCATCGCCGACTCGGTCGTCGCCGCCGCCGGCACGGGAGTCACGGACGGGATCATCCTCGGGCAGAACAGCGGCGGGAGCGCAAGAATCGAGCGCACCCGCGTCATCGTCACGCCGAGCGGCTCGACAGGCACGGGAATCGAGGTCGATAGCGTCCTCGAGCTCACCGACTCCAGCGTGGGCTTCGTGGGTCTCGGCGCCAACACCAGCACGATCGGCGTCGCCGCCGTGGGCGGACGGTTGACGCGCTCGACGGTCGGCGCCTCGTGCACGGGAACGGGCAACGCGATTGGGGTGGCCACGGCGGGCTCCGCCTTCTCGCTCGGGGAAAGCAACGTGACGGCGTTCTCGGCCGGCTGCCCGACGGTCGCCGTCTCGAACAACGCCGGCACGCTTCTCGTCGTCGGCAGCTTCCTGGGCGCCGCCCACATCGCGCTCACCACGAGCCCCGGTGCCACGGTCGCCGTCAACCGCTCGAGCCTTGCCGGCGGCACGAGCTCGGTCGAGAACCCGCCGGGTTCGACCACACGCGTCGGCGCTTCGCAGCTATCCGGGCCCGTTGCCAATGGAGGCACCCTGACCTGCGTCGTGTCGTACAACGACGCCTTCGCGCCGCTGAACGCGGGCTGCCAGTGACCGGAGCCGGCTAGGCCGCCGCCCACTCCGCGATCCGGCGAACGCCCTCGCGGATTCGGTCCGTCTTCGTCGCGAAGGAGAAGCGGACGCACCGGTCGTCGCCGAAGGCGTCCCCGGGAACGGTGGCCACGTGCGCCTCGGCCAGGAGCTTGTCGCAGAAGCCCGCCGAGCCGGCGACGCCCTTGCGCGGATAGAGCGCCGAGACGTCGGCGAAGGCGTAGAAGGCGCCTTCCGGCATGGGGCACCGCACGCCGGCGATCCCGGCCAGCCCCTCGACCATCGTCTTCCGGCGCCCCTCGTAGTGGGCCAGCATGTCGGCCACCGAGGCCGACGAGCTCGCCAGGTCCGTCAGCGCCTCGAGCGCGGCCGCCTGGGAGATCGAGGAGGCGTTCGAGGTGGTGTGGCTCTGGTACGAGCTCAGGGCCGTGACGAGCTCGGGCGGCCCGATCGCCCACCCCAGGCGCCAGCCGGTCATCGCGAACGTCTTCGACGCGGCGCCGGTCACGACGATCCGCTCGTACCCGCTCCGCAGGGCCGCCGCCGACGCATGCGCGCGCCCCTCGTAGAGGAATCGGTCGTACGTTTCGTCGTAGATGAGCCAGGCTTTCCGCGCCGCGCACCAGTCCACGATCCGCGACAGCTCCGCCGCCGGGGTCACGGCCCCGGTGGGATTGTTGGGCGAGTTGACGATCACACCCCGAACGCCGGCCGACCCGGCGGCCTCGAGCGCGGCCGCCGTGGCGTGCCAGCCGTCCTCGAGCGAAGTCGGGACGAAGAGGGGGTTGGCGCCCGTCAGCCGCACCATCTCGGGAAAGGAGACCCAGTAGGGCGAGAAGAGCGCCACGTTGTCGCCCTCGTCGAAGAGCGCCATGCAGACGTTGAAGACGGCCTGCTTGGCGCCCGCGGTGACGATGATGTTCTCCCGCCCGACCTTCGCCGCCTGCTCGCGGGCGTACTTCCCGGCGATCGCGTCCCGCAGCGCCGCCTCCCCGGCGACGTCCGTGTACTTGGTCCGGCCGCCCTCGATCGCCCGCACGCCCGCGCGCCCGACGTGGGCCGGCGTCGCGAAGTCGGGCTCGCCGATCGACAGGTCCACGACGTCGACCCCCGACGCCGCGAGCGCCTTGGCCTTCCGGCCCGCGGACGTCGTGGAGGACGGGGCAAGCGCCGCGATCCGGCGCGAGAGATGGATCTCCATCAGCTCCGGCCCTTCCAGGCCCGCGCGAACGCGCCGAAGGCCGTGAACTTCTTCTTTCCGATCGCCACGAGGAGCAGCTCGAGGCCGATCCACCCCGCGTAGACCCAGATCATCTCGTGGCGAAGCGACGGGAAGGCGAACTGGATGACCCAGAGCGCGAAGAGCCCGGCCGCCTCGTACCACTCGAGCGTCATCGAGGCCAGGAAAACCCAGCCGAGAAACGCCTGGAGGATCGTGAGCAGGATCTCCAGCCGCTGGAACTCGTCGAAGGGCAGGGGCGACGTGTCGCCATGACTCCAGCAGTACACGACGGCGAGCAGGCCCGACAACACCCCCCACTGGTTGATGTTCGAGGAGACCATGTTCATGAGGGCGACGGGCGCGCGGGTGATGCGGCGGGCCCACACGAAGGCGGACGTCTTCTCGGGAAACTCCGAGATGAAGGGCGCCACCCACTGGATGAACGTGAACTGGGAGATGCCGAGGCTGACCGCCACGGCGAGCATCGAGTTCAGGAACGGCTCGGCCACGATGAAGATCACGGCCCCGCCGGCCACGAACAGGCCGAGGACCGCGGCCCAGCGCTTCCAGCCCGAGAACGACAGCGCCCAGCGCGAGACCCGCGGGATCTCCTCGTTCTCCTCTTCCGTGTCGGCGCGCGGCGGCATCCGCAGCAGGACGAAGAGGTAGACGACGTAGGTCGCCGTCAGCACCGCGGCGTCCACCAGCGAGAGATTCCCCTTCGCCCAGACGAGAACGAAGTAGGCCAGCGGGGGCAGGAGCCCCAGCACCTCGACGGCGTGGTCGTCGTGGAGGTGGATGGCGCCGAGCTTCTTCCCGCGGCGCTTGCGCGAGAAATACGCCGCGACGGCGTAGATCATGGGCCAGCCGAACCCCGTCAGCAGGCGCAGGCTGCCCGTGAAGTTCGCGATCGCCAGGTGGACCATGTCGGGGTCCTTGCCGGCCTTCCAGGCGATGACCGCCTCGACCGCGAACTCCGGCATCGTCTGGATCAGGGCGAGGATCGCCAGCGCCAGCCCCTGCGAGATCAGGAACTCGGCCGCCTCCGCCCCCCACGCCACGACGAAGGCCGCGCCGATCATCGCGGGGAAGGTCCAGAGCGCGGTCCAGGCCGAACCGGGCGCGTGCTCGGAGACGGTCACGAGCAGCCTTTCGTCGCGCAGCCACTTCATGGCGCGCGGTTATAGCATGGGCCGTCGTGCCCGCGATCGAGTCCCCGTCGAACCCGCTGATCCGCGACATCGCGCGCCGCCTCGAGGAGCGCACGCACCTGCTGCTCGAGGGCGAGAAGGCGATCCTCGACGCGGTCGCGGCGGGAATCGCGCTCGAGCATCTCCTCCACGACGAGAGCGTGAGGCCGGGGCGGCTGGCCGCGCTGACCTCCGCGCACCCGCGCCTGGTGTCTCGCGCCGTGCTCGAGCGCCTCGCCGACGCGAAGACGCCGCAGCACCTGCTGGCCGTCGCCCGGCGGCGCGACGTTCCGGTCGCGGAGATCCTCGGCCGCGAGGGCCCCATCGTCTTCGCCTTCGCCGTGCAGGATCCCGGCAACCTGGGCGCCATCGTGCGCGTCGCCGAGGCCGCGGGCGGCGCCGGGGTGATCGCCGCGCCCGGAACCGCCGACTTCTTCCATCCCCGCGCCGTGCGCGGTAGCGCCGGGAGCGTCCTTCGCCTGCCGGTTTCGGGCCGCGTCTCCTTCGAGCCGTTCGCGGCCGACGCGAAAGCCGCGGGCCGGCCGATCTGCGGGGCCACCGCGGCGGGCGGCGAGAACGTGTTCGATGCGCCGCTCGACCCGCGCTCGGTGCTGGTCGTCGGCGCCGAGGGAACGGGGCTGCCGGCGGGCGCCTACCGTTACCTCGATCGCAAGCTCACGATCCCGATGCGGGCGCCGGTCGATTCTTTGAACGCGGCCGTGGCCACGGCACTGCTCCTCTACTCGCCTTCGCTGCGCCACCTTTAGCCGGGCCCTTCGGACCGCTCCAGGCCTTCCGGGGCGCGACTGTCTTCTTCTGGCGGTTGCCGATTCCCTTCATTCCGAGAAGACCTCGGCCCGAAAGACCCAGACGCGGGCCGACGGATCGCGCCACCCGTCCGGCGGCAGGCCCGCCTTGCCGGAAACTTCCTGGAGAAACTGCTCGCGGTCGAATCCCCATTCCGTCGCCACCTGCGGAAGGAGCAGGCCGCGCCGCCCCCGGCACTCGAGGATCAGCCCGTCCCGCCCGATCTCGATGTCCTGGAGCCCCGCGATCGGCTGCGGCGCCGTCAGGACCGAGATCTCGAGGCGGCAGAGGGGCAGCTCCTCCGCCGTCAGCGCCGGAAACCGCGGGTCCTCGAGGGCGGCGCGCAGGGCGTACTCGGAGATCACGCGCGTGAGGTCGCCGTGCGGCGCGAGCGTTCCGATGCAGCCGCGCAGTTGCCCGCTCTTGTGCAGCGTCACGAAGAGTCCGCGCGCCTCGCCGAAGGCCTCCGCGCGGTCCGAGGCGAGCCGGGGGGGCGGATCACCCCGGAAATGCGCCTCGAGCGTCGCGCGGGCGAGGTCGAGGAGGTCGCGCCGGCCAGCCTCGGAGAGCGATCCCGCTTGCGGGTTCAAGCCCGCGCTCCCGCCGCCGGAGCCGCCGCGAGCCCGGCGAGAAACTCCACGATCGTCTCGCCGAGCAGCTCGAGCCGCCCCTCGAAGAAATGGTCCGCCGCGGGGATCACGACCATGCGGTGCCGGCCGGCCAGAAAGCGCTCGAGCTCTTCCGGGGGGCCGAACCGGTCGTTCTCGCCGACGACGAAGAGCGACGGGACCTCCGGCAGCGGGAGACTCCGGCCGGCCTCGGTCGCGAGGGGCAGTCCGAGGGCGACGAAGGTCGCCACCCGCGGGTCCCCCGCCGCCGCCTTCAGCCCGACGGCCGATCCGAAGGAGAATCCTCCGGCCGCCAGCGGCAGGCCCGCTTCCCTCTCGGCTTCGTCCATGGCGGCGCCGAAGTCCTCGACCTCGCCGCGGCCGTCGTCGTGCCGGCCCTCGGAGACGCCGACGCCGCGGAAGTTGAACCTCAGCGTCTCGTAGCCCGACCGCGCCAGGGCCTGGACCGCGCGGTACACGACCTTGTTGTGCAGCGTCCCGCCGTGGAGCGGATGGGGATGCGCGAAGACCCCCGAGCCGCGGCGCGGCGGCGCCGCCTCCTTCCAGAGGCCTTCGAGAGCCCCCGCGGGGCCGCGAAAGGTCACGGTTCGAAGCCTGCCCGCCACTGCCGCCCTCCGGTTGGCGAATTGCCCGTCTCATCGTATCCTTCCCGCCGTTCCGACTCATCCGAAACGCCGCCGGCCAACAGGAGAACGCGATGAAGAGGATCGTCCACATCGTCGGCACGGGAACGATCGGAGAGCCGCTGATCGGGCTCTTCACCGACTTCGGCAAGTACCTCGGCGTCGACGAGGTCACCTTCCACAAGCGCACCCCGATGACGACCGAGCGCGCGAAGGTCAACCACCTGATTCAGCGCGGCGCCCGGCTCGCCGTCGATTCCGACAAGCTGGCCGACTTCGAGGCCCTCGGGCACAAGGTCGCCTACGAGGCCGGTGCCGCCCTCGAGCGCGCCACCGTCGTCATCGACTGCACGCCCGCCGGCAACGAGAACAAGAAGGTGTACGAGAAGCTCACGGGCCCGAAGGGCTTCCTCGCCCAGGGCAGCGAGTTCGGCTTCGGCAAGATGTACGCGATGGGCATCAACGACGAGGCGCTGGTGCCGGGCCAGGACCGCTTCCTGCAGATCGTCTCGTGCAACACCCACAACATCTCGTGCCTGATCAAGACGCTCGGGACGAACGAATCCGGGGCGCACATCCTCACCCGCGGGCGCTTCGTGTGCATGCGGCGCGCCAACGACGTGTCGCAGGACGCGGGGTTTGCTCCCGCGCCGTCGGTGGGCAAGCACGACGACGCCGAGTTCGGGACCCATCACGCCCGCGACGCCTCGGCCCTCCTGTCGACGGTCGGCTGGAAGCCGCCGATCTTTTCCTCCGCGATGAAGATGAACACTCAGTACATGCACGCCCTCTGGTTCGACATGGACGTCTCGGAGCCGACCTCCAAGGAGCAGGTGCTCGCGAAGCTCAAGGCGAACCGCCGGGTTGCCGTAACCGAGCGCCGCTCGGCCAACCAGATCTTCTCCTTCGGCCGCGACCACGGCTACTACGGCCGCATCCTGTCCCAGGCGGTCATCGCCTCGGCGACCATCGCCGTTCGCGGCGGAAACGAGATCCTGGGCTTCTGCTTCACGCCCCAGGACGGCAACTCGCTGGCCTCCTCGATCCACGCCGCCCTCTGGCTGATGGATCCGGAGCCCAGGCAGCTCCTGGAGCGCATGTCGGTCCTCGACCGGTTCTTCTTCCGGGAGATCTAGGAATCCGTGAGCCGTAAGCGGTAAGCAGTAAGCGGGCTCGAGCCGGCTCCCGGCTTACTGGTTACTGCTTACTGCAACGGCTTACTGACTTACGCCCCATCGGTTACCATGACCCATGGCCTGGGTCACCTGCCCCCACTGCGGGTTCACACAGATCCCCGCCGCCCAGTGCCTGAAGTGCAAGAAGCGGATCGACCGGCCCCGGGAGGGTGAGCCGGCTCCGCCGCCTCCGGGCCCCTCCGTCCCGGCCTCGCCGGTCGCGATCCTGTCCGCGATCCCGCGGCAGTACCTGCTGGTCCTCGCGGGCCTCGCCCTGGCCGTCATCACCGCCGTGCTCCTCTGGGGCTCCCGGTCCTCCGGCACCGTGGCCGTGGCGGTCGCACCTCCCCCGACGACTCCCGAGCCCTGGACCCTGGACCTGACGGGCCGCTGGGAAGGCAAGGTGGCGACCACGATCACCGGCTCGCCCCGCGGCCGGCCCTGCGCGAGGTCTTCGTCGAGACCGACCGCTCGGGCAACGTGATCGGCGCCGGCGTAACGCTCACCGATCCCGGCCGGGGTGGAGCCGGCGCCGGCTACCTCACGGTCCCCGACGGCGCACGCCGGGTGAAGGAGCTCGCCTCCGCGCTGGCCTCCGCGCCGGGAGGGGCCGCGGCTTCCGTCGATTTCGTTCCGTACGCGCCCTGGGTACCCCGGCGCGACCGCACGTGGAGGGCCGTGGAAGGCCAGCGCCGCAGCCCCGCCGAGACGACGTACCTGCTCCTCGAATCCCAGGAGCCGGACTACCTCGTGCAGGCCGGCGTGAACGCGAGCGGCTTCCTGTCCTACCTCTACATGTCGCCCGCCTACGCCTCGGGACGCGGGACGGACGCCCTCTCGAAGGCCATCCACCCGAGCCCCGAGAGCTCGCTGCGCGGGTTCCGGAACCTCGTCTGGGACCTCTCGGGGGCCGCCGACTTCGTCGGCCTGACCGTCGCGGCCTCGATCTCGGGCCCCGCCGGATCGGCCGACCGCGTCGTCCTGCGCCGCCAGTAGGCGGCTTTCCTCCGGCTAAGCCGAGACCGCGTAGCCGCCGCTCTTGGCGTCCTTCTTCATCGAGATGATGTGGTGCCGCTCGGCGTCCTCCAGGAGCTCCGAGAACGACTTGTAGCCGTAGTAGGACTCGTTGAAGTACGGCTGCTTGCGCTGCATGGTCTGCTTGATCATCGAGCCCCAGATGACGTCGTAGTTCTCGCGGCGCAGCGCCTGGATCGAGTCGAGGACGAGCCGGAAGGCCTCCTGCTTCTTCTTCGGCAGGTTGTCGATCGACGGGAGGGCTCGCGTCTCGCGGACCAGGTCCTCGTAGAAGATGAACTCGTCGCAGTTGGCGATGAGGAGGTTGGAGGTCGAGTTCTTCACCCCGACGCCGATGACGCTCTTGTCGTTCTCCTTGAGCTTCGAGACGAGCGGCGAGAAGTCCGAGTCGCCCGAGCAGATCACGAAGGTCGTGATGTGGCCCTTCGAGGCCACGAGGTCCATGGCGTCGACGACCATCCGGATGTCGGCGGAGTTCTTGGCCGCGTAGTTGCGCTGCGGGATGTCGATCAGCTCGATCGCCGCCTCGTGAAACTCGCGCTTGTACTCGGAGTAGCGGGTCCAGTCGGCGTAGGCCTTCTTGAACGACGATCCGGCCCTTTTCGATCAGCCGCTGCAGCACGAGGTGGATGTCGAACTTCTTGTACTGGGCATCGCGCACGCCGAGGGCGATGTTCTCGAAGTCGATGAAGAGCGAGAGGCGCTGGTCGACGCTCGCCCGGGCCGGGGGGCCGGAGCCCACGTTCATCGACGAGGGCACGGAGGGCGCGATCGGCGCGGCCGGCGCGGCGGCCGGCTCCTCGGCCGGCGCGGGAAACGGGGGTTTGTGCCGGCGCGCTCCGCCCCGGCGGCGGCGCGAGGGTTTTCTCTCCGTCTCCGCGGCCTCGGCCGCGGGAAACGGAACGGTGTCGTCCATCATGTCTTTCCTTGTTGTCCTTTCCGGCGCGTAGTCGAAGGAGGAGGTCGTCAGCAGAAAGGTCGCCAGGACCCGGGCGACTTCGCTGCCCGGCGCCGTCGACGATCTGCACCTCTCCCACGTTGACGCGCTGTCCTTTCTTGATGATCCGCGCCCGGGCGCGCACGTCGCCCCGCGCCCGGCGCAGATAGTGAATGGTCATGTCCGCGGTCGCGAACCCCATCTTGCCGTCGAAGTTCGTCGCCAGGGCGAAGGCCACGGCCGTGTCGGCCAGCATGGCGAGCACTCCCCCGTGCACCGTGCCCGAGCCATTGGTGGCCTCCTCGCGCAGCGGGAGCGCCAGGACGCACGTGTCCAGGCCGAGCTCTTCGAGGCTCGGGGACAGCCAACCCAGGGCGGGCGAGTCGGCGAGGCGTTTCCGCAGGCGCTGCAGGAGGTCGGGGGCGATCCCCGCCGTCTCCCGCGTGGCCGGTTGCAGGCTCACGAAGCCCCTATTCTATGCGATCTCCGGGCGGGCGGGCAGATCAGTCGGCGGGCTCGTCCGGGGGCGCTCTCGCGTTCGTAGTAGGGCAGCTCCTCGGCGCGACGGGTCGAATTGTCGAGATGCCGCGGCACTTCGACGATCGTGCGGGTCACGTTCGGGATCGCAGGTCTCGTTCTCGCACTCGTAGGTGTAGACGTTCTTCTCCGGCAGCTTGCGGAACTTGACGATCGTCTGGTACGTGTCGCAGTTGCCGCACTTGAGCGACATCATGAAGATGTCGATCACGTGGAGGTCCGGCGAGTCTTCCGCGGGCGGCATGGGCGCCAATGATACGCTCTCCCGCCGTCGGAAGGAGGTTCGCATGTTGCGCCGGATGATCGCCGCCGCCACCCTGCTCGCAGCCGCCTCCCTCACCGCCGAGGACGGCCAGTTCGAGAAGACCATTCCGTTCCCCCGCGATCGCGAGGCCCAGCTCGATTTCACCTCCCGCAAGTGCACGATCCGCACCGTGACGGTGCGCAACTACCCCGACGACGAGGACATCGACAAGGCGCGCACCTCCGAACCCAAGGACAGTTCGTGGCTGTGGTGGGAGTTCGACGTCGACAACCGGGGACCGGAGAAGCTCAAGCTCAAGCTCTTCGTCGAGGTCCTCGACAAAGAAGGGAAGATCGTGAAGTCGGGCGACCGCAGCGTGACGATCGACGCCTTCGAGAGCGACGAGTATCGCGTCTCCACGCGGATGCGGACGATCGACGCCGCCGACTCGCCCAAGGTCCGCATCCGTGCCCAGATCGTCCCCAAGTAGCCCGGCCCCCGATCTGCCCGAGGACTACGTCGCCGCCCGGCAGCGACTCGCTCATCGATTCCGGTCGGGCGCGCTCGCGATCGAAGGCCCGGACCGCGAGGCCTTCCTCCAGGGACAGCTCACCCAGGACGTCCGCGGCCTCGAGCCCGGACAGTCGCGCCCGGTTGCCGGGCTGACCGCGAAGGGCAAGCTCCTCTACTTCGGACGGCTCGTCGCCGAGGCGGACCGCCTGCTCCTGTTGCTTCCCGCCGACGCCGTGGCGGCCGCCGTGGCGCATCTGGCGAAGTACGCCGCCTTTCAGAAGGTCTCGGTGCGCGATGCCACGGTGGACACCGTCCGCATCGCGCTGTACGGGCCGCAGGCGGGCGCGGCCGCCTTTCCGGCCGCCGTCGTGCGGCTCCCGCCGGAATGGGAGCTCGCCGGCCAGATCGTGGCGCCCGACGCCGCCCGGTCGGAAGTCCTGCGGGCCCTGGCCGCGGCAGGCTCCACGCTCCTTTCCGACGTGACCGCCGAGGCCCTGCGCGTCGAAGGCGGGCGCCCGCGTCTCGGGAAGGACGCGGACCTCTCGCATCTGCCGGACGAGGTCGGGCTGCGGGACGCGATCTCGGCGAACAAGGGCTGCTACGTCGGCCAGGAGATCGTCGCGCGCATGCGCACGTATGGCCGGGCCAATCGCCGGCTCGTCGGGTTCCGATTCCCGGCCGGCGCGGTCGCCGAGGGCACCGTCTTTCCCGACCCCGGGAAGCCGCAGCTCGAGCTCGCCCGGGTGACCTGCTCCGTCGACTCTCCGCGCTTCGGACCGATCGGCCTCGGATACGCCTTCCGCGACGTCCCCGACGGAGCCGCGCTGCCGGCCCCGGGCGGCGCCCGGACCGGCCGCGATCGTGGTCGGGCTTCCCTTCGCGTGAGCCCGCGCGCCGCGACTCCGCGCCTGGCGGATCCACGCCGCGCTGACGTCGGCGCAGGTGGGATTCGCGCTCTTTCCGATCTTCGGAAAGCTCGCGCTCGGGTCGATTCCGCCCTTCGTCTTCGCCGCCTTCCGGGTCGTCGGCGCGGTCGTCCTGCTCGACTCCGTCCGCTTCTCGCGCACGCGGGAGGCGATCCGCCCGGCCGACCGCAAGCGGCTCCTGCTGTACGGCCTGCTCGGCGTCTCGTTCAACCAGATCCTCTTCATCCTCGGCCTCTCGCTGACGACCGCGATCAACACGTCGATCGTCACGGCCACGATCCCGGTCTTCACCCTCGGCGCCGCCGTGGCCCTGCGCCGCGAGGGGATGAGCCTGCGCGCCGCCGCGGGAATCGCCCTCGCCGGCGCAGGCGCGTTCGCCCTGCTGAACGCCCAGCGGTTCGACTGGGGGAGCGACTCCTTCCGCGGCGTGCTGCTGCTGCTGCTCAACTGCACGTCCTACTCGCTCTACCTCGTGCTGTCGCGACGCATCCTGGCGCACTACCACGTGGCGACCTTCACCGCGGCGGTCTTCCGCTACGGCGCCATCCTGATCGTGCTGGCCGCCGTTGCCGGACCTCCTGCGCTTCGCCCCGTCGCGCGTGCCGGCGCTGGCGTGGGCATGCCTCGGCGCGGTGATCGTCTTCTGCACCGCGATCCCGTATCTCCTCAACTCCTGGGCGCTCGCGCGCACGCACGCGTCGCACGTCGCGTTCTACGTGTTCCTCCAGCCCGTGATCACGACGGCGCTCGCCATCCTGGTTCTCGGCGAGGCCCTCACGGGGAAAACGGCGATCGCGGCGGCCCTGATCTTCGCGGGCCTCGCGATCACGGTCGCTGCGGGGGCGGCTGATCGCCCGGCCCGTGCCCTGAGGGACCGGACGACTCAGGCCGCGCCGCGGAAGCGCTCGAGCACGGCGAGGATCTCCGCCGGCGACCGCTTCGGCCGGCCCGAGGGATCCGTGAAGACGTGGCGGGTCTCGCCGTCGGCCGCGAGCTCCCCCGCCGCGTCCCGGACCTCGTACGAGAATGCGCAACCGCGGCTCGAGAGCTCGGCCATCCGGGTTTCCACCCGCACGGCGTCGTCGTAGCTCGAGCGCCGACGAAACGATCGCCTCGACGCGCGTGACGGGGATGAAAAGGCCCGCCCGCTCCATTTCGGCGTAGGGGATGCCCGCCGCGCGGCACCACTCCGTGCGCCCGATCTCGAACCAGACGAGGTAGTGCGCGTGGTAGACGATCCCCATCTGGTCCGTCTCCGAGTAGCGCACGCGCAGGGTCGTCTCGACCATGCGCGACGCGGGGGCGCCGCCGCTCAGAACCGGTCCGCCAGCCGCTGCCGCACGATGTTCGGCACCAGCCCCGTCACGTCGCCCCCGAGGCGGGCGAGCTCCTTGACGAGCCGGCTCGAGACGTAGGAGTACTCCTCCTTGGCCATCAGGAAAACGGTCTCGATCGAGGGCGCGAGGCGGCGGTTCATCAGGGCCATCTGCAGCTCGTACTCGTAGTCGGACACCGCGCGTAGTCCCCGGACGATGATGGTGGCGCCCGAGCGGCCGGCGAAGTCCACCAGAAGCCCCGTGAAGGACGCCACCGCGACCGACGTGTCGCCGCCGATGATCTGGCGGATCATCCCGATGCGCTCCTCGACGGTGAAGAGCGGCGTCTTCTGGTCCTGCTCCAGGATTGCGACGATCACGCGGTCGGCCAGCCGCCTCGCCCGCGCGAGGATGTCGAGGTGGCCGTTGGTCAGGGGATCGAAGGAGCCCGGGTAGACGGCGATGCGATCCGTCATGCGTGCCTGCCTCTCTCCGTCGTCGCGACGCGAAGCCCTTCGGCCAGCAGATTATAGGCGGACACCGTCAGAAAGAGCGCCAGTCCCGGGAAGAGCGCGAGCCACCAGGCCTCGTCGATGTACGCGGGCGCCGCCGAGAGGATCCCGCCCCAGGAAACGGCGGGGGCCGGCAGTCCGACGCCGAGGAACGAGAGGGCCGCTTCGGCGAGGATCGCCCAGCCGATCCCGAAGGCGGCCGAGACGATCAGGGGCGGCAGCGCGTTGGGAAGAAGGTGGCGGGCCAGGATCCGCGGGGTCGAAGCGCCCGCCGCCCGCGCCGCGCGGGCATAGTCGAGCTGCCGGATCTTCATGACCTCCGCCCGGGCGTAGCGCGCGTCGCCCGGCCAGGCTGTCAGCCCGATCGCGACGATCAGCGTCAGGGGCGAGGGCGGCAGGAACGCCGCCAGGGCGAGCAGCAGAAAGAGCACCGGGAAGCAGAGCACGACCTCGATCAGCCGCGACAGCACGAGGTCGACGGCGCCCCCGACCCAGCCCGCGGTGGCCCCCACGGCGAACCCGACGCCGAGCGCCACCGCCGCGGCCACGAGGCCGATGCCGAGCGAGATCGGCGTCGCGGCGACGACCCGCGCGAAGAGATCGCGCCCGAGGTCGTCGGTGCCGAAGGGGTGCTCCGCCGAGGGCGGCCGCAGGCGCTCCTCCAGGCGGATCGCTCCCGCCCGCTCCGCGAAGAGCGGCGAGCACGCGGCGACGACCCACAGGAGAACCACGACGGCGAGCGCCACCCGGGCGCTCCAGGGCAGGGCGCCGCGCCCGCGTCCCGCCGTCACGGCGCCGCCCCGTCGCGCACGCGCGGATCGGCCGCCGCGCTCGCGACGTCCGAGGCGAGCGTCGCCGCCAGGGTCGCCACCGCCGACAACAGCGAGAGCGCCAGGATCACCGGGTAGTCCCGCGACAGGATCGAGTCGAAGTAGAGTCGCCCGAGGCCCGGCCAGGCGAAGATCTTCTCGACGATGACGCTTCCCGAGAGCAGGGCCGGCAGCAGGAGCCCGAAGAGCGTGATCAGGGGAAGCGTGGCGTTGCGAAACGCGTGCGTCCAGACGGCCCGACGCGGCGAGGCCCCGCGCGCCCGCGAGGCGAGGACGTAGTCGCTCTCGCGCGCCTCCGCGACGCCCGACCGAACCAGCCGGGCCACGAAGGCGAGGGTGCCGTAGGCCAGGCAGATTGCCGGCAGCGCGACGTGCGCGAGCCGGTCCGCCAGCCCGGCGAGGCCCGCAGGCGCCGCGTCCGAGGCCACGCCGTAGAGCGGAAGCCACCGCAGCTTCACCGCGAAGAGGGTCTGGAGCAGGAGCGCCGCCCAGAACGTCGGCATCGAGTAGAGCGCGAAGAGCACCGCCCCCGAGAATCGGTCGAACGCGCCCTCCGGATGGGCTCCGGCCACGACACCCAGCGGGATCGCGATCGAGAGCGCGAGGACGAGGGCGAGGCCGTTCAGGAGAAGCGTGTGGGGCAGGGCCTCGCGGATCCGCGTCGGAGACCGGGCGGTGGTCCACGAAACTCTCCCCCATGTCGAACCGCGCGGCCCGGGAAAGCCAGGCGCCGAAGCGCTCGGGCAGCGGCCGGTCGAGCCCGTAGAGACGTCGCATCTCCTCCGCGGCCCGGCCCGTCGTCCGCCGCAGAGACGTGTCGCTTCCGGTCACGGGGCTGCCCGGGGCCAGGTGGACCAGCAGGAACACGACCACCGTGATCCCGAAGAGCGTCGGAATCGCCAGCGTCAGCCGGCGCAAGACAAAGCGGATCACGCCGCCGGCTTCCCCGCCGCCGCCGGCTCCGCCGGCCACCAGCCGAGCGGCCCCGGCCACGTCCCGAACAGCCCGAGCGGGGAGGTCGTGAGCCCGCGGATGCTCCGGTCGAAACCGAATTTCTGCGTCGAGTTCACGAGGAAGATCGCGGGGGCGTCCTCTCGGAAGATCGCGTGCAGGCGGTGGAAGAGCGCGGTGCGACGGACCGGGTCGAGCTCGCGCCGGGCCTCGTCCATCAGGCGGTCGGCCTCGGGATTGCGATAGCAGCCGTTGTTCAGTCCCTGCGGCGGGCACTGCGAGGAGTGCCAGTACGGATACGGGTCCGGGTTCGGATCGACCGCCGACCACGCCAGCGACGCCGCCTCGAAATCGCCGGCGTCGATCCTCTCGATGAACGCGGCCCACTCCAGGGTGCGGACCCGCGCGGTGATCCCGGCGCGGGAAAGCTCCGCGGCGAGCATCTCGTCGACCTGGCGGCCGATCTCCGAACCCGCCGAGACCCGAAGCTCGAATTCGAACTCCCGCCCGTCCCGATCGAGCGTTCCGTTGCCGTTGGAGTCGCGCCAGCCCGCCTCGGCGAGCAGGGCCTTCGCGGCCGCCGGGTCGAACGGCGAGCGGGGCGAGCGCCGCGTCGTAGGCGGGCGACCCGGGCGCCCACGGCCCCGAGATGACCCGGGCGGAGCCGCGGTAGAGGCTCTTCGCGATCGACGCGCGGTCCGAGAGCATCGTGAGCGCGCGGCGGACGCGGGCGTCGGAGAACAAGGGCGAGCGGTTGTTCAGCGCCACGTAGCTCCAGTCGAGGTTGTAGAACTCGATCAGACGACAGCAGGCGGCGAAGGCCGGGTCGGTCTGCGCGCGGGCCTTGAGCGTCGCGTCGAGCTGGTCCTCGTCCAGGCTCGACGAGGTCAGCGCGCGGTAGGCCGTGGTGTTGTCGGGCAGGATTCGGAACACGATGCGGTCGAAGTGGCCGCGCGGGCCCCACGCCTTCGGGTTCGAGGCGAGCTCGACGGACTCCCCGGGCTTCCACGATACGAACCGGTAGGGCCCGTTCGAGAGCGGGGCGCGGTTGTCCGACGCCTCGAGGAACTTCCGCCCGGCGAACCGGTGCTCGGGCAGCGGCGGAAACACGAAGGCCATCGCGCGGAAGGCGTAGGGCTCTCGAAACCGGACGCGGAAGCGTCGGGCGTCGAGCTCCTCGACCTTCTCGAGGCCGTCAAACAGCGACTTGAACACCGGGGCCGGGACCTCCGGGTCCACGATCCTCCCGATCGTGAAGACCGCGTCGCGCGCCGTCACCGGGCGCCCGTCTTCCCACGTCGCCTCGGGGCGGAGCGCGATCAGGTACTCCCGGCCGTCGGCCGAGACCTCCATTCGCTCCGCGAGGCTCGGCTGGAGCTCCAGCCGCGAGTCGAAGTCGAACAGGTTGCGCTGAACGTAGGCGAGGACGACCGCCTCGGGCGCGCTCGACTGGAGAACCGCGTTGAGCGTCGTCGGCTCGCCCACGAGCCTGCGCCGCAGGGTTCCGCCGTCGCGAATCGGACCCTCCGCGGACTCGTCGAGCGCCGCCGGCCCGGGAGTCGAAGGCCCCGGCCGCGCGGCCGCCTCGGGGCGCGCGCGGCAAGCCGTCAGGGCCACGAGCGCCAACGCCACCGCCGCGCGTTTCATGCTCGGGCAATTATGACGGATCGCCCGTTCGAGACCGGAGCGCGGGCGGGTCGCCCTACGGAGCCGTGTACGACTCGGTCGCCACGTTGCGGGAGGAGTCCGTCACGCGCACGAGCAGGTAGCCGCCGCGGGCGTCCGCCGCGAGGCGGATCACGTACGACTCGCGCGGAGAGTCGGAGAGCCCGTCCTTGGCCTCGACCCGGGTCCACTTCCGGGCGTCGACGCTGTACTCGGCCTCGGTCAGCGGGGACCCGGCGTCCGTCACCTCGACCTCGAGCACGCCGGCCGAACGCGAGGCCTCGCGGACCGAGGGCGGCGAATTGTCGAGACGGACCGGGGAGGATTCCCGCGCGGTCGTCCGGGAATCCCCCGGGTTCGACTCGGCGTCCGAGGCCGTCACGCGGAACACGAAGTCCCCGTCGGGCAGCGACGTGGAGTCGAACGAGTACGAGGAGTCGCGAACGTCCTTGCGGAGCACCATCCACTTCGAGCCCGCGGCCGGTCGGAATTCGATCTCGTAGGACATCGGATCGCCGTCCGGGTCGGTCGCCTTCCACTGGATCGTGCGGAAGCCCTTGCGGAAGAGCTTTCGGGGCGAGCCCTCGGACTTGGGCTCCTCGAGGCTCGTGAAGATGCCCTTCTCGTCCGGGGCCGAGGACTCGTAGACGTTGGTGCCGCTCGAGCCCGACCGCGCGAGGATCTCCGCCGGCTCGAGCGCGACCACGCTTTCCACCACGGGGGCGGCGTTGCGGTTGCGATAGGCCGCCTCGGTGCGCCGGATGCGCGGCGTCTTCGATCCGTCCGACTCCATACGGACCTTCCACTGCAGGAACCGGCCGTCCGGGGCCGAGATCGGCACCGAGCGGGCGCCCTCTTCCCAGGCCGACCAGTCGCTCCACGTGCCGTCCGGCGTCGCGGAATTGCCGGAGCGAAACGCGAACTCGACCTTCGCGCCCGCGACGGGCTCGCCCTCCCACCGGAACGCGCCGAACCGGCTCGCCCGGCCCGTGTCCTTCACGGCGGAGACGTACTCGCCCGCCGAGGCGCCGGGCCGCCGGCGGTACAGCGCCGTCGACGCATTCAGTCCCACGTCGCCGCCCGCGAGGAAGGTGACCTGCTTCTCGTCGAAGGTCCGGACGAGCGCGGAGGCGTCCGGCGCAATCGCGTAGAGCTTGCCTCGGGGTCCGGTGCCCGCGACCACGCCGGGACCGGCGTCGTCCTTCGCGAGGTCGAAGACCACTTCTTCGGCGCCGGTCCAGACCGGGCGCGGCGGCTCGCCCTCCTCGAAGAGGAGGATCTCGGAAGAGTAGCCGCCCCGCGAGGAGCCGCGGGCCGGCGCCAGGCGCGGCGTGGATACGCTGACGGTGACCTCGGGCTTCGAGCGGTCCTCCTCGTCCGTCGGCGAGGCCGGCTTGGCCGGCTTCGCCGACGCGGCCGCGACCGGCACCGAGATCGGCTCGCCGCCCGAGGTCGACAGGTCCGCCGCTCCGGCGGCCGCCCAGACCCGTCCGCTCGCATCCGCCGTGATGGAGGTGATCTCGGGCTTGGCCGAGTCGTAGAGCGTCGTGACGTGCCCGGTCTTGTCGATCCGCAGCACCAGGCCCGAGCCCGACGTCCCCGCCCAGACCCGTCCCTCGCGATCGGCGAAGAGCGCCCGGACGTGGGCGTCCGGCGTCGCGTGGGCGCGCTCGCCCTGGCCCACGGCGCGCACGCGATGGATCTCGCCCGGAAGGCCCGTCGCCACGTAGAGGACCGGCCCCGAAAACGCGAGGGCCCAGACGTACTGCGCCTTCGTCTCGTAGTAGAGAGCGGCCTTTCCGTTCTCGACCCGGTAGACCTTTCCGCCCGGCGAGCCGCCCGCGTAAACCGAGCCGTCCGGGCCCACCGCGAGGGCGGTCACTTCCTGCTCGGGCAGAGTCGCCAGGGTCTCGACCCCGCCCGCGGAGGAGACGCGGAGGATCTTTCCGGCGTCCCCGGTGCCGACGTAGAGCTCGCCGTTCTTGCCCGTCGCCGCGCCGAAGAGCACGGCCTCCGAGACGCCCTCGACCTTCGCGAGGGGCCGCCCCGCCACGAGCGCGCCGTCGGCGGTCACCGAGACGCCCCGGGCCTCCCCGAGCGAGAAGTCGGACGCCGTGTCGCAGACCCAGATCTTCACCGTGGCCGCCGCAAGCGGAGCGGCCGCCACCCACGCCGCGAGCGCCGGCGCGCCGAACCGGGCGAGGCCGAGCCTCACCAAACCCTCGGGAGCACTTCGAGATTGAGCCGCGCGGAACCCGAGATGGGAACCGGCTGCTCGATCGACTCGGCCTGGAGCCGCAGATAACCGAGGTCGGGCGTCCCGTCGCCGGGCCCGCGGTCTCTCAGCAGGGCGGCGCGCGTCGGCGGAAGGGCGGCGAGCGGCTCGCCGTTGACGACGGCCCCGGGCGCCGCGCGGTAGGCGAGCAGGTTGAGCGTGTTGGCGGGGCGCATGCGCGAGATGAAGTCGAGGACCTGGTCGAGCGAGTGCGGGTCCGGCGGGTACATGGCGAGGTCGTACGCCGTGGCCGGGTTGCCGTCGCCCACGAAGACCGTCAGCGGGCCGGGCGGCGCGTCCTCCGGGACACGGGCCGTCATGACGACACGGCGCGGCCCCCCGCGGAAGTCTTCGAGGTCGATCCATACCGGGACGGTGTCGCCGGGACGCACCCGCTCCTTCTGGGCCTCGACGTGCACGATCCGCGCGCTCTGGAGGCGGTCCGAGTGAACGATCTCGATCTCGACGCCCCGGATCGAAAGGTCGTGAAATTCGTTGGACATGAGGTAGTTCGTCAGGAGCGCGAGCGACCCGACGGCCTCCTCGCGGGCCGTGAGGCCGGAGAAGACCGAGTCCCACCGGACCGTGCGGTCGTCGGTCGCGATCGCCGACTTCCAGACGATCGTGCGCTCACCGGCGCGCTTCTCGAGCGTCGTCAGGACGTTGTCCGTCGCCAGCGCGACGAGGATCGGCGTCAGCATCGCGTTGTGCACGACCTCGAAGTTGAACGTCTGGGTCGGCACGTCCTCCGAAGTCATGCGGATCGTCACCGGCACCATCGTCGGCGGCTTGCCGAAGCTGCCGAGGATCCCGGTCGAGCGGTCCTGCGACACCGAGCCGAGGACCGGCCCCGTGGTGGAGAACTTGAAGGAGCGGTAGAGGGACGGGAGGACCGTCAGGACCTCGGCGCGGGCCATCGGCATGTCGACGGGGCCCATCGAGAGAAACGGATGGCCGAAGGCCAGGATCGAGTTGCCGTCGACCCACGTCACCGTGCCCGTCGCCGAGAGGACCATGTCGCCCGGAGAGAAGGACCGCGGCGACGGCGGAGCCCGGCTCGAGGCGGCCGCCATCGCCGGCCGACCCGGCCGCGGCGGAGGGCGCGGCGACGCCGCGCCGAAGCGCCGGAGGGAGCGACGAGCCAGCCCGCGGCCTCGGCGACCCGCCCGAAGAGGCTTCCGTCGCGGCGTCGCGCCGGAGAACGACACCGGGAGCGGAAGCGCCGCCGAGCCCCGCGCTCGGCCGCTTCGCTCCGGAGGGGGGTCAGGAGCGCGGTCAGCCCGTCGCGAAGTCGCGGCCGCCGAAGGTCGACGTGAACTCGCGAGGCCCGGGTGGCCGTTCCGCCGATCGGCACGGGAGGAGCGGCCGGCGCCTTGCGGATGTCGAGCATGCTCTGGATCGGCGTGATCCCGCAGATCGGCTCGCGCGAGAAGGGCCAGCCGTAGGCGAGCGCGCCGACGAGCCGGCCGTCCACGTAGACGGGGCTCCCGCTCATGCCCGCGATGATCCCGGTCTTCTCGATCGCTTCCGAGTGCACGCGCGCGAGAATCAGGTCCTGCTTCGGGCGCGAAGCTCTGGAGGACGCCCGACGATCTCGACGTCGAAGCGCTGAACGCCCTTTCCGTCGCCGAGATCGGAGAGGGTGAAGCCCTTCATGCCGGGGGCGAGATCCTTGACGGGAAAGATGTCGGTCGAGAGTCGCGGGAAGAGCCACCGCGAGCGCCCCGAGCGCGATGGCCAGCAGCCGGCTCGAGAGCAGTCTCACGGACGGCAGAACGTTCCGACGCCGCGGCTCCATTCCCTTTGACCCTTTCCGGCCCCTATGTTACGGTCGAAATCGATGTTGGCGACCGTCTTTCAGCCCGTCACCAGCGAAAACCTCCCCGGACAGACCTCCATCCTCTCCTTCTTCTGGGAAACCGGGCCCGCCGCCAAGGTCGTCCTGGGCATCCTCCTGCTCTTTTCGTTCGTTTCGTGGGCGATCATCTTCGCCAAGTTCATCCGCCTGCGGCGGGTTTCGAGGCAGTCGGAGAAGTTCGTGGCCTTCTTTCGCAAGTCCAAGCGCTTTTCCGAGGTCAACACCTTCGCCGGCGAGCTCGCCGACACCCCCCTGACGACCCTTTTCAAGGCCGGCTACGCCGAGCTCGACGCCCAGGTGAAGGCCAACCGGGCCGACGACGCCCCGACGACCGGCCGGCGGCGCGCAGGGCAAGCTCGTGATCAAGAACATCTCCGGCATCGAGCGAGCGCTCGAGCGGGCGATCGGCGTCGAGCTCGTCGCGGCTGACCAAGGGGATGACGTTCCTCGCCACGACCGCAGCGGCCTGCCCCTTCATCGGCCTCTTCGGGACGGTCTGGGGCATCATGCAGTCCTTCCGCGCCATCGGCCTGACGGGCTCGACTTCGATCGCGGCCGTCGCGCCCGGCATCTCCGAGGCGCTCGTCAACACGGCCGCGGGCCTGGCGGCCGCGATCCCGGCCATGATTTTCTACAACTACTTCATGGGCAAGGTCCGCGAACAGCGCGCCGGCATGGAGGACTTCTCGCTGGAGTTCATCAACCTGGCCGAGAGGAACTTTACCTAGGCGGCGGTGTCCCTCTAGAGCATGGCTTTCCAGCGCCAGTCCGCCGACGAGTTCGACCATCTCGCGGACATCAACGTGACGCCGTTGGTGGACGTGATGCTGGTGCTGCTGATCATCTTCATGGTCACGGCCCCCATGCTCCACCAGGGCATCTCGGTCGCGCTGCCGAAGACCGCGACGACCAACCTCCAGTCGAACCCCGAGGACCCGATCGTGCTGTCGATCTCGCGCGACGGGCTGTTCTACATCAACGAGACGCCCGTCGCCCGCGGCCTGCTGCGCGACCGCCTCCGGGCCATTCTGCGCGGCCGGCGCGAGAAGGCCGTCCTGCTCAAGGCCGACCGCGGCCTGTCGTACGGAACCGTGATCGAGACCCTCGACCTCCTGAACCGGATGGGCATCGAGAGCCTCGGCCTCGTCACCGACACGTCGGGAGCCTCGAAGAAGTGACCCCCGGCAACGCCGCCCGGCGACGCTGATGGACGCGGTCGGCAGCATCCTCGCCGCGCGGCAGGAGGAGCGGATGCCGTGGGCGCCGGCGACCGCGCTCGCCCTCGTCCTTCACGCTGCGGTCCTCGGCGGCCTGCTCGTCTCCTTCATCGCCAAGCCCATGCGGGTCACGCCGCCGCGCGCGGTCGCGATCCGATTGCTGCGCTCGGGATCGCTCCAGGCGCCGCGCGTCCAGGCCCCGGCGCCCGTCGCGCCCGCCCCGCCCGCGCCGGCGGCGGCCGAAAAGCCGAAGATCGAGAAGCCCGTCGAGGAGGTCCCCGAAGCCCTCGAAGAAGGCGGTCCTCCTCCCGGCCAAGGAGGACAAGAAGAAGCCCACGCCTCCGCCCGTCAGCCGGCCCGGCCGCGCCGCGCACGCCGGCCGTCAGCCTTCCGACCGGCGGGCGACGAGACCCCCGGGACCTCGGCGGGCGCCGCACCGGGCGCCGGCGGCTCGGCCGGGATCGGCGGCTTCAAGATCGACCAGGCCGACTTCAAGTACCCGATCTACATCGAGCGCATGGTCGGGATCATGAGCCTGAACTGGTTCAAGCCGGCGCAGATCGTCCAGACCAACCCGGTCGTGCACTTCCAGATCGAGCGGGACGGCACCATCACCGACCCGCGCCTGGTGGTTTCGAGCGGCCTGCCCTTCGTGGACCGGGCGGCGCTGCGCGCGGTGCTCGCGTCCTCGCCGCTTCCGCCGCTGCCGGCCGAGTACCCCGGCCCGCATCTCGGCATTCAGGTCGTTTTCGAATGACCCAGGAGACACCGATGTTCCGACGCTTCGCTGACCGGCCGCGGCCCTCGCTCTGGCCGCGGCTCCCCTGCTCGCGCAGGCCCCGGCGCCCACGCCGGCGCCCGCCGACGACATCCAGATCACGATCCGGGGCGGCGAGGGGCGACGCCTCGCGGTCGCCGTTCCGCCGCTCTTCGCACCCGGGACCGCCGGCCTCCAGGACAAGGTCGTCGAGCCCTTCACCGCGACGCTGCGCTCCGACCTCGAGTACGCCGGCGCCTTCGCCGTGGCCGAGCCCTCGCTCTACCCCTCCGGTTACCGCGACCCGTCGACGTCCCGACGCCGCCGACCGCTGGCTCGGCACCGGCGCCGAGGCGCTCGTCGACACCCGCGGCGAGGTCGCGGGCGACAAGGTCTCGATCGAGGCCCGCGTCTGGGACCTGAAGTCGCGCAAGCTGATCATGGGCCGGCGTTACTCCGGCGGCGCCTCGTACGTCGAGCGCATCGCGCACACGATCGCCAACGACATCGTCAAGTACTTCACGGGGAAGCCCGGCGTCTTCCTTTCGACGATCCTGTTCGTGACCGAGCAGGCGGCGACGAAGGAGGTCTCCGCGATGGACTTCGACGGGCGCGGCGTGCGTCAGCTGACCTCGCACAAGTCGATCGCGATCAACCCCAACGGCGCCAACGGGCGGATCGCCTACACCTCCTACGTGCGCCTCTATCCGCAGATCTGGACGATGTCCCTCGACGGCGCCGACAAGCGCGAGATCCAGACCGGCGTGGAGCTGAACGCCTCGCCGTCGCTCTCGCCCGACGCCTCGCAGATCGCCTTCGCCGGCTCGGCCCGGGGCAACGCCGACATCTACACGATCGGCGTCGCCGGCGGCCAGGCGCGCCGGCTGACGACGAGCCGAGCCCTCGAGGCCTCGCCCGCCTGGTCCCCCACCGGACGCCAGATCCTGTACACCTCGGACCTGACGGGCACGCCGCAGATCTACGTCATGGACCCCGAGGGCACGGGATCGCGGCGCGTGACGCTCGCCGGGAACTGGAACGACGAGGCCGCCTGGTCGCCCGACGGTGCCCGAATCGCGTTCGCCTGCCGCAACGAGGGCGACTTCAACATCTGCGTCATGGACTTCGCGACGGGCCGGACGATCCAGCTCACCTCCGAGGGCTCCAACGGCCACCCGTCGTGGTCGCCCGACGGAGAGAAGATCGTGTACGCGTCGCGCCGCGACGGCTCGACCCAGATCTACACGATGGACTCGAACGGCCAGAACAAGCGGCAGCTCACGCGCGGAGGGAATCACTCGCAGCCCTGGTGGATTCCGTAGAGCAACGATCGATTCGGACTGGGGTTTCGCGAAAGTCTTTGCTACACTGGGTTTCCGGGCGGTGCCACCGCGCTTGCGAGCGCCGCTTCACCGACTAAGGAGTACCGAATGACGAAAGAATCTCACGACACCTGACCACACTCGCTCTCCTCGCCACGGTGGCGCTCGTCTTCTCGTCCGGCTGCAAGAAGAAGGCCCCGACGACGGCCCAGGACGCGCGGCCGCCGGTCACCGCCAAGGCCCCGGACACGGAGGTCGCCCCGCCGCCGGCGCCGACGACGAGCCGGGACGTCACGTCCGACGTCCTCAGGCAGGACGTCGCGGAGATGAACAAGAAGGGCTACCTCACCGACGCCTACTTCGACTACGACCAGTCCGACCTGCGCGAGGACGCCCGCACGGCGCTCGCGGCCGACGCCGAGTGGCTCAAGAAGTACCCCTCCGTCCAGATCCTGATCGAGGGCTACTGCGACGAGCGCGGCACCGGCAACTACAACCTCGCCCTCGGCGACCGCCGCGCCAACGCCGCCAAGGAGTACCTGGTGTCGCTCGGCATCGACGCGATCCCGGATCAAGACCGTGTCCTACGGCGAAGAGCGCCCCTTCTGCACGGAGTCGCACGAGGGTTGCTGGCAGCAGAACCGCCGGGCGCACCTCGTGATCACGGCCAAGTAGCTTGACGGGTCCCCGGCGCTTCGGCCTCTACGGCCTTCTCGCGGCGGTCGTCGCTGACCGGCGCCGCCTGCGTTTCCTCCAGACGACATCGAGGGTCTGCATCGCCAGATGGGCGACATCCAGAAGCAGATCCAGACCCTCGAGAAGAAGTCGTCGAGCAAGGAAGAGGTCGAGAAGCTCAACCAGAACGTCGCGGCGCAGACGACGCAGCTGCTGAAGTCGAACGCCGACACGGCGATCCGCCTCTGCGAGCTCACGACCAAGATGGAGCAGCTCGAGGCCAAGCTCGAGGACACCAACCGCCGCCTCTCGCAGCTCTCGCAGCAGATCGCCGAGACCCAGAGCGAGCTGCTGCGGCTACGCAACGCCGGCGCGAACCGGCGTCCACTCGGACCCCGCCGAGCCGCGGCGCCCCGGCTCCCCGGCGGCACCGGGCCGGCCCGTTCCGGCGGGCCCGTCCCCGGCCGAGCTCTACGACACCTCCTACGGCGACTACTCGAAGGGCCGCTACGCCCTGGCGATCCAGGGGTTCCAGGACTACCTGGCGAGCTACCCGTCGACCGACCTCTCCGACAACGCCCAGTACTGGATCGGCGAGTCCCACTTCGCCCAGCGCAAGTTCCCGGAGGCGATCGCGGACTTCACGGAGCTCCTCAAGCAGTGGCCCTCGAGCGACAAGGCCGCCGCGGCTCTCCTGAAGAAGGGCTACGCCCTGCTCGAGCTCGGCCAGAAGCCGGAGGCCGTCGTCCAGCTCCAGTACGTCATCCACGAGTTTCCGACCTCCGAGGAGGCGCGGCTGGCCAAGGCCAGGCTCAAGTCGATCGGGGTGGACGCGAAGTAGCCGCCGGCGGTCGCCCGTCCCGGATTGCGATAGTCTCCCCCCTTCCGAAATCGAGCACAGACAGGAGCGAAGAGAAGCGTCATGGCCAACATCAAGTCCGCTGAGAAACGCATCCGCACGTCCGCCAAGAAGCGTGCCCGCAACAAGGCCCGCGTTTCCCGGCTGCGCGGCGTCGTCAAGAAGTACGGGGCGACCGACTCCAAGAAGAAGGCCGAGGCCCTGCCGGCCACCCACTCGGCGATCGACCGGGCCCTCTCCAAGGGCGTCATCCACCGCAACGCCGCCGCCCGCTACAAGTAGCCGTCTCGCCAAGAAGGTCGCCGCCAAAGTAACCGCCGCTAAACGTTCGCTCGGCCAGCAACGGTCGCACGGCTCTGCGACCGCGGAAGGCGCTCGACCGCAGGCCTGACCCTACGACTCCGCGCTCGACTCCCGCGGCGCGGA
The DNA here is from genome assembly GCA_963824165.1 of uncultured Acidobacteriota bacterium. Lineage (GTDB taxonomy): Bacteria > Acidobacteriota > Thermoanaerobaculia > UBA5066 > Gp7-AA6 > DAHUXD01. The sequence goes on from CAWGOM010000017.1 coordinate 150,615, forward strand.
CACTCCTCCCGACCGTCGGTCGGGAGGACGGTCCGCGCCGCGAGCTCGCGAGGGAGGGTCAGGCCGCAACGAAGGTCCGTCCGCAGGTGCGCGCTGGGCGCTCGAGCGCAGCGCGAACGGCTTAAAATCCTTCGAGCATGCTCGTCACCAGGCTCTGCGCGTAGCGGTCGGCGACGCGGTCGATGGCGTCGTTCTCCCGGTCCACGAAGGTCGCCGCGGTCGCGTTGAACTGGTAGTTGTCGCGGAAGGTGAAGGCCGGGTTCTCCCAGAGGACCTTGCCGTCGGGCAGCGGTCTTGAGCGAGGCCCGCGTCGTGATCTGAACCTGGTAGTCCGTCGCCCGTCCCTGCGAGTCGAAGGCCACCGGGTAGAGGTTGAACCCCACCACGGCCCCCGACAGCACCGCGTCGGCGCCCTCGGCCGTCGCCTGCACCTTGAACCGGCCGCGGGAGGCGAGCTCCCGGGCGATCTCGCCGGAGAGCCGCTGCTCCAGCCCGACCCGCTGCGTCATGTTCTCGAGGGTCGTGAACTCGACCACCCGGACGTTCTCGGGAAGCGTCGAGCCCTTGCCCACCAGCGTGTAGCCGCACCCGGCGGCGGCGACGAGTACCGGCGCAGAGCAGCAGCCCCCGGCGTGGCGCCTCAACGCACCACCAGGTTCAGCAGCCGGTCCGGCACGAACACGGTCCGCGCGATCTCCTTGCCCTCGACCCACGACCGGATCCGCGGGTCCTCGCGCACACGCGCCATCGCGTCGGCCTCGGTCGCGCCGCGGGCGACCTCGAGCTTTCCGCGCACCTTGCCGTTGACCTGGACGACGAGCGTCACGGCGACGCGTCGTCGCGAGCTCCGGATCGGCCGCAGGCCAGGCGGCCTCGAGGAGGAAGCCCTTCTCGCCGAACCGCTGCCACCACTCCTCGGTCAGATGCGGCGCGATCGGGTGCAGCAGCTTCACGAGGGTGCGGGTCGCCTCCCGCACGCGCCTCCGGGGTCTCGGAGCCTCCGTCGAGGGCCTCGGCGATCCCGCGCTGGAACTCCATGAGCGCCGCCACGGCGGTGTGGAAGTGGAAGGCGGCGGCGTCGCGGGTGACCCGGTCGATCGTCCGGTGCGTCAGGCGCGTCAGCGGCGTGTCGCGGGGCCCGGGCGCGCCGCCGCCGGCAGCTCCTCGACCCGCCCGCAGAGGTCGTGCACCCGGTTCAGGAAGCGGAAGGCCGCCCGCGACCCCCTCCTCGGACCACTCCGACTCCTTCTCGGGCGGCCCGATGAAGAGCGTGTAGAGGCGCAGCGTGTCGGCGCCGAACCGCGCGATCAGCTCGTCCGGCGAGACCGTGTTGCCGCGCGACTTCGACATCTTCTCGATCTTGCCGGTCGCCGGGTTCAGGCGCGTGATCATGCCCTGGTTGAACAGGCGCTCGAAGGGCTCCTCGAGGTGGACGAGGCCCATGTCCTTCAGGACCCGGCACACGAACCGGGCGTACAGCAGGTGCAGGATCGCGTGCTCGATCCCGCCGATGTACTGGTCGACCGGCAGCCAGCGGGCGACCCGAGCCGTGTCCACCATCTTCTCCGCGTCGGCGGGGTTCAGGAACCGCAGGTAGTACCAGGACGAGTCGACGAAGGTGTCCATCGTGTCGGTCTCGCGCCGCGCCGCGCCGCCGCATTTCGGGCAGCGGGTTTTCACGAAGGCCTCGGATTTCTCGAGCGGATTGCCCTCGGCGCCCCGAAACTCCACGTCCTCCGGGAGCAGCACGGGCAGATCGGCGTCCGGCACCGGGACGACGCCGCAGGCCGGGCAGTGGACCGCCGGGATCGGGGTGCCCCAGTAGCGCTGGCGCGAGATCAGCCAGTCCCGCAGGCGATAGCCGACCTTTCCCTTCCCGAAGCCCTTCTCCTCGAGCCACGCGATGGCCGTGCGCACGGCCTCGGGTCCGTTGGGGGTGCCGTCCCAGGCTCCCGAGGCCACCAGGACGCCGCCATGGGGCGCGGCCTCGGTCATCGCCGCCGGGTCGATCTCCTCGTCGCCGGTCCGGTAGACCGGCCGGATCGCCAGGCCGTAGCGGCGGGCGAACTCGAAGTCGCGCTGGTCGTGGGCCGGAACGCCCATGATGGCGCCGGTGCCGTAGTCGGGCAGGACGAAGTCGGCGAGCCAGACCGGGATCGTCTCGCCGGTCGCGGGGTTGATCGCGCGCGCCCCCGTCTCCAGGCCCTGCTTCTCGGCGCCCTCGGCCTCGCGCTCCAGCCTCGACTCGCGCCGGACCCGCTCTACGAAGGCGTCGATCTCGGCCTTCCGCGCCGAGCCCGCCGCCAGCCGCTCGACGGCCGGGTGCTCGGGCGCGAGCGCCAGGAACGTCGCTCCGTGGAGCGTGTCGGGGCGGGTCGTGAAGACGACGAGCGGCTCGGCGAGACCGTCGATGCGGAAGAGGACCTCGGCGCCGTCCGAGCGGCCGATCCAGTTGCGCTGCATCGTCTTCACGCGCTCGGACCAGTGCGGAAGGCGGTCGAGGCCCTCGAGCAGCCGCTCGGCGTAGTCGGTGACGCGGAAGAACCACTGCGTCAGGTCCCGGATCTCGACGAGATCGTCCGAGCGCTCGCAGCGCCCTTCGACCACCTGCTCGTTGGCGAGCACGGTGCGGCAGCCCGGGCACCAGTTCACGGGCGCGGTCTTCCGGTACGCCAGGCCCCGTTCCCACATCCGCAGGAACAGCCACTGGTTCCACCGGTAGTACGCCGGGTCGCACGAGGCGAGCTCCTTGGACCAGTCGTACAGGCATCCCAGGCTGTAGAGCTGCTCCTTCATGCGGCCGATGTTGGCGAGCGTGTGCTCCCGCGGGTGGACGCCGCTCTGGATGGCCGCGTTCTCGGCCGGCAGGCCGAAGGCGTCCCAGCCCATGGGGTTCAGGGCCTTGCGGCCGGCCATGCGCTCCCGGCGATAGAGCGCGTCCCCGAGAATGTAGTTGCGCCCGTGTCCCACGTGCAGGCGGCTGCCCGACGGATACGGGTACATGTTGAGCATGTAGAACTCGTCGCCGGGCACGGACGTGTCCACGTAGGCCACGCGCGCCTCGGCCCAGCGCTTCTGCCACTGGCCCTCGATCTCGCCGGGAGCGTATTTCTCCGCCATCGGAGCGGGCAATATACCCGAACGCTCACGCGCCGGCGGTCGCGTGTGCTGGTACCGAAGTCTCGATGGCGGCGCCAAGGTGAGCCATCCGCAAAACGGCTCCTGGCCCTGTCGCCAGGCGACACCGACGCGCCAGGCCGTCGATCAGACCCGGTTCCGAGACGTTAGTTCGAGCCGCCCGCGGGCCGCACGCGGAGCGTCGCCTCGGGCAACCGCCGCACCGGAAAGTTGAGCTGGCCCGAGCTCTCGACCGACGTGAGCGTCAGGTCGCGCGGCCGCTCGAAGGCCCGGCGGCCGAACGCGACGTACCGTGCGTCGACGGCGTTGATCGAGGAGAAGGGGTCCGAGAAGACGAACCCGCGGTCCGGGTAGTAGATCTCGATCCAGCGGTGGTACACGCCACCGATGCGGGCGTCGTAGCCGTCGCTGCCCGGCTTCGTCCGCAGGATGCCCTGGACCGTGCGCGCCAGTATCCCGACCCGGCGGAGCAGATCGACGGCGAGCTCGGAGAAGCCCACGCAGTGCGCACGGCGCGACGCGAAGACCGAGGCCGGGTCCTGGCGCCGGCTCCGGTCCGCATCGTATCGGACGAACGACGCCATCCCCGAGAGGACGCGCTCCACGGCCTCGGCCTGGAAAGCCGAGTCGGCGGCCAGGCTGCGCGAGAACGCGTCCCGTTCCGGCGAGGGCGTGAGGGCGGCGTCGCGCGCGGCGCCCGTCGGGAAAGGAGCGCGGCTCGAGAGCGGCCCGTCGGCCACGCGGACCGTCAGGTCGAGACCGCCGTCGCTGCGCGGAGATACCGCCAGGGAGTAGCCGTCGTTGTCGTACTGGTCGAAGAGGCGCGCGTCCGGCCCGGCCGCCCGGTAGACCGCGAGCTCGTCCGCGCCGGCCCCGGGGGGGGCCAGGAGCGCCGCCGCGAGCAGAAGCGCCGCGTGCGCGCGCCTCACGAGGACGGGACCTCGCCGCGGCGTCCCTTGAGGACCCCGTCGAGAATGCCGTTGATGAACTGCGAGGACTTGGGGGTGGAGAACCGCTTCGCGATCTCGAGGGCCTCGTCGATCACGACCGGCCGCGGCGTCTCCGGCTCGTGGAGGAGCTCGAAGAGGGCCAGGCGCAGGATGTTCCGGTCGACGACGGGCATCCGAGCCAGCCGCCAGTGGTCGGCCTGCCGCGAGATCAGCGCGTCGAGGTCCTCGCGGTGGAGAAGCGTGCCCGCGACCAGCCGGCGGGTGAAGTCCGCGATCCCCTCGGAGGCCTTCTTCAGGTCGTCGGACCGTCGGAACATCTCCTGCGGCTCCGTCCCGGAGACGTCGTGCTCGTAGAGCATCTGGAGCGCGAGCTCCCGCGCCTTGCGCCTCGCCCCCACCTACTTGACCTTCAGTTGCCGGCGCAGGTTCGCCATCTCGACGGCGGCCTCGGCCGCCTCGATGCCCTTGTCCGTGCGGCTGCGGGCCTGTTCCATCGTGTCGCACGTCAGGATGCCGAACCCGACGGGCACGCCCGCCTCGAGCGAGAGCGAGGCGAGGGCGGATGCGACGGCGTGCCCGAGGACCTCGTGGTGGGTCGTCTCCCCGCGGATGATGGCCGCGAGCGCGACCAGAGCGTGGGGCTTGACGGAATCGAGGAGCGCCCGCGCCCCGGCCGCGACCTCGAACGCCCCCGGCACCCGAGCGACCGAGACGTCCTCGGCCTTCGCGCCGCGGCGGCGCAGGGTGTCGAGCGCGGCCGTCAGGAGCGCGTCGGTGACCGTGGGGTTCCAGCGCGCGCAAACGACGCCGACGCGCAGTCCCGAGGCGTCGAGGCTTCCCTCGTACTGCTTCGGCGAAAAAGACACCGCCACGCGGCGCGGAACGCGCATGCTCAAAGGACCATCCTCGTTGAAGAAAGGGAATTGTAACCCGGGCGGCCGGGTCAGGAGAACAGCCGGGCGAGCTCCGGCGTGTCGCCGAAGTTGCGGCGGTAGCGCTCGAGGAACTCGGCCGGCGTGTATCGAGGCGGCTGGGGCCCCAGCGCCTCGAGACCGAAGACCGCGTTGACGCTGCCGATCCGGCCGGCCACCGGCCAGGGCGCCCCGATCCGGAGGCCCCGCAGGAGACCGGCCCGGTACATGTCGCCCACCCCGGTGGGGTCGACGGCCTCGCCTTCGACCCGCGCCGGCGGGATCGCGTGCGCGGCCCGGCCGCCCGCGGACTCGGCGACGTGGATCGTCGAGCCGTCGGCCCCGCTCGTCACGATCACGGTCGGCACGCGCTCGAGCATCTGCTCGCGCGTCAGGCCGGTCTTGTGGGTGAGGATGCCGAACTCGTACTCGTTCACGATCAGGATCGCGGCGCCGCGGAATCCCTCCGCCATCTCCTCCCCCGACAGCCGCGTGACCTGCTGGCTCGGGTCGTAGAGGAAAGGGATGCGGTGCCGCCGGCAGGCCTCGGCGTAGGCGGCCATCGCCGGCGGGTCGTTGGGCGAGATCACGACGAAGGCGATCGACGCCGGGTCGAGCGACTCGAGCGGAAGCTCGCGCGCCCGCGCCATCGCGCCGGTGTAGAACGAGGCGAGCTGGTTCTGGTCCTGGTCCGTCGAGACGAAGAACGAGGCCGTGAACAGGTCGCTCTCCAGCCGCAGACCCTCGACGTCGACGCCCTCCTGGGCCAGCCGCTCGCGGTAGTCGGCGGCGTCGGCGCCGGCCGTGGCCAGCAGGGCCGGACGTTCGCCCAGGAGCGACAGCCCGTAGGCGATGTTGGGGCCGCAGCCGCCGGGCACCCGCCGCATCTCGTCGACGAGGAACGACACGGACAGGCGCGACATCCGATCGGGAATCAGGTGCTCGGTGAACCGGCCCGGAAACGTCATCAGGTAGTCGAACGCCACCGAACCCGTCACCACGATGCGGCCCTCGGTCTTCACAGGTATCTCCCCACGATCGGCCGGAGCCGCCGTCTTGCCGTCTCCGGGATCGCCTCCCGGTCGGTGATGATCGCGAAGCGCATCGCATCGCGGCAGCCGCAGGCGCGGGCCGGGTCGACGCGCGACACCGCCTCTGCCAGCGACCGCCGGGCGGCCAGGGCGTTCTCCGCGAGGACCGCGAGGATGGCCTCGACCGTCACGTCCTCCTCGGCCTCGTGCCAGCAGTCGTAGTCGGTCACGAGCGCGAGGCTCGCGTAGCAGAGCTCCGCCTCGCGGGCGAGCCGCGCCTCCGTCAGGTTGGTCATCCCGATGACGTCGGCGCCCCACGCCCGGTAGAGCAGCGACTCCGCGCGCGTCGAGAACTGAGGGCCCTCCATGCAGACGTAGGTGCCTCCCCTGCGCACGGTGAGGCCCCCGTCCCGGGCGCCCGCCTCGAGGGCCTCCGCCAGCGAGGGGCAGACCGGATCGGCGAGCCCGGCATGGGCGACGGCGCCCTCGCCGAAGAAGGTGTCCGCGCGGTGCCGCGTGCGGTCGATGAACTGGTCCGGAATCACGGCCTGCCGGGGCGCCAGCTCCTCGCGCAGGCTGCCGCACGCTGAGGCCGAGAGGATCGCGTCGCAGCCGAGCAGCTTGAAGCCGCAGACGTTCGCTCGATAGTTGATCTCCGACGGCGAGACCCGGTGGCCCCGGCCGTGGCGCGACAGGAACGCCACCGGGACGCCGGCGAGCGTGCCGGTCATGTAGGCATCCGACGGGCGGCCGAAGGGCGTGTCGACCGTCTCCTCGCGCAGGCCCTCGATCGCCGAGAGATCGTAGACGCCGCTGCCGCCGATGAGCCCGATGCGCGCGCGGTCCGTCAAGCCGTGGCCCCCGCGAGGCCCGACCGGTGCCGTTCGATCGCCTCGAGCACCCGGTGGGCGAGCACGAGCGCGTCCCGGCCGACCTCCCCGGAGACGACCGTGTCCCGCCGCTCGCGCACGGCCCCCGCGAAGTCCGACAGCTCGCGGGCGAGCGGGTCGCCCGGTCCGACCGGCACGTCGACGGACACGATCTCCGGTCCCCCGGAGCCGCGCCCGAGCTCCAGGGCGCGGACGGTGCGGGCGTGCATGTCGACCGAGCAGTACAGCGGCGGCGCAAAGACCCGGAGCCGGCGCATCCGCTCGGAAGACACGCGCGAGGCGGTCAGCGTCGCCACGCAGCCGCCCTCGAACTCGAGCCGCGCGTTGGCGATGTCGATCCGCGGCGTCACGACGGGCATGCCCACCGCGCGGATCTCGCGCACCGGCCGGCGGACGAGATCCGCGACGATCTGCAGGTCGTGGATCATGAGGTCGAGGACGACGTCGACGTCGAGGCTCCGCGGCGTGAAGATGCCGAGGCGGTGGCCCTCGATGTAAACCGGCGTCCGGCCGGTCGCGAGCAGGGCCTCGATGGCGGGGTTGTACCGCTCGACGTGCCCCACGGCCAGAACGCGCGACTTGCGCCGCGCCAGCTCGACGAGCGCGGAGGCCTCCGCGACCTCCGGGGCCAGCGGCTTCTCCATGAGGACGTCGAGGCCGCGGTCGAGGAAGAAGCGGCCCAGTTCGCCGTGGGAGCTCGTCGGCGTCGCGACGACGACGGCCTCCGCGGCCTCGGCCACCTCCTCGCGGCCCGAGAGGACCCGCAGGCCCCGCTCGCGCGCCACCTCCTCGGCCCGGCCCTCGTGGTGGTCGTGGATGCCGACGAGTGCGATGCCCGGCAGCTCCCCGGCCACCCGCGCGTGAAGGCGCCCGAGGTGTCCGACGCCGACGACGGCGAGCCGCACCGGAGCGGCGGACGTCACTTGATGAAGCCCCGCTCGCTCGCCTTGATGAATCGGACGAGCTCCTCGACGTCGGGCTGCCCGGAGAGCTCCTCCGCGATCCGCTCCAGCGCCTGGCTCGTGTTCAGCTTCGACTTGACGAGGAACCGGTACGCCTTCTGCAGCGCGTCGATGCGCTCGTCGGAGAAGCCGTTGCGCTTCAAGCCGATCGAATTGAGGCCGTACGTGCGGGCGTCCAGGCCGTCGGTGCGGCAGAACGGGAGCACATCCTGCCGGCAGCCCGTGTACGCCCCGAGAAACGCGTAGGCCCCGACGCGGCAGAACTGGTGGATGGCGTTGAAGGCCCCGATGATCGCGTGGTTCCCGACCTCCACGTGGCCGGCGAGGACGGCCGAGTTCGCCATGACCACCTTCGAGCCGATGTGGTTGTCGTGCCCGACGTGGGTGTAGTTCATGAAGTAGTTGTCGTCGCCGATCACGGTCTCGGCATTCCCGCTGGCGGTGCCCCGATGCACGGTCGTGAACTCGCGGAAGACGTTGCGCGACCCGACCACGAGCCGCGTCCGTTCGCCCCGGTACTTCAGGTCCTGCGGCTCGAACCCCAGCGCGGCGTGCGAGAAGATGCGGTTCTCCTCCCCGAAGACCGCGGGCCCCTGGACCGAGGCGTGCGCGCCCACGGTGGTCCGTGCGCCGAGCGTGACGCCTTCCCCGATGACCGCGTAGGGACCGACCTCGACGCCCTCCCCGAGCACCGCCCCGTCGGCCACGACCGCCGTGGGATGGATGGCGGTCGTCACGGGCGGTCCACCAGGACCGACAGCAGCTCCGCCTCCGCGCAGAGCGCGCCGTCGACGGTGGCCGTCGCCCGGCACTTGCAGACCCGCGTCTTGAGCGACACGATTTCGGCCTCGATCCGCAGCTGGTCGCCCGGAACGACCGGCCGCCGGAACTTGCAGCGGTCGACACCCGAAAGGTAGAGGAGCTTGCGCTCCTTGTCCGGCACGACCCCGAGCAGGGCGATGCCGGCCACCTGCGCCATGGCCTCGAGGACGAGCACGCCGGGCATGACCGGGTTGCCCGGGAAGTGTCCCTGGAAGAACTCCTCGTTGAAGGTGACGTTCTTGATGCCGACGACCCGCTTGCCCGGCTCGAGCTCGAGGATCCGGTCCACCAGCAGGAACGGATACCGGTGGGGCAGGATCTTGAGGATCTCGCCGATCCGAATCTCCACGTCTCCTCCTATCCCAGCTTCTTCTCGATCGCGGCCAGCCGTTCCAGGGCCCGTTCGAGCCGTCCGAGCAGGGCCGCGCGGCGAAGAAACTCGCGGTGCGGCAGTGCCGGCATTCCGGAGAGTACCGCGCCCGCCTCGACGCGGCCCTGGCGCGCAATGCCCGCCTGGCCGGTCAGCGTCGCGCCGTCGCCGATCCGCACGTGGTCGGAGACGCCGACCTGCCCCGCCAGCGTGACCCCGCGGCCGAGCGTCGAGGAGCCCCCGACGCCCGCCTGGCCGCACAGGATGGAGTGCTCGCCGACGGTCACGTTGTGGCCGATCTGCACGAGGTTGTCGATCTTGGTCCCCCGCCCGATCCGGGTCTCCCCCAGCGTCGCGCGGTCGACCGCCGCGTTGGCCCCGATCTCCACGTCGTCTTCGAGCCGCGCGATCCCCACCTGAGGGACCTTGCGGTGGGCCGAGCCGTCCCACACGTACCCGAAGCCGTCCGACCCGACGACCGCGCCCGCCTGGAGCACGCAGCGCGATCCGATGACGCAGCCGGCGAGGACCGCGGCGTTGGGGTGGAGGATGCAGTCCTCTCCGAGGACGGCGCTCTCTCCGACGAAGGCGCCGGCGGCGATGGACGTCCGGGCGCCCACGCGGGCCCCCGCCGAGACCGTCGCGCCCGCGGCGACGGAAACGCCGGGCGCGAGCCGGGCCGATCGGTGGACGAACGCGCCTCGCGCGACACCCGGCTTCGGCCGCGGAGCCGGGCGAAACACCTCGAGCCAGCGGCCGAGCGCGAGATCGGGGCGCTCGACGACGACGCAGGGCTTTCCGCCGGCGAGTCTCTCGTCGGGGACGAGGAGAGCCCCGGCGCCGCTTACGGCGGCCTGCCCGGCGCGGCGCTCGTCGGCCACCCACGACAGGTCCGACGGCCCCGCGGATTCGAGGGGGCCCACTCCGGTCAGGAGCAGCGCCCTGCCGCGCACGCGGCCGCCAACCGCCGCGGCGACGTCGGCCAGGGTGAAGGCGGTCCGAGGCGCCGCGGGAGGCCGCGGCCTGCCCTTCCCCCGGATCGGGTGCTTCGAGCGGGCCACGGCGCCTCGGTCCCGGCCTGCGTTACGGCTTCTTGGTGGGGGCCGGCGCCGGGGCCGGCTTGGCGCCCGCCGCGGCGGGCTTCGCGGCCGCCGAGGTGTCCGCGGGCTTGGCCGCGGGCATGGCGACGGTCGTGTTGAAGACCTTCAGGACGTCGTCGGTGATGTCCACCGAATCCTCGGCGTAGACCAGGCCCGACTGAAACTTGTTGAAGACGAGCGTGAAGCCTTTCTCCTTGCCGACCTGGTTGATGACCGGGAAGACGCGCCGCTCGAGGTCCGCGAGCTCCTTCTTCTGGGCCGTCTCGAGCTCGCGGGTGGCGTCGTCCTGGAACCGCTTGAAGGCGATCGCCTTCTCCTGGTACGACTTCTGGAGAGCGTCCCGCTTGTCCTCGGCCAGGGCCGCGCCCTGGTCGGCGAGCTTCTGCTCCAGGTCCCGCAGCTCTTTCTGGAGCTTCTCGCCCTCGTCCTTCTTCTGGTCGTTGAGCTTCTTGACCCGGTTGAACGCCTCTTTACCGAGCGCCGACTCCTGCACGAGGCGCTCGACGTTGATCACGCCGATCTTCATCGGCGCGCCGCCCGGCGTCACCGCGCCCGTGGACCCCTGAGCACCGGCGACCGCCGCGACGAGTACGGCCGCCACCGTCAAGACAAAGCGTTTCATTCCGTCTCCTTCTTCACAATCCTTGGCGAAAGCGCGGAAGTGTAGCAAAAACCACCGCTTAGACAACAGGGCACCTTTTGGCCCCATTCCAGCCCTTCTGACTCCCCCCGTCACGCCCGCGCCCGGCCCGCGCCCGGCACGCGCCCCCGCCGACCGCCTCTCCCCCTCCGGGCCGTCGATCCCCGCTCTCGTCGGCGCGTCGAGCGCCGCCTAAAACGTCCGGCCGATCGAGAACGTGAAGCCGGAGGGCTTCTCGGTGAGGTAGCCGATCGGGAACCCGAACTGGTCGACCGGCTGGATCGGATTGAGGTTGAAGGCGTAGATGAAGCGCAGCGGCGCCTGAAAGATCGGAAGAAAGATCCGCAGCTCCGCACCGGCCGCCGCCCGGACGTTGCCGATGCCGATCGACTGCGTGTCGAAGTAGTTCTGGCCGACGTCGAAGAACGCCAGCAGCTTGGCCGGGCCAATCTGGATGAACTGGTATTCGACGTTGAAGACGAAGAACTTGTTGCCGCCCAGGATGCGCCCGAGCGGGTCGGTGAAGACCTCGTAGGTGTCGGGGTTGACCGGCACCACGGCGCCCTGCTGGAACCCGCGCAGGCTCTGTTCGCCGCCGAGCTGGAACCGCTCGAAAATCGGGATCTCGATCTGGTTCAGCGCCGCGACGTAGCCGAGCTCCAGATTGAGGGCGAGCAGGGCGTTGCGCGGAATCCGCACCGGGATGTAGATCGTGCCGCCGCCGATCGCCTTGATGAAGGAGCTCGTGCCGCCCAGGAACGAGGGCGCGAGCTGGACCGAGGCCGAAAGTCGGAAGCCCCGCGTGGGATCGAACGGGTCGTTCCGGCTGTCGTACCGGTAACCGGGCGTGAACGACGAGGTCGTGCCCGTCGTCTCCGTGAACTTCTGCGGCGGCGGGGACTGGCCCGGCGGCGTCGGGGCGCTGCGCACGGGGAAGTTGGCCGTGATGTCCTCGTACGCGTAGAGGAGCGAGACGGAGTCGAAGAGCGACAGGCCCTTGCCGTAGAAGATCGAGCCGCCGGTCCGCTGCTCCTCCTGCGAGAGGTAGTTGACGTTTCGGCGGAAGAGGGCCGCGCCCACGGACTGGTTCTTGTCCATGAACCAGGGGATCGTGTACGAGACGTCGAAGAAGTTGGACACCTTGCCGAGCTGGGCGGAGGCCCCGATGATCTCCCCGCGGCCGAGGAAATTGCGCGTCTGGAAGGAGAACTGCCCGAAGAACCCGTCGAAGCCCGAATAGCCGGCTCCGAACTGGATCTCGTTGCGCGAGGTCTCCTGCCCCTTGATCGTGATGTCCACCTTCTTGTCCTCGGGGCGGACCGCGAACTCGGGCTCCTCGGTCATCTTGAAGTAGCCGAGCTGCTGGATCTTGGTGACGCTCCTCTTGACGGCGTCCATGTCCATGACGTCGCCTTCGTCGAGGGCGAACTCCCGCCGGATGACCTTGTCGCGCGTCTGGGTGTTCCCCTGGACCTCGAGCCGGCCGAGGTAGAACTTCTCGCCCTCGAAGATCGCGACCTCGATGTCGACCTTGTGGTCGCCGACCTCCTTGAACACGGGATTCGGGTACGAGTAGATGTATCCGCGCGACTTGTACATCGATTCGATCGCCATGAGCCCTTCGATGATCCGGTCGCGGTTCAGGACCGTTCCGGGTTTCAGCTCCCAGAACGGGCCCATGAGCTCGCCGGAGGAGAACACCGTGGGCTGGCCCGATTCGGTCGGCTGCCCGTTCTGCTGCACGGCGACGATTCGGATCTCGTTCGTGTAGAAGAGGTCCCCCTCCACGACCGGGATCGTGATCCGCACCCGCCGCTTGAGCTTTTCGGGCTTCGCGTCGGGGTTGGCGACGTAGACGTCGAGCGCCGGGTCCTTGACGACGATGTCCTTGTATCCCCGGGCCTGGTAGACGCCCTTGATGCTCTCGACGTCGGCCTCGTAGTTGGCCTGGCTGTAGGTCGTGTTCTCCGACAGGAACCGCCAGAAGACCGCGACCTTCGTCTTCGTCATCGCGTTGCGCAGGGTCTGCGAGGAGACGTGCGTGTTTCCGGTGAACTCGATCGACTCGATCTTGACCTTGTCCCCCTCGTCGATGAGGAAGATGACCTTCTTCTCGGTCTTGGAGAGGTCCTCGATCCGGTAGTCGACCGTGGCGCTGCGAAAGCCCTGGGAGAGATACGCATCGGCGATGGTGGCGCGCGCCCGCGCGATGTCGCGCAGCGACAGCGGCGCGCCCGCCTTGACCTCCGTCTTGGCCTCCTTCAGGACGTCGCGGATCTGGGTCGAGGTCAACTTCTTGTTCCCGGTGAACTCGACTTCCTTGATGAGCGGCCGCTCTTCGATCGTGACCACGAGGGTCACGCCCGCCGGCTCGCGTTCCGCTTCGATCCTCACGTTCTCGAGCAGGCCGACGTCCCAGAGGGCGTGGAAGTTCGCGCGGATCTTCGCCGGATCGTACGGATCCCCGACCTTGATGCCGAGGTAGTGGGCGATGGTGTCCGGCGACACCGTCTGGTAGCCGACGACGCGGATGCCGAGGATCGGTTCGCCCGCGACCGCGGCGCCGGGCGGCGGGGTGAGGACCTCGGCGGGAGGCGCGGCCGGGGCTTCGGCCGGGGGTGGAATGGGGATCGGAGGCGGGACCGGCTCCTGGGCCAGCGCCGCCCCAAGACTCATCGCCGCCGCGGTGAGGACCGCGGCCATCCAAGGCCCCCGACGCAAGCGCTCAGCGCCCCTGAGTGATCGGCTCGTCTTCGCGAGCCGTCACGCGCAACCCCTCGGGCCCGACCCGCACCTCGATCGCCTCGATCCGCCCCTCGCGGGCCGCGATCAGGAGCTCCGACACCGGGTCCTCGACGTGCTTCTGGATGGCGCGGCGCAGGGGCCGCGCGCCCATGTTCGGGTCCTCGCCGCTCTGGGCGAGAAGCCACTCGATCGCGGCGTCGTCGATGTCGATGACGGCGCCCTTCGAGGCGATCGTGGTGTTGACGTCGTCGATGAGGAGCCGGCAGATCTTCGCCAGGTCCGGCCGGGCGAGCGGGTGGAACACGATGATGTCGTCGATCCGGTTGATGAACTCCGGCGAGAAGTCGCGCCGCAGCTCCTTCAGGACCAGGTCCTCGATCTCCTTGTTGGTCTGCGTCTCCCGGCTGCCGCCGAATCCGACGCGCGTCCGGTTGACGAGGTGCTTGGTCCCGATGTTGGACGTCATGATGATCAGCGTGTTCTTGAAGTCCACCACGTTTCCGTAGGCGTCCGTCAGGATCCCGTCCTCGAGGATCTGAAGCAGCAGGTTGGCGATGTCCGGGTGCGCCTTCTCGATCTCGTCGAAGAGGATCACGCTGTACGGATTGCGGCGGATCCGCTCGGTGAGCTGGCCGCCCTCCTCGTGCCCGACGTAACCCGGGGGCGAACCGATCAGCTTCGAGACCGCGTGCTTCTCCATGTACTCCGACATGTCGAAGCGAACGAGCGACTTCGGGTTCTCGAACATGAACTCCGCCAGGCGCCGCGCGACCTCCGTCTTCCCGACGCCGGAGGGACCGAGGAAGATGAAGGAGCCCATCGGGCGATTGGGGTTGTTGACGCCGAGACGCGAGCGCCGGATCGCCTTGGACACGCCGATGATCGCGGCGTCCTGGCCGACGATCCGGCGGCGCAGGGCGTCCTCCATGTGGAGGAGCTTCTCGGCCTCCTCCATCTCGAGCGAGGCGACCGGGATCCCCGTCCAGGACGAGATGATCTCCTCGATGTCGCGTCGCGTGACTTCCTGCGTGGCCTCGCTCTTCTCCGCCGACTGGGCCTTGGCCCGCTCGATCTCCTCCTTGAGCTCGATCTCGCGCTCGCGGAGAAAGACCGCCTTCTCGAAATCCTTGTCCGAGATCGCCTTCTTCATCTCCTTGACGATCTGGCGGATCTCGAGCTCGAGCTTGCGCAGGTTCTGCGTGTCGGCCACGCGCTTCAGCTTCACCTTCGCCCCGGCCTCGTCGAGGATGTCGATCGCCTTGTCCGGGAAGAAGCGGTCGGTGATGTAGCGGTTGGACTGGTAGACCGCGGTCTTGATCGCCTCGGCCGAGTACCGGACCTTGTGGAACTGCTCGTACCGGTCCTTGACGCCCTCGAGGATCTCGAAGGTCTCGTTCTCCGGACGGCGCCGTGACGTGGATCGCCTGGAACCGGCGCAGGAGGCTGCGGTCCTTCTCGATGTACTTGCGGTACTCCTTGAGCGTCGTCGCGCCGATGCAGGAGACCTCGCCGCGCGACAGCGCGGGCTTGAGGATGTTGGCGGCGTCGAGCGACCCCTCGGCCGAGCCCGCGCCGATCAGCGAGTGGATCTCGTCGATGAAGATGATGAGGTCCGGGTTCTCGCGCAGCTCCCGGATGATCCCCTTCAGCCGCTCCTCGAACTGGCCGCGGTACTTCGTCCCCGCGACGATGAGCGACAGGTCGAGGGCGAGGATCTTCTTCGACGAGCAGGAACATCGGCACCGCGCCCTCGACGATCCGGGTCGCGAGACCCTCGACGATCGCGGTCTTGCCGACGCCCGGCTCGCCGAGGAGGATCGGGTTGTTCTTGGTCCGGCGCGAGAGGATCTGGATGATCCGCTCGACTTCCTTGTCGCGGCCGATCAGCGGGTCGAAGCGTCCCGGTGCCCGCGAGCTGCGTCAGGTCGCGGCTGTACTCGGCCAGGAACGGGAGCTCCTTCTTCTGCTTGGAGACCTCGCGCTCCTTGATGAGCGAGATCGTCTCCTCGCGCACCCCGTAGAGGTTGAAGCCGCGGGCGGCGAGCAGCCGCCCCGCCACGCAGCCGTCGACGCGGAGGAGCCCGATCAGCAGGTGCTCGGTGCCGACGTAGGGGTGCATCATCGACTCGGCCTCGTGCGAGGCGTAGGCGAGGATCTTCTTGGACTCCTCGGACAGGGGCAGCTCGGCCGTCGAGGAGATCCGCTCGACGAAGATCCGGTCGCCCTCGATCTCCCGGCGGACGTCCTCCGGCTTGACGTTGAACCGGGCGAAGATCTCCTTGATGACGTCCTCGCCCTCGCGGAGGATCCCGAGGAGCAGGTGCTCGGACTCGATCACCTTGGAGCCGAGCTTGGAGGCCTCGTACCGGGCGAAGAAGAGCGCCCGGCGCGCTTTCTCGTTGTACTTCTCAAACATGGAAGGAGCCTGTCGCCGAGCGAGTTTTGTGGTGGAAAGCCATCGAGCGAAGTCTCCGGACTAGCCTCGCTCTGGCAAACCGGGCGACGGAGTAATTCCTTCCCGGGACATCGTGAAAAGTCTATCACAGCGATTCGCCAGATCCGGGTTGTGCGTGACGAGAACCGTCGTCATTCCCCGCTCGGCGTGAAGCTCCCGCAGCAGGACGAACACGGTCTGCGCCGACGCCGCGTCCAGATTGCCCGTGGGCTCGTCGGCCAGGAGCAGGCCGGGGCCGCGCGCGAGCGCGCGGGCGATCGCGACGCGCTGCTGCTCGCCGCCCGAGAGGGCGCGCGCGCCGTGGTCCCGCCGGGCGCCGAGGCCCACGCGCTCGAGGAGCTCGCCGGCCCGGCGACGCGCCTCCCCTTCCGGGACTCCGGCGATCCGGTGCGGCATCGCGACGTTCTCCTCCGCGGTGAACTCCGGCAGCAGGTGGTGAAACTGGAAGACGAACCCCACCTTCGCGTTACGGAACCGGGCGCGCTCGCGCGGCGAGAGCTTCTCGAGCGCCTGGCCGAAGATCTCGACTCTGCCCGGAGTCGGGCCGGTCGATCCCGCCCACCAGGTGCAGGAGCGTCGACTTGCCGACGCCGGACGGGCCCCATCACCGCGGCGAACGTCCCCGCGGAGAGCTCGAAGGAGAGCCCCGAGAAGACCGTCACCGGCGCGCCCTTCGCCGGTGTAGGTCTTCGACAGGTTCTCGGCCCGGATCGCGAGCATGCTCATCGCGAGAGCCGGATCGCCTCGCCCGGCGCCAGGCGCGCCGCCGCCCGCGCGGGAAGCACCGCCGCGCGCGAGCGCGGTGGCGACGGCGAAGGCGGCGCAGGCGGCGACCTCGCCCGGATGGATGGCGAAGGGCACGTGCGAGATCATGTACACGTCGGACGGGAGCGGAACGAGCCGGAACCGGTCCGCGGCCACCGACAGGCCGATGCCGACGGCCACGCCCGCGGCGGTGCCGACGAGGCCGATGGCCGCCCCGAGCGTCAGGTAGATCCGCACCAGCGCACCCGGCGCGGCCCCCATGGACGTCAGCACGCCGAGGTCCCGCTTCTTCTCGACGACCGTCAGCGCGATCGACGCCACGATGTTGAGCGCCGCGACCACGATGACGAGGCCGACGGTGACGAAGATGACGGCCTTCTCCAGGCGCAGCGCGAAGGCGAGCGGGGCGTTCCGGTCCCGCCAGGTCTCGACCCGGTAGCCCGGAGGCAGCGCCGCCCGGACGGCTGCCGCGGCGCCCTCGGCGCGCGTCGGGTCGGCGAGACGGGCCTCGTAGGCGAAGGCGCCCGGCGCCGACCCCGGACAGGAGGCGCGCCGTATCCGGCGACACCTCGACCTCGGCCGACTTCTCGAGGGCGCTCGAGCCGCGGACGCTCGCGACCGCGAGCACGACCGAGACCGGGATCGGGCCGACCGGCGAAAGCCGCGTTCGCGCGGAGGTCACGCGCATCAGGTCGCCGGCCGCCAGGTGGAGCCGCGCGGCGAGCGGCCGGGCGATGACCGCGCCGGGAAGCTCCTCGGCCTCCGGCCCCGGCGAGGCGCCGTTGCGGAAGCGGACCGGGTAGCTCGACCCGCCTTCGAGGTCGGAGGCCCAGCCGCGCCCCTCGAGGACGGCGGTGACGCCGGCGGCCCCCGGCGCGGCTTCGAGCGCGCGCCGCACCGCCTCCGGGTCGGTCAGCAGCGCTCCCCGGTCGGGCGACACGGTCAGGTGGGCCGTGCGCTCCATCATCTGCCTCCGGATGCGGTCCTGGAACCCGGACAGGAGCGCGAGCGACACGATCAGGGCCGCGACCCCGACCGCGAGGCCCACGATCGAGATCGTCGCGATCAGGGCCACGTGCGCCCGCCGCCGGGAGGCGGCGAGGTAGCGCAGCGCGACGAACGTCTCGAACCGCGCCGTCACGATCGCGGCCGCAGCAGCGGAAAGAGGATGACGTCGCGGATCGAGTGGCGGTTGGTCAGCAGCATGGCCACGCGGTCGATGCCCAGGCCCTCGCCCGCCGTGGGAGGCATTCCGTGCTCCAGGGCCTCGACGTAGTCCTCGTCGTACGGCGCCGCCTCGAGGTCGCCCTGCGCGCGCTCCTCCATCTGCCGGGCGAAGCGCGCGGCCTGCTCGGCCGGGTCGTTCAACTCCGAGAAGCCGTTGGCGATTTCCATCCCGCCGGCGTAGAGCTCGAAGCGATCGGCCCACTCGGGGTCGCCCGGCATCGGCCGCGAGAGCGGGGAGATCTCGGTCGGGAACTCGTGGAGAAACGTCGGCTGCACGAGGCGGGCTTCGCCGACGGCCTCGAAGACCTCCGCGAGCAGCTTGCCCTTCCGGCCGCGAAACCGCTCCGGCTTCTCGACGCCGAAGCGCCGGGCCGCCTCGAGCAGCTTGCCCCTCGTCCGCGAGATCCTCGAAGCGCACGGCGCCCCGCGGGTCCTCGCGCGTGAACTCGACGACCGCCTCGCGCATCGTCATCCGGCGGAAGGGCGGCGTCCAGTCGATTTCGGCTTCGCCCCAGGGCGTCTTCGGCCCGCCGGCGACCTCGCGCGCGAGGCCCGAGAGCATCTCCTCGGAGAGCCGCATCAGGTCCTCTCCCCGGGCGTAGGCCTGGTAGAACTCGAGCATCGTGAACTCGGGGTTGTGCTGCGTGGAGATGCCCTCGTTGCGGAAGTTGCGGTTGATCTCGTACACGCGCGGGATCCCGCCGACGACCAGGCGCTTCAGGTACAGCTCGGGGGCGATCCGCAGGAAGAGGTCGAGGCCGAGGGCGTTGTGGTGCGTGACGAACGGGCGGGCGACGGCGCCGCCCGCGATCGGCTGCATCATGGGCGTCTCGACCTCGAGGTAGCCGCGCTCGTCGAGGAAGCGCCGCAGGTAGCGCACGATCGCGGCGCGCCGCTCGAACACCTCGCGCGACTCCGGGTTGACGGCAAGGTCGAGGTAGCGCTGGCGGTACCGGTGCTCGACGTCCTTGAGCCCGTGCCACTTCTCGGGAAGGGGCCGGAAGCACTTCGCCAGGAACGTCAGGCTCCGGGCCTTCACCGACAGCTCGCCCGTGCGGGTCCGGAAGACCTCGCCCTCGACGCCCAGCCAGTCGCCGAGGTCGAGCACCTTGTACAGCTCGAAGGCGGCGTCGCCCACGGCCTCCCGGCGCAGGTAGACCTGCAGGCGCGCGCGGCCGTCCGAGAGGTCCAGGAACCCGGCCTTGCCCGCCGTGCGCAGGGCCAGCACCCTACCGGCCGTCGCGACCGGGACCTTCGCCGACTCGAGCTCCTCCCCCGAGGCCGCGCGGTACTTCTCGGCGATCTCGGAAACGGTCGAGGTGATCGGGAAGTGGACGGGGGCGACGGGGACCCCGAGCTCCTCGAGCCGGCGCAGATGCTCGCGCCGGTTGTGGACGAGATCGCTCTGCGAGACCGGTTCCGCGCCGGGCGGCTCCTCCGAATCGCTCATCGGAGCGGAGTATACGGGGGGCGGGATCCTACGGGCGCGGGTCGCGGCGCTCGCTGCGGGGCGAGTCCTGCATGAGCCACAGGTCGGCTGTGGCGCGCAGGAGCCGGAAGCGCGTGCGGGTCCAGGCGCGGATCTCCTCGGAGGAGCTGACCGCCTCGGCCTCGTCGACGACGCTCGTGAGCGCGGCGTCGAGCAGCGGCACGCGGCCGAGGGTCGCACGGGCGGCCCGCAGGGTCTCCGCGGGCGGCTCTCCCGGCGCCGAGCCGCGCAGGGACTCCGTCTCCTCTTCGGCCTTCAGGCGCAGGGCCACCGCGCGCAGCAGCAGTCGGTCCCGGTCGGTGGGCGCCTGCCCTCCGGCCGCGACCGCGCGCCGCGCGGCCTTGAGCTCCCATCGCTCCAGCCGCAGGTGCTCGAGCCCGGCGATGTCCGTGCGCAGCGCGCCGGTGCCGTCGTCGTAGAGCTCCACGGCGCCGAGCACGCGGTCGACGCACGGTTTCCAGAACGCGTCGTCGTCGGCGTCGGACTCGACCTCCTCGACGAGGCTCAGGACCTCGTCGATGTCCTCGGCCGCGAGCCCCGTGAGCTCGAACCGCCCGAGCACGTCGCCGATGGCCGCCTTCAGCTCGACCACCTGGAGCGCCTTGAGGTTCGAGTCGCGCGACTGGCGTTCGTAGCGCTGCCGCGACTCGTGGAACTTCCGGAACTCGTCGGCCGTGGGCACCTCGAGGCCGCCGCGCGTCAGCTCCTTCTCGAGGTCGCCGATGCGCTCGGTCGCCTCGTCGAGCCGCTGCTCCTCACGCTCGTAGAGCCGATGGAAGACGGAGCGCGTGCGCAGGTTGCACGAGGCCACGGCCGTGAGCACCTCGGGGTGCGCGAGGCCGCCCCCGACCTGGCGCTTCAGCGTCCGCACGTTCTGAAGGAGCTTGGCCGTGACGAGGTCCTCGAACTCCTGCGCGCGCGTCATCTCCGAGGCGAGGTCGTCGAAGGCCCGGGCGATCGTCGGCGCCGTCTCGGGGTCGACCCTCGGCCAGACGGAGGTCGCCGTCGCGGACTCGAGGAACTTCCGCACGTCCGGGCGCGGCCGGTTCGACGAACGGTCGCCTCCCTGGCCGGCGGCCAGGACGGTCGCCAGGAAGTCCACCTTGTCCACGACGTCCTCGTCGACGTCGGGCTGCGAGAAGTAGAAGCGCAGGAGATGGAAGGCGATTTTCTCGTCCTGCGGCTGCACCTTTTCGAAGAAACGCCGAACGTAGGACGGCGAGATGTGCCGGTCGGCCTCGCGGAGCTTGCGTGAGAAGGCGTCGAGCCGCTCGGCGAGCTCGCGGATGCGCGGGGCGACCTTCTCGGGCGACGTCGTGTCGATCGCTCCGGCCACCGCACGGACGTCGTCGTAGAGCTTCGAAAAGTCGAGCGCGTAGGCCGGCTCGGAGGCGAAGAAGGTCTTCTGGACGCCACGCATGAACTGGTGGAACGTCCACAACGCCTTGAACCTCTCGGTCAGGCGAATGTAGTCTTCGTGAAGAAGCTGGATTCGCTCGACGGACATCGTCTTGTTTCCGCGGTTCCAGCTAGTCTAGCGCGGAACGGAGGCCCGGGATGAAAACCATAGCGACCGAGGGCGCCCCGAAGGCGATCGGCCCGTACGCGCAGGCGGTCGCCGACGGCGGCTTCCTGTTCACGTCCGGGCAGGTTCCCCTGGACCCGGCGACGGGAGAGCTGGTGACCGGCGGATTCGAGGCCGGCGTCGAGCGCGTCTTCGACAACCTCGAGGCCGTCCTCCGGGCGGGCGGCGCCACGCTCCAGGACGTCGTGAAGGCGACCGTCTACCTTCTCCGGATGTCCGACTTCGCCGCGATGAACGCGGTCTACGGGCGCCGGTTCGGTAACCATCGTCCCGCCCGGTCGACGGTCGCGGTCGCCGAGCTGCCCAAGGGCGCGGCCGTCGAGATCGACCTCGTGGCCCGCCTGAAGGGCTGACCCGGCGGTCCTAGGCCCAGAGGGCCAGGCCGGCGGACGCCGCCAGCCAGCCCAGGACGAGCACGCGCGTCGAGCGCCGGTGCAGCCGGTCGAAGCGCGCCCGGAACGGATCCCCGGGCGGCGCGGCGTCGAACGACCCGACCTTCATCCGGAAGTAGTCCATCCGCGGCCGGAGCACCATCGCCAGATAGACGTTCGTGGCGATCGCGACGAAGATCCCGACCGCCCCGGCCGCCGCCCGGCCGTGCAACACGAGGCCGCGCTCGAGGGCGACGAAGACGCCGATCACCAGCGCCAGCGAGAGGACCTGCTTCACGATCTCGAAACGCCGCAGGATCTCGCCGAAGACGCCGCCGGCCGCGTCCCGGGATGCGATCTTCCCGAAGACGACCGGAGCCGCGATGACGACGAGGAGGGTCCCGCCAACCCACAGGGCCAGCGCGAACCGGACGACGAGAGCGGGCAGATCCAAGCCGCCGGAGTTTATATGCTGCCCCCGTGCCGCGCCCCTTCCGGTGGACCCTCGCCGCGATCGTCCTCGCCGGCTTCGCGCTCACGCTGCTCCACCTCGGCCGCTTCTCCTACTGGCTCGACGAGGTCCTGCAGACCTTCTGGATCAGCGGCGACTGGCCGTACTTCTGGAAGTCGCTGCGCTTCGACGCGGTCCACCCGCCGCTCGACTACATCGTCGACAAACTCCTCGAGTCCCTGCATCCGAGCGACGCCGCGCGCAAGCTCCTGCCCGCGTTCTGGGGCGCGGGCGGCGTGGCCGCGCTCGGCGTCCTGCTCGCCCGCCGCGG
This sequence comes from uncultured Acidobacteriota bacterium, assembly GCA_963824165.1. Classification (GTDB taxonomy): domain Bacteria; phylum Acidobacteriota; class Thermoanaerobaculia; order UBA5066; family Gp7-AA6; genus DAHUXD01. The sequence continues at coordinate 172,848 of CAWGOM010000017.1, forward strand.
CGGGCCGACGCTCGGCCTGACCGGGGCCGCGCTCCTCGCCTTCGCGCCGTACCACGTCCGGTTCTCACAGGAGCTGCGCCCCTACTCTCTCGCGCTCTTTCTCCTCGTCCTCGCTCTGCTCGCCCTCGACCGGTTCCTCGAGAGCCCGGGCGCGGGGCGCATGGCCGCGCTCTACCTCGCCTGCCTCGCGACGGCGTACACGCTCTACGCCGCCGGGGTCGTCCTCGCGATCGCGGCGGCGGCCCTGCTCGCGGAGGACGCCCTCTCGGGGGCGCCGCGGCGCCGCCGCCCTGCGCGCCGCTTCCTCGCGTGGAGCCCGCTCTTCGCCGCCGGGCTCGCGCTCGCGTACCTGCCCTGGTGGCCGGTCGTCCTCACCGCCATGCGCCGGCCGCCGATGGCGCCCCGGGCGCCGGCGACGCTCGAACGGGCGGACCGGGTGGCGTCCTTCTTCGCCTTCGCCTGGGACGACGGCGCGGCGCTTTCGGCGGGCGGATATTTCTTCCTCCTGCTCGTCGCCTGCGGCGTCTGGATCGCGGCGGCGCGTCCGGGCCTGCGTTTCCTGGCCGTCTGGGCGCTCGGCGGCGTGGCCGCGATCGAGGCGCTCTCTCAGCTGCACCCCCACTTCGACGCGTCGCGGCGGTTCCTTCCGGCCGGACCGGCCATCGCGGCCCTGGCCGCCGCGAGCCTCGCCGCGATGCTGGCGCGGCCCGCCGCGAGGCTGCCCGGGGCTGCGCTGCTCGCCGCCGTGCTCGTGCTGGACGCGCGCGCGCTGCAGATCTACTTTCGCCAGGGCCGCACGGACTGGCGCCCCGTCGCCGAGTTTCTGCGACGCGAGGCCGCGCCCTCCGAGCGCGTCTTCGCCGAGAACCAGCACGCGCAACTCTGCGTCGCGTACTACCTGGTCGGCCCTCGCTGGCTCTACGACGCGATGGAGGGTCGTAATCCCCACCGCTCGGTGGTCAGCCTCGGAGGCGATCCCGGGATGCTCGCTCGGGCCTGGCGGCCGGGCGAGCGCGGCTGGCTCGTCCTCGCGGCGGGACCCGAGGATCCCGCCGTGCGCCGCTGGTCCGCGTCCTTTCCGACGGCAACGTTCTCCAGCGCGGGTGCGGCCATGGTTCGGCGACTCGATCCCGTCCTTCCCGGAGGGCGCTAAGATCCCGTCTCCCATGGATCCGGAGCTTTCCGCCGCGCTCGACGACCTCGTGCTCGGCCGCGGCGTCGGGCGGGGGCGCCACGACCTGCGCTGGAAGGGCCGGTCCGTCCGGAGCGAGCTCGAGGAGCGCCTGTCCGCCAACGGCTTCGCCCCGACGACGGTCCGGGACGCCGTGATCGAGCCGGGCGAGCGCATCCCGGCCTTCTACCTGCACGGCGACACCGCCGATTTCGGCTGGCTCCGCTGGGAGATCTTCACGCCGCACAGCCGCCGCAGGCTCTTCGCGTCGGAGTATCGCCGTCCCGACAACCAGGAGTGGGCGGTGCAGCTGCCGCTCGCCTCGCCCGAGACGGTCTGGGCGAACGCCGCCGCGAAGGAGCGCCACGACGTCGACACCGTCGTGGCCGTGCACCCGTGACGGCCCCGCCCATCGTCGAGACCTTCCCCGTCGGTCCGCTGCAGTGCAACTGCACGGTGCTCGCCGACCCGGTCTCGCGCGAGGCGGTCGTCATCGACCCTGGCGACGAGCCCGGGCGCATCCTGAGGTCGCTCGAATCGATGAAGCTGACCCCCGTCGCTCTCCTCCACACGCACGCGCACCTCGATCACATCACCGCCTCGCGCGCGGTCAAGGAAGCCACCGGGGCGCCGATCCGCCTTCATCCCCTGGACCGCTCCCTCTACGACGCGCTGCCGGAACAGGCGGCGTTCTTCGGGCTGCGCGCCGAGAATCCCCTGCCGCCGGACGCGCCGCTCGCCGACGGCGAGATCGTCCGGTTCGGGCCGTACCGGCTGCGCGCGATCCACACGCCGGGCCACACCCCGGGCTCGACCTGCTTCCTGCTCGAAGGAGACGCGCCGACTCTCTTTTCCGGCGACACGCTCTTCCGGCGCTCGATCGGCCGAACCGATCTCTGGGGCGGCGACCCCGATGCGATCCTCGCGTCGATCCGGGGCCGCCTCTTCCCGCTCGACGGCGACACGCCGGTCGTGTGCGGACACGGGCCGGAAACGACGATCGACGAAGAGAAGCGGCTCAACCCTTTCGCCGGGCTGTGACCCGTTTATAATCGGCGGCCGATGAGACTGTCGCTGCCGGAGAAGTCCGCGCTCGTCGCCTCGTTCTGGAAGGACGCCCCGTCGGTCTGCCCGGCGCACGACGTGCCGATGCGGACCTTCTTCGTGGACCGCGTCTACAAGCCGCAGGTCGTCATGGTGTGTCCGCGCGGCAAGGAGATGCACCGCTTCGCCCAGAAGCCCAAGCAGATCGAGTTCTCGCGGCCGCACCTGAAGACGATGGTCCGCGACGCCCAGGAGCGGGAGTCGCCGACCTGCCCCCAGGACTTCACCGCCCTCTTCGTCTACCGGACCCCCGCCGTGTTCCTGCCGCAGGGCTGGGACTACAGCTTCGTCTGCCCGAGCTGCCTGTCCTTCGGTCAGTGGATCGAGACCGGCCGCGAGGAGGACGAGGTCGTGGCGGCGCCCAAGCCGAAGAAGGAGGCGCCGGCCTTTCACGACGAGACGATCCCGCTGCCGAAACGCATGGAGATGGCGAAGGACGGGAATCTCGCGCTCAAGCTCTATGCCGCGATGGCGCAGACCGACTGTACCGCCTGCGGGTACGACTGCGAGGGCTACGCGGCGGCGCTCGCCAACGGCAAGGAGAAGGACCCGAACCTCTGCGTGCCCGGGAAGGAAGAGACGCTGAAAGCCGTCAAGGACCTTCTCAAGGGCACGGGCCTGCCCGCCGCCTCGGCCTAGGAAGCCTCGCCCGCCGCGTTCGGCTTCTCGGGCACCTCGGACACGGCCGCCGCCGCCCCGGAGTCCGTCGCGCGCCGCTGCGCGCCCCGGATGGGCACCGCGAACGTGAACCGGCTCCCCTGGCCCACGACGCTCGAGGCCCAGATCGTCCCGCCGTGGAGCTCGACGAGCGAACGCGCGAGGGCGAGGCCGATGCCCATCCCCGCGTGCCCCCGCGTGGCCGAGCCGTCGACCTGCCGGAACCGCTCGAAGACGTGCGGCAGCTCGCTGTCCGGAATGCCTATGCCGTCGTCCTCGACGCTCACGAGGAACCGCTCGGGCTCCCGCTCCACCCGGACGACGACGCGGCCGTGCTGCGGCGTGAACTGGATCGCGTTGGCGAGCAGGTTCCAGAGGACCTGCTGGAGCCGCAGGGCGTCCGCGCGCACGGGGGCCATCGGCTCGGGCATCGGCGCGGCCATGAGCACGACCCCCCGGGCCTCGGCCATCATCCGGACCGTGTCGATCGAACGCTGGACCACCTCGGACAGGAATACGGGCTTGAGGTCGAGCGTCAGCGCCCCCCGGTCCAGGCGGGCCAGGTCCAGGAGGTCGTCGATCAGGGCGAGCAGGACCCTGGCCGACTGGCGGATCTGCCGGACGCCTCGGCGGCGCGTCGGCTCGTCGAGATCCTGCTCTTCGAAGAGGTCGGTCCAACCCACGATCGCCGTCAGCGGCGTGCGGAGCTCGTGGTTCACGTTCTGCAGGAAGTGGTCCTTGAGGCGGCTCGCGCGGCGAAGCTCGTCGACGGTGCCCGCGAGCGCGGTGTACAGCCGGGCGTTGCGCAGCAGGAGCGACGCGAGGTCGGCGAACGACGTCACGGCGTCGATCTCCTCCTGGCCGAAGCCCCCCGCGCGGTTGAGGGCCACGGCGACGCCGAGGGTCTCCTCCTCGGTCTTCAGCGGCACGAAGACGCCGTTGGACGCGCCGACGACATGCCCGAGGTCCCGGCTGGCGTAAGGGTCACGCTCCGCGTCGTTGGTGCAGTAGGGCTCGCCGGTGCGAAAGACCATGCCCTCGATCGAACGCGCATCCACCGAGACCTTGAGGCGGGAGGCGACTTCTTCGGTGAGGTTGAAGGCCGGCACCGCCGCCTCCAGGCGATGGGTGTTGCGGTCGTAGAGGTAGAACCAGACGCGCTCGGCGTTGGTGAACGCCGCGATCGCCTGCGCCGAGCGCGCCAGCACCTCGTTGACGTCGGTCATCCGGTAGGCCGACCGCGAGAACTGGTGCAGCCGGCGCAGGGTCTCGACCCGCCGGGCGACCCGGTGGCTCATCGTGTCGATGGCCGCGGCCAGGCGGCCGATTTCGTCGGTTTGGTCGCCGCCGCCGACCTCGACGGCGCGCCCCCGGCCGATGTCCTCGGCCGCGCCCACCAGCTTCGACACGGGAGCGGAGACGCGCCGCGAGACGATGCCGAGGACGACGAAGGCCGCCGGAAGCAGAAGGAGAAAGAGCACGAGGACGTCTCGCCGCAGCACCGAAAGCGACGCGGGCGGGAACGCGGCCGACGCCTCGCCCCGGATCGTGTCGAGGGATTCCTGCGACAGGCCCTCGTAGAAGATCCAGCCGGTCGAACCGACCCGGGCCGACGCGATCCGCACCTTCCGACCGTCGACGAGGTACTCCTCGCTCGAGCGGGCCGCCCCGCGACCGCGGAGCGCCAGATCCTTCAATTCCGGCGAGGGCGCCGACGACAGCGTCGCTCCCCCCGCGCCGCTCCAGCCGAGGACCGCGGCCGCGCGGGGGGTCATGTGGACCACGTGGCCGTCCGAGTCCGTCGCGAACCAGAAGTCACCGGGCGTCTGCCACGTCTCCATCGCCTCGGCGACGTACCGCCGGGCGTCGACTTCGATCGCGATGCCGGCGAGCAGACGCCCGGAGGCGTCCCGGACCGGGACGAAGAGGCTGGGAAAGCGCGGGTCGACCCCCTCGGTCGAGGGCGCGGCGTGCGCCTCGGACCAGACGGCCCGCTCGCCCGCGGCCGGCGGGGCCTCCGGAAAACGGGCGACCCGGTTGAAGACGAAGCGCTCGAGCTCCCCCCCGGACTTCTGGTTGGCGCGATGGAAGTCGACCCACGGGGACATGCGCACGACGCCCGAGGCCGTCCACAGGCTCACCGAGCGGACGGTCGGCCGCCTCCGGCGCAGTTCCTCCATCAGCGGCGCGAGCGGTCGCGTGCGCTCGAGATCCCGCCGGGCGAGCTCCGCGTCCGGGCTGCGCGAGGAGACGAACGCCATCGACTCCTCCTCCGGGATCGCGGTCCAGACGTGGCCGTGGACGTCGGGCCCCGGGGCACCGGACGCGCCCGCGCTCGATATGCCCCCGACCAGGGCCTCCCGGGCCGCCGCGGCGAGACCCCAGCCCGCCTCCTCGGCGGCCCGGGCCCTTCGCTCGATCCATTCGCCCCGGAAGGTCGCGTCCTGGGACATCCGGATCGAGGCCTCGGTGACCCGGACGGCCGCCACCTGCTCCCCGGAGACCGTCTGCAGGGCCGAGAGCTGCCGCTGGACCAGGAACACGAAGACGCTCGCCGGCAGCAGGAACGCGGCGAAGGACGCCAGCAGGAGCCGGGCCGCCAGGCTCGTCCGCGGGTCGAAGCGCCTCCAGAGACGCTCGAAGGGAAGAGGCTTCACTGAGGAATTGTAGCGCCGAGGATCGGTAGGCAGTAAGCGGTATGCAGTCAGCCGGGCCGGGGCAGCCGACGCGCTTACCGCCGACTGCTTACTGCTTACTGGCTACTCGTATCTCAACGCCTCGATGGGATCCAGCCGCGAGGCCTTGCGCGCGGGATAGAAGCCGAAAAAGACGCCGATGGCCGCCGAGAACCCGAAGGCGAGCGCGATGGCGCTTCCGGAGAGCTGGATCGGCCAGCCGGCCTTCCAGGCGATGATCCTCGAGGCAGCGACGCCGAGGGTGACGCCGATCGCGCCGCCCGCGATCGAAAGGGTCAGCGCCTCGATCAGGAACTGCGTCAGGACGTCGCGGCCCTTGGCCCCGATCGCCATGCGGATCCCGATTTCGCGCGTGCGCTCGGTGACCGAGACGAGCATGATGTTCATGATCCCGATCCCGCCCACCAGAAGCGAGATCGACGCCGCCGACGCGAGCAGCAGCGACAGCGTCTTCGACGTCTGGTCGGCCGTCTGCGCGATCTCCTGCTGGGAGCGGATCATGAAATCGGAGTCCTGGCCGGCCCCGAGCCGGTGCCGCTGCCGCAGCAGCGACTCGATCTGCTTCTGCGCCTCCGCGACGGCCTCGCGGGAGACGGCGGAGGCCATGAACATGTCGATCTTCTGGGTCTTCTTCAGCAGGCGCATCACCGTCGTGTACGGGGCGATGACGACGTCGTCCTGGTCCTGTCCCATCGCGTTGCCGCCCTTGGTCTCGAGGACCCCGATCACGCGAAACGGGAAGTTCTTGATCCGGACGTTCTGGCCGACCGGATCCTGGCCCTCGAAGAGCGCGCTCGCGACCGTCGACCCGAGGACGCAGACCTTCGCGGCCGCGCGGACGTCCGACTCGCCGAAGAACGCGCCCCGGTCGACGTTCCAGGAGCGCACGAAGGGCCACTCGACGCCGACCCCCTGCACGGACGTGCCCCAGTTGAGACCGCCCCAGACGACCTGCGCCGCCGAGCGCGACATCGGCGTCACGTAGGCGACGGCCGGGCACTCCGCGCGCACGGCCTCGACGTCGTCCTCCGTGATCGTCGACTGGCCCGTGAAGATCCGGGCCCCCGACTGCGTCGCGACGCCGGGGAAGATCATCAGGAAGTTCGTTCCGAGCGAGGAGATCTGGGCCTTGATGGCGGCCTGGGAGCCCTGGCCGACAGCGATCATCGCGATCACGCAGGCGACCCCGATGATGATCCCGAGGGCCGTGAGCATCGAGCGCATCTTGTTGCGGGCGATCGCCTGGAGCCCCACCTTCAGGATCGTCAGGAACTTCAGCATCGCGCCCCCCTCAGTGCCCCGGCCGCGCCAGGCGGCGCTCCGTCACGGGGCGGTCCTCGACGACGCGCCCGTCGCGGAACAGGATGATGCGCCGCGCGTACGCGGCGATGTCCGCCTCGTGCGTGATGACCACCACCGTCTTGCCGTCGTCGTTCAACTTCTGGAAGACGCCCATCACTTCCTCCGAGGTCTTCGTGTCCAGATTGCCCGTGGGCTCGTCGGCGAGCATCAGCTTCGGGTCGTTGATGAGGGCCCGCGCGATCGCCACCCGCTGCTGCTGTCCGCCGGAGAGCTGACTCGGGCGATGGTCCTCGCGTCCCGCCAGCCCGACGGCCGCCAGGCAGCGGCGCGCCCGCGCCTCGCGCTCCTTCGCGGCGAGCCCGCCGGTCGAGTAGATGAGCGGCAGCTCGACGTTGTCGAGGGCCGAGGTCCGCGGCAGCAGGTTGAAGGACTGGAAGACGAACCCGATCTTGCCGTTGCGGATCTCGGCGCGCTCGTCCCGGTCGAGGCCCGAGACGTCGACGCCGTCGAGCCGGTATCGGCCCGACGTGGGGCGGTCGAGACAGCCGACGATGTTCATGAAGGTGCTCTTGCCCGAACCCGACGGGCCCATCACCGCCACGAACTCGCCGGCCCCGATCGAGAGCGTGACGCCGTCGAGCGCCCGCACTTCCATCTCCCCCATCGGATAGACGCGGACGAGGTCCTCGGTGCGGATGACCTCGATCGGCGCCAACTCAGAATCTCCGGCCGCCGCCCGGCCCTCCCGAAGCGCCCATCGGGCTGCGGGCGGCGTCGGCCTTCGCCGTGGCGAGGCCCACGATCACCGTCTGCCCCTCTTTCAGCTCCCCGGAGGCGACCTCGGTGTAGCGCCCGTCGGTGATCCCGGCGCGAATCTCGACCGGCTGCGGCCGGGCGGCCTCGCCCGAACCGAGCGTGTAGACCGTCTGCCCCGGCCTCCGGGGCTTTGCGCCCGCGGCCGAGCGGTCGAACTGCCGGGCCGCGCCCGCCGGCCCCGTGCCCGCTCCGCGGGCCGCCCGCTCTTCGACCGTGTCTCCGGCCGCCGACGGCGACGCCGCCTCCTCCGGCTTGAAGCGCAGCGCCGCGTTGGGCACCCGGAGCACGTCGCGCGTCGTCGCCACGTCGATCGACACGTTGGCGGTCATGCTCGGGCGCAGCGCCAGGTCCGGATTGTCCACCTCGATGATCACGGGATACGTGACGACGTTCTGGTTGACGGTGGCGTTCAGGCGGATCTGGGCGATCTTGCCCCGAAACGTCTCCTCCGGGTAGGCGTCCACCGTGAACGATACCGGCTGCCCGACCTTGCACATCCCGATGTCCGACTCCGAGACGTCGGCGGAGACCTGCATCTTGGTCAGGTCCTGGGCGATCGTGAAGATCGTCGGCGCCGTGAACGACGCCGCCACCGGCTGCCCGACGTCGTACTGGCGGTCCACGACGACGCCGTCGATCGGAGCCGTGATCCGGCTGTTGCGCAGGTCGGTCTCGGCCTGCGCGAGCGACGCCTTCGCCTGGTTCACGGCCGCCGCGGCCGAGTCGAAGTTCGCCTGCGCCTGATCGAGGTCCGCCTCCGCGGCGAGCTTCTCGTTCCAGAGCGCCTTCTGGCGGCGCAGCGAGATCTCCGCATTGCGCTCGTCGACCTTCGCCTTCTCGAGGGCGGCGCGGACCTGGGCGAGACGGTCCTGGAAGGGGGCCGGATCGAGCTCGGCGAGAAGGTCGCCCTTGCGGACCTGCTTGTTGAAGTCGGCATGAAGCGCGGCGACGTTGCCGGAGACGACGCTGCCGACCTTGACCGTGATGACGGCCGAGAGGGCCCCCGTCGCGGCGACCTTCTGGATGATGTCGCCGCGCTCGACCTTCGCCGTCCGGTATTTCGCTTCCGCCTTGCCCCGGCCCCCCAGCAGAAGGAACGTGGCCGCGGCGACCGCCAGCGCGGCCGCGGACCACAGCAACCACTTTCTCATTTCGCTCCCTTAAACCTCCAGCGCCCGGGCCGTCTTCCCCCGCGGGCTGCGAGGTTACATCGGCCCCCAAAGGAAAAGGGCCCGCGAGGGCCCCCTTCGGGTGCGAGGGATCGGTCCCGCCCCTTACAGGTTGCGGTCGATCAGCTTGATGAACTCGCTCTTCGGGATCGCGCCGAGGGCGCGGTCGGCGACCTGGCCGTTCTTGAACAGGATGAAGGTCGGGATCGACGTGATCTGGTAGCGCATGGCGACCTCCGTCGACTCGTCGACGTTGATCTTGGCCACCTTGATCTTTCCGGCGTACTGGGTCGCCAGGTCGTCCACGATCGGAGCGACGGAACGGCAGGGACCGCACCACGGCGCCCAGAAATCCACCAGAACGGGCACTTGGCTCTTCAGGATGTCTCCGTCGAAGCTCGCGTCGGAGACCTGGGATACGTTGGGATTCGACATCGGCAAGAACTCCTTCGGGCAGAAGTATGCGGCCCGGCCGCAATCGGATTCAGGCCGGCCAGTCTACCAGAGCGCAACCCCGCCCCGTCCTCAGTGCAGGTGCGCGTGGACGCGTCCCCGGACGTGCACGAGGCCCTCCCGCAGGAACCACGGGACCATCAGGAGCGAAAGAGCCGGATCGACCCAGTGCGGCGCGGCGAGGAGCCCGCCGATCATCGCCAGCATCGTCAGGCCCGAGTCGATCGAGCAGGCGATCGACTCCTTCGCCTCCGCGGCCAGCCCCTTGCTTCCGAGGCTGCGGCTCGTCTTCCACTTGTAATAACCCACGACCGGCATGCCGAACGTGGCGAAGATGGTCAGCAGCAGGCCGAGCACGCTCGGCTCGACGTGATTGCCCGCGACGAGCTCCCAGACTCCGCGGGTCAGCGTGTAGGCCGCGAGGCCCAGGAACGAGACGCCGATCCAGCGCGCGAGCATCTGGTCGCGGCGCGCGTGGTCCTCCTCCTCGTCGGCCAGGTGGCGCAGGTGCCGCACGGCGAGGAAGGCCGCCCCCCCCTCGATGACGCTCTCGATCCCGAAGGCGAGCAGCGCCAGGCTTCCCGTTCGGGCCGCCTCGAACAGGGCCAGCCCGCCTTCGCCGAAGACGTGAACGAAGGTCAGGCCGAGGAGCCAGCGCATGCGCCGGCTCAGGGCCTCCGAGCCGGCCGGTCCGGCGGACCCGGGCACGGCGAGGGCGTGGGGATCGGAGCTCACGCGGGCATTCTACGCAGCGGCGGGGGCCCCGGCGGAATACAATGGGCGCGCGCCCGCTTGGGTAGCTCGAATGCTGCGTCGAATGAGGCTCGCGCCCGCCGTGCGGGCCGCCCTGCTGGCGGCCGGGGCCCTGGCCCTGCTCGCCGCCTTCGGCCTCCACCCCGAGGGCATCGGCGCCGGCGGCTTCGCCTCGCACCGCGGGATGTCGAGCGCTCACCTGGACGAAGCGCCCCACGCTTGCCCCGCCTGCCTCACGCACACCGCGGCCCTCGCCTCGCCCCCCGTCGATCCCCTGGCCGCCGACCTCGCCGGAACGCGCGCCGCGTGGCAGCCCGGGAACTCCGGTGCGTCCCGGTGCGCGGTCCTCGACCTCGCCGGCCGCTCCCCTCCCGTCCACGCGTAGAGCCCGCGGCCGCATTCCGCGGCCCCGGTTCCGCGCGCTGACAGGGAGGAAACTTGAGAGTCCCAACAGTTCTGGTTTTCGTCACGGCGTTTCTCGCCGGCGGCGCGGCACGGGCGCAGGAAACGCCGCCTCCGCCGCCGACACCGACACCGACGGAGGCGCCGGCCTCCGAGCCGACGCCCGTACCCGGGCCCGCCCCGGCCCCCGCGGCGGCCCCGGCCGTCAATCCGACGTTCTTCAACCCCGCGATCGCCGTCATCGGCAACTTCCTCGTTTCCGCCGGCCGCAATCCCGTCCAGCCGTCGCCGACGTTCCAGGTCCGCGAGTCGGAGATCTCGCTCCAGGCCGTCGTGGACCCCTACGCCCGCGGCGACTTCTTCCTGTCCTTCAGCAACGAGGGCGTGGAGATCGAAGAGGCTTTCGTCACGTTCCTGAGCCTGCCCTGGCAGACGCAGGCCAAGGGCGGAAAGTTCAAGATGCAGTTCGGCAAGATCAACACCCTGCATCTCCACATGCTGCCGTGGGTCGACGAGCCGCTGCCGATCGACAACATCCTGCTGTCCCCGGACACGTGGGCCGGCGAGGGCATCTCCGCGTCGAAGGTGATTGCGCTTCCGGGCGACACGTTCTCGGAGTTCTACTTCCAGGTCATCGACGGGACGTCCGGCGAAGGGCTCTTCGTGGCGCCCCAGAAGAGCGACCTGACCTACAACGGCCAGTACCGCGCCTACCGCGACTTCGGCGACGACCACAACGTCGAGCTCGGGTTCAGCTATGCCTACGGGCACAACGGGACGTCGGAGACGAACACCACCCAGCTCGAGAACGTGCACTTCGTCTATCGCTGGAAGCCGCTGCAGGGGCAGCCGTACCGGTCCTTCATCCTGCGGAGCGAGTACTTCTGGAGCCAGCGCGAACAGCCCGACGGGAGACAGGACGCCCAGGGCTTCTTCGTCGCCGGCGACTACCAGCTCGGACGCCGGTGGTTCACGGGAGCGCGCTACGAATTCGCCGACCGGGCGACCGACGCCACCCTTCGCGACAACGGCGTCGCCGCCACCCTCACGTTCATGCCGAGCGAGTTCTCGATGCTGCGCGCCGAGTACCGCTACCGCGAGTACGCCCCGGGGATCAAGGCCAACGAGGCCTTCCTCCAGATCCAGTTCGCCATCGGCGCCCACGGCGCCCATCCATTTTGAGGTCGCAAATGAAGCGCATCGCAACGGCCCTCGTTTCGCTCCTCCTGACGGCATCGCCGGCTCTCGCGGCGGTGCAGATCGTCACGAGCCTCCAGGATCTGGCCTCGATCGCAAGCGCCGTCGGCGGCAAACGGGTCGAGGCCTTCGCCCTCGCGAAGGGATATCAGGATCCCCACTTCGTGGAGCCCAAGCCCTCGTTCATCCTGAAGCTCTCGCGGGCCGATCTGCTCATCGTCGCCGGGCTCGAGCTCGAGATCGGCTACCTGCCGCCCCTGATCGACCAGAGCCGCAACGAGAAGATCCGCCCGGGCGGGCCCGGTTACCTCGACGCCTCCGCCGGCTGCGACATCCTCGAACGCCCCACCGGGGTCGTGACCCGGGCCATGGGCGACGTCCACCCCTTCGGCAACCCGCACTACTGGCTCGACCCGGAGAACGGCCGCGTCATCGCGCGGTCGATCGCGGCGCGCCTTTCGAAGCTCGATCCGGCCGGCGCGGCCGACTACGCGGCGAACCTCGCCGCCTTCGAGACGAAGCTGACGGAGGGCCAGAAGCGCTGGGAGGCGGCGCTCGGGCCCTACGCCGGAACGGAGGTCGTCACCTACCACAACTCCTGGCCGAACTTCCTGAAGCGCTTCAAGCTCGTCGCGGCCGGGTACGTCGAGCCCAAGCCGGGCGTGCCGCCCTCGCCGGCGCACACGGTCGAGCTCATCGACATGATGCGGGCGAAGAAGATCCCGGTCATCCTGATGGAGCCGTACTTCGACCGGAAGACCTCCGCCCAGATCGCCGAGAAGACGGGGGCGGCGCTCCTCGTCTTCATTCCGTCGGTGGGCGGCGTCCCCGAGGCGAAGGACTACTTCGGCCTCTTCGACTACGACGTCAAGTTGCTGGCCGATGCCCTGGCGGCGAAGAAGGGAGGCCCCCGTTGACCGTTCTCGAAGTCCTCCTGCCGGCGTTCGTCGCGGGCCTCATCCTCACCGGCATCCACGCGTACCTCGGCGTGCACGTCGTCGAGCGCGGGGTCATCTTCGTCGACCTGTCGCTCGCGCAGATCGCCGCGCTCGGAACGACCGTCGCGTTCCTCGCCGGCTTCGAGGCCCACTCGGAGCTCGGCCACCTCTTCGCCCTCGCCTTCACGCTCGTGGGCGCCGCCATCTTCGCGTTCGTCCGCCCCCACAACCGGACGCGCGTGCCGCAGGAGGCGGTCATCGGGATCGTGTACGCGGTCGCCGCCGCGGCCTCGATCCTGGTGATGTCCAAGTCGACCCGGGAGACCGAGCACCTCAAGGACATGCTCGTCGGCAACATCCTGTCCGTATCGTGGGCGGAGCTGCGGCACACCGCCGTCCTCTACGCGCTCATCGGCCTCTTTCACTTCTTCCTGCGGCGGCGTTTCCTGCTGATCTCCATGAACGAGCCCGAAGCCGTCCGGCAGAGCGTCCACGTTCGGTTCTGGGACTTTCTCTTCTACGTGTCCTTCGGCGTGGTCGTGACCTCATCGGTGCCGATCGCGGGCGTGCTCCTGGTGTTCTGCTACCTGATCGTGCCCTCGGTCACCGCGATGCTCTTCGCCGACCGCCTCGGTCCGCGGCTGGCGATCGGCTGGTCGATGGGGGCCGTCGTCTCGGCGACCGGGGTCGGGCTTTCGTACCTTCTCGACCTGCCGACCGGGGCGACGATCGTCGCCACCTTCGGCGCGGTGCTCGTGCTCCTGGCCGCGGTTCGCTGGGCCGTGCGGCCCCGGGCGGCGGCCGCCTAGCCGCGGCCCGCGAAGTACTCCCGCGTCGACGCGATGTCGCGCTGGATCTGCGCCTTCAGCTCCATCACCGACGGAAACTTGCGTTCCTCCCTCAGGCGATCGAGGAAGAAGAGCCGCACCTTCTCCCCGTAGACGTCGGAGGAGAAGTCGAGGACGAAGGTCTCGATCGTCGTCCGGTACTCCTCGTAGAGCGTGGGACGGCGGCCGATGTTCGTCACGCTGGGGAACCGGCGGCCGAAGGAGCGGATCTCGATCTCCGTCACGTAGACGCCGTCCGACGGCGAGAGCTCGTTCTCGGGCTCGAGGTTGATGGTCGGCACGCCGATCTGGTGGCCCACCCGGTCGCCCCGGGACACGAGGCCGTCGAGCTCGTAGCTGCGGCCGAGCATCGCGTTGGCCTCCGGGATGGCGCCGCGTTCGAGCGCCCGGCGCACGCGGGTCGACGAGACGGGTTCCCCGTCGTGGAGGACCTCGGGCACCGCCGAGGCGGCGAACCCGCACTCGGCGCCGAGACGCGAGAGCAGCGCCAGGTCGCCCCGCTTGCCGCGCCCGAAGGCGAAGTGGGCGCCGATGTAGAGCTCCGCGGCGCCGAGGCGCCGCGCGAGCAGCGTGCGCACGAAGTCCTCGGGCTCGGTCAACGAGAAGTCCCGGGTGAACGGAATGACGAGCAGCGTGTCGATCCCGATCGCCTCGATCGTCTCTTCCTTCTGGCGCAGCGTCTGGATCCGCCGGGGCGCGCGGTCGGGCCGCAGGACGACCATGGGATGGGGCTCGAACGTGATCGCGAAGGAGGAACGCCCGGTCTCGCGGGCCCGCGCGACCACGGTCTCCAGGATCTTCCGGTGGCCGAGGTGGACGCCGTCGAAGTTGCCGATCGTGCCCACGCCGCCGCGCGGCAGGTCCGTCTGGCGGAGGGGGTCGCGAATGACCTGCATCGAGGAAGTCAACGGCCGACGGTCCGCTTCATCCGACGACGGCGCCCGTCACGTCGTAGTCGAACGTCTTCTCGATCCTCACCCGCACGATGTCGCCCGGGAAGAGCGTCCGGCCTCCGGTGTCCGTGATCAGCAGTCGCCCGTCGATCTCGGGGGCCTGGGAACGCAGGCGGCCGTCGAGGAGGTACTCGTGCTCCTCCGACGGGCCTTCCACGATCGCCTCGACCTCCTGCCCCCGAAGCGCGCGCAGCTTGCCCCGGGCGATCGGCTGCTGGAGAGAGAGGAGAAAGTCCTTCCGGCGCTCCTTCTCTTCCACGGGCACCGGGTCGCCGAGGGACTCGGAGCCCGAGCCCGGCTCGGGCGAGTAGGTGAAGGCCCCGAGGTTGTCGAACAGGGCCTCTCGCACGAACTGGCAGAGCTCTTCGAACTCCGCTTCCCCTTCCCCGGGAAAGCCCAGGATGAAGGTCGTCCGGATGGCGATCTCCGGCGTCTTCTCGCGCATCCGCTCGATCATGCGCAGATAAGACTTCGAGTCTCCTCCCCGGCGCATCGCCGACAGGATCGGCCGCGCCACGTGCTGGAGCGGGATGTCGACGTAGGGCAGGAACCGCGGCTCACCCGCCATGACGTCCAGGATCGAATCGTCGAGGGTCTTCGGGTACGCGTACAGGAACCGGATCCACGGGAAGCCCGTTCCGGCCGCGAGAGCCTCCACGAGTCGCGCCAGTCCCGCTCGCCCCATCCCGAGATCCTCGCCGTAGCGAGTCGTGTCCTGCGAGATCAGGACGAGCTCCGAGACCCCCTGAGCCTCGAGCGACTTCGCCTCGGCCACGAGCGACTCGACCGTGCGGCTCCTCTGAAGGCCGCGCATCTGCGGAATCGTGCAGAACGTGCAGGGATTGTCGCAGCCCTCCCCGACCTTGAGATACGCATAGCCGCGCCGGCGCGACAGCACCCGCGGCGCGAGCTCGTCGTAGAGCCGGGTCGCGAGCGGCTTCTCGGTAAAGCGCGGCAGCGTCGCGAGGCCTGCGGCCGCCGCTGGAGCGTTCTCGAGCTCGTCCAGGCCGACGAAGGCGTCGACCTCGGGAATCTCCGAGGAGAGCTCGCGGCCGTACTTCTGCACCATGCACCCCGCGACGATCACCCGGTCGATCTCGCCCTTCTTCTTGCGCTCGACCTGCTCGAGGATCGTCTCGACGGACTCTTCCTTGGCGCGGTCGATGAAGCCGCAGGTGTTCACCAGGACGACCCGGGCCTCCCCGTCCGGCACGATCGCGTGGCCCGCCCGCTGCAGGTGCCCGAGCATGACCTCGGTGTCGACGAGGTTCTTCGGGCAGCCGAGCGAGACGACGCCGACCGAGGGCAGCGCCTTCGTCACTCGGGCTCCACGAGCTTCAGGCCGTCGAAGTAGCTCCGGTAAAAGCCACGGTCGCGCGTCAGAAGGCGGTCCGCCTGAAGACGCGCATGGGCTCCGATCAGGAAATCCGCCAGAGGCCTCCTTGTCCGGCGGGCCACGCGCGCATCCTGGCGCGCCTGCAGCCGGCCGGCCTCGACCGCCGCCTCCTCGCGGATCGGATCGTACTGGATGCCGACGTTCCGGACCCACGCCGCCGGGTCGCGGGACGGCTCGAACCCTCGCGTCAGCTCCGCCAGGACGACGTCGCAGATGACGAGGTCTCCCTTGGCGCCGAACTCATCGAGCGCTCGCGCAGCGCCGCGGGCCCGGTCGAGGTCTCCGGCTCCGAGATCGATGAGAACGTTGGCGTCGACGGCCGTGATCACCGCCTCCGCCTGTTCGGTTTCGCCGGCGGCCGCCGTCCTTCGATCTCCTCGTACGAGCCGCCTCGAACGTAGTCGATGTATGCGTCGACCGTCTTCGGAATGCCCTTCGGCCAGCGCCACACGCCCTTGAGGGAGCCGATCGCGTCCCAGACCGGATGCCGCTCGGGCCGGCGCCGGCGCATCAGGGCCTCGCCCTCCCTCACCTCGAACTCCACCTTCGTGCCGGGAAGGAGGCCGCACCTCTCCCGAACGCTCTTCGGGATCGTGATCTGCCCCTTGGACGAGACCGTGCCCCCGGCCGCGCCGTAGGGCGCGCCGGTCTCCCGGATCCCGGTCGTCCGCTTCTTCATACCGGCAGGGTAAAGAAGTAAAGCGTGAAAGTAAAGCCTAGGGATAGATCCGCTTGAGCGTGCGCGGGTACGGAATCGCCTCGCGCAGGTGATGGATCCCGCACACCCAGGCGACCAGGCGCTCGAGGCCCATGCCGAAGCCCGCGTGCGGGAAGGTGCCGTAGCGCCGCACGTCGAGGTACCACTCGTACGCCTCGCGCGGCAGCTTGTGCTCCTCGAGGCGCTTCTCGAGGAGGGCGAGATCGTGGATGCGTTGCGAGCCGCCGATGATCTCGCCGTAGCCCTCGGGGGCGAGCATGTCGAGGCCGAGCACGACCTCCGGATCCTGCGGGTCGGGCTGCATGTAGAACGACTTGATGGCGACCGGAAAGCGCGAAACGATGAGCGGCTTCTCCGAGTCGGCGCAGAGGGCCGTCTCCTCGTCGGCGCCGAGGTCGTCGCCGAACTTCACCGGGAAGCCCTTGCCCTGGAGGGCCGCGATCCCGTCGCGATAGGTGATCCGCGGGAAGGGCTTCACGATCTTCTCGAGCTTCGCCGTGTCGCGCTCCAGGCGCTTCAGGTCCTCGCGCGAGCGGTCGAGCGCCCGCCCGACGAGGTAGACGATGAAGTCCTCGGCCAGCTCGCAGAGGCCCTCGAACTCCAGGAACGCGACCTCCGGCTCGACCATCCAGAACTCGGTCAGGTGCCGCCGCGTCTTCGACTTCTCGGCCCGAAACGTCGGCCCGAAACAGTAGACCTTGCCGAAGGCCGCGGCCGCCGGCTCGAGGTACAGCTGCCCCGACTGCGACAGGTACGCCTTGTCGCCGAAGTAGTCCGTCTCGAAGAGCGTCGAGGTCCCCTCGACCGAGGAGCCCGTCAGGATCGGCGAGTCGATGCGGACGTACTCGCGCTCGTAGAAGAAGTCGGCGATCCCCTGCTCCATCTCCGAGCGCACCCGCAACACCGCGTGCTGCTGCGAGGAGCGCATCCAGAGGTGGCGCAGGTTCATCAGGAAGTCGACGCCGTGCTCCTTGGGCGAGATCGGATAATCGGGCGAGGCGCCGAGGATGACGACCCGCGAACCCGACATCTCGTAGCCGCCGGGCGCGCGTTTCTCTTCCCGCACCGCGCCCTCGACCTCGAGGGAGCACTCCTGGGTCGCCTTCTCCGCGGCCTCCCAGACCTCCGCCGGGACGTCGGCCTTCGGCACGACCACCTGGACGTAACCGGTCCCGTCGCGCACGATCAGGAACTGGAGCTTGCCGGAGGAGCGCTTGTTGTAGAGCCAGCCCTTCACGACGGCCGTGCCGCCGGCCTTCGAGCCGAGCTTCGAGATCGAGGTCGCTTCCATGCGGGCGCGGATTATACGGGCAAAGCAGACGCCGTCCGCGAACCGTATACTCCCCGCCAAACATGCGCTGGTTGCCTCGGCTCTTCTGGGCGGCGGCCTTCGCCATTCCCCTCGCCGTCTTCGCGATCAAGCCCCGCTACGTGGGCAGCGGCGACACGGTCCCCGCGGAGCAACTCCCGATCTCGCTGCTCGAGGACGGGACGTTGACGTTTCGCCAAAACCTCCAGAGGGCGTGGCTGCCGTACTGGTTTCACTCGACCGACCGGGGCATCGTGTCCAGCTACCCGATTCTTCCCGGCCTGCTCAACGTGCCGGCGTTCGCGGCGGCGAGGCTCGCCGGCCGCGACCTCACGGCCCATCGCTTTGAGCTCTCGCACGCGACCGCCGCGGTCGTCGCGGCGCTCTCGGTCGCGTTCGTGTACGGCATCCTCCTGCATCTGCTGGGCTCGCGGTGGCGCGCGCTCGCCTTCGCTTTCCTCTACGCGTTCGCCACCGAAGTCTGGAGCGTGGCCAGCCGAGGGCTCTATCAGCACGGGCCGGCGCTGATGTTTCTGTCCGCCGGCCTGTACTTTCTTCTGCGCGGCGGGACGCGGTCCACGTTGCTCGCGGGTGTGACCCTCGCGCTGGCCGCCTTCGCGCGGCCGACGGCTGCCGGCCTCGTGATCCCCCTGGTCTTCTACGCGGTCGTCCGAGACCGGCGCGCGGTCTGGAAGCTCGCCGCGGGCGCGGCCCTCCCGGCGATGCTGCACGGAGCGTACGCGTGGCGGTTCTGGGGAACCCCGTTCTCCACGGCGCAGCCGCTGGGGCCCGCGAATTTCTCCGGGCACTTCTTCCAGGGGCTCGCGGGGATCCTCGTGAGCCCCTCGCGAGGTCTGCTGGTGTTCAGCCCGGTCTTTTTCCTGGCGCTTCCCGCCCTGGTGAGCGCCTTCGGCCCGGCCGCGCGTCCTCCCCGCGCGCTGACCCGGGCGCTCGCCTGGGGCGTTCTCCTGACGCTGCTCGTCTATGCCCGGTGGCCGATCTGGTGGGGAGGCCACTCGTTCGGATACCGCCTCCTGCTGGAGCTGAGCCTGCCGCTCACGCTCCTGCTCGCGCTGGACTGGGATCGGATCCGCGCCAGCCGCGTGGCCAGCGCGGTGTTCGCCGTTACCCTGCCGCTTTCGGTCGGCATCCAGGCGCTGGGCTCGTACGCCTATCCGACGAGTTTCAACAGCACCGTCGACCAGGACTCGGCCCGCCTCTGGGACGCCGCGGACTCCGAGCTCGTGCTCTGCTTCCGGAAGATGTTCGGAATCCGCGCCGTGCGCCCCGACTCCGCGCTCGCGACGCAGCTTCGCAGCGTTTCGACCCCCGCCCCGCTGTGGTGGTCCGGCGTCACCGACAGCGGAGGCCTCCCCGGTTCGCTGGACATTCCCGCCCCGCAGGCCGTGATCCGCGGGCCGCTGACCGTCCTCGGCTGGGCCAAACCGGGGTTCGACGACCCCGGCGAGATCGTCGTGTCGCTCAACCCGGGAGCGCGGCGGCTCTTCCCGGATCGCTTCGCGCGGCCCGACGTGGGCGCGGCGGCGCCCCATCTGGGCGACGTGTCCGCGGCCGGCTTCGGCCTGCGCGTGGAGCCGCCCGCCCGGCTGGAAGCCGGTTCGCTCCTCGTCGAAGTCCGCGACCGGCGCGGAAAAGTCAGCCGAATGGGCCCGGTGAGCTTCGTCTGGGGCCCGCCGCGGACGACGGCGGGCGCGCTCCCCTAGCGGTGCCCCGGGGCTCAGCGCAGCCGCTGTCGGGCGCCGTTGGCGATCGTCAGCGCCTGCTGGAGCCGCTGCATCCGCCGGTGCCGCTTCTGCGTCGCCTCGACGTCTCCGGTCGGGGGCACGTTCCCGCGGATCTCGCGCAAGAGCTTGTCCGCCTCGACGCCGAAGGCCTGGAAGTCGCCCATCTGGAACTTCCGAAACGTCAGCTCCGTCGCGATGACGTACCCGTCGGCGACGTCGCGGACCATGGCGTACGCGGACCCGCCGAGAAACGCGCTCATGCCGGCGAAAGTGTAACCCCGACAGGACGCGGGCGCCGAGCGCCGCTTCCCCGGAGGGGGCCTGCCGGGATAGGATTTCGCCCTTTGCGGGAGGGCTCAACTTGGCTTCGCACGCGGACTATCTCGATTTCGACGGCCTCCTGACCGAGGACCAGCGCCTCGTCCGGGACACCGTGGGCTCCTGGGTCGACGACAAGGTCCTCCCCATCATCGAAGAGGCCGCCTGGGAAGGGCGCTTCCCGCGGGAGCTCGTCCCGGAGATGGCCGCGATGAGCCTCTTCGGCTCGACGATCGCCGAGTACGGGCTGCCCGGTCTCGACAACGTCGCCTACGGCCTGATCATGCAGGAGCTCGAGCGCGGCGACTCGGGCCTGCGCTCGTTCGTGTCGGTGCAGTCGGGCCTGGTGATGTACCCGATCTACGCCTTCGGCTCGAAGGCGCAGAAGGACAAGCTGGATCCCGCAGCTCGCCAAGGCCGAGGCGATCGGCTGCTTCGGCCTCACCGAGCCCGACTTCGGGTCGAACCCGGGCGGCATGCGCACGACCGCGCCGAACGCGACGGCGACGCCTACGTCCTGAACGGCGCCAAGGCCTGGATCACCAACGGCTCGATCGCCGACGTCGCCGTCGTGTGGGCCGAACGCTCGACGGCGTCGTGCGCGGCTTCCTCGTCGAGAAGGGCAGCGAAGGGCTTCTCGACGGTCGAGCACAAGGGCAAGTATCTCGCTGCGCGCGTCGATCACCTCGCAGCTCGTCTTCGAGGACTGCCGCATTCCGGCCGAGAACATGCTGCCCGGCGTCGAGGGCCTGAAGGGCCCGCTGCTCGTGCCTGACCCAGGCGCGCTACGGCATCGCGTGGGGCGCGCTCGGCGCGGCGATGGCCAGCTTACGACTGCCGCCCTCGACTACGCCAAGAGCCGCGATCCAGTTCAAGGACCGGCCGATCGCCGCGCACCAGCTCGTCGCAGGAGCAAGCTGGTCTGGATGATCACGGAGATCACGCAAGGGCGCAGCTGCTGGCCTGCGCCTCGGCCGCCTGAAGGACGACAGGACGAGTGAAGCCGCACGCAGGTCTCGCTGGCCAAGCGCAACAACGTCTGGGTCGCGCGCGAGTGCGCCAGGCTCGCGCGCGAGATCCTCGGCGCCAACGGCGTCGTCAACGAGTACCCGGTCATCCGGCACCTGCTGAACCTCGAGACCGTCTACACGTACGAGGGCACCCACGACATCCACACGCTGATCATCGGCGAGGCCGTCACGGGCGTGGCGTCGTACAACCCGCCGATGGAATGAATCAGTAAGCGGTAAGCCGTGAGCGACGGCGCGCCCGCCAGCCGGGCTTACTGCTTACTGCTCACTGCTGACTGCCCCTTCGGACCCGGCCGGAAATTACTGACTCCCAGTCTCTTGCGGTAAAATACCCAACTCGAGACACCGCCGTTGGGAATCACAGGCAACATCAAAACGATGCAGCTGGGAGAGCTGTTTCAGTGGCTCTCCCTCGGCTCGAAGACCGGCACGCTC
Organism: uncultured Acidobacteriota bacterium; assembly: GCA_963824165.1. Taxonomy (GTDB): domain Bacteria; phylum Acidobacteriota; class Thermoanaerobaculia; order UBA5066; family Gp7-AA6; genus DAHUXD01. Next base: position 194,259 of record CAWGOM010000017.1, read on the forward strand.
CTGATCGACGGCCACGGCGTCGAGAAGCGCATCTACTTCCAGGACGGCCGCATCGCTTCGACTTCCTCCTCGGACCAGCGCGAGTACCTGGGCCACTTCCTCGTCTCGCACGGTTTCATCACCGAGGAGGAGCTCAAGATGGCGATGGAGGTCCAGGAGGAGTCGCAGATCCTCCTGGGCAAGATCCTCGTGATGATCAACGCGATCGCCGAGGCCGACCTGCTCCGTCTCATGCGCAAGAAGGCCGAGGAATCGATCTATGACGTCTTCCTCTGGACCGAGGGCAACTTCGAGTTCGTCGACGGCGACATGCCGGATCAGAAGATGGTGCCCCTCTCCCTCGACGTCACGGGGATCATCATGGAAGGGATGCGCCGCTACGACGAGTGGCAGCTCATCCGCCAGCGGGTCCCGGACTCGAGCGTCGTGCCGGACATCATCCGGCCCCTCGACATGGATTCGGTGGGTGACCGGGAGAAGCTGATCGTTCCCTACATCGACGGCCAGCGCTCGATCGAGGAGATCGCGCTGCAGACGCACAACGCCGAGTTCGTCGTCTCCAAGCTCGTCTCGGAGGGCCTGCGCACGGGGACGATGCGTCTGGCGGAGAAGCGGACGCAGCGGGCCGAGACTCCGGCGTTCGCGGCCGGCGCGAGCGAGGTCGACCACTTTCTCCAGCGGGGCCGTGCCCAGCTGAAGAACGATCCGCATGCCGCCTACCGCATGTTCAAGGCGGCCCACGAGCTCGACCAGAGCGACGGCCGCACCACCGAGGCGCTCCGGGAGGCCGAGCGCGCGATCAAGGCCGCGCTCGACAAGGACGGCGTGTCCGTCGAGAAGGTGCCCGAGCTCGCCGTCCCGCTGGCGTCGCTGACGAAGCGCTCGTTCTCGCCCCACGAGGGCTTCGTGCTGTCGCGGATCAACGGCCAGTGGGACGTCAAGTCGATCATGAAGATCTCGCCGATGAAGGAGCTCGAGGTCCTCGTCATCTTTCAGAAGCTCCTGAAGGACGGCGTGATCCGCTGGAAGGGGAAGGCCGCGTGACGAGCGCGACGGCGCGCCCGGTCCCCGCCGGCGCCTTCCGGACGCTGCAGGTCGCGGTCTGCGCCGGGGCCGCCGTGATCCTCGCGGCGCTGGCCCCGACGATCCCCTGGGCCCGCTGGCCGGAGCTCCTCTTCTTCACCGCCCTCGCGGTGCTGGCGTTTCGCCTGCGCGTACGCTACGCCGAAAACTACGTCGGCCTGGAGGCCGCCGCCCTGGTTCCCGCCATCCTCCTGCTCGACTCCCCCGGCGCGGCGATGCTCGTCTGCGTCGTCGCGGACGCCATCTCCAAGCTCCTCGCCCGGCCCGGGCGCCTCTCCCTCTCCAACGCCTTCGACGTCGCCCAGCTTTCGCTCGCCTACGGGACGGCCGCCCTCTTCTGCCGCGCCCTCCACGCCGCCGGCAGCTCCTGGGTCACCGTCGCGGCCCTGGCGACCGGCGTCCTCCTCGTCTTCTACTTCGTCAACACGGCTCTCGTCTTCGCCTACCTCGAGCTCGGCGGCATGGCTTCGCGGGCGCGCCTGCTCGAGATCGCCCTCTTCCAGCTCGCCGCCCTGCTGCTGCTGGCGCCGATCGTGATCCTCGAGGTCCTCGTCTACGCGCCCTACGGCGTCGCCGGGACGCTCCTCGCGTTCTTCCCCGTCGTGCTGGCCTCTTTCGTCGTCCGCACCCTTTCATCCATGGAACGGCGGGTGGCCGAAGTCTCGCGGCAGAACCGCGAGCTCGACGTCATGCGCGAGATCTCGACGACCTTCGGCGTCAGCGCCCGGGTCGACCGGTACGAGCGCGTCTTCGCCGCCGTCGCCCGCCTGCTTCCGGTCGAGGCCGTCGCCGTCATCGAATGGCCGGGCAGCGAAGGCGAAGACCTCGCGGTGCACGTATCGGAGAGGGCGACGGCGACCCGGCGCGAGATCCTGGCGTGGGCCCGCCGGAGCCGGCTCGACGAGCGCCGCGTCGAGCGCGGGAGCGCTCCCGAGGAGCTCTCCGTGGGCGAGGCGCGGGAGATCCGCCTGGCGCCCGGGACGCACTATCAGGTCCGCATCCGCCTCTCGACCTTCGAGCTGCACTCGGGGCTCCTCGTCCTCGAGGGAGGCGACCCGGCCCTCCACGCTCCCGAGACGGTCGCATCGCTCCGGACGATCGCCGAGCACATCGCCCTCGTCCTCCAGGACCGGGCCATCCGCGCCCAGATCGAGTCGCTCTCCGAACGCAACCGCGAGCGCGCCGAGACGCTCAACCAGATCCTCGAGATCTCGAACGACCTCAAGAAGAACCACACGCTCGACGACCTTCTCCCCTCGATCGTCTCGGCCGTGGCCAAGAGCCTCGGCTTCCAGCAGGTCGTCCTGTCGCTCTACGATCGCGAACGCAATTTCTTCTCGCCCCGGGCGCAACATGGCCTCGCCGACCGCTGGCCCGCGATCCGGGAGCACGACGTTCCCGCCGAGGAGATCACGCGCCACTGGACCGAAAAGAACCGCGTCTCGAAGTCGTTTCACGTGCGCGACCGCTCGGCCCGGGGCCCGTTGCCCGCCGTTTCCGCGTCGCGGCGGGTCGTCGCGGCCGGCGACGACGGCTGGCATGCGAACGAGCTGCTCTGGATCCCGCTGTATGCCGAGGACCGGCTGCTCGGGTGCCTGTCCGTGGACGATCCCCGCAACGGCGAGTCGCCGTCGCTCGAGACCATCCGGTCGCTCGAGATCTTCGCCAACCAGGCCGTTTCGGCCATCGAGAACGCCCGGTCCTACGGCGAGGCCCGCGAGCAGTCGATTCGCGACTCGCTGACCGGCGCGTACAACCACCGGCACTTCCAGGAGGTCCTCCAGCGGGAGCTCGGCCGCGCCGAGCGTCTCGGCCGGCCGCTGACGGTCGTGATGCTCGACATCGACGACTTCAAGGCGATCAACGACCGCTACGGACACCCCGTCGGCGACGCCATCCTGCAGGGCATCGTCGCCGAGGTCCGGAACGAGGTCCGTGGCGACATGGACCTGCTCGCCCGCTACGGCGGAGACGAGTTCGCGCTCGTGCTGCCGGAGACGCCGGTCAGCGAGGCTCTCCTCGTCGCCGAACGCGTCCGGCGACGCGTCGACGAAAGGCTCTTCCGCATGCCCGACTCGCGCGAGATCCTCCGCGCGACGGTGTCGATCGGCCTCGCCACGTATCCCGAGGACGCCACGGAGAAGGCGCACCTCGTCGAAAAGGCCGATGCGGCCCTGTACCGCGCCAAGCACGGCGGCAAGAACGCGGTGGTGGCGACCTCGGAGCCGGGGTCGGGACAGCTCCCACTGCTTCCCCACTAGACGTCGCTCCGCGCTGCGTTCCGGGCCTGCGCCTTTGGCGCACCGGCCTGCGGCTCGCGGACGGCGCTCGACCGCAGGCCTGACCCTTCACTTCGCGCTTCGCTCCCGCGGCGCGGACCTCGCCTCAGACTCTCAGCGGCCCGCTTCGCGGGCCAACCGACGAGAGAGGGGAAGTCGCTTCCACCCCCTCTCCCTCAGAATCGAGACCGCGTCCGAATCCGGGTCGAAGAAGCGCAGGGGCCAGTGCCTGGCGTCGCCGGCATAGTCGATGCCGATGCGGGGCGAAATGCCGAGGCGACGACGGGCGCGGCGCAAAGGGACGAGGATCCGCACGGTGCCGCCCAGCAGATCCCGTCCGCTGTCCCGCGCGCTGATCCCGAGCGCGGCGCAGAGCTTGCCGGGGCCGGCGAGCAGGCGCGCCGGAGCGGCCTCGGGTCCTTCGGCCGCGCGAAGCAGCACGGCCTCGGCGATTCCCTCGCGCCGGGTGACGACGTTGGCGCAGTGGTGCATGCCGTAGACGAGGAAGACGTACAGGTGGCCGCCGTCGGCGTACATCGGCTCGATCCGCGCCGTGCGCCTCCCGCCCCAGGAGTGCGCGGCGCGGTCCCCGGGACCCAGATACGCCTCGGTCTCGACGATCCGCGCGCCGTACCAGCTGCCCCGCCAGCGCCGCGCGATCCAGGCGCCGACGAGATCCCGCGCCACGCGGGTCGTGTCGCGCCGAAAGAACGCGCGCGGCGGCTCCCGCAGGCCGAGGGCGCGCGGATCGATCGCGAGGCGGGGATCGGGGCGCGGGTTCGCTATCATGCCGGCATCCGAAAGGACCGACGCATTCTATGAACATCCTCGTGACCGGCGGAGCGGGCTTCATCGGCTCGCACATGGCGAAGCGGCACCTCGCGGACGGCCACCGGCGTGGTGATCGTCGACGACCTCTCCTCCGGCCGGCGCGAGCGTCTGCCGGAGAACGCGCGGTTCGTCCAGGCGGACATCGCCTTCGACCGACCTCGAGCCCCTCCTTCGCGAGGAGAAGATCGGGTTCGTCTCCCACCATGCCGCGCAGATCGACCTGCGGCACAGCGTCGCGGACCCGATCGGCGACGCGCGGGTCAACATCATCGGCAGCCTCATGCTCTTCGAGGCGATGCGCCGCGCGGGCGTGCGGCATGTCCTCTTCTCCTCGACGGGCGGCGCGATCTACGGCGAGCCTGAGGGTGGCCGACCGGCGCCCGAGTCCCACCCGACCAACCCGGTCTCCCCCTACGGCTGCGCCAAGCTCTCGATCGAGAAGTACATGCACTACTACCGCGTCGTGCACGGCTTCCAGACGCAGGTCTTCCGCTACGCCAACGTCTACGGGCCCTGGCAGGATGGGACGGGCGAGGCGGGCGTGGTCGCGATCTTCTCGGAGGCGATGCTCGGATCACGCCCGCTCAAGATCAACGGCGACGGCGAGCAGACGCGCGACTACGTCTACGTCGGCGATCTGGTCCAGGCGGCCGCGGCCGCGACGAAGAGCGACAAGAGCGGCGTCTGGAACCTCGGCGCCGGGATCGAGACCTCGGTCAACCGGCTCTTCGCGCTGCTCGCGAAGGCGTACGCCTACACCGCGACGCCGCCCCACGTTCCCGCTCCCGCCGGCGAGCAGATGCGCAGCGTCCTCGACGGCTCACTCGTGCGCAAGGACTTCGCACTGCCGGCCTGGACGAGCCTCGAAGACGGCCTGAAGGAGACCGCCGAGTTCTTCCGGAGCCGCCACAAAGCCTGACGCCTGGTGAATCCCGGCCCAATGGTGACGCTCCCGGCAAGGAGCCGCCTCGTCCCCCGCGAGATCCATCGGCCGGGTGGCCCTGGGATGTGGATTAGAATAGCTATGTCAATCGACATAGGAGCATCGCCGTGAAGACCGTCCAAATGACCCTCGACGAAGACCTGGTTTCCGCCGTCGACCGCGCCGCCCGCGAGCTCGGCACGAGCCGTTCGGCGTTCACGCGGGCCGCCCTGAAAGAGGCGCTCGAGCGCGTCCGCGCCCGCGCGCTGGAGCAGAGACATCGGGAAGGGTACAGGCGCCGTCCCGTCCGGCGCCGGGAGTTCAGCATCTGGGAAGCCGAGCAGGCATGGACCGAGCCGTGAGGCGGGGCGAGGTTCGGTGGTACCGATTCGCCTCCCCCGACAAGCGCCGCCCGGTGGTCATCCTCACCCGCAACTCGATCCTGGAGTATCTCGGCGAAGTCACGGTCGCGCCCATCACGTCGACGGTTCGCGACATTCCGTCGGAGGTCGCCCTCACGAGAGAGGACGGAGTTCCGAAGGATTGCGCCGTCAATCTGGATCACGTTCAGACTGTTCCCAAGATCAAGATCGGAGCGCTCATCACGACACTGCGAGCCGACCGGCTCCGGCAGGTTCGGAACGCCCTGCTGTTCGCGCTGGACTTCTGAAGCCGGTGGCGAACGAACCGCTCGGCCGCAACCCGTAGGCCCTACGCCGGGACTTTCGGCACCGGGTAGGTCCCCGAGCCCGGCCGGGCGTCGCCGCCCGGCGCCGGCCCGAAGTGGCGCTTCAGGACGACGACGGTGCGATCGTCTTCGGGCTCGCCGCCGCCGGACCACTCGGTGACCCGCTTGATGAGCTCCCGGGCGATCTCGTCGCAGGGACGCTCGCGCAGCTCCAGGAAGGCCCGCGTCAGCCGGCCGGGACCGTACTCCTCGCCGTTGTCGTCGTGCGCCTCGACCATGCCGTCGGTGTACAGGAGCAGCGCGTCGCCCGGCTCGATGCGGCGAAACCCGCGGCTGTAGGTGGCGTTGGAGGTCGGACCGAGCACCAGGCCGGTCTGCACCAGCGGCGTGACGCTCATGCCGTGGAAGTGGAGCGGGTGCGGATGTCCGGCGTTGACGTACATGAGGTTCCCGTCGTCCTCGATCTCGCCGTAGAAGAGCGACACGAAGCGGGTCGTCAGTCGCGACTCGTGGATGATGCGGTTCAGCCGCTCGACCGTGCGGACGATCTTGAAGTCCCGTTCGACCGCCATGCGCAGGCCCGTGTAGACGTCGCGCACCTGGAGGGCCGCCGGCAGGCCGTGGCCCGAGGCGTCGGCGATGGCGATCCCGAGGATGCGGTCGGAGACCGAGATGAAATCGAAGTAGTCGCCGCCGACGAGCTCGGCGGGCGTCGTGAATCCGGCGACCTCGATCGACCCGCGGCGCAGAGCGCGCTTGGGCAGGATCGACATCTGGATCCGGCGGGCCTCCTGGAGCGCGGAGACGTAGCGGTCCTGCCGCAGCTTCTGGTCGACCGCGAGGCGCAGGATGCCGAGCGAGGAGAGCAGGTCGTCCTCGGGCGCCGCCGGATCGACCGTGAAGGACAGGATGTACTCGTCGTCGCCGACGGCGATCGCCGCGAAGCGCTCGGCGCCCAGGCGCCGCTCGAGCTCCGCGTCGACGCCGGGCGCCGAGAGGTCCATGACCAGCACGCCCTCGTCGACCACCCGCTCGATCGGAACGTAGTCTTCCGGGATGAAGAGGCCGGGCGGGACGGCCGGGACGTTCCCGAAGGTCTTGACGAGCTCGTAGCCGCCGTCGCGGTGCACGTAGAGACGCCCGCCGCGCACGCCGAGCACCTCCGAGAACTGCTCGATGACGGCCGTGGCGGTCTGCATGATCGTCGCGGAGGCATCCGCCGTCCGCTCGATCGCCTGGATCGCCTTCTCGACCTTGCGAAAGAGGAACTTCCCGGTTTCAGCCATGGGGCGCGGATTCTAACCCGGGACCGCGGCGACGGGCCGGACGCTGCCACGGAAGCCGCCCGCGGCCGTCGTTGCGCTCGTTGAGCGCGGAGAGCGCGCCCTCGAGCTCGCGTCCGTCCGGCCTCCGGCGAGAGGGTGGTCAGGGCGGGCCGCAGGCGCGCCGCCCACCGGTCCCAGGACTCGAGGACCTTGGCGTGGCGGCCACTCGCGGTGTGCTCCTGCTCGCCCCGCGCCAGGAGCCGCGTCTCGAGCTCCCGGGCGACGCTTCCGGTGGCGCGGGCCTGACCGTCGCGATCCACGGCCGCCAGGAGCGCGCGCGCCTCGGTCGACAGGCCCCCGGTCTGCCAGGGCTCGCGCGCCCGCGCGACCGCGTAGAGCGCCGGCCAGAGGCGCCGGTGGATCCAGGTGGCCTTGCCGGAGACGAGCTTGGAGAGGAGGACGTCGCGATGGGCGAACAGGGCCTCGCCGGTCGCGAAGATCGTGTGCCCGAGCGGGTGTCCCCACCAGGATCCGCGCACGGGCCCCCCGGCCACCAGGGCGACCAGGCTCGGCAGCTTCGGGTCCGTCTCGAGCAGGAGGCCGCAGCGCTCGAGCTCGCGAAAGACCCGCTCGGCCTGCCGTTCGACGTTGCCCGTCGCCACGTGAGCAGCCTAACAGCATAGAATCCGCCGCCGTGAGGCATCCCTCGCGGGCGGCGCTCGTTCTCGCGGCCGTCGCCGGACTGGCCCTCCTCGCGTTCGCCTGCGGCCGGAGCGACAAGGCCGGCCGCGTGATCGTGCTCGGGCTCGACGGCGCCGATCCGGCCACGCTCGACCTCCTGATGTCCGAGGGCAAGCTTCCGAACTTCGCGAAGCTCCGCCGCGAGGGCGCCTACGCGCCGCTCCTGTCGCAGAAGCCGCTGCTCTCCCCCGTCATCTGGACGACGATCGCGACCGGCAAGACGCCCGACCGTCACCGGATCGGCCACTTCGTCGCCGTCAACCCGACGACCGGCGAGCAGCTCCCGGTGACCAGCCAGATGCGCCGCGCCCAGGCCCTCTGGAACATGCTGTCGGCGAACGACCGGTCGGTCGACGTCGTCGGCTGGTGGGCGACCTGGCCGGCCGAGAGCGTCAAGGGCGCGATCGTCTCGGACCACTTCGCCTATCACTTCCTGATGGAGGAGGGGGCGGCGGGGGCGGCCGGCGGCGCGGGCAAGGTCTCGCCGCCGGAGCTCGAAAAGCGCATCGCCCGGGCCCTCAAGAAGCCGCAGGACGTCACCCCCGAGGAGCTGGCGCCCTTCGTTTCCGTGACGCCGGAGGATGCCGCGCGCCCGTTCGACTTCGACGACGCGCTCTCGCACTTCAAGTGGGCCTACGCGACGGCCGAGACCTACACGTCGATCGGGCTGCAGCTCTGGAAGGAGGACCGGCCGGAGAACCTGCTTGCTCTACATCGAAGGGCTCGACTCGACCTCGCACCTCTTCGGCCACCTCTTCCGCGCGCAGGATCTCTCGGGAGAGCTGGCCGCGCAGCAGGCGAAGTACGGGCGGGCGGTCGAGGAGATGTACATCTACGCCGACCGTCTCCTCGGCCGCGTGCTCGACGCGATGGACCGGCGCACGACGCTTGCTCGTCCTCTCGGACCACGGCTTCGAGCTCGGACGGCTCCAGGACGACCCGTCGAAGACCCGGGACATGCGGCGGGTCAGCGAGACGTTCCACCGGATCGAAGGGATCCTCTACCTCTACGGGAACCGCGTGAAGCCCCGGACGCGGCTCAACCGGCCGACGATCCTCGACGTCGCGCCGACGGTCCTCGCCTTGAACGGCCTCGGCCGCGGCGCCGACATGCCCGGGCGCGTCCTCGCAGAGGCCCTCGACCTCACGATCCCCGCGCCCGTCCCGACGTACGAGACGGCCGCGGCGCCGGCCGCGGCCGGCGAGACCCCGGCCGACTCGCAGGTCGATCCGGAGATCGTCAAGAAGCTGCAGAGCCTCGGCTACATCGGCGCGAAATCGGCGACCGGCGACCGCAACCTCGCCGCCGTGGCGTTCGAGGCCGGGCGATTCGAGGAGGCCGCCGGCGAGTACGCCAAGCTCGTCGCCGACAAACCCGACGACGGGGCGCTCCGAGCGAGCTACGCCGGCGCGCTCGGCGCCCTCGGCAACTACGACGCGGCGCTCGTCGAGCTCACGAAGGCGATCGAGCTCGAGCCCCTGAACGTCGAGGCGTACCACAACCGGGCGGTCGTCCACGAGCGGCGCGGCGAGAAGGCCGCGGCGATCGCCGACTACCAGACAGCGGTCAAGTACAACCCGCAGTACGAGCCCTCGCGCAACGCCCTCCAGCGCCTCGGCGCCCCGCTGCCGCAGCAGCCCCGGTCGGATGCGGAGAAGCGCGCCGTCGCCCTCGCCGAGGAGGCCGCCGGCGCGGCCCGGCGCGGCGATTACGCCGAGGCCCGCCGAAAGCTCGACGAGGCCGGGAGGGTCGCGCCGAAGCTGCCGCTCCTGTACCAGTACCGGGCCAACGTCGCGTATCTGCAGGGCGACACGGCCGGCGCGATCGCGGCCCTCGAGGAGGGGCTGAAGGTCGACCCGGGCAACGCCCTCTTCGCCGAGAACCTGAAGCGCCTCCGGCAGCCGACGCCTCCCTCGCGCTGAGGCCCGGCGGCGCCGTGACGAGGATCTCCCGCAGCGAGACGTGGCGGACCCTCGGCGTGGCCGCCGTTCCACTCGCGGTCTACGCGGCCGGCGCCTGCCGCACGGCCTACGTCGGCGACAGCGGCGACCTGCTGACGGCGATCGCCGTGCTCGGCATTCCGCATCCGTCCGGCTATCCGCTGTACGTCCTGCTCGCGAAGGCCTGGTCGCTCGTGTTCTTCTTCCTGCCGCTGCCCTGGAGCGTGAGCCTGTTCTCGGCCGCATGCGCGGCCGGCGCCTGCGCCGTGCTGTACCGGGCCGCGCGCGAGTCCGGCGCCGGCGCCGCCGCCTCCGCGGGCGCTGCGTGGCTTCTCGCCTTCGCTCCGAGCTTCTGGGCGGAGGCGAACATCCAGCGCGTCTACGCGTTGAACGCGCTCTTCCTCGCGCTCGCGCTCCTCCTCGCGCTGCGCTGGCACCGGGGTCGCGCGCGGCCGGGACCTCGTCGCCGCGGCGTTCGTCTGCGGCCTCGGCGCGTCCAACCACCTCGAGATGGGCGTGACGGGTGTCGCGATCGGAATCTTCGTCGTGGCCCGCGAGCCGGCGATCCTCAAGCGCGGACGGCTGGTCCTCGGCTGCGTGCTGCGCCGGCGTCACCGGGCTGCTTCCCTACCTCTACCTTCCGCTGCGCGCCCGGGCCCACCCGCTGCTGGACTGGGGACACCCGGTCACGCCTTCGAGCTTCGCCTCCGTCGTCCTGCGGTCCGACTTCTGGGGCCGCGCCTGGATCCGCGGGCCCGAGGATCTCGTCCCGATACTTCGAGACTACGGGTCGAGCCTGCTCTCCGAATCGGCGTGGGCCGGCGCCGGCCTCGCTCTCCTCGCGATCGTGGCCGCGAGACGGCGCGGCTGGCCGGTCCTGCTGCCCCTTCTCGTCATGCTCGCCAACTGCCGCCACGATGGCGCTCCACGGCTCGCGGAGCGACCTCTTCATCTGGCACCGCTACTACATTCCGTCGTACATCGCGCTCGCCCTGATGGCGGCGTGGGGATGGCAGACGATTTCCGAAAGGACGCGCCCCCGGCTCGCGGCCCTGGCGCTGCTGCCGCCGCTCGCTCTCGCCTCGACCGGCTGGCGCGACAACGACCGCAGCCGCTACCGCATCGGCGAGGACTACTCGCGAACCCTGCTCTCGACCCTGCCCCCCGGCGCGCACCTGATTGCCTCGGACGACAACGTCCTCTTCATCCTGATGTACCTGAACCTCGGCGAGGGACTGCGGCCGGACGTCGACCTCATCCTCGAGGGCGTCGGCGGCGCGAACCTGCCGCCGCTTGCCTTCAATCCCGACGTGGACCCCGTCTACACGACGCACCATCCCAACTGGAGGGTCGCGGAGCTCGAGGCCGTGCCGGTCGGAATGGCCTTCCGCGCGTGGCGCGTCGGGCGGCCCTGGCCGCCGGTGACACCGGTCAAGGGCCGGCTCGACGGCGAGCTCGACCCGCGGGTGCCGAAGGACTACCTGACGCAGAACCTGATCGGCAACTTCCACCAGATGCTCGGCATGACCTGGGAGACACGGGACTGGCCGCGGGCGGCGCGCGAGCTCGCCGAGGCCGCGAAGGCCGCGCCCGAGAACGACGTGCTCTTCTACAACCTGGGCCTGATCTACCGCCGCAACGGCCTCCTGGAGGAGGCCCTGGCCGCCTTCCGGCGCTCCGACGAGATCAATCCCCGCGAGATCGCCAGCGTCACCAGGCCCCGGGCGGCCGAGCGGGCGCGGGAGGTGGAGGCGGAGATCGGCGAGAGGGACCGGCTGATGGCGGCGCTTGCAAGTGATCCGGCTCTTTCCGGAATCGTGCCCGCCTCGGGAGAGTGGCGGCGCGAGATCGCCGCTCGACTCGAGGCCCGGGGCCAGCGGACGTGGGCTCGCGGCGAGCGGCTGCGGACGATCGCCCCTGAGGGGCCCTGAGCCCGGGGTCGCGGCGATATGCTCCCGAGGGGCTTCCGGACATAGGAGCGCCGTCATGCGGACCTCGATCGCAGCTTGCGTTCTCTCGACATCGGCGGCTTTTCTCAACGCACAGTCGCCGCCGCTGGGCGAGGAGTTCCAGGTCAACACCTACACGACCGCGGGACAGTATCGCCCCGGCGTGGCTTCGATTCCCGCCGGGGACTTCATGGTCGTCTGGGAGAGCGGGCCGAACCCCACGATGGTCATCCGAGGGCAGAGGTTCGACGCGGCGGGAGCGGCCCAGGGAGGCGAGATCCCGGTTTCCGCCGGGGCCGGGTTCCGTCCGGCCGCGGCCGCGAGCGCCGCCGGTTTCGTCGTGGTCTGGGGCGACGCGGCGACGGAGGCCGTCCGTGCGCAGCGCTTCGACGCCGACGGCGTTCCCCAGGGGGGCGAGTTCCCCGTCAGCTCCTCCACGTCCCTCCAGCAGTTCGAGCCCCGGGTCGCGATGGGCGCCGCCGGCGACTTCGTCGTCGTCTGGAGCACCTACGGCGGCGGAGCGGACGACGTGTGGGGGCGGCGATTCGGCCCGTCGGGGACTCCGCTCGGAGACGACTTCCAGGTCAACACCGTCACCGACGACTACCAGTTCGGCGCCGACGTCGCCCTCGACGACTCCGGCGCGTTCGTGGTCGTGTGGGAGGACGAGCAGTACGAGGGCGACCTGCGCGTCTACGCACGGCGGTACGACGGCTCGGGAGCGCCGCTGGGTGGGCAGTTCGCGCTCAACCCCGGCGTCGAGTCGGCGTGTCCGGCCGTGGGACGCGACGCTGCCGGCGGATTCGTCGCCGTCTGGAACGGCTTCGACGGGGACGACGCCGGCAACTTCGGGAGGCGATTCGACGCCGCGGGGAACCCCCTCGAGCCCGCGTTTCAAATCAACACCTATACGACCAACGAGCAGGAGTGCCCCCGAATCGCGATGAGCGGTTCCGGCGAGTTCGTGGTGACCTGGGAAAGCAGCGGCCAGGATGCGCCCGGCCCCGGAGGCGGGGTCTTCGCGCAGCGTTACGACAGCGCGGGGCGCCGCGTCGGCGCCGAGTTCCTCGTCAACACGTACACGACGAGCGGTCAGGGCGCTCCGTCGATCGCCCTCGACGGTCGGGGAGGGTTCGTTGCGGCGTGGCAGAGCTTCCAGGACGGCTCGGGCTTCGGCATCTATGCAAAGCGCGGAGGTTTCCCCGACGGCCGGCCCATGAAAGTCGACGAGCGCGCGAGCGGCGGCTCCTCCGACGTCAACGGCGTGCTCGAGTCCGGGGAGCGGGTGACGGTGGATCCGGCGTGGCTGAACTCCAGCGGCCTTCCCCAGTCGCTGTCGGGCACGGCGGCCGACCTCTCCGGCCCGCCGGGACCCTCCTACACCCTTCACGACGCCTCGGCCGACTACGGGACCATCGCCGCGGACACGGCGAATGACTGCTTCACCGCGACGGCCGATTGCCTCGAGGTCGAAGTCTCCGGCACGCGCCCCGTCGTCCACTGGGACGCGACCTTCGAGGAGACCCTCTCGACCCTCGTGTCGAAGACCTGGTCGCTGCACGTCGGCGAGAGCTTCACCGACGTGCCGAGAACGAACCCCTTCTACCGGCAGATCGAGGCCCTCTTTCACAACCTCGTGACGGTCGGCTGCGGTGGCACCGACTATTGCCCCGCGTCGACCGTGAACCGGCAGCAAATGGCGGTCTTCCTCCTGCGCTCGAAGTACGGGCTCAACTTCGTTCCGCCGCCCGCCACGGGAACCGTCTTCCTGGACGTGCCCCTCGCCAATCCGTTCGTCGCGTGGATCGAGCTGCTGGCCGCCGAGGGCATCACCGGGGGATGCGGCGGCGGGAATTACTGTCCCATGGCCGCGGTCACCCGCCGGCAGATGGCCGTTTTCCTCCTCAAGGCAAAGCTGGGCTCGTCTCACCTGCCCCCCGCGACGACCGGGATCTTCGGCGACGTCCCGGCCGACGACCCGTTCGCGCCCTGGATCGAGGAGCTCTACGGGCTAGGGATCACCGGGGGCTGCAGCGCGTCCCCCCTGCTCTTCTGTCCGGGCTCGTCCGTCACGCGGGGACAGATGGCCGCCTTCCTGGTCAATACGTTTCTTCTCGCGCTCTACGGGCCGTAGGCAGAGCGACCCGGCGGCGGACCTTTTTCCCGGCCTTGACCCCCTGTCCTCCGGGACAGGTATATGCTGCGCGCCAACGAGGTCGTAGCGCTCAAACAGACCGGCTTCCGCGAGGCTCGAGCCCGCGGCCCGACGAACGGACCCCCTCGAGCTTCGCGCGATGCGGAGGAGGGGAAGATGCGTGGAAAGCTCATCGGCATCTCGTCGGCTCTTCTGATCTCTCTCGCGTCGACCGCCGGCGCGCAGACCCAGACCCCGGGGCCCACGACCACGACACGGTGCCCACCCCCACCGTGGGGCCGCCACCGACCCCGACGCCGCCGGCGCCGATCTATCTGTCGGATCCGTCGATCGTCAACACGTACACCACGGGCAATCAGCGGCGCGCTTCGGTGGCAATCGGCGCCGACGACAACTACCTCATCGTCTGGAACAGCGATGCCGCGCAGGCCGGCTTCTACGACATCAAGGGCCAGCTCTTCACGCGCGACGGTGTGAAGATCGGCAGCGAGTTCCAGGTCGACCAGGCGGGCGCCAACCGCCTCGAGTACACGCCGAACGTCGCATCCGACGGCGGCGGCAATTACGTCGTCGTCTGGGCGGACTTCAACCAGACAGTGACCGACTCCGAGATCTGGGTGCGACGCTTCGACGGCGCCGCCAACCCCCTCGGCGACGCCGTTCAGGTCAACACCTACACGACCGCGCGGCAGCGCCTCCCGCGCGTCGCCGCCGATTCCATCGGCCAGTTCGTCGTCGTCTGGGAGAGCGAGGGCCAGGACGGCAGCGGGCTCGGGGTCTTCGGCCAGCAGTTCGACGAGACGGGCGCGCCGGTCGGCTCGGAGTTCGCTGGTCAACAACACCACCACGACCGGCGATCAGGACCGGCCGGCGGTGGACATGGACGACCAGGGCTTCACCGTGGCATTCGGAGACGGGAGCGGAGGCATCGCGGCGCGGGAGTTCGGCACCTTTCGCCACCGAGGGATCGAGCCAGTTTCCCATCTTCGGGCCGAATCACCGGTTCGCGGACGTCGCCCGCCTCGACGGCGACCGACCAAGCACCTTTTTCGTCGCCGAGAACACCGCCACGCGGAGCGATCGACGGCATCCGCATGTCGAGAACGGTGTCGCCCAAGTCTCCGTTCACGACGGTTCCGAGCGGCTTCAACCCCCGCCTGGCCCGGCACGCGCGCCATCACGCCGCTTCCGGCGCAGCCAACCGGGATCCCCCCGAGGCCGAGGCGGCCTGGCTCGCCTGGGAGAAGGACTTCCTCGTCTACTGCCAGCGGTACGGCTTCGATCCGGGCATTCGCGTGTACGAGGAGTTCTACTTCCCGTGGATTCTCGCGAACGATTCCCGACATCGACGCTGGCCCGAACGGGCCGTCGCGGTGGCGACGCAAACGAGACAACGCCCCGGGTACGGACGTCGATGGAGCGCACGGTGCCGTGCCTCGATCCCCTCGCCCTTCCGCTCTTCGACGACAACGCGAATGGCGTCCTCGAGCCCAATGAGTCGGCCGATTTCTCCGCGTTCGAGGAGTACTGGGAGGCGAACTCCGCGTCTCACCCTCAACGGGCTTATTGGTAGCTCGGCCAGCGGCCTCGCTCCCGAGGCCCTCACGATCGACGATCCGACCGCAGACTACGGCACCATCCCTCCAGGCAGCACGGCCGACTGCCAGGCGACGGGAGATTGCTACGGCATCACGGTCTCGGGTGCTCGCCCCGGAGTTCACTGGGACGAGTCGGTCGTCGAGACGCTTTCAATCGGCGTCCACAAGACCTGGCTCCTCCACATCGGCCAGAGCTTCGCCGACGTGCCGACGACGAACCTCTTCTACGCCTTCATCGAGAACCTTCTCCACAACGGCGTCACCGCCGGTGGCGCGTGCGGCGGCTACTGCCCGACCGACGGCGTCAAGCGCCAGCAGATGGCGGTCTTCCTCCTGAAGGCACGCTTCGGACCGTCCTTCACTCCCCCGCCGGCGACCGGGACGATCTTCACGGACGTCACGCTCGCCAACCCCTTCGCCGCCTGGATCGAGGCGCTGTACCTCCTCGGCATCACCGGCGGCTGCTCGGGAGGTCCTCCTCCGGCGCCGACCCAGTTCTGCCCGGACGCGATCGTGAACCGGCAGCAGATGGCGGTCTTCCTGCTGAAGACGCTCGAGGGCTCGGCCTACGTGCCGCCGGACGCCACCGGGATCTTCCAGGACGTGCCGCTCACGAACCCGTTCGTGAAGTGGATCGAGGAGCTCTACGCGAGGCAGGTCACCGGGGGCTGCGTCGTCAGTCCGCTCCAGTACTGCCCGGCGAACCCGACCAACCGCCAGCAGATGGCGGCGTTTCTCGTGAAGACGTTCGGTCTGTTGCTCTACGGACCCTGAGACCCAACCTTCGAGGAGGCCACGATGCGTTTCCGGTCCCTGCTCGTGCTCGCGACACTCGCTCGCGACGGCGACGGCCCTCGCCCAGTCTCCCGGCATCGGCCCGTTCTTCACGCTGAACTCCTACACGACGCAGAACCAGCTCCAGCCCTCGCTGGCTCCGGACGGAGCGGGCGGGTTCGTCGCCGTCTGGGAGAGCTTCGGCCAGGACGGCTCGGGTCGAGGGGTCTTCGGCCGGCGTTTCGACACGCTCGGGGCCCCGGTCGGCGACGAGTTCCAGGCGAATTCCTACACCTTCGGGGACCAGCGCCTTCCGCAGGTCGCCGCCGACAGCTCGGGTAACTTCGTCGTCGTCTGGGAGGGCAGCGCGGGAAAGCGACACCCAGGGAATCGCTCGTCGGCTCTTCGACAACACCGGAACGCCGATCACCCCGGCCGAACAGGCGGTGGGCCCCGACACGCTGGATCCGGAGACGCTCCCGCGGGTCGCCCGCAACGACAACGGATTCGTCGTCGTCTGGCACCACACCGCCCCGATCGTCGGCAACGAGCTGCGCGGCCAGCGGTTCGAATCCGACGGCGACACCATCGGAGGGGACTTCCAGGTCGCCGCGTTCACCACGGGCTCGATCTCCCATCCGGCCGTGGCCATGGACACCGCGGGCAATTTCGTCGTCGCCTGGCAGTCGTATGACGACGGGGCCGCCACCGGGATTCGCGCCCGCGCCTACGACTCCACCGGCAGCCCGATCACCGGCGAGTTCAACGCCAACAGCTACACCACCGGATTCCAGATGCTGCCGTCGGTCGCCATGGACGGCACCGGCGGCTTCGTGATCGCCTGGGACAACGGGGAGACGCCTCCCTGGCCGATCCACGCGCAGAAGTTCGACTCGACCGGCGCTCCGGTCGGCGGCAACGTCCAGCTCGGGGACGGGGATCGGCGTCGTGATCGCGCGGCGGGAGCTCGGAGGTTACGGCGCGATCTGGGTTCCCTCTCCGGCGGCAGCGTGCTCGGCGCCCTGATCAAGGGCGCGCCGCTTCGACGACAACCTCGCGCCGGTGGGCTCGGTCTTCGAGTTGCACGACGTCAACGTCACGCGTGCAGGCCTTCGCCCGGACGATGGCCGCGAACATCGGCCGGCACTTCGTCTTCGCCTGGCAGGACTTCACCACGAGCGGAACCATCGACATCGTCGCGAGACGCGGCGGTTTCCCGGACGGGGCGCCGTTCCAGGTCGACGCGCGCGCGGGCGGCTCCACCACCGGCAACCTGAACGGCGTCCTCGAGGTCGGGCGAGCGCGTCCTCGTCGATCAGGCCTACCAGAACCTCTCCGGCGCGCCCTATCCGCTCGCAGGCACGGCCTCGAACTTCACGGGCCCGGCGGGCCTGTCGTTCACGATCCACGACCCGGCCGCGGACTACGGCACGATCTCCGGGAGCGCGCCGCAGGGCGACGCCCCGGCCGGCTCGACGACCGCCGACTGCTTCACGGCCACGGCCAACTGCTTCGAGTTCGAGCTCACCGGAACCCGCACACCCGGCCTCCACTGGGACACGACCTACGACGAGGCGCTCTCCGAGGACGTCTCGGTCACGCGCACGCTGCACGTCGGCGGCAGCTTCACCGGACGTGCCGAGCGTCGAATCAGTTCTATCGCTTCATCGAGACGCTGCTTCACACCGGCGTGACCGGCGGCTGCGGAGGCAACCAGTACTGCCCGACGAGACCCCGTGACCCGCGGCCAGATGGCGGTCTTCCTCCTGAAGTCGAAGTTCGGCGCAGACGTTCGTTCCTCCCCAGCCGACCGGGACCGTCTTCACGGACGTCCCGATCTCTCATCCCTTCGCGGCCTGGATCGAGCACCTGGCCGCGCTCGGCATCACGGGCGGATGCGGCGCCGCAACCTCTACTGCCCCGAAAACAGCGTCAACCGGCAGCAGATGGCGACCTTCCTGCTTGAAGACTCTCGAGGGATCCGCCTACCTGCCGCCGACCGCCGCGGGGATCTTCGCCGACGTCCCGCTCTCCAACCAGTTCGTCGCGTGGGTCGAGGAGCTCTACAACCGCCAGGTCACGGGAGGCTGCTCGGCGGCGCCGCTGCTGTACTGCCCCACCAACTCGGTCACGCGCGGGCAGATGTCGGCCTTCCTGACGAAGACCTTCCTGCTGGCGCTCTACGGGCCGTAGAGCCGGAGTCGCCTAGACGGCCGCGGGCGCTTCGCGCCGGAGCGCGGAGCGCTTGCGGTCGTTGACCTGGTCGTCGCGGACCTTGCCGTCCTTCAGCCGCACGATGCGCCGCGCGTGCGCGGCGATGTCTTCCTCGTGCGTGACGACGACGATGGTGTTGCCGCGGGCGTTCAACTCGTCGAAGAGGGCCATGATCTCGGCGCCCGTCTGGGAGTCGAGGTTGCCCGGTCGGCTCGTCGGCGAGCAGGATCGACGGATCGTTGATGAGCGCGCGGGCGACGGCGACGCGCTGGCGCTGGCCGCCCGACATCTCGTTGGGCGTGTGGTTCATGCGGTCGCCGAGGCCGACGGCCTTCAGCGACTTGATCGCGCGCTCGCGCCGCTCCTTGCGCGGCAGGCCGGCGTAGACGAGCGGCAGCTCGACCTGCTGGATGGCGGAGGTGCGCGGCAGCAGGTTGAAGGTCTGGAACACGAAGCCGATCTCCTGGTTGCGGATGGCCGCGAGCTCGTCGTCGGTCATCCGGGCGACTTCCTTGCCGTTGAGGACGTAGGAGCCGGAGCTCGGCGTGTCGAGGCAGCCGATCAGGTTCATCAGGGTCGACTTGCCGGAGCCCGACGGGCCCATGATGGCGACGTACTCGCCCCGCTCGACGCCGAGCGAGACCCCGGAGAGGGCGTGGACCTTCTCCTCGCCCATCTCGTAGACCTTCGTGATGTCCCGAATGTCGATCAGCATCAGGCGGAGCCCTCTCTGTCTGTCTATACGGATTTCCGGGCGTCCTGTTTCGGGGACGACCCCTCAGCCCATCAGGGCGCTCGCGCCCGCCTTCCCGAGGACGTAGAGCGCCCAGAGGGTCACGACCAGGGCCGCCACGCGCCCCCGGGGGGCCCTGGCGGCCGCCGACAGCCCCAGGACGAGGAGCGCCATGGTCCAGAAGGAAAAGAGGTCGACCGAGGCGAGCAGCCCGTGGGTCACGTCGTCGACCCGGCCCGCGAAGAAGTGGCCGAGGTTCGTCGGGAGAACGTCGCCGATCTTCTGCGGGTCGACCGTCGTCCGGTTCCACAGGGCCGCCAGCAGGCCGAGCGCCGTCAGGACGCCCGGAAGGAACGCGTGCGAGGTCACGCCGAGCGACTGGGGAAACCGGACCTCCCAGGCGAAGGCGTTGCAGGCGCCCCAGAGCACCGCGGCGACGATGAAGAGGACCACGATCGGCGCCAGCGACCGCGATGACGTCCCAGAGCCAGGAGATCCGCTGCGCCTGCTCGACGGCCTGATCGATCTGCGCCTCGGAGAGCCGGCGCTCCGACTTCGCCATCTGGGCCGAGACGACGGCCCGCCAGTCGGTCTTCGACAGGATCAGCTCCGAGACGGGAAGCGAGAGCCCCGCCGAGATGGCGACCGGCAGGATCCACGTCGGCCTCGCCGCGATCGCGGCGAACGTGCGGACCGGAGACACGAAGACTCCGACGAGCCGCCCGAGGGCGGAGTCGGGGCCGTCGCTCCCCGTCGGAGCCGCCGCGGCGGCGTCGGTCATCCGGCTACGGCGCGCCCGCCGGCGACTCCGAAGCCGAGCGCCCTCTCGACGAACGCGGCGCGCGCCTCGACCGTCGCGGGCGGGACCATGTCGCGGACATGCCCGTCGATCTTGACGTTCTTCCAGTCGAGGATGTCCGCGATCGCGTTGTGGTACGCCGCAACGGCCTTGCGGTAGAGCGCGAGCGCGTTCAGGTACTTCGACTGCGGCGTCGGAGAGCTGGTTCTGGATCTGCGAGACCTCGAAGGAGGTCGTCATGCCGTTGTCGTACTTCTTGCGCGCGGCGTCGAGGTTGCGCTCGGCGAGCTCCTGCCCCTTGGCGGCGGCGTCGATCTGCCGGCTCGCCGGTCTCGATCGCGCGGTGCGCGTTGCGCACGTTGAGGACGACGTCCTGCTCGAGCACCGTGAGGTTGGCCCGCGACGTCTCGAGGTTGTACTGAGCGACGCCCCGCGCGCCCCTGGCGCGTGCGATTGAGGATCGGATACGAGAACACGAGACCGACCCTCCAGTCCTTGAAGTTCTCGGTGAACATCTGGTCGGCCGCGTCCCACCAGTTGCTGCGGGCGATGACCTGGCCGTTCTGCGGGTCGTAGAAGGTGCCGCCGAGGCCGTTCTTGCCGTAGCCCGCGACGAGGTCGAGCTGCGGCATCGTCTGGTTCTTCCAGTACTCGTAGCGCAGCGACGTTCGAGGCCACGGCGTAGTTCTGGGCGACGATCTCGGGCCGGCGCGCGAGGGCGGTCCGCACGCCCTCCCCGAGGTCGAAGGGCTGCCGCTCGACGCTCAGCTCGTCCGTCGGGACGATCCGGGTGGTCGTGGGGGTCTCGGCCTCGTAGTTCAGGTCCCGCCGAAGCTGGTCCTCGGCCAGGCCGACGACGGCGTCGGCGTTGATGATGTCCTGTTCGGCGGTGGCGATGCCGACCTCGGTCTGCACGATGTCGATCGGCGCGAGCGATCCGACGTCGATCTTGATCTTCGTGATGCGGTTGAGCTCCTTCGCGATGTCGCGCGCCTCGAGCTTCACCTTCAGGTTCGCCCGCGCGTAGACGAGGTCCCAGTACGACTGCTCGACCGAGTTGATGACGGCCTGCACGCTGCGGATGAACGTCTGGTACGACGCGTCCCGCGTGTTGCGCGAGGTCTCGATGCCGATCTCCGTCGGGAGCCTGCCGAAGTTGCGCAGCAGCGGCTGGGAGACGCCGAGCGACAGACCGGACGTGATCGCCGGGTTGACGTCGGTGAAGGTCGAGTTCGTCAGGTTGTACGGACTCCGACCAGCCCGAAGTCCACGGTCCCGCCCCACGGCGTCAGCTGCGAGAGGCCGATGCCGCCGTCCCAGGAGTCGTTCTTCAGGACGTCGGCGCCCGCGAGCTGCGAGGAGGTCGGCGTGTCGGTGTGCGACGCGGGACGTTCGTGCGTCAGCGAGCGGGTCGTAGATGCCCGTGTTCTGGAAGAGGAAGAACTGCGTCGCCTCGGCCGCGTTGACCGAGACGTTCAGGTCCTGGTTGTTCGCCAGCGCGAGACGGATCGCCTGGTCGAGCGACAGGCGGCAGGCCGTCCGCCCCGGGCGCCGGGCACGCGCCAGCGGCGCCTGCGCTGGCCGGGCTCGGCGCTGACGACGGCGCCGGCCGTCTGCGCCGGCAGCGCTCCGGTCGTCGCGATGAGGAGACCGGCGGCCGCGGCCGCACCCGCTCCCCGGAACCTCAACGAGCTCTTCATGCCATGACTCCTTATGTCACCCCAAATTACGCAGCGGGCCGGCGAATGTTTCGGTAAGTCCTCATATCACGGCATTTCGCCCGGAAAAAAGCATGCAACGTGGCGCCCCGGAGCGACTTGCGCCAGGGGCGGACGCTCCTCCCGGCAACGGTCCCGCGCGATCGGGCAGCGGGGATGAAAGGGGCAGCCGGCCGGCGGCTGTTCGGCCGACGGCGGCTCCCCGGCAAGGCACGACGCGCGGCCGCAGCGCCGCGGGGTCCGGGTCGGGCGCCGCCGCGACGAGCGCCGCCGTGTAGGGATGAAGCGGCCGCGCCGTCAGCTCGGCGGTCGGGCCCTCCTCGACGACGCGGCCGAGGTAGAAGACGCAGATCCGGTCCGCCAGGCGCGCGACGACGGCGAGGTCGTGCGAGATGAAGAGGTAGGACGAGGCCCGAGCGCTCGCGCAGGTCGATCAGCAGGTTGACGATCTGCGCGGCGACGGAAACGTCGAGGGCCGAGACCGGCTCGTCGCAGACGATCAGGCGCGGACTCCGTCGCGAGCGCGCGCGCGATCGCGACGCGCTGGCGCTGGCCGCCCGAGAGCTCCGAGGGGAAGCGCGAGCCGACCGGTCGGCGAGAGCCCGACGCCGGCGAGCAGCGCGTCCACGCGCTCGGCGAGCGCCCGCCCGCGCGCGAGCCTCTGGATCCGCAGGGGCTCGGCGACCTGGTCGCCGGCGCGCATGCGCGGGTTCAGCGACGACTGCGGGTCCTGGAAGACGACCTGCAGCTCGCGGCGGCGGCGGCGCAGCTCCCGGCCCTCGCAGCGCCAGCCAGTCGGTGCCGCCGAAGAGGATCCGGCCGGCGTCGGGCTCGAGCAGCCGCGCCACGATCCGCCCCGCGGTGGTCTTGCCGCTGCCCGACTCGCCGACGAGGCCGAGCGTCCGGCCGGGGTCGATCCGGAAGCTCACGCCGCGAAGCGCCGGAAGAGACCCGCGGTCGCTGCCGAAGAGGCCGCGGCGAATCGTGAACCGCTTCTCGAGCCCCTCGGCCAGGAGCAGCGGCTCGCTCACGGGCCCGCCGCGCCCCGGGGGCCGGTCTCGTGGAGGAAGCAGCGCGCCTCGCCCGGTCGGCGTCGCGTAGAGCTCCGGTTCGCGGGCCTCGCACGGCTCGAAGCGCTCGGCGCAGCGCGGCGCGAAGGCGCAGCCCGACGTCCCGCGCTCCGCCAGGTCCGGCAGGGCGCCCGGAATCGCGTCGTAGCGCTCGCCCACGAGCCGGGCCGCCGCCGCGCAGGTGCGGCACCGACCGCAGCAGGCCCGCGCGTGTAGGGGTGCTGCGGGCGCCGCGAACAGCGCCCGCGTCGGCGCCTCCTCGACGATGCGCCCGGCGTACACGACGAGCAGCCGGTCGCAGTGCCGCGCGACCACGCCGAGGTCGTGCGTGATGATCAGCACGGTCAGCCCGCGCTCTCGCCGCAGCCGGTCGAGCAGGTCGAGGATCTCGCGGGCGACCGTGGCGTCGAGCGACGCCGTCGGCTCGTCGGCGAGCAGGAGCTTCGGCCCGGCGGCGAGCACGGATGCCAGGTGCGCGCGCTGGCGCAGGCCGCCCGAGAGCCGGTGCGGGTACTCGTCGAGGCCGCCCGTCGGGATCGGGAAACGCCACCTCGGCGAGGGCCGCGCGCGCCAGCTCCCGCGCGCGCGGAACGCGACACCTCGCGAGTGGAGGCGGATCGACTCCTCGATCTCGGCGCCGACGGTTCGCACGGGGTCGAGCGCCGCCGCCGGCTCCTGGAACACCAGGCCGATCTCGGCGCCGCGCAGCGCCTGCCACTCGCGTCTCGGAGAGCCCGACGAGCTCGCCGCCCGCGGTAGAGCCATGCGGCCCGCGACGCGCGCGCCCGGCGGCGAGAGGCCCAGGATGGCGCGCGCCAGCTGCGTCTTGCCGCTGCCGCTCTCGCCCACGACCGCGACGGACTCGCCCTCGGAGAGCTCGAAGCTCACGCCGTCGACGGCGGGGAGCATCCGGCCGCCGACGGGAAGCTCGACGCGCAGGTTCTCGACGCGAAGGAGGGTCTCCACGGCCCGCGACGCTCAGGGGGTCACCCGACACGGGCCTCGGCGGCACGCTAGTCGTTCTTCCGGACGGCCTCGAGGTCGCGGACGCGCTGGACGACGTCGCGGTAGTTCGCGTTCAGGCCGTAGACCTCCTGGAACGTCTTGTAGGCCATGTCCGTCTCGCCCGTGTCCTGGTAGACGGTCGCGAGGTCGTAGAGCATGCCGGCCGTCTCGGCCTCCTGGATCGCCGGGGTCTCGAGCCCCTTGCGGAACCACTTGATCGCCAGCTGCGGCATCCCCTTCTCGAGGAAGCAGTGCCCGAGCATGCTGCAGCACTCGATGGTCCGGCCGGGGTCCTTGCTCGCGAGCTGGAACTCGCCGATGGCCTCGTCGACGAGGCCCATCTCCTTGTAGGCGATGCCCGAGGTTGTAGTGCGTCTCGTAGTCCTCGGCCGAGAGCTGCTGCTCCACGCCCTTCTTGAACTCGCGGAAGATCTCCTCGAGCGAGACCTCGCCCTGCGGCGTCGAGATCTCGCCGGGCTCCTCGGGCACGGCCTCGTCGCCGAGCTCCTTCTCGAGCTCCTCGGCGAGGTTGAAAAACTTCTGCTCGTCGGCGAAGAGATTCGCCTCGTCGACCACGGGCATCTCGGCGGACTCGGCCGCCGGGCTCTCGCCCGCGCGCTGCATCTCGTCCTCGAGGAGGTTCCCGAGCTGCTCGTACGAGACGAACTCGGAGTCCGCGGACGCCTCGGGCTCCGGCGTGGTCAGCCGTTCGAATACGGGCGGCGGGCTGGCCGCTTCGCTCGTCGCCGAACTCGATCGCGTCGTCGGGAACGCGCGCCGGCAGCGGCGCCCGCCGGCGGCGACACCGGCTGCCCGATGTCGAACTCGTCGAACTCGACTTCGGCGGCCGGAGCGGCCCGGCGGCGGCGCGGGGGCGATCGACGCCTCCGCCTCGGTGGCGGCCGTCAGTCCCGCGAGGGCGAGGACCCGATCCGCGAGGCCGGGCTGCCGGCCTCGCGGTAGGCCGTCGCCAGCGCATCCGCCTCGCGCGCGAGGGCCGGGTTCTTCGACTCGGCCAGCAGCTCGACCAGCCGCTCCCGCGCCTTGAACAGGTCGGGCCGCCGGCGGACGAGCGAGAAGAGCCGCTCGATCGCCTTGTCGACGAGCCCGTACTTGGCGAAGACCTCGGCCTCGACGATGAGCGTCTCGATCTGCTGTTCGTCGACCGGCGCGGCCTCGGGCGCGGCCGGCGGGGGCGGCGCTCGGGGCGGGAGCCGGCGCCGGCTCGGGCTCCTCGTCCACCGGCGCTCGAACTCGATCGAGGGCACCTTCGGCTGCGGCGCGTGGATCGAGCCGGAGTCCTCGAGGTCGATGACGAGCTCCTGGTACTCGGTCGGCGCCTCCGTTTGTGGCGCGGCGGGCTCGCCGGTGCGGCCGGCGGCGCGGGGGACCTCCGGCGCGGACCCGATGTCTTTGAGCTTCGCGGCCGCCTCGGACGTTGGCGGGATGGCTTCCTGCGCGCGGCGGTAGTGCTCGAGGGCGGTCGCCGGGTCCTGGCGTTTCTCGGCCGCTTCGCCGAGCGCGACGTGCACCCTCGCCAGGGCCGGCCGGTTGCCCTCGGCCTCGTGGACGCGTGCGAGCTTTTCGAGGGCCGCGGTCTGGCCGGGATCGGCCGAGAGGATCGGCTCGAGCAGGTCCGCCGCGCGCGCGAACTCGCGACGGCCCACGGCCGCGTCGACGGCCGGCCCGATCACCGACGCCGCGCGGTCGAGCGCCTGCTCCTGCACGCGCAGCTTGCAGAGAAAGACGCGCGGCGCCTCGGCGTCGGCGTCGAGCTGGAGGGCCTGCTCGGCCGTCCGCACCGCCTCGGCGCGCTGCCCCATCTCGAGCTGGGCCTCGGCGAAGAGAGCGAGGCTCTCGGCCGTGCGGGGCGCGGCCTTCAGGACCGCCATCGCGGCATCCGTGTTGTTCTGCGCGAGCAGCGACCGGACCAGGTTCTTCTGCGACTCCACGTCGTCGGGCGAGAGCTCGAGCGCCTTCTGAAAGACCTGTGCGGCCTCGTCGTGCGCGCCGCGCTTCGAGCAGCATCGATCCGATCAGGCCGTACTGCATGACGGCCTGGTCCTTCTGGTTGGCGGCGCGATACAGGTCGGCGAGGCGGACCTGGATGCGCATGTCGGCGGGATCGATCGCGGCCATCTTCTTGTAGACGGCGATCGCGTCGGCGACCCGGTTGTTCTTCTGGTAGTGGTCGGCGAGGACCTGGTACTGGCTGCGGGCGTCCTGAACGAGGCCCTGCTTGTGGTACAGGTCCGCGAGCTTGTCGTAGACCTCGAGCTGCGCCGGGTCGATCTTGTTGATCTTCTTGAAGATCGCGATCGCCTTCAGGAAGAACCCGTCCTTCGAGTAGAAGTCGGCGATCCGGGTGAAGTACGGGATCGAATCGCCCGGGCGGTTCATCCGGACGTACAGGTCCCCGACCTTGTTGAGCGTCGAGATGTCCTTCGGGTGTCTCCTCGAGGACGCGCAGGTACTCCTTGAGCGCCTGGTCGAGCTTGCCTCGGGCGAGGAGCTTCTCGGCGGACTGGAGGACCTGTTCGCGGTTGACCGCCATTGTTCGAGGTTGATTCTAACCGCGACGGCGCGCCGCCCGCCCGCCGATCGCGGCCTCGGGCGGCTCCGGAACGACGCCGCGGTAGGTGAGGCGGTGCTCGACGCACGGCCCGCAGCGCCGCAGGGCCTCCCAGTGCTCGGGCGTCCCGTAGCCCTTGTGCTGCTCGAAGCCGTAGGCCGGGTGGAGGCGCGAGAGCCCGTCGAGCAGCCCGTCGCGGTGCACCTTGGCGAGGATCGAGGCCGCGGCGATCGAGGCCGACAGCGCATCGCCGTGGACGATGGGGATCTGGGGGATGCGAACGCCCGGAACGGTCACGGCGTCGACGAGCAGGATCTCGGGCGCGGGAGCCAGGGCCTCGACGGCCAGGCGCATCGCCTGCAGGCTCGCCCGCAGGATGTCGCCGGCGTCGATGTCCCGCGCCGACACGACGCCGACCCCGAACGCGAGGGCCCGGCGCCGGATCTCGGGAGCCAGCCGCTCCCGCTCCTGCGCGTCGAGCTTCTTGGAGTCGTCGATGCCCGGCAGCACGCAATCCCGGAGGCAGCACGACCGCGGCCGCGACGACCGGACCGGCGAGCGATCCGCGTCCGGCCTCGTCCACGCCGGCGATGCGCGAGTACCCGCGGCGGGCGAGCTCGGATTCGACCCGCGTGAGATCGCGCAGGCGACCCAGCTCCGCGAAGAGAGCGGCGAGCGGGTCGGGGATCACGTCCTGCGGAAGCGCCTAGGACTGCTCGGTCTGCTTTTCGTCGATGCGCGCGGCCTTGCCCTTGCGCTCGCGGAGGTAGTAGAGCTTGGCGCGCCGGACGGCGCCCTGACGCTCGACGTCGATCTTGTCGATGATCGGCGAGTGCAGCGGGAAGATGCGCTCCACGCCGATTCCGCCCGAGATCTTGCGCACGGTGAACGTCTCGCGGACCCCGCCGCCGCGGCGGGCGATCACGACGCCGGCGAAGAGCTGGATGCGCTCCTTCTCACCCTCGCGCACCTTGACGTGCACGCGGACGCTGTCGCCGGGGGAAAAGGCGGGTACGCCGCTCTTGAGCGACGGCTTTTCGATATCGAGCAGAAGGTCGGTCATGGCAAGGCTCTCCCAAAACAATCGCGAAAGCGTACGGAAACGGCGAATTCTAAACGAAGGAGGCCCCTCCGGGCAACCCGGCCTCAGTCCCCCCGTTCGCCGGGCTCTTCGGGCCCGGGCGAGCAGGTCGGGCCGGCGCCGGCGCGTCCGTTCGAGGGCCCGCGCCCGCCGAAAGGCCGCGATCCGCTTGTGGTCGCCCGACAGCAGGACCTCCGGCACCTCGAGGCCCCGGAACTCGCGGGGCCGCGTGTAGTGGGGATAGTCCAGCCGCTCGCGCAGGAAGGACTCGTTCTCGAGGGACTCGGACGGCCCCGACGACGCCCGGAAGCAGGCGCGAGACCGCCTCCGTCAGCGCCAGGGCCGCCACCTCGCCGCCCGGCAGGACGAAGTCCCCGAGCGAGATCTCCTCGTCGTAGAGGCCCAGATCGCGCACCCGCTCGTCGATGCCCTCGTACCGCCCGCAGACGAGGAGCAGCCGCTCGCGCGGGCGAGGGCGGCGGCCCGCGTCGTGGTCGAGCCGCGCGCCCTCCGGCGCCAGCAGGACGCGTCCAGGCCCGGGGCAGCCCGGGCGGCTCCCGCCGGGCCTCGATCGCGGCCGCGACGACCGGCGCCATCATGACCATTCCCGCCCCCCCGCCGTAGGGCTCGTCGTCGACCTTGCGGTGACGGTCCAGGGCGAAGGCCCGCAGGTCGGTGGCGCAGCACCTCCACGAAGGCCCCCCGCGATCGCCTTTCCGAGCAGACTCTCCCGGAGGGGCGAGGCGAAGTAGCCCGGGAAGATGGTCAGGATCTCGATCTGCATGGCGGGCGCGAACGCTGCGATATGTCTCACGCGGTTGAAGGTCGAAGTCCCGGCCGAGGGTGGACGCGGCTTCGACATCCGCCGGTTTCGGGTCAGCTCTCGGCGAGCTCCATCAGGCCTTCGGGCGGGTCGAGCACGATCCGGCGCTTCCGGCCGGTCGACCTCGACCACGATCCCGTCGACGAACGGAACCAGGGCGACCTTGCCCGGGCGCGTCTCGACCGAGAGCAGCGGGCCGGCCGGCGTCGCTTCGAGCCCGGCGGCCACGCCGAGCCAGCGGCCGCGCGCGTCCTCGCAGGTCCAGCCGAGGATCTCGTGCTCGTAGAAGAACCCCTCCGGCGCCGGGAAGGCCTTCCCCGCCGCCGACGCAGAGGTCGCCGCCGGAGATGCGCGCGCGCCTCCTCCACGCTGCCGACGCCCTCGAAGCGCGAGGAGCAGGCGCTTTCCGTGGGGCCGCACGGCCGAAAGCGTGAGCGAGCGCTCCTCGCCGCCCCGCCTCCAGAGGAAGACTTCGCCCGGCGCGAACCGCTCCGGAAAGTCCGTCAGCACCGAAGCCGAGACTTCCCCGTCAGGCCGTGCGGCCGCTCGACGCGGCCGACGAGGAGGATCTCGGGAGGGTCCGGCATCGCGCCCGGGGCGCGCCGCGCGAGCTAGTGTCCTGTCCCGGCAGTTCCGATACTCAGCGAGCCGCTCGGAGAGTGACTCAAACGCGGCTGGAGCCAGGGTCCCGGTCATCTGTCAATCGCCGCGATCGCCGTATCAGGACTCCGGTGACAGAACACTAGTCGCGGACGCGGATCAGGACCTTCTTGCCGCGCGCCGTGGCGGCGGCCGACACGAAGCCGCGCAGAGCGCGGATCGTGCGGCCCTCGCGGCCGATCAGGCGGCCGCGGTCCGCTTCCGGCACGTCGATGTCGTACACGGAGGTCTGGCCCTCGAAGGTCTCGATCACGCGCGTCTCGTCCGGGCGATCGGAGAGGCGGCGGACGACGGTTTCGACCAGGCGCTTCATGCGCTCAGACCGCCGGCGCGCGGCGCGGGCTCGGGCCGTTCGAGGAGCGACTGGACGGTCGGCGAGAGGCTCGCGCCCTTCCCGATCCAGACGCGCGCGCGCTCGCGGTCGAACGAGAGGGCGGGCGGGATTGACGACCGGGTCGTACGAGCCGAGCTCCTCGAGGACCTCGGCGCGCGCGGTGCGGCGCGAGTCGGAGACGACGATGCGGTAGTACGGACGGTTGCGGGCGCCCATGCGGCGCAGGCGGATCTTGAGCATTTTCAGTTCCCTCTCGGCCTATTCAAAAGCGGGGCATTCTACACCAGTAAGCAGAGCGGTAAGCGGTCGACAAGCGCCGCGCGGCGGAACAGCACGGTCACGGCTTACTGCTTACCGCCTACTGACCCCTCGGCAGCGCCAGCTTCGACAAATCCAGCCCCCGGACGCCCTTTCGGGCCGTCCGCATCATCCGGCGCATCTGCTGGTACTGCTTGAGCAGCCGGTTGATCTCGGCCACCGACGTGCCCGAGCCGCCGGCGATCCGCTTCTTGCGGCTCCCGTTCAGGACCTGGGGATAACGGCGCTCCTCGACGGTCATCGAGTCGATCATCGCGGTCACCCGGACGAGGGCCTTCTCGTCGACGCTCTCGGGCTGCCGCAGGGCCTTGAACGCGCCCGCCTTCGGCAGGAGGTCGAGCAGGCCCTCGAGCGGGCCCATCTTCTTCATCGACGCGAGCTGGTCGCGAAGATCCTCGAGCGTGAACTCCCCCGTCGCCGATCTTCGCGGCCAGCTTCTGGGCCGCGTCCGCATCGACCGAGGCCTCGACCTTCTCGATCAGCGTCAGCACGTCGCCGAGGCCGAGGATCCGCGACGCCATGCGGTCGGGGTGGAAAGGCTCGAAGTCCTCGGGCTTCTCGCCGACGCCGACGAACTTGATGGGCTTGCCGGTCGTCGTCACGACCGTCAGGGCCGCGCCGCCGCGCGCGTCGCCGTCGGTCTTGGTCAGGATGATTCCCGTCAGCGGCAGCGCCTCCGCGAAGCCGGCGGCCGAGCGCACGGCGTCCTGGCCCGTCATCGCGTCGGCGACGAAGAGAATCTCCTGTGGCTCGACCGCGGCCGCCACCGCCTGGATCTGGAGCATCAACTCGTCGTCGACGTGCAGGCGTCCGGCCGTGTCCACGATGACCGTGTCGCGCCCGGTCTGGCGCGCCTCGCGCACGCCTTCGCGCGCGACCTCGACCGGATCCGTCCGGCCGCCCGGCTCGAAGACGGGGACGCCGATCTGGCGGCCGAGCGTGACGAGCTGGGCGACCGCCGCCGGGCGCGCCAGGTCGGCCGCGACGATGAGCGGGTATCGTCCCCGCGTCTTCAGGTGCCGCGCGAGCTTCGCCGCCGAGGTGGTCTTGCCCGACCCCTGCAGCCCGACGAGCGCGATGACCGCCGGTTTTCCGGTCAGCAGGACGTCGGCGGCCTCCCCGCCGAGCAGCGCCATGAGCTCGTCCCGGACGATCCGCGTGACCTCTTGCGCCGGCGAAAGCTGCTGGGTGACCTTCGCGCCGACGGCCCGCTCCTTGACCTTTTCGGTGAATTGCTTGACGACCGGGAGGGCGACGTCGGCCTCGAGCAGCGACAGCCGGATCTGCCGAAGCGCCTGCTCGAGGTGGTACTCGGTCAGGTGCCCCTCTCCCCGGAGCTCCTTGAAAACGCCCTGCATCCGCTCGGACAGGCCCTCGAACACCCTGTAACCTCCGTTCGACCGTCTCGCCGCGGCCCCGCGCGGGAGCCGCGCTCCACGAGAATAGCCGACTGCCGCCCCGCGCCGAGTCGAAGCCGCTTTTCGGGTTGACAGAGGCCACCGTTCCGGTATGATTCCGCGTCGATTTTCGTTGGGGATTTGTTTGCGCTCCGAAGGAGCGTGTTCCGCTAACAGAAGGAGAAGAGGGATATGAAGAAGGTTCTGACCCTGGGTTTTGCGGCCGTGGCGGCGATGGCGCTCACTACCGGCTGCCAGAAGAAAGAGGCGGCCGCCCCCGAGACCGCGCCGGCAGCGGAAGCCCCGGCGGTCGTCGAGGAGACCGGCACTGCGGCTACGACCTCGACCGAGACCACGACCACGACCACGTCGACCGAGACGGCGCCCGCGACGACCACGCCCGCCGCGCAGTAAGCTTCGTTCCGCCAGTTCGAATCGAGGCCCCCGAGAGGGGGCCTCTCGCTTTTCGGGCCGGTTGCGCGGCAGGCTAAACTCGCTTCGGTGTTTCCCGTCTGGGCGGAGGCCGTTCTGCTCGCGGCCGTCGATCTACGCGGCCGGGCGCGCGTGGCGGCTGCACCGGCGCGTCGGTCGGCTCGAGGCGCGCCTCCAGGCGCGCGAGCGCGAATCCCACTTCCTGGGCGAGTCGCCGGACCCGCGGCTGATCCTCCGGCACGCCTTTCGCGCCGCCGCCGAGATCCTCCCGCTGATCCGGTTCGACCTGTATCGCGTCGACTCGACCCAGCGCATCACCGAGGTCTGGACCCTGCCGCCCGCGCAGGAGGGCGTCGAGCGGCGCCCGGAGCGCGACAACGGGCACGCGCAGACTCGGCCAGCGCGTCGATTCCCGCGCCGTCGAGCTCCAGTTCGCCGCCACCGAGACCGACCGGTCGTTCGCGCCGAGCGAGCTGCTGCCCGGCGCGGAGCCCACCCAGGTCCTCCATCTCCCGCTCTACTCGGGCGACGCGCTCGTCGCTTACCTCATCCTCGCCTCGCCCCGGCCGATCGACGAGGCCCGCAAGGCCGAGATCCGCGCCCTCCTCGCGCCGCTGACGGCGTCGCTCCACGCCTCGCGCAACTGGGAGATCGCCGTGACCGACGAGCTCTCCGGGCTCTTCTCGCGCCGCTACTTCGAGACGCGCTTCGCCGACGAGTGGGCACGGCACCGGCGCTACGGCGCGCCGCTTTCGGTCGCGCTCTTCGACCTCGACCACTTCAAGAAGCTCAACGACACGCTCGGCCACGGAGCGGGCGACATGGCGATCCGGCGCTTCGGCGAGATCCTGCGCGCGGCCGTCCGCTCGACCGACCTCGCCTGCCGGTACGGGGGCGAGGAGTTCGCGGTCCTCTTCCCGGAGACCGCCGCCCGCTCGGCGCTCGCGGTCGCCGACCGCGTCCGGCGCACCGTCGAGCGCGAGCCCTTCGCCGCGACCGGCCGTCCTTCTCGTCACGGTCTCCGCCGGCGTGGCCGACACGCAGGACCTCGCGGGCGACGACCGGCACGAGCTGCTCGTGCGCGCCGACAAGGCGCTCTACTACGCCAAGGACACCGGGCGCAATCGCGCGCGGCTCTACTCCGGCCGCAGCCGCGCCGCCGCGCGGCGCTAACGCAGGAACCGGGCGAGGCGGCGCACCAGCCTTCCGAGCGGCGCCCGGAAGGCGCAGGCCGCAGCGACGGCGTCAGCAGGCTCGCGAGCGCGTCGGCCTCCGACCCGCGCCCATCGCGCGTCGTCGGGGCGCACGCCGAGCTCGCCGAGGATGCGGCCGCGCTCCTGGGCGAGCCGCCGAAGCGGATCGGGCCCGCCGCTCACGCGAGCCCCGCCGCGGCGAGGAGCTTCTCCACGGGCTCGTCCCAGGTCAGGCGGGCCGCCCGGCGCCTCCCGGCCTCCCCCATCGCCGCCAGGGCGTCCGAGCCGCGACCAGGCCAGCCGCAGCGCCACGCCGAGGGCTTCGGGCCGCGGCGCGACCACGAGCCCGGTCTCGCCGTCCCGGACGAACTCGAGCGGGCCGCCCGCGTCCTCGGTCGTCAGCACGGGCTTGCCGGAAAGGTACGCCTCGAGCGGCACGTAGCCGAGGTCCTCCCCGGAGGCGGTCACCGCGACGATCCGCGCCTCGGCATAGAGACCCAGGAGCGTCTCGTCGTCGACCGCGGCGAGAAACCGGACCCGCGACTCGACGCCGAGCTCGGCGGCGCGCCGCCGCAGCCGCTCCTCCTCGGGGCCGCGGCCCGAGAAACACGGCGCGGGCCTCGGGCGCATGCGGCAGCGCCTCGAGCAGCAGCCCGGGCCGCTTCCAGGCGTCGAGCCGGCCGATCCACAGGACCGTGTCCCCGAAGGGCCCGCTCCGGTAGCGCCCCGCCAGCGGCGGCGGATGGTACAGGGGCTCGGATCGGATGCCGTTGAAGCGCAGCAGCCGCGCGGCCACCGTCTGCGAGTTGGCGAAGACCTTTCGCGCCTCGGACAGGCCGACCCGGTCGATCTCGGCGATCACCTCGCGCGTCCGGCGGTCCTCCGGGCGAAGACGTCAGGTCGGAAAACGGCGTGCCGAACTGGTCGTAGGCCTGCCGGTACTGGTGGATCAGCCAGACGACCTTGTTCGGATGGCGAACGGCGTAGCTCGGAAAGCGCGTCGCGATCACCGCGTCGACCGGGCGCCCGCCCGCTTCGGCCAGGTCGAGGCTGCGCCAGGCGGCGGCGCTGCGGACGAGGTCGAAGCGCTCGCGCTCCACCAGCGGCAGCGTGACGAGGTCGGCCTCGACGCCCCGCCTCGACGAGCTCCTCCGTCAGCCGCTCGACGTGCCGCTCGGCCCCGCCCCGCGCGAAGGGCGTCTGCACGGCGAGGACGAGGACGCGGCGCGATTTCACGCGGGGATCGGCACGCGGCCGATCAGCGCGTAGTCCTGGGGACCGAAGAGCAGCGCGTTCAGGCGCCGGTCGTTCGACGAGCGTCTCCTCGAGCCGCTCCGCGGCCGGCAGGGGCGACCGGTACTCGATGCGCAGGTCCGCGAATCCGGCCGCCTCCGCGAGGAACCGGAGCGCCTGCGCGGGCACCGGGCGCACGTGGGTCGGGATCGAGGTAGAACGCGCGCAGCGCCGAGAGCGAGTCCGCGTTGATCGTCTCCGCGATCAGCACGCCCCCCGGCGCGAGCGCGCGCCGCGCCTCCTGCAGGAAGCGGAAGATCGCCTCGGGCGTCCAGTGCTCGACGACCTGGAACGCCACGACGGCGCCGAGCTTCCCGGCGGGCCGCCGGCCGAGCAGCTCGAGGGCGTCGCCCGACTCGACCTCGAGCCCCGCCCGGCGGCAGGCCTCGACCGAGACCGGGTTCGACTCGAGGCCGCTGCCCGCGGATGCCCGGCGGCCGGAGGAGGCCGAGGAACTCGCCGCGCCCGCACCCCACGTCGAGCACGGGGCCCGGCAGGTCCCTTCAGGAAGTCGAGGTAGAAGCGCTGGCCCCGCGCGATCTCGTCCGGGCTACCGCGAAAGCGCTCCTCGAAGAGCGCGTACACGCCCGGCCGGAATCCGCCGGACGCGGCCGGCACCGCCGCCGGACGCGCGGGGCCCGCGCGCGCGGCCGGTCGACTCGGCGAGCGTCAGGCGCGACTCCTG
Source organism: uncultured Acidobacteriota bacterium (assembly GCA_963824165.1). Lineage (GTDB taxonomy): Bacteria > Acidobacteriota > Thermoanaerobaculia > UBA5066 > Gp7-AA6 > DAHUXD01. The sequence goes on from CAWGOM010000017.1 coordinate 228,812, forward strand.
GACCCCGGCCCGCCGCGCGAGCTCGTCGATCCCCCGCGTGGACTCGGCGCGGAGCCGGTCGAGGCCGTCGGCGAGGCCGGACGCAGGCGGCGAGCGACAGGGAGTTGAACGACGACTGATTGCGCCACAGGAAGCGCAGGGCCCGGATCGCCAGCCGCTTCAACCCCGCCAGGGGCGCATCCTCCGGCACCGCCGGAGTCAGGACCTCCTCGGCGCGGCGCGAGCGCCGCCCGGGCGCTCTCGGCTCGCCGCATCCCCGCGCGAGGCGGTCGACGCGGCCGCGGGAGCGGTCTCGGCGATCGCGGCGCGGACCTCTTCCGCGAGCACGCGTTTCAGGTCTTTCGGCGAATCCATGCGGAATCCCTTTCGAGGATAAGGCAAATCGCGGCTAGAATGCCCGCCCGCATGCGATACCGATACGTCGCCGTCGCCGTCTTCGTCGCCCTCGCCGCGCTGGCCGCCGCCGCGCAGGAGCCCGCCCCGCCCCGACCGCGGCGGCCCGGCCGCCGCTGCTCAGGCCGGGCGAGGAGCCGTTTCTCGCCAACCTGCGGCAGGTGACCTTCGGCGGCCAGAACGCCGAGGCCTACTGGTCGGCCGACGGGTCGCGTCTCATCTTCCAGTCCGACGAGGGCACGCTTCCCTGCGACCAGATCTTCACGATGCAGGCCGACGGATCGCAGCGCCGCCGGGTCTCCAACGGCGAAGGCAAGACGACCTGCTCGTACTTCTTCCCCGACGGCGAGCGCATCGTCTACGCCTCGACCTACCGCGCCGGGGCGGCCTGCCCGCCGCGGCCGGACCGCTCCCGCGGCTACGTCTGGGCCCTGGACGACTACGACATCTACGGCGCGCGCGCCGACGGAAGCGGCGCGCGCCCCCTGTTCGCGTCGCCGGGCTACGACGCCGAGGCCACGATCTCCCCCGACGGCTCGACGATCGTCTTCACCTCCTCGCGCGACGGGGACCTCGAGATCTACACCATGAAGGCCGACGGCTCGGGCGTGCGCCGGCTGACGAACGCGCCCGGCTACGACGGCGGCCCCTTCTTCTCGGACGACGGGAAGAAGATCGTCTACCGGGCCGACCACCCGAAGACCGCGGAGGGCCTCGCGCTCTTCCGCGAGAACCTGGCGCGGCCACGTCTACGCCCCGCGCGGCCTCGAGATCCGGGTGATGAACGCCGACGGATCCAACGACCACGCCGTGACCGTCCAACGGCGCGGCCAATTTCGCGCCGTTCTTCCTGCCCGGCGGCCGGGAGATCATCTTCTCCTCCAACCTCGGGGACCCGAAGGGGCGCGAGTTCGAGCTCTACCTGATCCGGGAGGACGGGACCGGCCTGACGCAGGTCACCCACAGCCCCGACTTCGACGGCTTCCCGATGCTGACGCGGGACGGCAAGCGCATCGTCTTCGCCTCCAACCGCAACGGCTCCCAGCCGCACGAGACCAACATCTTCGTCGCGGACTGGGTCCGGAAGTAGCGCCGCGGCCCGGGTCTCAGGCGGAAGGGGCCGAGGGCGCCGCGGCCTGCAGGGCGCGGTCCTCCTCGGCGAACTCGATCAGCGCGAGCACGAGGGCCAGGAAGACCGGCCCGAGGAACAGTCCGACGATCCCGAAGGCGGCGATGCCGCCGATCACGCCGAAGAACGCCGTCAGCGTGCCGATCTGGGCCCGGCCCGAAACGAGCATCGGGCGCAGGAAGTTGTCGGCGCTGCCCGCGACGAGGACTCCCCAGACGAGCATGAAGATCGTCTTCCAGACGACGCCCTTCGCCAGCAGGAAGACGCAGGCCGGCGCGACCACGAGCGCCGTCCCGACGAAGGGAATGAACGAGGCGATGAAGGCGAGCCCGCCGAAGACGATCGGCGACGAGAGCCCCGTGATCCAGAAGGCGATGCCGATGAGCACGCCCTGCACGACCGCGGTCACCAGCGTCCCGAAGACCACCGCGCGCGTCACCTCGCCGAGGTGGCGGACCAGCCGCTCCTTCTTCTTCGCGTCCATCGGGACGAGCCGGATGACGCGGGCCGGCCATGTCGTCGCCGTCGCGGAAGAAGAAGAACAGGACGAAGAGCATGAGCGACAGGCTCCCGAAGATCCCGAAGGCCCCGAGGACGAAGTCGCCGCTGTGCGACAGCAGGAACTGGAGGATCGACTGGAGCAGCGCGGATCAGCCAGGCCTGGATCTCCGACGGCCGTCGACCGGGATGCGGTCGTCCACCCACTGCACCACCTCTCCGAAGATGGGGATCTGCGTCAGGTCCTCGGCGCCGCGGATCTGGTACTGCTGCGCCAGCCCGGGTCAACCGCTGGCCGAGCTCGACGGCCTGGCCGCCGAAGGTGGCCGCCAGCAGCAACGCGGGGAGCCACGAGGCCGAGAATGACCCCGATCGTCGCCAGGCGTCGCGGCCAGGGCCCGGCGCCCGCCGACCGCGCCCCGCAGCCGCCGCACCACCGGGAAGAGCAGGAACGCGATCAGCAGCGCCCAGACGATCGGCCCGTAGAACGGCCGGAAGATGAGGACGAGCGCGTACGCGAGGAGCGGCGAGGACCGCGAGGCCGAAGACTCTGGTCGCGAAGCGGTCGGAAGGCATCGTCGGCGTCGGATGCTAGCATCGAAAGCGGTGACCTCGGACGCCCCTCCGGACCGGCTCCTCGCCGCTCGCGTCCTGCGCGAAGAGGCGCTGGCGGCAGGCTTCGCGCGGTTCGGAATCGCCCGGCGGGAGAGCCGCCGGGCCACGCGCGCTTCGAGTCCTGGCTCGACGCCGGGCCGGCATGCGGGGATGGCGCTATCTCGAAGAGACCCGCCGAGATCCGCGCCGAGCCGCAGGCCCTGCTCCCGGGGGCCCGCTCGGTCGTGTGCCTCGCGGCGCCGCATTCCGCCGCGCCCTGGGTGGCGGCCGACGGCGTCGCGCTTCGCCCGGTACGCGCGCGGCGCCGACTATCACGACACGCTGCGGGAGCGGGCGCTCGCGGTGGTGCGACCGGGCGCGCGCCCGGATCGGAACCGCGTGGACCTTCCGCGTCTGCGTCGACTCGACGCCGATCGCCGAGCGCGCCTTCGCGGCCGCGGCGGGGCTCGGCTGGATCGGCAAGAACGGCTGCCTCATCGACGACGAGCACGGCTCGTACCTGCTGCTGGCCGAGATCCTGACCGACCTCGACCTGCCCGCCGGACGCGCCCGCGGCCGAGCGATGCGGGTCCTGCACGCTGTGCCTGGACGCCTGCCCCACCGGCGCCTTCCTCGAGCCGGGCCTGCTCGACGCGGGCCGCTGCCTCGCCTACTGGACGATCGAGCACCGCGGGCCGATTCCCGACGACTGGAAGGCGCGACTCGGCGACCACGTGTTCGGCTGCGACGTCTGCCAGGAGGTCTGCCCCTGGAACGCGCCGCTCGAGCTCGCCGCGCCGCTTCCGCGCCGCCCTCCGACGCGCGCCGAGATCCTCGCGATGGGCCGGGGCGCCTGGGAGCGCCGGTTCGCCCGGACCGCGGTCACGCGCCCGGCCCGGCGGGGCCTCCAGCGCAACGCCGCCGCCTCCGCGGGCGCGTGCGCGGACCGCGTCCTCGGCGCCGCCCTCGAGGCCGCGTCGCGGCGTCGCGGAGGCCGGCCTCGCCGACGCCGCGCGGTGGGCGCTCGGCCGGATCGGCCGCCTTCCCCTGTAAGATCGCGGCTCGATTCGAAAGGACGCGACCGATGGACCCGCAGATCCTCCTCTACGCCCTGGCCTTCGGACTCTCGTTGCTGGCGTCGGCCTTCTTCGGAGGCTCGGAGACGGCCCTCGTCTCGCTCGGGCGCATCGACCTCCAGGCCATGCGCGAGAAGGGCGACCGCCGCGGGGCGATCATTCGCAGCCTCCGCGCCAACACCTCGCGGCTGCTGGCCGTGATCCTGATCGCCCAGAATCTCTTCATGAGCGCCGCGACGGCCTCGGCGACCACGCTGTCCGAGCGCCTGGTTCGGGCCGCGCTACGGGATCCTGATCGCGGTCGTCTTCTCGACGCTCACCCTCTTCGTCTTCGCGGAGATGATGCCCAAGTCGATCGCCGCGGCCTCGCCCGTGCCCGTCTCGCGGGCGGTCGCCGATCCCGCTGTCCTGGATGATGAAGCTGCTCTCCCCGATCGCGGAGGTCTGCGTGAAGATGACCAACGCGACGCTGCGCCTCTTCGGCGTCGCCGAGCACCGGCCGGGGCTGACCGAGGACGAGCTCAAGAGCATCTTCAACCTCGGGGCGGACGAGGGCGTCATCCACCGCGGCGAGCGGCAGCTGCTCCACAAGGTCATCGAGTTCGGCGACAAGACGGTGCGCGACATCATGGTGCCGCGGACGAAGATCGTCGCCCTGCCCGAAACGGCCAGCTTCGCCGACGTGAAGACGCTGCTGCGCGAGCACAAGCTCTCCCGGCTGCCGGTCTACCGCGGCACGCTCGACAACGTGATCGGGATCCTCCACGCCAAGGACCTCTTCGACCTGACCGACGACGAGGAGCGCGCCTTCGAGCTCTCGAAGTACGTCGATCCGCCGTTTCTCGTGCCCGGAGTTCAAGCGGGCCGAGGAGCTGTTCCGCGAGATGCGGCGACGGCACACGCACATGGCGATCGTGGTCGACGAGCACGGAGGGACGGCCGGGCTCGTCACGATCGAGAACGCGATCGAGGAGCTCCTCGGGCAGATCCAGGACGAGTACGACGAGGAGAAGCCCGGCTTCGAGCCGGCGGGCGACCGCGCCTACGTCCTCGAGGGCGGCCTGCGCCTGGACGATCTCGAGGAGCAGTTCGGGATCACCCTGCCCCGGGACGAGGCCGAGACCATCGCCGGGCATCTGATGCTGCGCTTCGGCCGGATCCCGCGCAAGGGCGAGCGCTGGAAGGGCCGCTTCGCCGACTTCGTCATCGAGGACGCCACGCCGACGGCCATCAAGCGCATCAAGATGATCCTGCCCGACGCTCCGGAGAAGAAGGAGGTGCATTGAGCCAGGACTCCCGGCCGGTCACCCTGATCCGCGGCGACGGCATCGGGCCCGAAGTCGCCGACGCCGTCGTGATCGATCCTCGACGCCGTCGGCGCGCCGCTCTCGTGGGAGCAGGTCCTCGTCGGCCGCGACGCCGAGACGGCCGAGGGCGACCCGCTGCCCGCGGAGGCGCGCTCGCGTCGATCCGCTCGAACCGGCGTCGCGCTCAAGGGCCCCGTCGGCACGCCGATCGGCAAGGGCTTCCAGTCCGTCAACGTGCGGCTGCGCCAGCGAGCTCGAGCTCTACGCGAACGTGCGCCCGGTCAGAACGTGCCGTCGATCGCGAGCCGGTTCCGGGGGTCGACCTCGTGATCGTCCGGGAGAACACGGAGGACCTCTACAGCGGCCTCGAGCACACGGTGGTGCCGGGCGTCGTCGAGTCCCTCAAGATCATCACCGAGGTCGCGTCGACGCGGATCGCGCGCTACGCCTTCGAGTACGCCCGGGCGCACGGCCGGCGGCGCGTCACGGCGGTGCACAAGGCCAACATCATGAAGCTCTCGGACGGCCTCTTCCTCGACTGCGTCCGCAAGGTCGCCGAGGACTACCCCGACATCGCCTCCGACGACCGCATCGTGGACGCCGCGTCCATGGAGCTGGTGATGCGGCCCGAGAAGTACGACGTGCTCCTCATGCCCAACCTCTACGGGGACATCGTGTCCGACCTCGCCGCGGGACTGGTCGGCGGGCTCGGCCTCGTGCCGGGGGCCAACATCGGCGAGAAGGCGGCCCTCTTCGAGGCGGTCCACGGGACGGCGCCCGACATCGCCGGGCAGGACCGGGCGAACCCGACGGCGCTCCTCATGTCGGCGATCCTGATGCTCCGGCACATCGAGCTGCCCGCGCTCGCGGACCGCATCGGAACGGGCGCTGATCGGCGACGTTCGCGCCGGGATCAAGACGCCCGACATCGGCGGGACGGCGGGGACGAAGGCGTTCGCCCGGGCGGTCGCCGACCGCGCCGGGGCTGAGCGGCGGGCTAGTGTCCTGTAACAGCCGGTTCGATACCAACCTCGCAGCGCGAATGGCGCTGGAAGTCCAGCGGTGCCAGGGCCACAGGGGCTGTCTCGAGCCAAACGGCGCTACCGAAACTCCTGTTACAGCCCACTAGTACAGCTCGACTTTCGGAATCATCAGCGCCCGGACCGCGCAGTTGCCCCGGACCTTCGCCTGGCAGCCGAGGCGGCGGCCGTTGCCCATGTCGTAGGCCAGCTCCTGCGGGTTGACGGGCGAGAGGTTCTCCCCGCCCACGACCACCTCCACGCGGCAGGTCGAGCAGGTCCCGTTGCCCCCGCACACGTGGCTGATCTTGACGCCCAGGTCCAGGGCCGCCTGGAGGACGCGTGGTGCCCTCCTCGACCGTGCCCGCTTTCCCCTCGTTGACGAAGACGATCGTGGGCATGAGAATCGCGGCTCTGCGAAATCAGGGTAGCACAGCGGATCGGCCGGGACGGTGGCCGGGCGCGCCGGACGAAGAGCTCTGGTTCGGACGGCCGTTCGATCCCGCGGACGCCGTCTTCGACCGACGCGCGCCGCTCGAGGTCGAGATCGGAAGCGGGAAGGCGCGCTTCCTCGTCGCCTCGGCGCGGGCCTGCCCGGCACACGACTTCCTCGGCATCGAGCGCTCGCTGTCGTACTACCGCCTCTGCCGCGAGCGCGTCGACCGCGCGAGCCTGTCCAACGCGCGCGTGCTCCGCGCCGACGGAAGGATCTTCGTCGAGACGGCGCTCGCCCCGGCCTCGGTGCGGGCGTTTCACGTCTACTTTCCGGACCCGTGGCCGAAGAAGAAGCAGAAGAAGCGGCGGCTGCTCGACGGCATCTTTCTCGAGCTCCTCGCCTCGCGGCTCGAACCGGGAGGGCACGCTCCGCATCGCGACCGATCATCCCGGACTACGGCGCGCAGCTCGGGCCCGCTGCTCGAGACCGTCGGCGCCTTCGAGCGCGTGGACGTGGGCGAGCCTGCCGTCCACGCCCCCGACCCACTACGAGCTCAAGTACCTCGAGCAGGGCCGGCCGATCTGGCGGTTCGCCGCGCGGCGCGGCCGTAGCGGCTCCGGAAGGTCGCGGACCATTCCGCCGTCCTCGAGGACGATCCTCCGGAAGAACCGCAGGAAGTACTCCGTGCCCGAGAACAGGGCCACGGCCACGACGAGCCAGAGCGCGATCCGGCCGGCGGACCAGGAATTGCTCGTGACGCAGGGCGAGGATCAGAAGCGACACGGCGGCGATCTGCGTGATCATCTTGGCCTTGCCCCAGCCCGAGGCGGGGATGACGATCCCGCGGGCCGAGCCGATCGAGCGCAGGCCCGACACCGCGAACTCCCGCCCGATCACGACCACGACCATCCACGCCGGCGCCATGTCCAGCTCGACGAGCGAGATGAACGCCGCCGAGATGAGCAGCTTGTCGGCGATGGGGTCGAGCAGCGTGCCGAGCGTCGTGATCTCTCCGCGCCGCCGCGCGAGCCAGCCGTCGAGAAAGTCCGTCGCCACCGCCGTCAGGAAGATCAGCAGGCCGACGGTCTCCCGGCCCTCGAACTTCGTCAGGAGCACGACGACCAGGAACGGCACCAGAAAGATGCGCGTCAGCGTCAGGGCGTTGGGAAGGTTGATCTTCACGGCGCGGCAAATATACGGGATGCCCGTTCCCGCATAATAGACGCGTGAACGTGCCCTGCCCGACCCACCCCGACCGTCGGGCCCACAAGAGCTGCCATTTCTGCCGCAAGCCGATCTGCCGGCTGTGCGAGTGCAGATGCGCGGGCACCTCTACTGCTCGACCCGCTGCGCCCGCGACTCCGGCCGGCACGCCGTGTGGCGCGCCCTGCAGGGCCGTCTCGCCCGGCCCGTGTCCGGCCGGCTGGCCGTGGCGCTCGTGGCCCTGGCGGCCTCGGCGCCGGTCATCCTGGCCCTGCGGACCGTCCGGGAGCTCGACTCGCTCTCGGCGCCCAGTCCGCGATCGCGCCGCCGCGCCGGCCGGCCCCGGCGGCGAGACTCGAATCGGTCCAGGCGACGCCGTCCGGGGCCCGTCTCGAGGGAAGCGCGCCGGAGGGTTGCGCGGTGTTTCTCTTCGCCGGCGGGCGCTTCGTCGGCGAGCGTGCCCGCCTCGGGCGGCCGATTCCGCTTCGACTCCGTCAAGCGAGCCGGGGCCCTACCGCGTCGGCGCGATGTCGCTCTCCGCCGAGGCGGTCTACGCCCCGACGCCGGCGCCCGAGCCCCTGCGGGCTCCGACGGCCGCGCCCGTGGCGCGTCCTGCGGCCGCGTCCCGCGCCGACTCCGCTCCCGTCGCCCGTCCGACCCGCCCCCGGCGCCCCGAGCGGCGCTTGCGTTGCCCACTCCCGCCGCCGCCGCTCCCCGGCCGCTCCGTTGGCTGCCGTCGCGCCGCCCGCGGCCCCGCGCGGACCGGCGGCTCCGGACCTGACGCGCGGCCCGGCCGACCGCCGCGAGGTGCGTCGTGTCCTTCGACGCCGGTTCTTCCGATCGCGGCGCGATCGAGATCCTCGACGCGCTCGCCCGCCGGGAGATCCGGACGACGATCTTCCTGACCGGCGAGTTCGTCCGGCGATATCCCGCGGTCGTGCGCCGCGTCGCCGAGGACGGGCCACGAGGTCGGCAACCACACCGACACGCATCCTCACCTGACGACCTACGCCGCGGACGGGCGGCAGGTCACGCGGCCGGGCGTCGACCGCGCCTTCCTCGCGGGAGAGCTGGCGCGCACGGCGCGTCTTTACCGCGAGGCGACGGGCCGCGACGATGGCGCCGCTCTGGCGGGCGCCCTTCGGCGAGCACAACGCCGAGATCCGCCGCTGGGCGGCCGAGCAGGGCTACTGGCACGTCGGGTGGACCGGAGGGCGCACGGGCCTCGACGGACTCGACTGGATCACCGATCCGCGGGCGAAGGGTTATCAGCCGGCCGAGCGTCTGCTCGCGCGGCTGGTTCACCACGCCGAGAACGGGGGCATCGTGCTGCTCCATCTCGGCAGCGACCGGGAGGACCCGGTAGTCGAGCCGGATCGACGTGCTTCTCGACGGCCTCGCGCAGCGCGGCTTCCGCTTCGCGCGCGCCTCGGAGTTCCTGGAGCGCCAGGGATACGACGCCGCCCGCCTGGCCGCGTTTCGCACGGCTCTCCCCGCGGCCGCGCGTTGACGATCGCCTTCGGCACCGACGGCTGGCGCGGCGTCATCGCCGACGACTGCACCTTCGACGAGATTCGCCGCATCGCCCGCGCCACGGCGCGCTGGTACACGGGCGGCGGCGGCCCCGGAGACGCAAGCCGCGTCGTCGTGGGGCACGACCCGAGATTCTTCTCCCCGGAGTTCGCTCTCGCCGCGTCGGAGGTCTTCGCCGAGGCCGGCGTCGACGTCCTGCTGACGGACCGCCCGATCCCCACGCCCGCGGTGTCCTTCCACGTGCGCCGGCTCGAGCTGAAGGGCGGCGTCGCGATCACGGCGAGCCACAATCCCGGCCACTACAACGGATTCAAGATCAAGGCGCACTTCGGCGGCAGCGCCCCTCCGGAGACGTACGCGGCGGTCGCGGCGGAGGCGGACCGGCCGCTGACGCGCGCCGCCCGGCCCCGGGCGCATCGAGGTCGCTCGACCTGCGCCGGGGCTACGCGCAGCGGCTCGCCGAGCTCGTCGACCTGAGCGCGATTCGCGCGAGCCGGCTCTCGGTCGCCGCCGACGCGATGCACGGGGCGGCCGGGACGCTCCTGCCGGAGCTCCTGTTCGGGCGGCCGCTTCGCGTCGTGGGGCTGCGGACGTCGCGCGACCCGCTCTTCGGCGGCGTGCACCCCGAGCCGATCGGCGAGAACCTCGCCGCCGCAGCCGCCGTCGTCCGGGAGCAGGGGCTCGACCTCGCCGTGGCCCAGGACGGCGACGCCGACCGGCTCGGCGTCCTGGACGCGGCTGGGCGCTTCGTGTCGCCGCACCAGGTCCTGGCGCTTCTCCTGCTCCACGTCTTTCGCCGCCGCGGCGCGACCGGCGGGATCGCCAAGACGTTCTCGACCTCGTTCCAGATCGACCGGATCGCAAAGAGCCTCGGCGTTCCCCTGATCGAGACGGGCATCGGCTTCAAGTACGTGGCCGAGCTCATGAACCGTGGCGAGGCCGTGGCCGGCGGCGAAGAGAGCGGGGGCTACGCCTTCGGATTCCACCTGCCCGAGCGCGACGGCGTGCTCTCGGCGCTGCTGCTGCTCGAGAGCCTCGCGCTGGCCGGCCAGACGCTCGCTGAGGCCCTCGACGCGCTCGCCGCCGAATTCGGTCGGTTCGAGTACGGCCGCCGCGACGTGTTGCTCCCGGTCGATTTCGTCCGGCGATACCTCGAACGAGGTCCGCGCCGCGCCGCCCGCCTCCGTCGCGGGCGAGGCGGTCACGGCGGTCCTCGACCGCGACGGCGTCAAGTACGTCTTCGGCGCTCGCGGATGGCTCCTGCACCGGCTCTCGGGCACCGAGCCGATGGTGCGGCTGTACTGCGAGCACGAGGACGGAGCGAAGATGGCGGCGATCCTGGCCGAGGCCGCGGATCGGCTGGAGCGAGTTCGTGAAGGTGTCGCGGGCCTAGTTGCGCCGCTGATCGACCGGCCGGTCCTGGTCGGAGGCGCGGCGGCGCGGACGCGGCGGCTCGGTCAGGACGGTGCCCTCTCCCTCGAACCGGATCTTCGGCGGGCTCGACACGTCGGCGTGCATGACCTCCTCGAGGAAATCGTCGTCGAGCACCGAGGCGACGAGATCGCCCGGACCAGCCGACGAGATCGCGCGAGGAGATCGACAGCGGATAGTCCGCCGAGACCTCGTGGGCGAGGACCGGGCCCGCCGACCGAGAAGATGGCGCTGCCCCGGCCCTGCACGCGCAGCACGTCGACGCGGCGGTTGCGCCGGAAGTCGTGGATGGCGTCGATCCGGAAGGTCAGGCCGTGGTCGAGCGCCAGCAGCCGCGAGCCTTCGACGAAGAGGGTCTGGCCGGTCAGGTCTCGGCGGTACGCGCGCCGGCCCGGGTCGTTGACGAGCAGCGCGCCGACGCCGGTCGCGCGCAGGATCCGCTCGAGCGAGGTGCCGCGGAACTCGGGAAGGGGCGTGAAGCGCAGCTTCCCGCTGTACCAGACCACGCAGCCCTTGCGGACGAAGACCGTGCCTCGCGAGGCGATCTCGAGCCCGCCCTCGGTGCGGATCTTGAAGAGCGGCCGGGCCTCGGGTGCGCCGATCGCGATCGGCGCGGGCTTCTCGGTCACCTCCGGAAAGGCCGGCTGGAACTCCGGCAGCCGCGGCCAGCGGCCCTTCGACGGTCGCCCGGGCGGAATGCGGTCGCCGGCACCGAGTCCGGCGCGTGCGGCCTGGACCGAGGGGGCCGTGTCGGAGGAACCCGGCCGCCCGGCCGCCTCGCGGCTGTTGCGGCGCAGAGCCTCCTCGATCTCGACGACCCGGCGGCGCGCGCCGGCGACTCGCAGGTGCTCCAGGGCGAGGCCGAGCTTGCCCCGCGTCTGGTACAGGAGCCCGAGATAGAGGTGGCTTCGGAGGTGGCCCGGCCGCATCTCGATCGCCTTGCGCAGCTCGAGCTCGGCTTCCGCCATGAATCCGGCCTTGAAGAGGATCAGGCCCAGGTTCGCCCGCAGCACCTCGGAGTTCGGGATTGTCGGCGAGGAGCGTCCGCGCCGCGTTGGCCGCCTCGTTGTAGTGGCCGCGCTTGAACTCGAGAAGCGAAAGGAGGTTGAGGACGTCCTCGTCGCGCGGGCGCATGGTCCGCGCCTGCTCGAGCTCGTCCCAGGCTTCCTCGAGATGGCCCGTCGCGCACGCCGCGCCGGGCCCGATTCAGATGCAGCAGGAACAGTCCTTGATCGACGGGTGGCAGGTCGCCGGCCGCGGTCTCCACGATCGATCCGGCCGCGCGGCTAGCCGCTGCGGCGGGCCGACTTGCGGCCGTCCGTCGTGATGATCACGCGGTTGGTGCGCTCGTCGCGCATCCAGCGCACCGGCTTTCCCTCGGAGGCGGGAATGCCGCGGTAGGTCTCCGAGGGCGGCTTGCCGAAGCCGCCGCCGAGCGTCGACTTCCCGTAGTAGGCCGCCAGCGTCTTGCGCACGTAGAGCTGCGTTTCGTCGTAGGGCGGCACGCCGTTGTAACGGTCGACCGCGCCCTCCCCCGCATTGTACGCGGCGAGGGACTTGACGAGGTCGCCGCCGTAGTACGAAAGCAGGCGCGACAGGTGGCGGGTGCCGGCGGCGATGTTCTGCTTCGGGTCGTGGACGTCGGAGACGCCCTGTTCGGCGGCCGTCGCGGGCATCAACTGCATGAGGCCGCGCGCCCCCTTCTTCGAGATGGCGGCGGGATTGAAGCCCGACTCGACGAGCATCACGGACTTCACGAGCCGGGGATCGACCGAGTTCTCCTCCGCGGAGGCCTCGATGAGCTCGTCGAACGCCGAGGCCCGGCGCACGCGGGCCGCGAGCCAGTCCTCGCTCGCCGCGAGCCTGGCCGGGCCGTCGTTGTAGATGACGGGCCGGCCTCCCTCGACCTTGATGCGGACCTCCGCCGGAGCTGCCGACGCAATCGCGGCCAGCACTCCCAGCCCGAGGAGCGTTCGAATCTTCATGAATTGGGAATCAAAATTATAGCCGACCGGGACCGCCGGGCAAACCCTTGTGATGGAGCGGCTTCCGGGGCTCGCCGGTGGTGATCCGGATCACCCGCGAGGCGCGTCAGGCGACCGGGACCGGCTGGGGCTGTGCGAGCAGGTCGCGGACCGCCTCGGCTGCGGCCTTCAGCCCCGCCGGCAGCAGGTCCGCGTTCTTCCCGCCCGCCTGCGCCAGGTCCGGCTTGCCTCCGCCGCTTCCCGCCAGGGCCCTGCCCACGCGGGACGCGATCTGCGAGGCCGGCAGGCGCCGCACGAGGTCCGGCGTGACGGCGATGATCACCGAGGTCTTGCCGTCGCCCGCCGTCCCCACGGCGACGACGCCGCTCTTCAGCTTGGAGCGAAGGGTGTCCGAAAGATTGCGCAGCTCCGGAATCGAAAGGCCCTCGACGACGCGGGAGACGACCGGCACGCCCCCGACGTCGACGCGGCTGCCCTCCGAGCCGCCGTCGCCGGAGGCGAGCTTGAGCTTGAGCGAGGCGACCTCGCGCTCGAGCGCCTTGACGCGATCTTCCCGCTCGCTCCACTTCGCCGCGAGCGCCTCGCGCGGGACCTGCGAGGCGCCGGCCAGGTCGTTCAGGATCCGCTCGTCCTCCGCCAGCAGGTCGACCGCGCCGAGCGATGTCACCGCCTCGATTCGCCGCTGCCCCTGGGCGATGCCGCGGTCCGAGAGGATCTTGAACGCGCCGATCTCGCCGGTGCGCGGAACGTGGCAGCCGCCGCACAGCTCCGTCGAGAACCCGGCAACCTCCACGACGCGAACCCGCTCGCCGTACTTCTCGCCGAAGAACATGTCCGCCCCGCGGCGACGCGCCTCGTCCATCGGCATGACGTCCTTCGAGACCGGCTGGTCCCGCAGAACCTCCTCGTTGACGAGCCGCTCGATCTCCGCGATCTGGGCGGAGGTGGTCGGCGAGGCGGCCGCGTAGTCGAACCGCAGCCGGTCCGGGGCAACGAGCGAGCCCATCTGGCGCGCCGACGGCCCCAGCACCTTGCGCAGGGCCGCGTGAAGGAGGTGGGTGCCCGTGTGGTTGGCCTGCGTGCGGCGCCGTGTCCACTCCGGCACTTCCATGTCGATCGCCTGCCCGAGCTCCAGGCGCCCCCGGCGGACCGTCGCCCGGTGCGCGATCAGGTTCGGCACCGGCTTCTGCGTGTCCGAGACGTCGGCCTCCCCCGTCGGCCAGCTCCACCGGCCGGTGTCCGCGACCTGGCCGCCGCCCTCGGGGTAGAAGACCGTCCGGTCGGTGACGACGTCGCCGGTTTCCCCCGCCTCGAGGACCGAGATCTCCCGCCCGTCCCGGACGATCGCCTCGATTCGGGCCCCTTCCAGACGGACGAAGTCCTGCTCCGGGTAGCCGCGAAAGACCGAGTGCGCATCGGGCAGCTCGAGGCGCTCGAAGACCGAGGCGTCGGCCACATCGAACTTCTGCGAGGCCCGGGACGACGCGCGCTGGCGCTCCAGCGCCTCCTCGAAGCCCGCGCGGTCGACCGCGACGCCTTCGTCGCCGGAAATCTCCTCGATGACCTCGAGGGGAATGCCGTACGTGTCGTAGAAGCGGAAGACCGTGTCGCCGGAAAGCGCCGTCGCGCCCTCCCGGCGCAGGCGCTCGATCGCCTCGCCCACGCGGTCGGCGCCTTCCGAGAGCGTCTTTCCGAAGCGCTCCTCTTCCGGCGCGAGCACGCCCGCCACGGTCCGGGAGACCGAAGCGGCTTCGCCGGGCGCGAAGTACACCCCGGCGAAGCCCTCGACGACCGTCGGGACCATCTCGTGGAGGAAGGGCCGGTCGAGCCCCAGCCTTCGCCCGTAGCGCATCGCCCGCCTCAGGATCCTCCGCAGGACGTAACCGCGGCCCTCGCTGGAGGGCAGCGCGCCGTCGGCGACGAGCATCGTCGCCGCGCGCACGTGATCGGCGATGACGCGGAAGGGAGCGTCCTCCGCGGCCATGCCGCCGCGGTAGGCGCGCCCGGACATCGCCTCGATCCGACGCAGGATCGGGGCGAAGAGGTCCGTGTCGAAGTTGTTGTTGACGCCCTGCAGGATCGCCGTCAGCCGCTCGAGACCCGCGCCGGTGTCGACCGACGGACGCGGCAGCGGCGTCGTCCTTCCGGACGCGTCCCGCTCGAACTGCATGAACACGAGGTTCCAGATCTCGAGCGTGTCGTCGCCCGGGCCGTTGACGAGGTCCGGCGTGTTGCCCGCGAGGCTCGCGCCCCGGTAGTAGTGGAGCTCCGAGCAGGGACCGCAGGGCCCGGTCTCCCCCATCGCCCAGAAGTTCTCCTTCTCGCCGAAGCGCAGGACGCGCGACGCGGGGAGGTAGCGGGTCCAGAGCTTCGCCGCCTCGTCGTCGTCGGTGTAGACGGTGGCCCAGAGACGCTCCGGGTCGAGGCCGTAGCCCGTCTCGCGGTCGCGTCACGAGCTCCCACGCGAACCGGATGGCGTCGTCCTTGAAGTAGTCGCCGAAGGAGAAGTTGCCGAGCATCTCGAAGAACGTGTGGTGGCGGCCGGTGTAGCCGACGTTGTCGAGATCGTTGTGCTTGCCTCCGGCGCGGACGCACTTCTGGGCCGTCGTGGCGCGGGAGTAGTCGCGCTTCTCGCGGCCCGTGAAGACGTCCTTGAACTGGTTCATCCCGGCGTTGGCGAAGAGCAGCGTCGGGTCCTCCGCCGGGATGAGCGAGGACGAGGGCACCCGGCGGTGGCCCTGCCTCTCGAAGTAGTCGAGGAATCTCTCGCGGACTTCAGTCGATTTCATACCAGCCCCGGATGATCTCAGAAATCCTCTCCGCCGGAAAACCGCGTCGGGTCAGCGCGTCGAACACGCGGCGCCGCCGTACGGCCGGCGCCATCCGGGCGCGGGCGCTCCAGAGCCTCTCGAACGCCTTCCGCAGGGCCGCGTCTTCCCGGTCCGCGGCGCCCTCCGCCTCGAGGGCCGCGGCGATCGTCTCCTTCGAGAATCCGCGCGCCTTCAGCTCGCGCACGATCCGCGAGCGTCCGTGCCGGGCGCCGCGGATCCGCGCGGCCGAGCGGGCCGCCGCCAGATCGTCGAGCAGACCTTCCTCGACCAGGCGGTCGAGCGCCGTCTCGACCGCATCCGCCTCGAACCCCCGGTCCGCGAGCGCGCGCGCGAGCTCGGCCCGGCCGCGCGCCCGGATCGACAGAAGGCGCAGCGCCCGCTCGCGCGCCGCCGCGGCGGAGGCGGGCTCCCGGGGAGGCGCCTTCCGACCGGCCGTTTAGGTTCTTCCCGTCGGGCCCTGGTTGGAGAAGTCGAAGGGCGACTCCTCCTGGAGCGGGTTGAAGTCGCTGGGCGCCTCGAGGGCGGAGTCCATCTCCTCGCGGGCCATGTCGGAGGTCGACTGGATGCCCTGGATCTTGAGCTTGAACTCGTTCGGGTTGGTCGCGCGCTTCAGGGCCTCCTCGAGCGTGATGAGGCCGGATTTGTACAGGCTGTAGAGCGACTGGTCGAAGGTCTGCATCCCGTACTGCGACGTGCCCTGCTGGATCGCGTCCTTGATGAACTTGGTCTTCTCCTTGTTCTCGATGCATTCGCGGACGTAGTTGGTCCGGATCAGGATCTCCGCCGCCGGCACACGGCCGAGGCCGTCGGCTCGCGGCATCAGGCGCAGCGAGATGGCCGCCTTGAGGACGGCGCCGAGCTGCAGGCGGATTTGCTTCTGCTGGTGCGGCGGGAAGACGGAGATGATGCGGTTGATCGTCTCGGTCGCGTCGAGGGTGTGGAGCGTCGAGAAGACGAGGTGGCCCGTCTCGGCGGCCGTCAGGGCCGTTTCGATCGTCTCGTAGTCGCGCATTTCACCCACGAGGATGACGTCCGGGTCCTGGCGCAGGGCGCTGCGGAGCGCGATCGAAAACCCCTTGGTGTCGACGTCGACCTCGCGCTGGTTGACGATCGACTTCTTGTCCCGGTGCAGGAACTCGATCGGGTCCTCGACGGTCATCACGTGCTCGTTGCGGGTCGTGTTGATGTGGTCGATCATCGCGGCGAGCGTCGTCGACTTGCCCGAGCCGGTCGTCCCGGTGCAGAGCACGAGGCCGCGCTGCTCCTGGCAGATCTTCTCGAGGACCGGCGGCAGCAGGAGGTCGCGGATCGAGAGGATCTTGGCCGGGATGACGCGCAGCACCAGTCCGACCGTGCCGCGCTGCTGGAAGATGTTGCAGCGGAAACGTCCCAGGTTCGGGACGTTGTAGGCGATGTCGATCTCGAAGTTGTTCTTGAACTTCTCTTTCTGGCGGGCCGACATGATCGAGAAGGCCATCGCGATCGTGTCTTCCTGCATCAGCCGGCGCATGTCCGCCAGCGGAATGAGCGTTCCGTCGATCCGGATGACGGGAAAGGCGCCCACTTTCAGGTGCAGGTCGGACGCCTTCCGCTCGACTGCAATCTTCAGCAGATCGTTGATATGCATGGGTTTGTTTTTCCTCGGTTGGAGGCTAGATTACGCCCGTTCCGAGGGGAAAGAAAGCTGTCAGCTCTCAGCCGTCAGCTCGCGGACGGAATCATCTCGGTCCTCGACTCGGCGGCTAACGTGTTGAGCTGAAAGCGGATAGCTGACAGCTACCGGACCCCGGCCTCCACCGGCAGGGGCGTGAGCCAGCCGTACCGGTCCGCCGCGTCGCCGCGGATGAGAGCGAAGAAGTCCTTCTGGATCCGCTCGGTGACCGGGCCGCGCCGGCCCGGCGCCGACGACGATGCGGTCGACCGACCGGATCGGCGTGATCTCCGCGGCGGTGCCGCTGAAGAAGACCTCGTCGGCGATGTACAGCATCTCCCGGGCGATCTGCTGCTCCACCACCGTGTAGCCGGCGTCGCGGGCGATCGTCATGATCGAGTCCCGGGTGATGCCGGGCAGGATCGTTCCGGCGAGCGGCGGCGTCAGGATCCGCCCCCCGTAGACGACGAAGATGTTCTCGCCGCTGCCCTCGGACACGCGGCCCGCGTTGTCGAGCGCGATGCCCTCGGTGAAGCCGTTCGTGACGGCCTCCATCTTGATGAGCGCCGAGTTGAGGTAGTTCCCCGTGGCCTTCGCCATCGCCGGGAACGTGTTCGGCGCCATGCGGTTCCAGGACGACACGCAGACGTCGACGCCCTGCTCGAGGGCCTCCTCGCCGAGGTACTTGCCCCAGCGCCACACCGCGATCATCACGTCGACCGCGCTGTTGAGCGGATTGACCCCGAGGGCGCCGAGGCCGCGGTAGATCACCGGACGGATGTAGCACTCGTCGTATCCGTTCGACCGGATCGTCTCGAAGATCGCCTCACGCAGCTCGGCCGGCGTGTACGGAACGTCCATGCGGTAGACCTTGCAGGAGTCGAAGAGGCGCTTGATGTGCTCGTCCATGCGGAAGACCGCCGAGCCCTGCTTCGTCTTGTAGAGACGGGCCCCCTCGAACATGCGCCGAACCGTAGTGGAAGACGTGGGAGAACGCGTGGATCTTCGCGTCGGCGAAGTCCACGAGCCGGCCGTTCATCCAGACAGTCTTGACGTCCTCGTAAGCCATGCGGACCTCCACTCTGGCGAGATGACCCGGAGTATTCCGCGCTCGGAGAAGGGTGTCAATGCGCGCCGCGCGAAAGCGCCGCCCGTGCGAGCGTCAGGGCCGCGACCGCCGCCGTCTCGGCGCGGAGCTTGCCGGCCGACAGCGCGACCGTCGACCAGCCGGCCGCGATCGCGTCCTGGTGCTCGCGTCGTCGCTCCACCCGCCCTCGGGTCCCACGAGGAGCGACGTGGGCCGCGGAGGCATCTGCGCCGGGAAGGGCTCGCCGCGCGAGTCGAGCAGGAACCGGTGCCCGGCCGGCGCCTCCGCGACCGCTCGCGCATACGCCTCCGGGCCCTCGATGCGCGGCCAGCGCGCGCGTTCCGACTGCTTCGCCGCCTCGACAATCACCCGCTCGAGGCGGTCGACGACGGCCTCCCCGGCGCGCTCTCCCTGCGTCCGCTCGCTCACGACCAGCGTCAGCGACGCCGCGCCGAGCTCGGTCGCCTTCTCCGCGATCCAGGACAGCCGCTCGGCGCGGACCGCCGCGACGAAGAGGTGAATCGGCGGGAGCGGGTCCGGCGCCGCCTCGGAGACCGTCGTCACGCGGACCTCGATCCCGTCGCGGCCGACGCCCCCGACCGTCGCCCGCGCCTCCCGGCCGCTGCCGTCGACGAGCACGACGGCGTCCCCGGGTGCGAGCCGGCGGGCGCGGGCGTGCGCCGCATCCGCGCCGCGGAGCCGGAACGTTTCGCCGGCGGCGGGAAGGCCGTCGACTACGAAGCGCGCGACAGGCACAGGCAGGCCCACTCCTTCTCGGTCCGCCGCCCGGCGAGCTTCCATCGGCCGGCGCGCATCTTCGAAAGCACCTCGGGCTCCCGTTCCGTCGTCACCCCGGAAACCAGCACCCGGCCGGAGCGGCCCGCGCGGGCCAGGATCCTTGCCGCCTCCGGCAGGATCTCGTCGGCGAGCATGTTGGCGAGGACGAGGTCGAAGGCCCCGGCCACCGCGGAAAGCGGACCGGCGTAGAGATGGACCCGCTCGCCGAACGCATGGCGCCGCACGTTTTCGCGGGCGACGAAGACCGCCTCGGCGTCGGTATCGAGCCCCACGGCGAACCGGGCGCCGAGCGCGGCCGCCGCGAGGGCGAGCACCGCCGAGCCGGTTCCGACGTCGAGGACCGACCGGCCCGCGAGTTGCTCCTCCTCGAGGGCGAGCAGGGCGAGCCGGGTCGACGCGTGCTCGCCGGTGCCGAAGGCGCGCGAGGCCGGCAGCCGCAGGGCGATTCGACCTGCCGGCGGCTCGGCGTCGCCCGGATCGCCCGGATCGATCCACAGGCGCCGGCCGACGGTGAATGCCCGCGAGGCCGCGCGGAAGGCCTCGAGCGGGTCGCCCTCCGGGATGTCGGTCGTCAGCACGTGCTTGATGCCCCGCGCGTGCAGAAGGCCGGAGGCGCTCCGGGCCGCGCCCGCCTCGCGGAAGAACGCGACGAGGTCCCGCCCCTCGTGCTCGAAGCCGAGCGGCTCGTGGAGCGAAAGCAGGCCGAGCAGGGCCTCGTCGCCGGACTTGCGCGGAACGAGGAGGCGGCTGAAGCGGGGGCGGTGCAACTCCCCTACGAGAATATCTTCTTCGCCTTGTTGAGGACGCCCTTGCCGCCGACCGGCGCACCCGTCAGCTCGGCGTACTGGCGCAGGAGCTCCTTCTCCGCCTTCGTGGGCTTCTCCGGAATCCGGACTCCCACCCGGACGACGAGGTCCCCGCGGCCGCCCCGGCTCAGGCGGCTGACGCCCTTGCCGCGCAGGCGGACCTCGGAGCCTACGGCCGTCCCGGCGTCGATCGCGACCTTCTCCTCGCCCTCGAGCGTCGGCGCCACCACCTCGCCGCCGAGCACGAGCGTCGGAAACGGCAGGTCGAGCCGGACGATCACGTCGTCGCCCTCGCGTTCGAAGACCTCGTCCTCGGCGACGGTGAGCACCACGTAGAGGTCGCCGGCCGGCCCGCCGTTGGGGCCCGCATCGCCCTCTCCGGTCAGACGCAGGCGCGAGCCCGACTCGACGCCACCCGGGATCCGGATGGTCAGGTCCTTCTTCGCCCGCTTGCGCCCTTCGCCCGAGCACGTCCTGCAGGGATGGTCGATGACGCGACCCTCGCCGCGGCAGCTTCCGCACGGGCGCGTCATCGTGAGGAAGCCCTGCGACACGCGCTGGCGCCCGGCGCCGCGGCAGGCCGGGCAGGTCCGGGGCGCGGTTCCCTCCGCCGCTCCCGATCCCTCGCAGGCGTCGCAGCCCTCGAGGCGCGAAATGGCGATCGGCGCACCGACGCCGTGGGCCGCGTCGCGAAAGGAGATCTCCATCCGGTACACGAGGTCGCTCCCCGCCATCGGGCCCGACTGCGCGCCGGTCGCGAAGCCGAAGATGCCGCTGAAGAGATCCGAGAAGTCCCCGAAGGCCGAGGGGTCGAAGCCCTGGAAGCCGCCGAACCCGCCCGGACCGCTCGCGGCGCCGGCGTGCCCGAACTGGTCGTAGCGGGCCCGCTTCTCCGGATCGGAGAGCACCGCGTAGGCTTCCGAGGCTTCCTTGAACTTCTCGGCCGCATCCGGATTGTTGGGGTTGCGGTCGGGGTGGTACGTCAGGGCGAGCTTTCGATAGGCCGACTTCAGCCCCGCCGCGTCGACGTCGCGGGCGACCGAGAGGATTTCGTAGTAGTCGCGTCTGGTCATGGGATTCGTCCGCGTTTCGCCTCGACAGGGACCCGATCGGGACGGTCTAGCTCGCGGCGGCGCCCCCGGCACCCGCCCGGGCGAGCATCACGCGCGTGAGCACCTTCGAGACGCCCTGCATGTCGAAGATGGCCTCGTTGAAGGCTTCGCGCGATTCGCCCGAGGCGATCTCGCGCGAGCGCTTCGAGCGTCTCCTCGATGCGCTGGCGCTCGTCGTCGGCCAGCGCGCTGCCGAACTCGCCGAGCACGCGCTCGTTGGAGGCGATCATGCCCTCGAGGCGGTTCTTGATGGCCGCGATCTCGCGCCGCTCGTGGTCCGCCTCGGCGAAGGCCGAGGCCTCCTTGATGATCTTGTCGATCTCGGTCTGGGAGAGGCCGCCCGCGGGATTGATCTGCATGCCCTGGGCCTTCCCGGTCGCCAGGTCCCGCGCCGACGTGTTCACGATGCCGTTCGAGTCGATGGCGAAGGTCACCTCGATCTGAGGTACGCCGCGCGGGGCCGCCGGGATCCCGACGAGTTCGAACCGGCCGAGGGACTTGTTGTCCTTGGCGATCTCGCGCTCGCCCTGCAGGACGTGGATCTCGACGACCGACTGGTTGTCGGCGACGGTCGTGAAGACCTTGGTGTTCTTCGTCGGGATCGTGGAATTGCGCTCGATGAGCTTCTCGAACACGCCGCCGTGCATCTCGATGCCGAGCGAGAGCGGTGTCACGTCGAGGAGCACGACGTCCTTGATCTCGCCCTTCAGGACGCCGCCCTGGATCGCGGCGCCGATCGCGACGACCTCGTCGGGGTTGATGTCGCGGTTGGGCTCGCGGCCGAAGAGCTCGGCGACCATTCGCTGCACCTTGGGCGTCCGGGTCTGTCCGCCGACGAGGATGACCTGGTCGACGTCCGAGGGCTTGAGTCCCGCCGCCGCCAGCGCGTCGAGGCACGGGGCCGCGGTCCGGTCGATCAGGTCCGCGACGAGCCCCTCGAACCGTTCGCGCGTGATCGTCCGGTTGATGTGCTTGGGGCCCGAGGCGTCGGCGGAGATGAACGGCAGGGTGATCGTCGTCTCGGTCGACGTCGAGAGCTCGCACTTGGCCTTCTCGGCCGCTTCCTTGAGCCGCTGGAGGGCCATCCGGTCCTGCCGCAGGTCGATGCCGGTCGCCTTGCGGAAGTCGTCGAGGAGCCAGTCCATGATCTTCTTGTCGAAGTCCTCGCCGCCGAGGTACGTGTCGCCCGCCGTCGCCTTGACCTCGTAGATCCCGTCGCCGAGCTGGAGGATCGAGATGTCGAACGTGCCGCCGCCGAGGTCGTAGACCGCGACGGTCTCGCTGCCCTTGCGATCGAGCCCGTAGGCGAGCGAGGCCGCCGTCGGCTCGTTGATGATCCGCAGGACCTCGAGCCCGGCGATCCGGCCGGCGTCGCGGGTGGCCTGGCGCTGGGCGTCGTCGAAGTAGGCGGGCACCGTGATGATCGCCTCGGTGATCTCCTCGCCGAGCGCCTCCTCGGAGAACTCCTTGATCTCCGAGAGGATGAACGCCGAGATCTCCTCGGGGCTGTACTCGCGGGCGCGGGCGCGGATCTTGACGTCGCCGTTGACGGCGCGGACGATCTCGTAGGGAAGGACCTCGCGCGCGTGCTGCGTTTCCTCGGCGTCGTACTTGCGGCCGACGAGTCGCTTGACCGCGAAGACCGTGTTCATCGGGTTGGTGATCGACTGGCGCTTGGCGATCTGGCCGACCAGCCGCTCGCCGTCCTCGGTGAAGCCGACGATCGACGGCGTCGTCCGGCTCCCCTCGCGGTTCGTCAGGACCTGCGGCGTGGCGCCCTCGACCACGGAGACGCAGCAGTTGGTCGTTCCGAGGTCGATGCCGAGGATCTTGCCCACTCTGCCTCCTTGCTCCCCGGCGAACGGCCGTCGTCGTCGCGCCGTGCCGCGCGTCGGACGGCCACCTTCACGAACGACGGCCGGATGAGCCGCTCGTTCAGGAAGTAGCCCTTCTGAAGCTCCTCGACGATGGTGTTCGGGGGCACGGAATCGGTCTTCTCGGTCGCGACCGCCTCGTGGAGGTTCGGATCGAACGTCCCCGTCGAGTCGATCGGAATCAGTCCGTAGCGCTTCCAGAGCTCGCCGAGCTGTTTGCGGATGATCGCGATGCCCTGGCCGAAGTCGCTCTCGAGGTCCTCGGGCCGGGCGTGCGCGAGGGCGCGCTCGAAGTTGTCCAGGATCGGAAGGAAGTCGTGGGCAAAGCCCGCGAGCGCGATCTTGAAGTACTCCTGCCGCTCGCGCTCGCTGCGCTTCTTGTGGTTCTCGAACTCGGCGAGCTTGCGCAGATGCCGGTCCTTGAGCTCCTCGATCTCCTTCTGGATCCCGCGCAGCTTGTCCTCGGCCGCGGCGAGCGCGGTGACCTCCTCCTCGCCGAGGGCCGCCTCGAGGGAGTCGCCCGAGTCGTGCACCTCGATCGTGTCTTCGTCGATCGGCGGCGTCCCGGTCGCGGTCGCTCATTCCGACCCTCCTTCAGGCGTTCCTCGCGCCGGTCGAGCCGGTCCGAGACCGCCCTCCCGAGCAGCTCCACGACCGGAATGACCCGGGTGTACTCCCGCCGCGCCGGTCCGATGACTCCCAGCATTCCCGTCAGTGTCTCTCCCGTGCCGTAGGAGGTCAAGACGGCCGAGAGACGGGGGTCCACCGAATGGTCGTCCTCGGAGCCGAGAACCACGCTCGTGCCGGGCGAATCGAGGTACCGGGAGACCAGGTCCAGGACCCTGGCCTTTTCGTCGAAGGCCTGAAAGATCCGCTTCATGGAGAAAACGTCGGCGAACTCGGGCTTCTCGAGAAGGCGCGCCGTTCCGTCGTAGAAGAGGCGGTCCTCCCCGTCCTTCTTCTCGAGCGCTCGCCGGGCCAGCACCGAGGCCCGACCCAGGATGCGGCCGGCCTCCGCGCGCTCGCGCCGGCCAGGGCCGCCGCCAGCCGCCGGCGCACCTCGTGGAGCGTCAGGCCGCCGTACTCGCGGGTGAGCCGTTCCGAGAGCGCGTCGAGCTCCGCCGGCGAATAGGGGACGTCGGTCTCGAGGACGCGCGAGATCACCACGTCGGGCTCGTTGACCTGGACGCAGAGGATCTTGCCGGGCGCGACGACGAGGAATCGAAGGCTCTTGACGACCGTGTGGAGGGCGTCGGGGGCGACCACGAAGCCCACCTCGCCCGAGAGCTGCGGAGAGCAGGCGCGAGGCCGCGGTGAAGAGGCGGCTGACGTCGGCGCCGGCGGAGTCGAGGTCCGAGTCGACCTGCTCGCGCACGTCGTCGCCGACCTTGCGCTGCCGCATCAGCTCGTCGATGTAGACCCGGTAGGCGCGATCGGTGGGGACGCGGCCCGCGGAGGTGTGCGGCTGGGCCAGATAGCCGCCGTCGGTCAGGTCGGCCATGATGTTGCGGATCGAGGCGGGCGACAGGCCGAAGCGGTTGGACTTGAAGAGCGTCCGCGAGGAGACGGGCTGGCCCGTGTCCACGTGGACGCGGATGATCTCCTTCAGGATCGACCGGCTTCGGGGGTCCAGGGACGTCATCTCTGGCACTCTCATAATGGGAGTGCCAATGATAGCAGGCCGTCGCGGCTTAGACTACGGGATGGCCCCGACGTCCTCGATCGCTCGGTGGTCCTCGCCGGAGCCGGCCGCGCGGGGCGGCATTCGCCCGCTCCTGGATCGCTGCGGGAGGGACGATTGGCGGCGTCTTCGCGCGACTCCGACAGCCCGCTCCCGACGGGCTCGCGGGAGCCAGCCGCCTCTCGTTCGCATCGGGGCCGCTTCCGGGCTGCGACGTTCTCGTTCTCGCCGTGCCGGACGACGCCATCGCGGCCGCGGCCGCCTCGCTCGGGCCGGCTTTCCTGCCGCTTTGCCCTCCACCTGTCGGGGCGCTCCCGAGCGCGGTCCTCGCTCCCCTGCGCTCGCACGGCGCCGCCGTGGCTCGGTCCATCCCGTACGGCCTTTCACCGGAGCGCAAGGCGAGGACTGGCAGGGCGCCTTCGTCGCGGTCGAGGGCGACGAGAAAGCGGTGGAGCTGGCGAGCGAGCTCTCGCGCGCGATCGGGGCGCGGCCGCATCGGATTTCCGCGGCCGCCAAGCCGCTGTACCACGCCGGCGCCTCGCTCGCCGCCGGAGGCGCGGCGGCCGTCCTCTCGGTCGGCGTGCGCGGTGGGAGGACGCCGGCATTCCCGAGGAGATCGCGCGGGAGACGCTCTCGGGGCTCGCCTCCCGGGCGACCGCGGCCGCCGGAGCCCGGCCGTTCGCCGAAGCCTTCACGGGCGCCGTGGCCCGACGCGACGTCGGAACGGTCGCCGCGCACGCGGCGGCGCTCGCCGCGCACCCGGATGCCCTCGCGCTCTATCGAGCGCTCGCCGAGGAGATCCTCGAGCGAACGCCGGCACGCGGGAGGGAGGAAGAGATCCGCGCAG
This sequence comes from uncultured Acidobacteriota bacterium, assembly GCA_963824165.1. Classification (GTDB taxonomy): domain Bacteria; phylum Acidobacteriota; class Thermoanaerobaculia; order UBA5066; family Gp7-AA6; genus DAHUXD01. Next base: position 254,103 of record CAWGOM010000017.1, read on the forward strand.
CGCTTTCGATCGGAAAAACGCTCCGGTGATCGAAGGCGGCGGTGCCCGTAACCCTTTCAGGTGTTACAATTTCCGCAGCCCGTGGCCCGCGCCGCGGCACGACTAGACGCATGGTGTTCTTCAACTACGCCACGATGCAGATGGCGGCCAAGGTCGTCTACTACGGCCCGGGTCTGTGCGGCAAGACCACCAACCTCCACCACATCTACGGCCGGACCGCGCCCGGCTCGCGCGGCGAGATGGTCTCCCTCGAGACGGAGACCGACCGGACCCTCTTCTTCGACCTCTTGCCCCTCGACGTCGGGGTCATCGGCGGCTTCAAGACGCGGGTCCAGCTCTACACGGTCCCGGGCCAGGTCTTCTACAACACGACGCGCAAGCTCGTCCTCAAGGGCGTCGACGGCATCGTCTTCGTGGCCGACTCGCAGCGGGCGATGAAGGAAGCCAACGTCGAGTCGCTGGCGAACCTGAAGACGAACCTCGCCGAGATCGGCATCAAACTCGACGAGATCCCGCTCGTCCTTCAGTACAACAAGCGCGACCTCGCCAACATCCTCTCGCTCGAAGAGCTGGATGAGAGCCTCAACCCGGGAAAGGCCTTCGAGAGCTACGAGGCGTGCGCCGTGCTCGGCCAGGGGGTCTTCGAGACGCTCAAGGCGATTTCCCGGCTCACCCTGCGCTCGCTGAAGAAGCGAATGCTCGGGGAAGAGAAGCCCGCGGCTCGCGAAGCCCGCGGCCGCGCCGGCGCCCGTGGCCGCAGCCCCGCCGCCCGTGCAGCCGCCGGCGTCCCCCGCCCGCTCCGCGAGTCGTCCTGCCCCCGCCTCCGCCGGAACCGGAAGCGCTCGACGTCGATCCGGGCACCTTCTCGGATGTGCCGGCGACCGCGCCGGGGGCCTACGAACTCAATCAGCTGAATCAGGTGACCCAGCCGCCCGCGGGTGGGTTCGACGCCACCGACGTCGAGACGGTGCAGGAATTCGAGCAGGCGCTCGATTCGCTCGACGCGCCGCTGCCCGAGATTGCGCCGGGCAACCGAGGCGGAGATCGCGGACGTGTCCTTCGCGCAGGCGCCCGAGCCGGAGCCCGAGAAGGCGATCACCGAGGAGGTGCGCCACGTCAAGGTCCATTCGAACATCGACATCCTCGCCCAACTGGAAAAACTCCGGAAGACCTCGACCGCGCAGCCGGCAGGAGGCCGAAAAGCCCCGGCGGTCCGCGGGAATCTCCGTGGACGACCTGCTCGCGTCGAGCCTGAACCACCGCAAGGAAGTCAGCAAGGTCTTCGAGCTGCAGGTGCCGCGCACCCAGCTCGCGCAAGGGCATCAGGTCACCGTGGGGCTGCGCTTCGAGGACCGGCAGGGCAAGGAGATCGGCGAAGGACAGTCCTTCTCGATCGAGCTCCACTCGCGCAGCGACATCGAGAAGCTGCTGCTGTCGCTGAAGTTTCACATCCTGGGCAAGTGACGCGCGGGACGCGTACGCGCCCCCGCGCGTCATCCTGAGGAGCGAAGCGACGAAGGATCCCGGACTCGACACGGGAGACGGCGCTTCGAGTCCGGGATCCTTCGCTGCGCTCAGGATGACCGGCGAATTCGCGCCCATGCGACGTCAAGACGCTGTGCCAGGCGCGCCGGTGACACCGCTCACTGTCCTCTCCCCGGGACACTGTCCCGAAAAGGCTTTGCATTCCCTCCGCAGACGGGTTTAACCTTTTTCCATGCGTTCGGCGCCTGAAGTCGTGCGAGGGGGGATTGTTTTCCTCGCGGCCTGCGTGGCCGCCGGCTGCGCCTCGGCGCCTCGGGCAGTGGCACCGGCGCCGAGCACCGGGCCGACGCCCGACGAGCGCGCGCAGACCCGCGCCTCGGAGCAGTTCGACGCGGGGCGCGAGGCCGCCCTCGCGGGAGATTTCGCGTGCGCTCGGTACCACTTCGCCCGGGCGACTCGACGCGGTCCGGCCGGCGGGCGGGCCCGTCTCGTCGGAACCCCTGCGCTCGTTCTCGTACGAGCTCTACGACAGCATCCAGCGCTACGAGGCCCTCGCGGGCGCCACCGAGGAAGCGGGCACCTCGCACGGCGAGGTCGACGCCCGAGCTCGCCGCCGACATCGAGGCGCCGCCCGCGAGCCCCGAGGCGATCGCGACGGCGCGCCAGGCGGTCGCATCCGACCGCCCCGAGTCGCGTCGCCCGACGTTCCGATCGTCGTCAACGACGCCGGTGCTGCGCGTGATCGCCGCCTTCCAGAGCGACGCGCTTCACGCACAAGATCACCGCCGGGCTCGTCGCGCTCCGGCCGGTACGTTCCGATGATCCACCAGATGTTCGCCGAGGAGGGCCTGCCCCAGGACCTCGCGATGATCGCGTTCATCGAGTCTTCCTTCCTGCCCCACGCGCTCTCGAACCAAGTCGGCGCACGGCGATCTGGCAGTTCATGCCGCGCACCGGACGCCAGTACGGCTTGAAGTCCAACGGGATCGTCGACGAGCGCAGCGACCCGGAGAAGGCGACTCGCGCCGCCGCGACGTACCTCGCCTACCTGCACGAGATCTTCGACGACTGGTATCTCGCGATGGCCGCCTACAACGCCGGCGAGGGCAAGATCATGCGGGCGATGGACCGGACCGGAGCTCGCGACTTCTGGGAGCTCGTCCGCGCTCGAGCGCGATCCGCGACCAGACCAAGAACTACGTGCCGGCGTTTCTCGCGTCGGTCCTGATCTCCAAGAACCCCTCGCACTACGGCTTTCACGTCGTGCCGGAGCCGCCCCTCGAGTACAGACCGTGTCGTCTTGGACCGGTCGGTCAGCCTCGACCAGGTGGCCGGCGCGAGCGGCGCTACCCCTCGCCGACCTCACACGCCTGAACCCGGAGCTGCGCTCGCCGATCACGCCGCAGCAGCCCGAAGGCTACGAGCTCAAGGTCCCGGACGGGATCACGGGAGACGATGCTCGTCGCGCTCGCCGCCGTCCCGACCACGCGGCCGCCGGCCTTCAAGACGCACGTCGCGAAAGGGCGACACGCTTCGCCAGGATCGCCCGGCGCTACGGCGTCTCGGTCGCCTCGCTCGCCTCGGCCAACTCGCTGACGACCCGCGCCCGCGTTGTCGCGCGGCCAGGAGATCATGGTGCCCGAGAAGGCGGCCAAAGCGTCGTCCAGGAAGAAGACGAAGAAGCCGCCGCAACGCGGTCCGCCGGCCGCGGACGGCCAGCCGCCCCGGCCAAGAGCTACAAGGTCAAGAGCGGCGACACGCTCTACCAGATCGCGCTCCGGCACGGAACGACCGTGGCCGAGATCCTGGCGGTCAACGGCCTCGGCGGATCCGGACTGATCAAGCCCGGCGACAGGCTCAAGATCCCCGGCAAGTAGCCCGCCTCCCGGCCTCCTGCCTCCGACCTGCTACCATCTCTCCGTCCTCATCCCCGATCAGGCCTCCTCGGCCCCGAGGAGGTTTCATGCTCGCTCGCGTCCACTCGGCCGCAACGCTCGGCCTCGAGGCCCGCGTGCTCGACATCGAGGTCGACGCCTCGGACGGCCTGCCGCGCTTCACGATCGTCGGTCTTCCCGACGCGGGAGTGCGCGAGGCGCGCGACCGGGTGCGCTCGGCCCTCCGAAACGCCGGCTTTCCCGTTCCCGTTCGGGGGCGGTCACCGTCAACCTCGCCCCGGCGGACTTTCGCAAGTGCGGCGCCGCCCTCGACCTGCCGGTCGGCGCTCGGCCTGCTCGGCTCGGCGGCGTCGCGGCCCGGCCGGCCCGCCGCGCGCGTCTTCGTCGGCGAGCTCGGCCTCGGCGGGCAGGTGCGCGCGGTCCGCGGCGCTCTCTGCCTGGCCCTGGCGGCGCGCGACGCCGGCTTCCAGCAGATCGTGCTGCCCGCCGCGAGCGCCCCCGAAGCCTGCGGCGATCGAAGGGATCGAGGTCATCCCCGTACTCGCACCTGACGGCGGCCGTGGAGCACGTCATCGGCACGCGGCCGATCGCGCCGCTCTCGGCGCCGCGCCGGCACCGCGAGCAGCGGAGCGGGCGGCCCGGACTTCTCCGGATCTGCGCGGGCAGTCGTCGCGCGACGCGCCGCCGAGATCGCCGCGGCCGGCGGCCACCACCTCCTGCTCACGGGCCCGCCCGGCGCCGGCAAGACGATGCTCGCCCGCCGCCTGCCCGGCATCCTCGCGCCCCTGTCGCGCGCCGAGTCGATCGAGGTCACGCGCATCCACTCCGTCGCCGGCGCGCTGCCGGCCGGCGCCGGCCTGATCGAGTCCCCGCCCTTCCGCGCGCCCCACCACGGCATCTCGACCGCCGGGTCTGGTCGGCGGCGGCTCACGGCCGGCGCCCGGCGAGATCTCGCTCGCCCACCGCGGCGTCCTGTTCCTCGACGAGCTGCCGGAGTTTCGCCGCGACGCGCTCGAGGCGATCCGGCAGCCGCTCGAGGAGCGGTCGATCGCCGTGGTTCGGGTCGGCGGCGCCTGCAGTCTTCCCGTGCGACGTTCTGCTGGTCGCCGCGACGCAATCCCTGTCCGTGCGGGTTCGCCGGCGATCCACGCGGCGCGCTGCGCGTGCGATCCCCGGGAACGCGCGCGCTACGCGCGCAAGGTCTCCGGCCCGCTTCTCGACCGGATCGATCTTCACGTATCGATGCGACGCCCTCGCCTGGGCGCGACCTCCAGCCGCGGGACCGGGCCGGGAGTCCTCGGCACGCATCCGCGCCCGCGTCGAGCGCGCGCGCCGGGCGCGCGGTCCGCGCGCCGGGTCGGCCCGGGTTCCGCAACGCCGATCTTTCTGCACAGGAGCTTGTGCAACACGCCGCGCTCGACGCCGCGGGCCGCCGCGTGCTCGAGGCCGGCGTGTCGCGCCTGCGCCTGTCGGCCCGCGCGATCCATCGGGCGCTGCGCGTCGCGCGCACGATCGCCGACCTCGCCGAGAGCGACCGGGTCGTCACGGCTCACCTGTCCGAAGCGCTGGCGTTTCGCACCGCCGTCCCCGGCGGCCTCGCGTCTCCCTGCCCGAGCGAGCAGGTTGACTCCGTCGGAGCGCCCTCATAGGATCGACGGCACCATCCGGGGCATCGCTCCGGCTCGAGCGACTCTCGAACCGGTCCGACGGGCGTACACGCGGAGAGTCTCGTGCGGACCGAGGAAGGAGGGAACCGGTGAAGTACAACACGATCATCTTCGTGCCGCACGCGCGGGCGCGATTCCGCAAGCTGACGATCTCCTCCCGCTTCCTCGGCCTCTGCGGCCGCCGCCGCCGCGACTCTCCTCGTCGCGGCGGTCGCGTTCGGATGGGCCTACTTCGCGTCGGCGCGGCGGGACCGGCAGTACCGCTTCGCGGTCGCCGAGAACGCGCGCCTGCGCTCGTCGACCGCCGCGCTCCACGAGCGGCTCGACGGGATCACGAAGCAGCTCTCCGACTTCGAGGCGCGCACGCGCCGGCTCGCGATCGTCGCGGGCCTCTCGGACTCCGTCTCCGGCGGCGTCGGCGGACCGGGATCGCGACCGAGCTCTCCCGCGGCCTGGCGCGACCAGAGCGCCCTGCTCGACTCGCGGCTCTCGCTGCTCGAGAGCGCAGTTCTCCCGGCGCTCCGCCTTGATCGCCTCGACGCCCACGGTCTGGCCGGTCCACGGCGTCGTGAACTTCGGCCTTCGGCCTCCGGACCGACCCGTTCACCGGGCTGCGCCTCGATCCACGAGGGCATCGACATCTCCACCGTCCCGCGGCGAACCCGTGCTGGCGACCGCCGACGGCATCGTGCTGCTCTGCGGGTGGGTCGGCGAGTACGGCCGGGCCATCGAGATCGTCGCACAACGACCGCTACGTCACGCTCTACGGCCACCTCGAAGCCGACCCTGGTGTCCGAGGGACAAACGATCCGCCGCGGCGACCGCGTCGGCCTGGTCGGCTCGACCGGGCGCTCGACGGCGCCTCACCTCCACTACGAGGTGCACGTGGACGGCCGGGCGGTCAATCCGCTGGAGTACATCCTCGAGATCCGCTAGTCCTTAGCCGGGTCGAGTCTTGCGACCGGCCCCTCGCCACCGACTCGACTCGTCCGACTCACTCGATTCGAAATAAACTCCCGCCCTTCAGGTGTTAACGGCCAGAACATGATCGACCGCTTTCTCGCCAAGGTCTTCGGCACCCAGCACGAGCGCGACCTCAAGAAGCTCGCGCCGCGGGTGACGCGGATCAACGCGCTCGAGCCCGGGATCCAGAAGCTCTCGGACGAGGCGCTGCGGGCGAAGACCGACGAGTTCCGGGCCCGCATCGCGAAGGCCCTCGAGGGCGTCCACGAGGAGGACCGGAAGGCCGCCCGCAACCGCGGCCCTGGACGAGCTCCTCGAGGAGGCCTTCGCGGTCGCTCGCGAGGCGTCGGTGCGCGCCCTCGGCATGCGTCCCTTCGACGTCCAGCTGATCGGCGGCATGGTCCTCCACCAGGGCAAGATCGCCGAGATGAAGACCGGCGAGGGCAAGACCCTCGTCGCGACGATGCCCGTCTACCTGAACGCCCTGACCGGCCGCGGCGTCCACGTCGTGACCGTGAACGACTACCTGGCCCGGCGCGACGCCGAGTGGATGGGCAAGATCTACCGGTTCCTCGGCCTGACGGTCGGCTGCATCCAGAACAACCTGCTCGACGACGAGCGCAAGAAGGCCTACGCCTGCGACGTCACCTACGGGACCAACAACGAGTTCGGCTTCGACTACCTGCGCGACAACATGAAGTTCGAGCTCGAGAACATGGTCCAGCGCGGCCACGTCTTCGCGATCGTCGACGAGGTCGACTCGATCCTCATCGACGAGGCCCGGACGCCGCTCATCATCTCGGGCCCCTCCGAGGAGAACACCGACGTCTACTACCGCTGCAACCGCGTCATCCCGCACCTGGCCAAGGGCAAGGAGGAGAAGGACAAGCACGGCAACAAGACGACCACCGGGCGACTACCTCGTCGACGAGAAGGCGCGCACCGCCGTCCTGACCGAGGAGGGCGTGGCGAAGGCCGAGAAGCTGCTCGGCATCGACAACATGTACGAGCTGACCAACATCGACCTCCTCCACGGCGTCGAGCAGGCGCTGCGGGCCCACGCGCTCTACCGCCGGGACGTCGAGTACATGATCAAGGACGGCCAGGTCCTGATCGTCGACGAGTTCACCGGCCGCGTCCTCCCGGGCCGCCGCTGGTCCGACGGGCTCCACCAGGCCGTCGAGGCCAAGGAGAACGTGAAGATCGAGCGCGAGAACCAGACGCTCGCGACGATCACCCTGCAGAACTACTTCCGCCTCTACGAGAAGCTCGCCGGCATGACGGGCACGGCCGACACGGAGGCCTCGGAGTTCCACCAGATCTACAAGCTCGACGTCGTCGTCATCCCGACCAACCAGCCGATGATCCGCGCGGACCACCAGGACGTCGTCTACGCCTCGGAGCGCGAGAAGTACGACGCCGTCGCCGACGAGATCGTCGCCCTGCGCGAGAAGGGCCAGCCGGTGCTCGTCGGCACGGTCTCGATCGAGAAGTCCGAGACCCTTTCCGAGCTCCTCAAGAAGCGCAAGGTCCCGCACGTCGTCCTGAACGCCAAGTTCCACGAGAAGGAGGCCGAGATCGTCGTCCAGGCCGGCCGCTCCGGCTCGGTCACGATCGCGACCAACATGGCCGGCCGCGGCACCGACATCGTGCTCGGCGGCAACCCCGAGGCCGTCGCGACGCACGAGCTCGCCTCGATCGACGACCCCGAGGAGCGGGCCCGCCGCCTCGCGAAGCTCTACGAGAGCTGCGCCGAGGACAAGAAGAAGGTGCTCGCGGCCGGGGGACTGCACATCGTCGGCACCGAGCGCCACGAGTCGCGCCGCGTCGACAACCAGCTCCGCGGCCGGTCCGGCCGGCAGGGCGACCCGGGCTCGTCGCGCTTCTACCTCTCGCTCGAGGACGACCTCATGCGGATCTTCGGCTCGGACCGGCTCCAGAACATCATGCGCCGGCTCGGCATGGAGGAGGGCGTTCCCATCGAGCACGGGATGGTCTCGCGCTCGATCGAGCGGGCCCAGAAGCAGGTCGAGGGCCGCAACTTCGAGACCCGCAAGCACCTGCTCGAGTACGACGACGTGATGAACCGCCAGCGCGAGGAGATCTACGGCATGCGCCGCGGGATCCTGAAGGGCGAGCTCGCCCGGGACCACGTGCTGGGACTGGCCGAGACGATCCTCGACTACATCCTGGGGCGGCACCTCAACGAGGAGAAGGGCCCCGAGGAGTGGGACCTCGCCGCGGCCGACATCGATCTCCAGGAGTACTTCGGCGTCAAGCCCGGATCGGTCGTCTACGTCGAGAAGGGCCGCGAGGAGATTCGCGAGGAGATCTGGAAGGCGCTCAAGGTCGTCTACGACCGCAAGGAGTCGATCCTCGGCGGCGAGATGATGCGGACGCACGAGAAGTTCGTGATGCTCCAGGTCGTCGACCAGCAGTGGAAGGACCACCTGCTCGCGATCGACCACCTCAAGGAGGGCATCGGCCTGCGCGGCTACGGCCAGCGCGACCCCCTCATCGAGTACAAGAAGGAGTCCTTCGAGCTCTTCACCCTGATGAAGGAGCGCATCGAGGACCAGATCGTCCAGTACCTCTTCAAGCTGCAGCCCGTGCCGAGGGAAGAGGCCGAGGCCGCCCCGGAAGCCGCGCCGCGGCGCCCCGTCGCGATGCCGGCCCGGCGGGCGCCGTCGAACGTCAACTACTCGTACGGCGCCGCCGCCTCGGGCGGGCAGGACGCGAAGGTCGAGACCATCCAGCGACAGGCCCCCAAGGTCGGCCGCAACGATCCGTGCCCGTGCGGGTCCGGCAAGAAGTACAAGAAATGCCACGGCGTGGCCGCGGCGGGAGCGTAATGGCCAGAACACGAGCGGTTCGCCGGGGCGAGGAAGAGATTCCGCTGGCCCTGACCTTCGACGACGTCCTGCTGCTGCCGGCCCATTCCGAGGTCCACCCCCGCGAGGTCGACCTCTCGACGAGCCTCACGGCCGCGATCGGCCTGAACATCCCGCTGATCTCCGCCGCGATGGACACGGTGACGGAGTCGCGGCTGGCGATCGCGATGGCGCAGCAGGGCGGCCTGGGCGTCATCCACAAGAACCTGTCGATCGAGGCCCAGGCGGCCGAGGTCGACAAGGTCAAGCGCTCGGAGTCGGGAATGATCGTCGACCCGGTGACCTGCCGGCCCGAGCAGACGATCACCGAGGCGCTCGAGGTGATGTCGCGCTACAAGATCTCGGGCGTGCCCGTGGTGGACAACCGCGGCAAGCTCGTCGGCATCCTGACCAACCGCGACCTGCGCTTCGAGACGCGCACCGATCAGCCGATCTCGTCGCGGATGACGAAGAAGAACCTGATCACCACGCCCGTCGGCACCACGCTCGAGCAGGCCAAGGAGCTTCTCCACAAGTACCGCATCGAGAAGCTCCTCGTCGTCGACCGGGCCGGCAACCTCAAGGGGCTGATCACGGTCAAGGACATCCAGAAGGCCATCAAGTACCCGAATGCCGCCAAGGACGGTCTCGGGCGCCTGCGCGTCGGCGCGGCGATCGGCGTCACGAAGGACATCCTCGACCGGTCGCGCGAGCTGATCGGGGCCAAGGTCGACGTCCTCGTTCTCGACTCCTCCCACGGCCACAGCCAGGGCGTGCTCGACGCTCTCCGGCTCGTCCGCAAACGCTTCCCCTCGACGCCGATCATCGCCGGCAACGTCGCCACCGAGGAGGGCGCGCGCGACCTCATCCAGCGCGGCGCCGACGCCGTCAAGGTGGGCATCGGCCCCGGCTCGATCTGCACGACCCGGGTCGTCACCGGCGCCGGCGTGCCGCAGATCCACGCGATCCGCGAGTGCGCGAAGGCCACGCGGGGCACGAAGGTGCCGCTGATCGCCGACGGCGGAATCAAGTTCTCCGGCGACATCACGAAGGCCCTCGCCGCGGGCGCGCACCTGGTGATGATCGGGTCGCTGCTCGCCGGCACGGAGGAGTCGCCCGGGGAGACCATCCTCTACCAGGGCCGGACGTTCAAAGCCTACCGCGGCATGGGCTCGCTCGGGGCGATGAAGGCGGGGTCCTCCGACCGCTACTTCCAGGAGTCCATGGAGTTCGAGACCTCCGCGGCCTCCCGCAACGGAGGCTCCCTCTCCAAGCTCGTCCCGGAGGGCATCGAGGGCATGGTCCCCTACAAGGGAAGCGTCGAGGGGCTCGTGCTCCAGCTGACCGGCGGCGTCCGCTCCGGCATGGGGCTTTCGGGGTGCCGGACGATCGACGACCTGCGCACGAAGACGAAGCTCATTCGGATCACGGCCGCGGGCCTCAAGGAGTCCCACGCCCACGACGTCATCATCACCAAGGAAGCGCCAAATTACCGGGGAGGCGACGTCTAGTCCGAGCTTCCCGTCGACCTGTCACGCTTCCGCTTTTCCTTCGCCTCGGCTTCCCGGGCCCACTTCTCCTGACGCACCTTGAGGACCGACTCCAGCCGCCGGGCGAGCTCGACCTCTTCACCCGAAGCCCGGGGGCGGTAGTACCGTCGGCCGCGCAGGTTGTCCGGCAGGCACTCGATGCCGCCCACGCCCTCGGGCTCCGCGTGCGCGTACTTGTAGCCCTGGCCGTACCCGACCTGCCGCATCAGCGTCGTGACTGCGTTTCGGATCACGGCCGGCACCGGCTCGGCCGGCTTCTCGGCGACGTCGCGCTTGGCCTCGCCCTCGGCCTCGTAGAGCGCGTTGGACTTCGGGGCCAGGGCGCAGTAGACGGCCGCCTCCGCAAGCGCGAGCGACCCTTCGGGCATCCCGAGAAAGTCGAAGGCCTCCTTCGCGTCGAGGGCGACGCGGAGGGCCCGCGGGTCCGCCAGCCCGACGTCCTCCGACGCGAAGCGCACGATGCGTCGCGCCACGTAGAGGGGGTCCTCGCCTGCCTCCAGCATCCGGACGAGCCAGTAGATCGTGGCGTCCGGGTCGGACTCGCGCATCGACTTGTGCAGGGCGGAGATCAGGTTGTAGTGCTCCTCCCCCGCCTTGTCGTAGAGAAGCATCTTGCGCTGCAGCAGGTCCGTGAGCCGCGCCACCTCGATGACCGTCGACTTCGAGGCTTCCGCGTCCGCCGCCGCCGCCTCGAGCAGGTTCAGCGCCCGCCGCGCATCGCCCCCGGAGGCCTGGGCGATGAACGAGAGTCCTTCGTCGTCGAGCCGGAAGTTGCGCGCGCCGAGCCCGCGCGGGATGTCGCGGAGCGCGCGCTCGACGATCCGGGCGATCGCTTCCGGCGCGAGCGGCTCGAGCACGACGACTTTGCACCGGGACAGCAGCGCCCCGTTGAGCTCGAAGGAGGGGTTTTCCGTGGTCGCGCCGACGAGCACGACGTCCCCGGACTCGACGTAGGGCAGGAACACGTCCTGCTGGGACCGGTTGAAGCGATGGATTTCGTCGAGGAACAGGATCGTGCGCTTGCCCTGCCGGGCGCGCAGTCGCCGGGCCTCCTCGAGGACCTCGCGCATCTCCTTGACGCCGGTCGCGACCGCCGAATAGGAGAGGAAGAGCGAGGAGGTCTGGGTCGCGATCAGCCGCGCCAGCGTCGTCTTGCCGACGCCCGGCGGGCCCCAGAGGATGAGCGACGGCACCCGGTCCTCCGCGACCGCCCGGCGCAGGAAGCCGTTGGCGCCGACGACCGCCTCCGGGCCCTCGACCTCGTCGAGCGAGCGCGGCCGCATGCGGTCGGCAAGGGGCGTCGTGGCCGCCAGGGCCCGGGAGTCCGGCGCGGGCGCTCCCGGCGGTACGGTGTCGAACAGGTCGCGGCTCAACCGGCCGCCTCGAGGGACCGGCGGCACTCCGCCGAGCACACGGCGACGGTTTCGCCTCCCCGCTGCACGGAAAGAGCCAGCCGACGGTCGATCCAGGTTCCGCACACCGGGTCGCGGACCATTTCCTGCTCGCGCGGAGCGGGCGGACGGGTCCCGCCGGCGCCCCTTCCCGCCGAGCGCACGGCGTTGAAGAAGATGCGCAAGCCGCGCAGGACCGTCAGCAGCATGAAGAGGGCGAAGAGGAGGAGGACGACCCGTGCCACCGGGTCAGGCTCCCGTGCGAAGGCTCGAGATCTGAGTCTGGATGCGGTCGAGCTGCGGAATCTCGGGGTACTTCTGCTTGAGCTCGTCGAAGAGGCGCTGCGCCGCGACGGCGTCCTTGCGGTCGTAGGCCTCCACGAGGACCCAGTTGAGCAGCGACTGCCACTGGTTCGGGTCGGCCTCCCGGGCCTTCCCGAAGTAGGCCACGGCCAGCTCGAATTCGCCCAGGTTGCGGTGCGCCGCGCCGAGGTCCGACAGGACGTTGGCGTTCTTCGGGGCCTTGCGCCGCGCCTTCTCGTAGGCCGCGATGGCGGCGTCCCAGTCCTCGCGGTCGTACTCGAGATTGCCGAGATCGGTCCAGAGTGCCGGGTTCTCGGGGTCGCGGTCGATCGCCTGCTTGAGCTCGGCGGCCCGGCCGCCCTCCGTCATCCCTCCCGGAGCACCGGCGACCCGCGGCCGGCCGCCTCCGCCGGCAAAGTACCCCGCGGAAAAACCGACGAGCGCTCCGACGAGCAGGGCCACCACGATCCGGGGAAGGGCCGAACGCTTTCCAGCTTCCATGCGGGCATTCTCTCAGAAATGGAACGGGGCGGCTCGCGCCGCCCCGTTCAAAGCGATTGAAGGGATCGAATCAGTGCGAAGCGGCGCGGGCGGCCATCGGGACCGGACGGCCGGCGACCGAGGCGGCCCGGCTGGACGCCGAACGCGCGAGGGCCTTGTCGACCTGGCGCTCGACTTCCTTCTCGTCGAGGTTGTTGATGACCGCGATCTCCGACACGATCAGGTACTTGGCCCGCTCGTACATCTTCTTTTCGCGGAAAGACAGGGTCTTGCGCGAGGAGATGTAGTTCAGGGTCTTGAGCACGTCGGCGATCGCGTTGAGCTCCCCGGACTTCATCTTGTCCAGGTTCTGCTTGTAGCGGCCTTTCCAGTCGCCCGTCGCCGAGAAGCGGCCGTCCCCCAGGGTCTTCATGAGCCCCGTGATGTCCTTGCGCTGGGTCAGCCGGCGCAGTCCGATGAGGCCCGTGTTTCCCACGGGGACCATGACCCGGGAATTGTTGGACAGGAGACGGAGATGATAGAAGCTCCGCGGCGCGACCGGCTCCGTCGCGAAACCCTCGCCGATCTTTTCGACCACCGATACCCCGTGATTGGGGTACACGATCTTCTCTCCCACCTTGAATCCCACTCGCCCCTCCTCACTAGAAGTTACAAAAGACCTGATACGGGAGCCGCGGATTATAGGGAAAAGAAGCGTGAAACTCAATCGTTACGCCCCATTTTCGCGCCCCGAACTTATGCTTTTGCAGCAACTTAACGGCATATTGTGAGCCTCGTCACAGGGACAGGAAATGGACAGGTTCCACCGCGAAACCCAACCGTTCCAAGACGATCCGCTGCCTCAAACCTGCGAGCCGGGGCCGGATTCCGGGTTCTCGAAGCAGGCCCGTAAATTTCTCGCCGGCCCCAAAAAAAGGGGCTTCCCGGGCGCTTCGTCCGGCTTCCTCGAGCCCCTCCGGCCGGCGGCGGAACACTCGCCCCGGTCTAGGAGGCCCGGCGAGCGCGCAGGCGGGGCGCCGGCGCCCGGAGCTCCCCGAAGAGCTCGTCGATCTTCGCGAGGCCCTCGCGTACCTTGCCGATGTCGTAGCCGTAGCCGATCCGCATGAACTTGCCGATCCCGAAGTGGGCGCCCGGGGTGACAGGACCGATTTCTCTTTCCGCAGCCGGTCGAAGAGCGCCACCGACCCGATCGGCAGGCGGTACTTCACGAGCGCGATCGCTCCGGCGCACGGGCGAGATCGAGCTCGAGAAGGCCCTCGTGCCCGCGGACCCAGGCCTCGACCACCGGCAAGCTGGCGGCGGAGGATCTCCCGCGTCCTCTCCAGGATCGCGTCGCGCCGCCGGGGTTCCATCGCCGCGCGGGCGAGGCGGTCCGAGAGCATCGACGGCGTCAGCGTCGTGTAGTCCTGATAGGACCAGAGCCGGTTCGTCTGCGCCGGCGGAGCCACGATCCATCCGATCCTCAGCCCCGGAAGGCCGAAGGCCTTCGAGAGGCCGGCCGTCACGACGACCCGCCCGTAACGCCCCCAGAACGTCGGGGACGGCCCATCGCCCCGCGACTTCCGCGCCACGGTAGACCTCGTCGGACACGATCCAGGCGCCACCCGCGCGGCGCGCCGCGGCGACGATCTCGTCCATCTCCTCCTCGGTCAGGACCGCGCCGGTCGGGTTGTTGGGGTTGGTGACCATGATGAGACGGGTGCGCTTCGTGACGGCCCGCCGCAGGCTCGTCGACGTCGAGCGCCCAGCGCCTCCCGAGGCCGCGCCGCTTCTCGACGAGCCGGTAGGCGTCCGCCCGGCCGGCGTAGGCGCGCGCGAGGCCCCACGCCTGGAGATACGAAGGCAGCATGACCGCCGCACGATCGCCCTTCTCGAGCAGTCCCCAGAGCGTCGTGAAGTTGGCCTCGGAGGTGCCGGTGGTCACGAGGACGTTCTCCACCGTCGCGCCCGGATAGAAGAGCGCGATCCGCTCGCGGAGCAGGCGCGACCCGTTGGACTCGGGGTACTTCAGCGCGGTCGCGAGAAACTCGGAGCGCCCGGCCTCGCCTTCGAGGAGCTCCTCGACTTTGAGCGGTTGCACGCCGCTCTCCGAGAGGTTCCAGCGCACTTCGTTCTCGTACAGGGACTGGGTCCGCTCCATGTGAAAACGATCGATGCGCATGAGGGGCCTCGCTGAGAGTGCCGGAATCGTATCAGCGCCGCCGGCGTCGCGCGGGCGCGCCTGATGCAATCGCACCACGGACCCGATGCGCGCATGCCCGAAACTACGGGCGGATGGCGGATCGGCACGTGACCCCGGGGCAAGGTGGAGCGGCGTTTGCCCGCCTCACTTCCGCCCAGTGTCGGATGCTGCACGAAGCCAGCCTCGAGATCCTCGAACGAACGGGCGTGAGGCTCTTCGAACCCGAGGCCGTCGAGCTGGTCCGCCGCGCCGGAGCGGACGTCTCGGAGGGCAACCGCGTCCGCATCCCCGCGCGGCTGGTGGAGCGCGCCTTCTCGACGGTCCCCCGCCGTGTCGTCCTCCACGACCGGCAGGGCGCGCCGGTGATGCCGCTCGAAGGCGCCCGGACCTTTTTCGGGCCGGGATCCGACTGCCTCAACATCATCGACCACCGCTCCGGAGAGCGGCGGCGCGCCGTCCTCGAGGACGTCCGCGAGGCCGCGCGGCTCTGCGACGCCCTGCCGAACATCCACTTCGCCATGTCCACGTTCCTGCCTTCCGACGTCCCGGCCCCGCTCGGCGACCGCTACCAGTTCGAGGCGCTGCTCCACAACACGTCGAAGCCGATCGTGTTCGTCACGTACGACATGTCCGGGTGCGCCGACGTCGTCGAGATGGCGGAGGCCGTTGCCGGAGGCGCGGACGCGCTTCGGGAACGACCGTTCACCGCCTGCTACATCAACGTGACCACCGGCCTTCTCCACAACGCCGACGCGTTGCAGAAGCTCCTCTTCCTGGCCGGGAAGGGCCTGCCCGCCCTCTACATCCCGGTGGTCTCCGGCGGGACGAGCGGGCCGATGACGATGGCGGGCGGCCTCGCCCTCTCCAATGCCGGCGCCCTCGCCGGCCTCGTGATCTCCCAGCTCAAGCGCGAGGGCGCGCCTTTCGTCCTCCCCGGCTTCGGCGGCGACGCGCTCGACATGCGGACCATGGTCGATCCCTACTGCGCTCCGGAGCCCCGCGGCATGGCCGAAGCGCTCGGGCACTTCTACGACCTGCCGATCTTCTCCCTCGGCGGCAGCAGCGAGTCCAAGCTCGTCGACGCCCAGGCCGGAATCGAAGCGGCGCTCAGCATGCTCGTCGGGGCGATGTCGGGCGGCCACCTTTTTCACGACCTCGGGTACCTCGAGTCGGGGCTGACCGGCTCGCTCGCCCAGCTGGCGATCTGCAACGAGATCGCCGGGTGGATCGCGAGCCTTCTCGCGCCGGTCGAGATCACGCCCGAAACCCTCGCACTCGACTTGATCGACCAGGCGGGGCCGGACGGCCAGTTTCTGAAGCTGCCGCACACGCGGCGCCACATGCGGGAACGCTGGTATCCGACGATCTTCGACCGCGACAACTATCCCGGCTGGCTCGCCCGAGGCGGCAAAGGCCTGGCGGAGCGGGCCGGGGACCAGGTCTCGCGCCTGCTCGAGAGCCACCGGCCGCGGCCTCTCGAAGAGGCGGCGGCCCGGGCGGTGGCCGCCGTCGTCGCGCGCGCCGCGGCGCGGCCGGCCTCGGCGCCGCCGGTCGGACAGGCGCATGGCTGACGACCTGCTGGGGCAGATGCGGCAGAGCATCCTCGACGGCGACCCCGAGCGGGCCGCCGAGCTCGCGCGCCAGGCGCTCGAGACCTCCGTCGCCCCGCTCGACGCCATCCAGCACGGGTTCGTGCCGGGACTGAACGCGGTTGGCGACGGCTTCGGAAGGGGCGAGCTCTTTCTCCCCGACCTCGTGATGGCCGGCGAGGCGATGAAGGCCGCCACCGGAGTTCTCGAACCCGCGCTCCAGAAGAGCGGCGCGCGCCGGGACATCCTCGGCCGGGTCGTGCTCGGCACCGTGCAGGGCGACATCCACGAGATCGGGAAGACCCTCGTCTCGACGATGCTCTCGGCGGCCGGCTTCGAGGTGCACGACATCGGGGTGGACGTCCCCTTCGAGACGTTCGCGCTTCGCGCACGCGAGCTCGAGGCCGACATCGTCGGGGTCTCCGCCCTCCTGACGACGACCATGACCGGCCAGAGGCGCGTGGTCGAGGCGCTCGACCGCCACGGCCTGCGCCCGAAGGTCAGGGTGATCGTGGGGGGCGCTCCGGTCACCCGCGGATGGGCGGAGGAGATCGGGGCGGACGGCTACGCGGAGGACGCCGTGGCGGCCGTGGCGCTGGCCCGGGCGCTCCTCGGCCGGTAGAGGGTCGAGGGAAGGGGACAACGGACCCGTGCGACCGCGCCTGTCGCTCCTCGAGCCGGGGTTGCTCCGACGCATCCTCGACGAAGCCTTCGCGCTCCTGATGCGCCCCGGCGTGCGCGTCGGCGCCGCCGAGGCGCGGGAACTGCTGGCCGCCGGCGGCGCGCGCGTCTCCGACGGGGTGGCGCACATCCCGGAGGCCGTGGCTCGCCGGGCCCTCGACGCCGCACCGCGCGAGTTCTTCCTTCACGACCGCCGCGGGCACGCCACCGTGCGTTACGGCGGCGACTCCGTGCAGTTCGACCCTGGATCCTCGGGCGTCCACGTTCTCGACCCGGAGACCGGCGAGCACCGCCTGTCTCAGTCGGCCGACCTCGTCCGCCTGGTGCAGGTCGCGGAGATGCTGCCCGAGTATGCCGCGCAATCGACCGCGCTCGTCTGCGCCGACGTGCCGAAGGAGATCGGAGACTTCTACCGCCTCTTCCTCGTTCTCCAGTACTCCGACAAGCCGATCGTGACCGGGGCGTTCACGGCGGACTCGGTCCGGCACATGGTCGAGCTGCTCACGGCCGAGGCCGGCGGGCGCGAGGCCCTGTTGAGGCGGCCCCGGGCCGTCTTCGACGTCTGTCCTTCCCCGCCGCTCCACTGGTCGGAGTTCGCGGCCCGGAGCCTGGTCGAGCTCGCGCGCGCGGGAGTGCCGGCCGAGATCGTCTCGGTGCCGCTGGCCGGAGCGGCGGCCCCCGTCACGCTCGCGGGCGCCGTCGTCCAGCACGCGGCCGAGTGCATCGCGGGCGTCGTGATCGCTCAGCTCGCCGCGCCGAATACCCCCGTCGTCTGGGGCGGCGCGCCCGCGATCTTCGACATGCGCACCGGCACCACGCCCATGGGGGCCGTCGAGACGGCGATGCTCGACCTGGCCTGCGCGGAGGTCGGCAAGCACTTCGAGCTGCCCACCCATGCCTACCTCGGCGGAAGCGATGCCAAGCGGGTCGACGCCCAGGCCGGAATGGAGAGCGCGGTGGCGCTGACGCTCGGCGCCCTCGGGGGCATCAACATGATCTCGGGGGCCGGAATGCTCGACTTCCTGGCCTGCCAGAGCGTGGAGAAGCTCGTCGTGGACGCCGAGGCGATCGCGTCGGCGAAGAGGCTCGTCCAGGGCATGGAAGCCCGGACGGAGTCGCTCGCCGTCGCGATGTTCGAGCGCGCGGGCCTCGCCGGCGAGTTCCTGAAGCTCCCGGAGACCCGGAAGCTCTTCCGCCTCGAGCAGCACCTGCCGTCACCCGTCATCGACCGCGCATCGCTGCGGGCCTGGGAGGAATCCGGCGGGACCGACACGTTCGCCCGCGCCCGGGCACGGGCGGCCGACCTCGTCGCCGCCTATCGGCGGCCCACCCTCGACGCGGAGCGGGACCGGGCGCTCCGGGCGATCGCGGAGCGGCTCGCGGCGCAAGCCGGCCTCGACTGCCTGCCTGCCGCATGACGGTCTCCATCGTTCCGCGCGGTTGGCTCGAGGGTCTCGACGCCGACGGCGTCCTGCGCGGTCAGGGAGCCGACGCCGCCTCGGTGCGGCGGCGAAGCCCGCGCCTGCTCGCCCTCGCCGAGAGGGCGGCCCGCGACGGCGCCGCCCTGCTCGACCCGGTGGTGGCGTACCGACGACTGGCCGTTCATTCGCGGCCGCCCGGACGCATTCTTCTCGAGGGCGGCAGCGCGCTGACCGGCCCGCTCGTCGCCGCGCGCCTCGCCCGCGCGACCGAGGTCGCCGTCGCGGTCGCCACCGTCGGCTGGCGCCTCGAGGCCCGCGTCAGCCGGATGCTCGGCCGGGACCTGCCGTACGCCCTCGCGCTGGACGGCCTGGGCTCGGCGGCGGTCGAGACGCTGGTTTCCTCCGCACGGATCCACTTTCGGGAGAGCGCCGCCAGCCACGGAGCCGGCGTCACGATTCCCCTCTGCCCCGGCATGGAGGGCTGGCCCCTCGCCGCCGCGCAGAGGGAGGTGTTCGACCTGCTCGGTGCCGGCGCCGCCGGAGTCCGCGTGGACGCCTCGGGTCAGATGCTCCCCCGCAAGTCCCTCTCCATGGTCATCGGCCTCGGCCCGCACGTGGCGGAGGACGGCCGAACCTGCGACCACTGCGGCCTTCGAACGCGCTGCCGGCACCGGACGGGCCATGCCCTCCCCGACTGACCTTCGGTCGTCCCCGCGCGTCGCCGTCGAGCTGCAGCCCGTCGGCCGCCGCGCGGAAGTTCCCCGGGGGACGACCATCCTCTCCGCCGCGCAGTCGGTCGGCGTCGAGCTCCAGGCGATCTGCGGCGGCGCCGGAACCTGCGGAGGCTGCCGCGTCCGGCTGGCGCATGGCGCCGTTTCCGATCCCACGCCCGAGGAGCTCGGCGCGCTTGCCTCGGACCAGATCGCGGCGGGTCTGCGGATGGCCTGCCAGGCGACGATCCTCTCCGACGTGAGCGTCGACATCCCGCCGGAGTCGCTCACCGCGGCGCAACGCGTGCAGCTCGAGGGCGACGAGGGAACGATCTCCGCGACGCCTTCGCGGCTCTCCCGCCTGGGGCTGGCGATCGACGTCGGCACGACGAAGCTCGCGGTGTTTCTGCTGGATCTCGACAGCGGCCGCACCGTCGGTCGCGCCGGCGCGATGAACCCGCAGATCGCCTACGGAGAGGATCTCATCAGCCGGATTGCCTACACGGACCGACACCCCGCGGGATTGCGGGTCCTGCGGGAAAGACTCGCGGAGGGGCTCAACCGGCTCATCGCCGAGTGCTGCGCGCAGGCCGGGGTTTCGGCGGGCCGGATCCTCGACGTCGTCGCTGTCGGGAACACCGTGATGCACCACCTCTTCGCCGGCCTTCCCGTGCGGACCCTCGGCGCGGCGCCCTACCGCCCCCTCACGACCGACGCGCTCGACCTGCTGGCCGCCGACGCCGGGCTCGACCTCCCCGCAGGCACCCACGTCTTCGTGCCGTCCAACGTCGCCGGCTACGTCGGCGCGGACCACGTTTCCGCGCTGCTGTCGACCGGGGTCGGGGAGACGAGCCGCACGGTGCTCGCCCTCGACATCGGCACCAACACCGAGATCAGCCTCGCCCGGGGCGATCGCCTCCTGTCGTGCTCCTCCCCCTCCGGGCCCGCCTTCGAAGGCGCGCACATCACCGCCGGGATGCGGGCCGCCCCGGGCGCCATCGAGCGGGTGCGCGTCCGCGACGCCGAGGTGACGTGGTACACGATCGGGCGCCTTCCGCCGGTCGGCATCTGCGGTTCCGGGATCCTGGACGCGGTCGCCGAGATGCGCGCCGCAGGCGCGATCGACCGGCGCGGCAACATCCTCGCCGGGGCTCCCGGGGTCCGCCTCCGCGAAGGCCAGCACGAGTTCCTCGTGGCTCCGGCGGCGAGAACCGGCCATCGCCGCGACATCACCGTCACCCGCGGCGACGTCAACGAGATCCAGCTCGCGAAGGCGGCGATCCGCGCCGGAGTCGACGTCCTCCTCCGCGAAGCGGGATGCGAGCCCTCCGAGCTCGAGGAGATCGTCGTGGCCGGCGCCTTCGGCTCCTACCTCGATCCCCGCAACGCCGTGCGCGCGGGACTCCTGCCCGACGTCCCGCTCGAGCGCATCCGCCAGGTCGGCAACGCCGCCGGCGCCGGAGCCCGGCAGATGCTCCTCTCGGCGGATCGCCGGAGCGCCGCGCAGGCGATCGCCCGCCGCGTCGAGTACGTGGAGCTGGCGGCGCACCCGGCGTTCCACCGCGGATTCGTCAACGCGATGGGCTTTGACTGAAGGGGCGGCGCCGCCCGACTAGCTCACGCGGATGACGACCTTGCCCGTCGTCCCCCGGCCCGCCAGGGCGCGATGCGCGTCGGGGAGGCGCTCGAACTCGAAGCGCGGACCGAGGATCGGCCGGATCCGCCCGGCCGACCACAGCGCGAAGACCTCGCCGGCGGCGCGCTGGAGCGCTCCGCCGCGGTCCGGAAGCAGCGAGAGGTTGAAGCCGATCAGCGTCCGGCAGCTCTGAACGAAGGAGTAGGGCGAGAAGAGCCCCATGGCCGCGAGCTCCCGCGCCGCCGTCAGCTTCGCGACACCCGAGCGCCCCGACGCGGCCGCGAAACCGTACAGGACGTAGCGTCCGCCCGAGTCCAGGCGCGGCCAGAGCCTGCGGAATACCCGGCCGCCGATGGCGTCGATCACGACGTCCGCGCGTCCGCCGAATGCACGGTCCAGCAGCTCCCCGGCCGAGCCGTAGACGCCGGTCTCGGCGGCGCCGAGGTCCCGGCAGACCGCCGCCTTCGTCGCGGAACCCACCAGGGCGACCGCCTTCGCTCCCCGCTCCCGCAGGACCTGGAGCAGCGCCGTTCCGACACCGCCGGCCGCCGCCGTGACGACGACGCGGGTCCCTTCGCCGACCTCGGCGCGCTCGCACGCGTACCAGGCCGTGAGGAAGGCGACGGGAATCGCCGCCGCCTCGACCAGGTCCACGCCGCCCGGAAGCGGGAAGACGCGGGCCACGGGAACGACGACCTTCTCGGCGTGACCGCCGAAGATCGGAACGGCGACCACCGGCCGGCCCGCCGCCAGGCCGGCAACACCCTCGCCGACCTGCTCGACCGTTCCCGAGATCTCCATGCCCGGAACGAACGGCGGCTTCGGCGTTCGCGGATAGTCGCCCGAGCGCACGAAGAGATCCGCGAAGTTCAGGCCGATCGCCGCGGTGTTCACGAGCACCTCGCCGGCGGCCGGGAGACGGGATCGGCCCGCTCGCGCAACACGAGCCTCTCCGGCCCGCCGTAGCGATCCACGAACCAGGCGCGGGAGAGCGGAGGCCCGGCCTGGATCATCCGTGCGAGGCCGCGCGGCTCGTGGGCGCGACGGTCCCGCCACGCGACGGAAGGTCCTCCGGAAACCTCAGCATCCTCGGCCTCCAGCGGCGACCTTCGACCGCCAGCGCCCCCGCATATCCGGGACCAACGACGAGCTCGCCGATCCTCCAGCGCAGGGCGATCCGCATCCCGAGCGGCCGCGCGGCGAGCATCGAGGCGGCTCCGGGGTCGAAGCGGGCGCGAACCTCCGCGGGCGAGCGCAGGAAGCCGAGGCCGATCGCCTTCAGGTAAGCCTCCTTGTGCGTCCAGGCCGAATAGAACGCGCGCGTGCGAAGGGCCGGATCCATGCTCTGGAGCGCCCGGAGCTCCCGGGGCGAGAGCCAGGACGGCGAGATCCGTTCGTCGACGGGGTCCAGAGGCTCGATGGCTTCGACGTCGACGCCGACGCGCCGGCCGGCGGCGATCGCGTAGAGGGCCAGGTCGCCGGAATGGCTCAGGCTGAACTCGATCCCGGCGCTTGTTTCCGGCGCCAGACCGGGCTTGCCCGGGCGGGAGCGCACGAATTGGAGGTCCTCGGGCGCGTAACCGGTGTAGAGCGCAAGGATCCGGCGCAGCTGCACCCTCGAGGCGACGAAGCGTGCGCGATCCCGGTCGGACCGGAACATCCTCGACCGCCGGTCCTCCTCCAGCGACAGCACGATCGGGTAGGCCGAGACCGCCTCCCCGCCGAGGTCGGGCACACCAGACGTGGACCTCGCCGCGCCCGAGCGACAACGCCGGCGGCCTCATCCCGCCCCGCCCTCGACCGTGCCGGCTCCCGATGCGGCCGAATCGAGGCGCCGCCGCAGCTCGCCCGCAAGCGTGACGACGTGCGGCTCAACGAGCATCGTGAGGTGGTCTCCGGGCACGCTGACCACCTCCACGCCGCCCTGCGCGAGCGTGCCCCACCCGAGACGCGGGTCGCCCGGATCGTCGACGGCGCGGATACTGGCGCGGAACATGGAGATCGAGAGCGGCGCCGGGGCGGGCGCGTAGCGGCGGCTGGCGAGATAGCCGGCCTCCCGGACGTTGCTGAGGTACGGCGGAAGCCGGGTCGTCGCCCCCTCCTCGTGCAGCCGGTAGGCGACCTGCCAGACGCGGCTTCGGACCCGCCGCGTGAGCGTGCGGGCCATGCCCCGCAGATGGCGCAGGCGTCCCGGCTTCGTCACGAGGCTCGCGAGGTGAAAGCGCAGCCTGGCCGCATAGCCGCGCAGCGCCGGCGACGACCCCGTGCCCTCGGAGCCGGCCGACACGAAGTTGGGCGCATAGCTGTCGAACAGGGCCACCAGACCCACCTCTTCGCCCCCGACCGAGAGCTGGCGGGCCATCTCGAAGGCCACCAGGCCGCCGAACGAGGCGCCGGCGAGGTGGTAGGGAGGCGCGGCGCCCGATCCACGGATCTCCTGGAGGTAGTGCGAGGCGAGGTCCTCCACGCGCGTGAAGGGCTCGGTGCGTCCGTCGAGACCGGGCGTCTGGAGGCCGAAGACGGGCTGGTCGCTGCCGAGGTGGCGCGCCAGCGCGTAGTACCCGACCGCGTTTCCCCCGATCCCGGGAACGCAGAAAATCGCGGGCCGGTGCGTGCCGGGCTGAATCGTGACCAGCGACCTCCAGGAGACCGTGCCACCTCCCGACAGATACGGGGCCAGCGTCGCGACGGTCGGAGCCGCCAGCAGCGTGGCCAGCGGGAGCCTCCGCCCCGTCAGCCGCTCGATCCGCGTGAACAGCCGCAGGGCCAGGAGCGAATCGCCTCCGAGGTCGAAGAAGTTGTCGTGGAGCCCGATGGGCCGGACCTGGAGCACTGACTCCCAGATCCCGGCGAGACGGCGCTCGACGTCGTCGACGGGCTTCGCGAACCCGGCGGCGAGCTCGGGCCGGGCCTCGCCCGGCGGAGGGAGGGCCTTTCGGTCCACCTTGCCGTTGGGCGTCAGAGGGAAAGCGTCCAACAGGACGAACGACGCCGGGATCATCGCTTCCGGCAAGGTCTCCGCCAGGAAGGCCCGCAGCTCGTCGGTCCGGGGCTCCCGGGCGCGGTCGACGACGAGATAGGCCACCAGGCGCGGCGCGTCGCCGGCCCCCTCTCTCGCGACGACGACGGCCTGCCGGACCCCGGGGTGTCGGGACAGCGCGGCGTCGATCTCGCCGAGCTCGATACGAACGCCCCGGATCTTGACCTGATGGTCGGTGCGCCCCAGGTACTCCAGGGTCCCGTCCGTCCGGAACCGGGCGAGGTCGCCCGTGCGGTAGAGGCGCTCGCCGCCCTCGACGAACGGGTTCGGAACGAATCTCTCGCGGGTCAGGTCGGGCCGATGGAGGTAGCCGCGCGCCACACCGACACCGCCGATCACGAGCTCCCCCGGGAACCCGCGCGGGAGCAACCGGAGCCTGGAGTCCACGACGTAGACCCGGGTGTTGGCCACCGGCCGGCCGATCGGGACCACGTCCGAGCGGTCCGCGACTTCGTGGAGCGTCGAGTAGATCGTGGTTTCGGTCGGGCCGTAGCCGTTCCACAGGGACGCGCAGCGCGCGCCGAGTTGATCGGCCAGATTCCGGTCGAGCGCTTCTCCCCCGCTGATGACCCGGCAGCCGGGGTCGCCCTCCCAGCCGGCCTCGACGAGCATGCGCCAGAGGGAGGGAGTCGCCTGCAGCAGGGTCGGCCGGATCGCCGTGATGGCATCCCGGAGGGCGAGAGCGTCGGTTGCGGTGACGCGATCGACCAGCGCCACCCGTGCCCCTGCGATCAGGGGCAGGAGCAACTCCACTCCGGCGATGTCGAAGGAGATCGTCGTCAGCGCCAGGAAGACGTCGCCTTGCGCGATCCCGGGACGCGTTCGCATCGACCAGAGTACGTTGACCAAGGCCCGTTGCGTGACCTGGACGCCCTTGGGCTTGCCGGTCGAGCCGGACGTGTAGAGAACGTAGGCGTCGGAGTCCGCGACGTCCCGCGCACGGGCCGGGCGCTCCGTCACCTCTTCCTCGATTCTCCACCATTCGGAGTCGAGGCGGACGACGGGGGCCGTCCCGACCGACGTGACGGCCCGGAGGCGTTCGAGAGTCAGGACGAGCGAGAGCCCGGAGTCCGTCGCCATGAACTCGAGACGCTGCGGCGGGAACGCCGGGTCGAGGGGAACGTAGGCGCCGCCGGCCGCGTTCACCGCCAGCAGGCCGGCGACCATCTCCAGCGACGGCTCCATCAGAAGACCGACGCGAACCCCGGCGCCGACGCCCCGGCCCTGGAGATACCGAGCCAGGTGCGCGACGCGCCGCGCGAGCTCGCGATAGGACCATTCCGAATCGCCGTGGGAAACGGCGATCCGGTCCGGCGTTCGCGCCGCCTGCGCCTCGAAGAGATCGTAGACGCTGCCCTCCGGGATCTCGACCGCCGCCAGGCCTCCGGCGCGAAGGTCGATCTCCTCCGCCGGGCTCATGAGGGACAGATCGCCGAGAAGGGAGTGCGGCGCCTGCGCCAGGTTCTCCAGGAGCCGGGCGAAATGGCCCAGCATTCGTTGCGCGTCCTCATCCTCGATTCTCGCGGGGTCGGAGACCATCCTCAGCGTCAGTCGCGTCTCGGGGTGGCAATAGATCGCGATCGGGCAGGGCCTTCGCTCCAGAATCCGAAAGTCGCGGTCGCGCCACTCCGGCCCGAGCGCGCGCAGCCGGCCGTTCAAGCGCGGCCCCTCGAGCACGAGAAGGGTGTGGAAGAGCGGAGCGCCCCGGGAAACGTCGCTCCATTGACGGATTCGCGGCAGCGCGGCTCTCTCGAAGGGTCGTGCGGCCGCCTGGTCGCGGTCGAGTCGCCGGAGCCAGCGATCGATCGGGTCGGATCCCGCGACCTGAACGCGGACCGGGAACGTGTTGGAACCGTTGCCGACGGCTGGACGGACCGCTCCACCGCCCGAGGGCCGGTCCGCGGGCGCGCGCACCCCGAAGACGACATCGGACTCCCCGCTGTATCGCTGCAGCAACACCGCCCAGGCCCCGCGCAGCACCGTATCGAACGAAACCGCCTGCTCGGCCGCGGCCTCTTCCAGGATGCGGGTCGTCTCCGCGCTCAACTGAACGGCGTGCTCGACCCGGCGCGGACCCGGCCCGGCACCGCCCGCGAGCCGGAGCATCGGGACGGGAGTCGGCGCGCAAAACCCACGCAGCGTCGTCCGCCAGTGCATCTCGGCCGCGATCGCTTCTTCGGCGGTCTCGCGCACGGGCTCGGCCTCGGGAGCCTCCACGCGCGGCTCCGTCGACCGCGTCTTCTCGCCCGGATCGCCGAGGAGGCTTTCCAGGACCTCCGCGATGGATCTCGTGTCGAGCAGCGCACGGTGGAACGAAAGGACGAGCCGGAAATCGTTCCCCCCGAAGCGCAGGAGCGCGAGGCGGCAGTGCGGAGCTCCAGCGACTTCGAAGCCCCGAAGCGCGTCCTCCGCGAGCCACCGTTCGAGCAGCTCCGATCGGGAATCGGATTGCCGGTCGCCCCAGTCCTCGAAGAGGATCCCTCGAGGCGCGGCCGCCGGGACGTCCTCGACGGGCACGGCGCCGCCGTCGGAGCCCGGCGCGATCCGCAGCTTCGCGTAACGGCCGACGGTGCGACGCCAGGACTCCTCGAGCCGCCGGCGATCCACGGCCTCGGGCAGACGTCCGACCACCTGCACGACATCCGACGCCTCGCGCCGCTCGAGCCTCAATCCCGCACCGTCGAGGTCCTCGACGCTCGAGCTCGAACGCGATCCCGAAACGGACATGTAAGCCGTTCCCGGGGTCGAGCCCGGGGCCGCCGGCGGTCGGTGCGGAGGGGCGACCATCGATTCTCTAGCCGACGCGCCCGAGTCGGCGCCCGGCTCCTTTCCTCTGCTCCTCCCGAAGCCCCTCATCACGAGGAAATGCCGCGGCCGGCGGAACGCTGGAGCGCATCGATCATTCTCCTGTGGCGAGAGTGCGATTATACAAGGGTCGGCCGAGTCCCTGCGGTCATCCGGCCGCCCGTGCGCGGACGCCATCGCAGGCCAGGCCCGCTGGCCGTGGGTCGCCGCCGTTCGCCGGGACTCCGACTCAGGATCCGTTCCCCGAACGGACTCGCCAGTACCCCGTGAGCGCTCCCTTCGACTCCAGCCAGCGGAGCTCCTGATCGAAGGTGCCCGGCCGCCGGAGCACGCGCAGGGCGGCCCACTTCCAGAAAGCGACGAAGGCTCGCGGGTAGGCCGACAGTGGCGCACCCCGAAGGGTCAGTCCCCCGGCGAAGGCAGTCGCGCGAGCATCCCCCTCGGCACTGTCGAAAGCGAGGCGACGAAAATAGTCCTTCTGCATCCGGTCGGAGCCGATCCGGTGGTAGACCGTGAGCGCCCCGTCGTACGCGATTCTCGAGCCGAGCGCGAGCGCCCGATCGATCAGATCGGACTCCTCGCCCCGGAAGAGTCTCCGGCCGATCATGCCCCGCCGGGGATCGAATCCTCCGACCCGTTCGAGAAGCTCGCGACGGAAGGCCATGTTCGCGCCCCACACCTGCGGCTGTCGCTTCAGCGGAAGCGCGAGCAGGCCGCTTCCCTCGAAGTCCATGATCGACAGCCGGCGCAGCAGGCGCCAGTTCTCGATGAGCCATGGCGGTGGCGGAGTTTCCCATCGCGGAAGAATCCGGCCTCCGACGCCGTCCGCGTTCCAGCGTGCGATCGTCGCAGCGACCCGGGCAACCCAGTCCGGCGCCGGAATGACGTCATCGTCGCTGAACGCGAGGATGGAACCGCGCGCTTCCTGAATCCCCCGATTCCGGGCGTGGGAGAGGCCCTGCCGCGCCTCGAACACGTAGCGGACCGGGATCGAGGTCGTGGTCGAGAACCCGGCGACGACCTGCGCCGTCGCGTCGGACGAGTTGTTGTCGACGACGACGATCTCCCATTCCAACGAGCGCGGCACCTCCTGGGAGGCGAGCGCCCCGAGGCTGTCCTGGAGCAGGCGCACTCGATCGAAGGTTGCGATGACGACGCTGACCTGCATGCCCGCTCCGTTGCGTTCGAGGGCTCGGATGGAAGATAGCAGCATGCGCCCCGTCACGGCACCGGCGGTTTCGAGGCGCTAAACTGGAGCGATGGCGCGCCGGCGTGTGATGGTCATCGGCCTCGACGGTCTCGAAGTGACTCTTGCCGAGCGGCTCATGGCGGCCGGAGAGATGCCCGCGCTGGCCAGGTTGCGTGACCGGTCCGCGCGCTTCCGGCTCGACCACGGGCCGGCGCAGCGCACGGGGCTGGCGTGGGAGCACGTCGCCTCGGGGCTCTCGCCCGACGCGGCGCGCCGCTGGGCCGCCGTGGAATTCGATCCGACGAATTACGCAACCTGGCAGGAAGGCGCGAGGTTCACTCCATGGTGGGCCGGCCTCGACCGGCAGGTCGTCGTGTTCGACACGCCCTACGTGGACCTCGACCGCGCGCCGAACACACGGGGCGTCGTGGGCTGGGGCGCGCACGATCCGGGAGTCGCCGCCGCGGCGGCCCCCGCCGCATTGCTGCCGGAGTTCGAGAGCCGGTTCCGCGGCTACCCCGCCTCGGAATGGACGTACGGCCTCCCGTTTCCCTCGACGGCCCGCACGCAGGCGATGGGAGAGGCCCTCGACCTCGCCCTCGTCGTTCGCTCGCGGGCGGCGCGGTGGCTCGCCACCGAGCGCCTTCCGGACTGGGACCTCTTCGTCGCGGTCGCGGGCGAGCTCCACGGCGCGATCGAAGGGCTGTGGCACGGCGTAGACCCGAGCCACCCGCTCCATGCGCATCCTTCCGCGGAGGCCGCTGGCCGGGCGCTCATCCAGGTCCATCGGGCCCTCGATCGCATGGTCGGCGAGCTGGTCTCCATCGCCGGAGACGCCGCGATCGTCGCGTTCACCATGGGCGGCATGGGACCGAACCATTCCGACGTCCCATCCATGGTCCTCCTGCCGGAGCTCCTGTACCGCCATGCGTTCGGTGAGCCCCTGCTCACTCTGCCGTCGATGTGGACGGCGGCGCCGGACAGCCTTCCGGTCCTGGACGGGAAAGACGGCTGGTCCCTGGCGAATCGGGCGTGGGTACCGGAGCCGGCGTCTGAACCGGACTCCACCCTTTCCGGAGAGCTTCTCTCGCTTGCGCGGCGCCTGCCGGGGCCGGTCAAGGCCGTGCTCAAGGGGCTTCGATCCGCCGCGAGCGGGCGCGGCAAGGGCACACCGACCGCTCGGCAGGGCCTCCAGTGGCAGCCGGCCCAGCGCTACCGACATCACTGGCCGCGAATGCCGGCCTTCGCGCTGCCCTCTTTCTACGACGGCCGCATCCGCATCAACCTCCAGGGACGCGAACGGCACGGCATCGTCGCTCCGTCACGCCACGAAGAGACCTGTCGAGAGCTCGAGTCGATGCTGCGCGAATGCCGCAACCCGCGCACCGGAGAGCCCATGGTCGATTCCTTCGAGCGCGCGTCGACCCGAGATCCCCTGGCCCTGACCCGGTCCGAGGCGGACCTGCTCGTCATCTGGCGAGGCGTCGCCACCGCCCTCGAGCATCCGCGGCTGGGCCGCGATCGGGCCGGTGCCGCTGCGGCGGACCGGCGGGCACACCGGGCCGCACGGAATGGCCTATCTGGCGGCGCCGGGGCTCGAGCCGGGCGACCGCGGCCTCCGGTCGTCGTTCGACGTCGTCCCGACGGTCGCGAAGCTGCTCGGCGCGGAGCCGCCCGCGCAAACGAGCGGAACCAGCCTTCTGTGAGCCCGGAAGCGCCGGGCGAAGATCCGGGGGGCCGGCGCGCGCCGTTGTTTTCGGTCGTCATTCCCACCTTCAACCGCGCGAATCTGGTCTGTCGCGCAATCGACAGCGTGCGCGCTCAGACGCTCGACGACTTCGAGATCCTCGTCGTCGATGACGGCAGCACCGACAACACCGGCGACGTCGTCCGTGGCCTCGGCGATCCGCGAATCCGCATGCTCCCGTTGACCCGGAACCGCGGTCCGGCCGCGGCCCGAAATGCCGGCATTGCCGCCGCCCGCGGCGAACTGATCTCGCTGCTGGACAGCGACGACGAATACCATCCGTCCTTCCTGGAGCGGACACGAGCGACCCTGGCCAATGCGGATCCGCGCATCGGATTCTGCTGGACAGGCACCCGGAAGGCGTCGGTGTCGGATGTCGACGGACTCCACCTCGAGATCGCCCGGCGGCGCATCTGGAACCCGAGATTCGCCTCGCGCCACGCCGCGTGGCGCTACTGCCTGTCCCACAATGCCCCGTGGGGCACGAACGGCGGCGTCACGCTCAGGGCCCTCGTCTTCGCGAAGAGCGGGCTCTTCGACGAGGCGATGCTGGCCTGCGAGGACGTCGACCTGCTGATTCGATTGATGCGGGACTTCGATTTTCAGGTGATTCCCGAGTACCTCGTCATCGTGCACGAGGATGCGCCGCAGCGTGTCGACGCGAACCGGCTCAATCAGGCGAACGCCTGGGCGAGGATGTACCGAAAGTACCGCGAAGACATCAAGGGCGATCCGAGAGCGATCCGCTTCTTCCTGACCAACGTCGCCCGTCACTTTCGGCAATCGGGTCACCGGTGGAAAGCGCTGTCGTGGGTCCTGCGGTCGATCGCAAAGTCGCCATTCGACCCGTCGATCTACAGAACGCGTGCTCCAGTAGTCGACGGGGTCGGTTGGAATCCGAGCGCCTTGCATCTATCATTTCCCTCTCCTGCCGGAGTGGCGGAATGGCAGACGCAGGGGACTCAAAATCCCCCGCTCGCAAGGGCGTGCCGGTTCGAGTCCGGCCTCCGGCACCAGGTTCGCCGGCCCGTCCGGGCCGGCTCAGTGCTCGAGGCCGTATTCCTTGATCTTGTTGTAGATCGTCTTGAGCGAGAGCTTCAGGAGCTCGGCGGTCTTCTTCTTGTTGCCGCGGGCGAACTCGAGGGTCTTCGAGATCAGGCGCCGCTCGACGTCGGCGAGCGAGTCGCCGACCGCGATCTTCACGACCGGGGGCTTGCGCTTGCGCAGCCGCGTGCGCGGCAGCGGCCGGCCGAGGACGGAGCGCACGCCGGTGGGGCCGATGACGCCCTCGGCGACGCGCGCCGGCGCGGCGCACGGCTTCCTTCAGCTCGTTCGTGTTGCCCGACCAGTCGTGCGCCTGGAGAACGTCGAGCGCGTCGGCGTCGAAGGACGAGCGTCGGGTCGAGCTCCTCGAGGAACCGCCGGGCCAGAAGCGCCACGTCGCCCTCGCGCTCGCGCAGCGGCGGCAGATGCACCGGCTCGTCGGCGAGCGCTTCGCGCAGCGGCCGCAGCAGGCGGCCCGGCCTCGAGCGCCTCGCGCGGGTCCTCGTCGAGTCCGACGACGAACCGCGTCGCGCCCGGCGCGGCGACGCGCGCGAGAAGCGCCTCCTGGAAGGCCGCGGAGGTCGTCTCGACGTTCGGGAGGAAGAGCGTCCCCAGGCCGGTCTGCCGGACGGCGAGCTCCAGCAGCTCGCCCTCGGAGATGTAGGCGAACCGCCCGGCGCCGCGTCGCGACAGCCGGTGGACGGCGAGGGCCGCGGCGTCTTTCTCGGTGCCGCGCTCGCCCGTCAGGAGGACCGACGCGTCGGAGGCCGCGGCGCGCTCGATCGACGCCATCGCGGCGGTCCAGCGCGGCGAGCGGCCCGGGAAGCGATTCCCGCAGCTCCGCGCGGACGAGCCGCAGACGGGTCTCCTCGGCTTCGGCGTCGCGCGACCGGCAGCCGTCTCGGCCGCGGCGTGGAGCTGGGCGACGCGGGCCGCGGAAACCGGACGCCACAGGAAGTCGTGGGCGCCCGGAGGCGATCCCGCGGTCGAGGTCCGCGCCGTCGACGAGCGCATAGACGATCCGGCCCGAGCCGTCGGACCGCAGGCGCCGATCCACGTCGGCCCCGTCGACGCGCCCGTCGAGGGCCGCGACGACGACGTCGGGCTCGAAGCCGGGAAGGGCCCGCTCCGCCTCGGGCGGCTCGGAGAACACCCGCACCGAGGCGCCGGCGGCGGCAAAACCCTGCCGCAGGGCGTCGCGGGAGGAGGCGTCGGGGTCGAGCACGAGGACTTTCATGGTCGAACGTCGAATTCTACACCCGGCGAGGGCGAAGCGGATCAGCGCTCGTCGGGCCGGCCGGATGCCGAGGGAGGGCCAGAGGGCGTCGATCTTCTTCCGGACCTCGGCGCTCATCTCGATCTCGTCGGGCCAGCGCCGCTCGAAGCCCTCCTCCTTCCACTTGCGCGTCGCGTCGATGCCCATCTTGCTGCCGTAGCACGGCAGGCGCGAGGCGAAGTCGAGCTCGTCGACCGGGCCCGCGCACGATCTCGACGTCGCGCTCGGGATCGATCGCGGCGAGGACCTTCCACAGGAGCTGTCCCCCGCCGTGCACGTCGACGTCCTTGTCCACGACGACGATCGTCTTGGTGAACATCATCTGGCCGGTGCCCCAGATGGCGTGCATGATCTTGCGCGCGTGGCCCGGGTAGCGCTTGTCGATCGCGACGATCATCAGGTTGTGGAAGATGCCTTCGACCGGAAGGTGCATGTCGACGATCTCGGGGATCGTCTTCTTGACGAGCGGCAGGAAGAGGCGCTCGACGGCCTCGCCCATGAAGCCGTCTTCCATCGGCGGCCGGCCGACGATCGTCGCCAGGTACGTCGGGCGCTTGCGCCGCGTCAGCGCCGTGACGTGGAAGACCGGGAAGTCGTCGTCGAGCGAGTAGAAGCCGGTGTGGTCGCCGAACGGGCCCTCGCGGCGGCGCTCGGCCGGGTCGACCCAGCCCTCGAGGACGATCTCCGCCTCCGCCGGGACGAGGAGGTCCACCGTCCGGCCGGCCGTCAGCGGCACGGCCTCGCCGCGCAGGAAGCCGGCGAACAGCAACTCCGACACGCCGGGCGGCAGCGGGCGCGATCGCCGAGAAGACCGTCGCCGGATCGCAGCCGATGGCGACGGCCACCTCCATGCGCCGGCCCTCGCGCGCGTAGCCGCGGGCCTGGCCCGCGCCGTCCTTGTGCTTCTGCCAGTGCATGCCGGTCGTGTTCCGGTCGTAGACCTGCATGCGGTACATGCCGACGTTGGTCTTGCCCGAGTCCGGGTCTTTCGTGATGACGAGCGGGCATGGTGATGAAGGGGCCCGCGTCCTGCGGCCAGCAGGTCAGGACCGGAAGCGTTCCGAGATCGACCGCGTCGCCCGTGGCGACGACTTCCTGGCAGGCCCCGCCGCGCACCGTCTTCGGAAACACCGCGGCGAGCTCGGTGACCCGCGGGATCGCCTTGAGCTTCTCGAGGATGCCCTCGGGCGGCTTCGGGTCGAGGAAGAACTCGAGCCGCGCGTCCCACTCCTCCCAGGAGGAGAGCTCGAGGGCCTTCAGCATCCGGCGCCGCGACGCGAACGTGTTGATGGCCACGGGAAAGGCCGAGCCTTCGACGTTCTCGAAGAGGAGCGCCGGCCCGCCGGTCTTCACCGCGCGGTCGGCGATCTCCGAGATCTCGAGGCGCGGCGAGACGCGCTCGCGGATCCGCACGAGCTCGCCCTCGCGCTCGAGCGCCTCGAGGAAGGCCGCGAGATTCCGGTACGCCACGTCTACCGCTTCGCCTTCCGCGCCGGGCGCGCCCGAGATCGGGACCTCCGCCTCGATGCGGCCCACGTCCAGCCCGCGCGCGTTGGAGATCGCGCGGCTCCGCGTACGCCGCGAGCGCCCGCCGCGTCTCCTGCGGGCAGCCGGCCGAGCCGGGACAGGATGTCGAGCGTCACGGCGTCCCGCGGGACCGCGCCGACCCGTCCTCGATCTTGAAGGCGATGCCGACGGCCCGGCCGCGCCGCCGGCGGGCGCGAGCCCCACGGCGTAGACGCCCTCGGCGCCCTCCTTGCCGATCCAGCGGCCGCGCCCGGCGGCGAGAAAGTCGGTGGTGAACCGGCCCGAGCCGGCGACCATGAACGGGCTCTTCGTCATCGCCCGCACGATCCGCGCGCGCGCCGCCGCCGCCGGCCGCGCTCCTCGCCCGGCAGCCGGCCCGCGAGCAGGCGCGCGTACGCGGCCGCGAGCGCCGAGAGCGGCAGGCGGAAGACGGGCAGGCTGCAGCCGTCGACGGCGACGACGATCTTCGACTCCGGGATGCCCGGCGTAGCGCGCGACGATCGTGCGGATCCGACGCTGCAGCGGATGGCCCGGCTCGACGTATCCCGCCGGCGGGAAGTCCCAGCAGGCGGCACGCCAGCAGCATCCCCGCATGCTTGCCCGAGCAGTTGTTGTGGAGCGCCGTCGGCGCGGCGCCGCGGCGGGCGAGCTCCGCGCGCGGAAGGCTTCGTGCATCGGGGCGTGCGCGCCGCACTCGAGGTCCGCCGTCCCGGAAGCCGCCCTTGCGCAGCATCGCGGCCGCCGTCCGGACGTGCCGCGTCTCGCCGCCGTGCGACGCGCACATCAGCGCGATCTCGTCGTCGCCGAGACGAAAGGCCTTTTCGCCGCCCGCCTCGAGCAGCGGCATCGCCTGAAAGGGCTTCGCCGCCGACCGCGTGTAGACGGGGGCCGCCGGGTCGCCGCACCCGTCGACCAGCGTTCCGCGCTCGTCGACGACCGCGACCATTCCCCGGTGCGCCGACTCGACCCGCGGCCCTCGGAACACACGGGCCACGATCGGAGGGGCCTTCGCCATGGCCGCCCATTATGGGGTCAGGCTCCGGTTCCGCGCCCCTTTCGGACGAGCCGCCGGGCGCGCGTCGGCGCGTCGACCTGCTATCCTGAAGACGTCCATGCAGCGGAATAATCGCCGGGCCGGGGCCGTTCGTTGATCCGAATGCGCACGCCCTTGGCCGCTCTCGCCCTGTCCGCGGGGCTCGCTTCCACCGCCCTCGCCCAGGCCCCCTCCGCGGCGCCGCCGGTCTTTCCGGACCTCGAGTTCGTCGGCTCGGAGGGCGGCAGCGTCCGGCTCTCGGACCTCAAGGGCAACGTCGTTCTCCTGAACGTCTGGGCGACCTGGTGCGGGCCCTGCAAGAAAGAGCTGCCCATCGTCCAGCGGATGTACGACTCCTTCAGCGACCGGAACTTCGTCGTCCTGGCGGTCAACGTCGACGCCGACCGCAAGCGCGTCTCGCCGTTCCTCAAGCAGTTCAACATCTCGCTGCCGGTCTACTTCGCCGCCCCCGAGGACGCCGGGCCTCTGACGGCCATGGGGATTCCGTCGACTTTCATCCTGGGACCGGACCGGACGCTCGTCGACCGCTACGTGGGTTACTCGCCCGACGTGGAGGAGCGCTGGAAGAAGGTGCTCGAGAAGAACCTCAAGGCGCGAAAGTAATCCCGAACCCGGGGACACGCGTCCAACCTCAAGGGAGATCTCCATGAAGATCCGCATCGCCTGCCTGGCCCTCCTCCTCGCCGCCGCCGCCGCTTCCGCCCGCGGCCAGATCCGGTCCGGAACCGTCGAGATCAATCCCTACGCCGGGTACCTCTTCGGCGGCAACTTCGGGGATGCGGTGATCGAGTTCACGAACAACCGGGTCGGCATCGACGACGACGCGATCTACGGCGGCCGGCTCGGGTTCAACGTGACCAGCCTCTTCGAGCTCGAGTTCGAGTACGGCTACGACAAGACCCAGCTGGTTCTCGACAGCGAGGGGTCCTTCGTTCCGCCGATCGGCTTCGGGGACCTGACGATCCAGTACTTCATGGGCTACGCGACCTTCAACTTCGGGTACGGACGGCTCGTGCCGTACTTCACGATCGGCGGCGGCGCCGCCAATCTCAAGCCGGACATCCCGGACGTCGACACGGTTTCCGAGACCCGCTTCACCGCGGGGATCGGCGGCGGGATCAAGTACTTCTTCGACCCGCACTTCGCGCTGCGCGTCGACGGCCGCCTCTACTCGACCTACCTCGGCGACACCACCGTGCTCTGCGGCCCCTACTACTACTGCACCTACAGCAACTGGCTGAGCAACTTCAGCGCCAACGGCGGCCTCATCGTCGCCTTCTAGACGGCGGTCCGCCGCTCGACGCGGATCCGGCGGCCCTCGTCCGGCAGGGTCTCGAGCCGGATCTCGAGGGTCGGCGGCAGCGCGGCCCGGATCGCGGCCCCGGGCCACTCCACGCAGACCGGCGCTCCGGCGAGCGCCTCCGGCAGGCCCAGCACCTCGAGCGCGCGGGGATCGTCCTCGAGACGGTACAGGTCGAGGTGGCGAAGCACGATCCTGCCGCCGGTGCCCGCGTATTCGTGGAGGAGCGCGAACGTGGGCGACGCGACCTCGCGCGCCGGCGCTCCGAGGCCGCGCGCGATCCCGCGGGCCAGAGCGGTCTTGCCGGCGCCGAGCTCCCCCGTCAGGTAAACGACCTCGCGCGCGCGAAAGCGTCGGCGCCAGCGCCGCGCCGAGGGCTTCCGTTTCCGCCTCCGACCGGGTGACGAGCTCCCGGTCATCCACGCGCGGCCCGCCCCCCGCGCAGCGCCCGCCGAACGGCCGGCACGGCGTCGGCGATCTCGTGGGCGAGCAGTCCCGCGTCGCCGAGCGCCGGCTCGAGCGCCTCGGCCGCCGCGCCGTGGAGCCAGGCCGCGGCCTGGGCCGCCGCGCGCGGGGAGAGCCCGCCGGCCAGCAGTGCTGCGACGAGCCCGCTGAGCACGTCGCCGGAGCCGGCCGTCGCGAGCAGCGGTGTTCCCGTCGGGTTCGCGGCAACGAAGCCGGCGGGATCGGCCACGAGCGTGCGCGCGCCCTTGAGCACCGTGACGGCGCGGCATCGGCGCGCCAGCTCGCGCGCCGCGCGCAGCCGGTCGCCCTGGACCTGCGACGCGGTCCTTCCGATAAGGCGCCCGGCCTCGCCCGGATGCGGCGTGAGGACGAGGGGACCGCGGCGTCGGGCCAGTGCGGCGCAGCGGCCCGCGAAGGCGTTCAGCCCGTCGGCGTCGAGAACGATCGGCAGGCGCGTCTTCCGCAGGAGCCCCTCCAGAAAGGACACCGTACCGAGCGAGGTCCCGAGCCCCGGACCGACGACCGCGGCATCGAAGGGGGCGAGCGCCCGGACCGCTTCCGGCAGGCCCGCCGCCGAGATCGCTCCGCCGGACTCCGGAAGAGGAAACGTCATCGCCTCCGGCAGCGCCGCCGTCACGGCCGGCGCGAGCGACTCGGGGCAGAACACGGTCACCAGGCCGGCGCCGCCGCGCAGCGCCCCGCGGGCCGCGAGGATCGCCGCGCCGCCCTTTCCGCGCGAGCCCGCGATCACGGCCAGGCGCCCGAAGTCGCCCTTGTTCGAGTCGAGCGGCCGGGCGGGCAGCCACGCGGCGACGTCGCTCGCCTCGGCGACATAGAACTTCGACGCGCGCGCCTCCAATGTCGGCCGCCCGATGCCGATGTCGGCCACGACGAGCCGCCCGCACAGGGCGCCCGCGGGCGACAGGACGTGGCAGGGCTTGGGAGCGCCGAAGGCGACCGTGAGCGCCGCGCGCACGGCCGGCCCGCGGATCCCTCCCCCGTCTGCGGAGAGTCCGGAGGGAACGTCGGCGGAAACCACCGGGCGGCCGGATCGGTTGATCGCTTCGACGACCCTTCCCGCCGGGCCCGAGAGCGGTCTCGCCAGGCCCGTGCCGAAGAGCGCGTCGACGATCCCGTCGCACGCGGCCAGCCCGCGGTCGAGAAGAGAGAAGCCGCCCCTGGCGGAGATTGGGGCCGGGGCGAGGCCGAACGCCCGCGCCCGGGTCAGGTTCTCGGCCGGATCGCCGCGATAGTCCGACGGGTCGCGGAGGGTGAAGAGCTCGACGGCGACTCCGCCACCCGCGAGAAGGCGGGCGGCAACGAGACCGTCCCCGCCGTTGTTCCCGGGGCCGCAGACGACGGCGACCCGCATCCAGGCCGGGAACATCGCCCGCAGGGCCTCGACGAGCGCGGCGCCCGCGGTCTCCATGAGCACGCCCGACGGGATGCCGGCGCGGATGGCGGCCGCGTCGGCCGAGCGCATGCGGCGGGAGTCGAGGACCGGGATCACGGCCGGATTATCCGCCTGGCGCCGGTCTTGGGGAGCTAGGGTCCCTCGGGCTTGGCCGGCTCGGGAGCCGGTTTCGCTTCCTTCGGCAGGACCGACACGAACACCTGCTTGCGGAGAAAGGAGGTCAGGTTGGAGACCGAATCCCGCACGCCGACCGCGAGCGTCTGGCCGCCCGGCACGACGAGCAGGGTCGCGTCGTAATAGAAGTCCTTGCGCTGCGCGACGTCCATGTCCTTGGCCGGGACTCGGACCTCCTGCCGCTGGATCGAGAGGTCGGACTGGTCTCCCGCGGCGTCGCGGACGACGAAGTAGACGAGGAACTGGCCTTCGTACTGGTCCCCTGCGGGAACGAGCCCGAGCTTTCCGATCGGGACCGAGATGCGCACGGGCAGCTTGTAGTTCTGCCGGTCGTGCGGCTGGGCCTCGCCGACCGAGAGGCTCGCCTGCAGCGGGTTGTCCGCGCGCGGGTACGAGAGGCTCGCGATGACGGCCTCGGCCGTGCGCGTCTCGATCGACTTCTCCACGTAACTCGTGCGGGCACGCACGGTCAGCCCCTTCTGCTTGACGGTCACGTCGATCCTGTGCGGCCGGTCCGCGACGCCCGCGCGAGCTGCGGAAGCCGATCGAGTAGTAGTTCGAGAAGTCCGCGGCGATCGAGTCCAGGCCCGCCTTCCAGTCGTTCGAGTTCACGGTCGCCTTGCCGCCGGTCTCCTCCGCCATCATCTTGATGGGGCCCTGCATGTTCTGCCGCATCTGGAACTCGTCGACGTGGACTTCCTGTCGCCCGCGCGAGTCGGCGGACATCACGTCGCTCGTCGTCAGGCCCGAGGCGTCGAGCGTGTAGATCGTCACGCCGTTGGCGTTGGCCGACTGGACGATCTTGACGTACTTCGTGTTGAGGTCGAAGTCGAACTGCTCCATGGTGGCCGCGGTGTCCTGGAACTTCTCGCGGATCACGTTGAAGAGCTCGTAGCCGGCCGACGCCGGCAGGCCCTCGGACATGTAGAGCAGGCTCTTGCGGCCCTGGAGGCCGGCCATGCTGTCGATCGTCTCCTTGATGGCGTCGATCGTGAACTCCATGTCGTTGCGGACCGATTGCGCGTACATCCGGACGGCGCCCATCGCCTCCGACGAGCTCTTCGAGTCGTTGATCTTGTCGAGCGCGTCCTGCCACTCGCCCTTGGCGGTGCGTGCCGCCGGCGCTGTCGAGCTCGATCTGCTCGATGGCCCCGAGGATGTCGTTGACCTCGGAGGTGAACTGGCGGCGCACCTTCAGCGACCGGTTGAACGTGACCACCATGCCCTCGGCGTTGGGCCCGATGACCTGCGCGACGAATTCCTTCAGGCGCTTGAACATCCGGTTGCGGTTCATCGGCTGGATGTTCAGGTTGTCGATGTAGAAGACGTAGCGGGCCTTGACCTCGCGGGGAACCTCGGCCGCCTCCTCCTTGCTGCCGAGATCGACGACCTTGCCGTCCTCGAGGAGGAGCTTGCCGCCGGTCACGGCGAAGAAGTTCGTGATCTTCTGGGCGATCCCGTCCTGCTTGACCTCGAAGTCCGCGGCGGTCAGGCCCGGGACGCGGTTGCCCTTCGAGTCGGTCACGACGACTTCGACGCTGGTGACCGAGACGTCGACGGTCTCGACGACCGGCGGAAAGGCCCGCTCGGGAGCCGGCTTCTCCTGGCCGGACCCGGGAGTCGGGCTCGGGGCGGGCGCCTGCTGCCCGGACACCGGGACGCGCCCCGGAATCCAGGCGGCGAGCGCAACGATGGCGGCGAGACGTCTCAAACGGTTCCTCCTGTCAAGCGCAAAGCGCTGCTGCAGCCGACATTATTCCCCGGCCTCGGCGTGGCATGCGCGCGCCGATTCGCGCTCCTCGGCGGCCCCGGCCGCCCTCGCGCGCGCGCCGACGGCGCGGGACCGGCTGCGCGCGGCCTACCCGAGAAAAAACTCTGTTGCTTTGTCGAGGGGAATTCAACAGAATTCGGCCCTCCGGGGGCGGGCCCCCTCGAGCCCGGTGGGAAAAGAAAGGCAAGGAGCGAAGCGAAGCATGCCACGCGCAAGGCAACGTGCGGCCACGGCCGCCATACTCCTCCTCGCAGTCTTCGCACTCCCCGGCTGCAACAAGATCAAGTCCAAGCAGGAGATCAAGAAGGGCAACGAGTTCCTGAAGGCGGCGCAGTACCAGAGCGCGCTGTCGGCCTACCAGGAGGCGCTGCGCCTCGATCCGGGCGAGGACAAGCTCCACAAGCACATCGGGATCGCCTACATGGGGATGTACCAGCCGGGCTCGAAGCACCCCAAGGACCTCGAGTACGCCCAGAAGGCGATCGACAACCTCAAGCAGTACGTCGCGGCCTACCCCGAGGACCCGAAGGTCCTCGAGTACCTCGTCTCGATGTACCTGAACACGGAGCGCTTCGACGACGCCATCGCCTTCTACCAGAACGAGCTCCTGAAGCGGAACCCGAAGGACACCAAGGCGATGCAGTCGCTCGCCATGCTGTACTTCAAGAAGGGCGACTTCGACAACGGCGTCAAGTGGCTCAAGGAGCGGCTGAACGTCGTCACCACCGACCCCGAGCGCGCCGAGGTCTACTACCTGATCGGCGTCCAGGCCTGGGACCGCTCGTACAACTTCCCGGACGTCGACCCGGTCGGTGCGGGCGAAGTACGTCGAGGACGGCATGGAGGCGCTCAACAAGGCCGTCGAGATCAAGCCGGACTACTTCGAGGCCGTCTCGTACATCAACCTCCTCTATCGCGAGAAGGCCAAGATGGAGCCGGATCCGGTGAAGAAGCAGGAATACACGGACACGGCGAACAAGTACCTCCAGCAGGCGCTGGACATGCGGAAGGCGGCGCAGGAGAAGGCGAAGGCGGAGGCCGCCCAGGCCACACCGGAACCGGGACAGTAGGTGCCGGTGTCTTACTGGGTCGGGGGAATCGTCCATGTTTGAAACCTCGCTGATCGAATCGACCCACCAGGCGGGAGGATCGAAGAAGGCGCTGTCCTTCCCGGTCTCGGTCCTCATCCACGCCCTGGTGATCGGAATCGCGCTCGGGGCCTCGATCTGGTTCGTCGGCGACGTGCCCGAGCCGCCGATCCCGTCACCTTCTACGCGGCGGCGCCCCCGCCGCCCCCGCCGCCCCCCGCGGCCCCGAAGGCCGCGCCCAAGGCGCCCGAGGCCCAGAAGCCCGTCGAGACCAGGCCGGTCGAGATGGCCCAGCCGATGATCATGCCCGACGTGGTCCCGGCGCCCCTGGCCGAGCCCGAAGCGGCGCCGGACTCGGGCGTCGAAGGCGGGGTCGAGGGCGGAGTCGAGGGCGGGGTGCCCGGCGGCGTCATGGGCGGCGTGGTCGGCGGGACCGGCGCCGGCGGCGGCGCCGAGCCCCTGCGGGTCGGCGGCGACGTCAAGGCGCCCGTGCTGTCCTCGCGGGTGGAGCCCCAGTACCCGGAGGCGGCCCGCAAGGCCCGCATGGAGGGCGTCGTCATCCTCGAGGCCATCATCACGGCCGAGGGCAACGTCGAGGACGTCCGGGTCCTGAAGTCGGTCAACCCGCTTCTGGACGCCTCGGCCGTCCGCGCGGTGCAGCAGTGGAAGTACAAGCCCGCCACCCTGAACGGCCGGGCGGTTCGCGTCTACCTGACCGTGACGGTGACCTTCCGGTTGAACTAGGATTATGGAGTTGAGCGCGACGGCTAAATTGAGGAGGAGCCTCTCATGAGTTTTGATCCCATTCACCTGTGGAACCAGATGACCCCGATCGCCAAGGGCGTCGTGGTCCTCCTGATCGTCATGTCGATCTATTCGCTGACGGTCGCCTTCGAGCGCTTCCTCTACTACCGGAAGGCGCGCAACCAGTCGGTGGCGTACGCCAAGCTGGTCACCGGCGTTCCTGAAGCAGGACAAGCTCCAGGAGGCGATCGACGCTTCGAAGAAGTTCAAGAACAGCCACGTCGCCCGGGTGCTCTCGGCCGGCCTCTACGAGTTCGCCCACGACCTGAAGAGCGGCGGCTCGGCGCATCAAGGGCCACGACATGATCGAGGCCGCCGAGCGCGCCATCGAGCGCGAGGTCCTCGTCACGACCGCCGACATGAAGAAGGGCCTCTCGGGCCTGGCGACGATCGGCACGACGGCGCCCTTCATCGGCCTCTTCGGCACGGTCATCGGCATCATCAACGCCTTCCGCGGCATGGCGATGAGCGGCTCGGGCGGCATCGCGGCCGTCTCCGCCGGCATCGCCGAGGCCCTCGTCACGACGGCGCTCGGCCTCTTCGTCGCGATCCCGGCGGTGTGGATGTTCAACATCTTCATGAACAACATCGAGCGGTTCCAGGTCGAGATGTCGAACTCCTCCAACGAGCTGATCGACTACTTCATCAAGCGGCGCGGCGCGGGCGCTCAGCTGAGCGCATAGGAGATCCGCCATGGGCATGGGAGGCGGCGGAGGCCGCGACAAGCTTCAGAGCGACATCAACGTCACGCCGCTCGTCGACGTGTGTCTCGTCCTTCTGATCATCTTCATGGTCGTCACGCCCATGCTCCAGAAGGGCGTCAGCGTCCAGATCCCGCAGGCCGACAACCCGGACAAGAAGCCCGAGTCGAGCAAGCAGAAGATGATCTCGGTGTCCTACGCGAACCCGCCGGGCTACCACATGGACAAGCCCACGCCGATGTCGAAGGCGGAGTTCCAGAACGCGCTCGACGAGCTCTACCAGCGCAACCCCTCGGCCGAGCTCGTCATCAAGGCCGACCAGCGCCTGAAGTACGGCGACGTCAAGGAAGTCTTCAAGATGACCAAGGACGCGGGCTTCCAGGACGTCGGCCTCATCGCCGAGAAAAAGCAGAAGGGCGTCGGCGGCTAGGCCGCGCGCGGCCTAAGGAGAGCATTCAGCATGTCCATGGGAGCCGGAGGCGCCGGCGAGTACAAGAGCGACATCAACATCACGCCGCTGGTCGACGTGGTGCTCGTGCTCCTCATCATCTTCATGGTGATCACGCCGCTGCTCCAGATGGGCTACGACGTGAAGGTCCCGCCCAAGGTCAACCAGCCGCAGCGACACCCCGCCGCCGGCGGACCTGATCATCGTTTCGCTGACGCCGACCAACAAGATCTACCTCAACAAGGACGAGGTCAGCCCGCAGGACCTGTCCTTGCGATTGACCGAGATCCTGAAGAACCGCGCCAACAAGACGATTTTCTTCTCCGGCGACGACGCGGCCACGTACGGCGAGGTCATCCAGGTCATGGACCGCTGCCGCAACGCGGGCGCCAAGAACATCGGCATCGTGATGGAGGCCGTGCCCGTCGGGCAGTAGGCCCGGTCCCTGCGAAGGCCGCGGGTCCGCCCGGGCCCGGCCTTCTGATATCCTCCCCCGCCGGTCGGCCGGTTCACGCGGCGACCGGCAGAATCACGAAAAAACAGGAGTTGGACGAATGTCTCACGAGCTTGCCCTGCCCCTGATCCTCGTTTTCTCCGTCGGGTCGCTCTTCGTCGCGGGGTACCTGATGCGGTGGGTGCTGAAGCGCGACACGGGCACCCCGGCGATGCAGGCCATCTCGAACGCCATCAAGGAGGGCGCCGAGGCCTTCCTGCGGCGGCAGAACACGACGATCGGGATCCTGGCGCCTGGTGCTGGCCGCGGTCATCTTCCTCGCTCTA
The DNA here is from genome assembly GCA_963824165.1 of uncultured Acidobacteriota bacterium. Taxonomy (GTDB): domain Bacteria; phylum Acidobacteriota; class Thermoanaerobaculia; order UBA5066; family Gp7-AA6; genus DAHUXD01. The sequence continues at coordinate 297,574 of CAWGOM010000017.1, forward strand.
CGGCTTCGTGCGCGCGCACCACGACTTCGACCCGGTCCCGACGGCCCTGCGGCTGGCGTTCTGGACGACCCTCTCCTTCGTCCTCGGCGCCGTCTGCTCGGTCATCGCCGGCTACGTCGGCATGTGGATCGCCATCCGCGCCAACATCCGGACCGCCTCGGCCGCGCGCACGTCCCTGAACGACGCGCTCCGCACGGCGCTGCGCGGCGGCGCGGTCTCCGGCCTCTTCGTCGTCGCGATGTCGCTCCTGGGCGTCGGCGGCCTCTACTGGCTGGTGACCAGGTTCACCGAGGTCCCGCCCGCCCAGATTCCGCTGCTGATCGTCGGCTACGGCTTCGGCGCCTCGCTTCGTGGCGCTCTTCGCCCAGCTCGGCGGCGGCATCTACACCAAGGCCGCCGACGTCGGCGCCGACCTCGTCGGCAAGGTCGAGGCGGGCATCCCCGAGGACGACCCGCGCAACCCGGCGGTCATCGCCGACCTGGTCGGCGACAACGTCGGCGACTGCGCCGGCCGCGGCGCCGACCTGTTCGAGTCGACCGCGGCCGAGAACATCGGCGCGATGATCCTGGGCGCCACGCTCGCCGCGGCGCTCGACAAGCAGGGCATGGCCTTCTCGGCCGGCGTCGTCGGCGTGATGATGTTCCCGCTGGTCGCCCGCGCCTTCGGCCTGATCGCCTCGATCGTCGGCATCTTCGCCGTGAAGACGCGCGAGGACGCGGACCCGATGACGGCCCTGAACCGCGGCTACTACGTCACCGTCGTTCCTGGCGATCGTCGGCTTCTTCATCGCGACCAAGTGGCTGCTCTTCAACCCGACGCATCCGGACGCCTGGTGGCAGTACTTCCTCTGCGGCATGATCGGCGTCGTCACCTCGATCGTCGTTCGTCTTCATCACCCAGTACTACACCGAGTACAAGTACCGCCCGGTGCGCGAGATCGCCGAGGCCTCCCAGACCGGCCCGGCGACCAACATCATCACCGGCATCGCGGTCGGCCTCGAGTGCACGCTCGCTCCCGGTCATCGCGATCTCGGCCGCGCTCCTGGCCTCCTACAAGCTCGGCGTCTCGGCCCTGCCGGGCGGCGGCCTCTTCGGCACCGCCGTCGCGACGATGGGCATGCTCGGCGACGGCGGCCTACATCCTGGCGATGGACACCTTCGGCCCGATCACCGACAACGCCGGCGGCATCGTCGAGATGTCGCAGCAGCCGGAGGAGATCCGCAAGAAGACCGACCGGCTCGACGCCGTCGGCAACACCACCAAGGCGCTGACCAAGGGCTACGCGATCGGCTCGGCCGCGCTGGCCGCGTTCCTGCTCTTCTCGGCCTACCTCGACGAGGTCAAGAACTACGGCGCGGAGCTGACCTCGGTCAACCTCGCCAAGCCCGAGGTCTTCGTCGGCGCGCCTGCTCGGCGCGATGCTCGTGTTCTTCTTCTCGGCGCCTCGCGATCAAGGCCGTCGGCAAGGCGGCCCACGTCGTCATCGAGGAGGTCCGGCGCGCAGTTCAAGGAGCACCCGGGCATCATGAAGGGCACCGAGAAGCCCGACTACGGCCGCACGCGTCGACATCGTCACGCGCGGCGCCCTGCGCGCAGATGATCGCGCCGGGCCTCGTGGCCGTCGGGACGCCCATCGTCGGTCGGCCTCGTCTTCAAGCAGTTCGGGCGTCGGCGCCGAGGCGGTGGCCGCGCTGCTGATGGTCGGGACCATCGCCGGCATCCTCATGGCCACGTTCCTGAACAACGGCGGCGGCGCCTGGGACAACGCCAAGAAGTACATCGAGACCGGCGCCTTCGGCGGCAAGGGCTCGCCCGACGCCACAAGGCGGCGGTCGTCGGCGACACGGTCGGCGATCCCTTCAAGGACACCGCCGGCCCGTCGCTGCACGTGCTGATCAAGCTGCTCGCGACGATCACGCTGGTGCTGGCGCCGCTGTTCATCTGACGGGCGGCGCGCACCGCCGCCCGTCATCCCGAGGGCCCGCAGGCCCGAGGGATCCCGCGCTCGATCGGGTCGACCGCTGATCGAGTCCGGGGTCCCTCGCTTCGCTCGGGACGACGGCTCAGGTCACACGAACCGGGAGAGCACCTCGTTCGAGACGAGAAAGCCCCGCTCCGTGAACCGGACCCGCCCGGCCTCGCGCGCGAGGATCCCGGCCTCGATCCAGTCGGCGTAGTCGCCGGGCAGGCGCGGATCGCGCGAGCCGGCGACCTGCGCCGCGACCTTCGCCTCCTCGACGCCGCCGCGACAGCCGGAGCCCCAGGAACACCTCTTCGCGGGCCGCCTCGGCCGGCGTCGATCGCCCGGTCGAGCGCCGATCGGGCGGGCGCCCTCGCGCAGCCGGGCGACGTACGCCTCGAGGCTCGAGACGTTGGCCCGCCGCCGCCCGCCCCAGAGCTCGTGGGCCGAGACGCCGAGGCCGAGCGTCGGCTCCCGGGTCCAGTACTTCAGGTTGTGGCGGGCCTCCGGCCCGGGCCGCGCCCAGTTGGAGATCTCGTAGTGGACGAAGCCCTCCCCGGCCAGGGTCTCCCCCATCTCGAGCCACATGTCGGCCTGGACGTCGTCGGCCGGATACCGCTCCGGATGGCGGCGCCGGTCCTCCTCGAGGCTCTTCGACTTCTCGGCCTCGAGCAGGTAGACCGAGACGTGGCCGACGCCCGCCCGGGCGAGCCCGGCGAGGCTCGCCCGGAAGCTCGCCGGAGTCTGCCCCGGCAGCCCCAGGATGAGGTCGCCCGAGAGCGAGACGTTCTCCGCCGCCAGCGTCTCGAGCGCGGCGCGGGCGCGGGAGGCGTCGTGACGCCGGCCGACGGCCGCGAGCTCCGCGTCCGCGAGGGACTGCACGCCGACCGAGACGCGGTTGACACCCGCGGCGATCCACGCGCGCGCGGCCGCCGCCGTCACGTCCTCCGGGTTGGCTTCGAGCGTGACCTCGGCCCCGGGCTCGACCGCGAACCGCCGGCGCAGCCCCGAGAGGAGCCGCGCCAGCGCGTCGACCGGCAGGAGCGACGGCGTCCCGCCGCCGAGATAGATCGAGTCGAACGCGGCGCGCCCGGCGCCTCCTCGGCCGCCAGCGCGGCTTCCGCGTCGAGCGCGGCGAGGTAGGCGTCGCGGGTCGAGCCGTCGGTCGACACGACGAAGGCACAGTAGCCGCAGCGCGAGGCGCAGTACGGCAGGTGGACGTAGATTCCGGCCGTCATCGTCCGGCCAGCAGCGCCGCGCGAGGCGGCCGCTTCCGCGATCTCGCCGCCGAACGGGAAGATCCTCTCGAAAAGTTCCCCTCGCGCGCCACCGCCGCGAGGTCCCGCCCGGACTCGTCGATCCAGCGGACGGCGGCGTAGAGGAGCGCCGCCCGATGCTCGCCCGGATCGGCGAGCTCCGCCCGCTCCTCGAGGGCCGCCGCGGCCGCCGCGTTGCCCGGCAGGCTGTCCGCGCCCCGCCGGCCGGGGAGGCAGGGCCGCGAGGCCGCGCCGTTGCGCCGCGGCCCGGGCCGCCGCCAGGCGCGAAGCCAGCCGGTCCGGCCAGTCGCCGTGATGGATCACCTCGAAGAAGCGGTCGGCGGCCTCGGGCTCGACACCCGCCCGCGCCTCGACGATCGCCCGCCGGCCCTCCCCGTCGGCGAAGGGCACCAGGGCGCACAGCGCCGCGGCGCCGCCGCGCGCGGCCGCGTCGGCGAGCGCCTCGAGCGCCTCGTCCTCGGCCGTCCAGCCCGGGAGCAGCGGAAAGAGCGCCGCCGCCGCGAGCCCGGCCCCGCGCGCCGCCGCGAGGCCCGGAAAGGCGGCCGCGGGCCGGCCCGGCTTCCACGAGCACAGCGCCACGGCCGACGCTGCCGGCAGCCGCGGGAAGCGCGGCCGGATCCGGATCGAGCAGGTAGACCGGGCCGCCCGGCCGACGACGCCGCACCGGCGGCCGCCCGATAGGCCCCCCAGACGGGCTCGCCCGGCGACGGCGGCCCGACGAGAACGGGGCCCGGCCGGGACCCTCGCCAGCGCCTCGCTCCAGGCCTCCTCGCGAAATGGCCCCGCGTGGACCGCGGGCTCGGCCGGCGGGCGGAGGAAGCGCCGTTCGACGGGGTCGAAGCGCGGGCCGCCCCCGGCCTCGGATCCGTACGGCAGCAGGCGGCCGGCCAGGCGCCGCCCGGCGAGCACGGACTCTCCGGCGCGCACGGCCGGCGAGGCCGCGGGCTCGAACCCGATCATCGACGGGTTCGCCGCGGGCGGATCCGCGCGAGGGCACCCCCGGCGGCCGTACCGGGCGAAGACGTCGGCCTCGAAGTTCACGCGATCGCCCGCGCGGACCCGGCCGAGGGTGGTGCGCCGGTAGGTCTCCGGGATGATCGCGACGGAGAACGTGCTTCCCCCGTCGCGCGGCGACGGTGAGGCTCACGCCGTCGAGCGCGACCGAGCCCTTCGTCGCCACCAGGCGCTCCGAGGCCGCGTCGGAATCGAAAAGCGAAACGTCCAGGAGTTGCCGGCGCGGCGGATCGAAAGCACGCGGGAAATGCCGTCGACGTGACCCATCACGAAGTGGCCCGACAACCGATCGCCCCAGCGCAGGGCCCGCTCGAGGTTGACCGCGTCCCCGAGTGCGGCGCCCTTCAGGCTCGAGCGCCGGAGCGTCTCGGACGACAGGTCGGCGACGAACCGCCTCCCCGAACGCACGGCCGTCAGGCACACGCCCGAAACGCAGACGCTCTCGCCCGCGCGGTACGCCCCCCAGCCGGCGGGAGGCGCGATCTCGATGCGCGCGCCCCCGCGGCGCTTCTCGACCGAGCGGACGGTGCCGAGGCCCGTGACGATGCCCGTGAACATCCGCCGGAGTCTACGCGAGGCGGCCGGTCACGAGGAGATCGCCGCCGATCGGCTCGGCCCGCACGTCCGTCAGCCGGGGCGTTCCGGCGAGGGAGAAGCCGCGGCCGCCCACACCCCCGGGGGCCACACGGCCCCCCAGGATCCTCGGAGCGACGAATACGGCGGCCCGGTCGACGAGGCCTTCCGCGAAGAAGCCCCAGAGCGTCTCGGCGCCGCCTTCGACCATCAGGCCGGTCACGTCCCGGGAGCCGAGCTCGGCGAGGAATCGCGCCAGGTCCACGCGGCCCCGGGAGCGGCCCGGCAGGCTCCAGACCTCGACGCCCCGCGCCTGCAGGCGCTTGACCTTCGGGTGCGAAAGACGCGCCGCGGTCACGACGAGCCGGCGGCCCGGCGCTCGAAAGAGCTTCGCGCTCTCCCGGACCCGTAGCCGCCCGTCGAGCACGATTCGCCACTGCTCGGTCGAACGATTCCGGCCGAGGCGCCGCGTCAGGCGCGGGTCGTCCGCCGCGACGGTGCCGGCGCCCACGAGCACCGCGTCGTACTCCTCCCGCCAGAGCATGCCGCGCTCCCGCGCCGCATCGCCGGTGATCCAGCGGCTTTCCCCCGAGGCCGCGGCGGTCTTTCCGTCGAGCGTCTCGGCCCACTTGGCGAGGACGAACGGCCGGCCCGAACCGATCCACGTCCGGAACCGCTCGTTCTGCTCGGCCGCCCTGCGCCGCCACGCCGGCGGCGCCGCCGTCACCTCGATCCCGGCGCGCCGGAGCGCCGCCAGGCCGCGGCCGGCGACCTTCGGATTCGGGTCCGTCGCGGCGACGATCACCCGTTCGACGCCCGACGCGGCGACGAGCGGCGCGCACGGGGGTGTGCGGCCCGCGTGCACGCAGGGCTCGAGCGTCAGGTACAGGTCGGCGCCGCGGGCCGCGCGCCCGGCGCGCCGAAGCGCCAGCACCTCGGCATGCGGTCCGCCGGCGCGCCGGTGGAAACCCTCGCCGACGGCCCGGCCGCCGGCCACGACCACGGCGCCCACCATCGGATTGGGCGAGGTCGAGTAGCGGCCGCGCTCGGCGAGCGCGAGGGCGCGGTCGAGCCAGTCGAGGTCAATGGGCCGCATCGTCCTCGAGCAGCGCCTTCGCGTAGTCGGCCGGGTCGAACGGGACGAGGTCCTCGACCGTCTCTCCGACGCCCACGAAGACGACCGGCAGCTTCAGCTCGCGGTAGATCGCGAGCACGATTCCGCCGCGGGCGCTGCCGTCGAGCTTCGTCAGCACGACCCCGGTGGCCCCGGCCGCCTCGACGAAGCGGCGCGCCTGGACGAGACCGTTCGAGCCCGTCGTCGCATCGAGGACGAGCAGCGTCTCGTGCGGCGCTCCCTCGACCTCGCGGGCGGCGATGCGGCGCATCTTGGCGAGCTCCTCCATGAGGTTTTTCTTCGTGTGAAGGCGGCCGGCCGTGTCGACGAGAAGCGTCGAGGCCCCGCGGGCCTTCGCGGCCGAGAGCGCGTCGTACAGGACCGCGGACGGGTCCGCGCCCTCCCGGTGCCGGACGATCGGCACCTCGAGCCGGTCGGCCCAGGTCTGGAGCTGCTCGATCGCGCCCGCCCGGAACGTGTCGGCCGCGGCCAGGAGGACGCTTCGGCCGGCGGCCTTCTCGCGCGCCGCCAGCTTGGCGGTCGTCGTGGTCTTGCCGGAGCCGTTGACCCCGACGAGAAAGGTCACGAAGAGCGGGACCTCGGATCGCCGGGCGGGCCGCGGCGCGGAGGCCAGGAGCTTCTCCATCTCCTCGGCGAGCAGCGTCCGGACGAACTCGAGGTCCTTGCGCTGCGAGCCGCCGGCCCGCTCGCGCACGGCCTCGGTCAGGGCGGCGGCCGTCTCGGCGCCGACGTCGGCCGCGAGCAGCGCCTCCTCGAGGGACTCGAGCACCGACTCGTCGACGCCGAGTCCCTTCTTCACCGCCGTCCCGAGCTTGTCGAGGATCTCGGTGTGCGTCATGAAGAGCCCGCGGCGGACCTTCGCGAAGAAGCCGCGGCGCGGGGACTTCTCGTCCGGACGGATTTCGTCGCTCATTCTGGAAGGGGAGAAGATATCAGGACGAAGGCCGGCGGCCCGCGCCCGTGGACGACTACGTCGCCTTCTTGGTGTTCTCCAGCAGCAGCCGCGCCCGGGCGCCCGTGTCCCCCGTCGGGTCGAGGTCGACGGCCCGCTGCAGGTACCGCCGTCCGAGGTCGGGCTTCTTGAGCGTGACCAGACACAGCCCGAGCCGCAGGTTGGCCTCCGCGCTCTCCGGGTTGAGCTTGATCGCCGCCAGGTAGTCCTCGGCGGCGCCCTCCAGGTCCCCGGTCGATTCCCGCGCCGCGGCGCGGCCGAACATCGCCGCGAAGGACTGCGGGTCCCGGGCGAGCGCCTCGGTGAACGCCTTCTCCGCGGCGAAGTACTCGCCCTGCCGCTGGAGCAGCCGGCCCCGGTTGATCGTCGCCGAGACGCGGTCGTCGGCATTGACGGACTGCTCGGCGGCGTCGAAGTCCGCGGCCGCGCTCCTTGTAGTTGCCGAGCTCCATCAGGGCCACGCCCCGGTTGTTGCGGTAGGACGCGTTGTTGGGCGCGAGGTCGACGGCCTTCTCCAGGAACGGCAGCGACTCCTCGAAGCGGCTCTGCATCAGGAGCGAGAGGCCCAGGCCGTCCTGGACCTCGGGGTTCTTCGGGTCGTCCTTCAGGACCTCGCGAAAGGCCTTCTCGGCCTCGGCCGGGCGGTTCTCGCGCAGGAGCACCTGGCCCATCCGCTCGGTCAGCAGGACCTCGGCGGAGGTCTTCGGCTTCTTCGACTGGCATCCCGCGGCGAGGAGCGCCGCGAGCGCGACGAGCAGGAACGCGGCCGCCGGCGCGGGCCGCTCATCGGGCCGCCCCGGCGCGCGCGGCCGCCGGCGCCGCCTCCGTCGGAATCAGCCCGCCCTTCGGCGTGCGAGCGCGCGAGGGCCTCGACGACGGCGCCGTCGAAGCGCTTGCCCGACATCTCGCGCAGCCGTTCGAGCACGTAGGAGACCTCCATCGCCTTCTGGTACGGGCGGGTCGTCGTCATCGCGTCGAAGGCGTCGGCGACGGCGACGATGCGGGCCTGGAGCGGGATCTGCTCGCCCTTGAGTCCGTCGGGATAGCCGCCGCCTTCCCACTTCTCGTGGTGGTACTTCATGCCCGGGATGATATCGGCCAGCTGCGGGATTGTCTCCATGATCGCGGCGCCCTTGACCGGATGCGCCTTCATCAGCTCGAACTCCTCGTCGGTCAGCGCGGTGGGCTTGCGGATGATCCGGTCGTCGACCCCGATCTTGCCGACGTCGTGCAGGAGCGCCGACAGCCGGGCCCGGCGCACCTCGTCGGCGGGAAGGCCCATCTCCTTGGCGATCGCCGAAGAGTAGCGCGCCACGCGCTCGGAGTGGCCCCGGGTGTACGGGTCCTTGGCGTCGATCGCGGCGGCGAGCGCCCGGATCGAGGAGATGAAGAGCTCCTGGTTCTCGCGCGCCGCCTTCTGGACCTTCTCGAAGGCGTCGGCGATCGACAGGCTCATCTTGTTGAAGTTCTCGGAGAGGTCGGCGATCTCGGCGGTCCCGGCGACCTCGACGCTGGTCCCGTACTCGCCCTGGGCGACCGCGCGCGTCGACTCGGCGAGCTGCGCGATCGGCCTCGAGAGGCGCCGCGCGAAGATGAGGCCGAGCAGCAGGGCCCCGGTCAGGCAGACCGCGCTCCAGAGCACGGTGTCCCGCACCATGCGGTCGACCGACGCGAACGCGAGCTCGCGGTCGCGCTCGACGAGAACGCCCCAGGGCGGGTCGCCGACCGGCGCGATCGAGGCGAGGACGCTGCCGGCCGGCGTCGACTCCGAGCGCGTCAGGCGCGCCGGGAAGCGGACGAAATCCGCGACGAGGGTCGAAGGGTGCGCCGTCGCGCGCCCTCCGGTGGCCGGCGGAAACAGGACCCGGCCGCGGCGGTCGACGAGCGTGGCCCGCACTTCGCGTCTCGCCTCGTCCTGGAACTCGCGCACGATCGGCTGCCAGGAGACCAGGGCCTCGACGACCCCGATCCGCGCCCCCTTCGCGTCGGTGACCGGCGCGGCGAGGACGGCGACGGCTCCGAGCTCCTCGACCCCGAGGGGCTCGCCCGCGTACCGCACGCCGTCGCGCGCCGACTCGAAGCCCTTGCGGAACTCGAAGTCCATCTCCGGGGAGTGCAGGTCCGGGCCGACGAAGGTGCCTCGCCCCTCGAGGTTGACCGCGCGCAGCGCCACGAGCGCGCTCTGACCCTGCAGGACGCCGCCCAGGATCTCCGCCCCGCCCGAGGAGCCGAACGGGTCCTTGCCGGTCAGCTGGAGGGCCAGCCGGATCGCGTCGGCGGCCTTGGTCAGCTGCTGGCCGGCGGAGCCGTAGTACGAGGCGATGTGGTCCGCGATCGCCGCCGACGATCGGGTCAGGTACTTCTCTTCGAGGGTCTCCAGCGTGCGGCGGTTGCGCCGGATGAGGACCGCCTCGGCGACCACGAGGGGCACGAGCGAGGCCAGGATCAGCGCGCCGGACAGCAGGACGAAGAGGCGGATCCGACGCCGACCGGAACGCCCGCTCACGATAACGTCATTATAGCCGCTGCGTCGAGCCACTCCGCGGCGTCGACGGACTCGTCGACGCGGGCGCGGCCGATCGACTCGAGCAGAACGCCCGCCGTTCCGCCCGCCGTGGCCTTCTTGTCGAGCGCGAGCAGCGGCGCGAGCCGCGCCGGGTCGCGCACCGGCTCCGGGAAGGGCCCGAGCCGCGCGAGCGCGTCGCGCACCGCCGACGCGTCGGTGTCGGAGAGCCCGGCCCGCCGCCGCGAGATCTCGAGCGCGGCGGCGATGCCCCAGGCGACGGCCTCGCCGTGCTTGAGCGCGCCCCAGCCCGCCGGCCGCCTCCAGGGCGTGCCCGAGCGTGTGCCCGAAGTTGAGGATCCGGCGGCGGCCGGCGTCGCGCGGGTCCGACGCCACGACGGCGGCCTTCACGCGCGCCGCGCCGGCGAGCAGGTCGAGCAGCGGCGCGGTCTCGCGCGCGAGGATCGCCGGGAAGCGCTCGCCGCCGCCCGAGCGGCGAGGTCCGCGTCGGCGATCCAGGCCGCCTTGAACGCCTCGACGAGGCCGGCCCGGTAGTCGCGCTCGGGAAGGCTCGCGAGGCAGGCGGGGTCCGCCAGGACGACCCGCGGCGGATGAAACGCCCCGAGCAGGTTCTTTCCGCGCGCGTGATTGACGGCCGTCTTGCCGCCGATCGCGGCGTCCGCCATCCCCGCCGTCGTCGTGGGCACGGCGTTCCAGGGCACGCCGCGCAGCAACAACGCCGCCGCAAACCCCGCGACGTCGGTCGTCACTCCCCCGCCGACCGCGACGAACGCGTCGTCGCGCCGCAGTCCCGCCGCCAGGGCCGCGTCGGCGATCCGCTCGACGGTGGAGAGCGTCTTGTCCGACTCGCGGTCCGTGATCGGAAAGTCGAGGATGCAGGCGTCTCCGAGCGAGGCCCGCACGGCCGCTGCCGCGTTCTCCGCCGAGGCGGCCGAGACGACCAGGAAACGGCCCGAGGGAGACACGAGGTAGCGCTTCGCGTCCGCGAGGAGCCCCTCGCCGACCCAGATCACGCTCTCGGCGCCGCCGACGGGAATCCGCTCGGGCCGGGGCGCCGCGCTCACCCGTCGGACCGGCGGGGCGGCTCGAGGCCGAGCTCCCCGAGCTGGCCGGGCAGGACGTCGGCGGGCGCCTTCGTCATCAGGTCGATCCCCGAGGTCGTCTTCGGGAACGCGATCACGTCGCGCAGCGACGTCGCTCCCGCCGCGATCGCGCAGATGCGGTCGAGGCCGAGCGCGATGCCGCCGTGCGGCGGCGCGCCGTACCGCAGCGCCTCGAGCAGAAACCCGAACCGCTCCCGCCCCTCCTCGGCCGAGATGCCGAGGACGCGGAAGACGCGCTCCTGGAGGTCCGCCTGATGGATCCGGATCGAGCCCGAGCCGAGCTCCCAGCCGTTGACGACGACGTCGTAGGCGCGGGCGCGCACGCTGCCGGGGTCCGACTCGAGCCTGTCGAGGTCCTCCTCGCGGGGACCGGTGAAGGGGTGGTTCATCGGAAACCACCGGCCCGTCTCGTCGTCCTGCCCGAGGAGCGGGAACTCCGTCACCCAGCAGAAGACGTACTTCGATTCGTCGACGAGCTTCAGCTCGCGGGCCGCTTCGGCGCGCAGGGCGGCGAGGGCCGCGAAGGCGGCCTTCTCCTTGTCGGCCACGATCAGCAGCAGGTCTCCGTCGGCGACGCCTGCGGCGGCGAGGAGGCCGTCCAGCTGCGCCTCGGTCAGGCTCTTCTTCGCGGGCGACGCGATCTCCCCTCCGGCCTTCTTCATCCACAGCAGGCCGGCCGCCCCGTGCTCGCGCGCCTTCTCGGTCAGCTCGTCGAGCTTCTTGCGCGAGAATCCGGCCCCGCCCGGAACGCGCAGGCCACGGACCGCCCCGCCCCGGGCCGACAGGGCCTTCTCGAACGGCGCGAACCCCGTGCCGGCCGCGGCTCCCGACAGGTCGCACAGCGGCAGGTCGAAGCGCAGGTCGGGCCGGTCGGTCCCGTACGACTCCATCGCCTCGAGGAAGGTCATCCGCCGGAACGGCCGCGCCGCCGCGATCCCCGCCGCGGCGAAGGCCTCGACGAGGAAGGCCTCGACGGTGTCGTAGATGTCCTCCTCGCGTCGGAAAGGACATCTCGAGGTCGATCTGCGTGAACTCGAACTGCCGGTCGGCGCGCAGGTCCTCGTCCCGGAAGCAGCGGGCGAGCTGAAAGTACTTCTCGAAGCCCGACATCATCAGGATCTGCTTGAAGAGCTGGGGCGACTGCGGCAGCGCGTACCACTGCCCGCGGTGCACGCGCGACGGGACCAGGAAGTCGCGGGCGCCCTCGGGGGTCGAGCGGGTCAGCATCGGAGTCTCGACCTCGAGGAATCCGCGGTCGTGCAGGACCTTCCGCACGCGGAAGGCGATCTCGTCGCGCAGCACGAAGTTCTTGAGCATCGCCGGGCGCCGCAGGTCGAGGTACCGGTACTCGAGGCGCAGCTCCTCGGTGGCGTTGGTCCGGTCCTCGACGACGAACGGCGGCGTCTCGGAGCGCGCCAGGAACTCGAGACTCTTCGCCACGACCTCGACCTCGCCGGTCGGGAGCTCCTTGTTGCGTTGGCCCTCGCCGCGCAGCACGGCCTGCCCCGCGATCGCGACCACGTCCTCGCTGCGAGCCTGCGAGGCCGCCTCGACGGCCTCCGCCGGACAGCGGGCCTTGTCGAAGACGACCTGGACGAGGCCGCTGCGGTCCCGGATGGAGAGGAAGATGAGCTCGCCGAGGTCGCGGCGGCGGGCGACCCATCCCTGGAGGAAGACCGCCTTGCCCGCGTCCGAGGAGCGCAGCGCCCCGGACGGCTGCCGCTCCCGCTTCATCGCTCTCTTCCGGCGCCGAGGCGCTCGGGCAGCTCCGCCCGCGCGAAGGTCTGCTGCTCGCCGCTCGTCAGGTCCTTGATCGTCACTCTTTGCTCCTCTCGTTCGCGTGATCCCAGGAGCACGGCGTGCACGGCGCCGGCCGGAAAGACGTAGCGGGAAGGCTCGGCGAGAACGTGCGCGGCCCGCGCGAGCCCCTTGACGATGCCCCGGCCCGTCAGGTCGGTCTCGACCACGGCCTCCGGCAGGGCCGCGCGCAGGTCGGCCGAGACCGCCAGGGCGTAGCGAAACTCCTCTTTCGAGTCGGGCACGACCCAGAAGAGCGCGCGGGCGGGCCGCGGCTCCGCGGTCATCGCCGTCAGCAGCCGGTCCTCGCCGATCGCGAAGCCCACGGCCGGCGTCGGCGGGCCGCCGAGGGCGGCGACGAGGCCGTCGTAGCGGCCCCCGCCGAGGATCGCGTTCTGCGCGCCGAGGCGCTCGGAGGCGACCTCGAACACCGTCCGCGTGTAGTAGTCGAGGCCGCGGACGATCGCCGCGCTCTCCGAGAACCGCACCCCGGCCTGCGCGAGCAGCGTCTTGAGCTCCTCGTGGTGGCGCCGGGACTCCTCGTCGAGAAACTCGAGCGTCGACGGGGCGTCGGCGAGAATCCGGGCGACCTCGGGGTCCTTCGAGTCGAACAGCCGCAGAGGGTTCTCCTCGAGCCGCCGGCCGTCCTCCGGCCCCATCGCGCCCGCCTTCGGCCGCACGTGCTGCTGCAGGGCCTTCGAGAAGGCCTCGCGGGCGGCGCCGCTCGGAATGCAGTTGAGCGTCGCCGTCAGGTCCGTGAAGCCGAGGGCGCCCAGGAAGGCGAAGAGCATGATCAGGACCTCGGCGTCCCCGGCCGCCGACGGCACGCCGAGAAGCTCCACGCCGATCTGGCGGAACTCCCGGTACCGTCCCGCCTGCGGCTGCTCGTAGCGGAACTGCGGCCCCGCGTACCAGAGGCGGATCGGCCGCGGAATGTCCTGGAGCCCCTTCTCGACGAGCGCGCGCACGACCCCGGCCGTGTTCTCGGGGCGCAGCGTCAGGGAGCGCCCCTTGCGATCGGGGAACGTGTACATCTCCTTGTGGACGATGTCCGTCGTTTCGCCGACCGAGCGCGCGAAGAGCTCGGTCGCCTCGAAGATGGGCGTCCGGATCTCGCCGTATCCGAAGGAGCCGAAGACCCGCCGGGCCGTCGCCTCCACCGCCGCGAACTTCTCGCTCTCGGGCGGCAGCAGGTCGTGCGTGCCCTTGGGCGCTCGGAGCTTGCCGCTCACCGTGCCCAGGCCCCGTCGATCTCGAAGTACTCCTCTTTGTAGCCGAGGTAGTTGCGGTGGTAGTGCTTGAGGTCCTCGACTTCCGCCTCGGAGAGCTCGCGGACCCTCTTCGCCGGCGACCCGAGCCAGAGGGTCCGCGCCGGAACGATCGTTCGCGGCGTCACGAGCGCGCCCGCGCCGATGAAGGCGGATTCGCCGACCTCGGCCCCGTCCATGACCGTCGCGCGGATCCCGATGAGGGCCCCCCGCCGCACCGTCGCGCCGTGCACGATGGCGCCGTGGCCGAGCGTCACCTCTTCCTCGAGGACCGTCGGGTGCGTTCCGGCCGTCACGTGGATCGCGCAGTTGTCCTGGATGTTGGAGCGGGCGCCGATCCGGATGAAGTGACAGTCGCCGCGAACGACGGAGTTGTACCAGACGGACACGTCGTCCCCGAGGACGACGTCGCCGATCACGGCGGCCGTCTCGGCCAGGTAGACGCGCTCTCCGAGCCGCGGTGTTTTTCCGGCGTAAGCCTTCAGGATGCCCATGAAAACGCGCAATTTAGCACGGAATCAGCGGCGTTCCGGCGGCCAGGGAAACGCTCCCGCGCGCAGCACTCGCGGCGGCTCGACCGTGGCGTCGAGGAGCGTCGAGGCGAGGCCGCCGGGCGTGCGCCCGCCGTCGACGAGAACGTCGACCTCCTCCGCGAACAGTGCGCGCGACGTCGTCCGGCTCGACGCAGGGCTCCTCGCCCGACCGGTTGGCGCTCGTCCCGGTCAGCGGCCCCACGCCGCGCCAGCAGCCGGCGGAGCTCGTCGTGCGCGGGCATCCGGATGCCGAGCGTCGCCGCGCCGAGGGACGCGGGGATCGGCGAGCGCAGTCTCACGACCACCGTCAGCGGGGCGGGCCAGATCGCGAAGAAGCGGTCGAGCGCCGCCGGCGGGCGCCGACACGCCGAGCGCGTCGAGGTCCCGCCGCTCGGCGAAGAGGACGAGAAGCGGGCTGTCCGCGCCCCGGCGCTTGAGCGCGAGGACGCGGGCGACGCCGGCCGGGTTCCTCGGGTCGGCGGCCAGAGCCGTAGAAGGTCTCCGTCGGGATCGCCGCGACGCCGCCCCGGGTCAGCAGCGTCGCGAGCCCGGCGACCTCCTCCGTTGAGGCGAGGAGCTCATCGACGTGGATCCGCCGCATCCTCAGCTTCCGATGTATCGATCGTAGAGGGACCGGGCGCGCATCGGGTCCGCCGTCCCGCGCACCACGCAGCGGCCGTCGGGAAAGACCGTCAGGCTCACGTCCTCGACGTCGGCGTTCAGGAGCTGCGGCGAGCGCCGCACCCGGCCGAGCGGCGAGAGCCGCCTCTCGAGGGCGTCGAAGTCCGGGCGCGGAGCGCTCGGCCGGCCTCACCTGGACCGACTGCCGTCCGCAGAGCTTCACCAGCTCCGACGCGCCCTCGCCTTCGAGCGCCGGATACCGGCCCTGCGCGCAGACCGGGCACGCCGGCGAGGGACGGGCGGCCTCGAAGAGCCTGCGCGAGGTGAAGCCCCCGTCCCAGACCGAGAGCGTGAGGATTCCGGTCGACGGCCCCCGCCCCGTCGCCAGGCGAAGCGACCTCGGTCATGGCGATCGACGCGACGAGCGGCGGCAGCGTCGGCACGACGCCGACCGTGTCGCAGGTCGGGCCCGAGCCGGCCGGAGGAAGGACCTCGAGGTAGCAGCGCAGGCACGGCGTCCGCCCGGGAACGGAGACGGCGACCCGTCCCTCGGCGCCGACGCAGGCCGCGTAGACGGACGGCAGCCCGAGCGCCCGCGAGGCGTCCGAAACGAGCAGCCGGGTCTCGAAGTTGTCGGAGCCGTCGAAGACGACGTCGTGGCCCGCCAGGATCTCCCGGGCGTTGCGACGCATCGAGGTCCGCGACGACCGCGCGCACCGGGATCGCCGGGATCGATCTCCGCCAGCCGCGCCGCCGCCGCCTCGGCCTTGGGCGCGATCCGGGCCGCGTCCTCGGCGTCGAAGAGAAACTGCCGCGACGAGGTTCGACGGCTCGACGACGTCGCGATCCACGATCGTCAGCCGCGCCGAAGCCGGCCCGCAGGGCCGCCTCGGCCGCGGCGGCGCCCACGGCGCCCGCGCCCACGAAGGCGATCGAGAAGCGGCCGATGCGCTCCTGCCCCTCCTTCCCGATGCCCGGAAAGAGGATCGAGCGCGAATGACGCTCCAGGTCGCTCACCGCGCCGCCTCGAGCAGCGTGCGCGCATGCTTCAAGCGCCGTGTCCGGCACCTTCTCGCCCGGCGAGCATGCGTGCGATCTCGGCGACGCGCTCCGCGCCCTCGAGCCGGCGCACGAGGGCGACGGTCCGCCCGCCCGCCTGGCGCTTCTCGGCCAGGTAGTGCGTCTGTGCGAGCGCGGCGATCTGGGGCACGTGCGTCACGCACAGGACCTGGTCGTGAGCGGCCAGGCCGCGCAGCTTCTTCCCGACGACCTCCGCCACGCGGCCGCCGATGCCGGCGTCGACCTCGTCGAAGACGAGCGTCCGGCCCCGGCCCTTCTTCCCCGAGCCGACCGACCGGATCGCCAGCTGCAGCCGCGAGAGCTCGCCGCCCGAGGCGATCTTCTCGAGCGGCTTCTCGGGCTCCCCCGGGTTCGGCGCGAAGAGGAAGACGCGCGCGCTCGAGCCCGTCGGCGCGCGGCGCGTCCGCCGGGAGGTCCTCGAGCGCCACGCGGATGCGCGCCTTCTCGAGGGCCAGGCCCTGGAGCTCCTTCTCGACCGCCGCGGAGAACCGGCCCGCCGCCGCTCGCCGCCGGCTCGACAGCGCCGCGGCCGCCGCGCGATACGCGGCCTCGGCCGCGGCGGCGTCCTTGCGGCGCCGCTCGAGGGCATCCTCGACGTTCGTCAGCTCGGAGCGCTCCTCCTTGAGGTCCGCGAGCCGCGCGAGGATCTCGGTGACCGACGCGCCGTGCTTGCGCTTCAGGCGCGAGAGCTGCTCGAGGCGCGTCTCCACGGCCGTCAGCCGCGAGGGGTCCGCCTCGATCGAGGCCGCCGCGTCGCGGGCCGCGGCCGCCAGGTCCGCGATCCGCCGCTTGAGGTCCTCGGCCTCGTCCCGGTGGGGCGCCAGGCGCGGGTCGATCGCGGCCAGCTCGGCGAAGGCGCGCGCCGCCTCGCCCAGCCGGTCGGCCGCCGAGCCCTCCGCCTCGGACAGCGAGTTCAGCGCGGTTTCGCCGGCGCCCCGGATCCGGTCCGCGTGGAGGAGACGCTCGCGCTCGAGCGGCAGGTCGTCTCCTCCGCTTCCGTGGGCGCGACGGACTCGATCTCGCGGATCTGGAAGTCCAGCATCTCGAGCCGTTCCTCGCGCTGGCGCTCGCGAGGCCTCGAGCGCCGCCAGCCGTTCCCCGGCCTCGCTCCAGCGCGCGGCCGCCGCCGCCACCGCCTCCCGCTCGGCGTCCGCCTTCGCGAAGCGCGTCGAGCAGCTCGAGCGCCGCTCCCGCGTCGGTCAGCTCCTGCTCCGAGCTCTGCCCGTGGATCGCCACGAGCCGCTCGCCGATGCGGGCGAGGGTGCGCACCGCGGCCGGCTCGTCCTCGACGAACGCCCGGCCCCGCCCGTCCGGCGTGAGCTCCCGGCGCAGCAGCAGCCGGTCCGAGTCCGGCAGGCCCGCCTCGGCGAGCGAGCGCGCGCACGGCGGCGTCGGCGTCGAACTCGGCCGAGACCGAGAGCCGCGGCGCCCCCTGCCGGATCAGGTCGGCCGAGCCCCGGCCTCCCGCGACCAGGGCCAGGGCGTCGACGAGGATCGACTTGCCGGCGCCCGTTTCTCCGGTGACGACCGTCAGTCCTCGATCGAGCTCGAGCTCGAGGTCCTCGACGATCGCGAGATTCTTGACCGTCAGCCGACGGAGCACGCGGGAGAGTCTACCGCTACGGCTTGACGCTCTTCTGCGCGATGGGCCTGGCCGGGATGCCGCCGACGATCGCTCCCGGCTCGACCGGCTTGGACGCCACGCCCATGGAGCCCACGATGGCGTCCTTGCCGACCTTCACGCCCGAGAGGATCACGGAGTGGTACGTGACCCGGGCGCGGTCGCCGATGACCGGTCGTCGCGAGCGAGACGTCCTGGATGTCCTCGACGGCGTGGGAGTGGGAGTAGATGTTGGCGTAGTCCGAGATCGAGGCCTCGTCGCCGATCACGACCTCGCCGCGGTCGTCGATCAGGACGTTGCGGTGGATCGTGACGCCGTCGCCGACGGACAGGTTGTAGCCGAAGGAGACCTCGAGCTCGTGGAAGATCCGCACCTTCTTGCCGCACTTCTTGAAGACCCGCTGCGCGAGCATGTACCGCATCTGGGTGCCGAGGCGGACGTTCCGGCCCGACGGGAGAGTGGTCGAACATCTGCCAGAACCACAGGAGGGGCTTGACGGGCGCCCACTTCACCGGATCGAGCTCGCGGTAGTACTCGGCCTCGAGCGTCGCGTTGCGCGGGTCGAACGAGGCCACGAGCGCCTTGGTCGCCAGCGGCACGGTCGGGTCCGCGAGCAACGCGTCGTGGTCGATCGGCCGGCCGAGGTAGAGCTGGGCGAGGGCGTCCCGGACGACGACGTTGCGGTCGAGCGAGGGGTCGTCGAGCTTCTCGGCCAGGCGCGCGACGAAGCGCGGGAAGACGTCTTCTCCGGCGGGGCCGATCGGGAAATCGCTCAGCGGCATGGCGCGCGCCACCGTAGCAAAGGGGTCCGGACGAGTCAAACGCCGCGGCCGGCGGAGCTATTTCCCGAAGCGCTTCTTCAGGAACTCCATCGTCAGCGCCACGCCGAAGCCCGAGGCCCCGGGGGGCCAGCCGCTCTGGTCCTTCTCGAAGTGCGCCACGCCCGGCGACGTCCAGGTGCGCCCACGGCGACGTCCTTCGGGACGAACTCCTTGAGGAAGACGCCGGCGTTGATGGTGCCCGGCCGACCGCCCTCCCGTGTTCTTCATGTCCGCCCACTCGGAGCGGAGGTTGTCGCGGTACTCCGCCCACAGGGGCAGTCGCCAGAGCCGCTCCCCCGTCGCCTCGCCGGCCGCCTCGAGCTCGCGCGCGAGCGCGGCGTCGTCGGTCATGAGCCCCGCGCACTCGTGGCCGAGCGCGATGAGGACGGCGCCGGTCAGCGTCGCGTAGTCGAGGAGGACGTCCGGCGAGAACTTCTCGGCAGTACGAGAGGGCGTCGCCGAGCACCAGCCGGCCCTCCGCGTCGGTGTTGTCGACCTCGACGGTCTTGCCGTTGCGCATGCGGAGGATGTCGCCCGGGCGCTGCGCCGAGCCGCCGGGCATGTTCTCGGTCACCGGGGCCAGCGCCACCACGCGCACGCGGAAGCCCGATGGCCCTGGCCGCCGCGAGGCAGGCGAACACGGTGGCCGCGCCCATCATGTCGTACTTCATCTCCCCCATCGCCGCCGGGGGCTTCAGCGAGATGCCCCCGGAGTCGAAGGTGATGCCCTTGCCGACGAGGACCGCGGTTCCCCGCGAGCGGGCGGGAGCGTACTCCCCGATCAGAAAGAGCGGCGGGCCGGGAGCTTCCCGCGTTCACGCCGAGGAGGCCGCCCATCCTCTCCTTCTCGATCTCCTTGCGGTCGAGCGCCCGGAACGCGATCCGATGCCGCGCGCAGAGGGCCTTCGCCTCGGCCGCGAGCTCGGCGGGCCCAGGTCGTTGCCGGGCGTGTTGCCGACGTCGCGCGCCCAGCGCACGGCGTCGGCCACGGCTTCGGCCTCCCGAACGGCCGGCGCGAGAGCTCCGCGCCGAGACGCCGGGCGGCGGCACGACGATCGCCTGCGCGGGAGGGCGTCGCGCCTTGCCGGCGGACTTGTAACGGTCGAAGGCGTAGTCCGCGAGCGCGATCTGCGGCAGGAGCGCCCGGAAGACGGCCTCCGACACCCCGACGCCGAAGGCGAGAACGAGCGGCCGGCCGGGCCGCGCCGCGCCTCGCGGACGGCCTGCGAATCGTCGCCCGCCATCGGGACGCCGACGCCGGCGCCGGGCCGAGGCCGTACAGCGTCCAGGCGCCGCCCCCGGAGCCCGCCGACGCGATCTCCTTGTCCTTGCCGCGGAAACGCGCGGCCCGCACGGCCGACCGGAGCGCCGGCGGCGACGGCCCGGGGAGCCCCGGCGGCCGGGTCCCGCGATTCGTGCAGAAACGCGACGCGCACGGCCGAGGCGGCGCGAGGCGGGGCATCCGTCAATCGCATTCGCATGGAACCTCCTACGATAACAGAGCCGCCGGCTGTGCTAACTTCACCGGCCCATGACGACCATCACCGAAACGCACCTTTCGAGCGCGCGCCTGTCCCGCCGGGGCAAGGTCCGCGAGCTCTACGATCTCGGCCACTCTCTTCTACTTGTCGCGAGCGACCGGATCTCGGCCTTCGACGTGGTTCTCTCGCCCGGAATACCCGACAAGGGCAAGATCCTGAACCAGCTGTCCAACTTCTGGTTCCGGAAATTCTCCGACGTCGAGAACCACCTCCTGGAGACCGACGTCGCGCGGTTTCCCGAGGAGCTCCGGGCCGACGAGCCGCAGCTGGCGGGCCGATCCGTGATCGTCCGCAAGTGCGAGGTCGTCCCCTTCGAGTGCGTGGCGCGCGGCTACCTCGCCGGCTCGGGCTGGGCCGAGTACCGGAAAACGGGCCACGTCTGCGGCATCCGGCTGCCCGAAGGCCTGCGCGAGTCGGACCGGCTCCCCGAGCCGATCTTCACCCCGGCCACCAAGGCCGAGACGGGCCACGACGAGAACATCTCCTTCGAGCGGATGGCCCGGGGCCTTCCCGACGGGCGAGGCCGAGCGCCTGCGGGAGATGACGCTGTCGCTCTACGCCCGGGCCGCCGAGTACGCGGCTTCGCGGGGCCTGATCCTCGCCGACACGAAGCTCGAGTTCGGCCGGCTGGACGGCCGGATCATCTGGATCGACGAGGCCTTCACGCCGGACTCCTCGCGCTACTGGGACGCCGCCCTGTACCAGCCGGGCCGCGGGCAGGCGTCGTTCGACAAGCAGTTCGTGCGGGACTGGCTGGAGTCGACGGGCTGGGACAAGCGGCCGCCGGCGCCCAAGCTACCCGAGGGCGTCGTTCGCACGACCCGCGAGAAGTACCTCGACGCCTACCGGAAGCTCACGGACGCGATGCCGGAGCACCTGACGCCGTAGGCCGTCGCCCTAGTCCGGCGTCGGCCCTGTTCAGCGCTTCCCGAAGAGCTCCGCCAGAAACTCCGAGACCCGGTCCACCGGGCGGCAGGCGAGGTCCGGAAAGGCGGCCGCCTCGCCGGCGTTGCCCGCCGGCAGGAAGACGGTCCGGAAGCCCAGGGCGGCGGCCTCCTTGAGCCGCGACGCGGCCGCCGGCACCCGACGCACCTCGGACAGCAGGCCGATCTCGCCGAAGAAGACGCTTCGCTCCGGAAGCGGCACCGAGCGGGCCGAGGAGGCGAGCGCGGCGATCACGGCCAGGTCCGCGGCCGGCTCGGTCACCTCGATTCCTCCCGTGCACGCGACGAAGACCTCGCGGGCCGAGAGCGCCAGGCCCGCCCCCTCGAGCACCGCGAGCAGCAGCGCCAGCCGCCCGCCGTCGAGCGCCGATCGCGACGCGCCGCGGCGACCCGGCCGACGCGGCGCCGACGAGCGCCTGGATCTCGACGAGGACCGAGCGGCGTTCCCTCCCGCGCCGCGGTCACGGCGCTGCCCGGCAGGCCCGCGCGCCGCTCGGCGAGCAGCACCGCCGAGGCGTCCGGCAGCTCCGCGAGCCCCTCCCCCGTCATCTCGTAGAGCGCGATCTCGTCGACGGGGCCGAAGCGGTTCTTCGTCGCGCGCAGGAGCCGCCGCGAGCCTCCGCGGTCGCCTTCGATCGACACGACGGCGTCGACCAGGTGCTCGAGCGACTTCGGGCCCGCGAGGTTGCCGTCCTTGGTGACGTGACCGACGAGGAGGACCGGCACGCCCCGGGACTTCGCGTAGCGCGTCAGCTCCGCCGCGACGGCGCGGACCTGGGAGACCGTTCCCGGCGTCGAGGCGAGCGACGGGCTCGAGACCGCCTGGACCGAGTCGACGACGACGAGCGCGGGCAGGCGCGCCTCGGCTTCCGCGACGATGCGCGACGACGTCGGTCTCGGCGAGGACGAGCAGCCGCCCGTCGCGGATCCCGAGGCGCTCGGCGCGCAGGCGCACCTGCGCCGCCGACTCTTCGGCGCTCGCGTACAGGACGTCGCGCCCCGCGCCGGCCGCGACGCCGCGCCCGCCTGGAAGAGCAGCGTCGACTTGCCGATGCCGGGCTCCCCTCCGAGCAGGACCACCGAGCCGGGAACGAGGCCCCCGCCGAGCACGCGGTCGAATCCGGGCAGTCCCGTCGGGCAGCGCGGCCCCTCCAGCGGGTCGACCTCGCCGATCGGCACCGATCGGGGCGCTCCCGCCGGCGCGGCGGCCGCCGGCGAGCCGCTCCCGGGCCTCCTCGATGTAGGAGTTCCAGTCGCCGCAGTCCGGGCAGCGGCCCAGCCACTTGGGCGACGTGGCGCCGCAGGACTGGCAGGCGAAGAGCGTGACGGCGCGCGCCATGGAGAGCCTCCGCTCTACCTCGGGATCGACCCGGCGAGGTACTTCATGTCGTCGTCGCCCCAGCGGACGCCCGCTCCGACGAAGAACGAGTCCCGATTCGCCTTCGTGTTCAGCAGGTCGTCCCAGCCTCCCGTGATGAAGATCGAGGGCGTGAAGTAGTACCGCCCGGTCAGCTTGGCGTGCGGGTTGAGCCCGTCCTCGTCCGAGAAGTTCCACACCTCGGCCGAGAAGCGCAGGCGGTCCTTGAGCGTCAGGTAGTCGATGCCGGCGCCGCCCGAGTTCTCGATGAGCCCGGCCCGGCCGACCCAGTGGCCGATCCGGTAGCCGACCTCCACCGAGAGGGCGACCGAGTCCTTGAACTCGGCCTCGTCCTGACGCACGACCTCGGTGTGGCCGTCCGGATAGGTGATGGTCGTGATCGTGGTCGTGTCGTGGCGCACGCCGTAGGGCTGGCTCGACAGCTCGACCCGCCAGAAGCGCGGCGTGCCGACCGGCTGGAGGTCGATCGAGAAGTAGCCCTTGCCCTTGCCGTTGGACGTCAGGTACTCGGCGCGCAGGCCGAGATCGAGGTGGAGCTTCTTGACCTTCTTCATGGCGTCGGTGAGGTCCTCGACTCCCTCCTTCACGGATACGAGGGCCTCGTTCAGGTTCTTGATCGTCTCGTCGTTGTTGACGAGGTTGCCGACCGTGCCCTGGCCCTGGGCGATCTTGCCGGTGATCGCGTTCATGTTGTCGACGGTCGTCTGGAGCTTCGCCGTCAGGTCCTTCGCGTTCTCGACGCCCTCCGTGACGTTGCCGGAGTTGGCCGCGACGAGCCGGTCGATCCGGTCGACGAGCCGGGTCATCTGCGCCGAGAACTCCCGGAAGTTGGCGGTGCTCGACTCGATGTTGGCGCGGTTCGACTCGAGGATCTTGCGCAGCTCCTGCGACAGCACGAGGATGTTGTCGACGATCCCGGTCAGCCGTTCCTCGCCGAGCGCTCCGCCGAGCGACTCCTTCAGGTTCGACGTGATGTCCCGGATGTCGACCTCGATGTCCCGCGCCAGCCGCGTGATCTGGTCGAAGGACACGGGGGCGTCGCCCTTCAGGGTCGCGCCTTCGGAGAGCGCCGACCCGCCGACCGGGCCGGGGATGAGCTCGACGTACTTGTCCCCGAGCATCCCGAGGCTCTGGATCGAGGCCGAGGCGCCCTCGCGCAGGGCCACGTCCCGGGTCAGCTCGAGGTCGACGACCGCCTTGCCGCCGACGAGCCGGATCCGGGCGACCTTGCCGACGAGGACGCCGGCCATGCGCACGTCGGACTTCTACTTCAGGCCGGCCACGTCGTCGAACTGGACGGAGACGATCTTCCCCTTGCCCCCGCCGAGCCGGAGGTCCTCGATCTTCCAGACCAGCAGGCCCGCCAGCACCAGGGCGATCAGGAAGAACGCTCCGACCTTCGCCGTGTTGCTCATCGCGCCTCCGAAATCGCTCGTTGCCGGGCTCTCTCCGATTCCGACGGTCAGCGGGCCATCCGCCCGCCCCTCGACGAACTGGCGCACCGCCGGGTCGCTCGCGTTCATGAACTCCTCGGGCGGCGCGTCGTAGATGATCTTCCCGCCGAAGAGCAGCGCGAGCCGGTCGCCGATCTTCCGGGCGCTCGGGATGTGGTGCGTGATGGTCACGATGGTCGGCTCCATCTGGCGGCGGATGCCGAGGATGACCTCCGCGATGACGTCGGTCGTGATCGGATCGAGCCCCGTGTTCGGCTCGTCGAAGAGGAGGATCTCGGGCTGGTGGGCGATGGCGCGCGCGAACCCGACGCGCCGGCGCATGCCGCCCGAGAGCTCCGACGGCCGCTTGGCGCCGATGTCCGGAAGCTGGACGAGCTCGAGGCACTCCTCGACCCGGGCCCGGACCTGCGCCGGCGACCGCCGGGAGCGCCGGAGCGGAAAGGCGACGTTGTCGTAGACGCTCATCGAATCGAAGAGCGCGCCCTCCTGGAACGCCATGCCGAACTTCTTGCGTATCGCGTTGCGGCGGACGGGGTCGAGCGCCCAGAGGTCCTCGCCGTCGACGAACACGCGGCCCGAGTCCGGCTGGACGAGCCCGATGAGGTGCTTCAGGAGAACGCTCTTGCCCGTGCCCGACGGCCCGACGATGACGAGCGACTGCCCCTGTCGGAACCGAGAGGTCGATGCCGTCGAGCACGACGTGCCCCTTGAAGGACTTGTGCAGGTCCTCCGCGCGGAGCTTGCCGGCCGAGGCCGGAACGGGAAGCGGCAGCGCGCTCAAAAGAGCAGCCTCGTCAGGAAGAAGTCGGCGAGCAGGATGGCGAGGCTTCCCGACGACGACCGCCTGCGTCGTCGCACGGCCGACACCCTCGGCTCCGCCCTCCGTGTAGTAGCCGCGGCTGCAGGCCACCACCGACAGGATCAGGCCGAAGACCGCCGCCTTGACCAGGCCGACGGTGAAGTCCTCCATGTCCAGGAACTGGAACGAGCTGTCGTAGTAGGTGACCGGGTTCGCGCCGAGAAGCTGGACCGCCACGAAGATAGCCGCCGTACATCCCGACCACGTCGCCCATCACGACGAGCAGCGGCAGCATGACCACCGAGGCGAACACGCGCGGCACGACCAGGTACTGCACGGGCTCGGTCGCCAGCGCCTGCAGGGCGTCGATCTGCTCGGTGACGCGCATGCTGCCGATCTCCGCGGCCATCGCGCTGCCGACGCGGCCCGAGACCATCAGGGCCGACAGCACCGGCGCGAGCTCGCGGGTCAGCGAGAGCGCCACGACGGCGCCCACGAGGCTCTGGGCGTTGAACCGCGCGAATCCCGAGTAGGTCTGGAGCGCCAGCACCATGCCGGTGAAGAGCGTCGTCAGGAAAACGAGCGGGATCGAGTCGACCCCGACGCGGACCATCTGGCGGAACCACTCGGGGACGTCGTAGGGCGGGCGCGGCGCCCAGACCAGGATCCGGCCCAGCATTCCGAAGAAGCGCCCGAGCTCCTCGAGGAACCGGATCACCGCGCGACCGACCGACTCGAGGACCCGGACGATCACCCGCGCCCCTCCGTGTGGACGCGCTCGACCCGCGGGCCGATGCCGCAGAGGATCTCGTAGGGGATCGTCTCCGCGGCCCGCGCCAGGTCCCAGGCCGTCACGACCTGCGCCGTCGTCGCGGCCGAGGCAGACGGCCCGGTCGCCGCGGCGCGCACCGGTGCCGGTCGCGTCGACCAGAGTCACATCCATGCTGATCGCTCCCACCACCGGTGCCCGCATCCCGCGCAGAAGAACTGCGACCTTCCCGGACATGCAGCGACGAAGGCCGTCATGATAGCCGATGGGCAGCACCGCGATCGTCGAGTCGCGCGCGGTCACGAAGCGGCCGCCGTAGCCGAGCGGCGTGCCGGCGGGAACGGCGCGCACCGAGGCGACCCGCGCCTCGACCGTCATCGCCGGCGAGAGCCCGGCCGCCTCGATGCCCTCCGCGGGCGGGACGCCGTAGAGGGCGAGCCCCGGCCGCACCGCGTCGAGCCAGGCGGAGCCCGCGGCCGAGAATCGCCGCCGAGTTGGCCGCGTGCACGAGACCCGGCGCGATGCCGGCCGCGCGCAGCTTCGCCGACCGCAGCGGCGAGGGCTTCGATCTGCCGCGCCGTCTCGGGCGAGGCCGGATCGTCCGCGCGCGAGAGGTTGGTGAAGGTCCCGGCGACCGCGAGGCCGGGAGCGTTTCGCAGGATCCCGACGACGCGGTCGATCTCCTCGGGCCGGATGCCCGGCGCGGCCCATCCCCGCGTCGATCTCCAGGTGGACGCGCAGGGGCTCGGCCCGCCGGCCCGCGGCCAGGCCCAGCGCCTCGCGCCTGCCCGGCGTCGTAGAGCGCCGGCGTGAGGCCGTAGGCGGAGAGCCGCGGAAGCTCGTCGGGCTCCGCGCGCGAGAGAACGAGGACCTCGCCGGCGACCCCCGCGCGGCGCAGCGCCGCGCCCTCCTCGGTGTTGGCGACCGCGAACCGGTCCGCCCCTTCCTTCGCCAGGCGAACCGCGACCGGACCGGCGCCGTGCCCGTAGGCGTCCGCCTTGACGACGGCGTAGACCGCGCGCGGGGCGACGCGGGACGCCAGGAACCGGTAGTTGGAGGCGATGGCGTCGAGGTCGACGAGGGCGCGGACCGGAAGGGGCGGGTCGTGGCGGAGGAGTCGGGGGTTCACAGGCTCGCGATTCTCTCGCGTTTTGATCCGGCGGGCTCCCGACCCCGAGGCGAAACGCCCACCCCTCGGCTAGAAGGGCTGCCCCGAGCGGCTCGGCGGCCGGACCGCCGGCGTAGTTGGCGAAGGTCATGTGGTCGCCCAGGAACACGAGGGGAAAGTCTCCGGTGGGGCCGTTGCGCTGCTTGGCGATGATCACGTCGGCGATCCCCTTGCGCTCCGTGTCCCGGTCGTAGAGCTCCTCGCGGTACAGGAAGACGACGACGTCGGCGTCCTGCTCGATCGAGCCCGAGTCCCGCAGGTCGGCGAGCTGCGGCTTGCGCTGGTCGCCCTTGCGCGCCTCGGGCTGACGCGAGAGCTGGGACAGCGCCACGATCGGGACCCGCAGCTCCTTGGCCAGGAGCTTCAAGCCCCGCGAGATCATCGAGACCTCCTGGGTGCGATTGTCGAACCGGCCGTGCCCCGCCATCAGCTGCATGTAGTCGACGAGGAGGAGGTCGAGGCCCTTCTCGCGCTTCAGCCGCTGCGCCTTGGCGCGCATCTCGGGAACGTTCAGGAGCGCGCTGTCGTCGATGAAGAAGCGCGTCGCGTGGATCTTCGACTGGGCGAGGACGAGCCGCTGCATGGCCTCCTTGGAAGCGAAGCCGTCGCGCACCTTCTTGGCGTCCACGTCCGCCTCCGAGCAGAGGACGCGGAAGCCGAGCTGCTCCTTGGACATCTCGAGCGAGAAGAACCCGACCGACCGGCCCTCGCGAATCGCGACGTGCTGGGCGATGTTGAGCGCGAAGGAGGTCTTGCCGACCGAGGGCCGCGCCGCGATGATGATGAGGTCGGTGCCCTGGAGGCCCGAGGTCATCCGGTCGAGCTCGGTGAACCCCGTGGCGAGGCCCGACAGCATCCCCTGGCGGCCCCGCGCGTCCTCGATGATCTCGAGGTTGTGGCGGACGACCTGGCCGATGGGCTCGAAGCCGCCCTTGACCGCGCCTTCCGCGATGTCGAAGATCTCGCCCGTCACCTCGCCGAGCAGCGCCTCCGCGTCCCGGTCTCCCGAAAGGCCGTCGCGCACGATCCGCTGGCCGGCGCGGATCAGCCGCCGCAGCGTCGACTTCTCCTTGACGATCCGCGCGTAGTGCTCGACGTTGCCGACGTCCGGCACGGCGTCGACGAGCGAGGTCAGGTACGCCGCGCCGCCGGACTTCTCGATCGAGCCCGCGCGGTCGAGCTCCTCCCTCAGGGTGAGCACGTCGATCTCGGCGGAGCGCTGCGACAGCTCGATCATCGCGTCGTAGATCCGCCGATGCGTGTCCGGGAAGAAGTCGTCCCGCGTCAAGAGCGGCACGACGAAGGACAGCGCCGCCGAGTCGAGCAGGATCGCGCCGAGAACCGAGCGCTCGGCTTCGAGGTTCTGGGGCAGCGTCTTTTCGGCGGTGGCGGAGTCGAGCATTGCGGAAGTGAGAGCGAGTCTCTTACCGCCCGCGGCCAAAGTCATCAGCAGAGATTTAGACAGGCCTCCGTCGTTTTCCACAGCACCATGAGGCGCCCGAGGACCGGACAGATGATGTCCGGGCGGGGGTCCGCGCGGAGGTTACGGAAGGCGCGCGCGCAACGTCGCGAGCATCGCCTCGTCCCCGACGACGCCGCCCGGGCTCTTGCGGCCTTCGACGGTGCCGTGGAAGTCGCTTCCCGCGGTGGTCGCCAGCCGCAGCTGCCCGGCGAGCGCGCCGAATCGGCGCTCCTCGTCCGGGCCGTGATCGGGATGGAAGACCTCGATCGCATCCAGACCCTCGGCCGCGAGCGCGCGCACCAGGGCGTCGGTGTTCTTGTACCAGACCGCGTGGGCGAGCGAGGAGACGCCCCCGGCGGCGCGAATGGCCTTCACGACCTCGGCGGCCGGCCACTTCTCGTAAGGCACGTACCAGGGCTGCTCCCGTCCGAGGAACCGGTCGAAGGCCTCGTCGTTCGAGGCGGCGTAGCCGGCCCGGATGAGCGCGCGGGCCAGGTGCGGCCTCCCCCAGACGCCGTCCCCGACGTCCGCCCGGATCGCCTCGAGGTCGATCGCGTAGCCGTGCTCGACGAGCTTCCTGGCCATGCGCTCACCGCGGGTCCGCCGTTCCTCCTGCCGGAGGACCAGCTGGTCGTGAAACGGGGCGTTCTTCTCGTCGACGAAGAGGGCCAGGATGTGGATGTCGTCCTGGCCGCCCCATTCGGCCGAGATCTCCGCCCCCGAGATGAGCTCGATGCCCCGGCGCTCGGCCTCCCGCCGGGCCTCGGGCAGCCCCTGGAGCGTGTCGTGGTCGGTGAGCGCGAAGCACCCGACCCCCGCCTCCGCCATCCGGCCCACGAGGGCCGTCGGGGAGTCGAGCCCGTCGGAGACCGTCGTGTGGCTGTGGAGGTCGACCTTCATCGGACGGGCATCCTACCTCGTATAGAATCCCGCCTCCGCGGCCGGGCAGGGGCCCGCCGAACGAAAGACGAAGGAGATTCCCATGGCCCTTCAACCCGGCGACACCGCCCCGGACTTCACGCTGCCCTCGACGGTCAACGAAAAGGTGACCCTTTCGGACTACCGCGGCAAGAAGAGCGTCGTTCTTCTCTTCTACCCGCTCGACTTCTCCCCCGTCTGCTCGATCGAGACGAAGCAGTGCGCCGAGATGCTCCCGTCCAGAGGCGGCGAGGGCGTCGAGGTCCTGGGCGTCTCGGTCGACTCACTCTGGACGCACAAGGCCTTCGCGGCGCAGCAGGGCATCGCCTATCCGCTGCTCGCCGACTTCCATCCCAAGGGCGCCGTGTCGGAGAAATACGGCGTCTACCTGGCCGAAAAGGGCATCTCGGCCCGGACGGCCTTCATCATCGGCAAGGACGGCAAGATCAAGCAGGTCGTGGGCAGCGACATCCCGGTCGCCCGCGACATCGCGAAGCTGATCGAGACCGCCCGCGCCGCATAGCCCGGAAACCTCGACAGACGGGGGCCGCCGGGAGGACCGCGTTGAGAATCGCAGACCGATGAGCGAGCTCGGAGTCCCGACCCTGGCCGACACCGGCCGGATCCGCGACATCGCGTCGCACTTCCGGAAGATCATCGAGCTGCTCGGCCTCGACCTCGCGGACCCGAACCTCGTCGAGACGCCCGAGCGCGTCGCCAAGATGTACCTGGAGCTCTTCGCGGGCCTTTCCGAGGGCGCGGAGCCCCGGGTCACGTTCTTCCCCAACGACGAGGGCTACACCTCGATGGTCATGGAGAAGGACATTCCCTTCTACTCGCTCTGCTCGCACCACTTCGTGCCCTTCTACGGGCACGCCCACGTCGCCTACATCCCGAACCAGTCGATCGTGGGCCTTTCGAAGATGGCCCGCATCGTGGAGTTCTACGCCCGCCGGCCCCAGCTCCAGGAGCGCCTGACCGAGCAGATCGCCGGCTTCATGGCGCAGAAGCTCGATCCCCAGGGGGTCATGGTGGTCGTGGAAGCCCGGCACCTCTGCGTCGAGATGCGCGGCATCAAGAAGCCCGGGGCGCTGACCGTCACCTCGGCCATCCGCGGCATCTTCAACACCCAGTCGGTGCGCGAGGAGTTCCTGGACCTCCTGAACCGTCGCGCCGGCTGACCGGGCTGCGCTAGTCGCACTTCCGGCCCGGCCCCCGGTAGATCGTTCCGTCCTTCATCACGAACGCGACACGCTCCAGCGCCTTCACGTCGGACAGGGGATCGCCCGCGACCGCCACGATGTCCGCGTAGGCGCCCGGCGCGACGACCCCGATCTGTCCCGCCATCCCGAGCATCTCGGCCGCCCGCGACGTCGCGGACTGGATCGCCGCCATCGGCGTCATGCCGGCGTCGACCATGAGCGCGAACTCCCTCGCGAGCGGCTCGTCCCACGAGAAGCTGCCGGCGTCGGTTCCGAAGGCGATCTTGACGCCGGCTTTCAGGGCGCGCTTCAACGCGGGCCCGTGGACCTCGGCCCGCTTGCGGTCCTTGGCTCCGGCCGGCGTGCCCTCCGGCGCCCATTCGTAAAAGTACGGCATCATCGTCGGGCAGAGCCAGGTCCCCTGGCGGGCCATTTGCGCCGCGTCCTCGTCGGACAGGTCGAGGCCGTGCTCGATCGAGTCGCAGCGCCCATCGAGGGCCCGGCGCATCCCGACGCCGTTGTAGGCGTGGCAGGCGACCTTCTTCCCCTGGCCGTGCGCCTCGTCCAGGATCGCCGCGAGCTCCTCGGCGGTCAGCGTCGGCTGCGAGACCAGGTTGCCCTTCGCGTCGACCCACGAGCGATGATTCATGTAGACCTTGATCCAGTCCGCGCCGTTGGCGAGTTGCTCGCGGGCCGCCTTGCGCGCCTCGACCGGGCCGTCGACGAGCTGGGCGCCGGTCGGGAGGTCGTGGTCCGGCGAGTAGCCGTCGAGGGCGTAGCCCCCCGTCGAGGAGATCGCCCGCGTGCAGACGACCATCCGGGGGCCCGCGACGTAGCCTTTGTCGATGGCCTGCTTCACGCCGACGTCGGCGTATCCCGCTCCCTCCGTCTCCACGTCGCGGATGGTCGTGAAGCCCTGCTCGAGCATCCGGCCGGCGAGCGCGGTCGGCCCGCGCGGAGCGAAAGGCCACGCTCTCCTTGAGGATCTGCATGTCGTAGCTGTCCTCCTTCGGATCGAGGAGGAGGTGCGTGTGGGCGTCGACCATCCCGGGAATCACGGTCGACGCGGAGAGGTCGATGACGGCGGCTCCGGAAGGCACGGCCGAGGCGCTCCAGGCCGAGACGCGCGCGATCCGGTTGCCCGAGACGAGGATGGCCTGGTCGCGGCGGGGCGCGGCCGAGGTCCCGTCGATCAGCGTCCCGGCGCGGATGACCGTGACGGGCGCGGGCTTGCCGGGGGCCTGGGCGAGCGCGGCGCCCCCGGCCGCCACGAGCAGGAGAATCGAGCTCTTTCCTAATTTAATTAGATTGTTCATTTCATTTTCCTAATTTCATTAAACTTGAGGCGGCCTTTAACCCATCAATCGTTCGGACTCCATGCCAGCAGTAGTCGTCGCCCTCGACGAAGAGCCTCCGCGTGTGACCGCCGAAAACCGTCTCGACGGTGGCGCCGTGCTTCTCCTCGGCGAACGGAAAGGGCTCGCTCGGGAAAATGTGGACCTCGGGTCTCCGGCCCAGGGCTTCCGCCGGGTGCGTCGTCGGATACCGGATCGGCGAGTCGCCGTAGACGTTGACGCCGCCCGCCAGGCGGAGAAGATCCGCGACGTAGGTGTCGTCCGAGATCGTCATCCACGGGTCCTTCCAGATCCAGTAGGCATAGCGAAACTTCGCCGGCGGCGGCGCCGCTTCGAGCCTCGCGATCTCCCCCTCGACCCGGGCCGCGAGCGGCTCGGCCTCCTCGCTCGTTCCGAGCCGGGCTCCCCACTGTCGGATCGCCTGCGGCACTTCGGCCACCGTCTTGGGCAGAGTCACGTCGACCTCGATGCCGGCCGCGCGCAGGGCCTCGACGTCCTCGCGGCGGTTCTCCTCGGCGTTGGCGAGGACGAGATCCGGTTTCAGGTCGAGGATCCGGGCGATGTCGGGGCTCTTCGTGCCCCCGATCCGCGGAAGCCCCCACAACAAGCCCTTCGGCCGGGTGCAGTAGCGGGTGACCCCGGCGAGCGACTTCAGGCCTCCGATGGCGACCAGCGTCTCCGTGATCGACGGGCAGAGGGAAACGACCCGCATCGGCGGCACGGCGGAAGTCTATGCCCGCCCGGTTCGCTACACTAAGGGCAGATTGGACGTCGCCGCCAGGGACCTGGCCCTTCTGCTCAGGTCGCGCCATCCCCTGATCGTCTGCGAGACGGTCGAGGAGCAGCGCTTCGAGGCCCTCGTCCGCGCGGTGTCGAGCGAGCTGACAATCCCCTTCTGGACCTGGAGCGCGGCGAGCGGACTCGCCCCGGCCCACCCGCACGACGCCGAGAAATCGATCGACCTCGCCTGGACCCTGCGGTCGATCCGGCGTTCGACCGGCGACGGGACGTGGCTGCTGAAGGACCCGATGCCCCACCTCGAGCCGCCCGCGGCGCTGCGCCTGTTGCGCGAGACCGCCCAGCAGTTCGCGGGATCGGCGCGCACGCTCGTCCTCGTCGGCCCGGCGATGCCGTCGAAGCCGGAGCTCGAGGACCTGCAGGTCCGCTTCGAGTTCGCCCTCCCGGGCCCGGCCGAGCTCCAGGCGCTCCTGGGGCGGGTCATCCGAAGCCGGTCCGGCGACGTCCCCGCGCCGCGGATCTCCCTGACCCCGGAGGAGGCGGCCGGCATCGTCGCGGACCTCCAGGGGCTGACGATGTTCGAGGCGGAGCGGGCGCTCGCCCGCGCGATCGTGTTCGACCATGCCCTGACCGTCGAGGACCGGCCGCGGATCCGCGAGTCCAAGAAGGTCCTGGTCGAGGGAGGCGGCCTTCTCGAGTTCGTTCCGGCGCCGGAGGGCCTCGACCAGGTCGGAGGCCTGGACAGGCTCAAGAAGTGGGTCGCGACCCGAAAGGTCGGGTTCCACCCCGCCGCCGGGGAGACGCCCCTCGACCCTCCGAAAGGGATCCTGCTGCTCGGCGTCCAAGGTTGCGGCAAGAGCCTCGCGGCCAAATCGATCGCGGCGGCCTGGGGACTGCCGCTGCTGGCCCTCGACGCGGGCAAGCTCCTCGCTCCCTACATCGGCGAATCCGAGCGCAACCTCCGCGACGCCCTGCGCCGGATCGAGCGCATGGCGCCGTGCGTCCTCTGGATCGACGAGATCGAGAAGGCGTTCGTCTCCGCGCGCACGAGCGAGTCCGACGGCGGCGTCTCCAAGCGTCTCGTCGCGACTCTCCTGACGTGGATGCAGGAGCGCGCCTCGAAAGTCTTCGTCGTCGCGACCGCCAACTCCGTCGAGGAGCTGCCGCCCGAGATGATGCGCAAGGGCCGGATCGACGAGGTGTTTTTCGTCGACCTTCCGGGGCCCGCGGCCCGCGCCGAGATCTTCCGCCTCCACTTGAAGCGCCGCGGCACAGACCCGGCCGCTTTCGAGCTGAAGGCGCTCGCCGGCGCGGCCGAGGGCTTCTCGGGGGCCGAGATCGAGCAGGCCATCGTGTCCGCTCTCTACGAGGCGCGCGCGGGGCGGTTTTCCCTCGACACGAACGCCGTGCTCGTCGCGATCCGCTCCACGCGGCCGCTCTCGGTCGTCCGCGCCGAGCGCATCCAGGCGCTCCGGCAATGGGCCGCGGGCCGCTGCGTGCCGGCGGATTGAACTTCTAGTTCGTCACGCTGTAGGTCAGCGCCAGCCCCTTCGGGTCCGCCTCCGCTCCCCCCAGGTATCGGTGCAGCCAGTCCATGACCGTGTTGTGCCAGAGGCAGGAGTTGCCGGGTTTCAGGACCCAGTGCCCCTCGTCCGGAAACATCAGGAGCTTCGAGGGAACGTTCTGGACCTGGAGAGCCGTGAACATCTGGAGGCCCTGGCCGAAGGGCACCCGGTAGTCCCGCTCGTTGGTGATCACGAGCGTCGGCGTTTTGAAGTTGCCGGCGGCCTGCATGGGGTTCCACTTCGCGTACTGGTCGGAGTTCCAGGGCCAGCCCTTGAACTCCCACTTCGGAAACCAGAGCTCCTCGGTCTCGAGGGCCTTGGAGGCCAGGTCGAACGTGCCGTCGTGGGAGACGAGCGCCTGGAAGCGGTTCGTGTGGCCGGCGATCCAGTTGATCATGTAGCCGCCGTACGAAGCGCCGGCCGCGCCGACCTTCGTCGAGTCGACGAACGGCAGCGAAGAGAGGTCGTCGGCCTGGCGCATCAGGTCGTCGTAGACCTGCCCCGCCCAGTCGCCGCTGATGGCGTCGAGAAACTCCTGACCGAACCCCGTCGAGCCGCGCGGGTTGGGCGCGTAGACGACGTAGCCGTAGGCCGCCCAGATCTGCGGGTTCCAACGGTTCGACCATGCATCGGTCCAGGCGCCCTGCGGCCCGCCGTGAATGAAGAAGACCGCCGGGTACTTCTTCGCCGCGTCGAAGAAGGGCGGCTTGACGACCCAGGCCTGGAGCTTGCGGCCGTCGGAGGCGTCGGTGAATCGCTCGGAGACCTCGCCGAGCGCGAGCTGCCGGAAGCGCGAGTCGTTGACGTGCGTGAGGGCCGCCGGGGCCTTGCCGTCGAGGCCGACCGTCCAGAGCTCCGGCGCTCGGGAGAGCGAGCTCGTCGAGAAGACGATCCGCCCGCCGGCAATCTCGAGACCGGCGACGCCGCCTCCGGTCCAGAGAGGAACAGGCGCCCCGCCCGCGAGGGACACGCGGTAGAGGGTCTCGCGGCCGCGGACCTCGGAGGCGAAGACGAGGCTCTTCGAGTCCGGCGCCCAGCGGAAGGCGTCCACCCAGAAGTCGAAGTTGTCGGTCAGGCCGCGGCTGACTCCGGTCGAGCGATCGAGGAGCATCAGCCGAAAGCGGTCGGCCTCGAAACCCGGCCGCTTCTGCGCCCGGTACGCGATCCACTTGCCGTCCGGCGAATAACGCGGCGATCCGTCGAAGGCCGGATTCGAGGCCGTCAGATCCTTCGGGCTCCCTCCGCCCGCGAGCGGAACGGAGTAGAGGTCGGCGTTCGTCGAGAGCGCCTCGTCCTTGTCGGGATTCGAGGCGTAGACGAGCTCGCCGGAATCCGGCGAGACGTCCCAGTCCGTTCCGCCGCCGACGGCGAAGGGCGGTGCGTCGCGGTTGCCGGGCGTCAGGTCCACCGCCGCGCCGGTCCCCGTGGCGGGGATCCGCCAGATGTGGGTCCGGGTCCCGTCCTTCCAGGAGTCCCAGCGCCGGAAGAGCAAGCCGCTCCGCGACCCGCGCCTTCACCTTCGCCGCCGCCCGCTTCGCGAGCGTCTTCTCGAGGCAGGCGGTGTCGGCGCACTCGGGGAAGACGTCGGAGGTGATCAGGAACCACTTCCCGTCCGGCGACCAGGTGAAGCCGTTGACCTCCGTCGGAAAGGCGGTCGCCTTCACGGGATCTCCGCCGGCCATGTCGAGCGTCCAGATCTGCGAGCTGCCCGTCCCGGTTCGACAGGAACGCCAGGCGGCGGCCGTCGGGCGAGAACCGCGGGATCGGAGTCCCGCTTCTCGCCGGAGGTCATCCGTACCGCCTCGCCGCCGCCGGCCGGCACGATCCAGATCGCCGAACGCGAGGCGTTCGACTCGACGTCCGGGCGTCGCCGACGCGAAGGCCACCTGCCGCCCGTCGGGCGACACGGAGAATCCGCCGAGACGCTCGAGCTGCACGGCTTCCTCGAATCGCAGCGGGCGCTGTCGCCGCCGCCGTCAGCGGCACGGCGGCCAGACCGGCGCAAAGAATGGCAAGGCGGCGAGTTCGCATTTGATTTCCCCCGGCGCCGCATTGTATCCGCCCGCGCGCGAGGGCCTTACGCCGGTCCCCCTTTGGTATCATCGGCGCCCGCGGCGCCGCCGCGGCAACCGTAGGGAGAGTCATGTCCACTGTCGTCCTCGAAGAGAAGCGCGCGGACGCCCCGGGCCGACCGCCCGTCGTCAACGACTTTTCCATCCACGTCGCCACGGCCAACGGCTCCGGGAGCATGTCCTCGAACAGCATCCTGATGCGGGCGATCTTCCAGATGGGGATCCCGGTGTCGGGCAAGAACCTGTTCCCGTCCAACATCCAGGGGCTGCCGACCTGGTTCACCATCCGGGCCTCGCAAGGAGGGCTTCATCGCCCGCCGGCGCGACGTCGGGGTGCTCATCTGCATGAACCCCGAGACGGCGCACGAGGACGTGCGGACCGTGGCGCCGGGCGCGGCCGTGATCTACGAGGAGAGCCTCAAGCTCGACACGCTCCGCAAGGACGTCCACTTCTACCCGGTGCCGTTCCAGAAGCTCGTCCTCGAGCTCGTCTCCGACGGCAAGCTGCGGCGCCTGGCGATCAACATGATCTACGTCGGCGTGCGCCGCCTGGCTCCTCGACGTCGACATGGCCGAGATCGAAAAGGCCGTCGCCAAGCAGTTCAAGAGCAAGGCCGACCGCGGTCGAGATCAACATGAAGGCGATTCGCGGCGGGCTCGAGTGGGCCGAGAAGAACCTCACCAAGAAGGACCCCTTCCGTCTCGAGCGGATGAACGCGACCGCCGGCAAGATCATCATCGAGGGCAACGCCGCCACGGCGCATCGGC
The DNA here is from genome assembly GCA_963824165.1 of uncultured Acidobacteriota bacterium. Lineage (GTDB taxonomy): Bacteria > Acidobacteriota > Thermoanaerobaculia > UBA5066 > Gp7-AA6 > DAHUXD01. Next base: position 333,989 of record CAWGOM010000017.1, read on the forward strand.
TGCATGATGGGCGGCGTCCAGTTCATGGCGTGGTACCCGATCACGCCGTCCTCCTCGCTCGCCGAGGCGCTCATCGACTACGCCGCCAAGCACCGCATCGACCCGGAGACCGGCGAGTCGACCTTCGCGGTCGTCCAGGCGGAGGACGAGCTCGCGGCGCTCGGGATGGTCCTCGGCGCCGGCTGGGCGGGCGCGCGCGCGATGACGACGACCTCGGGCCCCGGCATCTCCCTGATGTCGGAATTCACCGGTCTCGGCTACTACGCCGAGGTGCCCGCGGTGATCATCGACGTCCAGCGCGTCGGACCGTCCACCGGGCTGCCGACCCGCACCATGCAGGGCGACATCACCTCCACCTACTACCTCAGCCACGGCGACGCGAAGCACATCCTCCTGCTCCCCGGGTCCGTCGAGGAGTGCTACCAGATGGCCATGGACGCCTTCGACCTCGCCGAGCGTTTCCAGACGCCGGTCTTCCTCATGACGGACCTCGACCTCGGCATGAACAACTGGATGGCCGACCCGTTCCCCTACCCCGACAAGCCCCTCGACCGCGGCAAGGTCCTCCGCACGAAGGGCGAGTTCGAGGCCCACCTGGCGAAGTTCAAGGAGTTCGCCCGCTACCGCGACGTCGACGGCGACGGGATCCCCTACCGCACGCTGCCGGGCTTCCTCGACATCCCGGGGGCCGCCTACTTCACGCGCGGTTCGGGCCACAACGAGCGCGCCAACTACACGGAGCGGCCCGACGACTACAAGAACAACCTGGACCGCCTCGCGCGCAAGCTCGAGACCGCGAAGGCGTACGTTCCGAAGCCCGTCGTTTCGGACGGCTCGGGCGGCCGGGTCGGCGTCATCGCCTACGGCTCCTCCGACTTCGCCGTCGAGGAGGCGCGGGCGCTGCTCGCCCGCAAGGGCCTGAAGAGCGACTACCTGCGCCTGCGCGCCCTCCCCTTCACGCCGGAAACCGCGGCGCTTCGTCGCCGCGCACGATCGCGTCTACGTCGTCGACCAGAACCGGGACGGCCAGATGTACGACCTGCTGCGCCTGGAAGTCGGCGCGGACGCCGCGAAGCTCCGCTCGATCCGCCACTACGACGGCTTCCCCCTCGACGCCGAGACGGTGATCGAAGGGATCGAGGCCGGGGAGAAGAACTGATGTCCTGCAACGAGCACGACCGAGCCCAAGGCCCCCGCCGTCAACCGCGTCGGCCTGACCGTCAAGGAGTACGGCGGGCTGAAGTCGACGCTCTGCGTCGGCTGCGGCCACGACGTCATCACCCGGCAGATCACGCAGGCGATCTACGAGATGTCGATCCCGCCGCACCGGATCGCCAAGATGTCGGGCATCGGCTGCTCCTCGAAGACCACCGGCCTACTTCGCCGACCGCGGCCACGGCTTCAACGCCGTCCACGGGCGCATGCCGGCCGTCGCGACCGGGGCGATGATGGTCAACCCGTCGCTCCTCTCGATCGGCGTCTCCGGCGACGGCGACACGGCCTCGATCGGCGCCGGGCAGTTCGTGCACCTGCTGCGGCGCAACGTGCCCATGGTCTACATCGTCGAGAACAACGGCGTGTACGGCCTGACCAAGGGCCAGTTCTCGGCCACGGCCGACGCCGGGTCGAAGCTGAAGACCGGGGTCGTGAACGACCTGCCGGCCATCGACCTCTGCGCGATCGCGATCGAGCTGGGCTGCGGCTACGTCGCGCGGTCGTTTTCGGGCGACATGAAGCAGCTGGTCGGCCTCCTCAAGGGCGCCATCGCCCACCGGGGAACGGCCCTGCTCGACGTGATCTCGCCCTGCGTGACGTTCAACAACCACGACAGCTCGACGAAGTCGTACAAGTGGGCCAAGGACCACGAGATCCCGATCCAGGAGATCGGCTTCATCCCCTACTACGAGGAGATCACGGTCGATTACGACCCGGGGACGACGCAGGACATCGAGCTCCACGACGGCTCGCACATCCGGCTGAAGAAGCTGCGGGCCGACTACGACGCCACGGACAAGTCCAAGGCGCTCGCGCTGTGCCAGGAGGCGCAGGCGAAACAGGAGTTCCTGACCGGCCTCGTCTACGTCGAGCCGGCGAAGAAGGACTTCCTGACGCTTTCGGGCCTCGGCGCCGAGCCGATCGTCGAGATGGCGGACGCGCGCCTGCGCCCCGGTAAGCCGGCGCTCGACGCGATCATGGAGAGTCTCAAGTAACCGGCGGCGCACGGCAGTAAGCAGTAAGCCAACACTGCGGGAATACGCGAGCGGCCCGAGCGTTCCGGGCGGCATGCGCAAATTCACAATCGCGGCCGCTCTCCTTCTCGCTCCGGCCCTGTCCCTCGTCGGGGACACGCCGAAGGGTAAGCCCGCCTCCGACCCGAAGAACGCCTGCACCACGTGCACGGAGCGGCGGGCGACCCTCGACCCGAAGCAGTTCGAGAAGGGCTACGACCCCGAGGTCCGCCAGGGGTACGAGATCGCGCGGAAGATCCCGGCGACCCTCGACAAGCTCCACTGCTTCTGCGAGTGCGCCGAGAGCGACATGTTCAAGCACAAGACCCTGCTGACCTGCTTCGTCGACACCCACGCCGCCGGCTGCGGCATCTGCCTCTCCGAGGCGCGTCTGGCGTGGCAGCTCAAGCAGAAGGGCGTCTCGGACGAGGAGATCCAGGTCACGGTCGAGTCCGTCCATAAGACCGACGGCCACCCGCCGACCCACTCTCACTGAGGTCCACGACCCGGGGGACGCTTCCGGCCCACGCGCTCGCCGCGACGAGGTTGTAGGCGCCCACCGACCCGACCACCAGGAGGTCGCCTTCACGGGGGCGGCCGATCGATTCCCTCGCCGAGAAGACGTCGAGGTCGACCGGCAGCGGCCCCGCCACCTCGAGCCGGCCGCCCCCCGCGCGGCGCGGGACCGGCCAGAACGGATGGCGGCCCCGCGTCACGAAGAACGCGTGCGCCATCCGCGAGGCGTCGACGTAGACGCGCCGCGGAGTCGCACGGACCACGCGCGCCACCAGGTGAAACGCATCCGACGCGACCGCCCGCCCCGGCTCGAGGAAGAGCCGCGATCCCGGCACCGCGCGCAGCGCCGCCGAAGCCAGGGCCCGCACGACGCGAGCGGGCCTGGCGAGCGCGCCGCGCGGCCGTCCCCGCGCATCGAGGCGCGTCTCGCCCAGGGCCGCAAAACCGCCGCCGGCGTCGAGCACGCGCGTCGCGATCCCGAGAGACGAGAGCGCGGCCGCGAGCCGGCCGGCCTCCCGAATGGCCGAGAGGTACGGCGCGGTCGACGAAAGCCCGGTCCCCAGGTGAAAGGCGAGTCCTTCCGGCGCGGGCCGCCCCTCGGAGGCGATGCGGCGGCCGAAGGCGAGTGCCTCCGCCGGGGACATCCCGAACCGCCGCTGCGACGCCTCCGCCGCGCCCGGGCGCAAGCGCATGAGATACCGGGGGGCGACGCCGAGCGCCCGCGCGCGGCCGAGGATCGCCTCCGCATCCTCGGTCCCGTCGGCGACCAGCCACGCTCCCGCGGCGAGCGCGGCCTCGATCGACGGCCGGTCCTTCGCGGGCCCCTGGAAAAGGACACGGCGCCCGTCGCGGGCCGACGCGAGCGCCGCGGCCAGGTCCTCCGACGTCGTCACCTCGGCGCCCCAACCCTCACGGGCGGCGAGCGCCACGAGACCGGGGTGCCGGTTGCACTTCCAGGGAAAGAAGAGCTCCGCGCAGGCGCCCCCCGCCTCCCGCCAGGCGCGCAGGCTTTCCGCCGCCCGGACGGGGTCGAAGAGATAGAACGGCGTCGGGTGGGCGCGCGCCGCGCGAGCGGCCGCCTCGGTCAGCCGGCGGCGGGAGATTCGGTCAGCCATTTCGTTGCCGCGAGGCGATCGATCTTGCCGGCGGGCGTGCGCGGGAGCTCCGCGACGCGCAGGATGCGGCGCGGCCGAGCGAACGCCGGGAGCCGCCGTTCGACGTGCGTGCGGAGGTCGGCCGGCCGCAGGTCCGCGCCGTCGCGCACGACGACGAGAATGCCGAAGGCGCGGCCGACGGGAGCCGCCGCGACGTCGGCGATCGAAGCGTGCTCGGCGACCGCCGCCTCGACCTGCTCGGCACAGAGGATCCGGTCGCCCGCCGAGAGCGCGAAGGCCAGGCGTCCGCGCACGCCGAGCTCCCCGGACTCGTCGAAGACGCCCACGTCGCCCGTTCGAAGCCGCCCCTCGGCGTCGAAGGGAGACGGGTCCTCGGGCATGAGGTACCCGGCAAAGACGGCCGGGCCGGCGAGCCGGATCTCCCCGGCCTCGCCCGGGCGGCAGGCTCGCCCGTCCTCGCCGACGATCGAGACGGTCATTCCGGGCGCGGGCAGACCGGCCGAGCCCGGCCCGGCGCGGACGGCCGATCGGCTGGCGCGCCGCCAGGCCCGCCGACTCGGTCAGGCCGTAGCCGACGCGCACGGGCACTCCCCGGACCCTTTCCACCGCCTCCGCGGCCGCCGTCGCCGGGACTCCCCCGCCGCACAGCAGGGCCCGCAGCGGCACCGGCGAGCCGTGCCGCGCCGCGAGCGTCACGAGGGCGCTCGGCAGGAGAACGAGCGACGCACCGAGCCGCGCCGCCTCCGCGAGCGGATCGCGGCGGGGCGCGAAGAAGAGCGCCTCCGCCCCCGCGGCCAGGGCGTTCAGGGCGCCGCGCACGAGCCCGAAGATCTGGGTCGGCGAGAGCCCGACCGCGACCCGGTCGCAGGCCGACACCTCGCCCCACGACTCGAACGCGAGCGCGGCGGCGGCGAGGTTGCCTTCCGTGAGGGGCACGGACCGGCCCGGGCCCACGCTGCCGGACGAGTAGAAGACGACCGAGCCGGCCGGCGGCGGGAAGCGCGCGAGCGCCCCTTCGCGCAGCTCCCGCAGGGCCGGCGGCGCGGAGACCGGATGCGCGACCGCGCCGCGGCCCGCGAGAAAGGCGGCGAACAAGCCGACCAGGAACCCGATCGGATCGCCGCCGTCGAGCACGACGGTGCCGGTGCGCCGCGCGAGCTCGTCCCCGCGCCGCTCGACGGCCGCGACGAGCTCCGCGTACGTCCGCGCCTCCCCGTGCGCCGAGAGGGCGCGCGAGCGCGGAGCGCGGCGCGCCGTTTCCCGGACTCTCTCGAAGAGGCTCAACGGCCCCGCTCCGCGATGTGCGCGTAGACGACGCCGTCGAGGTCGACCGGCGCGCGCGACGCGGCCTCCGCCAGGGCGAGGGCGAAGCCGTCGCAGGCCGCGCGTTCGTCCCGCGGGAGCGGCGGCCCGAGCGTCAGCGTCCAGCGGCCGCCCGGCAGCGTTGCGAACGCCGGGCGGCAGGCAACGCCGGCCGCGCGGGCGAGGCGGAAGGGCCGCGGGTCGACGAACGCCCAGCCCCCGAGAAGCGGGACGCGGACGCCGCCTTCGGGCGGCAGGTCGGCCGCCGCCACGAGGCTTCCGCGCTTCAACGCGCTCCGGAGCCGGTGCACCGCCGAAGACGGGAAGGCGTGAGGAAACTCGTGCGGATGGCGGCGGTCGAAGTGCCGGTCCTGCGCGATCGCCTCCGTGCGGTCCAGATTGTGCGGACCGAGCACCGTCGCCGCCGGCGCTCCCCGCGCCCGCAGCGCGTAGCGAAGCGCCTGCATCGACCCGAGGTGCGCCGTCAGGTAGACGCAGGGCTGCCCGGACGGCGGCTCGCCCTCGAGCCGCAGGTCCCACCGGCCGCTCGACAGCGCCCGGGACGCCAGCCGCGCCAGCTTCGCGCGCGAGTTCGCGGCGAGCGGGCCCGGATCGGCCGGGAGCTCCGTGTAGGTTCGGGTGAGGTCGCGCCAGCGCTCCGCCGTGATCCCCGTCAGGGCCGCCACGCGGTCGCGCCGCCGGGACCAGCCCGGCCGCGGGAACCACGGCGGGAGGGCCCGCGCGATGACGCTCCGCATCAGCGGGTGGCCGACGCGAAGGTCATCGCCCAGGGGAGCGCCCAGGCCCCTCCGGATTCCGCGAGGCCGAGGTCCCGGAGGGCGTCGTCGATCTCGCGGTCGCCCGTCTCAGGACGCAGGCCGAAGAGCTCCCGGAAGAACGCAGGCGCGTCCTCGCGCGCGGCGAACCGCCAGCGGATCACGGCCTCCTCGGACCGGACGTCGCGCCCGCCGACCGCCTCGAAATGCGCCGCGAGGGCGCGCGGATCGTAGAAGCGCCCCGCATGCCCGGCCTCCGTGTGCCCGTCGACGAAGCCGTTCAGGAACCGCGCGGCAGACGAGCCCGCGGCGACGTCGCCCACCGCCGCGCGCCCTCCCGGCGCCGTCACCCGCAGCATCTCGCGCAGGACCGCGCGGGGGTCCTCGGCATGATGAAGAGCGGCGAGGCAGCCCGAGGCCCCAAAGGCCCCGTCGGAGAACGGCAGCCGCCCGTACTCGACGACCGTTCTCAAAGCGTATCCGCGCGCCTCCGCCAGGAACGGGGCCGACTCGTCGCAGCCGACGGCCGCCGACGTCACGCCGGCCGCCGCGGCGCGCGCGGCCAGGAACCCGCCCCCGGCGCCGACGTCGAGCCAGCGGCCCGCCTCGGGAATGCGGCAGTGTCGCAGCAGGCGCTCGGCTTCCTCGGCCCGCGCCTCCGGAAACCGGCGGTTGGCCCGGTTGTAGCGCGTCCCACGCGCATCGAAGAGAGTGCGGTACTCGGACATGCGGCGCTCGGGCGCCGAATCAGGCGGAGAAAACCCTCTGGGCCTGGCTCGGCGCGTTCAGCGGCCCCGGTCCCGGATCGCGGTCGGGAAGGGCCACCGCCTCCGCGCGCAGGCGGTCCCGCTCGCCGCTGCCCGGCAGCGACCGGGAGCATCGAGGCGTCCGCCGGCGGCGTCGTCCCGTCGCCCGGGTAGTACGGCCGGTAGCCGTAGCCGTGCTTCGCGATCTCGGCCGGCGTCTCGCGCAGCCGGTCGATCGAGAAGACGGCGTCCTCGCGGGTGAAGAAGGCCATCTCGTAGTTGCGCGTCATCCAGATCGCGTCCTTCGGGCAGGCGTCGACGCAGAAGCCGCAGAAGACGCAGCGCATCATGTCGATGTCGAACACCACCGGGTACTTCTCGTAGGCGATCTTCGGATGCTCGCCGGCCACGATCGTGATGCACTCGGCCGGGCAGGCCTGCTGGCACATGTAGCAGGCGACGCACTTGAGCGTGCCGTCCTCGCGCGCCTTGAGGATGTGCTTGCCGCGGAAGCGGTTCGAGTACTTCCGCAGCATCTCCGGGTACTGGATCGTCGGAAGGCCCTTCATGTTCGCGAGGTTCCGGACGAGGTGGCGCAGCGTCACGGCCATCCCCCGCAGGATCTCGGGAAGGTAGAGCTTCTGGAGAAGCGTCAGGCGTTCCGGCACGCGGCGGGAGACGTCGATCACGCCGCTCATCGGTCGAGCTCCCCCGCGATGATGTTGAGCGTCCCGAGCGTCGCGATGGCGTCGGAGACCTTGCCGCCGACCACGATCTTCTCGAAGGCCGCCATGTTCGGGAAGCACGGCGGCCGCACCTTGAGGCGATAGGGACCGCCGCGGCCGTCCGAGACGGCGTAGAAGCCGAGCTCGCCGTTGCCGCCCTCGATCCACTCGTACCGCTCGCCGGCCGGCACGCGGATGCCCTCCATCGTCAGCTTGAAGTGGTAGATGAGCGACTCCATGTCGTGGTACACGGCGTCCTTGGGCGGCAGGACCACGTGCCAGTCGTCGGAGCTGACGGGGCCCTTGGCCGGGAAGATGTCGAGGGCCTGCCGGATGATCTTCAGCGACTGCCGCATCTCCTCCATCCGGACGAGGTAGCGGGCGAAGTTGTCGCCGTCCTGGGCGATGGCGACGTCCCAGTCGAAGCGGTCGTAGAAGTCGTAGGGCCGCGCCCGCCGCACGTCGTAGGCCACGCCCGAGGAGCGCAGCATCGGGCCGGTCATCCCCCAGCGCGATCGCCTGCTCGCGGGTCACGATCGCCCGTGCCCGAGAGGCGGTTGCGCACGATCCGGTTGTTCGTGACGAGCTTCTCGACGTCGTCGAGGAGCAACGGGATCGTCTCGAGCAGGCGCCGGCAGCGCGGCGACGAAGTCGTCCGGCACGTCGATCGCGAGCCCGCCGACGCGCACGTACGACACCGTGAGCCGGGCGCCGCAGCAGGCCTCGAGCAGGTCGTAGATGTTCTCGCGGTTCTCGTAGAGGTAGATGAAGTTCGTCAGGGCCCCGATGTCGACGAGGTTGGCGCCGATGCACACGCAGTGGTCCATGATGCGCGTGAACTCGGAGAGGATCGTCCGCACGAGCTGGCCGCGCTCCGGGACCTCGATGCCGAGCATCTTCTCGACGGTCCGCACGTAGCCGACGCCGTTCAACATCGCCGAGACGTAGTTGAGGCGGTCCGTGTACGGGATGACCTGGTTCCAGTGGTGCTTCTCGGCCATCTTCTCGAAGCACCGGTGGAGGTAGCCGATCATCGTCTCGGCCTTCACGATCGTCTCGCCGTCCAGCCGCGCGATCAGGTGGATGATGCCGTGGGTCGTCGGGTGCGACGGGCCGATCGAGATCGTCTGGGTCTCGAAGTGGCCGGCCTTCTCCTCCGTGTGCTTCGCCCACTCGGGATCGCGCATGTCCTCCTCGGCATAGAACCAGCGCTGGCCGGGGGCGTAGTCCTTGCGCAGGGCGTGGCCCACGAAGGCGTCGTGGCAGAGGATCCGGTGCAGGTTCGGGTGCCCCGGGAAGTCGAAGCCGTAGAGGTCGTAGGCCTCGCGCTCGAACCAGTCGGCCGCCGGCCAGACGCTCTCGACGCTCGGAAGGGACGGCGGCGCCGTCCGGCGTGTCCGGCAGCACGACCCGCACGCGGACGTGCTCGTTCTTCGAGAGCGAGTGCAGGTGCACGACCGCCTCGAAGCGGCTCGCCTGGCGCCCGGTCGCGCCGGCTCAGGTTGTCGACGCCGCAGAGGTCGAGGAACAGGTCGTACTGGCAGCCGGGATCGTCCCGGAGAAAGCGCGCGAGGGCCAGCCAGTCCTGCGGCCCGACCTCGATCGTCGGAAGGTCGAGGTCGAGGACCTGCGGCCCGCGCGCCGACCGGCGAGGCCTCCAGGCGCTCGCGGAGCTTCTCCGCCGCGGGCGACAGGGCCGGAGGCCGCGGCGACCGTCACGCCAGGGTTCTCCGCGGCGAAGCGCGCGGAGCGGGAGTCGCGCGACTTCTCGCCGGAGGCGATCTTCTTCTGGAGCTCCAGGATCGCGTGGATCAGCTCCTCGGGCGTCGGCGGGCAGCCGGGGACGTAGACGTCGACGGGGACGATCTCGTCGATGCCCTGCGTCACGTGGTACGCCCGGTAGAAGCCGCCCGACGACGCGCAGACGCCCATCGAGATGACCCACTTGGGCTCGGGCATCTGGTCGTAGATCTTGCGCAGGACCGGGGCCATCTTGTCCGTGACCGTGCCGGCCACGATCAGGAGGTCCGCCTGCCGCGGCGAGAAGCGGACGACCTCCGCGCCGAACCGCGAGATGTCGTAGTGGGCCGCGGCGACCGACATGAACTCGATGCCGCAGCAGGCGGTGGCGAAGGGGAACGGCCAGAGCGAGTTCTTCCGCGCCCAGCCGACCATCTCCTCGAGGCGCGTGACGAGAAAGTCCGACGTGGCGCCCCCGTCGCCCCGGGCCGGCGGGTGGGCGGGCAGAGTGCTCTTCTTCGAGAAGAGGGACATCGCGGCCGGATTCTATGGCAAAAGGCCCGCGCGCCGGGAAAGCCGTCTAGCCGAAATTCACCGTGTAGGACAGGCTCTTCATGTCGGGCATCCGGTCGAGGTACACGAGGCCGTTCAGGTGATCGATCTCGTGCTGCAGGACCCGCGCGTGATAGCCCGGAGGCCTCGAACGCGACCTTCTTCCCGGAGCGGTCGAGCGCCTCGACCTTGATCGTCTCGAAGCGCGGGACGACCCCGCCCAGGAGGAACGGGACGGAGAGGCAGCCCTCGGAGTCCTCCTCCATCGCCGTCCCCACGCCCTCGTAGGTCGCGTTGAAGAGGGCGGTCAGCGGGACCTCGGGCTCCTTGCGCTTGCGCGTCTCCGGGTGGACCTCGTAGAGGAAGACGCGCAGCGCCGTGAAGACCTGCGGCGCGGCGATGCCCGTGCCGTCGTACTCGCGCATCGTGTCCTCGAGGTCCGAGAGGAACGCCTCGTAGTCGCCCCGGGCGAGCGCCTTCGGGTCGACGTCCTGGGAGATCTGGCGCAGCGTCTTCACGCCGAGCTTGGCGATTTTGAGGATCATGAATCGCTCTCTGAAAGGATGGTGCCCAGGGACGGAATTGAACCGCCGACACAGGGATTTTCAGTCCCTTGCTCTACCAACTGAGCTACCTGGGCATCCGGAAAGCCCGCGAACCGGAGCGCGGAGTCTAGCGGAATCGTCCCGCGGGGGCAACGCGCGCCCGGGCGTCTACTCCCGGTCGATCACCCTCGGTGTCCGCTCCTGACCGGCCGGCGGCTCGGGCGTCTCGCGCGGGGCCGGGTCGCGCACCCGGCCGATGGCGAAGAGGACGCCGTTGTTCTGGGTGTAGATGACGCCGTCCGGGCCGATCGAGAGCGGCGTGTAGGCGGCGCCGAGGGCCGTGTCGAGGAAGATCTGGCCGCGCACCTGCCCGCTGCGGTCGAACGCGTAGAGGACGCCGTCCTCGCCGTTCAAGTAGGCGATGCCGTCGACGTCGATCGCGGGCTGGTTGACGCACCACTCGAAGCCCTCGGGGTGGTCGTCGACGCAGTCGATCGAGCCGTTCGGCTGCCGCACGCAGCTCTCGGTGTTGTTCGCGCGGAAGGACCAGACCGGGCACCAGGTCCGCGTCGAGCGTCGTCACGTCGTAGTAGGCGCCCTCGGGACCGAAGTACGTGTTGTCCTTGATGACGATCGAGTACGTGCCGTCGTGCTCGTAGAACGCGGGCGTGATGTCCCAGCCGAAGTCGTAGGTCGCGAGCGCGCCGCCGGTCGGGTCGAACTTGAAGAGGTGGCCCCGGCTGAAGTTGTAGGACGTCGACGTGCCGATCAGGACCGCGCCGTCGGGCAGCACGACGGGCGAGGACGTCCCGGCGTCGCGCACGCGGCCGGCCGGCCGGTCGTTGGTCGCCGGATCGACGCCGAGGTTCGCGCCGACGCGGCACCCGAAGTTGGTGTCGTCGTTCTCGAGCAGGACGCCGCAGCCGTCGTTCAGGATGCCGCGAAACGACGCGGTCCAGGCCGGCGTCAGGTCCGGATGGACGGCGACGAGGTAGCCGTAGCGGTCGTTGAGGTGCGCGCGGCTGACGGTGTAGATCGTCCCGTCGGGCGCGATCGCCGGAACGACGTTGACGCCCGGCCGCTGCGCGCCGCAGGGCGCCGACGGCGGCACGGCGGTCGTCGACGGCGGCCACGGGCGCTCGTCCTGCGTGAAGGTGCCGGCGCAGAGGTCCGTCGCGGCCGGGGCTCCGGGCACGAGCGTCGCCGAAATCGACGCGCGACGCGCCGCCGCCGGGCTCGACGCGGACGAGCCACGCTCCGGTCGCCTGGGTCGGGTCGTTGCCGAGGCCGAGCACGTTGTAGAGAACGCCGCCGTCCGGCGCGACCGCGAGGCCGCCGGCGACGTAGCGGTTCGGGTCGATGTTCGTGAACGGGTTGACGCGGCCCTGCGACTGCCCGGTCTCCTGGTTCACGCGAAAGACGGTGCCGCCGAGGCCCGGGACGTAGATGTCGATCTCCGGAGATCGCCGGCAGGAACACCGACTCCCAGGCCGTTACCGAAAGCGGCTCGGGCTTCCAGTCGCTCGCGAACGTCCAGACCGTCTCGAAGACGCCGCCGTTGCGGCGAAGCTTGCGCACGGTCCAGGTGATCGAGTCCCAGTTGCCGAAGCCCGCGTACGTGCCGGTCTTGAAGATCATGTAGACGCCGGAGTCGTCGACGAGCGGCACGGCGTAGTGGGCGAGCAGGCTGCCGTTCGCCTCCGCTTTCATCTGCTCGACGAACGGGTCGTAGACGATGTCGGCGAGGATCGCCTGGAGGGGCTGGCCGGCCACGGGCGCGAATCCGCCGTGCTGCGGCGTGCGCCCCCACTGCAGCCAGTCCGCCCGAGCGGGCGGCGCCGCCAGAAGGACCCCCAGGATCGAGGCGGCGAGCAGGATCTTCCTCATGATGGGAGATCATAGGCTCTGCGCCCCCGGTCCGGGAATTCTCCGGGGCACGGAAAGGTTTGCCCGCCAGATGTCGCCAAGAATTCGACGCTCCGCGATCGCGGCCGCGATCCTCGCCCTGGCCCTGGCCGCGGGGACCGCGCCGGGCCAGACACCGGACTCTCCCAACCGGCCGGTCGCGAGCCCCGGCAACGCCACGTGGGCGAAGACGGCCGAGGAGGCCCGCGCCCGCGCCGCGGCGGAGAAGAAGCTCGTCTACACCGAGTTCGACAGCGAGAGCTGCGGCGACTGCCGCCGCATGCAGAGCCTGCTGTACCCCGCCTTCGACTTCGAGGCGCTGCTCACGGGCATGGTGCCGGTCAAGGTGCGCAACGACTCGCCCGACGGCAAGGCGCTCATGGAGCGTTACAAGATCACCGAGACGCCCTCCGTCCTGATCACCACACCCGAGGGGCGCCTCGTCTTCCTGATGCAGGGCTTCAAGGACGCGCAGGACTTCTACGGGCACGCGCGCAAGGACCTCGACGCCTATCGGCAGTTCGCGAAGAAGCTCGAGGCGCCGGTCGACGGGCTTTCCGCAGGCGACGCCCTCGCGATCGCCCGGGAGCTCTATGCCCGGCTCGATCCGAAGGCCGCGATTCCCTATCTCCGTCGCGCGGCCGCCGCCCCCGAGCCGGGGCCGGGCGTGCGCGAGACGGCGCTCGAAGGCCTGGCCGCCGCCGAGCTCGAAGCCGGCGACGCCGCCGCCTCGCGCAAGGCGATCGACCAGCTGATCGCGACGACGAAGAGCCCCGACCAGAAGGAGCGTGCCGAGCTCTTCCGCGCCCAGATCCCGCTGGCGCAGAACAACCCGGCCGAGGCACTCGCGCTCTACAAGCAGTTCGTCAAGGACCACCCCAACTCCAAGTACCTCGAGCGCGTGCAGTCCTTCATCGCGCGCCTCGAGCCGGCGAAGGCGCCATGAAGCGGGCCGCCCGCCTCCTGGCGCTCGGCGCCGCCTTTGCCGCGGCGGCCCGGGCCTTCGCCGCCACGGCGCCCGATCCGTCGACGCTGCTGACGGTCGAGGCCTCGGTCTCTCCTTCCAGCGAAGCGGGGAAGGGAACGCTCGCGCTCGCCGCGAGGCTCGCCGAGGGCTGGCACGTCAACAGCCACAAGCCGACCGAGGAGTACCTGATCGCGACCGAGGTCACGCTCGACCCGATCGCCGGCGCGACCTTCGGAGATCCCGTCTACCCGGACGGCAAGATCGAGAAGTTCTCGTTCTCGGAGACTCCGCTCTCCGTCTACGCGGGCGCGTTCCGGATCGAAGTCCCGGTCCGGTGGGAGGGCGGCGCGGCGCCCGCCCTGTCGGGCTCCGTCGGCTACCAGGCCTGCAACGACACGCAGTGCCTCGCCCCGGCGAGCGTGAAGTTCGCGACCGTCGGCGCGGCCCCGGGGGCGACCGTCGCGGCCGCGGCCCCGCTGACGGGCGGCGCCGTGCCCCTCTCGGAAGCGCGACGCGTCGCCGGCGGCGGAGCGGGCGCGTCGAGCGAGCTCGAGGCGCTCCTCCAGAAGCGCGGCCTCTTCGTCGTGCTCCTCTCGATCTTTCTCGGCGGCCTCGCGCTCAATCTCACGCCCTGCGTCTATCCCGTCATTCCGCTGACCGTCGGCTTCTTCTCGCGCGAGGCCCGCGGCTCGACCGCACGGGCCTTCGGCCTCTCGGCGTTCTACGTGCTCGGAATGGCGACCACTTATTCGGCGCTGGGCGTGGCGGCGGCCCTTTCCGGAAAGCTCTTCGGCTCGCTTCTCCAGAACCCCTTCGTCCTGACCGCGATCGCCGGCGTGCTCGTCCTCATGGCGTTCTCGATGTTCGGCTACTGGGAGATCCGGATGCCGACGTTCCTCATGAACCGCGCCGGGGCGCGAAGCGGCGTCGCCGGGGCGTTCGGCATGGGCCTCTTCGTCGGCGTCGTCGCCGCTCCCTGCGTGGGCGGCTTCATCGTCGGCCTGCTCGCCTTCGTCGCCGCGCGCCAGGACCCGGGTCTCGGGCTCCTGATGTTCTTCGTCCTGTCCCTCGGTCTCGGGCTCCCCTACCTCTTTCTGGGGGCGTTCTCCGGCAGCCTGTCGCGCCTGCCGCGCGCGGGGGCGTGGATGGAATCGGTCAAGAAGGTCTTCGGCTGGATTCTCCTCGCGATGGCGGCCTACTTCCTGCGCAGCGTCCTGCCGCGGCCGCTCGGCCACTGGCTCCTGCCGGTCGTCCTCGGGATCGCGCTCGTGGCGGTCCTGGTGCGGGGCTACGGGCTGAAGTGGCCGCTGCGCGTCGGCGTGGCCGCGCTCTTTCTCGCGATCGCGGTGTTCTTCGTCCCGCGCACCCTGTCGGGTTGGCAGCCGTATCCCGCCGGACCCTCCGCGCCGACCGGGCGACCGGCCGTCATCGACTTCTCGGCCGACTGGTGCCTGCCATGCCTCGAGCTCGAGAAGCGCACGTTCTCCGACGCGCGCGTCCGCAAGGCGCTCGCCGGCCACGATCTCTACAAGGCCGACATGACCAGGCTCGGCTCGCCCGAGTCCGTCGCGCTGGCGGAGAAGTTCAAGATCCTCGGGGTGCCCACGGTGATCTTCCTCGACGCCTCCGGCCGGGAGCTGCCGGACCTGCGCCTGGTGGGGTTCGAGGACGCCGACTCGTTCCTGAAGCGCGTCGAACGCGCGCAGTAGCCGGCCGAGAATCGGCTCAGGCCGGGAGCCGGCCCAGCTTCTTCAGGGCTTCCTTGGCCGCCTTTCGCTGGGCCTCGCGCTTCGAGGGTCCCCGGCCCTGCGCAAACGGCTCGCCGTCCCACGCGAGCTCGACGAGGAACGCCTTCTCGTGGTCCGGGCCCGATTCCTCGACGACCCGATAGTCCGGAAGCGGAAGGCCGAGGCTCTGCGCGGTCTCCTGGAGCGTCGTCTTGTAGTCGTGGAAGGAGAGGTCGCCGATGTCGATGCCCGCGACCTCCGGCTCGAAGACGCGCCGCACGAACGCCTCCGTCGCCGGAACGCCCCCGTCGAGGTAGATCGCCGCGACGACGGCCTCGAATGCGTCGGCCAGCAGCGACAGCTTCTCCGCCCCCCCGGAGCGCGCCTCTCCCGCTCCCATGCGGAGAAAGCGGCCGATCTCGAGCGCCCGGCCCTTGGCCGAGAGCATGTTGGCCGAGACCAGGTGCGCCTTGATCTTCGAAAGCGCCCCCTCCTGGAGGTTCGGGAAGGACCGGTAGATCATCTCGCCGATCACGAATCCGAGGACGGCGTCACCGAGGAACTCCAGCCGCTCGTTGTTGGGCGAGCGCAGCTCCCGGTTCTCGTTGGAGAAGGACTTGTGCGTGAGGGCGCGCTCGAGCAGGTCGAGGTTCAGGAACTCGTAACCCAAACGCGTCTGGAAGGCGGCGACCGTGTCCGCCGTGGCGCCGTTCATTCCGAGATCAGTGGTGCCGGAGGCCGGAGTCGAACCGGCACGGGCCTTGCGGCCCTCGGGATTTTAAGTCCCGTGCGTCTGCCCATTCCGCCACTCCGGCGAAGTCGGCGGCCTCGGGTAACGGAGAACTCGAAAACGCCGGTCGACTCATGACTCCCGCCTGCTCCCGGCGGTGCAATGGAGGCGACGGGCGGATTCGAACCGCCGAATAAAGGTTTTGCAGACCTCTCCCTTAACCACTTGGGTACGTCGCCTTTGGACGGCGGATTCTACCGCAGGCCGGCGTCCCGGCTCACCGCGCCGCCCGGGCATAGTCCCGGATCAGCCCGGTCACGACGCCCTGGATCGTCACGTCGCGCGCGTCGAAGGTCAGCGGCCGCATGGCCGCATTGGCGGGCTGCAGCCGCACCCGCGCGCCCTCGGAGTAATAGCGCTTGAGCGTGGCCTCGCCCCGCACGAGGGCCACGACGGTCTGGCCGCTGTCGGCCTTGGACCGCCTGGCGACGACCACGTAGTCGCCGTCGAGGATCCCGTCCTCGACCATCGATTCGCCGCGCACGCGCAGGACGAAGTGGTCGCCCTTGCCGAGCAGCGCGGCCGGGACCTCGATCGACTCCTCGTTGGGGAAGGGCTCGATCGGCCGGCCTGCCGCGACCTGCCCGAGCAGCGGCACGCCGCGCGCGCCGGCGGGTCTCCTCCTTCGGCGCGATCCCGCGGCTGCGGTTCCATTCGCGCGACAGCGCGCCCTTCTCCTCGAGGCGCTTCAGGTGCTTCTGGACGGTACCGAACGAGGAGAGGTGGAAGGTCTCGCGGATCTCGCGCTGGGTCGGCGAGATCCCGTTCTCGGTCCTATACGTACGGATGAAATCGAGGATTTCCTTCTGTCTCTTTGTGAGATTCATATGATCCCTAATTAAATTAGGTCCATGTAAGCATTTTCATTACTTAGTTCGGACAGAGATCATTGCCGCGTCCGGCCGAATAGACAGTCGACGCTATTCAGTTCAGTTGCCTAATTTCATTAGATAAAATACTTCTAATAGCTAATAAAATAAGGCCGAGGGAACCACCGCGGCCGCCCGCAGGCCTGAGCGGGTCGGCCCATCGGCCTTGACGACACAGGGTAGGCGCAAAAGAGGCGCAAGTCAAGCGGCAACGCATCCCGGAGGCTCAGATCTTCGTTAGGCGCGGATCCGCCTGGCGCGATCGGTGGTAAGGATGTGGCAAGAATCCTGTGGCGCCCGCGGCCACGGAAAGGAGCTCCCCGATGCGAGCGATTCGATCCGGTTTCCTGGCGGCGGCGGCGTGCTCGGCGGCGATTCTTCTGACCGGCTGCGGCGATTCGAACGACGTCACGTCGCCCGGCCCGATGGTCACGGGCGTCGACGTCGCCGGCACCTGGTCAGGCGACTTCCAGTCGGACAGCCCGGCCCTCTGCAGCGGCTCGGCCGCGTCGGCGATACTGACCCAGGAGGGCACGAGCGTGAAGGGCCCCTTCAAGGCCCTGGGCTGCGGCATCAACGGCATGTTCCGTGGCTCGGTCTCCGGCAACCACCTGACAGGCACCGTCGAGATGATCGGGTGCACGGGCGGAGCGGTCAGCGGAACGATGACGGAGGCGGGCCTCCGGATCACGGTTGGCGACTTCAAGAAGCAGCTCGTGACCGGCGGACCAGGACGTCTACCCCGGGGGGACCGCCACCTTCCGGCGCTGACGGATTCCCCCGCGCCGTCCGCGGCCCGGTTATCTTCCGGTTCGTGGCGGCGCACCGAAGACGCATCGCGGTGATCGGCGCCGGCGCGGCCGGCACCATGGCGGCGATCTTCGCGGCCGGAGGCGACGCGGAGACACTGCTCCTCGAGCGCACGCCCGAGGGCGGACGCAAGATCCTCATCAGCGGCGGCGGCCGGTGCAACGTCCTCCCCGCCCGCTCCGACGAATCGCGCTTCGTCACGGCGTCCCCTTCCCGCACGCTCCATCGGATGCTCCGGAGCTGGCCGCTGCGGGAGCAGGTCCCCTTCTTCGAGCGCGACCTCGGCGGTGCCCCTCGCCGAGGAGAAGGAGTCCGCCAAGCTCTTCCCCGTCTCGAACCGGGCGCGCGACGTCCGCGATGCGCTCTACGCGCTCGCCCGGCGACGCGGCGTCGAGCTCCGCACGGACACGTTCGTCACGGGCCTGGCGCCGGAGGGCGGCCGCTGGCGAATCGAGCGGGAGGCCGCCGCCGCCGCTCGAGGCGGACGCGGTCGTCGTCGCGACCGGCGGCCTCTCGATCCCGCGCTCCGGCAGCGACGGCCTCGGCCTCTCGATCCTCGAGCGCCTCGGCCACACGATCCACGCGACCTACCCCGCCCTCACGCCGTTGACCGCGCCGCCCTCCGCGTTCACCGCGCTCTCCGGCGTCTCGCTGCCCGTCGACGATCACGGCGCGGTCGCCGCTCGAGGGCGCGTCCTCGACCGGGGGCTTCCTCTTCACTCACCGCGGCTACAGCGGCCCCGCCGTGCTCGACGTCTCGCACGTCGCGGTCCGGTCGCAGGACGCGCGCCTGGCGGTCCGCTGGACGCCGTCCGACGAGAAGGCCTGGGAGGCGGCGCTTCGCCCCGTCGGGCTCGCGCACGGTCGCCGGGGCCCTGCGCGCGCAGCTTCCCGACCGCCTGGCCGCCGCGCTCTGCGCGCAGGCCTCGGTCGACCCGGTCGCGGCCGCTCGCGCAGCTGCGCCGCGAGGAGCGCATCCGCCTGATCGACACGCTCGTTCGCGGAGAGCTCCCCTGGGCGGGGCACGAGGGCTACGAAAAGGCCGAGGTCACCGGCGGCGGCGTGAGCCTCTCCGAGATCGACCCCGCGACGATGGAGAGCCGAAAGCACCCCGGGCTCTTTCTCTGCGGGGAGCTCCTCGACGCCTTCGGCCCGATCGGCGGCCACAACTTCCAGTGGGCCTGGGCCACGGGGCGGGCCGCGGGGATCGGCGCCGCGCAAAAACAAAGCGCCCCCCACCCGGCCGGGCGAGGGGCGCCTTAGAGTCTCGCGAAGCGATTACTGGTGCGATCTCGGCTTCCAGGGCCTCGAGGTTGACGCTCGCGCCCTTCGGCCTCGGGGGGTACTCGAGGAGCCCGCCATCGCGGAGGATCACCGCGTCGCGGGCGTCGGCGGCTGCGCGTCGAAGCGGCGGAACCACCGGACGGCGTCTTCGTCGCGCTCCACGGCGCGCCCGGTCAGCACGTGCTTCTCGCCGTAGAAGATCTTCAGCTCGTATGGCTTCCCGAGCTCCTCCAGCGCGGCGGCCAGCCGAATGGCATTGAGGGGCGACACGTCGCCGTCGTCCGCTCCGTTCATGATCAGGACCGGAATGCCGATCCTGTCGGGCCAGCGGACCGCCGAGCGGGCTTCGGTGACCTCCGCCTCGTTGGCCGGGAAGCCGGGCCAGATTTTCGGCGCCATCGGACGTGCGGCGCTGCCCTCGCCGATGAACAGGCCGAGGTCGGTGATCGCGCCGTAGACGGCCATCGCGCGGGCCGGGAAACCGTCCCTCGCCGCCAGGAGGCACATGATTCCGCCACGGGACTCGCCGTAGAGAAAGACGCGCGCCGGATCCGCATACGCCAGGTCCTTCAGCACGCCGAGGACGGCGAAGAGATCGTGGAGGTCGGCGCCGCCCATTTCGTCGTGACCCGGTGCGCCGCCGCTCCCGCGCAGCATGGGCGCGACGACGAGGTAGCCCTGCCGCGCCAGCCGGTTGCCCAGCATCAGCACCTCGGGTGAAAAATCGTCTCGAACGTAGCTGCCGCGATTGAAGATCACCACGGGCAGCTTCTCGTCCTTCGGCGGTACCGCCGGCCGGTAGAGGTAGGCATAAACGTCCAGGTCGTCGCTTCGATACGTCAGGCGCTCCATGACGAACGCGGAATCCGCGATCGCGCGGGAGTAGTCCTCGCGGGTCGGCGCGTAGCGGGCGATGCCCCTGTAGGACTCGTACGCCGGGAACGCCACCGGCTTGACGGCGAGGATCGCGGGCGCCGCTGCGCCCGGAGGGGCCGTGGCGGGCTGCGCGGCGGCGGCGCGGCCCGAGGCCAGGAGGATCGCCGAGCCGATGAGCCAAAACCGGACTGGACTCATGCCCGGCGCCCCTGCCGGTCGCGGGGTCTCGAGTCGTTCATCTGGATAGTCCTACGGCTCCGGCTTCACGGAGTTCTCGTTGGTACGACGGAAGAGCCGCCAAGACCCGCGATGGCGGGCTCGAGGCACAAATGGCGTGTGACGGACAATTGAGGCTTCCCCGCGGTTGCCAGGGAGGATTGGTCGGGGCGAGAGGATTTGAACCTCCGACCACTCGGTCCCGAACCGAGTGCGCTACCAGGCTGCGCTACGCCCCGAGGAGGTGCGGGTTATACGCGATTCCGGGCCTTTTGGCAAAGGCCCCGCCCCGGCGGGCGTCCCTACTGGAGCTGGATCCCGAGCTTGCCGCCCGCGTAGTCGAGGCGGAGAGTCTTCGCCTCGCCGCCCGAGAACTGGCCGGTCGTCGAGGCGAAGGCCGACGGCATGTCGGGGCCGGAGAGCCAGGCCTTGATGGTCGCGGAGCCGGACGGGACGGTGAGGCTCTCGAGGACACTCCGGCTGTCGCCCTTCTTGAACGAGAAGGGCTTGCGCAGAAGGATCTGGTCGTTGACGGCGATCATGATGTGGCCGTCGGAGATCGGCGAATCGAAGACGAGGCGCACGGTGGCGTTGCCGGACACGGGCGCCGGCGCGGGCCCCTGGGCGGCCGGCGGCACGGCGGCGGCGCGGGCGGGGCTTCCGGCGGGCGTCGGTGCGGCGCCCTTCCGGGCGGCCTGCGTGTCCTTCGCCTTGACGGCCTTCTTGCGCGCGGCCGCCTCGGCGGCGACCTTTTCGACGATCTTCGCCTCGGCTTCGTTGCGGACCGCCTGCGCGTCGGCATTGGCGGCGTCGACGGCGAGGAGCTCTTCGGCCTTCTGCTTGGCTTCCTCCGGCCGGTCTTCCGTCAGCGCGGTCCGCGCGGCGGCGAGCAGCGCCTCCGCCTGGGCGCTGCGTTCGGCCTCCTGCTGCTGGCTCTGGACGGCGTTCTCCGCCATCTGGGCGTACTTGCGCGCCTCCTCGTTGTTGGGGCTGCGCGCGAGGACCTGGCGGAACTTCGCCAGGCTCTCCGCGTACTGGCCCGACGCGAAGAGCTTCTGGCCCTCCTCGAGCGCCTGCTTGCGGTCGCGCACTTCCTGCTCGAGCACCGCATCCGGCGCGACCGTCGGCGTCGCCGCGGACCGGGCGCGCAGCGCGAAGAACCCGATGACGAGGATGGCGACGGCGCCGGCCCCGGCGACGACGCGCCAGAACCACTTGGGGTTGACCTCCGCCTTCGCGATCTTCTTCCACTCCTGCGCGGGAACCGGAGCCGGGGCCGCTGTCGGCATCGATCCGGGCAGCGGCGGAAGCTGGTCGGCGTTCTCGAAGCTGCCTTCGATCGGAATCAGCGGGGCCTCATCCATGGCAGCTGCCGTGTCCGGCGACGCCGTGGTCATCTCGTGGTCGGCATCCCCGTCCGGCATCGAGGCCGGCGCGTCCGGCGGCGGCGGCACGACCGGAGGCGGCGGAGTGACGGTGGTGTCGCGCGGCGCGCCCTGGGCGGCGAGCTCCTTGAGGTTGGCGAGCTTGAGCGTCGGCAGGTTCTCGGCGGCCGAAACCATGGTGCCGAGGTCCTGGAGCGCCTTCTGCTCCTCCATGTGGGCCTTCAGCTGGTAGAGCGCGAGCGCCATGTCCTTGCCGCGCTGATACCGGTTCCAGGGGTCCTTGGCCATCGCGCGGGCGACGATCGGATTGAACTCCGGCGGCACCTCGCTCGAGAGCTCGGCCGGCGGAGTGAAGTCTTCGTGGACGATCTTGTAGGAGATCGCCGTCAGGTTGTCTCCCTGGAAGGGCTTGCGCAGCGTGAGGAGCTCGTAGAGCACGACGCCGAGCGAGAAGATGTCGCTTCGCCCGTCGACCGGCGCCCCGGAGACCTGTTCCGGCGACATGTAGTTGGGCGTGCCGAGAAACTGCCCCGTCGTCGTGAGGTTCGAGGAGGCGACCTTGGCGATCCCGAAGTCGGTGATCTTCACCTTGCTGTCGGTCGTCAGGATGATGTTGGCCGGCTTGATGTCGCGGTGGATGATGCCCTTGCGGTGGGCGTAGTCGAGCGCCTCGCCGATCTGGGCGACCAGGTCCGCGATCTCGTCCCAGGTGAACCGGTTCTTGTCGGTCAGAAGCGATTTGAGGTTGCGCCCCTCGATGTACTCCATGGCGATGAAGGACGCGCGGCTCTCGGTGTCCTCGCCGATGTCGTGGATCGTGACGATATTGGGGTGCGAGAGGATCCCGGCCGTCTGCGCCTCGCGCACGAACCGCTCGCGGAACTCCCGGGACTCGGAGTCGTCCTCTCCGCTCTGGGAGGTCTTGATCGTCTTGATGGCGACGAGCCGGCCGATGACGGGGTCCTTGGCGAGGTAGACCACGCCCATGGCGCCCTTGCCGAGCTCGTTCAATACCTCGTAGCGGCCGAGCCTGCCCACGCGCGCTCCCGCTACCTTATCCGCCATAGGCTCGGAACGAGTCCCTCCCCAGACCCGGCGGACGACCCGCGATGCTGCAAGTGCGCGCCGGACCGCCGAAATTCTAGCAGGTTGGCCAGGGCCTGCGGGGCGAATCTCGACGGCCGCCGGGGGTTCCGGGCCCGCTTCGGCCCTCGCTCGAGCGGTATTCTGCGCCCCATGGACCCGGTCCGCGGCCAGCGCATCGTGCGTTACGAGGCGGGCGTGCCCTCGTCTCGGGAGGACCGCGTGACGGTCGAGGAGCCGCTCGAGATCCGGGTCGGAGCGCAGACCCTCGCCGTCACCATGCGGACTCCCGGCCACGACTTCGACCTGGCGGCCGGCTGGCTCCTGTCCGAGGGGATCGTCCGGCGACCCGAGGAGATCGTCCGGCTCGAGCACTGCCGGGACGTCCGGTCGCCGGAGGAGGAGGGCAACGTCGTCCTCGTTCGCTCGACGGCCGCCGCGGGAGACACGCTCGACCGCGCGAAGCGGCTGCTCCTGACGAGCTCCTCCTGCGGCCTCTGCGGCAAGGGCTCGATCGAGTCGATCCACGGCCGCTTCCCCGCCGTCGACTCGGACGCCCGCGTCTCGGCCGACGTCCTCGGGCGGCTCCCGGCGCGGCTGCGCGCGGCGCAGGCGGCCTTCGCCGAGACCGGAGGCCTGCACGCGGCCGGGATCTTCGACCTGGAAGGCGAGCTGCTCGCCTCGCGCGAGGACGTCGGCCGCCACAACGCGGTCGACAAGGTGATCGGACACCTGTTCCGCGAGGGCCGCGTCCCCCTTTCCCGCCACGTCCTGCTCGTCTCCGGGCGCGTCTCCTTCGAGATCGTTCAGAAGGCCGTCGCGGCCGGGGTCCCGATCGTCGCGGCCGTTTCCGCGCCTTCCTCGCTCGCGATCGACCTGGCGCGCGAGTCGCGCGTGGCGCTCGTCGGGTTCCTGCGCGACGGCGGCTTCAATCTGTATTCGGCGGAGGAGCGCCTCGCCGTTGCCGCGACCGCTCGATGATGGACGGGATCACCCAGCCGAGCAGCACGCCGGCCAGGACGAGAAGGGCCACGGCGACCAGGAACGCGATCCCGATGGCGAAGCACGAAAGCGCGGTCACGCGGCCACCATTGTCGCCGGAACCGCGATGACCCCGGACGACGGGACGGAGGAACGGCTCAAAAGCGGCAAGGCGGTCGCGGCGGCGCTGCTGCTCGCGGCCGTGATTTTCGCGGCGGCGGCGGTCTTTTTGTGGGTCCTTTTGGCCCGGGGCTGCGCCGGGCCTTCAATATAATCCGGCGCCATGAAGTCATTCTCCGCTCCCAACCTGCGCAACGTCGCCGTCGTGGGCCACAACACGGTCGGCAAGACCACCCTCGTCGCCTCCCTCCTGCACGCCGCCGGGGCGACCACGCGGGCCGGCCGGATCGAGGACGGCACCTGCCCCACGGACTTCGACGGCGAGGAGATCGACCGGAAGATCTCCATCAACCTGGCGTGCGCCCACGTCGTCCACCGCGACACCAAGATCAATTTCATCGACGCTCCCGGCTACGGCATCTTCGCCCCCGAGGCGCGGGCCGCGGTCTACGCCGCCGACGCCGCGCTCATCGTGCTCGACGCGGTCTCGGGCGTGGAGGTCCAGACCGAGCGCGTCTGGAAGTTCGCGGCGGAGTTCGGCCGGCCGGTCATGTTCGTAATCAACCGGATGGACCGCGAGCGGGCCTCCTTCGACCGCACGCTCGAGTCGCTCAAGAAGAAGTTCGGCCGCGGCGTCGTCCCCCTCCAGATCCCGATCGGGGAGGAGAAGGGGTTCCACGGCACGGTCGACCTCGTTCGCATGGAAGCGCACATCAACGACGACGGGAAGCGGAGCGACGGCCCCATCCCGGCCGACCTCGCCGAGCGGGCGAAGGTCGAGCACGAGGCGCTCGTCGAGGCCGTGGCCGAGGGCGAGGACGACCTGATGGAGAAGTTCTTCGCCCAGGGCACCCTCGAGCCGCAGGACATCCTGCCGGGCCTGAGGCGCGAGATCGTCGAGCGCAAGGTCTTTCCGGTCCTCTGCGCCTCCTCCTCCCACACCATCGGGGCCATCCGCATTCTCGACGCCTGCGAGGCCATCCTGCCGTCGCCCGAAGACCGCAAGACCGAGGCCGTGGGCAAGGACGGCAAGCCCGCGATGGTCTTCTGCAACGAGAAGGACCCCGCGGTCGCACAGGTGTTCAAGACGGTCTCCGACCCCTTCGCGGGGCGGATCTCGTACCTGCGCGTGCTCGCCGGCCACTTCCAGTCCGACGGCACCTACTTCAACTCGTCGAAGGGCATCCCCGAGCGCTTCTCGGGCCTCTTCCTGCCGCAGGGCAAGGAGCACGTCGGCGTCGCGGAGGCGAAGGCCGGCGACATCGTCGCCGTGGCGAAGTTGAAGGAGACGCTGACCGGCGACACGCTGACGGCCAAGGATCACCCCGTGGTCGTGCCGGTCCTCAAGGTGCCGGAGGCGTCGATCGCCTACGCGATCGAGCCCAAGGCCAAGGGCGACGAAGACAAGATCTCGACCGCGCTCCACAAATTGATCGAGGAGGACCCGTCGCTCTCCTTCACGCGCGACGAGGAAACCAAGGAGTTCCACCTCGCCGGGGCCTCCCAGCTCCACGTCGAGATCGCGGTTGCGCGCTTGAAGAAGCGCTACGGCGTCGAGGTCATCCTCCACCCGCCGAAGGTCCCCTACCGCGAGACGATCACCCGCAAGGCCGAGGCCCACGGCCGGCACAAGAAGCAGACGGGCGGCCACGGCCAGTTCGCCGACTGCCGCATCCGCGTCGAGCCCCTGCCCCGCGGCAAGGACTTCGAGTTCGTCGACGACATCTACGGCGGGGCGATCCCGAGAAACTTCATCCCCGCCGTCGAGAAGGGCATCCAGGAGGTCCGCCGCAAGGGCTTCCTCGCCGGCTACCCCATGGTCGATTTCCGCGTCACCCTCTACGACGGCCAGTACCACGACGTCGACTCCTCGGAGCTCGCGTTCAAGCTCGCGGGCGCCCTCGCCTACAAGGAAGCCATGGCCGCGGCCAGGCCGACGCTGCTCGAGCCGGTCATGAACGTCGAGATCACCGCGCCGAACGAGTACGTCGGCGATCTCATGGGCGACCTCTCGTCCCGCCGCGGCAAGGTCGAAGGCATGGACGCCGCCGAGGACGACACCGTCATCAAGGCCCAGGTCCCGATGTCGGAGCTGCTGACCTACGGCGCGCAGCTCCGGTCGATCACCCAGGGACGGGGATCCTTCCACCTCGAGTTCTCGCACTACGCCGAGGTCCCCCACGCCCAGCAGGAGAAGGTGATCGCGCAGTCGAAGGCCGGCAAGGCGGAGGCGAAGGAAGCCTAGGTTTCGAGGTCGAGCCCGCTTGACGATCTGGTCAGACTAGTCCAATATCGCCTGATGGCTCGGATCTACTCCACGTACGAGGCCAAGGCCAGGCTCAGCGAGATCCTGCGGGCGGTCCGAGACGGCCATCGGGTCGGGATCAGTTACCACGGGCAGCTGGTCGCGGAAGTGACTCCCGTGGCCCCCGCGAGGGAAAGCTTCAAGGAGCGCCTTCGCCGCCTCAAGGCCGAAGGCGTCCTCACGCCCCCGCGCCGGCCGGGCGCTCCCCTTCTGCGCCTGCGCCGAAAGCCGGGAGCGCTGAAACGCTTTCTCGAATCGCGCGATTGAAGCCGGCGTACGTCGACGCCTCGGCCATCGTCGCCATCGCCTTCGGCGAGCCCGGGGCGAGCGCGCTCGAGCGCCGGATGGCCGGCTTCGATGGGCTCTACTCGTCCAACCTGACCGAAGCCGAGGTCTTGTCGGCATTGGTCCGGGAGGCGCGAGAAGGTGCCGGGCGCGACCCCTTCGGCCCGCTGTCCTGGATCCTTCCGGACCGCCCCCTGACGGAGGAGATCTCCAGGGTGCTCGCCGTCGGGCATCTGCGCGGGGCGGATCTCTGGCACGTTGCCTGCGCCCTTTATCTTTCCCCGGAGCCGGACGAGTTGGGATTCCTGACTCTCGACACGGCCCAGCGGACGATCGCCCGCAGGCTCGGGTTCAAGGTTTAGCCCGGCTCAGGCGAGTCGGAGCAGCCGGTAGCCGTAGGTCCCGGACCGGTATCTCTCGCGATATCCGCTCCCGCTCGCGAGAAGCTCGTCGATTCGGGCGGGCTCGAGGCCGAGGTCCCTCTCGATCTCGGCACGGTGCCGCGGGATCCGCTCGAGGAAGTAGTCGATGGTCGGTGCCGCCTGCATCGTCACGTCGATCTCTTCTTCGAGCGAGAAGCCTTCGCTCTTCGCAGCGGCGAGGAAGAGGTCAAGGCGATGGAGAGCGCCCGGCTTCTCCACCGGCTCGAGCGCGAACTCGTCGAGGACGACGACGCTCACCCCGGGGGCCGCCAACGCGCGCACCTTGCGAAAGAGCGCGTCGCTGTCGATGTACTGCGAGGACTCCTGGAACAGGACGACGTCGAAGCGGCTGGTCGTCTCGAAGTGCTCGAGGGACGTCGTATGAACGCGGATCCGCCCGCCGAATCGGGCGACAGCGGCCGCGGCCTGCACCGGATCGGGCGTGACGCCCTCGGCGGCGTAACCCATCTCCGTCAGCAGCGCGAGCGTCGTTCCCAGGCCGATCCCGACCTCGAGCAGGCGGGCGGGGGGCGGCGGGAGGCGCGAGAGAAGAAGCGCCGTGGACCGCTCCTGCGCCGTCGCGATGGAGTCCTCCGGCCCCTCGAAGAGGCCGTAGTGCATCGAGGCGACGGTCCCCTCCTCGCGCTCGAGGACGGAGAGCAGGACGTTCAAGGGGAAGGGAAAGTTGCGATAGGACGACACGTTACAGCAACGGCGAGAGGGGGCGGCCGCCAGGGCCGCCCCTACGACCGGAGGGGCAAAGCACAGCCACAGGGGACGTTTCGGGTTGCTGCGTGCCCCGGTCGTAGGGGCGGGGCTTGTCCCCGCCCTCTTCTACAGTGTCCGCCAGCGCCTTCCGTCCTTCTCGAGGAAGCGGTCCGCGGCCTCCGGGCCGAACGTGCCGGCGGCGTAGTTGGGGAAATCGGCCGGCGGGGTCCGCTGCCAGGCCTCGAGTATCGGCGTCAGGACCTCCCAGGCGTGCTCGGCCTCGTCGCCGCGGATGAAGAGCGTCTGGTCGCCGTGCGTGACGTCCACGAGGAGGCGCTCGTAGCCTCCGGCGATCGGGGCGCCGAGCTTCGAGTATGGGAAGTCCATGTAGACCGACTGGACCTGCAGCACCGAGCCCGGGACCTTGACGCCGAACTTGAGCGACACGCCCTCGTCCGGCTGGATGTGGAGGCGGAGCACGTTCGGCAGCATCTCCCCGGAGGCCTTGCTGAAGAACCGGTGCGGGACCTGCTTGAACTCGATCGCGACCTCGGTGACGCGCTTGGCCAGGCGCTTTCCGGAGCGCAGGTAGAACGGCACGCCCCCCCAGCGCCAGTTGTCGATCGCGATCTTCATCGCGGCGTAGGTCGGCGTGGTCGAGCCCGGATCGACCTTCGGCTCCTCGCGGTAGCCCGGCACGCGCTTGCCGTTGACGACGCCCGGGCCGTACTGGCCGCGGACCGCCCAGTCGTCGATCGAGTCGTTCTCGAACGGGCGGATCGACTCCAGCACCTTGACCTTCTCGGCGCGGATGGCGTCGGCCTCGTAGGCCGCCGGCGGCTCCATCGCCGTCAGCGTCAGGAGCTGCATGATGTGGTTCTGGAACATGTCCCGCACGACGCCCGCGTGCTCGTAGAAGCCGGCGCGATGGCCCACGCCCACGGACTCGGCCACCGAGATCTGGACGTGGTCGATGTACCGGTGGTTCCAGAGCGGCTCGAAGATGCCGTTGGCGAAGCGCAGCACGAAGATGTTCTGGACCGTCTCCTTCCCGAGGTAGTGGTCGATCCGGTAGACCTGCTTCTCGGGAAAGATCTTCAGCAGGACCTCGTTCAGGTGCCGGCAGGAGGCGAGGTCGTGGCCGAAGGGCTTCTCGACGACCGCGCGCACCCAGCCGTTCTCGACGCGGGCGAGCCCCTCCTCGCCGAGGCCGCGCACGATCGGTTCGTCGGCGGCGGGAGGTGTCGCGAAGTAGAAGATCCGGTTGCGCGGCCCGCCGCGGCCGCCCTCGATCTCGTCGAGGGTCGCCTTCACCCGGCGGTAGAGCTCGGGGTCGCCGAAGTCGCCCGCGATGTAGCGGACGACCGTCGGCAGATCCCCGGGCCGCCCCTGCGTCGGCGGCGTGAACTCCCGCGCCCCGCCCTCCAGGTGCCTGCGGAACTCCTCGTCCGGGTACGGCGTTCGCCCGATGCCGATGATCGCGAAGTCCGGCGATATCGCCCCGTCGCGGTTCAGGTGCGCGATCGCCGGCGCGAGCAGGCGCCGCGTGAGGTCCCCCGAGGCGCCGAAGATGACGAGCGTGCAGGGCGGGCGGATCTCTTCCTCGGTCCGGCGCATCGAGACCAGGACCGAGTCGGTCGAGGAGCTCAAGCGACGGACCGCCCGGAGAGAACCGCGGCCTCGAGGGCCCGGTCGACCGCCGCCGAGAGCTCCTCGAGCCCGCGCGCGTCGTCGCCCGACAGGCGCACCCGCACCACGCGGCGCCCCCGCGCGGAAAGCGACTGGGCATCCCCGGCCGCCTGGGCCGCGAGCACGTCGGCGAACCCCCAGGGCCGGCCCGGGACGGGCACAGCGGAGGACGCTCCACCGACGACCTGGAGGAAGACGCCGGAGGCCGGCCCGCCCTTCTGGAGCTGCCCGCTCGAATGCAGGAACCGCGGAGCGAAGTGAACGCTCGTCGCGACCCGCCGGGCGCGGCGCACCTTCATCGCGATGGTCTGGAGAACGGCGTCGTTTTGGGACGTTTCGGGAACGAAGGCGTCGATCCAAAAGGCGTCGTTCGAGCGAATCGAGCCGAGGGCCTCCGCCAGCTCCAGGAGGGCCTCCGCGGGCGCCGGGGCCCCGGGACCGGCCTCGGCCGTTCCCGAGAGGATCGCGCCGGCGCGCCCCCGCGATTCTTCCGCCTCCGGCTCGTCGAACGGGTTGACGTTCAGGACCTTCGCGGCGACCGCCGAGGCGAACTGCCAGCGGAACATCTCGGCTCCGAGGTCGAGCGGGTCGCGCAGGCCGAAGGTCGCGACCGTATGGCCGTGCTCGACGAGCACCGCCGCGCGCGCCGCGGCGGTCGCGTCCGGCCGGCCCAGCGTCTCGTAGCGGACGAAGAAACGGTCCGAGCCGTAAACCGACGGCGGCCCGAGAAGCTCGCCGTCGATCGGGACGACTCCCTTGCCCTCCTTTCCCGTCGACGACGCGACGAGGCCCTCCAGCCAGCGGCCGAAGAACTCGTGCGGGGAGTCGATCGAAAGGGTCAGCTTGTCTCGGCCGGAGAGGGCTTCCGTCGCCAGCGCCGTTCCGAGGAGGACGGCGGGGTTCACGCTGGCGGCACAGCGGCAGGCCTCCGCCATGCGCCGGGCGCGGGCGACGAGCTCGCGCAGGTCGACGCCCGCCAGGGCGGCCGGGAGGAGACCGAAGCTCGAGAGCGCCGAGTAGTGCGGCGGCACGGACCGCTCGCCGTGAAACACCGCCGCCACGCCCCGCTCCGCAGCGAGACGCTCGAGCGAGGAGCCGGGATCCGTCACGACCAGGAAGCGCTCGCCCGCCCTTCCGGAAAGCTCCAGCCGCGCGTGCTCGAAGAAGAAGTCGAAGAGGATGCTCGTTTCCAGTGTCGCGCCGGTCTTGCCCGAGACGACGAAGATCGTCCGGCCGGGGTCGCTTCGCGCGGCCGCCGCGGCGACGGCCGAGGGCTCGATCGAGTCGAGGACCTCGAGCTTCGGGAATCCCTCCGACGCGGGCAGGCCCGCGAAGACGGCGGGAGCCAGGACGGCTCCCCCGACGCCGAGGACGAGGATGCGGTCGGCCTTCCCGCGCATCGAAGCGGCGAAGGGCTCGAGCTCGGAGAGGGACGCGGCGGCCTGGTCCGGCAGGCGCAACCAGCCGAGGGAGCTCTCGATCCGGCGCCGGGCGACGGCCTCGATCTTCCAGAACGTCCCGTCGCCGGACCAGATCCGTTCGACGGCCCGCTCCGACTCCAGGCGCGCCACCGTGGGGCGGCAGCGGGCGGCGGCGCCCTCCGGCTCCAGGTTCACGCCACCCTCATCGCCTTCTCCTTGTCCACGATCGCCTGGAGAAGGCTGTCGTAGGAGTCCGAGAACTTCTTGACGCCCTCGTCCTCGAGCTCGGAGACGACGGCGGCGAAGTCGATCCCGAGCGGGGGCAGCGCCGCGAAGGCCGCGTGCGCGGCGGAAAGCTCGTCGTGGATGCGGACCTTCGGGTCGCCGTGGTCGCGGTAGGCCTCGAACGTCTCGGGGGGCATGGTGTCGACGGAGTCCGGCGCGATGAGCGCCTCGACGTAGTAGAGGTCGGGAAGCGACTTGTCCTTGGTCGACGTCGAGGCCCAGAGCGGCCGCTGGACGCGCGCGCCCTTGCCCTTCAGCGCCGCGAAGCGCCCGCCGCCGAAGACCTCTTCGAAGGCCTGCGTAGGCGACCCGCGCGTTGGCGATCGCGAGCTTTGCCCGGACCGCCTTCGCGTTCGGGTTGCCGGCCTTCGTCAGCGCGTCGAGCTTCGCGTCCACGTTGGTGTCGACGCGCGAGACGAAGAAGCTCGCGACCGACCGGATCCCGTCGACCGCCTGGCCGCGCTTGACCCGGTCCTCGAGGGCCGAGAGGTAGGCGTCCATGACCTCGCGATAGCGCGGCACGCCGAAGAGGAGCGTGACGTTGATGTTGAGGCCGTCGGAAAGGCACTGCCGGATGGCGGGGACGCCTTCGGCCGTCCCCGGGATCTTGATCATCACGTTGGGCCGGTTGCACTGGCTCCAGAGACGGTGCGCTTCGGCGATCGTGGCCCGCGTGTCGCGTGCGAGATGGGGCCCGACTTCGATCGAGACGAAGCCGTCGTTGCCGCCGCTCGCGTCGAAGACCGGCCGGAACTGGTCGGCCGCGGCCCCGACGTCGGCCACGGCGAGGCTCTCGTAGATCGCGGCGGGCGCCTGCCCCGCGGCGCCGCCGGATGATCTCGTCGTAGAGGTTGCTCTTGGCGATGGCGTTCTGGAAGATCGTCGGGTTCGACGTCATCCCCCGCAGGCCGTCGTCGGCGATCAGCTTCTTCAGGCCCGGCCCCGTGTAGAGGTCGCGGCGAATGTAGTCGTACCAGACGCTCTGGCCCAGATCTCCCAGCCGCTTCAGAGGATTCGCGCTCATGACTTTCCTCCTGTTCCGAGCAGGCCGTGCGCGTACTTGACGACGTGCTCGACGGTGAACCCGTACTCCTTCATGACCGATTTCGCCGGGCGCCGAGGCGCCGTAGCGGTCGACGCCGATCGAGCCGCCCCCGTCGCCGACGTACTTCTGCCATCCGAGGGTCACTCCGGCTTCGATCGAGAGCCGCGCTCTCACGCCCGGCGGCAGGACTTCGTCGCGGTACTCGCGCGGCTGCGCGTCGAAGAACTCCCAGCACGGCATCGAAACGACCCGGGTCGGGATCCCCTCCGCCTCGAGCTTCGGGCGCGCGGCCGCGGCGAGCTGGAGCTCCGAGCCCGTGGCCATCAGGATGAGCCGGGGCTTTCCGCCCGAGGCCTCCGCCAGGATGTAACCGCCGCGCGACACGTCGCCCTTCGCGCCCGACCGGTCGAGGACGGGCACGTTCTGACGGCAGAAGACGAGGCCGACCGGGCCCTCGCGGTGCTCGAGGGCCGCGCGCCACGCCTCGGCCGACTCGTTCGCGTCGCCCGGGCGGAGGATCGCGAAGTGCGGCATCGCCCGCAGCGACATGAGCTGCTCGACGGCCTGGTGGGTGGGGCCGTCCTCGCCGAGTCCGATCGAGTCGTGCGTCCAGACGAAGATCGTCGGCAGGTGCGACAGCGCCGCCAGGCGGATCGACGGGCGCATGTAGTCCGAGAAGCAGAAGAACGTGGCGACGAAGGGACGCACTCCCCCGTGGTAGGACATGCCGTTGGCGATCGCGGCCATCGCGTGCTCGCGCACGCCGTAGTGGATGTTGTTCCCCTCGCCCGTCGAGCCGTCGAACTCGGCCGCGCCCTCGATCTTGGTCTTCGTCGACTCCGAAAGGTCCGCGTCGCCCCCGAGAAGCCACGGCACGTGTTTGGCGATCGCGTTGAGGGCCTTCCCGGAGGCCACGCGGGTCGCGAGCGACTCGCCCGCCTTCCACTTCGGAAGGTCCGCGTCCCAGCCCTTCGGCAGCGCGCCCTTCGCCTCGTCGCGCCACTGTCCCGCCAGCTCCGGACAGGCCTTCGCGTACGCCTCGAAGCGGCGCTGCCAGTCCACCTCGGCCTTTTCGCCCCGGTGCGACGGCCGACCGCAGGTGCTCGAGCGCCTCCTTCGGGATGTGGAACGGGTCGGTCCACTCCCAGCCGAGGGCCTTCTTCGTCAGCGCGACCTCTTCGGCGCCGAGCGGGCTCCCGTGGGCGGCGCTGG
The DNA here is from genome assembly GCA_963824165.1 of uncultured Acidobacteriota bacterium. Classification (GTDB taxonomy): domain Bacteria; phylum Acidobacteriota; class Thermoanaerobaculia; order UBA5066; family Gp7-AA6; genus DAHUXD01. The sequence goes on from CAWGOM010000017.1 coordinate 366,619, forward strand.
TGCCGGCCTTGTGCGGCGAGCCGTAGCCGATCGTCGTGCGTACGGCGACGATCGTCGGCCGCTCCTCCTGCGAGACGGCGGTCTGGATCGCGCGGTCGATGCCGTCGAGGTCGGTGTTGCCGTTCTCGACCCTCAGGACCTGCCAGCCGTAAGCCGCGTACCGCGCCAGCACGTCCTCGGTGAAGCTCTGCTGCGCGGGGCCGTCGAGCGTCACGTGGTTGTCGTCGTAGAGGTAGATCAGCCTGCCGAGCTTCAGGTGCCCCGCGAGCGAGGCGGCCTCCGAGGAGATCCCCTCCATGAGGTCGCCGTCGCCGACGAGGCAGAAGGTCCGGTGGTTCACGATCTCGTGGCCGGGACGGTTGAAGCGGTGGGCCAGGAAACGCTCGGCCATCGCCATCCCGACCGCGTTGGCCGTGCCCTGGCCGAGGGGGCCCGTCGTCGCCTCGACGCCGGGGGTCAGGTGGACCTCGGGGTGCCCGGGCGTGCGGCTCTCCCACTGGCGAAAGGCCTTCAGGTCGTCGAGCGTCAGGTCGTAGCCCGTCAGGTGCAGGAGGCTGTAGAGCAGCGCCGACCCGTGGCCGGCCGACAGGACGAAGCGGTCGCGGTCCGGCCAGCGCGGGTCGCGCGGGTTGTGGGAGAGGTGCCTCTGCCACAGGACGTAGGCCATCGGGGCCGCGCCGAGGGGAAGGCCGGGGTGGCCCGAGTTGGCCTTCTGCACGGTGTCGATCGACAGCGTTCGAATGGTGTCGATCGAGAGCTCTTCGAGGGACTTCGCGGCAATGGTCAAGCGGGCCTCCTCGGCCGGATCTTATTACGCGGCGCGCGAAGGGGCGGATGAAGTCGGCGCGGGATTTCGGCGAAGGCAAATGGGCGCCGCTTCTGATAGAGAATCGGGTGGAGGGCCCCGACTTCCGTGAAGACCGACGAAACCGTCGCCGCCTCGCGCGGCCTCCGCAAGCCGTTCGAATGGTCCGGCGGCGACCTGTCCGACCGCGCGCTCTCCATGGAGTGGCTCGAAACCGACGGCCGGGGCGGGTTCGCCTGCGGCACCGTGGCCGGTCCCCGCACGCGCCGCTACCACGGCTGGCACGTCCCGGCGATCCCCCCGCCGCGGCGGCGCTGGATGCTGGTCTCGGGCTGCGACGAGTTCGTGACCGCGGGCGGGAAATCCGTCGGGATCTCGACGCAGGAGTACCACGACCTCTTCCATCCCGAAGGCATGCAGAACCTTTCGCGGTTTCGCCTCGAGCCGTTCCCGACCTGGCGGCACGAGACCGCGGACTTCGCCATCGAGCGCTCGCTCTGCCTCGTCCGCGACCGCTCGGTGACGATCGTGCGCTGGGTCAACCGCGGCGACTCGGAGCTGACGCTCCGCGTCCGTCCGCTCACGGCGTTCCGGGGACTCCACCGCCTCCAGAAGGAGACGGCCGACTGGGACGCGACCGTCGAGGTCCGCGGCGAGACGTCCTGGGTCAAGCCGCTCCCCTACCTCCCGCGCCTGTACCTCCGCGGCGTCTTCGCCGCGACGCGCACCGATCCGGCCTGGTACCGGCACTTTCGCTACGCCGAGGAGGCCGCGCGCGGCTACGACTGCGAGGAGGACCTCTGGAGCCCGCTCGAATGGGAGTGGGTGCTCCGGCCCGACGCCCAGGTCTTCGCGCTCTTCTCGCTCGAAGAAGTCGCGGGCGACCCGGACGATTTCCTGGAGACCGAACGGCGGCGCCGCCTCGAGTTCGCGCCGACGGGCGATCCGGTCTTCGACGAGCTCGCCAGCCGGACCGAGGCGTTCGTCGCCGACGCGGACCACAGGCACACGACCGTGCTCGCCGGCTTCCCCTGGCTCGACGACTGGGGACGCCAGGCCATGATCGCCGCCCCCGGCCTCGCGCTCGCGCAGGGCCGCGTCGGACCGCTCGCCCGGGTCCTCAACACGTTTGCCGCCGCCCGCCGCGACGGCCTCCTGCCCGGCCACTTCTCCGGCGACGACGGCCAGCCCGATTACGACTCGATCGACGCCTCGCTCTGGTTCATCCTCGCGGTCGAGTGGTTCGGCCGCGCGCGCCGGAACCCCTCGCGGCCGTCGCCGATGCTCGGCGCGGTCCGCGCGATCGTCGAGGCCTATCGCCGCGGCACGCGCTCCGGCATCGGGGTCGGCCCGGACGGCCTGCTCGCGGGGGATTCGCCGGGTCGCCCGCTGACCTGGATGGATGCGGTCCTCGACGGCCAGCCCGTCACGCCGCGCGCCGGCCGTCCCGTCGAGGTCAACGCGCTCTGGCACGCCGCCCTCAGGAGCGCCGCCCGGCTCGAGCGGATCGCCGGAGAGACCGGCCGCGCGCGCGAGCTCGAGTCCGAGGCGTGGCATGCGGCGCGGCGCTTCAACGAGACCTTCTGGTGCGCCGAGAAGGGCTGCCTCTACGACGTCGTCGGCGACTTCGGCCCGGACGCGAGCCTGCGGCCCAACCAGATCCTCGCCGTCGCCCTGACCGACGACCTGCTGCCGCCGCACCGCGCGCGCTCGGTCTACTGGTCGGTCCGGCGCAACCTGCTCACGCCCTTCGGCCTGCGGACCCTCGACCCCGAGGACTCGCGCTACCGCGGGGAGTGCTCGGGCGACGAGCGCGCCCGCCTCTCCGCGATGCACCAGGGCACGGTCTGGCCGTGGCTCATGGGGCCCTTCGCCGACGCCCACTTCCGCGTCTTCGGAAACAACGAGGAGTCCCGCCGCACGATGCGGGCGCTCCTGGCGCCCCTGCGCGCCCACGTGCGGGAGGCCGGGCTCGGCCACGTGTCCGAGATGTTCGACGGCGACCCGCCGCACGCGCCGCGAGGCTGCTTCGCGCAGGCCTGGAGCGCGGCCGAGATCGCGCGGGTCCTGTACACGCACATGCGGGGCGGGGAGTGAGGGTCCGACTGGCTCCCATGCGCGTCCTCATGTTCGGCTGGGAGTTTCCGCCGTACGTCTCGGGCGGCCTGGGCGTGGCCTGCGAAGGGCTCGTGCGGGGCCTGCTCGAGCTGTCGACGGAGATCTCGCTCGTCCTCCCCCGCCGCGTGGAGAGCTCCGCGCCGGGCCTGCGAATCCTGACGGCCGGCGGCCCGTCCCGCGCCGCACGCCCCGTTGCCCGGGCCCGCCGGCTGCGGCTGAAGGTCCGCCGCGTGCGGACGCTTCTCGCGCCCTACCTGACCGAAGAGGCCTACGAGGACGAGTTCCTCGCGGTCTCCGCGCGCGCGCCACGGATTCCCGGCATCTACGGCCCGAACCTCCACGCGGAGGTCCTGCGCTATGCCGAGGAGGGTGCGCGCATCGCCGCCCGCGAGACGTTCGACGTCATCCACGCGCACGACTGGCTGACGTTCATGGCGGGGATGCGCGCCCGCCGCGCCACGGGCAAGCCGCTCGTCCTCCACGTGCACGCGACGGAGTACGACCGGTCGGGCAACGGCGACAACGGGTTCGTCGTCGGCGTCGAGCGGGCCGGCCTCGCCGCCGCCGACCGCGTCGTGGCCGTCTCCGCGTACACGGCCGACGTCCTGGCCGCGCGCTACGGCGTTCCCCGCGAAAAGCTCCGGGTCGTCCACAACGCGATCGACCCGCTCGGCCCCCGCCCCCGCTGGACGGTCGCGGAGGGGGACCCGCTCGTTCTCTTCGCCGGCCGGATCACCTGGCAGAAGGGGCCGGACTACTTCGTCGACGCCGCCGCGCGGGTGGCCGCCGAGATGCCTCGGGTCAAGTTCGCCGTCGCGGGCGCCGGCGACCGCCTTCGCCCGATGATGCAGCGGGTCGCGGACGCCGGCCTCGAGGACCGCTTCCTGTTCACGGGTTTCCTGCCCGCCGACGACCTCGACCGCCTCTACGCCCGCGCCGACGTCTACGTCATGCCCTCGGTCTCGGAGCCCTTCGGCCTGACCGCCCTGGAAGCGCTGCAGCACGGCACGCCGGTCATCGTCTCGCGCACGGCGGGCGTCTCCGAGGTCGTGCGCCACGTTCTGCGCGTCCAGTTCGGCGACGTCGAGGACCTCGCCTCGAAGATCCTCTCGGTCCTGATGTTCCCCCCGCTCCGCGACGCGCTCTCGGCGCGCGGCCGCGCCGAGGTGGAGCGGCTGTCGTGGCGCGAGTCGGCCTGGCGGTGCCAGACCGTCTACCGCGAGTTGGTGGCAGAATGAAGCCGCCTCCATGATCCCGGTCTGCCTGTACTTCCAGGTTCATCAGCCGGCGCGCCTGCGCCGCTACAACTACTTCGACGTCGGGCGCGAGCACCGCTACTTCGACGACGACGCGAACCGCGCGATCCTGTCGCGGGTCTCCGAACGCTCGTATCGGCCGGCCACGGCGATGCTCGAGCGGCTCCTCGACCGCCATCCCCGCTTCGCCGTGGCGTTCTCGCTTTCCGGCGGCCTGCTCGAGCAGCTCGCGGCGTGGGCCCCCGACGTCCTCGACGCGTTCCGGCGCCTCGCGGCGACCCCGGGCGGGAGGGTCGAGATCCTCGCCGAGACCTCTCACCACTCGCTCGCCTGGCTCGCCTCCCTCGACGAGTTCGACGCCCAGGTCGCCCTTCACCGCCGGTCGGTCGTGGAGCACTTCGGAAAGGAGCCGAGGGTCTTTCGCAACACCGAGCTCATCTACTCCGACGCCCTCGCCGCCTTCCTCGAGGGGAAGGGGTATCGCGGGGTGCTCGCCGACGGCGTCGCGCCGTTGACGGGGCCGCGCACGGCGCGTCGCGTCTATCGCGCGGCGACCCCGCGCGGGCTGCCGCTCTTGCTGCGCGACTACCGCCTGTCCGACGACATCGCCTTCCGCTTCTCCAACCGCGGCTGGAGCGAGTGGCCCCTGACGGCGGAGAAGTACGACTTCTGGATCTCCCGACTCGAGGGCGACGTCCTGTCGCTCTTCATGGACTTCGAGACCTTCGGCGAGCACCAGTGGAAGGAGACCGGCATCTTCGAGTTCTTCGAGGCCTGGGTCGGCCGGCATCTCGCGCACCGGGGCGCGGCCTTCCTGACGCCCTCGGACGCGATCGAGCGCCTGCCGCGGGCGGAGCGCCTCTCGGCCCCGCGCACGCTGTCCTGGGCCGACGAGGCGCGGGACGTCTCGGCGTGGCAGGGCAACGACCTCCAGCGGGACGCCCTGAAACGCCTCTTCGCCCTCGAATCGCGCGTGAAGGGATCGGGCTCGGCGGAGATTCTGTCGGATTTCCGGAACCTGACGACCTCCGACCACTTCTACTACATGGCGACCAAGGCCGCGGAGGACGGGCAGGTCCACGCGTACTTCTCCCCCCACGAGTCGCCGTACGAGGCGTACATCGCCTTCATGCACGTGCTGTCGGACCTCGAGCGCCGGCTCCCCCGCCCGCGCCGGCGGCCCCCGGCCGTCGCCGGGGCCCGCCCCGCCGCGCCTTGAAGAAGGCGCCGGTCTTTCTCCTGATCTGCGACGGCTGGGGCCAGGCCCCGCCCTCGCCGGGCAACGCCATCGCGCTGGCGCGCACCCCGATCTACGACCGGTGGCTCGCCGAGCATCCCTGGACGCTGCTCGAGGCTTCGGGCGAGGCCGTGGGCCTGCCGGCCGGCGTCATGGGCAACTCCGAGGTCGGGCACCTGACGCTCGGCGCCGGCCGCATGGTGCCGCAGGACATCCTGCGCATCGACCTCGCGCTGCGCGACGGGTCGTTCTTCGAGAACCCGGCCCTCCTCGCGGGCTGCGCGGCGGCCCGGCGAAAGGGTGCCACGCTCCACGTGATGGGCCTCGTTTCCGACGGCGGCGTCCACTCGCACGAACGGCACCTCGAGGGTCTGCTCGAGCTCGCGGCGAAGCAGCGGGTGCCGCGCCTGCGCATCCACGCCTTCACCGACGGGCGCGACACACCCCCGAAGTCGGCGCTGCGCTATCTGGCGAAGCTGCAATCGGCGCTCGATCCGTCGACCGCGAAGATCGCGACCGTCTCGGGCCGCTACTACGCCATGGACCGGGACAAGCGCTGGGACCGCGTCGCGCGCGCGTACGCGGCGCTGGTCTTCTCGTCGGGCCTCCACGCGGGCAGCGCCGAGGAGGCGGTCCGGGAGGCCTACGCCCGCGAGGAGTCGGACGAGTTCATCCAGCCGACGGTCCTCCTCGAGGACGGCGAGCCCGTCGGCCCGATCCGCGCCGGCGACGCCCTCGTCTTCTTCAACTACCGCGCCGACCGCGCCCGCCAGATCACGCGGGCCCTCACCGAGGCGGACTTCTCCGACTTCCCCCGCCCGAAGCCCCCGAAGCTTCACTTCGTCGGATTCACCGAGTACAAGAAGGAGTTCGCCCTGCCGGCCGCCTTCCCGCCGCAGGACCTCGAAGGCATCCTGGCGGACGCGTGGGCCGGCGCCGGCGTCGAGAACCTCCGGCTCGCCGAGACCGAGAAGTACGCGCACGTGACCTACTTCTTCAACGGGGGCGTCGAGAAGGCCTACCCCGGCGAGGAGCGCATCCTCGTCCCGTCGTGGAAGGGCGCGACCTACGACCTCCACCCCCAGATGAGCGCGGCCGAGATCACGGAGGAGGCGGTGCGGGCCCTGGCCGCGCGCCGCCACGGCGCCTACGTCGTCAACCTCGCCAACGCCGACATGGTCGGCCACACGGGCAAGCTCCCCGAGACGATCTTCGCGGTCGAGACGCTCGACCGCTGCTTCGGGATCCTCGAGGCCGCCTGCCGCGACGCGGGCGTCGTCCTCGCGATGACCGCGGACCACGGCAACGCGGAGCAGATGCTCGACTCCGAGACCGGGCAGCCCCACACGGCGCACACGACCAACCCGGTGCCGTTCATCGTCTGCTCGGGACAGGGACGGCTCGCCGCCGGCGGAACGCTCGCCGACGTGGCGCCCACGCTGCTCGGGATCCAGGGGCTCGAGGCGCCGCCGGAGATGAAGGGACGAGACCTGAGATCTTCGTAGGGGAGGGGCTTGTCCCCTCCCCGGGCGGCCACAAGGGCCGCCCTACCCCGCCGCCGCCTTCCGCTCCTTCGCCGTCGGAAACAGCCGCTTCGCCTCGACCCGCAGCCGCGCCGCGGTGATCGCGTCGCCGAGGATCTCGTACGTCTGGCTCGCCGCGAAGTAGGCCTCGGGGGTCGCGAGCTGCCGGACGAGCTCGGTCAGGGCCTGCCGCGCCTCGGCCTCGCGCCCCTGGCTCGCGTAGAGCATCGCGAGCGCCGCGCGCGGGGCCGGGTTGCCCGGAAACGCGCGCATCTCCTCGCGAAACGCAGCCTCGGCGTCCGGCGCCCGGCCGATCCGCGCGAGGCAGTCGCCGCGCAGGTACTGCAGGTTCTGCAGCGTCACGCGGGTTTCGCCGCCGTGCGGCCGTGCCGCCGCGTCCAGCTCGATCAGCGCGCCGCGATAGTCCCGCCGGTCGTGGAGCACCCGGCCGAGGATCATCCGCGGGACGCGGCGCGTGGGATAGCGGGCGATCGCGGCCCGGGCCTCCCGCTCGGCGGAGGCGAGGTCCCCCTCGGCGAGCGCGATCCGCGCGAGGTTCTCGTGCGGGCTGGCCGTTCCGGCCTCGCCGAGGAGCTCCGCGTGCTTGCGGGCCTCGGCGAAGTCGCCGGTGACCGTGAAGTAGTCGGCGAGGGCCATGAGGACCTGGGGGTTGCCCGGCGAGAGGCGCGCGGCGGTCTGCAGGGCCCCGAGGGCCTCCTTCTCGCGGCCGAGCTTCATGAGGGCGTCGGAGTACATCTGCCAGACGTCGGTCATCCCGGGCTCCGTCTCGAGGAGCCTCGAAAGGACCTTCGCGGCCTCCTCGTAGCGGCCGGCCTGCAGCGCGCCGAAACCGGCCTTGAGCTGCTCGACCGCCGCGATGCGGTCGCGGGGCGCGGGCAGGTCCTTCTTCGCGAAATCGGAGTTGGAGGCGCTGATGTACCCGAGAGCGGCGAGCTTCCGGACCTGCTCGGGATCGGAACCGCCCGGCGGCTGCAGGGGCCGCGGCATCCGCGCGAGCTCGGCGCGCATCGAGCGAAACGCCGGCGGCAGGCCCGCGGAGAGATCGTTTCGTTCCCCCGGATCGGCGACGATGTCGTAGATCTCCGGCCGCGGCGACTCGATGTACTGGTGTCTCGCGTCCACGAGCGACGCCAGGTCGCTCCACCCGAGGTGGAGCCGCGGATAGAGCGTTTCGCCGTAGATGCGCCGCGCCCCGGCTGCCGGGGCGCCCCCGAGGACGGCCGTCAGCGGCCGCCCGGCGAGGCCCTCCGGGACCGGCAGGCCCGCCGCCTCGACGACGGTCGGAAAGACGTCCGTGAGCCCGACCGGCGCCCCGACCTTTTCGCCGGCGCGACGGGAGCCGGGGAACTTCACGATCAGCGGGACGTGGATCGCCTCGCGGTAGAGGAGCACGCCGTGCTCGTCCTCGCCGTGGTCGTTCAATCCCTCTCCGTGGTCCGAGAGGAAGACGACGAGGGCCCGGTCGTAGACCTCCTGGTCCTTGAGGTACTTGAAGAACGCGCCCACGATCTCGTCGGCGCGCGCGATCTCGCCGTCGTAGGGCAGCGCGTAGCGGCTCGCGAAGGGCTCCGGCGGCTCGTAGGGCGAGTGCGGCTCGAAGAGGTGGAGGAAGGCGAAGAAGGGCTCATCGGCGCGGGGCCCGATCCAGTCCTGGAGGAGGGCGGCGGTCTCGCTGCCGTGGCGCTGGACGCGCGAGAGCGTCTGGCTGACCTTCGTCGGCTCGACGTTGTCTTCGTAGAAGTCGAAGCCGCGCGCGATCCCGGTCGCGTGCGAGAGAACGATCGCCGAAACCGCTCCCCCCGTGGCGTAGCCCTTCTCCTTCAGGTACCCGGCGAGCGTCGCCGGCCCGCCGGACAGCGCGTAGCCGAGGTTGTCGCGCACGCCGTTCTGCGGGGGCAGGAGGCCCGTGAAGATCGCGGCGTGCGAGGGCAGCGTCAGCGGGACGTGGGCGTAGGCGTTCTCGAAGAGGACCGCGTCCCTGCGGAAGGCGTCGAGGTTCGGGGTCTCGACGTCCCGGTATCCGTAGGCCGGCAGGTGATCGGCGCGAAGGGTGTCGACCGAGACGATCACGACCGGCGCCCCGCGGACGACGAGGCCGCCGTCCCTCCGGCAGCCGGACAGGCCCGCGGCCACGGAGAACGCCGCCACCAGGACGAGCGTGGCTCGCCCGTCCGGATTTCGACTCTGCTAGCATCCGCCCCATGCCGACTCCCCGTGAAATCTATCTCCGACGCCTCGAAAGCGTGCGTCGAGCGCCTCCGTTCGATCCCGGCGGACGGCCTCTACGCGACGCCCTCGTCGAACCTCTACTACCTGACCGGCATCGACTTTCACCGGAGCGAACGCCTGACGGCCCTGTTTCTCTTCCAGGATCGCGACCCGGTCGTCGTCTGCCCGGCCTTCGAGGCCGCGCGCCTGAAGGGCATGTCCGCGGTCGCCGACGTCGTCACCTGGGAGGAAACCGAGGACCCCTGGGCCAGGGCCTCGAAGGTCTTCCCGGCCTCGTCCGGCACCCTCGCCGTCGAGCCCTCGACGGCCTACGACGACGTCGAGCGGCTTCTGGCGGTGCGCTCCGGCTGGAAGCCGGTCTCGGCCGCCGGGCTCTTCGGCGCTCTGCGCATGATCAAGTCGCCCGACGAGATCGACATGATGCGCAAGGCCATCGCGGTGGCGCTGCCCCGCTTTCGCAAGGCCTTCGACTCGTTGAGGCCGGGCTCGACCGAGGCCGAGATCTCGGCCGCCTTCGCCGGGCGAGAACGTCGTCCAGTTCGGGCCGTCCTCGGCGTTTCCCGCACGGCGCCTCGGGACCGACCGCGCTCGCGAAGAACCAGGCCGTCCTGATCGATGCGTGGGACAAGCCGGACGGCTGGTACTACGACATCACGCGCTCGACCTTCTTCGGACAGCCGACCGACGAGTACCGCAAGGTCTGGTCGATCGTGCTCGAGGCGCAGGGCGCGGCCATCGACAAGGCCGCGCCGGGCGTGCCGTGCTCCGAGGTCGACGCCGCCGCGCGCCGCGTCATCGAGAAGGCGGGCTACGGCGAGTACTTCACGCACCGACTCGGCCACGGCCTCGGCATCGACGTCCACGAGCCGCCGTACATGGTCGCCACCGACCGCACGATCCTCGAGCCCGGCATGACGTTCACCTCGGAGCCCGGCATCTACCTGCCCGGACGCTTCGGCGTGCGCATCGAGGACGACATCGTCTGCACGGCGCGCGGCGCCGAGTCGCTGTCGCCCCGCGTGGAGCGGCTGGAACCGCTGCCGGCGTAAGCCCATGCGCCCGCGCGGCTGCGGCCCGCCTTCGTCCCGCGAATCGCCCATTTCGTCCCCGACCCGATCCCCGCACCAGCGGAAGGCGATACCGTCTCCATGGAGGCGCTATGACCTTCCGATTTGGAACCTTCACGCTCGACTCGGACTGCCGCGCCCTGACGAAGGACGGGCGCAACGTCGCGATCTCGCCCAAGGCCTTCAAGCTGCTCCAGGTGCTGCTCGAGGGACGGCCGCGGGCGATCCCGAAGGCCGAGCTGCACCAGCGGCTCTGGCCGGACACGATCGTGTCGGAGGTCAACCTGCCGACGCTGATCGCCGAGATCCGGCAGGCGATCGGCGACGGCGCGCGCGCGCCGGAGTTCATCCGCACGGTGTACGGCTACGGCTACGCTTTCTCCGGCGCGGCCACGACGGTCAAGAGCGAGGGCGCCCGGTCCCACAACGGCGACCAGATCTTCCGGCTCCTCTGGGGCCAGCGGGAAGTCGCCCTGGGCGACGGGGAGAACATCCTCGGCCGCGGCAACGACTCGCTCGTCTGGATCGACTCGAAGAGCGTCTCGCGCCGCCACGCCCGCGTCCTGATCGACATGGGCCTGGCGACCCTCGAGGACCTCGGCTCGAAGAACGGCACGTTCGTCAACGGGATCAAGCTGTCGCAGCCGATCGCGCTGCGCGACGGGGACGAGCTTCGCATCGGGAGCGTCCCGATGGTCATGAAGATCTTCTCCAAGCCCCACACGAGCGAGACCGCGACGGGCTACTGATCCCGGGGGACGCCCGCCGCGACGGGCGCGCCCTCGCCCGGCGGCTCGCGCTGCTGATGCTCGCTGGCCGCGTCCGCGCTCTCCGGCCAGGACCTCCCCGACGCCGAGGAGGCGGCCGACTTCGCGCGGCGCTCCGCCTCGGCGGCCCTCCACGGCCCGCGAAAGATCTTCTTCGAGTCCCTCGACGCCGACGGGATCGTGCGCCGGCTGCTCGGTGCGCCGGTCTGGGGAGCGCTGACGGCCCGACAGAAGGACCTGCTCGCCGCGACCGTGCGCGAGCACTTCGCGCACGCCCTCGCGGCGCCGGCCGGGTCCGCGTCCGAGGTCGCCTGGGCCTCGCTGCCGCGACGCGCAGGGCGCGCCGCTCCTGGTGGATCTGGGGCTGCGCTACGGGACGCGCGTCCTCAAGACCCGCTGGACGGTCCGCCGCGGGCCCCGGGGCTGGAAGGTCGAGGACGTCGTCCTCGCCGACCCGGGGGTTTCCTTCGCGGGCGAGGTGGGCCGCCTCCTCGGGCCCGAGCCCGTGCGCCGGCGCGACGGCGAGCGGGAGGCGCGCGGCCGGCGCCTGGCCGCGCCTGGCCGGCCTCCTGGCGATCGCGAGCCGTCGTCGCTCTCTTCGCGCGCCGCCTGCCGCGCGAGCGCCGACGCCTCCTGTGGCTCGCTTCCGTCCCGGCGCTTCTCTTCGTGGTCGACGGGGCGCTCGCCGTCCGGCGCACGCTCTCGGAGCCCTTCGCGCTCGTCGAGCCGCCGCCCCAGCCCTGGCGGCGGTTCGAGCAGGCGGCCATGGAGGCCCAGCGCGACGGCGACGGTCGGCGGCGGCCCGGGCCGCCTGGACGCCGTCGATCGAGGCCGGGGCGCCGCGCGCGCCCGTCTACTACCAGATGGGCCTCTCGGCGCGCTCCGCGGGCGAGCCCGACGCCGCGCGCGTCGACTTCGAACGGGCCCTCGCCGAGGACCCTCCGGCGCCGGGAGCCGGCAAGGAGCTCGCCTCGATGGCGCTCGGCCGAAGGGCGCAACGGCGAGGCCCGGACGCTCCTGACGCGCTACATCCGCGAGGCCGGGCCCGATCCCGACACGCTGTCGACGCTCGCCGTGGTCGAGTCGAATCTCGGCGACACCGAGGCCTCCGTGCGGGCGATCCGCGAGGCCCGCGCGCTGCTGCCCGAGGGCGGCAAGCGCGACGAGCTCGAGGCCCAGATCTACGCCCGCGCCGGCAACGCCGCCGAGGCGATCGCGGCGCTGCGCGCGCTGGAGCCGGAGAGGCACGCTCGACCGGCTCGCTCTGCGGAGCGACCCGGCCTATCGTCGCGATCGCGACGGATCCGGAGTGGGTGGCGTTTCTCGCGGAAGGGGCGGCCCTAGCCCAGCCTCCGCTAGGGGATCGACTTCAGGAGGTCCTTGATGTCCTTGGCGTCGGGACCGTCGGGCGCCAGCTCCAGCGCCTTCTGAAAGTCGGCCTTCGCCGCGGCGTTCTTCTTCTGCTGAAGCTCGGCCAGGCCGCGGTAGTAGTGGGCGGTCGGCGTCGGGCTTGACCGCGATCGCCTTGTCGAAGGCCGTCACGGCCTCGTCCAGCTTCTTCTTGTTGTAGAGAATGATCCCGGCGTTCAGGTAGAGGGCCGGATCGATGATCTTCTCGGCCGGCACCCGGTCGAGCGCCGCCATCCCGGCCTCGGCGTTGCCGCGCTCGATCTCGAGCTCCGCGATGATCTGCCAGGGCTGCGGATCGGCCGGCGCCTTTTCCGACGCCATGCGCGCGTAGCGAAGCGCCTCGTCCTTGTTGCCCTCGCCCAGGTACGCCACCGCGACTCGCTCGATGAGCGCCGGCGTTGTCCGGCAGCTCGGCGAGCGCCTTGACGTAGTTCTCGCGCGCGCCCGCCCAGTTCTGCGCCGACATCGCGGCATTGCCGGCCTCGATCGCCTCGGCCGTCTCCTTCGAGATCTTCTGGCCGCCCACGAGGACCTGCGGCGACGCCCGGCGCGCGGCGCCGCCTGGGGCGCCGCCTCGAGGACGATCTGGACGGTGTCGTTGCGGCCGCCTTCCTGGAGCGTGATGCCGATCTGCCTGGGCCGATAGCCGGGGGCCTCGAAGTCCAGGTCCCAGGGCCCGCCCGCGAGGCCGAAGATCGCCCACTTCCCCTTCTTGTCGGTCTTCTCGTCGGGGCCGCCGCGCCCGCTCCTGCCCCAGCGCAGCTTCACCACGCAGCCCTCGACCGGCTCGCCCTTCTCGTTCTTGACCTGCCCGTCGATGCGGGCCTTGCCGCGCCATTCCTGGGCGGCGAGCGGGGAGGCGAGGACGAGGGCCAGCGCGGCGGCCAGGACCATCGAGCGAAGACGCATGGAGCCTCCTGAGGCGGAAAAGTATACGAGGAATCCGGAGGCGAGGCAGCGGCAGGAACGCGTCAGCGCGCTGCCGCTCGAGGACGTCTTCGCGTCGCGCCGCTCCGGACGCCGCCGTAGAAATCGATCAGGGCGTCGACGAGGGCCTCGGCCACCTTCTCGCGGTAGGCCCGCGTGCGCAGGAGCTTGCGGTCGTCGGGGTTGTTGAGGTTGCAGACCTCGACGAGGATGCGCGCCGGGATCCGGTTGTACCGGAGGATGGCCGGCACCCACTCGCGCCCGCCGCGGATGACGTTGCGGCGGACGGGCTTGAAGGCGTGCAGCGGCAGGCCCGCTTCTCGAAACGACGCCGACCAGCCGGTCGGCGAGGTCCTGCGAGACCCCCTCGGCGGCGACCCGCTCGCGGCGGGAGAAGGAAACGCGCGGGGACTCCCGGACCTCGCGGCGGGACGCGTACGGCTCGCCCGTCTTCTGGAACGAGCCGTCCAGGAACTTCTCGCCCGGGAACGTAGACCATCGTGCCGCGCACGGCCGGATGGAGCGAGTCGGCGTGAAGCGAGACGAACACGGTGCGGTCCTCCTGCCCGCCGTTCTTCTCGACGTGCCGGAGGACCGAGTTGGCCAGGTACCAGCGGAAGTTGACGCCGACCACCGAGTCCTCGATCGGGTACGGCGGCGTCGTCAGGACACGCGCGCTTCGGAACTCGCCCACCCCGTCCGAGCGGGAGGAGGCGCAGGGCGCGTCGCGGGCCACCGTCGGGACGACCCGCGCCTTCGTCCTGCCGCGCAGGAGCCGCTCGACCCGGCAGGCGATGTCGTAGACGTAGGCCGCCTCCTGCATGCCGTCGACGATGGCGCCGGTGTCGCGGCCGCCGTGGCCGGCGTCGAGGACGACGGTCACGCCGGAGAGGTCGGCCGTCCGAACCGTGTTGGCGAACTGCGAGGCCTCGAGGCGGGCGTGCTCCTCCTCGATGCGTGCGGGATCGTCGGCCGGCCGGAACTCGGGCGACAGGTCCGCGACCGGGATCTTGATCGCGAAAGCCGACCGGGATCGACGCGCACGTCGGCGATTCCGCTGCGCTCGGCGATCTCCGCCGCCTTCGCGTTGACGTCCTCGGCGTGCACGCGGCCCGTGAACCGGACGACGACGGCGGAATACAGCGCCTCGCCCTTCTGCAGCCGGTACAGCGCGTACCGCCCCTCGTTCGTCGGAGGCGAACTCGAGCGGGGCGCGGCGTCTCGGCGGACCGGCGCGGCCGCCGCCGACGGCCTCCCGGAAGGCGTGCGTCAGGAGCCGTCGCCGAGACCAGGACGACCTGGCCGTCGCGCGTCTCGAGGGACGGAATGGCCCCGTCCTGGCGCAGCAGCCGGTAGTTCGTGCCGTTGCCGGTGAACCACTCGGCGATCCGCCAGAGGCTCTCGGGCGCGCCGGTCAGCCCGACGACGCGGTGCTCCCAGCCCGCGGGCGTGGCGCGGTCGCCCGGGAACAGGGCCTCGATCGCGATCTTGCGGAAGCTCTGGCGAGAGCAGCCGGTAGGGCACGCGCACGTACCGGTCGGTGCGCAGCCGCCGCATCCCGCCGTTGCCCTGCAGGATCTCCTTCTTGGTCTTCGGGTCCTCGGTCAGGCGCTTGACGAAGGCGTCGATGCCCTCGCCCGGAAGGGGCCGCGCCGCGAGCGTGATCTCGTCGCCCCGCGGCGATCGTCACGCGGATCTCGGGCGAGACGACGACGGTCTTCTCCGCCGCCCGCGCCGGGGCCGCCGAGACGGCGGCGCACAGGAGCGCCGCCGCGAGCGGCCTCCTAGCCCGAGACCGGGGCCAGCGCATCCGGAAAACCGGCGCCCGCTTCGAACGCGCGCGCCGCGGCGAACATCGCCTCTTCCCCGAAGCGCGGCCCGAGCACCTGGACTCCGAGGGGAAGGCCTCCCCGCGTCAGACCCGACGGGACCGAGATCGCCGGCAGGCCCGCGAGCGACGCCGGAACGGTGAAGACGTCGGACAGGTACATCGTGAGCGGGTCGTCGGTCTTCTCGCCGATCTTGAAGGCCGGCCCCGGGATCGAGGGACAGACGATGACGTCCGCGGACGCGAAGGCGCGATCGAAGTCGCTCGGACAGGAGCTGGCGCGCCCGCGTCGCCAGGCCGTAGTACGCCTCGTAGTAACCCGAGGCGAGCGCGAAGGTGCCCAGGAGGATCCGCCGCTTGACCTCCGCGCCGAAGCCGGCCGTCCGGCTCTCGACGTAGACCGACAGGAGGTCCGCGTCCGAGGCGCGGGGCCCGTACCGGACGCCGTCGAAGCGCGCCAGGTTCGAGGAGGCCTCGGCGCTGGCGATGACGTAGTAGATCGCGATCGCGGACGTGGCCCGCGGCACCGAGACCGGGACGACGCCGCGCCCCCGCCTCGCGGAAGATGCGCCGGGCGCTCTCCAGGTTCGCGGCGACCTCCGGGTCGAGGCCCTCGGCCTCGGCCTCCTCGCAGAAACCCGACCCGCAGTCCCTCCACGCCCCGCTCGAGGGCCGCCTCCGGCGAGCCGCACCTCGCGGTCGGCGGTCGTGGAGTCGAGCGGGTCCGCGCCGGCGACGACGCGGTAGAGGCGAGCGGCGTCGGAGACGCTGCGCGTCAGCGGTCCGATCTGATCGAGCGAGGAGGCGAACGCCACCAGGCCGTACCGCGAGACGCGGCCGTAGGTCGGCTTGAGCCCGACGACGCCGCAGCAGGCCGCGGGCTGGCGGATCGAGCCGCCCGTGTCCGAGCCGAAGCCGGCCGCCACGAAGCGCGCGGCGACGGCCGCGGCGCTGCCGCCCGAGGAGCCGCCGGGGATCCGTCGGAGTGTCCCAGGGATTTCGTCGTCACGTGCGACGAGCTGTTCTCCGTCGACGAGCCCATGGCGAACTCGTCCATGTTGGCCCGGCCGACGAAGACGGCGCCCGCCCGGCGCAGCCGCGCGGCGACCGTCGAGTCCCCCGGCGGCCGGAAGCCCTCGAGGATCCTTCGAGGCGCACGTGGCGCGCCGCCCGGCGATCCAGATGTTGTCCTTCATCGCCAGCGGCACGCCGGCGAGCGGCAGGTCCTCTCCGGCCGCGACCCGCCGGTCGACGGATTCGGCCTCCTGCCAGGGCGAGCTCGGCCGTGACCTCGAGGAAGGCGCCGAGGCGCCCGTCGCCCGCGGCGATCGCGTCGAGCGACTCGCGAGCGACCTCGACGGCCGATCGCCGGCGGGCGCCCACGTCCGCCGCGGTCTCGATGACGCCGGCCAAGTCCTAGCGTCCTGTTACGAAAGTCACGAGATCAACCTCTTCGCTCGAAAGATGCAGGAAGGCCCGGGAGACGGGGCCACGGTGGTTGTCAGAAGCCGCGTGGCGCTATCGACACTCGGGTGACGGAACACTAGCTCCCGAGCCGACGACGCGGGGCACGACGCCGTAGCCGTGGGCCTGACGGGGAGCGTTGCCGGGCCAGGGCCGCCGCGCCGTCGCCATCCCTGGGAGGCGTCCTCGCGGACGGGCGTGGCCGGCGCTCCGGCCGGCGCCGCGAAGGCCTCCTCCGGGATCTGCCGGAGCTGCTCGATGTATCCGACGACGCGCGAGATCTGCTCGGTCCACCGCGGAAGCTCCGCCTCCGACAGCCGAAGACGGGCGAGCTCCGCCACTTTGCGGACGACCGCGGGGGTGACAATGGCGGAAGAGGGTGGCATCCTGAAAATTGTACCAGCCCGTATGCCGTCCCGCCCGCTCCACGGCCGAGCTCTCGCTCTCGCGCGCCTGCTCCGGCGCGGCGAAGTGCGGGCCCTCGCGCGCGTGCGCGCGACGCCTCTCGACCGAGGCCTGGATCGTCGGCGGCGCGGTTCGCGACGCCTGCCTCGGCCTCCCCGTCCCCGAGATCGACGCCGCGATCGCCCGCGACGCCGAGGGCGCCGCCCGCGCGCTCGAGGCGGAGGGAGCCGGGCGGGCGGTCTTCCTCTCGAAGGACCGTCCGGGCCCTCGCGTCTTCCGAGTCGCCGGGCGGCGGCCGCTCGACATCGCCGAGATCGAAGGCGGCTCGATCCAAGCGGACCTCGGGCGCCGGGACTTCACGGTCAATGCGGTCGCCGTGCCGGCCGGCGGCGCAGCCGGCGGCGTCATCGACCCGTTCGGCGGACTCGCGGACCTCGACCGCAGGCGCCTGCGCCCCGTGCGCGCCGAAAACATCCTCGACGATCCCCTCCGGGCGCTGCGGGCGGCGCGATTCGTCGCGACCCACGGACCTCGTGCCCGATCGAGCGATGCTCTCCGCGGCGCGAGCAGCGGCCGCCCCGCCTCTCCGCCGTCGCCGCCGAGCGGATCGCCGGCGAGCTCTCCCGGATCCTCGGGAGCCGCATCGGGCCGAACCGGCCTGTCGTGGGCGGCCCGCGCGGGACTACTGCCCGCCGCCCTCGATCGGAGCGCTTTCCGGGCGCCGCGCTGCCGCCCTCGCCCGCTCCCTGGCCGCGCTCGACGACGCGGCGACGCGCCGGCTGTCCGGAGGAGGTGCGGCGGCGCCTCCGCCTGGCCTTTCTGGTGCTTTCTCTCGGCCTGACGACCGGCGAGGCGCGTTCGTGGCTCTCGCGGCGACGGCTGCCCCGCCGCGACGCGGAGGACGCGGCTCGCCTTTCCGATCTCGTGCTCGCGGCCGCGCAGGATCCGCCCCCGCCGCCGCGTCCGACGCGTGGCGATGGGTCCTCGAAGCCGGACCGCTCGCCGCCGACGCCGCGCACCTGCTCGCTCGACGCGGACGGCGCGGCCTCGCGCTGCGGCTCAACGCGCCTCGCCCGCCGCAAGCCCCGCCGCGTCCGCGTCGGCGGAGACGACGTCCTGCGCTGGCTCGGCATCGCCCCGGGGCCGCAGGTCGGCGTCCCTCCTCCGGGAGGTCGCGGTGGCGGCCGCGTGCGGCGAGGTGCAAAATCGACGCGAAGCCCGGCACTGGCTGTCCGTACAGGTTCGGGAAGGCCGGGCACCCGCTATAATCTCTTCACATTGACGCTCGCTGAACTGCTCAAGTTCATGGCCAAGAAGGAGGCATCGGACCTCCACTTGAAGCCCATGAGACCCCCCTTGCTCCGCATCAAGGGACGCCTGATCCCCTTGAATGCAGACGCGTTGCAGCCGAAGGAGCTCGAGGAGATGCTCCTCGGGATTCTCACGCCCGCACAGAGGGAACGGCTCGAGCGCACGCAGTCGGTCGACGTCGGCTACGGCCTGACGGGGGTGGCGCGCTTCCGGTGCAACATCTTCGTCCAGCGCGGGTCCTACGCCGCCGTCTTCCGGCGCATTCCCTTCAAGCTGCCGTCCATCGCCGAGCTGAACCTGCCCGAGGTCCTCGAGAGCTTCGTCCACCTGCCCAAGGGCCTGGTTCTCATCACGGGCCCCACGGGCTCGGGCAAGTCGACCACGCTGGCCGGCATCATGCGCTCGATCATCGAGAAGCGGCCGGTCCACATCGTCACGATCGAGGACCCGATCGAGTTCCTCTTCGCCGACGGCAAGGCCGCGGTGTCGCAGCGCGAGGTCTCCACCGACTCCCCGAGCTTCAACGAGGCGCTGAAGAACATGTTCCGGCAGGACCCGGACGTGATCATGGTCGGCGAAATGCGCGACTGGAACACGATGCAGACCGCCATCACGGCCGCCGAGACGGGCCACCTCGTCTTCTCGACGCTCCACACCAACAGCGCCGCGCAGTCGATCGACCGGATCATCGACTCGTGCCCGCAGGAGCAGCAGGCGCAGGTGCGCTCCCAGCTCTCGATCGTCCTGCGGGCGATCGTGTCGATGAACCTGATCGAGACCTCCGACGGCTCGGGTCGATGCGCGGTCGTCGAGGTCATGATCAATTCGCCGAAGATCGAAAAGCACATCCTGAACGGCGAGGTGAAGGAGATCCACGAGGAGATCGAGAACTCCGTCAACTACTACAAGATGCAGTCGATGAACCAGTGCCTGATCGCGCTGCTCGTCAACAGGCGCATCACGTACGCGAAGGCGATGGAGCTCTCGGTCGACCCGGAGGACCTGTCCCTCAAGCTCCGCAAGCTCTTCCCCCAGATCGAGGAGAACCAGCGAGGAGGCCTCATGGCGTCCGACAACGATTTTTCGCAGATCACGCAACTGATCGAAATCAAGCGTCTCTACGAGGAGCAGGAGGAGAAGTGGAAGCTCCGGCTCACCGAGAAGGACGAAGAGCTCAACAAGTACATGGTCGAGCTGCGCGACCAGCGCCGCGTCATCGAGGGCCGCGACCAGGTCCTGAACGACTCCGAGGGCGAGAACGCGCGACTGAAGGCGGACGCCGAGCGGATCTCCCGCGAGTTCCAGCAGAAGATCGGGCAGCTGAACGAGCGAATCAAGGAACTCAACCAACGCCTCGTCCTCGCCGAGGGCGGCCCGAAGGCGGCGGCGGGCCAGGGCGGCTTCTTCAAGAAGTAGTCCCCCGGCACCCGGGGGGCCATAGAATGGCGGCGTGACGAGCGCCGCCGTCGCGCTTCTGATCGCGGCCATCGTCGCGGCCGATCCCGATCCCCTCGCGGAAGCGGAGAAGCTCCTCGCCGCCCGGGACTACCGGGGCGCCGAGCTGGTCCTGCGGGAGCTCCTCGTTCACGATCCCTCGAATGCCCGGGCCCATGGCAACCTGGCCCTGGCGCTGCTCTCGCGCAAGAAGTTCGCGGAAGCGGTCGACGAGGGGCGTCTCGCGGCCGCGTTCGCCCCCTCCACGCCCGGAGGCCCGGTACATCTACGGCATGACCCTCCAGGCCGCCGGAAGCCCGCTCGAGGCGGCCCGGGAGCTCGAGCGCGCCGACGCCCTGAAGCCCGGCCAGGTGGGCGTCGTGGCGGCCCTGGCCGCCGCCTGGGCGGCCGCGGGAGACGACAGGGCGATCGCGGCCTACGAGAGGCTCATCGCGCTCGCGCCGTCCGACCCGGCCGCGCCGGCCGGCCTCGCCGGCTATCTCTGGTCGGTCGGCCGGAGCGAGCCGGGCAACGCCGCCGCCGCGAAGGCGCTCCAGCAGTTTCCGGAGTCCGTCGAGCTCCACCGGGATTTTGGCCGGGCCCTCTTCGAGCAGGAGCGATTCCCCGACGCCGCCCGCGAGCTCGGCCGGGCCCGCGAGCTCGGCGCCGCGGACGCAGGCACGTTCCTCCTCTGGGCCAACGCGCTCTGGCGCGCCGGCGACACGGCCGGGGCCGCTCTCGCCTTCGATGCCGGCCTCGCGGCGCACCCGTCCTCGGCCGCTCTCCTCCAGGATGCGGGGCGCCTCTCCCTCGCGCTCGGCGACCCGGCCGGCGCGCTCCCCCGCCTGTCCGAAGCGGCCCGGTTGAAGCCGAAGGACGCCTCCGCCCGGTTCGACGTCGGCCGCGCCCGGGAGGCCGCCGGCCAGAAGGCCGAGGCGGAAGCGGCCTACCGCCTGGCCGCCTCGCTGGCGCCCCAGCTCGCCTCGCCCCACTATGCCCTGGGCGGCCTCCTGGTCCGCTCCGGGCGACGGGAGGAGGGAGAAAGCGAGCTCGCCGCCTACCGGTCGCTGTACGAACGGGCGCTCCGGCTCTCGGAGGAGCAGAACGCCCGCGGGGCCGAGATGGCCCTGGCCTGGTCGGAGCTCAATGCCGGCAAGGCCCCGGCGGCGCTGGTCCGGTTCAACGCCCTGCCGGAGACGCCCGAGGTCCTGCTCGGCCGCGCCGCGGCCCTCTCTCGCCTGAACCGGCACGCCGAGGCCGTCCGGGCCCTCGAGCGTGCACGGCAGCTGGCGCCCGACGACCCGCGCGTTCAGACGCGGCTGGCCGTCGAGCGGGCGCGGGAGAGTCCTTGATCGGCCTGATCTTCGCCCTCTCAACGGCCGCGGCGCCCGACTGCCCCGCCCGCTTCACGGACGTGGCCCCGGCGGCGCGCCTGGTCTTCACCCACGACCGCGGCGCCACCCCCGCTCATCGGATGGCCGAGACGATGGGGTCCGGGGTCGCGTGGCTCGATTACGACGGCGACGGCTGGATCGACCTCTATGCGGTCCAGTCCGGACCGTTCGACCCTGGCGGGAGCGCCGCGCAGGACCGACTTTTTCGCAACCGCGGCGACGGGACGTTCGAGGACGCGACCGGGAAGGCGGGCCTGAAGGACACCGCCTACGGGATGGGCGCCTTCGCCGCGGACTACGACAACGACGGCGACGTCGACCTCTACGTGACCAACCGGGGCGGGAACATCCTCTACCGCAACGAGGGCAACGGCACGTTCGCCGACGTGACGGCGACGGCCGGAGTCCGGGCCTCGGCGTGGAGCACGGCGGCCGCCTGGGGCGACGTGGACGGCGACGGCCGGCTCGACCTCTACGTCGCGCGCTACGTGGACGACTCGAAGGAGAAGGACCTCTTCTGCGGCGACACCGTCACGGGAAAGCGCATCTACTGCCCGCCGACGGTTTTCCCCGGCACGACCGGCGTGCTCTATCGCAATCGGGGCGACGGGACCTTCGCCGACGTCACGCGCCCGGCCGGCATCGACCGCGCGGTGGGCAAGGGCCTCGGCGCGGTGTTTCTCGACATCGAGCCCGACGGGAAGCTCGACCTCTACGTGGCCAACGACGAGGTCATGAATTTCCTCTTCCGCAACGTCGGCGGCGGGCGCTTCGAGGACGTCTCCGTCGTGTCCGGGACGGGGTTCGATCCCCGCGGCGATCCCCAGGGGGGAATGGGCGTCGACGCCGGCGACCTCGACGGCGACGGCCTGACGGACCTCGTCGTCGCCAACTACGAGGACCAGACCAACGAGCATTACCGGAACCTCGGAGAGGGCGTTTTCGAGGACGTTTCCCTGGCGTCGGGCTTCGGGCCGCGCCACTGGAGCCTCGTGGGCTTCGGCCTGAACCTCCTCGATTTCGACCTGGACGGCGACCTCGACGCGTTCATCGCCAACGGCCACGTGGACGAGGTTCCGAAACGCCAGGGAGCGCCGTACGCGCAGAAGCCGCTGCTCCTCTCCAACGACGGCGCCGGGCGGTTCCGGCCGACGCCCTGCGGTCCGGCCTTCGACACCGCGCTCGTCGGCCGGGGATCGGCGGCGGCCGACTACGACAACGACGGCGATCCGGACCTCGCCGTTTCGAACTCCGGCGGGCCGCTTCAGCTCCTCCGCAACGACGGCGCCCACGGCCGCTGGCTCGGCGTGTCGCTCGAGGGAACGCGCTCCAACCGGCAGGGCATCGGCGCCCGCCTCGTCGCCGAGCTGCCCTCGGGACGCCGGCTCACGCGGCAGGTGACGGCGGGCTCGAGCTACCTCGGCTCGTCGGACCCGCGGGTCCTCTTCGGGCTCGGTTCGGAAGCGTCCGTCAGGACGTTGTCCGTCTACTGGCCTTCGGGAAAGGTCCAGGTGGTCCGGGATCTGCCGGCCGGGAAGTACGTGACGATCGAGGAGAAATAGAGATCCGGGACGCCGCGAGCGCGCCCGCGAAGCCGCCGGCGGCGTCCACGAGAGCGTCCAGCCCCTCCATCGCCCGCCCCGGGATGAACGCCTGGTGGATCTCGTCGAGGGTGCCCCACACCGCGAGAACGCCCGCGACGGCGAGGGCGCGCCGCCAGGCGAAGCGCGCGGGCCCGGGCCAGGACACGGCGAAGTAGAGGAAGAACGCCCTCGATCCCGTAGAGCAGCCCGTGCGTGAGCTTGTCGAGGTTCGGGATCGCCCAGGCCGATCGGGAAGCTCGGGAGGCGACGGCCAGGAGGTCAGGGCGAGGAGAAAGACCCCCCAGCCGACGGCGGCGCGGCGGGCGGGGCGCGTGTTCATCGGGAAAGGAAAAGGGCGTCGCGCGAACGCGACGCCCTCGATGGCACCCGGTTTCGAATCCCTACGCTCCACGCTTGGACGGTCCCGTGCGCGACGGGCCCTTCTTCGGGGCGGGCTTGGCGGCCGGCTTGACCCGCTCGGCCTTCGGCGAGGCGGCCTTGCGCGACGCCTTCTGGCCGGCCTCTTCCCCGCTCTCGCCCTCGGGCTTCTGCTTGCGGACGGTCTCGACGCGCCCTCCCGAGGCGCGGCGCGCCCGGTCCGACAGGGACTCCTTCTTGGGCCCCCGCTCCTTGGGCTCGAACTTGAAGTCGACGAACTCGAGGATCGCGGCCTCGGCGGCGTCGCCCTTGCGGGCGCCGAGCCGGAGGATCCGCGTGTAGCCGCCGGGCCGGTCGACGAAGCGGGGCGCGATCGCCTCGAAGAGCTTCTTGACCGTCGTGCGGTCCGGGATCCAGCGGGCGACGTGGCGGCGGGACGCGACGTCGTCGTTCTTGGCCCGGGTGACCAGGCGCTCGGCCAGCGGCCGCAGCTCCTTGGCCTTCGACAGCGTCGTCTCGATGCGCTCGTGGGTCACCAGGGACGCGAGCTGGTTCGAGAACATCGCCAGCCGATGGGACGTCGTTCGGCGGAGCTTGCGCCCCGCGCGGTTGTGCTGCATAACTTACTCGCTCTTGGCTTCGACCGGCTCGAGCTCCATCCCGAGGGACAGGCCCATGGGCCGGAGAATGTCTTTGATCTCGTTCAGGGACTTGCGCCCGAAGTTCTTGGTCTCGAGCATGTCCTTCTCGGTCCGCTGGACGAGGTCGCGGATCGTGCGGATGCCCGCGTTCTTGAGGCAGTTGGCGCTGCGGACGGAGAGCTCGAGCTCGTCGACCGACTTGTTCAGGTACTCCGCCAGGTTCTCCGGCAGCTCGCCCTCGCCCGCGCCCTCGAGCGCCGTCTCGTGGTCGGCGTTGACGAAGATCGTCAGGTGATCGCGCAGCAGCGTCGCCGCCAGGCCGACCGCGTCCGTCGGCGAGATCGTGCCGTTGGTCCAGACCTCGAGCACGAGCCGGTCGTAGTCGGTGGCCTGACCGATGCGGGCGGCCTCGACGTGGTAGTTGACGCGGCGCACCGGCGAGTGCACCGAGTCGATCGGGATGTAGCCGATGCCCATGTCGTCGTCGAAGTTCTTGTCGGCCGAGACGTAGCCGCGGCCCGTCGAGACCCGGAGCTCGGCGCGCAGGCGCCCGTTCTCCGAGAGGGTCGCGACCGGCGCGTCCGGCTCGAGGATCTCGATCGCCGAATCTCCCTGGAGGTCGGCGGCCGTGACCTTGCCCTTGCGCTCGACGTCGATCGTGAGGATCTTCTCCTCGGTCGTGTGCATCTTGATGGGGATCTGCTTGAGGTTCAGGATGATGTCGGTCACGTCCTCGACGACCCCGGGCAGCGAGGAGAACTCGTGGAGCACGCCCTCGATCTTGACCGCCGTGATCGCGGCCCCCTCGATGGAGGACAGCAGCACGCGCCGCAGCGCGTTGCCGATGGTCGTGCCGAAGCCCCGTTCGAAGGGCTGCGCGTAGAACTTTCCGTACGTCGACGTCAGCGTCTCGGTGTCGATCTCGAGCCGCTTGGGCTTCTGGAAACCTTTCCAAAGTGTCATGTCGGACTCTCCTCTGAGCGGCGGACTACTTGGAGTACAGCTCGACGATCAGCTGCTCCTGGATCGGCAGCTTGATGTCTTCGCGCTTCGGCAACTCGACGACCCGGCCGGAGAAGGACTCCGGGGTCAGGTCGAGCCAGGACGGGACGCCGCGGGCGCGGGCCGTCTCGACCGAGGCCTTGATCTGCTCGTTGGCGCGGCTCTTCTCCTTGATGGAGATGACCTGGCCCTTGCCCACCCGGAAGGACGGGATCGAAACCTTCTTCCCGTCGACCGTGACGTGCCCGTGCCGGACGAGCTGGCGCGCCTGGGCGCGCGAGGCCGCGAAGCCGAGCGCGAAGGTCACGTTGTCCAGCCGGCACTCGAGCTCCTGGAGCAGGTTGGCGCCCGTGATGCCCTTGGTCCGCTCCGCGCGCCCGAAGGCGAGCCGGAACTGGCTCTCGAGCAGCCCGTAGATCCGCTTGACCTTCTGCTTCTCGCGCAGCTGGATGCCGTAGCCCAGCAGCTTCGAGCGCCTCCGGCCGTGCTGGCCGGGCGGATAGTTGCGCCGCTCGATGGCGCACTTGTCCTTGAAACAGCGGTCCCCCTTGAGGAACAGCTTCATGCCTTCTCGCCGGCAGAGCCGGCAGACCGATTCGTTGTAACGGGCCAAACCCTTTTACCTCCTCGATCCCAACATGGGCTTTACGTCCTTCCTCCCGGCCGGGACCGAACCGCCGGTTTACGGACGAGCCGGCGGCGCTGGGCCGTCGGCTACGTCAACAATCCCGTATTCCCTAGACCCTCCGCCGCTTGCGCGGCCGGCAGCCGTTGTGGGGAATCGGGGTCGTGTCCTTGATGGACTTGATGTCGATGCCGTTGGCCTGGAGCGCCCGGATGGCCGACTCGCGGCCGGCGCCGGGGCCCGTCACGCGCACGTCGACCGAGCGCACGCCGTGCTCCTTCGCGTGCTCGGCGCAGTTGGCCGCGGCGAGCTGCGCCGCGAACGGCGTGCCCTTGCGCGATCCCTTGAACCCGATGCGCCCCGCCGAGGACCACCCGAGGACGTTGCCCTCGGCGTCCGCGATCGAGACGATCGTGTTGTTGAAGGACGCGTTGACCGTCGCCATCCCGTGCGGGATGTTCTTCTTTTCCTTCTTGCCGGCGCGGGCGCGCTTGCCCTTGGCGGGCTTGGCGCCCTTCTCGGGGACGGCGGATGCGGGTGTCGGTTCAGCCATGGTGTCCTCTTACTTCCTACTTCTTCGTCGCCTTCTTCTTGCCGGCGATCGTCTGCTTGCGCGGGCCCTTCCGGGTCCGGGCGTTCGTGTGGGTCCGCTGCCCGCGGACGGGGAGATTGCGGCGATGGCGGGTGCCCCGATAGCAGTTGATGTCCATCAGCCGCTTGATGTCGACGGAGATGTCCCGCCGCAGGTCGCCCTCCACCTTGACGTCGTCGGTGATGACCTTGCGGATCCGGACGACCTCCTCCTCCGACAGGTCCTTGATCCGCGTGTCGGGCCGGACGTCGGCCTTCTCGAGGATGAAGTTCGCCTTCGGACGGCCGATGCCGTAGATGTAGGTCAACCCGATCTCCACCCGCTTGTTCAGCGGCAGATCGACTCCAGCAATGCGTGCCATAACCTAGTCCCTTCCCATTTTCTCTACGAGCGGCCTTCGATTCTCAGCGATTCCCGGCGGTGCCTTTCCGCCCATCGACAGCTGGGAACCGGTGGCTCAAACATTATCCCTGCCTCTGCTTGTGCTTGGGCGTCGTGCAGATGACCCGGACGACTCCCTTGCGGTGCACGATCTTGCACTTGGCGCAAATTTTCTTGACGGACGCTCGAACTTTCACGATGGCTCCCTACTTGTACCGATAGATGATCCGGCCCCGCGCCAGGTCGTAGGGCGACAGCTCCACGAGGACCTTGTCGCCCGGGAGGATGCGGATGAAGTTCTTCCGCATCTTGCCCGAGATGTGCGCCAGGACCTGGTGTTTGTTCTCCAGCTCCACCCGAAACATCGCGTTCGGCAACGGCTCGACGACCGTCGCCATGACCTCGATCGCGTCTTCCTTCGTCATGACCTCACGCCGAGACGGCCGCCGCCCGCTGCGCGGACAGGGCGCCCGTTCCCAGGATGACCGCTCCCTGCGGCTCCAGCGCGATCGTGTACTCGAAGTGCGCCGACGTCGACTTGTCGCGGGTGCGGACGGTCCAGCCGTCGGCGTCCACCGAGACCTCGGCCCGCCCGAGGTTGAACATCGGCTCGATCGCCAGCACCATGCCGGCCTTCAGCACGCTCCCCCGCCCCGCCGGCCCGTAGTTGGGGATCTGGGGCTCCTCGTGGAGGGCCGTCCCGACGCCGTGGCCCACGAAGTCGCGGACGACGCCGTAGCCGTGCACCAGGGCGACCGCCTCGACGGCGGCGCCGATGTCGGACACCCGGCCCCCGGGCCGCGCCGCCGCGATCCCGGCCTGCAGGGCTTCCTTCGTCGTCTGGAGCAGCTTCGCGGCGTCTTTCGCAATGCGTCCGACCGGAACGGTCCGCGCGGCGTCGCCGTAGTAGCCGCCCACGACCGCGCCGCAGTCGATCCCGACCACGTCGCCCTCCGAGAGGGTCCGCTTTCCGGGGATCCCGTGCACCACCTCGTCGTTGATCGAGGTGCAGAGCGTCTTCGGATACCCGCGGTAGCCCACGAAGGCGGGACGCCCGCCGCGCTTGCGGATCTCGGACTCCGCGATCGCGTCGAGCTCCTCGGTCGTCACGCCGGGCGCCACGGCCTGCTCGACGAGGTCGAGCGTCTCGAGGACGATCCGCGACGCTTCCTCGAGCTTCACGAGCTCCTCGTGGCTTCGGATCGTGATCATGCCGCCCCTCCCGCGCGCACCGACGAGAGGGCCTCGTCGACCCGCCGGGCCACCTCGACGACCGGCCCGACGCCGTCGACGTCCGCGAGGATGTCGCGCTCCCGGTAGAAGCCGACCAGGGGCTCGGTCTTCTCGCGGTAGACCCGGAGGCGTTCCCGGATCGTCTCCGGGCGGTCGTCCGCGCGGCCTTCGGCCTGGGCGCGGGAGAGCATGCGCTGGGTCAACTGTTCCTGCGGCACCGAGAAATTGATCGCCGCCGAGAGGCTCTCGCCGATGCCGGAGAGCGTCGTGTCGAACGCCCTCGCCTGTTCGATCGTGCGCGGGAACCCGTCGAGAATGAACCCGCCGCGCGCGTCGGAATGACCGATGCGCTCCTCGATCAGCGAGAGGATGAGGTCGTCCGAAACGAGGTCGCCCCGCTCCATGACCTCCTGCGCCCTCTGGCCCAGGGCGGTCTTCCGCCGCACGGCCTCCCGGAGGATTTCGCCGGTGGAGATGGCCGGAACGCCCAGGCGCTCCGCGAGGAGCTTGGCCTGGGTCCCCTTGCCGCTGCCCGGGGGTCCGAGGAACACGATTCGCATCAGCCCCGCCGTCCCCGGATCCGGCTCTTCTTGAGAAAGCCCGTGTAGTGGTGCTCGACCAGCTTCGACTCGATCTGCTGCACCGTGTCCATGGCCACGCCGACGACGATCAGCAGCGACGTGCCGCCGAAGTAGAAGTTGAACCCGAAGCCCTGCGTCAGGAACCTCGGCAGGATGCCGTCGATCCACGGCCCGATGCCCGGGATGCCCTGCACCTTGAGGCCGTTGTTCAGGATGTCCGGCAGCAGCGCCACGAACGTCAGGTACGCGGCGCCCACGATCGTGATGCGCGAGAGCACCGAGTCGATGTAGTCGGCCGTCTTCTTGCCCGGGCGGATGCCGGGGATGAAGCCGCCGTACTTGCGCATGTTGTCGGCCGTGTCGGTCGGGTTGAAGACGATCGACGTGTAGAAGTAGCAGAAGAAGAGGATGCCCGCCGCGTAGAGCAGCAGGTAGAGCGGGTGTCCCATCGAGAGGGACTCGGCCACGCGCTTCATCCAGTCGGCGCCCGAGATCTGGGCGAGGTACGCCGGAAGCTGCAGGATCGAGATGGCGAAGATGATCGGGATGACGCCGCCCGTGTTCACGCGCAGCGGCAGGTACGTGTTCTGCCCGCCGTAGACCCGGCGCCCGACGACGCGCTTGGCGTACTGCACGGGAATCCGGCGCTGGGCCCGCTCGACGAAGACCACGAGCCCGATGATCGCGATCATGAAGACGAGCACGAAGAGCAGCGCGAGGATGGTGATCGTCTGGTTGCGGATCTGGCTGAAGAGGCCGAAAATCGCCGCCGGCAGGTTCGCCACGATGCCCGCGAAGATGATGAGCGAGATGCCGTTGCCGATGCCCCGCTCGGTGATCTGCTCGCCGAGCCACATGATGAAGATCGTGCCGGTCGTCAGCGTCAGGACGGTCATCAGCAGGAAGCCCCAGCCCGGATGCGGCACCAACGGCGCCCCGCCCGGCGCGGTCTGCTTCTCGAGCCAGAGGGCGATTCCCGTGGCCTGGACGAACGACAGGGCCACGGTGCCGTAGCGGGTGTACTGGGTGATCTTCTTGCGGCCCATCTCGCCTTCCTTCGAGAGCTTCTCGAGGTAGGGCCAGACGACCGTCAGGAGCTGCAGGATGATCGAGCTCGAGATGTACGGCATGATCCCGAGCGCGAAGACGGAGAGGCGCCGCAGGGCGCCGCCCGAGAAGATGTCGAGGAAGCCGAAGATCGAGCCGGCCGACGCCTTGAAGAAGGCGTTGATCGCCTCGGGGTCGACCCCCGGCGTCGGGACGTGCGCGCCCAGCCGGTACACGGCGAGCACGAGGAACGTGAACAGGACCCGCTTGCGCAGGTCCGGCACGCTGAAGATGTTCGCGAAGCTCTGGAGAGCGCTCAACGGGCAAGCACCTCACAGCGGCCGCCGGCCGCTTCGATGCGGGCCTTCGCGGACGCCGAGAACTTGTGGGCCGAGACGGTCAGGGCCTTCTTGATCTCCCCGTCGCCGAGGATCTTGATGAGCCGGTTCTTGCGGGTCAGACGCGACGCGGCGAGCGTCTCGGGATTGACCGCCGCGCCGGCATCGAAACGATCGAGGTCGGAGATGTTGACCACGTCGTACTCGACGCGGAAGATGTTCGTGAACCCCCGCTTGGGGAGGCGGCGGTGGAGCGGCATCTGGCCACCCTCGAACCCGCGCTGGCTCCGGTAGCCGCTGCGCGACTTCTGCCCCTTGCTGCCGCGTCCGGCGGTCTTGCCGTGGCCGGAGCCCGGACCACGTCCGACACGCTTGCGGTAATGCGTGGAGCCCGGGGCCGGGCCGAGGTCGTGCACGCCGGTCGCCGGGGGCCGCGAGGCGGCTGGAGCCGCCTTCTTGGCGACCTTCTGCGGCTTGACCGGCCGCGGCGCCGCAGCGGGCGCCTTCGGGGCCGCCGCCTTCGCGGGGGCCTTCGGCGCGGGCCGCGCCGGCTTCTTCGCAGCCGGAGCCGCCTTCGCCTTCGGTGTCTTCTTCTTTTCGACCATGACTAGCCCTTTGCCACTTCGACGAGGTGCCGGACCTTGCGGAGCATCCCGCGCAGGGCCGCCGAATCCTCGCGAACCACCTTCTGTCCCATGCGGCTGAACCCGAGGCCGACGAGCGTCGCCTTCTGGTCCTTCGGCGTGCAGATCCCGCTCTTGACCTGCGTGATCGTCAGCCGGCCGCCGTCCTTCTTGCCCCGCTTCTCCGGGGCCTTGCCTGCCTCGGTCACGCCTTCTCCTCGACCGGCGGCTCGGCCGGCGCCGTGCGGCCGCGACGGCGCGCGAACTCGTCCTCGTTGCGCAGCCGCAGCAGCCCCTCGAAGGTCGCCTTGATCACGTTGTGCGGGTTCGTCGTGCGGAGCGACTTCGTCAGGATGTCCTGGATGCCGACGGACTCGAGAACCGCGCGGACGGGACCGCCCGCGATGACGCCCGTTCCGGCCGCGGCCGGCTTGAGCAGCACGCGCCCCGCCCCGTACGCGCCGATGATGGCGTGCGGGATGGTCGTCCCCTTGAGGGACACCTTCTGCATGTTCTTCTTCGCCATCTCGATGCCCTTCTTGATCGCCATCGGAACTTCCTTGGCTTTGCCCGAGCCATAGCCCACCCGACCCTGGCCGTCGCCCACGACGACGAGCGCGGAGAACGAGAAGTTCTTGCCGCCCTTGACGACCTTGGTGACGCGGTTGATGTGGACGACGCGGTCGATCAGTTCGCGACCCTGCGCGTCGCGCTCTTTCTCGCGCTCGCGCGGCGCCCGCGGGCCCCGGTTGCTGCTCATCGTTCCGTTCTCCTCGTGATGCCGACCATTCCTAGAACTCCAGACCGCCGGAGCGGGCGCCCTCGGCCAGGGCCTTGACCCGGCCGTGATAGCGATATCCGCCACGGTCGAAGACGACCTTGGTGACGCCGGCCTTCTTGGCGCGCTCGGCGACGAGCGTGCCGACCTTGCCGGCGGCCTCGCGCGAGCCGCCCTTCGGGCTATCCTTGCGCAGCCCCGCGTCGAGCGACGAGGCGTGGGCGAGGGTCGAGCCCTGGCCGTCGTCGATGACCTGGGCGTAGATGTGCCGGCCGCTCTTGAAAACGGCCAGGCGCGGACGCTCCGCGGCGCCGCGGACCCTGGCGCGGACCCGGATCCGGACCCGCGACCGCGCTTCCGTTCGTGCTTGCGACGTGTTCATGATTACTTCCCGCCCGCCTTGCCGACCTTGCGCTTGATGACTTCGTCGGCGTACTTGATTCCCTTGGCCTTGTACGGGTCCGGCACGCGGAGCTTGCGGATCTCCGCCGCCGTCTGCCCGACGCGCTGCTTGTCGGCGCCCGTGACCGTCATCTTCCCCGCCTTGGCGTCGATCGCGACCGCGATGCCGTCGGGGATCGGAAAGTCGACGGGGTGCGAGTACCCGAGCGAGAAGACGATCGACTTGCCCTTGACCTCGGCCTTGTAGCCGACGCCCGAGATCTCGAGCTCGCGGGTGAAGCCCTTCGTCACGCCCTCGACGTTGTTGGCCACGAGGCTCCGCAGCAGCCCGTGGACCGCGCGCGCCTTCGGCTCGTCCGACCCGCGGGCGATCTTCACCTGGCCGTCGGCGACGGACACGGTGAGACCGGCCGGGATGGCGCTCGAGAGCTCGCCCTTGGGGCCCTTGACCAGGACCCTTCCGCCGTCGGCCTTGACCTCGACCCCCTTGGGGATCGAAACCGGCATTTTCCCTATACGCGACACGGCTGTGCTCCTCTTACCCTCACCAGATGTTGCAGAGAACTTCGCCGCCCAGGCGCGACTGCCGCGCCGCACGGTCGGTCACGATGCCCTTGGACGTCGAAACGATCGACACCCCGAGGCCGCCCAGGACCTTGGGGATCGCGTCGGCCTTCGCGTAGACCCTCCGGCCCGGCCGGGAGACGCGCTCGATGCCCGAGACGATCGGCTCGCCCTCGTGGTCGTACTTGAGACCCACGCGCAGGACCGGCCGTCCGGCCTCCTGGACCTTGCGGAAGGAGGCCACGAAGCCCTCTTCCTCGAGGACTTTCAGGACGGCTTCCTTGACGCGGGAGGCGGGCACGTCCACGCGCTCGTGGCCCGCGCGCATACCGTTCCTCAGTCGGGTCAACAGGTCGCTCAACGGATCGCTGGTTTTCATCGCGTCACCACGAAGCCTTCAGAACGCCCGGGATGTAACCCTGGTTGGCGTTCATGCGGAAGCAGATCCGGCACAGGCCGAACTTGCGGAAGACCGCGCGCGGCCGGCCGCACACGCGGCACCGGCGGATCGTCCGCGTCATGAACTTCGGCTTCCTCGCCGCCTTGATTCGCATTGCACGTGTGGCCATCGTCGGTTTCCCCCGGGGGCTCGGGGGACCACATGGTCCCCCGCTCAAAAATTGCTACTTGGCGAAGGGCATGCCGAGCTCGGCCAGAAGGGCCTTCGCCCGGTCGTCCCGTCCCGCCGTCGTCACGATCGTCACGTTCAAACCCTTGGACTTGTCCGTCTTCGCATAATCGATCTCCGGGAAGATGAAGTGGTCCCGGACCCCGAGCGTGTAGTTGCCGCGGCCGTCGAACGCCTTGCCCGAGACGCCGCGAAAATCGCGGACGCGCGGAAGCGCGATGTTGATCAGCCGGTCCAGGAACTCCCACATCCGGTCGCCGCGCAGGGTCACCCGCGCGCCGATCGGCATCCCCGTGCGGAGCTTATAGGTGGCGATCGACTTCTTCGCCTTGGTCACGTTGGCGCGCTGGCCGGCGATCGAGGAGAGCTCCTCGGCGGCGCCCTCGAGCATCTTCGGGTTGGCGACCGCCTCGCCGAGGCCCATGTTGAGGACGATCTTCTCCAACCGCGGAATGGCCATGACGTTGTCGATCCCGAACTCCTTCTTCAGGGCCGGGGCGACCTCCTTGGCGTACCGTTCTTTGAGTCTCGCTGCCATGGCGTTCCTTTACGCGAGAATCGCGCCGCTCTTCTTGGCGACGCGCTCGGGTTTGCCCTCCGCGTCGCGGCGGCGGCCGATCCGCGTTCCGACGTTGCGGTCCGGGTCGACGAGCATCACGTTGGAGATGTGAATCGTGGCTTCCTTCTCCGAGATGCCGCCGGCGATGTTCTTGGCCGGGTTCGGGCGCGTGTGGCGCTTGATCATGTTGACCCGCTCGACGATGACGCGGCCCTTCTCGGGCAGGACCCGCAGGATCCGGCCCTGCCGGCCCCGGTCGCGCCCGGCGATGACGACGACCATGTCGTTCTTCTTCAGCTTGGGTTTCGCCATCACAGCACTTCCGGTGCGAGGGAGATGATCTTCATGAACTTCTTCTCGCGCAGCTCGCGCGCGACCGGCCCGAACACGCGCGTCCCGATGGGCTCCCCCTCGTTGGAGATCAGGACCGCGGCGTTGTCGTCGAACCGGATGTACGACCCGTCCTTGCGCCGGTGCTGGCGCCGCGTGCGGACGATGACCGCCCGCACGACGCGCTTGCCGTGCTTCTCGACGAAGGGCGAGTCGGGCGCGGCCTCCTTGACCGAGGCGGTGATGATGTCGCCCAGGCCCGCGTACTGGCCGGCCGAGCCGCCCCGCATGCGGATGCAGGCGATCTTGCGCGCCCCGGAATTGTCGGCCACCTCGAGGATGGTCCCCATCTGGATCATCGCGTTCTCCCTACGCCTGCGCCTTCACGAGGATTTCCCGCAGACGCCACCGCTTCAGCTTCGAGAGCGGGCGCGTCTCTTCGATCCGGACGCGGTCGCCGACGTGCGCGGCGTTCGCTTCGTCGTGGGCGTGGAAGCGGCTCGTGCGCTTGATCGTCCGCGTGTACTCGGCGTGCTGGACGCGGCGCTCCACCTCGACGACGATCGTCTTCTGCATCTTGTCGGACACCACCCGGCCGACCTTCGTCGCCCGATCCTTCGGCTTGACCATTTCGCTCACTGACCTGCCTCCGCCTTTCGGGCCCGCTGGTACGTCTTGATGCGCGCGATGTCGCGCCGGATCGTCTTCAGGCGGCTCGGGTTTTCGAGCTGCCCGGTGGACTTCTGCAGCCGCAGCTTCCACGAAGCTTCCTTCAGCTGCTTCTCCTTCTCGACGAGATCGGCCTCGCTCTGCTGGGCGAGCGTCTCGCGTTCCTTCTTCTTCATCGGATCTCCATTTCGGAGGCGCGGGTCACCATCCGGGTCTTCAGTCCCAGCTTGTCGGCCGCGAGACCGAGGGCTTCCTTGCCCGTGGCGAAGTCGACCCCCTCCATCTCGTAGAGGATCCGGCCGGGCTTGACCACGGCGACCCAGCCCTCCGGCGCGCCCTTGCCCTTGCCCATGCGCGTCTCGGCCGGCTTCTTCGTGTACGGCTTGTCCGGGAAGATCCGGATCCAGATCTTGCCGCCGCGCTTGACGGCGCGGGTCATGGCGACGCGTCCGGCTTCGATCTGGCGCGCGGTGATCCAGCCGGGCTCCAGCACCTGGAGGCCCATGTCGCCGAACGCCAGCTCGCCGCCGCGGAAGGCCTTGCCCCGCATGCGCCCGCGCTGCTGTTTCCTGAACTTGACCTTGGAAGGCATCAACATGACGGAACTCGCTTACGCCGCGCTCTTGCGGCGGTTCTTGGCCTTGTGCTGTTCGCCGCGGTAGATCCACACCTTCACGCCGATCTTCCCGTACGTCGTGTTCGCTTCGGCGAAGCCGTAGTCGATGTCGGCCTTGAGCGTGTGGAGCGGCAGGCGGCCCTCCTGGTACCACTCGGACCGGGCGATCTCGGCGCCGTTCAGGCGGCCGGCGCACCGGATCTTGATTCCCTGCGCGCCGAACCGGAACGCCGACTCGATCCCCTTCTTCATCGCGCGGCGGAACGCCACCCGGCGCTCGAGCTGCAGGGCGATCGACTCGGAGACGAGCTGCGCGTCGGTCTCGGGACGCTGGATCTCGATGATGTTGATGTGGACTTCCGTGCCGGTCCGCTTCTGGAGCTCGTCCCGGAGGCGGTCCACCTCGGCGCCGCGCTTGCCGATGATGATGCCCGGCCGCGACGTCTGGATGTTGACCTTGAGCTTGCCGGAGAAGCGCTCGATGTCGACCTCGGACACGCCGGCGTGCGACAGCCGCCGCTTGAGCTCCTTGCGCAGGTTCAGGTCGTCGTGAAGGAACTTCAGGTAGTCCTTCTCCGAGAACCAGCGCGAGTGCCAGGTCCGGTTGAAACCGAGCCGGAATCCGTAGGGATGGACTTTCTGCCCCATGGTTCTCCTTACGCCTCGTCCGAGAGTTCGATCGTCAAGTGGCTCTTGCGGTGCAGGACGCGGTAGGCGCGCCCCATGGGCGCCGGCCGCACCCGCTTCTCCTGCGGGCCCTTGTCCACCGTGATCTTGCGGACCACGAGCTGATCCACGTCGAGCTGCGCTTCCTTTTGCTCGGCGTTGGCGACCGCGGAGCGCAGCGTCTTCAGGATGTCGCGCGCCGCGACCTTCTTCGCGTGGCGCAGGATGGCCACCGCGTCGTTGACCGACTTTCCGCGCACGAGGTCCGCCACCAGGCGCACCTTCTGCGCGGAACCCTTCATGTACCGGAGCCTGGCTGTGGCTTTCATGGCTTCCCTCAGGCCTTCGGCGCGGCCGCGGCCGGCGCCGCGCCCGGAGCCGTGACCGGCCTGCCGGCGACCGCCGCCCCGGCCTCCGCCGCCTTCTTGCCGCCGTGGCCCTTGAAGATCCGCGTCGGCGCGAACTCGCCGAGCTTGTGGCCGACCATGTTCTCGGCGACGAACACCGGGATGAACTTGCGCCCGTTGTGCACGGCGATCGTGTGCCCGACCATGTCGGGGGTGACCGTCGAGCGGCGGGACCAGGTCTTGATGACCTTCTTGTCGCGGGTCGCATTCAGCGCCGCCACCTTCTTGACCAGGTGGTCGTCGACGAAGGGACCCTTCTTGATCGAACGTGCCATCGTTTAGACCTTCGACTTGCGCCGGCGGACGATGAATCCGTCGGTGCGCTTGTTGTTGCGAGTCTTCATGCCCTTCGTCTTCCAGCCCCACGGAGAGGTCGGGTGGCGTCCGCCCGACGTCTTGCCCTCGCCGCCGCCCATCGGGTGGTCGACGGGGTTCATCGCGACGCCGCGGTTGTGCGGCCGCCAGCCCAGCCAGCGGTTGCGGCCGGCCTTGCCGATCGAGACGTTCTCGTGCTCGAGGTTGCCGACCTGGCCGATCGTCGCGTAGCACTCGCTGTGGACCTCGCGCACCTCGCCCGAGGGCAGGCGCACCTGCGCGTAGGTCGCCGTCCTTGGCCATCAGCTGCGCGGCCGCTCCGGCCGAGCGCACGAGCTGGCCGCCCTTGCCGCGGGTCAGCTCGATGTTGTGAATCGTCGTGCCGAGCGGGATCGCCTTCAGCGGCAGCGCGTTGCCCGGCAGGATGTCGGCCGCGGGGCCCGAGACCACGGTGGCGCCGATCGCCAGGCCGTTGGGCGCGAGGATGTAGCGCTTCTCGCCGTCGGCGTAGTGGAGCAGCGCGATCCGCGCGGAGCGGTTCGGGTCGTACTCGATCGAGGCGACCTTCGCCGGGATGTCCTGCTTGTCCCGCCGGAAGTCGATGATCCGGTACAGCCGCTTGTGGCCGCCGCCCATGAAGCGGGAAGTCGTCCGGCCCTGGTTGTTGCGGCCGCCGGTCGAGCGAAGTCCGACCGTCAGGCGCTTCTCCGGACGAACCGGGGAAAGCTCCGAGAAGTCGAGCTTGGTCTGGAACCGGACTCCGGGGGAGGTCGGTTTGAACTTTTTGACAGCCATTACACGCCCTCGAAGAACTCGATCTTCTGATCCGGCGCGAGCCGGACGTAGGCCTTTTTCCAGGCCCTGCGCTGGCCGACGAACCGGCCCATGCGCTTCATCTTGCCTTCACGGTTGGCGACCCGCACGTCGAGCACCTTGACGCCGAAGAGCTTCTCGATGGCGCGGCGAACCTCGATCTTGTTGGCCGTCTTGTCGACCTCGAAGCAGATCGTGTTCGACGCTTCCTTCATCTGCGCGGCCTTCTCGGTGATGAGCGGCCGGCGGATGATCCTCTGCGCATCCATCACTCGCCTCCCAGGTTCTTGACCACGCGCGAGAACGCCTGCTTCGAAAGCACGAGCGTCCCGTGGGCGAGCACGTCGTACACGTTGACCCCCAGGGGATCGACGAGCTTCCACGCCTTGACGTTGCGGGAGGCGCGCACGAAGTTCTCGTTGCCGCGGGCGTCGACGAAGAGCGTCTTGCCCTCGATGCCGAGCGCCCCGACCGCCGTCACGAGATCCCGGGTCTTGGTGCTCGTCACGTCCATCTTGTCGACGACGACGATCCGCTCCTCCGCCGCGCGGCGCGAGAGGACCGCCTTCAGGGCGTTCTTCTTCTCACCGACCGAAACCCCCTGCGCGTACGAGCGCGGCACGGGGCCGTGCACGGTGCCGCCGTGGCGGTGGATCGGCGGCCGTCCGCCGCCCTGCCGGGCGCGCCCGGTGCCCTTCTGCTTGAAGGGCTTCTTGCCGGAGCCGGAGACCTCGGACCGGACCTTCGTCTTGTGCGTGCCGGCGCGCTGGCCCGCCAGGTGCGCCTTCACGACCTCCCACACCAGGTGCCTGCGGTAGGGGTAGGCGAAGACGTCCGCGGGCAGGGCGACCTCGCCGACCTGCTCCTTCTTCCAGTTGATGACGGGGATCTTGGCCATGCTCACGCCTTCTTCCTGCCGAAGCTCGAGCGCACGATCTTCACGATCGAGTTCCGGGCCCCCGGGACGGCGCCGGAGATGTACAGAAGGTTCTTCTCGGTGTCGACCCGCACGACCACCAGGTTCTTGGAGGTCGACTGGCGCCCGCCGAGGCGGCCCGAGGATCGCGTGCCGGGATAGACGCGCGACGGGAAGGCGGACGGGCCGATCGAGCCCGGCGCCCGGTGGAACATCGAGCCGTGGGTCGCCGCGCCGCCCCGGAAGCCGTGGCGGGCGACGACGCCCATGAACCCCTTGCCCTTGGAGGTGCCGATGACGTCGACGTGGTCCTTCTCGGCGAAGGCGTCGCAGAGCACCTTGTCGCCGGGCTTCAGCTCGTCGCCCTTGTCGGCCTTCACTTCCATGAGCGTCCGCATCGGGGCCACGCCGGCCTTTTCGAAGCGGCCCTTCGAGGCCTTGTTCGCCCGCCGGTCCGGCCGCGCGCCCACGAGGCCGATCTGGAGCGCGTCGTACCCGTCCTTGTCCGCGGTCTTCTTCTGGACGACGAGGCACGGCCCGGCCTGCACGACGGTGACCGGCACGACCGTGCCGTCCGCCGCGAAGATCTGGGTCATCCCCACCTTCTTGCCGATGATTCCGTGTACGGCCATGGCTCTACTTTCCGAACGCCTTGATCTCGACGTCGACGCCGACCGGGAGCTCCAGCTTCATGAGCGCGTCCACGGTCTGCGACGTCGGCTCGAGGATGTCGAGCAGGCGCTTGTGCGTCCGCATCTCGAACTGCTCGCGCGACTTCTTGTCGACGTGCGGCGAGCGGTTGACCGTGAAGCGGGAGATCGCCGTCGGCAGCGGAATCGGGCCCGCGACCTTCGCCCCGGTGCGCCTCGCGGTGTCGACGATCTCGCTCGCCGACTGGTCGAGGATCCGGTAGTCGAAGGCCTTGAGGCGGATGCGGATCTTGTCGTTCTTGGGGCTCACTGTTACTCCAGGATCTCGACGATCGTTCCGGCGCCCACCGTGCGGCCGCCCTCGCGGATGGCGAAGCGCAGGCCCTTCTCCATGGCGATCGGCGTGATCAGGTTGATCTCCAGGTTCACGTTGTCCCCCGGCATCACCATCTCCACACCCTTGGGCAACTGCGCCGTGCCCGTCACGTCGGTCGTCCGGAAGAAGAACTGCGGCCGGTACCCGTTGAAAAACGGCGTGTGCCGCCCGCCCTCTTCCTTCGTCAGGATGTACGCCTGCGCCGTGAACTTCAGGTGCGGCGTGATCGATCCCGGCTTGGCGCACACCTGGCCGCGCTCCACGTCCTTGCGCTCGGTCCCGCGCAGCAGCAGACCCACGTTGTCTCCCGCCTGCCCCTGATCGAGCAGCTTGCGGAACATCTCGACACCCGTCACGACCTTCTTCTGCGTCGGGCGGATCCCCACGATCTCCACTTCC
This sequence comes from uncultured Acidobacteriota bacterium, assembly GCA_963824165.1. Taxonomy (GTDB): domain Bacteria; phylum Acidobacteriota; class Thermoanaerobaculia; order UBA5066; family Gp7-AA6; genus DAHUXD01. Next base: position 405,927 of record CAWGOM010000017.1, read on the forward strand.
TCGCCCACCTTCACGATCCCGCGCTCGACACGGCCCGGTCACCACCGTCCCGCGGCCCGAAATCGAGAACACGTCCTCGATCGGCATCAGGAAATCCTTGTCGATCGCGCGCTCCGGTACCGGAATGTACGCGTCCACCGCGTCCATCAGCTCCATGATGCACTTGGCATCGTCCGAGTTCGGGTCCGCCGACGCCCCAGCCTTCAGCGCCGACCCCTTCACGATCGGCGTCTTGTCCCCGGGGAACCCGTACGAGGTCAACAGCTCCCGGACCTCCAGCTCCACCAGCTCGAGCAGCTCCGGGTCGTCCACCATGTCCGTCTTGTTCAAAAACACCACCACGTACGGCACGCCCGACCTGACGCGCCAGCAGGATGTGCTCCCGCGTCTGCGGCATCGGCCCGTCCGCCGCCGACACCACCAGAATCGCCCCGTCCATCTGCGCCGCGCCCGTGATCATGTTCTTCACGTAGTCCGCGTGGCCCGGACAGTCCACGTGCGCGTAGTGACGCTTGTCCGTCGAATACTCCACGTGCGCCGTGTTGATCGTGATGCCCCGCGCCTTCTCCTCCGGCGCGTTGTCGATCTGGTCGTACGCCTTCGCCGTCGCCAGACCCTTCTTCGACAAAATCAACGTGATCGCCGCCGTCAACGTCGTCTTCCCGTGATCCACGTGACCAATCGTCCCGATGTTCACGTGCGGCTTGCTGCGGTCGAATTTTTCTTTGGCCATCGCTCCTCACCAATTTCGCAAAACGCTGCTCGTCAGACGAAGTCGTCACTACTTGCTGCCCACCTTGGCGATGATCTCTTCGCTGACGGACTGCGGGGAACCTCGTCGTACGCGGCGAACTGCATCGTGTAGTTGCCGCGGCCCTGCGTCATCGAGCGCAGGTTCGTCGAATAGCCGAACATCTCCGAGAGCGGCACCCGGGCCGTGATCACCTGGACGCCCGCCCGCGGCTCCATGTGCTTGATGTGCCCGCGCCGCGAGGAGAGGTCGCCGATGACGTCGCCCATGTAGTCCTCGGGCACGACGACCTCGACGTCCATGATCGGTTCCTTGATGATCGGCTTGGCCTTCTTGGCGGCGTCCTGGTACGCCATCGAGCCCGCGATCTTGAAGGCCATCTCGGAGGAGTCGACGTCGTGGAAGGACCCGTCGTAGAGCTCGACGTGCACGCCCGTCGTCGGGTAGCCGGCGAGGATCCCGGTCTCGAGCGCTTCCTTGATCCCCTGCTCGATCGGCTTGATGAACTCCTTCGGGATCGCGCCGCCCTTGATCTCGTTGTCGAAGACGAAGGCGTGGCCTTCCTCGGCCGGCTTGATGCGGATCTTGCACTCCCCGTACTGGCCGCGGCCGCCCGACTGGCGGATGAACCGGCCATGGCCCTGGGCTTCCTTCGTGATCGCCTCGCGGTAGGCGACCTGCGGCTTGCCGATGTTGGCGCCGACGTTGAACTCGCGCACCATGCGGTCGGTGATGATCTCCAGGTGCAGCTCGCCCATGCCGCGGATGATGGTCTGCCCCGTCTCCTTGTCCGTGTGGACCTTGAAGGTCGGGTCTTCCTGCATGAGCTTGGCGAGCGCCATGCCCATCTTTTCCTGGTCGGCCTTGGTCTTGGGCTCGATCGCGACCGCGATGACGGGCTCCGGGAAGTTCATCGCCTCGAGGATGACCGGGTTGTCCTCGTCGCAGATCGTGTCGCCCGTCTGGACGTTCTTGAGGCCCACGGCCGCGGCGATGTCGCCGGCGTAGACCTCCTTGATCTCCTCGCGCTTGTTGGCGTGCATCTTCAGGATGCGGCCGATCCGCTCGCGCCCGTCCTTGGTCGAGTTGTAGACCGCGGACCCGGCGTCGAGGTGGCCCGAGTAGACGCGGAAGAAGGCCAGCTGGCCGACGAACGGGTCGGTCATGATCTTGAAGATCAGGGCCGAGAACGGCGCTTCGTCGGAGGCCGGGCGCTCGAGCTCGGCGCCGACGTCGTCGTGCCCCTTGATCGCGCGGCACGTCGAGGGGCGACGGGAGGTAGTCGACGACCGCGTCGAGCAGCTGCTGGACGCCCTTGTTCTTGAAGGCCGAGCCGCAGATGACCGGCTGCACGTGGCCGGAGACCGTGGCGCGCCGCAGGGCCGCCTTGATCTCGTCGGCCTCGACCTTGCCGCCGTGGAGGTACTTCTCGAGGAGCGCGTCGTCGGTCTCGGCGACCGTCTCGATCAGCATCTCGCGGTACTTTTCGGCCTCGGCCTGCATGTCGGCCGGGATGTCGACGATGTCGAACTTGGAGCCGTGCTCGTCGTCGTGGAACTCGATCGCCTTCATCGACGACGAGGTCGATGATGCCCTTGTGGTCCGCCTCGGTGCCCCAGGGGACCTGGATCGGGGCCGGCTTGGCGTTCAGCTTCGTCTTCATCATCTCGACGCAGCGCGGGAAGTTCGCGCCGACGCGGTCCATCTTGTTGACGAACGCGATGCGCGGAACGCCGTAGCGGTTGGCCTGGCGCCACACCGTCTCCGACTGGGGCTCGACGCCCGCGACCGCGTCGAACACGGCGACGGCGCCGTCGAGGACGCGCAGCGACCGCTCCACCTCGGCCGTGAAGTCGACGTGGCCGGGCGTGTCGATGATGTTGATGCGCTTGTCGTTCCAGAAGCAGGTCGTCGCGGCCGACGTGATCGTGATGCCGCGCTCCTGCTCCTGGACCATCCAGTCCATCGTGGCCGTGCCCTCGTGGACCTCGCCCAGCTTGTAGTTGACGCCCGTGTAGAAGAGGATGCGCTCGGTCGTCGTCGTCTTGCCGGCGTCGATGTGCGCCATGATCCCGATGTTGCGGGTGTCCTTGAGAGAGTGTGAGCGCGGCATGGTCTTTGTGCTGAAGGGTTCGGTCGTTCGGTTTCGGCGTTACCAGCGATAGTGGGCGAAGGCCTTGTTGGCCTCGGCCATCTTGTGCGTGTCGTCCTTCTTCTTCACCGCCCCGCCGCGCAGGTTGGCCGCGTCCAGGAACTCGGCCGCGAGCTTCTCGCGTCATCGTCTTCTCGCCGCGGGCGCTGGCGTACTCGATGATCCAGCGGATCGCGAGCGACGTCCGGCGGTTCGGCCGCACCTCGACGGGGACCTGGTAGGTCGAGCCGCCGACGCGGCGCGACTTGACCTCGAGCGCCGGCTTGACGTTCTCGATCGCCTTCTTGAAGGCCTTCATCGGATCGTCCTGGGTCTTCTCGGCGACCTTGTTCAGCGCGCCGTAGAGGATCCCCTCGGCGGTCGACTTCTTGCCCTGCGACATCACGGAGTTGATGAACTTCGTGACGAGCTGGGAGTTGTAGAGCGGGTCCGGGAGGATCTCGCGCTTGGCAACGACTCGGCGTCTCGGCATCGTGTCTTCCTCTTACCCTAGGCCTTGGGGCGCTTGGCGCCGTACTTGGAGCGCCCCTGCTTGCGGTTGGCCACGCCGACCGCATCGAGCGTTCCGCGAATGACGTGATAGCGGACGCCGGGGAGGTCCTTGACGCGGCCGCCCCGGATCATGACGATCGAGTGCTCCTGCAGGTTGTGGCCGACGCCCGGGATGTAGGTCGTGACTTCGATCCCGTTGGTCAGGCGCACGCGCGCGACCTTGCGCAGCGCCGAGTTCGGCTTCTTCGGGGTCGTCGTGTAGACGCGCGTGCAGACGCCGCGGCGCTGCGGCGAGCGCTGGAGCGCCGGCGAAGCGGTCTTCACCGCGAGCCGTTCGCGGCCTTTGCGGACGAGTTGAGAAATTGTCGGCATCGACTCTCCTGATCTCCCCGAGTCCCCCGGAGCCGTGGAAGGACCCGAGATCGACCGTAAAACGCTTTACTTCGGGTCGGGAAGACAGGCCCACCGGCCCTCCCGAGTCCAGAGGAAAAACCCGCGAATCGTACGCGCCGGAGGGGGGTGTGTCAAGCGAAAACCCCTGCCCCTGAGCGACTTCCCCGCATCCGGACCCCGTCGCCCCGCGCCCCCCGGCCCGACCGTCCACACCGGGGAGGCGGAGTATATGCGAACGGCGGCGGCCGCGCGGCTCTATTTCGCTGTAGAGCCGGTACTTAATTCACGACCGCACTCCGCCCTCCTCCCGGAAAACGAAACGGGGCCCGCGGGGGCCCCGTTCGCTTCGAAACGCCGAAACGCTCTGCTCTACTCTTCGTCGCTCGCGTCGACCTCGGCGTCCGCCTCGGCCAGCGCCAGCTCCTCCGCCGGATCGACCAGGAAGTCTTCGAGCGCCGGCTCCTCGACCTGCGGGATCTCCTCCCGCTCGAGAACGACGTTGCGGTAGTACTCCATGCCGGTGCCGGCCGGGATGAGGCGGCCGACGATGACGTTCTCCTTGAGGCCGCGCAGGATGTCGACCTTGCCCGAGATCGAGGCCTCGGTCAGCACGCGGGTCGTCTCCTGGAACGACGCCGCCGAGATGAACGAGTCCGTCGAGAGCGAGGCCTTCGTGATGCCGAGCAGCATCGGCCGCGCGTTGGCGGGCTGGCCCTCGGCCGCGAGCACCCGCTCGTTCTCGTCCTCGAACCGGAAGCGGTCGACCTGCTCGTCGATCAGGAAATCCGTGTCGCCGACGTCCTCGACCTTCACGCTGCGCATCATCTGCCGGACGATGACCTCGATGTGCTTGTCGTTGATGGCGACGTTCTGCGAGCGGTAGACCTCCTGGATCTTGTCCACCAGGTAGCGCTGCAGCTCCTTCTCGCCCAGGATCGCCAGCACGTCGTGCGGGTTGATCGGGCCGTCGATGAGCGGATCGCCCGCCCGGACGCGCTCGCCTTCCTGCACGTTGACGTGCGTGTAGCGCGGGATCAGGTACTCGCGCGCGTCCCCGTCGTCGCCGGTGATGATGACCTTCCGCATGCCCTTGGCGATCGGGCCGTGCGAGACCGAGCCGTCGATCTCGGTGATGACCGCCGCGTCCTTGGGCCGCCGGGCCTCGAAGAGCTCGACGATGCGCGGCAGACCGCCGGTGATGTCCTTGGTCTTGGTCGTCTCGCGCGGGATCTTCGCCAGGACGTCGCCCGGGTGGACCTCCTGCTTGTCGGTGACCATGAGGTGCGAGCCGATCGGCAGGAGGTACTTCCGCTCGCCGGACCGGCCCTTGATGATGACCTGCGGCGAGCGCTTCTCGGCGCCCACCGTCTCGACGATGATGTTCTGCGCGAGGCCGGTGACGCGGTCGGTCTCCTCGCGGAGGTTCTCGTTCTCCACGATGTCCCGGAACTCCACGTTGCCGCCGACCTCCGTCAGGATCGCCGAGGTGAACGGATCCCACTCGACGAGCTCCTGGCCGGGGACGACCTCCTGCCCTTCCGTGACCTTGATCGTCGAGCCGTAGACCACCGAGTAGCGCTCCTTCTCGCGCCCCTTGTTGTCCACGATCGTGATCTTGCCGTTGCGGTTGACGGTGACGAGGTTGCCGTCCTTGCGCTCGACGGTCGCGATCGAGAGGAACCGGACGGTGCCCGGGTTCTTCGCCGCGTGCTTGGACTGCTCGGTGACGCGCGAGGCGGTTCCGCCGTAGTGGAACGTCCGCATCGTCAGCTGCGTGCCGGGCTCGCCGATCGACTGCGCCGCGATGACGCCGACGGCCTCGCCGATCTCGACCATCTTGCCCGTGGCGAGCATGCGGCCGTAGCAGAGGCGGCAGACGCCGCGCTTGGTCTCGCAGGTCAGCACCGAGCGGATCTTGACGCGCTCGATGCCGGCCTCCTGCACGCGGGAGGCGAGCTCTTCCGTGATCTCGTCGCCGATCCCGATGATCTTCTCTTCCGAGAGCGGGTCGAGGATGTCCTCCTGGCAGACGCGGCCGACGATGCGGTCGCGGAGCGGCTCGAGCGTGTCGCCGCCTTCCATGATCGCCGAGACCGTGATGCCGTCGGAGGTCCCGCAGTCCTCGAGGAGGACGATGACGTCCTGGGCCACGTCGACGAGCCGGCGCGTGAGGTAGCCGGAGTCGGCCGTCTTCAGCGCCGTGTCGGCCAGTCCCTTGCGGGCGCCGTGGGTCGAGATGAAGTACTGCAGCACCGACAGGCCTTCGCGGAAGTTGGCCGTGATCGGCGTCTCGATGACCTCGCCCGAGGGCTTGGACATCAGTCCGCGCATGCCGGCGAGCTGCCGGACCTGCTCCTTGGAGCCGCGGGCGCCGGAGTCCGCCATGATGTAGATCGGGTTGAACTCGGAGCCGACCTGGTCGGACTTCTTCATCTCCCGGAACATCTCGTCCGAGATGGACTCCGTCGTCCGATGCCAGATGTCGATGATCTTGTTGTGGCGCTCACCGGCGGTGATGACGCCCGAGTTGCGCTGGCCCTCGACCTCGAGGACCTCCTTGCGCGCGGCCGCCAGGAAGTCTTCCTTCTTGGCGGGGATGACCATGTCGTCGACGCCGATCGAGATGCCCGCCCGGGTCGCGGCCGCGAAGCCCAGGTCCTTCAGGTCGTCGAGCATCTTCACGGTCATGACGTCGCCGAAGGTCAGGTACACGTAGCTGACGAAGTCCGTGAGTCCCCGCTTCTTGAGGTTCCCGTTGATGAACGGGACGATCTCGGGAAGCGCCTGGTTGAAGAGCACGCGGCCGACCGTGGTGTCGATCAGCGTCCGCTCGATGTCCTGGACCTCGGCGTGGGAGATGTCCTGATCGTTGTACTGGGTCGTCAGGTCCATGTACTTGCCTGAGTAGCGGACACGGATCGGCGTGTGGGTCGTGACGTCGCCCTGCTCGTAGGCCAGGACGACCTCGTCGAAGTCGGAGAAGATGCGGCCCTCGCCCTTGGTGTTCGCGCGCGACTTCGTCAGGTAGTAGATCCCGAGGACCAGGTCCTGCGACGGCACGGCGAGCGGCCGGCCCGAGGCCGGCGAGAGAATGTTGTTCGAGGAGAGCATGAGCAGCTCCGCCTCGACCTGGGCCTTGGGCGACAGCGGCACGTGCACGGCCATCTGGTCGCCGTCGAAGTCGGCGTTGAACGCCGGGCAGACGAGCGGGTGGATCTTGATGGCCTTGCCCTCGACGAGGACGGGCTGGAACGCCTGGATGCCGAGGCGGTGCAGCGTGGGCGCGCGGTTCAGGAGCACTGCGTGGTCGCGGATGACTTCCTCGAGCGCGTCCCACACCTCGGTCACGCCGGACTCGACGAGCTCCTTGGCGGCCTTGATCGTCGAGGCGAGGCCCTTCTTCTCGAGCCGGTTGTAGATGAACGGCTTGAAGAGCTCGACGGCCATCTTCTTGGGCAGGCCCGCCTGGTGGAGCTTCAGCTCCGGCCCGACGACGACGACCGAACGGCCGGAGTAGTCGACGCGCTTGCCGAGGAGGTTCTGGCGGAAGCGGCCCTGCTTGCCCTTGAGCGTGTCGGAGAGCGACTTGAGCGGACGGTTGTTCGAGCCCTTGAGGACCCGGCCGCGGCGGCCGTTGTCGAAGAGGGCGTCGACCGCCTCCTGCAGCATGCGCTTCTCGTTGCGGACGATGACCTCGGGGGCGCGCAGCTCGAGCAGCTTCTTGAGCCGGTTGTTCCGGTTGATGACGCGGCGATAGAGATCGTTCAGGTCGGACGTCGCGAAGCGGCCGCCGTCCAGGGGCACGAGGGGCCGCAGCTCCGGCGGAATGACCGGGATCACGTCGAGGATCATCCAGTTGGGCCGGTGGCCCGAGCGGCGGAAGGCGTCGCACACCTTCAGGCGCTTGGCGGCCTTCTGGCGCTTGATCTGCGAGGTCTCCGTCTTCATGATCATGCGGAGCTCTTCCGACAGCATGTCGACGTCGACCCGCTCGAGGAGCTCCTTGATCGCGCCGGCGCCCATCCGGGCGACGAACACGTCGCCGAGCTCCGTCCGCAGCTGCCGGTAGCGCTCCTCGGAGAGCAGCTCCTTCTCCTTCAGGTCCGTCTCACCGGGATCGATGACGACGTAGGACTCGAAGTAGAGGATCCGCTCGAGGTCGCGCAGCGAGATGTCGAGCAGGTGCCCGATGCGCGACGGGAGCCCCTTGAAGAACCACACGTGCGAGACCGGCGAGGCCAGCTCGATGTGGCCCATCCGCTCGCGGCGGACCTTGGACTTCGTCACCTCGACGCCGCACTTGTCGCAGACGACGCCGCGGTGCTTCATCCGCTTGTACTTGCCGCAGAGGCACTCCCAGTCGGTGATCGGGCCGAAGATCTTCGCGCAGAAGAGCCCGTCCCGTTCCGGCTTGAAGGTGCGGTAGTTGATGGTCTCGGGCTTCGTGACTTCGCCGAAGGACCACGAGCGGATCTTCTCGGGCGACGCCAGAGAGATCTTGATCGCGTTGAAGTCCTTCAACGTCGTCGGTCTGTTGGCAAAAGCGAGTGTTTCCACTACTTGCTCCTCTTGGCGGCCGCTGGACGCGGCCGGACGGGAGTTCGGGACATGGGGTTCGTCATCGCTTGATCAGCTCCACGTCGAGGCACAGGGACTGGAGCTCGCGGACGAGAACGTTGAAGGACTCCGGAAGGCCCGGCTCGGCCGGGACCTCGCCCTTCACGATCGCCTCGTAGGCCTGCGAGCGGCCTTCGACGTCGTCGGACTTGACCGTCAGGAGCTCCTGGAGCGTGTACGAGGCGCCGTAGGCCTCGAGCGCCCAGACCTCCATCTCGCCGAACCGCTGGCCGCCGAACTGGGCCTTGCCGCCCAGGGGCTGCTGCGTGATGAGCGAGTACGGACCGATCGAGCGCGCGTGGATCTTGTCGTCGACCAGGTGCGACAGCTTCAGCATGTAGATGTACCCGACGGTGACCTGCTGCTCGAACGGCTCGCCCGTCATGCCGTCGTAGAGGGTCGTCTTGCCGGAGCTCGGAAGGTTGGCGTCCTTCAGGAGCTTCTTGATCTCCCCTTCGGTCGCGCCGTCGAAGACCGGCGTCGCCATGGTCATGTTGAGCACGTGCGCGGCCCAGCCGAGGTGCGTCTCGAGGATCTGCCCGACGTTCATGCGCGAGGGCACGCCCAACGGATTCAGGACGATCTCGATCGGCGTCCCGTCCGGCAGGTACGGCATGTCCGCTTCCGCCAGGATCCGGGAGATGACGCCCTTGTTGCCGTGGCGCCCGGCCATCTTGTCGCCGACCGAAAGCTTGCGCTTCATGGCGACGTAGGCCTTCACCATCTTGATGACGCCCGGCGGCAGCTCGTCGCCCTTCTGCAGAAGCTCGATCCGCTCCGCGTTGACGCGGTTCAGGACCTCGATCTGCGAGTCCTGGCGGCGGAGGATGATCGTGATCTCGTCGGCGATCTCCTCGTCTTTCAGCTTCAGGCGCTTCAACTGCTGCGGCGTGAGGCGGGCCACCGACTCCGCGGTGAACTTGCCGCCCTTCTTGACGATCTCGCTGCCGTCGCGGTCGAGAACGTCCTCGGCGGCCGCCCGGTTGACGAGAAGGTCGCGGACCTTCTTGTTGGCCTCTTCCCGGATGATCCGGATCTCGTCCTTCGAGTTCTTCTCGATCTTCGCGATCTGGTCCTGCTCGATCGAGAGCGCCCGGAGGTCCTTGTCGATGCCCTTGCGGGAGAAGATCTTGACGTCGACGACCGTGCCCTCGATGCCCGGCGGGCACTTGAGGGAGGCGTCGCGCACGTCGCCCGCCTTCTCGCCGAAGATCGCGCGCAGGAGCTTCTCTTCCGGCGTCAGCTGGGTCTCGCCCTTGGGCGTGACCTTGCCGACGAGGATGTCCCCCGGCTTGACCGTCGCGCCGATGCGGATGATGCCCGATTCGTCGAGGTCGCGCAGAGCGTTCTCCGAGACGTTCGGGATGTCGCGGGTGATCTCCTCGGGGCCGAGCTTGGTGTCGCGGGCCTCGATGTCGAACTCCTGGATGTGGATGGACGTGAAGAAGTCGTCCTTCACGAGACGCTCCGAGACCAGGATCGCGTCCTCGTAGTTGTAGCCGCGCCAGGGCATGAACGCGACGAGCACGTTGCGGCCGAGGGCGAGCTCGCCCTGCGAAGTGCACGGGCCGTCGGCGAGGACCTCGCCGCGCTCGACCCGGGCGCCCTCCTGGACGATCGGCTTCTGGTTGATGCAGGTGTTCTGGTTGGAGCGCCGGAACTTCGTCAGCGGGTAGATGTCCGCGCCGAACTCCCGGGCGGCGCCGCCGGACTCGGCCGGCCCGCCCTCGACGCGCACGATGATGCGCTCCGAGTCGACCTGGTCGACGATGCCCCCGCGCTTGGCGAGGACGACGGCGCCGGAGTCCCGGGCCACGGTGGCCTCGAGACCCGTGCCGACGAGCGGCGACTCGACCTTCAGGAGGGGCACGGCCTGGCGCTGCATGTTCGAGCCCATGAGCGCCCGGTTGGCGTCGTCGTGCTCGAGGAACGGGATGAGCGCCGTCGCGACCGAGACGAGCTGCTTGGGCGAGATGTCCTTGTAGTCGACCCTGTCGCGGTCGCTCGTGATGAACTCGCCGTTGAAGCGGGCGATGACCCGGTCCTCCTTGATCCGGCCGGAGGCGTCCGTCTCGGCGTTGGCCTGCGCGATCGTGAAGTTCTCCTCCTCCCAGGCCGAGAGGTAGAAGGCGTAGGGCAGCGAGTCGGCCGAGCGCTTGTGGTTCTTCCGGACGCGCTCGTTCTCCTCATCCAGCTCCTTCCTTTCGACGATCTGTCCGAGCTTGAAGGAGGTGTCGCCGACCGACGTCACCTGGAAGTGGTCGATGACGCGGCCCTTCTCGACCTTCTTGTACGGGGTCTCGATGAAGCCGAAGTCGTTGATCCGCGCGTAGCACGAGAGCGACGAGATCAGTCCGATGTTCGGGCCTTCGGGCGTCTCGATCGGGCAAACGCGGCCGTAGTGCGTCGGGTGCACGTCGCGGACCTCGAAGCCGGCGCGCTCGCGCGACAGGCCGCCCGGCCCGAGGGCCGAGAGACGCCGCTTGTGCGTGACCTCGGAGAGCGGGTTCGTCTGGTCCATGAACTGCGACAGCTGCGAGGACCCGAAGAACTCCTTGATCGAGGCGATGACGGGCTTCGAGTTGATGAGGTCGTGCGGCATCGCCGAGTCGATGTCCTGGTGGACGGACATCTTCTCCTTGATCGCGCGCTCCATCCGGACGAGGCCGATGCGGAACTGGTTCTCGAGCAGCTCGCCGACGGAGCGGACGCGGCGGTTGCCCAGGTTGTCGATGTCGTCCGTGCGGCCCACGTCGCGCTTCAGGCGCAGCAGGTACCCGACCACCCGATAAATGTCCGCCGGCGTCAGCGTCCGCGTGTCCTCGGACGAGTCGGCCTCGAGCTTGATGTTGAACTTGAAGCGGCCCACGCGCGAGAAGTCGTACTTCTTCGCGTCGAAGAACATGCCCTCGAAGAGGTTCTTGGCCGACTCGTAGGTCGGCGGGTCGCCGGGGCGCAGGCGCCGGTAGATCTCGAGGATCGCCTCGTTCTTCGTCTTGTGGGTGTCCTTGCGGATCGTGTTGACGAGGACGTCCGAGTGGAGATCCCAGTCGGGGAAGAAGATCTCGACTTCCTTGATGCCGCGCTCCTTGAGGGCCTCGACCGCGCCCGCGCCGAGCTCCTGTCCGGCCTCGAAGAGCACCTCGCCCGTCGAGAGGTCCACGACGTCGGCGAGGAAGCAGGCCTTCTCGACGGCCGACTCGTCGACCGAGCGCTCGAGCGAGCCCTTCTTCGCGATCTCCTTCTGGTCGTCGAGCGAGAGCTTGATGCCCGCGAACACCAGCTTGGTCTCGCGCTTGACGCGGGCGTACCGGTCGCGCATCTCCTCGGCCCGGAGGACGGTCTTGCCGATCGTCAGGTGCGCGCGGCCCCGCTCGAAGCGGGCCGGCACCGCGGTGTAGAACTGGCGCAGGATCGCCTCGTCGGTCTCCAGGCCCAGGGCCCGGAGGAAGATCGTCGCCGGGAACTTGCGCTTCCGGTCGATCCGCACGAAGAGGACGGCCTTCTGGTCGTACTCGAACTCCACCCAGGAGCCGCGGTACGGGATGATCTTGGCGAGGTAGCCGTGCGCCGACTCCTTCGTGAAGAAGACGCCCGGGGACCGGTGGAGCTGGGAGACGATGACGCGCTCGGTGCCGTTGATCACGAACGTGCCGTGCTCGGTCATCAGCGGGATGTCCCCGAAGAAGACTTCCTCTTCCTTCGCGTCCCGCATCGTCTTGACGCCCGTCTCCGGGTCCTTGTCGTAGACGAAGAGGCGGAAGGTCACCTTGAGCGGGACCGAATAGGTCATGCCCCGCTCCTGGCACTCGGCCACGGAGTACTTCATCTGCAGGTCGACCGGGTTGCCGCAGACGTCGCAGAGGGTGACCTTGTTCGGGTTCTGGGCGCCGCACTTGTCGCAGGAGACGACCTCCTCGTGCGGGTGCGCCGTCACGATCCGGGCGCCGCAGGAGCGGCAGTCCATGCGCAGGTGCTCGAGGCCCTTGAGCCTCCCGCACTTGCACTCCCAGTTGCCGATCGCGTACTTGACGAACTGCAGCTCGCAGGCGCCGCGGAAGTCCGCGAACGGGAAAACGCTCGTGAACACGGCCTGGAGGCCCGACTGGTCCCGCTCCTCGGGGAGCAGGTTCATCTGCAGGAAACGCTCGTAGGACCGGCGCTGGACGTCGATCAGGTTCGGAAGATCCATGAACGAGCGGATCTTCGAGAAGTTCTTCCGCTCCACCGGCACAGCCACTTCAGTCATTCAGACAGACTCCCCGCCGGGGAAACCGGCGCAAAAAGGGCGAGGCGGGTCGCCCCCGAAGGGGCGCCCACCAGGGTCAACAAAGAGGTATTCCAGGAAGACCGAATGACTACTTGATCTCCACCTTGGCGCCGACTTCCTCGAACTTCTTCTTGATCGCGGCGGCCTCGTCCTTGGAGACGCCTTCCTTCAGCACCCCCGGGGCGGCGTCGACGAGGTCCTTGGCCTCCTTGAGGCCGAGGCTCGTGACCTCGCGGACGACCTTGATCGTCTTGATCTTGTCGCCGGCCGCGGCCAGGGTCACCGTGAACTCGGTCTTCTCTTCCTCGGCCGGAGCCGCCGCCGCGCCGGCCGCCGCCGCCACGGGCATCGCCATCGCCGCCGCCGAGACGCCGAACTTCTCCTCGAGCGCCTTGACGATTGTGTTGAGCTCGAGGACGGTCATGCCCTCGATTTCCTTCACGAAGTTTTCTGCGGTCATCGCCATGATCTGTTCCTCTCCTCTTTTCTTACAAAACTAGTTGGCAGGCGCGGCGCTTTCGTTCGCCGGCCCGGATTTCGACTTCTGTTCCGCGATCTGACTCATCACGCCCGCGAGGTTGCGGATCGGCCCGTTCAACACCGTCACCAGGCGCCGCATCGGCGACTGCATGACGAAGAGCAGCTTCGAGACGAGCTCCTCGCGGCTCGGCAGCTCGGCGAGCGTCTTGATCTCCGCGGCGGGGACGGCCCGCCCGTCGATCACGGCCGCCTTGAAGACCAGGTTGGGGTTCGCCTTGGCGAAGGTCGTCAGCACCTTGGCCAGCGGGATCGCGTTGCCGCGGTTGAAGGCGACCCCGGTCGCGCCCGTGAAGTGCTCCGCGACGGCCTCGAGGGCCGTTCCCTTGGTCGCCCGCAGGGCGAGGGTGTTCTTGACGACGAGGTACGTCGACTGGGTCCCGCGGACCTGGCGGCGCAGCTCCGTCACCTCGGGCACCTTGAGCCCCGCGAATGCGAAGAGGATCGCGTTCGAAGACTGCGCCAGCCCCTGGGTCGAGCGCTTCGACGGCTTCCGTTTTTTCCGTGCGGTTCATCGTGTGTCCTCGCTCGCCCTACACGGCCTCGATCGACGTGGTGTCGATCTCGACCCCGGGCCCCATCGTCGAAGAGACGGAGACGGTCCGGAAGTACTTGCCCTTGGCCGCGGCGGGCTTCGCCTTGAGCACGGCCTTGATGAATGCCGAAGCGTTCTCTTCGAGCTTCTTCTCGTCGAACGAGATCTTGCCGATCGGGGCGTGGATGATCGACGTCTTGTCGACGCGAAACTCGATCTTGCCGCCCTTGATCTCCTTGACGGCCTTCCCGACGTCCATGGTCACCGTGCCGGCCTTCGGATTGGGCATCAGGCCCTTCGGCCCGAGCACCTTTCCGAGCTTGCCGACCAGGCGCATCATGTCCGGCGTCGCGACGAGCGCCTCGAAGTCGAGGAACCCGCCCGTGATCTTCTCCACCAGGTCCTCGGCCCCGACGTGGTCGGCGCCGGCTTCCTGGGCCTCCCGGGCCTTGTCGCCGCCCGCGATGACCGCGACGCGCTTCGACTTGCCCGTGCCGTGGGGCAGCACGACCGTGCCCCGCACCATCTGGTCGGCATGCTTCGGGTCGACGCCGAGCAGCATCGCGACGTCGACGGACTCGTCGAACTTCGCGTAGCGCACGTCGCGCACGAGCTTGACCGCCTCCGGCAGGGGGTAGGGACGGCTCTCCACCTTGGCCCTGGCCGCCAGGAACTTCTTACCGCTCTTGGGCATCGTCCTCCTTCGTCGTGCAAACGATCGAGTCGTGGCTCGATCTCCGACTTTGTCCCGGAAACCGGGAGTCCGTGACTCGAATGACTAAACGACCTCGATGCCCATCGACCGCGCGGTCCCCTCGACGACGCGGATCGCCGCCGGCAGGTCCGCCGCGTTCAGGTCCGGCATCTTGGTTTTCGCGATCTCTTCGACCTGCTGTTTCGTGACCTTGCCGACCTTCTCCTTGTTCGGCGTGCCCGATCCCTTCGGAACGCCGGCCGCCTTCAGGAGCAGGATCGCCGCCGGCGGGGTCTTCGTGATGAAGCTGTAGGAGCGGTCGGCGTACACCGTGATCACGACCGGGATGATCAGGCCCTTCTGCGAGGCCGTTTTCGCGTTGAAGTTCTTGCAGAAGTCCATGATGTTGACGCCCTGCTGGCCGAGAGCGGGGCCGACCGGCGGCGCGGGAGTCGCCTCCGCCGCCGGGATCTGGAGCTTGACGTAACCGGTGATCTTCTTGGCCATTGCCCTTCCTCGCTTACAGCTTCTGGACCTGCAGGAACTCGAGCTCCACCGGAGTCGAGCGCCCGAAGATCGTGACCATGACCTTCAGCGTCGAGCGATCGAGGTTGATCTCCTCGACGATGCCGGTGAAGTTCGTGAACGGCCCGTCCGTGATCCGGACGTGCTCGCCCTTCTCGAAGGTGTGCTTCGGCTTCGGCTTTTCCTTGGTGGAGGTGACGCGGTGGAGGATCTGCTCGACCTCCTCCGCCGTCAGCGGCGTGGGCTCCTTGCCCGAGCCGACGAAGCCGGTGACCTTGGGCGTGTTCTTCACGAGGTGCCACGCGTCGTCGGACATCTCCATCTCGACGATGATGTAGCCGGGGAAGAACTTGCGCTGGATCTCGCGGCGCTTTCCTCCCTTCATCTCGACGAGCGTCTCGGTCGGGATGCGGATGTCGCCGAACTTCTCCTGCATGCCCATCGCCTCGATGCGCTGCCGGAGGTTCTGCCGCACGCGCTCCTCGAAGCCCGAGTAGGTGTGGACGATGTACCAGCTCTTCGCCTTCGTCTCGGTGATCATCCGACCACCCCCGCGGCGCGGAAGATCTTGTCGACGACCCAGGAGAGCCCGCTGTCGACCAGGAACAGGTAGAAGCCGAAGATGAAGCAGGCGACGATCACGACGACCGTCGTTCCCACGACTTCGCTCTGGGCCGGCCAGCTGACCTTCTTCGTTTCCGACCACACGTCGCGGAAAAAATCCCGCGTCGTGGGCCACCATTCTTTGATCGGCGTCATGTGTTGTTCGTACCTGCTTACTGCTTACTGTCTATGGCAGGGGTGGAGGGATTCGAACCCCCAACCTACGGTTTTGGAGACCGCCGCTCTACCAATTAGAGCTACACCCCTATCGATTCCGTTCCTAGACCTTCCCTTCCTCTTGGCGCCCGCTCGACGCGGGCGGACGAGAGCAAGCGGCCGCTCCCCACCCGCCCATGGCTCGAATCTTCACTTCGGCTAAACCTTCCCCTCTTTGTGTGCCGTGTGCTTGCGGCAAAAGCGGCAGTACTTGGAGAGTTCCAGCTTCTCGGTGTTGGTCTTCTTGTTCTTCGTCGTCGTGTAGTTGCGCCGCTTGCACTCGGAGCAGGCGAGGCTGATGTTCTCTTGCATCGGTTACTCCAGGATCTCGACGATCGTTCCGGCGCCCACCGTGCGGCCGCCCTCGCGGATGGCGAAGCGCAGGCCCTTCTCCATGGCGATCGGCGTGATCAGGTTGATCTCCAGGTTCACGTTGTCCCCCGGCATCACCATCTCCACACCCTTGGGCAACTGCGCCGTGCCCGTCACGTCGGTCGTCCGGAAGAAGAACTGCGGCCGGTACCCGTTGAAAAACGGCGTGTGCCGCCCGCCCTCTTCCTTCGTCAGGATGTACGCCTGCGCCGTGAACTTCAGGTGCGGCGTGATCGATCCCGGCTTGGCGCACACCTGGCCGCGCTCCACGTCCTTGCGCTCGGTCCCGCGCAGGAGCAGACCCACGTTGTCTCCCGCCTGCCCCTGATCGAGCAGCTTGCGGAACATCTCGACACCCGTCACGACCTTCTTCTGCGTCGGGCGGATCCCCACGATCTCCACTTCCTCGCCCACCTTCACGATCCCGCGCTCGACACGCCCGGTCACCACCGTCCCGCGGCCCGAAATCGAGAACACGTCCTCGATCGGCATCAGGAAATCCTTGTCGATCGCACGCTCCGGTACCGGAATGTACGCGTCCACCGCGTCCATCAGCTCCATGATGCACTTGGCATCGTCCGAGTTCGGGTCCGCCGACGCCCCAGCCTTCAGCGCCGACCCCTTCACGATCGGCGTCTTGTCCCCGGGGAACCCGTACGAGGTCAACAGCTCCCGGACCTCCAGCTCCACCAGCTCGAGCAGCTCCGGGTCGTCCACCATGTCCGTCTTGTTCAAAAACACCACCACGTACGGCACGCCCACCTGACGCGCCAGCAGGATGTGCTCCCGCGTCTGCGGCATCGGCCCGTCCGCCGCCGACACCACCAGAATCGCCCCGTCCATCTGTGCGGCGCCCGTGATCATGTTCTTCACGTAGTCCGCGTGGCCCGGGCAGTCCACGTGCGCGTAGTGACGCTTGTCCGTCGAATACTCCACGTGCGCCGTGTTGATCGTGATGCCCCGCGCCTTCTCCTCCGGCGCGTTGTCGATCTGGTCGTATGCCTTCGCCGTCGCCAGACCCTTCTTCGACAAAATCAACGTGATCGCCGCCGTCAACGTCGTCTTCCCGTGATCCACGTGACCAATCGTCCCGATGTTCACGTGCGGCTTGCTGCGGTCGAATTTTTCTTTAGCCATCGCTCTCCCCTACGCCTTCGAGACCTCTGGAGCCCACGACCAGGATTGAACTGGTGACCTCGTCCTTACCAAGGACGTGCTCTACCGACTGAGCTACGTGGGCGCTTCCGATCCGTGAATCGGAAATCGGGAATCGGTGATCGAACGTGTGCGGCATGCCTCTGTCGTCTCTCTACTTCTCGATGACCGATTTCCGCTTCCCGACTCCGATGGAGCGGGAGACGGGATTCGAACCCGCGACCAACAGCTTGGAAGGCTGTGACTCTACCCCTGAGTTACTCCCGCGTTCTGCGATGCGACTCTCGCGCGTAGATGGTGGGCAGTGAAGGATTCGAACCTCCGTAGCGACAAGCGCGGCAGATTTACAGTCTGCTGCCATTAACCACTCGGCCAACTGCCCGTGCCCGGGAATCGAAACCTGACAGCCCGCCGATGGGAATCTCTGGAGCCGGCGAAGGGACTCGAACCCGCAACCTTCCGATTACAAATCGGATGCTCTACCCGTTGAGCTACGCCGGCGACGACGCAGACGTGTACGGCGAACCCGCGATACGGAGTCCCAGCCGGCATTCAAAGAACACACCAAGGCCTACCCCCACCGGCGTGAATCGCGGAGTCTAGCAGCGGCAAACCACTCGATCAAGACCTCTTTTGGGTTTCTGCGGCCCTCTGCCGAAGGGCCTCGTAACCGGCGGCAGCGGCCGCGGTCGAGACGTTCAGAGAGCCCACCTGGCCGGCCATGGGCAGGCGCGCCAGCGCGTCGCAGCCCTCCCGGACAAGCCGCCGGATGCCCTTGCCTTCCGCACCCAGCACCAGGGCCAGGTCGCCTCGCAGGTCGACGTCGTAGATCACCTGCCCCGCCGGGTCGAGACCGATCACCTGAAACCCTTCATTCTTAAGATGATCGATGAACCGGCGCAGGTTCTTGGCCCGAATGATCGGAACCCGCTCGACAGCGCCGGCGGAGCTTCTGGCGACGGCCTCCGAAAGCGGGGCCGAGCCCCTCTCCGGGACGACCACCCCGGCCCCCAGCCCCTCGGCCACCCGGATCGTCGCCCCGAGGTTGTGGGGGTCCTGGACCTCGTCCAGGACCAGGAGGAACCGGCCCCCCGGCCGCCCCGCCAGGGCCGCCTCCTCTTCGAGGTAGCCGCGGACCGCGATCCGGGCCAGGGCGCCCTGGTGGCCGGCGGCGAGGCGGTCGAGGGCCGCTTTCTGACCGTAGCGGACGGCCACGCCCAGGCTGCGGCAGAGCTGCTTGAGCTCGTTGATCCGACGGTCCCGCCGCTCCGAGTCGAAGAGGACCCACTCGATCTCGCGCGGGCGGGCCCGGAGGGCCTCCTCGATCGGGTGGAGGCGGGAGAGGATCACCGCTCGCTCGTCAGGAGCACCACCGCCATCGCCGCGATCCCGTCGCGGCGCCCCGTGAAGCCGAGACCGTTCGAGCTCGTGCCGCGCACGCTGACGAAGGAGGCCTCGCTCCCCAGAATCTCCGCGATCCGGGACCGGATCGACGCGACGTGGGGCGCGATCTTCGGCGCCTCCGCCACGACGACGGCGTCGACGTTGCCGAGCGCGAAACCCTTCCCACCCGCCAGCTCCATCGCCTTCCGGAGGAAGATCGCGCTGTCGGCCCCCTTCCACGCCGGGTCGCTCGGCGGGAAGTGATCCCCGATCGAGCCGAGCCCGGCGGCGCCGAGGACCGCGTCGGTGAGGGCGTGGAGCAGGGCGTCGCCGTCCGAGTGGCCCTCGAGGCCGGCGTCGTGCGGGATCGCGACGCCGCCGAGACGCAGGGGACGCCCGGGTGCGAAGGGGTGCGCGTCGAAGCCGATTCCCACTCTGGGCGCCATGTCGTCTCCTCAGGCCCGGGCCCGCGCGCGGAGGACCGCCTCCGCGAGCTCCAGGTCCGCCGGGGTCGTGATCTTGAAGCCGAGGCGCGAGATCGCGACGACGGCGACCGGGATTCCGAGATCCTCGCACAGCGCCGCTTCGTCCGTCGCGTCGCGGCCCGACTCGAGGGCCCGGCGCAGGATCGCCGCGCGAAAGGCCTGGGGTGTGGCGGCCGCGACGAGCTGCGAGCGGTCGAGCGTGCGCACGATGCGGCCGTCGCCGACGACCTTGATCGTGTCGACGACGGGAATCGCCGCGATGGCGGCGCCGATCCGCCCGGCGGCGTCAACGACGGCGGCCGCCTCGGTGGACGTGACGAGAGGTCGCGCCGCGTCGTGGACTGCGACGACGTCCTCCTCGGCCGCCGAAACCGCCGCGAAGCCCGCTCGAACCGAGCCCGAGCGCGTCTCGCCCCCGGCCACGACCTGCACGGCGTCCCCGACCGCACGGCGAAAGTCCTCGAGTCGGTCGGCCGGGGCCGCCACGACGGTCCGGTCAAAGCCGGCCCGCGAGAGTGATTCGAGCGTCCAGGCGATCAGCGGCCGTCCCGCGAGCGGGACGAGCGCCTTCGGCTCGTTGCGGCCGAGGCGCGTTCCGCTGCCGGCCGCGACGACGACGAGGAGGGCATTCACGAGGTCGCTGACCTCCCGTTCGTCGGGATGCTTCGGGGTGTACTCACGCGGCAGGAGGATCCCACACCCCGGGCCCGTCCGGGGAGCCGGGCCCGGCACCGGGGTACGCTAGGGCCGTGAGGCCCGCTCGCCCGCGTTCCGCCGGCCGCGGCGCAGCCCCGGAACAGACCCGGGGATCCCCCGCTGCCGCGTATCTGCTCGGCGCCGCCGGAGGGGCCGGCGTCTGGCTCGCCACCGCGGGCTACGGACCGGTCGTCTCATGGGATTCGATCGCGTACCTGGATTTCGCCGCGAATCCCGGCTCGGACTCGCCCACGATGAGCTTCTTCTGCCCCCTGTTCCCCCTCTTGCTGACTGCGCTCGGGAACTTCGGCCTCGACGGGCCGGCCGCCGCTCGCGTGCTCAACGCGACCCTCTTCGGCGCGACCATCGTCCTGGCCGCGTCCGCGGTCCGCCGATACGCCCGCTGGAAGTGGTCGCCCCTCTTCGCCGCGCTGCTCGTGCTGACTTCGCGGATCCTGCTCGAGCAGTTCAGCCGCGTCATGTCGGACCCTCTCGCGCTTTTCCTCGGATTTCTCGGGCTCTGTCTCGCGGCACGCTTTCTCGAGGAGCCGGCCTGGAGGTGGCTCGTACTGTCGGGGACCGCCGTCGGTCTGGCGCTCCTCACCCGCTATTCGGCGCTGCCCCTGGCCGCGGCGGCGGGCCTCGCCTTGCTCGCGAGGCGCGGGGCATCCTGGCGTGCGCGTCTCCTCGAGGCGGGCGCCTTCGCGGCGCTCGCCACGGCTCCGCTCGCCCTCTGGATGGGGCGAAACATCGGCGCCACCGGCAGCGCCCTCAACCGCGAGGTCATCCTGCGCCCCCCGGTCCCCGGCGTCGCCGTCCGATTCGTCCACGAGCTCTCGACCTGGCTCCTGCCGTCCCGCTCGCCGGCCTCGATCCGAATCGCGCTTCTCGCCGGCGCGATCGCCGCGCTGGGATGGCTCGCCCTGCGCGGGCGACGACCCGGCGCTCCGGGGCGCAGCCCGCTCGAGCGGCTGCTGCTGCTGTTCCTTCCGCTCTACGCGACGTTCATCGCCGCCGTGCATCTGGCCGTGGACTCCACCATCGCCGCCGGCACGCGTCACTGGCTCCCGGTGTACTTCGCCATGCTGCTCCTCGGCGCCCTCTTCCTCGACCGGGCGATGTCGGATCCCGACCGTCCGGGGCGACGGCGGCGGGCTCTCGCGGCTGCCGCCGCCATCTTCATCGCAGCGTCCGGCGCGCTGGCGGCGGGCCGGGGGTGGCTGCTGTTTCGCAACGGCGCGGAATTCACGAGCCGGGCGATGGCCAATTCCGTCCTTCACGAGCTGGCGGGCCCGCGCTGGGCAGGCCGACCGGTCTACGCAACGGACCCGGAGGCTCTCCTCTACGTCACGGGCATCCAGGCCCGCCGCTTCCCCGTCAAGTACTTCCCGATGCGACGAAGCCCCAACGGGCTCTACCCTTCCGATCTGATGCGGGCGCTCGACACCCTCCGGTCGCGGGGCGGCCTGACCGCGCGCCTCGCCGGCGGGTACTCGCCGCGCCTGCCGTCGGTCGAGGAACTCGAGCAGGCGGCCAACCTCGTCGTCGTCGCCCGCGACTCCACCGCGACGATCTACGCCGCCAGACCCTGAATTCAGACGGCCCGGAGGCGTCGGTCGGGGGCTCTAGCTTTCGACGAGGGCCGCCACGTGCTCCGCGATCGCGGGAGCCGCAGTCAAGCCGGGCGACTCGATGCCAACGAGACTGTAGAAGCCAGGGAGGCTGCGCCGGGCCTCGTCGGCAATGACGAAGTCCCGAACGGGCTCTCCGGGGCCCTGCAGCTTCGGGCGGATTCCGCTGATGTCGGGCTCCAGGTCCTCGTCCCGGATGTCCGGCAGGAGGCGCCGGGCGGCCGTGCCAAACGCGGCCCGCCGGGCCGGATCGACGCGGTAGTCGAGCTCCCGTCCGTCCAGGTACTCCGCATCGGGGCCGAACCGCAGGCGGCCGCCAATGTCGAGGACGACATGGACTCCGAGACTCTCCTTCGCCGGGACCGGGTAGACGAGGTGCGATACGTCGCGTGCCGCCCTCGGCGAAGTCGAGAAGTAGCTCCCCTTGCAGTAGTGCAGCCGGTAGCCGGCAGCGTCCACGTCGATGCCCGCCATCGACGCCACGGTGTCCGCGTCGAGCCCGGCCGAGTTGACGACACGCTCGGCCGTGAAGGACTCCAGCTCACCGGCTCGCCGGACCGTCAATCGATAGCCGCCGGGGGCCGGCTCGAGCGCGACCAGGTCCGCGTTGGAATAGACGATCGCACCGGACGAAAGGGCCGAGCGCGCGAAGAAGTCCATCAGACCGTGGGCGTCGATGATGCCGGACGTCTCCGACCAGAGGGCACCGACCGTGCTCATCCGAGGCTCGAGAGACCGGGCCTGTGTTTCGGAGAGCCGCTCGAGGGTCACACCGCTGGCTCGAGCGTTCTCGAAAATCGTCTCCAACACGGAGAGCTCTTCCGCAGCGACCGCGGTGATGATCTTGCCGACGCGACGGTGCGGGATGTCGTGGGCCGAGCAGAGGGCGTAGAGCCGCGCGTTGCCCTCGACGCACAGCCGGGCCTTCAGCGAGGCCGGCGGATAGTAGATCCCGGCGTGGATCACCTGACTGTTGCGGCTCGAGGACTCCATCCCGTGGCGAGGATTGCGATCGAGAATGATGAGGTCGGGATGGTCGCGAGCGAGGCGGGCCGCAATCGCCAGACCGACGACTCCAGCCCCGACGACCGCGATGCCGCAGTCGGGCACTAGACGGCCAGGATCTCCTGCTCCTTGGTCTTCAGGAGGTCGTCGACCTCCTTGATCTTCCGGTCGGTGATCTTCTGGGACTCCTCGAGGCCGCGGCGCTCGTCGTCCTCCGAGATCTTCTTGTCCTTGAACATCTTCTTGATCCGGTCGTTGCCCTCGTGGCGGTACCGGCGGACCTCGACGCGCGCCTCCTCGGCCATGTGGTGCGCGGTCTTGGCGAGGTCCTTGCGGCGCTCCTCGGTCAGCGCCGGGATGGGGACCCGCACGATCTTGCCGTCGTTCTGGGGGTTCAGGCCCAGCTCGGACTTGCGGATGGCGCGCTCGATCTCGACCGCCATCTTCGGGTCCCACGGGCGCCGCGAGGATCATCGTCGGCTCGGGAACCGAGAGGTTCGCCACCTGGTTGATCGGAACGTCGGCGCCGTACGCCGACACCAGAATGCCGTCGAGCATCCCGAGGTTGCGCCCGCCCGGTGCGCAGCGTCTTGAAACGCTCCTTCAGCGCCGCGACGGCGTCGGTCATGTGCTTCTCGACGTCCTTCAGTTCCTGCCTCATGCCTCGGCTCCCCCTGCGGAAACCAGCGAGCCGATGTCTTCACCGACGACGACGCGCTGGATGTTGCCCTTGACCTTGAGGTTGAAGACCTTGATGGGGATTCCGTTGTCCATGCAGAGCGCGACCGCCGCGGCGTCCATGACCTGGAGCCCGGCCTCGAGGGCCTGCCGGTACGTCAGCGTCCGAAGGAACTTCGCTCCGGCGTCCCGGTTCGGGTCGGCGTCGTAGACACCGTCCACCTTGGTCGCCTTCAGCAGGACGTCGGCGTGGATCTCGTTGGCGCGCAGCGCCGCCGCCGAGTCGGTCGTGAAGAACGGGTTTCCCGTTCCGCCGACGAAGACGACCACGCGGTTCTTCTCGAGATGCCGCATCGCCCGGCGGCGGATGAACGGCTCGGCGATCTGCCGGATCTCGACCGCCGACATCAGGCGCGTCGTCACGCCGCGCTTCTCGAGCGCGTCCTGGAGGGCGAGCCCGTTGATCACCGTCGCGAGCAGGCCCATGTGATCGCCCGCGACGCGGTCGATGCCCTGGGCCGCCGCGGAAACGCCCCGGATGATGTTGCCGCCGCCGATGACGATCGCGGTCTCGACGCCGAGGGCGTGCACGTCCTTGATCTCGTCGGCGAGCCGGGCGACGACGTCCGGCGCGATCCCGAACTTCTGGTCCCCCATCAGCGCCTCCCCCGAAAGCTTCAGGAGGATCCGGCGGTAGACGGGGGTCTGGGACATGCGGACGCGATTATCCGCGAATCGGGCTCCGCCGCCTAACGCCCACGAAAAGGCCGATCTGCCGGTCTTTCCGAGGCACTCCCCCATCCGTTCGCGGCGCGGATAGTCTCCCGACCGAAGGGAGGGAGGAGGTCCGCGCCGCGGGAGCCGCAGCGCAGCGAGGGATCAGGCGTCCGGTCGAGCCCGCATCCGGGCGAGCCGGACGCCGGTGCGCCCGAAGGGCGCAGATCCCTCGCAAGCGAAGGCGACGGTTACGCCGCTTCCTCTGCCCGGCCGAGGCCCTCGCCCAGCTTGAACCGGACGAACCGCAGGTCGAGGGCGCCCTTGCCGGCCTTCTCGACGATCACCTGGCCGACGGTCTTCTCGGGGTCCTTCACGAAGGCCTGCTCGACGAGCACGGCCTCCTGGTAGAACTTCTCGACCTTGCCGTCGGCGATGCGCTCGACGACGTTGGCGGGCTTGCCGGCCGCCGTGGCCTGGGCGCGCGCGATCTCGCGCTCGGTCGCGAGGATCTCCGGCGACACCTCGCCGCGCGAGGCGAAGCGCGGGTCGGAGGCGGCGATGTGCATCGCGAGGTCCTTGCCGAGATCCTCGTCGGCGCCGGGAAGGCCGACGACGACGCCGATCCTGCCGTTGCCGTGGATGTAGCTGGCGAAGCCCTCGCCCGGCCGCGCGGTCAGCCGCGCGAAGCGGCGGATCTGGATGTTCTCCTTGAGGACCGCGACCATCTGCGTGACCGCGTCGCCCACGGTCTCGCCGCCCGGCCAGGAGAGCTTCGCGAGGCCCGGCGTGTCACCGCGCGCGCGTGTCGCCGAAGTCGTCGTGCGCCGCGATCCGGTCCGCGAGCTTCTCGGCGAAGACGCGGAAGTCCTCGGTGCGG
This sequence comes from uncultured Acidobacteriota bacterium, assembly GCA_963824165.1. Taxonomy (GTDB): domain Bacteria; phylum Acidobacteriota; class Thermoanaerobaculia; order UBA5066; family Gp7-AA6; genus DAHUXD01. The sequence goes on from CAWGOM010000017.1 coordinate 430,711, forward strand.
GCGACGAAGTCCGTCTCGCAGTTGACCTCGACGAGCACGGCGCCCTTGACCGTCACGTGCGCGACGACGAGGCCCTCGGAAGCGGCGCGGCCCGCCTTCGAGGCGGCCGCGGCGAGGCCCTTCTTGCGGAGGATCTTCTTGGCTTCCTCGAAGTTGCCGGCGGCTTCGACCAGGGCCTTCTTGCAGTCCATCATCCCGGCACCGGTCTCGGTGCGCAGATCGGCGACGAGCTTGGAGTTGATTTCCATGATTCCTCTAATTCGTTTCGGGTTGCGGATCCCGTCGGAGGCTCGCAGATCGGCAGGCCAGGCCTGCGCCTGCCTCCTGCCGCCTGCCTCCTGGATCTACGATGCGTCGGCGACGACGGCGGTCTGCGAAAGCTCGGGCGTGCGCGGCCGGTCTTCGGACGGAGCGTCTTCGGCGCCGCGCTCGCTGTGGGCGTGCAGGCCCTCGAGGATCGCGTCGGCGACCTTCGCCGTGAAGAGCCGGATGGCGCGGATGGCGTCGTCGTTGCCCGGGATCACGTGGTCGACGAGGTCCGGATCGCAGTTCGTGTCGACCACCGCCACCACCGGGATGCCGAGGATGTTGGCTTCCTTGACCGCGATGTACTCCTGCTTGGGATCGATCACGAAGAGCGCGTCCGGGAGCTCGTCCATCTCCTTGATGCCGGTGAGGTTCTTCTCGAGCTTCTCCTTCTCCCGCTCGAGCCGCAGGCGCTCCTTCTTCGTCAGGTTCTCGTTCTCATCCTGCGCGAGGATGCCCTCGATCTCCTTGAGACGATGGATCGACTTGCGGATCGTGGAGAAGTTGGTCAGCGTGCCGCCGAGCCACCGCGTGTTCACGTAGAACATGCCGCAGCGGTTGGCCTCCTCGTAGATCGCGTCCTGGGCCTGGCGCTTCGTGCCGACGAACAGCAGGTTCTTGCCCGCGGCGGCAAGGTCGGTCACGAACTTCGAGGCTTCCTTGAACTGCTTGAGCGTCTTCTGCAGGTCGATGATGTAGATCCCATTGCGCTTGCCGAAGATGAACTTCTTCATCTTCGGGTTCCAGCGCTTGGTCTGGTGACCGAAGTGGACGCCAGCCTCGAGCAGTTCCTTCATCGAAATAGATGCCAGATCACACCTCCTTGCCCGTCGCCCGTGGCGACGGCCGTCGTTACCGCTTGCTGAACTGGAACCGGGCGCGCGCTCCGCGCTGTCCGTACTTCTTGCGTTCCTTCATCCGGGGGTCGCGCGTCAGGAAGCCTTCCTTCTTGAGCTTCTTGCGCAGCTCCAGGTTGTACTCCGTCAGCGCGCGGGAGATGCCGTGGCGGATCGCGCCGGCCTGGCCGGTCGGGCCGCCGCCGGCCACGGTGACGTGGATGTCGAACTTCTCCACCGTCTCCGTCGCCTGGAGCGGCTGCTTGATGACCATCTTGAGGACGTTGTTGGGGAAGTAGTCGTCGATGGAGCGCTTGTTGACGGTGATCGCGCCGGTGCCGGGCACGAGCCGGACGCGCGCCATCGAGGTCTTCCGCCGTCCGGTCGCCTTGTGTTGGATTTCGACTGCCAAGAATCCTCCGAGCTTCCTTCCGGCCTAGGCGGCCGAGACCTTCAACGGCCGAGGCTGCTGCGCCTCGTGCGGGTGCTTCGCCCCGCGGTAGACCTTCAGCTTCTTCAACTGCTTGCGTCCCATCTTGGACTTCGGGAGCATCCCGCGCACGGCGTCCTCGATCATCCGCTCGGGGTACTTCGCCTGCCGGTCGCGCGCCGCGACCGTCTTGAGTCCGCCCGGGAAGCCCGTGTGGTGGCGATAGACCTTCACGTCGAGCTTGGCGCCGGTCAGCTTGATCTTCTCGGCGTTGGTCACGACGACGAAGTCGCCCATGTCGAGGTACGGCACGTAGTTCGTCCGGTGCTTGCCGGAGAGGATGCGCGCCACGCGCGTGGCCAGCCGGCCGAGGACCAGCCCGGTGGCGTCGACCACGAACCAGTCGTGGCGGACGTCGGCAATCTTTACCGTTGATGTGCCAGAAGCCATCTGCAAACCCCTAATTCCAAGACTCTCAAGGTAGGCCGCGCCGAGGCGGGCCCGGGCGGAGCCCCCGTTTCGAGGGCGCGTAAGAATACGTAAGCGGGGCGGGCGTGTCAACACGCCGGCCCGGAGGGCCTCGGACCCGCCGTCAGGGCCGCCGGGCGCCCGCCCGCGTCGAGACCGCCTGCCGACCCGCGGACAGCCCCGGGACGAACGTCCGGACCAGAAACGTCGCCATCTGGCCCCGTGGCGTGCCGGCCGCCGGACAGTAGTTTCCGCCGCCGCAGCCGACGGTGATCCCCTCCGCCGAGAGCTGGTTGACCCAGTCGACGAATGGGACCGCCCGGGCACGGCACGTCGGCGAAGACCGTCGCCGAGCAGGCGGGGGGCAGGTAGGCGCTCCCGTGCTTCCCCTTGAGCAGAAAGACGGCCATCTGCGCCCGGGTCAGCGCGCTCGCCGGGCAGTAGTTGCCTCCCCCGCAGCCTCCGGTGATCCCCTCGGCCGCGAGCTGGTTGACCCAGTCGACGAACGGGCCTCCGGGGCACGGGCACGTCCGAGAAAACGGTCGCCGCGCAGACCGGGAGGCTGGTACGCGCCCCCGTGCTCCCCCTTCAACACGAAGACCGCCATCTGCGCCCGCGTCACGAGATTCGCGGGGCAGTAGATGCCCGCCCCGCAGCCGCCGGTGATGCCGTCGCGGAAGATGGTCTCGATGTCGTCGTGGAACAGGTTCGCCTGCGACACGTCGGAGAAGTCGGCGAACCAGGCCAGCTCGAGCGCGTCCGCCAGGCCGCCGGGGTTGGTCACGAGGACGTCGTTGAGCGTTCCCGCCGGGAAGCGCCGGCGCGGTGCCCGTGATCTGCGTCGGGCCGACGACCGTGACGGAGCCCGCCGCGGCGCCGCCGATCGCGAGGGAAGCCCCGTTCAGGAAGTTCGAGCCCGTGACCGTGACGCCGGTCCCGCCCGCGGCCGGACCGGAGGACGGCGCGATGGAGGAGACCGCCGGCGGAACCCCGGTCGGCGTTTGCGTCGGTGTGAACGTGGGCGTCCGAGTCGGCGTGTTCGAAGGCGTGTTCGTGTTGGTGAAAGTGGGCGTGGGCCCGCTCGTGAAGCTCGCGGTGTAGGTCGTGTCGCCCGCCGGCGTCGTGATGCCGTGCGTCTGCGCTCCGCCGTCGGACCAGGCGAAATAGACGTACGTGTTGCCGCCGGAGGACTGCGGCGAGGGCGCTCCGATCGTCCGCTCGATGCCCTCGACGCCGACGATCGCCTGCGGCGCGGTCAGAGGCTGGCCGTCGAGCGTGAGCTGCAGGCCGTCGGGGCTCGTCGCGAGCGTGATCGTCGTCGTCCGCGGTATGACGTCGACGAACTTCTCGTCGGTCAGGCCCACCGCGTCGACCACCTGGAGGTGGATCCGGTACCAGACGTCGGCCGACGTCTCGCCGACGGTCGGAATGGTGATCGAGCCGCCGGTCGACCCTGTCGTCGGGGGCAGGAAGGGATGGAAGTGCGTGTCGTGGTGGAAGGTCACCCACCACGTGAAGGCCGACCCGGGCAGCGCCCCGTTCTCGGGATCCGTCGCCGTGCCCGCGTAGTCGACGATGTCGCCGCCGGCGTAGGTCGTGCCGGCCGTGGGCAGCGTGATCGTCGCCGCGGGCGGCTGGTTCGTCGTCACCGTGAGCGTCGCCGGCGCGCTCGTCGCGTTCGGGGGGACTCCGTTGGAGACGATGCAGCGGAAGAGGTCCCCGTCGTCGCCGAGGGCGACCGAGCCGATCGTGTACGAGGAGAGCGTCGCCAGCGGGATGTCGACGCTGTTGCGCTGCCACTGGTACGAGAGCGGCGCCTGGCCCGACGCGGCGACCGCGAAGGTGACGGGATGGCCCGTCGAGATGAGCTGGCTCTGCGGGTTCTCCGTGATCGTGGGGGCGTTGCTCCCGGTGTAGGTGACCCGGTAGACCTTTCCCTCGCCGCGCGCGATGTAGTACAGGTAACCGTTGAAGTCGGTCTGCACGTCGACCGGGCTCGAGTCCGCGGGCAGCGTCGCGAAGGTCGTCGCGCTCGGCGAGCCGGAGGTCGGGTCGACGTACTTGATGTAGTCGCCGCAGTAGTCGGCGAAGAAGTACTTCCCGACGTAGCTCGCCGGGAACTGCGGCACGTCCGGGTTGTAGAAGGCTCCGCCGGCGATCGAGCAGCTGACGGAATGGTTGTACGTGTAGAAAGGGTCCTCGTAACTCGGATTGTTGCAGTCGCCCTCGCACGTCGGCCAGCCGAAGTTGTTCCCGGCGTTGGCGTCGTTGATCTCTTCCCAGGTGTTCTCGCCGACGTCGTTGACGAAGATCCGGCCCGTCCCGGGCTGCACGGCGAAGGTGAACGGGTTGCGCAGGCCCAGGGCCCAGATCGCCCGGTTGTTCCCGGTGGCCGATCCGAAGAACGGGTTGTCCGGCGGAATCAGCGGGTCCGGCGGCACGCCCACCCGCAGGACCTTGCCCTTGAGGGTCGTAAACGACTGCGCGTTCGAGCCCGTCGCGTTGTCGCCCACGCGCGACGTAGAGCTTCCCGTCCGCTCCGAAGTGGATCGCTCCCCCGTTGTGGTTGGTGGCCGTGGAAAGATCATTCAGCTCCAGAAGCGGGAGCTCGCTGCCCGCGGCCGCCACGTCGCCGTCGGCCGTGAAGCGCGAGAGCCGGTTGTGCGGTGGCGAGCCGGGCACCGTGTAGTAGACGTAGACGTACTGCGTCAGCAGGAAGTTGGGGTCGAACGCCACGCCGAGCAGGCCCCGCTCGCCGTCCTGGTCGACGGTGATCGTCTTGAACGGCGTGGCCAGCAGCGCTCCGTTCTTGATGACCCGGAGCGCCCCGCCCTGCTGACACACGAAGAGCCGTCCGTCCGGAGCCACGGCCATCGCCGTGGGGCTCGTGATCCCGCTCCAGGAGGTCTCGGTGAAGCCCGCGGGCAGCGTCGCGCCCGCGCACGTCGCGGCCGCGGCGAGCAGGATCAGCGCACCGACGGTGGCGCGGCGCACCCTAGGGCCGCCCCGCCCGCGGCCGCCGGTCCTGCGGTCCCACGATGGGCGAGCGCCCCGTCAGGTTCGAGAGTCCGAAGGTCCGCACGATGAATGTCGCCATCTGCTGGCGCGGGGTCGAGGCTGTCGGGCAGTAGTTCCCGTTGCCGCAGCCGGCCGTGACGCCTTCGGACGCGAGCTGGTTGATCCAGTTCACGTTGGCGCCGCCGGGACACGGTACGTCGGCGAAGACCGTCGCGCTGCAGGCCGGCGGAACGTAGGCGCTTCCGTGCTCGCCGCGCAGCAGGAAGACCGCCATCTGCGAGCGCGTGAGCGGGTTGTCGGGACAGTAGTTTCCACCGCCGCAACCGCTGGTGATTCCCTCGGACGCCAGCTGGTTGATCCAGTTGACGAACGGCGCGCCCGGACACGGCACGTCCGCGAACACCGTGGCCGAGCACGCCGGCGGCACGTAGCCGCCGCCGTGCATCCCCTTGAGAAGAAACACGGCCATCTGCGCGCGCGTCACGAGACTGGTCGGGCAGTAGTTGCCCCCGCCGCATCCGCCGGTGATCCCGTCACGGAAGACCGTCTCGATGTCGCCGTGGAACGGATTGACCTGCGGGACGTCGGCGAAGTCCGCGAACCAGCCCTTCGCCAGAGTCGACGCGAGATTGCCGGGGTTGGTCACGGTCACGTCGTTCAGCGTGCCCGGCCGAAAGCGCCGGCGTGCTGCCGGTGATCTGGGACCCGCCGACCACTACGACGCCCGTCGCGCTGGCGCCGCCAATCTTCAGCGTCGCGCCCGGCTGGAAGCTCGAGCCGGCCACCGAGACACCCGTGCCGGCGGCGGCGGGGCCGGACGTCGGGGCGATCGAGGAGACGCTCGGGGCGGCCGGGGTCACGGTATTCGTCACGGTCGGCGTCCGAGTGGGCGTCTGGCTGGCCGTCACCGTGACGCTGAGAGTCACCGACGGCGTGTTCGACGCCGTCACCGTCGGCGTGAACGTCGGCGTCCGGCTGGCCGTCGGCGACGACGTCGGGGTCTGCGACGGCGTCGACGTGAACGTCCGCGTCGCCGTGTGGCTCGGCGTCGGCGTGATCGTGGGCGAGAACACGACGTTGTCGAGCGTGGCCGAGCAGAGCTCGGAGTTGTCGTGGCTGGTCAGGGGCAGCCCCACGAAAACACCCGAGGTCATGCTGACGGTGGCCGAGCCCACGGGGGTCCAGTTGACGCCGTCCGGCGAGCTGTAGCCCGACAGGGTCGACCCGGTGCGCACCACCCGGACCCAGTAGGGCGCGGCCGTGGCGGGGCCGAACGTGGTCGACGTCGTGCCGCCCGTCGTGCCGCGCCACTGGAGTACGAGCCCGTTGTCCGGGGTCAGCGCCACCATCGCGTGCTTGGAGTCGGGGGCCAGCGTTTCGCGGATCATCACGCCGCCCTTGGCCCACGGATCCGTCTCTTCGATCGACAGGACACGCGCCTGGATCGTTCCGTCCCCGGTGAGGGGCTGGTAGACGTAGTGGAACTGGTCCGAGTTCTCCTCGATGTCGGCTCCCGAAGCGTGGACGCCGAAAGCGCCGCTCGAGTAGGTCGCGCTGCCGGGCAGGCCCACCGCGCCGACGTCCTGCCCCGCCCAGGGAGGCGGAAGGCCGGCCGGCTGCGTCGCGGTCGCCGTGGGCGTGCGCGACGGAGTCGCCGTTGCCGTGCGCGAGGCCGTCGCGGTGGCGGTCCGCGTGGCGGTGGCCGTGGACGTGCGCGAGGCCGTCGCGGTGACGGTCCGCGTGGCGGTGGCCGTGGACGTGGCCGAGGCCGTCAAGGTGGCGGTCCGCGTGGCGGTGGCCGAACCCGTCGGAGTCTGCGACGGGGTCCGAGTCGCCGTTTGGGACGGCGTCGACGTCGGGGTATTCGTGCGCGACGGCGTGACCGAGGCCGTTCGGGTCTGGGTTGCCGTGTTCGAGGCGGTCGGCGTGTTGGTCCGCGTCGCCGTGAAGGACGGCGTCGGCGTGATGGTCGGGGTGACGGACACGTTGTCGAACGTCGACGTGCCGAGCAGCGAGTTGTTGTGGCTCGTCACCGGGAGACCCACGACGACACTCGTCGACATCGTGATCGTGCTCGAGCCCACGAGCGTCCAGGTCACGCCGTCCGGCGAGCTGTAGCCGCTGAAGCTCGACCCGCTCCGAACGACCCGGACCCAGTAGGGCGCGGCGACGGCGGCGCCGAACGTGGTCGACGTGGCGCCGCCGGTCGAGGTCCGCCGCTGAAACAGCAGCCCGTTGCTCGGCGTGGTCACCATCATGGCGTGCTTCGAGTTGGCGGCGAGCGTCTCGCGGATCATGACGCCGCTCTTGGCCCAGGGATCCGTGTTCTGCTGGGTCGCGACGCGCGCCTGGACGGTCCCGTCGCCGTTCAGCGTCTGGTACACGTAGTGGAACTGGTCCGAAGTGTCCTCGATGTCGAAGCCCGATCCGCTGACGGCGAACACCCCCGCGGCAAAGCCCCCGCTTCCGGGGACCCCGGGCGATCCGATGTCCTGCTGCGCCCAGGGTGGAGGCAGCGAACCGGACGGCGGCGTCGGACTCGCGGTCGGCGTCGACGTTCGCGTCGCGGTCCGTGTCGGCGTGCGCGTCATGGTGGGCGTGTTCGTGCGGGTCGACGTCGGCGTCGGGCCGCTGGTGAAGAGCGCGGTGTACGTGGTGTCGCTCGCCGGAGTCGAGATGGCGTGCGTCTGCAGGCCGCCGTCCGACCAGGAGACGTAGTTGTAGGTGTTTCCGCCCGACGACTGCGGCGACGGAGCGCCGATCGTGCGCTGGATGCCCTCGACGCCCACCACGTCGAGCGGCGAGGTGAAGGGCTGGCCGTCGAGGGTGAGCTGCAGGCCGTTGGGATTGGTCGTCAGCGTCATCGTGGTCGTCCGCGGGATGAGATCCACGTAGGTCTCGTCGGTCAGCCCGGCCGGGTCGACGACCTGGAGGTGGATCCGGTACCAGACGTCCGAGGACGTCTCGCCCACCGTCGGGATCGTGATGGAGCCGCCCGTCTCGCCGCTCGTCGGCTGCAGGAACGGATGGAAGTGGGTGTCGTGGTGGAAGTTGACCCACCAGGTGAAGGACGAGGCCGGGAGGGCGCCCGTCTCCGGGTCGCTGGCGCTGCCCGAATAGGCGATCGTGTCGCCTCCGCCGTACGTCGTGCCGGCGGTCGGCGAGGAGATCGTCGCCGCCGGCGGCTGGTTCGAAGTCACCGTCAGCGTCGCCTGCGCGCTCGTGGCGTTCGGCAGGACTCCGTTGGAGACGATGCAGCGGAACTGGTCTCCGTCGTCCCCGGCGCCGACCGAGCCGATCGTGTAGGAGGAGAGCGTCGCCAATCCGATGTCGACGCTGTTGCGCTGCCACTGGTAGGAGAGCGGCGCCTGCCCCGACGCGGCGACCGTGAAGGTGACCGGGTGGCCCGTCGAGATCAACTGACTCTGCGGGTTCTCCGTGATCGTCGGGGCGTTCGAGCCCGTGTAGCTCACGCGATAGACCCTGTTCTCGCCCCGGTTGAGGTAATAGAGGTAGCCGTTGAAGTCGGTTTGCACGTCCACCGGGCTCGAAAGACCCGTGGCGAACGTCGTCGCGCTCGGCGAGCCCGAGTTCGGGTCGACGTACTTGATGTAGTCGCCGCAGTAGTCGGCGAAGAAGTACTTGCCCACGTAGGTCGCGGGAAACTGCGGCACGTCCGGGTTATAGAAAGCCCCGCCGGCGATGGAGCACGCGCTCGCGTGGTTGTACGTGTAGAACGGGTCCTCGTAGCTCGGGTTGTTGCAGTCGCCCTCGCAGGTCGGCCAGCCGAAGTTGTTCCCCGGGTTGGCGTCGTTGATCTCCTCCCAGGTGTTCTCGCCGACGTCGTTGACGAAGATCCGCCCCGTCACCGGCTGCACGTTGAACGTGAACGGGTTGCGCAGTCCCAGGGCCCAGATCGCGCGGTTGTTCCCGGTGGCAGTGCCGAAAAAGGGGTTGTCCGTCGGAATCAGCGGATCCGGCGGAACGCCGACGCGCAGCACTTTGCCGAGGAGATTGCTGAGCGTCTGCGAGTTCGAGCCCGTCGCATTGTCCCCGACCGCCACATACAGCTTCCCATCGGCGCCAAAGTGGATGGCGCCGCCGTTGTGGTTGGTCGCCGAGGACAGGTTGTTGAGCTCCAGAAGTATGAGCTCGCTGCCGGCGGTCGCGACGTCCCCGTTGGCCGTGAACCGGGAGAGCCGGTTGTGTGGCGGCGAGCCCGGCACCGTGTAGTAGACGTAGACGTACTGCGTGAAGAGGAAGTTGGGATCGAAAGCGACGCCCAGAAGTCCCCGCTCGCCGTTCGAGTCCACCGACAGCGAGACGAAAGGCGTCGGCAGGAGCGTCCCGTTCTTGATGACCCGCATCGCCCCGCCCTGCTGACACACGAAAACCCGGCCGTCGGGCGCGATCGCCATGGCGGTCGGATTCGTGATCCCGCTCCACGAGGTCTCGGTGAAACCCGAAGGCAGGCTCGCCCCCGCCATGCCGGTTGTGACGGCGAATACAAGCGCGGCGGCGGCGAAGGGCCTCTTCATTCCTGAATCTCTATTGTGGGTAGAAAGGGCAGGCTATTCGACCCCCCGGCCCCTGTCAAAGGGCCTTCTAGGTGGGCCGTTCGAGCTGCGTGTAGGTCAGGAGGATGAGATCCGCACGGCGGCGGACGCCATACTTGGCCAACAGGTTGGAAACATGGAACTTGGCAGTCCGCTCGGACATGTTGAGCTTGCTCGCGATCTCCTTGTTGGAAAGGTTCTCGAGCAGGGCCTCGAGCACTTCCTTCTCCCGCCGGGACAACCGGGCCGGGCCGACCGGCCCCCGAGGCCTGCGGACCGAGCTGATGGTCTCGTCCACGAAGCTCGATAGCAAAGAGCGCGGCACCCAGAAGCCGCCGCTGGCGACCTCCAGGACCGCCCGCGCCAGCTGTTCGGAAGCCTCGGCAAAAGTCAGGAGACCCTTGGCGCCGAGCCGGAGCAGCGGAAAGGCCTCCGTCTGACCGAACTTCTCCGCGACCACGAGCACCCGGGCGGCAGGCTGGCGGCCGATCACCCCGACGACGAGCGCCTCGGTCGTCGGCCGGTGCGCATGGCTCTCCAGCACGTAAACGGAGGCTTTCGGGACATTGAGCTTTGCCGGGTCGGCGATCAGATCGGGCTCGAGCCGCCGCGGCGTGACCGCCAGCGGATGCTCCGCCAGCAGCCGCTCGAATTCCGAGAGCACGAGCGGATGGAAGGCGAGCAGACACACCGAAGTCCGGCGACGAGGAACACCTTTCGACACTCAGTGGAGGGTACGTTTTTTGAAGCGCCGGAGCAAGGGCGTAGCTGTACCCAGGGACAGGTTTTTCGTGCACCCGCGGGGCCTGGACGGCTTGCCTCCTCCGCGCCGAAGTCCCCGGGATCAAAGGGCCCGCGCCGAGAGCGTCCAGAAGGCCGTCGGGATCTGGCGCGAAGCGAAGACGGGCGCCTCGGTGGCGCTCAAGAGCCAGATGACCGGATAGGCGATCGCGCGCAGGGCGGGCCAGCGGGAGTTGACCAGCCAGTCGATCTGCTTGGCGGCGGTCCTCCGGGGACCGACCGTGCCCGAGAGCGACTCGACCGAGAAGCCGTGCTCCTCGCAGAGGCGAAGGAGGTCTGCCGCGGAGAACACCGCGTGCCACTCCTTGTGCGGAAGCCGTCGGGAGAAGGGAACGCGGGCGCGCCGCCGAGGCACGAGCAGCAGAAGGCGCCCGCCCGGTTTGACCCAGGATCGCATACGATCGAAAAGTTCATCGATCCGGCCGTCGCGAGCCGCGTAATGGATGGCCGCGACGGACAAGACGACATCGAAGGGCTTCTGAGCCGCGTACTCGAAAAAGTCGCTGACCCGCAGGCGGACGTTGTCGAGGGCCAGGGCGCCCACTCCCGCCTCGGCCGTCGCGACGGCTTCCTGGCTCCGGTCGACACCGATCACTTTCCAGCCCGGCCGGCGCGCCGCGATCTCGAGAACCCACTCCCCCTTCCCGCACCCGAGGTCGAGCACCTCGAGATCCTGCCGGGGAAGGTCGGAGAAGAGCGGCCAGACCGCGGACCACTTCTGGCGAACGTGGATGGACGGGGTGCCCCAGACACGGTACAACCAGCGGCGTCCGCCGCTCTGAGACTTGTACGCGTGTCGACCGAGCATTCTTCTTGTATGGCCCTTTGCAATTATCCGGCCCGTTTCGCGCGCGGAAGCGGGCGGCGCAGACCTCACCTGTCCTTTTCCTGCACCTCGCTCCGGGGCTCGGTTCTCTTCCAGGCAAGAAAAGCACGATGCACTCGCTGTTCGAAGTACCAAGCCGCCGGGAACCTGTCCGCCAGGACAGTATTCGCAGCGACGAGAGACTCCTGTCCGTCTTCGGCCTCCGTGACCAGTAGCCTGCAGCGCGCCGGACGGGCATTCTCCACGTCATGAGATTCGCTTTTCGGAGGACACCCGGCCTGAGCCTCGTCTTGCTCATGGCTTTCAGGGGTGCCGCCGGAGCCAGCGAGTTCTACGTCTCCCCGGGGGCGAGTTCCAGCGGGACCGGGACAATCGGCAATCCCTGGAAGCTGCAGACGGCGCTCAACCACCCCTCGGCCGTCCACGCGGGCGACACGATTTGGCTGCGGGGGGGGACCTACTCCGGGACGTACACCAGTCAGCTCACCGGAACCTCCGGCAATCCGATCATTCTGCGGCAGTACGCCGGCGAGCGGGCCATCATCGACGGCGGGAACTCGGGCGGGTTGCCGATCTTCTTCGTGAAGGGGGCGCACACCTGGTACTGGGGCTTCGAGGTCATGTCCTCGAACACTGACCGGGTCTCCTCGGTGCCCGGCCCGGGACCGAGCGCTACGGAGATCCCCCGCGGCGAGGGCGTCGTCATCGACCAGAGCACCACCCACGACGGCCTCAAGTTCATCAACATGATCGTCCACGACACGCGCCAGGGGTTCAGCTTCTGGGACGAAGCGACCAACTCCGAGATCTACGGCAGCGTCGTGTACTACAACGGATGGAGCGCGCCGGACGACGGACACGGCCACGGGGTCTACGGCCAGAACGGCTCGACCCCGAAGAAGGTCACCGACAGCATCGTGGTTTCCAACTTCGGTGAAGGTCTCCAGTTCTACGGCTCTTCCGCGGCGGTCATCAACAACATCCAGCTGGAGGGCAACACGGTTCTTCAAAACGGACTCGACGGGTTCACGCGCAACGTCCTCGTGGGTGGAGAGGCCCCGTCTCAGAACCCGAAGCTCATCAGCAACTACCTCTTCTACTCGCCCGGCGGGCCTACGACCGCGCTGAAGCTCGGGCTCTCGGGCGCTAACTGCCAGAGCCCGACGGTGACGAACAACTACATCGCGAACAACGTCACCGTCTTCTGCAACTCCATGAGCATCAACGGCAACACGTTCTATGGCTCGATCCAGGGGTTCACGCCAGGCCAGTTCCCCAACAACAGCTACTTCTCCTCCCGGCCCACGGGCGTGAAGGTCTTCATTCGCCCCAACCAGTACGAAGCCGGCCGGGCCAACATCACCGTCTTCAACTGGGCCGCGCAGTCCACGGTCTCCGTCGACCTCAGCGGGGTGCTCACCCCAGGCCAGGGCTTCGAGATCCGCAACGGTCAGGACGTCCTGGGCGCTGCGATCGTCTCCGGTACGTATGACGGCTCGCTGATCTCGCTCCCCATGAACCTCACGCCCGCCGCGCCGATCGGATGGCCGACGCCTCCCAATACCGGCCTCGACTTCAACGTCTTCGTGCTGCTGCCTGCATCGCCCGGCGGCTCGCCGACGGCCACGCCCACGGCGACGAAGACCGCGACACCCACCGCGACTCGCACCCCGACGCCTCCGCCGCCGACCTCGACGGCCACTGCGACCCGGACGCCGACCGCCACGTGGACGCCGAGCGCGACTCCGACGCGAACCGCAACTTTCACGCCGAGCGCGACGTCTACGCCAACCGCGACGTCCACGCCGACGTGGACACCCACCCCGCCGCCGCCGACGGCCACGCCAACGGACACGCCCACGCCGCCGCCTCCGACCGACACGCCGACCCCGGCGCCTCCAACGGCGACGCCGACGGCGACGCTCACGCCGACGGACGGACCGTCACCGACTCCGACGCCGACGGCCACCCCCGTGCCCCCCACGGCGACTCACACCCCGGCGCCCCCGACCTCGACTCCGACGCCGACCGCAACGCCCGCGCCTCCCACGGCGACCCCGACTCCAGCACCGCCGACCGCCACCCCGACGGCGACGGCGACGGCGACCCCGGCGCCCCCGACCGCGACACGGACGCCCACCAACGTTCCTCCGCCGACGGGAACTCCGACACCGACCCCCGCCCCGTTCATCGTGAGACTCGAGGCCGAGGCCGGGACGGTGACCGCACCGATGACCGTCGGCAACTCCACGAGAACATTCGGCGGCGGTTCGTCGTCGCGACCAGCGACGACGCAGGTTCGGCGCGTTGGAACTTCAGCGTCCCCGCGAGCGGCAGCTACTACGTCTGGTGTCGAGTCCTGGCGACGAGCGCCACGACCGACTCTTTTTTCGCGACGCCTCAGGGAAGCGGAACGGACGTCTACGATCTCGCGGAAGGCAGCTGGTCACCCGACTGGCAGTGGTCGATCCTCAACGGGCGTGCCGGAACCGGGATCCCCCTGACCCTCGACCCGCGCGTCGTGACGCTGCAGGCCGGGTCGAACTGGATCGAGTTCGGAGGGCGAGAGGACGCCAGCAAGATCGACCGCATCATCGTGACGAACGACCCGGACTTCGTCCCAACCGAGGGCAACGTCACGACGTTCGCCGACGCGCCGCCGTCGAACCAGTTCTACGATTTCATCGAGACGATCGCCCGTAACGACGTCACCAACGGCTGCGGCAGCGGGCTCTATTGCCCGTCCAACGGCGTCACCCGCGCCCAGTTGGCCGTCTTCCTGCTCAAGAGCAAGTATGGAAGCGACTACGTTCCCCCCGCGGCCACCGGCACGGTGTTCAGCGACGTTCCGGCCAGCTCCTTCGCCGCAGCCTGGATCGAGCAGCTCGCCGAGGAGGGCATTACGTCCGGCTGCGGAGGCGGCCGCTACTGCCCGAACGGCGTCGTCACCCGGGCGCAGATGGCGGTCTTCATCCTCCGGGCCATCCACGCTCCCGGATACGTCCCGCCGCCGGCGACCGGAATGTTCACCGACCTCCAGCTCAACGATCCCGTTCACGCCATGGGTCGAAGAGCTGGCGCGCGAAGGAATCACCTCCGGATGCGGTAACGGCATTTTCTGCCCGAACCTCCCGAACTCGCGGGGGCAGATGGCTGCCTTCCTCGTCCGCTCCTTCGGCCTCCAGTAGCGCGCCTGCCCGGGTGGCCAGCGGGCGAAGGCGCGTGGAACCTGTCCCACGGCTGCTTGAAGGGACAGTAGCCTTCGGGGCCGCGTCTGCGTAGCATCGGGACATGAGTCAGCGGATCGTCGGCGCCGTCGGCGCTCGTTCTCTGCGCCGTCGTTCGCCGCCGCATCGGATTTCTACGTTTCGCCGACGGCGAGCGCAAGCGGAACCGGCACCCTCGGCAATCCCTGGAAGCTCCAGACGGCGCTCGACCAGCCGAGCGGCCGTTCATCCCGGCGACACGATCTGGCTGCGCGGCGGAACCTATCCGGGCGACGGTTCACAGCAACTTGACGGAACGGCCGCCAATCCGATCATCGTGCGGCAGTACCCGGGCGAGCGCGCCATCATCGACGGCGGGAACTCCGACGGGGCAACGATCTTCTTCGTCGAAGGGGCGCCACACCTGGTACTGGGGCTTCGAGGTCATGTCCTCGACCACCGGATCGCGTCTCCTCGGTCTCCGGCCCCGGCCCCAGCGGCACGAGATCCGGCGCGGCGACGGCATCTATCGAGCAGAGCACGCACCCACGACGGCCTGAAGTTCATCAACATGATCGTTCACGACACGCGCGCAGGGCTTCAGGTTCTGGGACGAAGCGACCGACTCCGAGATCTACGGCAGCGTCGTCTACTACAACGGCTGGAGCGCGCCGGACGACGGCCACGGGCACGGCGATCTACGGCCAGAATCGGCTCGGACCGCCAAGAAGGTCACCGACAACATCGTCTTCTCCCAGTTCGGCGAAGGAGCTCCAGTTCTACGGTTCCGAGAGCGGCCTTCGTCGACAACATCGACCTCCAGGGCAACTCGCTCTTCCTCAACGGGATCGGTCGGCGACTTCACGCGCAACATCCTCGTCGGCGGCAGAAGGCGCCGACCCAGAACCCGAAGCTCATCAGCAACTTCCTCTACTACGCAGGCCGGGCCGACCACGGCCCTAAAGCTCGGACTGTCGGCATCGAGCTGCCAGAGCCCGACCGTGACGAACAACTACGTCGCGAACAACGTACGTCCGTGTTCTGCAGCTCGATGACCATCACCGGCAACACCTTCTACGGGTCGATTCAGGGGTTCACGCCGGGCCAGTTCCCGGACAACACGTTCTACTCGTCGCGGCCCACGGGAGCGAAGGTCTTCATCCGGCCGAACCAGTACGAGGCCGGTCGGGCCCACATCACCGTCTTCAACTGGGATGCGCTGCCGTCGGTGTCCGTCGACCTCAGCTCGATCCTGTCGGTCGGCCAGGCCTTCGAGATCCGCAACGGCCAGAACATCCTCGGGGCCCCGTCGCTTCGGGCACCTTCGACGGCGCTCCGATCTCGCTTCCGACCATCCTGACACCGGCGGCACCCGTCGGCTGGCCACGCCCCCGGCGACCGGTCCCGACTTCAACGTCTACGTGCTGATCGCGTGCGCCGGGCCCGATACGAGTTTCTCGACGTTTTCCCATCCAACCCCCACCACGACGACATCGTGACCCTGGCAGCCACCGGGATCACCGCAGGCTGCGGCGGCGGCGACTTCTGCCCGGACCCGCTCGTCCGCCGTGACCAGATGGCCGTCTTTCTGCTGCAGGCCATCACGGCAGCGGCCTACGCCCCGCGCCGGCCGTCGGGGACGGTCTTCGACGACGTCTCGGCGAACGCCTTCGCCGCCGACTGGATCGAAGCGCTGGCGCTGGAGGGAATCACGAGCGGCTGCCACCGGACGTCTACTGCCCCGGCTCGCCAGTCAGTCGGGCACAGATGGCGATCTTCCTTCTCGCGCCCAGCCTCGGCCCCGTATTCGCCGCCTCCTCACCGGGACGGTCTTGTTCGCGACGTCCCGCCTGGCTCATTCGCGGCTGCCTGGATCGAGGATCTCGGACGCCGGGGATCAGCGCGGGCTGCGGCGGCGGCCGCTTCTGCCCCGGCGCGCCCGTCAAGCGCGGACCGGTGGCGACGTTCCTGGTCCGAATGTTCGGCCTCCAGTAGGAGTTCGCGCGAGGTTGCGCCGGCACCGTTACCTCCGGTACCCTCGCACGGTCTCGTGCGTGCCACCGCCACTACTGCCTTCCGACGATTTCGCGTTGATCCCGTCTTCGATCCCTTCTATCAAGGGTTCTACCTGCTCGGTTTGCGAGAGCTAGCGACCGGCCGCAGGCTCACCTACAGCAACGCTGGCTTCCCGGCCCCCAAGACTCACCACTGCCTGAACTTCGTCGTCGAGCCTGAGGGACTCCGGGTATCGATCGACACACAGGACCGACCCGGCATCTACGACTCTGCACTCGGCTGGTGCGACGTGTACGGAAAAATCAACGTGGACCGCCAGTTCTGCCTCAGGCCGCGATCCTCGCATCGTTCCAATCGGGCCAAGCTTCGGCGTTCGGACGTCGGATCCGATTACTGCTGGCCTCACTGCGGTCGGCCTGCATCTCATCGCGGGCCCGCGGCTGACAAGGGTTCGGGAGCACTACGCCAATTTCTGGCGGCAGTGGCGGTATCGATCTCGCCTCGATGCTTACGCGCCAACCTGCGCCAACCGAGACTCGGTGTTCTTCCTTGCATCACTGTGGGCCGACGACCCGGCATGCAATCTGGCGCGAGCAACGTTTCTCCGAATCGTCAGATCCATGCCGGATCTCCGTGTCGAGGGCGGCTTCGCACCTCGTGCTCATCGCGATGTCCCGGGTTTTGAAGACGTGACTCTCACGGACCGATATTCGTTTCGGCGATATCTCTCGGGGGTCCGGCGCTCGGCCTTCGTCTTCAACACCCCGGCCGTATTCGGCTGTCTCGGCTGGAAGCTGGGTAGTTTCTGGCATTGGGTAAGGCCATCATTTCTCTGCCCCTGGCCCGCGCCCTTCCCGCCCGACTCGAACACGGGCGGCAGATCCACTTTGTTGACGGAAGCACGGAGAGCATTCGGGATGCCATCGACAGAATTCGACGAGACGAGCCTTACCGCCAGCGCCTGGAACTCGAGGCTCGCCAGTACTTCGAGAGGTTTCTGCGACCCGATTGCGTGGTGGAACGCCTCATGAAGGCGGGCCAAGGTGACCGCGATCAGGCTCACCGCCCGATACAATAGGAGCATGCCTCAATTGGGACGCGTTGCTCCCATCGTCCGGGCGTTCTGGATGATGGCGCTCTTGGCGGTGTGCTCCACAGTTTGCGCGAGCGCTCGTTCGACGAGTGCCGAGGCGGCTCACGGCGACGGACGGAGCTTCTTCGTCTCGCCCGCCGGGCGGGCAGCGGCGCCGGGACTCGTGACGATCCTTGGTCACTCGATGTGGCCCTCCGGCTCCGCCAGCGTGCGACCGGGCGACACAATCTGGTTGCGCGGTGGTACGTATCGAGGGGTGTTTCGAAGCGAGCTTCGGGGCACACCGAAGTCTCCAATCGTCGTTCGTGGCGATCCTGGCGAGCAGGCCATGATCGACGGAGGCGACACCGGCGGCAAGACGATCCTGATCGTCGAAGGCTAGTACACCTGGTTTTGGGGGATTGAGGTCACCAGCTCCGATGGCAATCGCCGCTCCTCGTCCCCGGGCCTTCTCCGAGCGACGTCCTCTACGGAGCGGCGATCGACATTGATCAATCTGGGCCGCACCCTGGTCTGAGGTTCATCAACCTCGTCTTGCACGACACGCGAGCAGGGTTCGGCTGCTGGAAGGAGGCCACCGACGCGGAGATATACGGTAGTGTCATTTTCTACAACGGGTGGGAGGGCCCGACCATGGCCACGGCCACGGAATCTACGCGCAGAACGAGACTGGCACTCGGCGGATCGTCGACAACATTGTCTTCGACCGGTTCGGCCACGGGATTCACGCATACGGCTCGTCGAGGGCGCCTCTCAACAACTTCGACCTCGAGGGAAACACCGTCTTCCGCAACGGCGACCTCGGGGGCGACCCGCAATGTACTGCTCGGCGGCTCCAACCCGGCAGAAGCCCGACGCTCTCGGACAACTACTTGTACTACCCGCCGGGCGGCCCGATCTCCGCACTCGACCTGGGCTAGGCGGGGTCGAATGCGTGAGCCCGGTCTTGACCGACAACTTCATGCCAACAACATGATGGTGAATTGCACGTCGATGAGCATCGACGGCAACACCTTCTACGGGTCGATCCCGGGGTTCTCGAGCTCCCAGTTCCCGGCAAACACGTATCTCACCAGCCGCCCGACCGGCCAGCGCATCTTCCTCCGCCCCAACCAGTACGAGCCGGGCCGCGCCAACATCACGATCTACAACTGGGATCTGAAACCCGCCGTCGAGGTCGACCTGAGCGCGATTCTCGCGCCGGGCGACCGCTTCGAGATCCGCAACGTCCAGGACTTCTTCGGCGAGCCGGTGGTGTCGGGCACCTACGAGGGCGGCGCCGGTCGCGATCCCCATGACCGGACTGACGGTGGCCGCTCCCGTCGGCTGGCCCGCTCCGCCGCCCACGGGGCCGGAGTTCAACGCGTTCGTGCTGATCACGACCGCCCCGGCTCGAAGGGACCCGCAGGCGCCGGCGACCGAGCCGAGGACGCCGCGCACGATCGAACGGCCTTCCGGCCGCTGAAGCCCGGCGCAGCGCTTCGCCCCGGTCGAAGAACGAGAGGAAGGCCGCGCGGACGCGCGCCTACGCGACCGGTGGCGTCGCGCGCTCGGGGGTGACGATCTCGGTTGTGCGGCTGCGCTCGCGGGTGGAGCGGCGCACGCCGAGATTGGCCTCCGGCAGGAGCGTGTTCAGGAACTTGCGCACCGCCGTGCCGTCGCCCTCGCGCGCGAGCTCCTCGAGGAAGCGCAGGGCGCGCAGCGACGTCGTCGGGGGGATAGGCGTTCAGCTTCCCGATGTAGATCTTGGGGTGCCGCGTCTTGGCGATCTGCTCGCCCGAGAGCTCGAGCTCCTCGAAGAGCTTCTCGCCGGGCCGCAGCCCGGTGAACACGATGTCCATGTCCACGTACGGGCGCAGGCCGGTCAGCGTGATCATCTCCTCGGCCAGGTCGAGGATGCGCACCGGCTCGCCCATGTCGAGGATGAAGATCTCGCCGCCCTCGCCCATCGCGCCCGCCTGCAGCACCAGCTGCGCCGCCTCGGGGATCGTCATGAAGTAGCGGCGCATCTCCGGGTGGGTGACCGTGACGGGGCCGCCGCGGCGGATCTGCTCGCGGAAGATCGGGACGACCGATCCGGCCGAGCCGATGACGTTGCCGAAGCGCACCGCCACGAAGCGGGTGGCGTTGCGGCGGGCGAGGTCCTGGACCGCGAGCTCGGCCACCCGCTTGGTCGCGCCCATGATCGACGTCGGGTCGCACGGCCTTGTCGGTCGAGATCATGACGAACGTCTCGACGCCGACCTCGCCGGCGATCTCGCCCAGGAGCCGCGTGCGCGAGGATGTTGTTCTTGATCGCCTCGCCGGGGTTGGCCTCCATCATCGGCACGTGCTTGTGGGCGGCCGCGTGGAAGATGACCTGCGGACGGTGCTCGGCCGAGGAGCGCCCGCATGCGCGCTTCGTCGCAGACGTCGGCGACGAGCGGCAGGATCTCGATCTCGGGCCGGGAGCGCCGGAGCTCGCCGTCGATCTCGAAGAGAACGAACTCCGCGCGCTCCACGAGCAGGATCTTCGCCGGCTGGAACCGCGCCACCTGCCGCACCAGCTCGGACCCGATCGATCCGCCGGCGCCGGTCACCATCACCCGCTTGCCGGCCAGGAAATGGCCGAGCTGCGCCTCGTCCAGGTAGACCGGCTCGCGGCCGAGGAGATCTTCGATCTGCACGTTGCGGATGCGCGTGACCTGGACCTTGCCCTGCAGCACTTCGAAGAGGCCCGGGATGATCCGCACCGCCACCTGGATCTTCCGGCAGAGGCCGATCAGGCGCAGGATCTCCTGGCGCGAGATCTGCGCGATCGTGATGACGACCTGCTCGATGCCGAGCTCCTTGACGAGACGCGGAAGGTCCTCGGTTGTGCCGAGGACCCGGATCCCATGAACGACCGCGCCCTGCTTCTCGGCGTCGTCGTCGACGAAGCCCTTCACGTCGAGGTTCATGTCCCCTCGGTTGGTGATCTCGCGGGCGGCCAGGACGCCGGCGCGGCCCGCGCCGACGAGCAGCGTGGCGACGTTTTCCCCTTCGACGGCGCCAAACGCGCGCTTGCGCCTCTGCGAGAACTCGTAGAGGTACCGGCGCACGACGCGCAGCCCCAGGACTCCGCCGAACGCGAGGACCGTCCCCATGACGATGACCGACAGCGGAACCCTCCAGCCGCCGAGCCGCTCGGGCAACGTCAGGCGCGCCACGCTCAGGGCGAGGCCCGACCAGATCGCGGCGTAGAGGAACGCCTTGACCTCGCCCATCCCGACGTAGCGCCAGATGAAGCTGTACACGCCGGCGAGCGCCAGGGCCCCGAGCTGGATCAGGACGACGTACGGGAGCTGCTGGATCGCCTTGTTGATCTCGGCTTCGGGAACGGCGAACTCGAAGCGCAGCAGGTAGGCGAAGACGAACGCCAGCATGAGCATCGCCACGTCCAGCGCGAACTGGAACCCGCGAGTCAGGCGAGGCTGCAGCGCTTTCCTGTTGATCAAGACGGATCCGCCCTCCGTCGGCTCGCGCCGGCGTTTCGTCGATGCGCTGATGGGAAGAGGATGAAGGAATGTCGCGGCGCCGCGGCACTCCTTCCTCCCCGCCCGACGGCGGAAGAAGTCATTTGGTTTGAACGTGAAACGTTAAGGCAAGGCGGCGCGCTTTTCAAGGTGCGGATGGTCCTTTCGGCCGTAAGACGGCACCGACGGTCTCGATCAGCACGCGCAAGTCCGACCTCCAGGTCCGCCGCCGCAGGTACTCCCGATAGCCCTTAAGCTTAATGGGTTGAAGGGTTTCCCTGTAGTACCGCTCCCTGTCGCCTTCCACCTTCTCCAGCAGTCCCTCCTCGTCCCGCAGCCGGATCGTCACCGGGTCGGTCAGACCTGGACGCACTTGCAGGACGTCGGCCCAGGCCGGGTCGGCGGTGTCGACGTAGCCGGGCACTTCCGGCCGCGGGCCGACGAAGGACATGTCGCCGCGCAGGACGTTCCAGAGCTCCGGCAGCTCGTCGAGCTTCGTCCGCCGCAGAACGCGGCCGACCGGCGTGACGCGCGAATCGCCGCGCGAGGTGACCTGCGGCCCCACCCCGGCGGTCCGCATCGTGCGCAGCTTCACCAGCGTGAAGGGCCGGCCGTCACGCCCGACGCGGGCCTGGCGGAAGAAGACCGGGAGACCCGAGCTGACGGCGACGGCGACGCCGGCCGCCAGGACGATCGGGGAGGCCACGACCAGGCCGACCAGCGCCAGCGGGACCTCGACCGCGCGCGGAAGGCCGCCGCGAACCACGGAGGCCGGCGTGCTCAGGGCCTCGCCCCGCGCGGGCGTCCTGCCGTGTGCTCGCGGGCGATGGCGCGCACCGTGTCCGCCACGTCGGCGATCTCCCCGGGCCGCATGCCCGGAAAGAGCGGAAGGCTCACGAGCCGCTCCCAGACCGCCGTGGCCACCGGCAGGTCCTCCGGCCGCCAGCCGAACGTCTCCTCGTAGTAGGTGTGAAGGTGCAGCGGCCGCCAGTGGACCGAGCATCCGACGCCGCGGGCCTTGAGCTCGTCGATGAAGGCCGCCCGGTCGATCGACAGCCGGTCGAGCCGCAGCCGGATCGGAAACAGGTGCCAGGCGTGGATCCGGTCCTCCGGCCACCGCCGGCAGCTCGACTTCTTCGGTGTCCCGCAGCCTCGCCGCGAGCTCCCCGGCGACCGCCTCCCGCTCCGACACGCATCGTCTCGGCGCGCGCGAGCTGGTGGATGCCGATCGCCGCGGCGACGTCGGTCAGGTTGTACTTGAAGCCCGGGGCGAGGATCCGGTAGTCCCAGTTGCCGCCGCCGCTGTAGCGCCGCCAGGCGTCCTGCGACAGGCCGTGCAGCGACATCAGCCGCATCCGGTCGGCGAGCTCCGGGTCGGAGGTGGTGGCCATTCCGCCCTCGCCGGTCGTGATCGTCTTGTTGGCGTAGAAGGAGAAGCAGGTGACGGCCGGCCGTGTCCTCGCCGCACCGCTGCCAGGGCTTCGCCGCCGACGGGCCGCCAGGCGGCCGGAAAGGCGTGGGCGGCGTCCTCCACCACCCAGAGGCCGCGCTCCTTCGCGAAGGCCCGGACCCGGGCGACGTCCATCATCAGGCCCGCCGACGTGGACGGGGATGATCCCGACCGGGCGCGCGTCCCTCGAGACCTTGGCCCGCAGCCTGCCCGCCGCCAGCGCGTCGAGCTTGCGGCCCGCGTCCTCGAGGTCCATGTTGAGCGTCACCGGGTCGCAGTCGACGAGGACCGGGATGGCGCCGAGGTACCGCACGACCTCGGCCGTGGCCGCGAAGGTCATCGTCGGGACGAGGACGGCCTCGCCCGCCTTCAGACCGAGCGCCTCGACGGCCAGGTGGAGGGCCGCCGTGCACGAGTTGACGGCGACCGCGTGCGGCGCGCCCACGGCGGCCGCGAACTCGTCCTCGAACCGCTTGACGCGCGGGCCGGTCGTGAGCCAGCCGGAGCGCAGCGCCGCGACCACCTCGTCGACTTCGGCCTCGCCGATCTCGGGGCGAAAGAAAGGGACCGACTCCTTCATTCAAGACTCCTTTACGAGCACGGTCATCAGGTGCGTGCGAAGAAAGGGAAGCGCCTCGAGGAGGCTCGCGGCGAGCCAGCTGACCGGGGCCACGCGACGGGCGACGGGCGGCGCCAGAGTCACCGAGCGGTGCGCGCGGTCCTTCAGTCCGGGGAAGAGCGCGGCGACCTCGGCTCGCCGGATGCCGCGGACGTTGGGATTGGCGGGGTTGTTCACGGTGAAGTCGTACCAGAGGATGGCGCCGCCGACCGCCAGGACGCGCGTCATCTCGCGCGCGATCTGCCGGCGCATCGCCTCGTCGAGGATCGAGGACATCAGGGTCGACGCGATGACCAGGCGGAAGGTTCCCGAGCTCCACGGCAACGTCGACGCGTCGCCCTGCCGCAGGTCCGCCGCGGGGAACGTCTCTTTGGACCGGCGCCATCGCAGGGAGTCCAGCTCGATGCCGTGCAGGTCGGCCTCGCGCAGGCCGAAGCACAGGAGTTCGCCGAGCCAGCCGAGGTCCCCGTAGCCGATCTCGAGACAGGCGTCTCCATGCCGCGGGAAAACGCCGGCCCGGCGCAGGAGCGCCGCCGCCACGCGCCGACGCTCGTTTCGGAAGAAGAGCTCCGCGGGCTGCCATGCCGCGTACCGATCCGGGTCGATCTCCGCCTCCCGGCGGCGGTACTCGGCCTCGATGCGCGCGCGCTCGGTCGCGGCGCGATCGGCCGCGGCGTGGGCCGCCGCGTCAGGCCCCGGCGCGTCGGGACGCGACATCCCCGCTCTCCTCTTCCCGAGCGATCCACCCGATCTGCTCGAGCCACCTCTCGACGATCGTCCTCCAGCTGTAATCCGCGACGACGAAGTCCCGGCCCGCCTGCCCCATGGCCGCGCGTCGCCCGGGATCGTCCGCCAGCGCGCCGAGCGCGGCCGCCAGAGCCCCGGCGTCCTCGGGCGGCGTCACGACGCCGCATCGCCGGTCGCGCAGGATCCCGGCGGCCTCGCCCGCCCCGGCGTAGACCACCGGCACGCCGCAGGAGAGCGACGGGAAGATCTTCGACAGGCGCATCCCCTTCGCCACCTCGATGTTGCGCAGCGTCGCAACCGACGCCCAGGCGATCGAATAGAGCCGGTCCATCTCGTCATAGGGCGACGTGCCGAAGACGACGTTCTTCAGCCCCTTCTCGTCGGCGAGACGCTTCAAGCGGGGCCGCTCCGGGCCGTCGCCGACCAGCAGGAACGCGAGGTCGCCGCGGTCCTGGAGCTTCTCGGCGGCTTCGATCAGCGTGTCGAGCCCGTGGTAAAAGGCGTGCGTTCCGACGTACAGGAAGACCTTCTTGCCCCGCAGGCCCCAGCGCTCGAGCAGCGCCGGGTCCGCGTCCCGCGGACGCAGGAAGTCCGTGTCGGCGCCGTTGGGCAGGAACGTCACGCGATCGGCGTCGACGCCCCGGCCCACGAAGTGGCGCATGAAGTCCTCGGTCACGGTCGAAACCCGCTCGGCCCGGCGAAGGAAGAGGTTTTCGAGCCCGGTCGCCAGCTTCAGCAGCGTCTCGTTGCGGAGGAAGCCCATCTGCCGCGCCACGTCGACCTGCAGGTCCGGCACATTGTAGACGTAGGGCACGCCGCGGAACCACTTTGCGAACAGTCCGACGACGCCGAGCGAGAGCGGCTGCGACTCGAGAAAGATCAGCTCCGGGCGGGGCGCGCGCGCGACGGCGAGCAGGGCCGAGAGCGTGAAGCTGAAGTAGTTCGCCAGCCGCGCCCGCGCCGACTTGCCCGTGGCGCCGTGCACCCACGTGCGCTGCACGTCGACGCCGTCGATCGTTTCGCGGACCGACCACTTTCCGCGGTATCCGTCGAAGATCACTCCGGCGGGATAGTTGGGCAAGGCCGTCAGCACCTCGACCTCGATGCCGTGGCGGCGGAGCTCCCGCACCACGCACCTCAGGCGGATCTGCGGCGCTCCCATCTCGGGCGCGTAGTACTGGCTCACGACGAGCCAGCGCCGGGCCTTGACCGGCTCAGCGCTCATGCGATTTGACCGCCTGCCGCGCGCCGGCGGGCCCGGCGCCGAAAAGGTCCACGCGTGGTACGCCCGGGGCGAGCCGTGCGACGGCATCCTCGAAGCCGGGGCGGCGCTGCGTGACGACGACCGCCTGGCAGCCCTCCAGGCAGTCCTCGACGCGCTCGCGCAGGATCTCGCCGATCTGCGGAAGCTGGCGCTGCAGGTACTCCCGGTTGCTCCCGAGCATCTCCTCGAGCCGGATGTCCGGGTCGTGGACGCGCAGGTCGAGTCCGTCCTGCCAGAGGTCGCGGATCAAGGCGATGACGGGACTCTCGCGCAGGTCGTCCGTGCCGGCCTTGAAGCCGAGGCCGAGAATCGCGATCTGCCGCACCCCCAGGTCCGAGATCCGGACGCGCGCCGCCTCGATCTGCTCGCGGTTGCTCTGCAGGATGCCGCGGAGGATCGGCAACTGGACGCCGCGGCGCTCGCCGTGATGCACCAGCGAGCGCAGGTCCTTCGGCAGGCAGGAGCCGCCGAAGGCGAAGCCCGGCTTGAGATACGCGGGCGAGATGTTGAGCTTGCGGTCGGCGCAGACGAGCTGCATGACGGCCGAGGCGTCGAGCTCCAGCGATGCCCCGAGCCGGCCGATCTCGTTGGCGAAGCCGACCTTGAGAGCATGGAATGCGTTGTTGGCGAGCTTCAAGAGCTCGGCCTCCTCGAGCGCAACGCGGTGCACCGGCGCCGACAGGCGCTCGAACAGGGCCGCCGCCGCGGCGCCCGAAGCCTCGTCGAGCTGGCCGATCACGGTGT
Source organism: uncultured Acidobacteriota bacterium (assembly GCA_963824165.1). GTDB lineage: Bacteria > Acidobacteriota > Thermoanaerobaculia > UBA5066 > Gp7-AA6 > DAHUXD01. The sequence goes on from CAWGOM010000017.1 coordinate 456,585, forward strand.
AGGGAGCGTCGTGGAAGTCCCGGACGGCCGTCGTCTCACGGAGGAACTCGGGATTGAAGACGAGGCCGAAGCCCTTTCCGGCCTCGCGGCCGGAATGCTGCTCGAGGATTGGGAGAATGACGCTCCGGGTCGTTCCGGGAAACACGGTGCTGCGAACGATCACCACGTGCCGCCGGTCCGAGCCCCGCATGCCGCGTCCGATGTCTTCGGCCACGCGCCGAAGGAAGTCGAGTACCGGACTCCCGTCGGCCGCGGAGGGCGTCCCCACGCAGACGAGCGAAAAATCGGCGCCGCTCACACGCGAGCCGCCCTCGGCCTCCGCCCGAAGCCGCCCGGCCGCCACCGCCCGCGCCACGAGCTCCGGCAGCTCCGGCTCCTTGATGGCGCTCCGGCCGGCGTTGATCGCCTCGACCTTCGGCAGGCTCGGATCGACACCGAGGACCTCGTGACCCATTTCGGCCAGGCAGGCGGCAGTCACCGTGCCGACGTAGCCCAGGCCCCAGACGAGAACACGCATGCGAGACCTAGCCTCCCATTCCCGACGTTTTGCCTTCCCTCGCAGCCCGCTCCGCGCCGCTCCGGCGACGGAAGTCGGCCTCCAGGGCCTCCCGCTCGTCCCGCGGTAGCGCGCAGACCACGGCTCGGAACTTCCCGTTGGCGTCCCTCGGAATCGCCCGCGTTTCCTCCAGGATCACGGCAACGTCGCCCAGACGCTCGCGAAGACGATTCGCGATCGCCGTCGAGGCCGCGGAATCGAAGCCCTCCGCGGGCACGTACCGGACCACCACCCGCCGAAGCGATTCCTGCACGATCTGGGCTTCGACGATGGGCAGCCGCGACTTGAAGACCGGGTCGAGCCGGCCGATGCGCCGGCCGTCGGCCGTGTACAGCGCATCGTCGGCCCGACCCTCGATCGCCGCCAGCGTCGGCAGCGTCCGCCCGCAGGCGCAGGCAGCGCCCGACCCGGCCGCCAGGGTCGCGCGGTCCCCGACGCGGTAGCGGATCAGGGGCATGTCGGCGTTGAGAAGCCCCGTGGCGATCAAATCCGCGGGCTCGCCCGGGCCGTGTCCCTCCCCTTCGATCCAGCCGACTTCCGGCCAGAGGTGCAGGCGGCCCGAGCCGCACTCGCTCGCTCCCGCCACGATCTCCGCCATGCCGTAGGTCTCGCGGACGGGGCAGGCGAAGGCCGCGGCGATCGCCTCGCGCTGGTAGTCGAACAGCGGCTCGGCGTTGGTGACCGCGACTCTCATGGGCAGGCGCCGCTTCGCGGCCAGGGCCCCGACGGCCAGCGCGTAGAGAGAAGACGAATAGCCCACGAGGTAGTCGATCCGGGCCCGCTCGATGGCATCGAGGTAGGCGCCGAGCGACTCCGGGGCGAGGTGGTACGAGGACATGTACAGCTGGGACAACGCGGCGTTCCAGACCCAGAAGGGCGGGAATCGCTGCCCGACCGGCGTCACGAGCTGTCCCCCGACGAGCGCCCAGCGATCCCGGCGAGTGACGCCGTTCCAGCGTCGCCAGCGCGTCTCCATCAGCGCGTACCACTCCTGCACCGTCGAGCGGCTCCACCACAGATCGAGCGGCTTGCCGGTCGTTCCGCTGGTGTGCTCGTGGAAGAGCGTCCCGATCCGGCGGTCGTCTGCGACGAACGACTCCGGCGCCTGCCGCAGCGTCTCCTTCTCCAGGACGGGCCAGTTCGTCAGCACGTCGACGGCGGATCGGTCCCCCCGACGCCGGCGCTCGGCCCAGGAATCCCGGTAGTGAGGAACTCGCGCCGCGGCGCGCTCGAGCACGAAGGCGAGGCGCTCCTCCTGGTGCCGGCGCCACCGCTCGACCGGCCAGGACTCCCGTTCGAGCGCGGCCGCGACGAGCTCCTCGGTCCGGGGCCCGTAACGCCACCATCGCAGATAGAGCCCGCGCAGGCTCGCCACGCCCGACCTCGCCACCGAGGGGAGGCGGTGATAGAGATCGACCAGCGCGGCGTTCACGCCGGCCCTCCTTCCGCGAGGGCTCCGAATACGTCCTCCCACACCGGCAGGACCTTGCTCCAGTCCGCGGACTCGGCCCGGCGGCGGGCATTCGACGACAGGCGCGCCGCCAGGTCCGGGTCGCGCACGATCCGCTCGACCGCGCGCGCCAGCGCGTCCGCGTCGTCGGGTGGCACGAGCAGCCCGCTTGTCTCGTGCTCGACCAGGAAAGGCACGCCGCCCACGTCGGTGCTGACGACGCAGAGGCCGCAAGCCATCGCCTCGATCACGCTGACGGGGTTGTTGTCCACCGAGCTGGTGTTGACGAAGACGTCGTGGGCGTCGAGCCAGGACGGCACGTCCCGCTTCGGAACGGGGCCGCCGATCTCCACGCGTCCGGCCGCCGCTCCGGTCGCGGCCTCGGCCCGGGCCGCCTCGAGGCTGCCGTCGGCGCGGTCGCCCCCCCGCATCGAGAGCTTCGCCTCCGGTACCGCTGCCGCGAGGCGGGCAAGCGAGCGCACCGCGAGCCCGGGGTTGTAGAGGCGTCCAAACGCCCGCAGCCAGGCGATCGTCGGTCGCGCCGGCTTCCGGAGCCGGAAGGGGTAGTCCCGTGTGGCGAGCGCATTGGGAACGATGCGGATGTCGCTTCGCCAGGCCGACAGCCGTTCGCGCAGGTAGCCGGACGGGCTCGTCACCGCCGCCGCCGAGCGCATCAACGCCGCCACCCGGCGCGGCCATCGGCGGGCGAAGTCCGGAAGGTTGCCGCCGTGCAGCGTGAGGACGTAGCGCTTCCCCGCCCGCCGCAGCGTCCAGCAGACCGCCTCGGCCCACAGAAATGCGGGGCCGCTGTAGACATCAACCTGCGCGACGTCGTAGTCGCGCCGCCGCCGCCACGCCGTGGCCATCATGTCCGCGAGCCGTGCGATGCGCGACTTGCGGCCGGAGGTCGTGATCACGTCGAAGCCCCGCCCTCGAAGCTCCGCCGCCAGGCTCTCGCAGACTCCCCAGCCGCCGGCGAACTCCGACAGGAAGTTGCCGACGATCAGGATGCGCGGCGGGTGGTGTGGCTGCGCGCGCAGTGAGGCATGGATCGGGCCGGCCGAGCCCGGTCGCGCGCTCATCCGGCCCCCGTCATCGGGAGTGCCGGCCGGCCGAGCCGTTGCGCCGTGCCTGCGTAGATGGAGAGCAAGCGGGGCCGAAGGGCCCCGCGACCATAGTCTCGCTCGACGGCGGCGCGCCCGGCGGCGCCGAACCGGGCCCGCATCGCGCGGTCCCCGGCGAGCCGCGCTATGCGCTCACCGAGGGCGACCGCGTCCCCGTGGCCCACAACGAACCCGTTCACGCCGTCCTCGACCAGAACCGGCGCGTCGCCAGCCGGAGTCACGATGACCGGGAGCCGCGCCGTCATAGCCTCGAGCACGGCGTTGGGAAGCCCCTCGTGAATCGAGCACAGCACGAGGATGTCCCCTGCAGCGAGCCACGCGGGAGCGTCGTTGCGTCTCCCGAGGAAGACCACCCCGCCTTCCGCAAGACCGAGCTCCGCGGCGAGCCGAGCCAGCGTCGGACCCTCCGGCCCGTCGCCGATGACATAGCCGCGCACGCGGCCGTCGTGGCGCCGGGCCTCCGCCACGCCCTCAAGGAACAGTCCCACGCGCTTAACCGGGAGCAGGCTGCCGAGAAAGAGCGCACGCACCTCGTTAGGGTCCGCGCGCGGGACTGGGACCGCGGCCGCATCGAACTCTGCGACGTCGACGGCGTTGGGAAGAATGCCGATCCGCTCGGGATCCAGACCGTGACGCGCGGCACGCTGGCGGGCCGTCCGGGAGTTGGCGAGCAGAAGATCGGGCGCCCGCAGGAGTGCCTCGCCCCAGCGCGGATTCGACTCGAGTTCGTACGCCAGATCGCTGCGGAGGCTGCCGACTGAGATCGCGTCGCAGAGCCGGGCACCCGCGGCCGCGTACAGGTTGCAGAAGAAGTGGGTAGCGTGGACGACGTGGGGACGCGAGCGACAAAGCGCACCGGCAAGGCCCGCCGCCCGAGCCGCCGCGGTTCTCGCCGCGCCGAAGTGCCGCACGGAAATGCCCGCCGTCTCGAGCCTAGCCTCGTACGTCTCGCCTCGCGTGAGCGCGTGGACCGTTACCTCTGCGCCCCCCGCCGCGAGTTCCCGCGCGGCGAGAAAGAGCTGCCGCTCCGCCCCGCCCGGCCCCAGTGATCCGGTCACGAAGGACACGCGGAGCGCCTCACGCGGTTCCAAGAGCACGCCTCGGAGGGGTGGCGCCCCCCGCGGCCGGCTCGACGTGCCGAACGGGCACAGCACGGGCGCGGGCGCGGCGCAGCTCGAGAGTCCCGGCGGCCGCGAGGAGCCACAGGCCCTTCGCCTGAAACTCGGTCGTCACGAAAGCGGCAAGGAGAACCACGGTGACCACCAAGCCGAACTGCCAGACCCCCGGCTCCCGGAGGCCCCGCCCCACCGCGGCATAGGAAAGCGAGAATCCAGCCAGACACAGGAAACCGAGGAGCCCGTTCTCGGCGAGCGTCTTCATCCACCCCGAGTGGGCCTGCATGCTGACGCCCAGCTTGAAGGCGGAGAGGCCGGGCGCGTCCTGGAGTCGCGTCCACCGCGTCGCAAAGCTGCCGGTCCCGACCCCAGCAACCGGGCGCTGCAGGAAGAGCTGCCAGCCGGCCCGGATGAGGTCGGACCGCCCGCTCGTGCGGCCCGAGAGGGAGTAGTCCTTGCTGAACAGTTTCTCGAACCTCCACAGCGTCCGCTCCTGACGCTCCGCAAAGACGTTGACCGCAAGGCCGACGGCGAGAGCGACGCCGAGGCCGAGGCCGAGCCTCGCGATCTTGCCGCCGAGGCGCCAGGAGATGTACGAGATCACGATGGCGGCCACGCCCGTCGAGCCGCGGCTGCCGGTCAGGAACACCCATCCCGCGTTGATCACGCAAAGGATCGGCACCAGCAGGCGGTGCGGCTTCGACCGGATTCCACGGGCGACCGCGATGCTCGCGACGAATATCGCCGTCAGGGGAAAATACGACAGGGCGTTGGCGTTGATGTCCCAAACGAGGTCCGGATTGAAGATCATCAGCGACGCCATCCCGCCCGCCGCGGCGGCGCCGCAAATGGCTGCGGTCCAGCTCCAAACGTGGGGCGAGCCGTCCCCGCGTGCCATGAAGAACAGCAGGCCCCAGTAAGCGACCGCGCCGAGTACGTGCAGGGCGCCCTCGAGCGGGTCGAGACTCCACAGCAGGCCGGCGCCGAGGACGACGACGAGTCCGGCCAGCCACCGGCTGGGAAGCTCCCGGAGCGGCCCCATCCTCTTCCACCCGGCCACGGCGCCGAGCACCAGCGCGTAGGCAAGCGTGTTCCATCGGAAGAGGCCGCCCGAGAGCACGAACACGCGCGAGACCGGGTCGAGGGTGCACAGCAGACCGGCGCCCACGACTCCGAGCGCCCGGAACTGAAACGACAGCGCCAGTAGCAGGAGGCCCGCCAGGGTCAGGACCGTCGTGGCAGCCTCGAAACCCACGAAGAGGCTTCCCGCCCAGGTCAGGACGACCAGCGCGAGCAGCGCGCGTCCCAGGATCGGGGGGAGCCCCGGGGCGGCGCCCGGGTTGGGAGGGACCGGTGCGGCGACGACCCTCATGCGAGCCTCAGACGGCCGTCGTCGACCGAGACACCCCACTGCGCTGCCGCGATCTGGCCGATTCGCGCCGCCCACGACTCGAGGGTGCGGCCGGCGACGTAGCTGCGGCAGCGTTCCCGCAGCGCCGGCCAATTGAGCGGGGCCGCGAGGATGCGGGCGAGCGCGGATGCAAGGTCCTCGGCGCGCCCCGGCGGTACGAGCCAACCCCGGACTCCGTCACCGCCGATCACCGCGGCAGCCGCACCGACGTTCGACGCGAGAACCGGCACGCCGTGGGCCATCGCATCGAGCCAGGCCTTGCTGTATCCCTCCGTCAGCGAGGGCTGCACGCAGATGTCCGACGCGGCAAGCTCGCGCGACAGCGCCGCGCGGTCGACCTGGCCACGGAACCGGAAGACGGACTCGACGCCGCGCTCCCGGGCTTGGGCCTCGAGCGCCGAGCGCTGGGGACCGTCACCGAGGATCGAGATCTCCAGCGGCGGTATCGCTGACCGCTGCGCGAGGATGGCGATCGCGTCGATCAGGACCTGCACGCCCTTCTCGGACGAGAGGCGGCCCGCATAGACGAGCCGCCTGGGCTCGCTCCAGCCGCGCTGGCCGTCGGCCCGGGCTTGCGCCAGTTCCGCGGCACTCAGGGCCGTCGAGAAAATCCACTGCATCCTCGGCGCGGGCGGCGTCTCGCCGTCGCCGGTCGCGAGCATCACGTTCCGGCGGCCGGCGAGCAGGCGCATGAGCCCGCGGGTGATCGAGTTCATCGGGGTGGTCTGCTCGGTCCGCGCCCAGGATCCGCCGTAGCGCGCGATCACCCGCTTGCGCATGGCGACCGCCAGCAGCATCGCGATCAGCGGGATGTCGCCCGGGAGCGGGACGTGCACGACGTCGGCGCGCCGGATCGCGGGAACGAGCGCCCCCAGGTACGCCGGGAGGTTGATCATGATCGAGAGCTTGCGCCGGGCGTCCTCGCCCCGGGGCGGCCGGAGGGTGACGATCTCGGCTCCCTCGGGCAGCGGCAGCCCGCCGGCGCGCGGCGGCCCCTCCACGATCGCCAGGGTGAAAGAATCGAAGAGCGACGCCACGCCCGCCATCTGGAGCGGGAATCCGCCCGAGGACCACCAGCGGCCACCCGACTGCCAGCACTCCTTGAAGGAGACCGCGCACGCCTTCACGCGGCCTCCCCTTCCGCGAGCAAATCCCGCGGCCGAACCGCGCGCAGGCGGCCCGATCGGATCCACTCGCGGGCCTGGGCGAGGAAACGGACGAAGTGCGGCTCGCCCTGAGAGTTCGCCGACGGGAGGGAATGCGGGTGGCCGTAGACGACCACGACCTTGCCGGTGCCCAGTGCCCGCCGCACCACGTCTCGTGTCGGCGCGTCGAAGCCGCCGCCCGTGTTCAGGCGCGCGCACAGCACCCGGCCGATGCGAACCGGGTCGTAGGGCGCGTCGAGGCGTCGACCCGAGATTCTCTCGGCGAGGCGTAGTGGCGCCGGCCGGTAAGCCACCCGGGCGAAACGGTAGCCGGTCTCCTCGAGCGCACGGCAGAGCCTCGTCAACGTCATCCTTTCGCGAGACCCCCCGCGCCGCTCCGACAGGCTGATCGAGAGCCGACGCGGGTCGTCGAACGGCTGATTGTAGGGCGGCACGAAAGCGTGCACCGGGGCGCCGACGCATTGCTCGAGGACTTCGCGGCTGGAACGCAGAGTCTCGTAGACCTCGGCGCGCGAGAGCCCGGGCAGCCACTCGTGCCGCATCGCATGGCTGCCGACCTCGTGGCCGGCCGCGTGGATCCGCCGGATCTGCGCGGGATCGTGGTACGGCCGTTCCCCCGGAAGGGCCGCGGCGCCGACGACGGCAAAGCAGGCCGGAATTCCATACTCCGCGTGCAACTCGAGCAGCCGCTCGGTCGCGGTGAACTCGAGCGGGCCCCAGTCCTTGGGGCCCCCCGGGCTGCGCGAGCGATCACCGCCCCACTGGGTGTCGTAGTCCCAGAAGACGAGCAGCCGCGCGGCAGGCGCGCCGCGAGGCGAACGCAAGTCAGCGACCGGCGACGATGTCATAGGCCGCCCGGAGTCTCCCGGCGAATTCGCCCGCCGTCCCCGCCCAACGGCTCGGGTAGAGCGCGTGGCGCGCGAGCAGCAGCGTGTCGAGCGTCCATCCATACACGAAGGAGAAGCCGCTCCAGCCCCGCGCGTCCCGATTGCGGCGGTGGACGACGTAGCGGTTGTAGATCGCCATGTATCCCTTGCGAAAGGCGTTGGGGCGCCCGGCGGCGACGTGCTCGTGGCGCACGCGGGCGGCCGCGGCGAGCAGCAGCTTGCCCTCGCGGCCGGCGCGGAGCGAGAACTCGAGATCTTCGGATTGCCCGTAGCCTTCGAAACCCTCCTCGAAGCCGAGCCGCCGGGCGATCTCGGTCCGCCACATGGTCGCCCCGCCGGGCAGCCAGTCGCCTTCGCGCACACCCGGCCCCGGCGGCAGAAAGCCCCACGGGATCGACATCCCGCTCCGCACGTAGCGGCCGGGCTCGAGCGTCGAGACGATCCCGAGGAGCTTCCGCGTCCGCCACAAGGCGCTTGGCGTCGAACGCTCGTTCTCGATCGCCGCAGCGACGCCGACGCTCCGGCTCTCGCCCCGATGCACGCTCTCCATCCGTTCGAGGCAATCGGGCGCCAGGATGATGTCGTCGTCGAAGAACGCGACCAGATCCGTTGTGACCCGGGCCAGGGCCTGGTTGCGCTGGCGCGTGAGGCCGACGAGCGGCCGCCCCACCCGAACGTAGACGATCTCCCCCGCCGCCTTCCGGCGCGCGGCGAGGCCCCGCAGGGCCTCTTCCGTCGCCGTGTCCGGGCTCGCGTCGACCACGACGAGCTGGTCGGGGAGCCGGCTCTGGTCCGCGAGAGACTCGAGGAAGCGCACGAGGCTTTCCGGCCGCAGCAGCGTGCAGACGGCGACGGCCACGCCGGGGCGCAGTCGCTCGGGCGGTGCGGACGGCGCCCCCACCCGGCCGCCGGCCACGCCCCACTCTTCGAGAACGCCAGCGGCGCTCATGCCGCCAGCCTCGCGCCGCGCAAAAGGAGATCCGAGAGGGTCGGCAGCCACCGCCGCACCGAGTATCCCTCCTCGCAGCGCCGGCGTCCGGCCGCCCCCATCATCGCGCGCCGCGTGTCGGACGAGAGGAGCGCCCGCAGGCCTTCCGCCCACTCTGCGTCCGTGGAGGCGTGGAAGCCCGTATGCCCGTGCTGGACGATTTGAGCGTTCACTCCGACGGGCGAAGCGAGCACCGGGCGCCCGGTCGCCATGTACTGGAGCGCCTTCAGCCCGCATTTGCCCCGCTGAAACTCGTTGTCCTGGAGCGGCATCAGGCCCACGTCGAGAGTCTGGAGCGAGGGCACTTCCTCCTTCTCGCTCCAGGGCAGAAACGACCAGCGCAGTCCCGGCGTTTCGATCCTCGGCCGCGTGTTCGTGATCACGACGAGCTCGAACGGGACGGACCGCTGGATCTCGGCCAGGATCGGCAGGAAGGCGAAGAGCGTCGGTCCGATCGACTGGTCCGAGCCCGACCAGCCCACGCGGGGCAGGGGCCCGCCGGGAAGCGGACCGGCCTCGTAGAGATCCGTGTCGATCACGGTGGGAATCACGGTGTAGCGGTCGGTATGCCTGGCAACGTAGGCCGCCAGGTACGCGTTGCCCGGCGTGACCCACGCGGCGTGACCGCACATCCAGGCCACGGCCGGCTCGTTGTCGGACAAGAAGATGGCGTCGTCGAAGTCGAAGACGACGTTGGGATTGCGGGCGATGAGTCGTTCCTCGAAGAATCGGCCGCGGCCGGCGAGGTCCCGGTTGACGAACACGGCGTCGAACTGCCCGGCGGATGCGACGTCCCGCCAGCGATTCGCCTTCATGGCGGCGCGGCCGAGGCGGTGGTGGATCGCCCGCGGGACGCGCCCGGGAAGCCCGCTCGACCACTGCCGGTCCGGGCGGTTGGGGCGGTGAACCACGTCCCACCCCGCTCGCTCGAGGTGCGGGATGAGCTGGACGAAGCGAAACCGGCTCGCCGGATCGAAAGCGCTCGTCGTCATGCCCAGGAGGCGGGGGCGCCGCGTTGCGGCGTCGTCGGAGGAGGAGCTCAACGCTTCTGGCCTCCGCGGAGCAGGCGTGCGAGGCGGGCGGGCAGCGACCCGGCGCGCAGCCGGCGGTTCTCGGCCTCCAGCCGCGCCAGCCGCGCCTGCAGCTCGGCGGGTTCGGCCCGCGAGAACGCCTTCTGGCCGGGATAGAGGTCCGCGAGCGCCGGGGGCGCGCCGCCGGTGGGGGCGGCCGCCTCCCCGATCATGGCCGCCGGCAATCGCAGTGGCGTCCCGGCCGCGCGCGCCTGCCGCCCGAGCCGCGCCATCTCGGAGATCAGCCGCGCGACCCGGGGCGCCGCCGGCCCGTCGACGCGGAGGCTGTCGCGGAGGCACTCCGCCTGGAAGAGCATGCGCGACGCCGGAGGGTCGAGCAGCTCGCCCACGAGCTCCGGCAGATGCGACGGGGCCGAGGCTGTCCAGGCGGTCGCGACGAAACGCGGCCGGTTGTGGTAGTCGAGCGCCGCGACGGGGCGCTGCGCCAGCATCGCCTCGAGGAGGACCGTGCTCGGCGTCGTGATCACCGCGTCGACTTCCGCCAGCACGTGGCGACAGCTCGGCCGTCTCGAGCTCCTTCAGCCGATTGGAAACGCCGAGAGCCTCCGACAGCCCGCGGGTGACGCGCCACACGACCTCGATCTCCGGCCGAGTCGCGAGGTGCTCCTTCAGGTCGAACAGCGACCGCTCGATGACGAGGCGCTGCGCCTCGTCGTACCAGGGCTTCTTGGCGGTCGCGACGAGCAGGCGCCGGCCCGGCCGGGAGGGGGCCGCCGCCCCGCGCGCGAGCAGGCCGTCGAGCCTCGGCATTCCGGTGACCTCGACCTTGCCGTCGTTGCCCCACGAAACGACGTGCCGCGCGCTCGCCCGCCCGAGGCACGCGATCTTGTCGGCGAGCACGGGCTGATGCTGGGGCGCGCCGCCACCGGCGCCGAAGAGCGGGTTCTCGTACTGGCAGCGCCACTCGAGGATGCCGTCCTGGAGCACGAGCGACGGAATCCCCGCTTCCCGCGCCGCGTCCAGGCACTGGGCGGTTTCCCAGGCGAAGTCGTTGACGCACACGACGGCATCCGGCCGCGCCGCGCGCAGGGCGCCCGGGTCCCACTGCGCGTCGTAGACGAACCGGGCGCTGTCGGCGAAGGCCTCCTCGACGGGCTGCACGTGCCCCCGCTGGTCGCGCAGGAGACACCAGACCGTGAGGGTCTCCGCCCGGGTCTCCCCGGGCCGCGCCGCCGCCGGAGCTTCGCTCGAGGCGTTCACGCCCACTTGGCCGGGAGGTTCTTCCGCACTTCGATGTTCTGAAACGCCTTACTTTCCCGCGCCCCGACGCGCTTGGCCCATGCGGCCATGCGCGCGATGCCGTCCTCGAGAGGCACCGGGGGGCGGTCGCCAAACAGCCGCCGGGCCTTCGCGTGGTCGGAGTACGCATGCACGACCTCGTTGCGCGCAGCCAGGTGCTCGACGTTCGCCTTCACGCCCAGGGCCGCGGCGACGACCTCGGCGAGCCGGTTGACCGTGTAGGCCTCGTCCGCCCCGATGTTGATCACCTGCCCGAACGACTCGGGCACCCTGACGCACGCGGCAATCTGCGGAGCGACATCGTCGATGTGGCTGAACGCCCGAGTCTGCTCGCCGTCGCCGAAGATCGTCATGGGCCGGCCCTGCATGATCTGGTTCATGAAGATGCCGATGACGTTGCGGTAGCGGTCGCCGATGTTCTGGTTCTCGCCGTAGACGTTGTGCGGGCGAAAGACGACGGAGTTCAGGCCGAACATCTCGTGGGCGGCCCGCAGGTCGAGCTCGACCGCGTACTTGGCCATGCCGTAGGGGTCTTCGGGCTGCGGCACCATGTCTTCCCGCATCGGAAGCTGCCCGGCGCCGTAGACGGCGATGGACGACGTGAAGACGAACGCCTTCACCTCGTGCTTGACCGCCTCGTTGACGAGAGTTCACGCTGCCGACGACGTTGTTGGTGTAATTGAAGCGTCGGATGAAGTGCGAGAGTCCTTCGGCGGCGTAGGCGGCGAGGTGGTAGACGTAGTCGAAGCGCGCCTCGGAGAAGAGGCGGGCGACCAGGTCGGCGTCCGTCACCGAACCCTCGACGAATCGGCGCCTGCCGGAACGTGGTCCTCGAAGCCGCCGCTCAGGTCGTCCAGCACGACGACCTCGTCGCCGCGCGCGAGGCAGTGCCGCGCCACGTGAGAGCCGATGAAGCCGGCCCCGCCCGTCACCAGTGATCGTGCCACTCTGTCCTCCTGATCGACCGGCGACCGTTCGACGGGCCGGTCATGTCATCTCCGCGAGCTGCCGGGTCGTGAGAGCGGGGACCGGTCGCCCCGCGGCCCAGTCCCGCAGAATGTCGAGAGCCTGTTCGCCGACCCGCTGCGCGCACTCCGGGGTCGAGCTGGCGTTGTGCGGCGAGAGAATCACGTTCGAGAGCGAGCGAAGCGCGTGCCGGCGCGCCAGCGGCTCCTGGTGAAACACGTCGAGCGCGAAGACGACGTCCCCCCGGCGCGCCCGTGCGATGAGAGCCTCCTCGTCGACGAGGCCCGCCCGCGCGGTGTTGACGAAGACCGTGCCCCGCGGCAACGTGGCCAGCAGCGGCCCGCCGATGAAGCCGCGGGTACGTTCGTTGAGCCCCTTGTGCAGCGAGAGGACTTTCGCGCCGGCGAACACTTCGCCGACACTCGCCCGTCGCGCGTGCAGACGCCGGAGCTCCTCGCCGCTCGCATGCTCCGAGGCCACCAGCAGGTGGCATTCGAACGGCGCGAGCAGCTCGGCGAACCGCCGCGCGACGTGGCCCCAGCCGATCAGTCCGACCGTCTGGCCTCTCAGGTCGCTCCAGCCGCTGCCCCCGTTGGACGAGCCCGCGGCAAGGATGCGCTGCGCGGCCGGCTTCAAGTAGGGCTTGAGCGGGCGCAGCATCGGCAGCTGCGCAGCACGCGTGGCCGCCTTGCGCAGCGACGCCTTGCGCCCGCCGCCCGGAGGCCAACCTCCCCCATGCATCTGGCGATCCACGTCGGTCAGGCGCCGGAGGCCCGCGAGGGTCAGCAGCAGGCAGTGCTCGGCCACGCTGCGACCGATCGCATCCGCCGTGTTGCAGAGCACCAGCCTGTCCGGCGCCAGCGCGTCGGCTGGAAGCGCCCACTTGACCGAGGCTCCGAGAACGATCGCGATGCGCAACCGGTCCGCGGCGGCAAAGGCGGCGGGAGACAGCGCCGGCGCGCCCCATCCCAGGAGGATCGCGTCCGAAGAGCGCAGGGCCGACGGGGCGTCGCTTTCGGATACGAAGCGCACGTTACAAGTGGCCGAGAGCTCCGCCAGCGCCGCCGGCGGGAAGTACTTGCGAGCGGCCTCGGGCGTCTGGAGCACCGAGACGACGGGGCGTCCTCCCGAGCCGGCCGCAATTTCCCCCGCAGGCTCCGGCGCCGGCGCGGCCGCAGAGGCCGTCTCGGGGCGCTCCGCCGCGGCGGCCGCCCCGTCTACCGACGGCATCGCCAGGATCCGGCCGACCAGCCCCATGAAGCGGGCGCCGTACTCGAAGTCCGCCTCCGGGCGCGCGGTCCTGCCGGCCACGGCGTCGGCAAACGCCCGGTGCTCGTCGAGGAAGCCATAGTTGACGAAGAACTCCGTGCTGCCCGAAACTTCGGCGGCCGTCCAGGCCTGCTTGCCCTCGCGACCCGCGAAGTCGCCGCGTTCGGGGAGCTCGAGCGCGACGTCGTACCCGGGACCGGCCCACTCGAAGCGCTCCATGCGCCGGCCGGCCGCGAAGTCGAGCCACACGGAGGCCTGTCCCTGGGCCCCGGAGAGCTGGATGATCCACGCATTGTCGGGGCCGGCGCCGACACCACGCCGGGCGACGCTGACGTGCTCCGGGAACCCGACGGTCGCCACCGCCAGGTCGAGCGCGTGGGAGCCGTCCGAGGTCACCCAGTCGCGCGCCGAATTGCTCGGAGCCTGTCCCATGGCCCCGCGCGTGAATCGCGCTGCGAAGCTGTGCACCGGGCCCAGGCGCCGGGAGCGCTCGAGGGCCGTGCGGTAGAGCGGTGCGTGGCGCCGGTTGAAGGCCACCATCGTGACCCGGTCCGGCCGGCGCCGTGCGGCGTCGGCCATGCGACGCGCCTGCGCTTCGTCGCGTCCGGGCGGCTTCTCGCACAGCACGTGAAGTCCCATCTCGAGCGCCGCGATCGAGATCTCGGCGTTGGGACCGGGAAGCGTCACGACGGCCACGGCGTCCGCCTTCGTCTCCGTCGCGAGGCGCTGCCAGTCCGTACCCCACGAGGACACGCCGAACTTCGAAGCCGCCTCCTGCGCCCGGGCGGAATCGAGGTCGCAGACACCCGCCAGATCCAGGACTCCCTGGTCGCGCAGGCTCGCCAGGGCCGGCAGGTGCGCCGCCCGGGCGATGTCGCCGCATCCGATCAGGACGATTCGCGGCGGCGCGACCGGCTCCGTCATGACGCTCCGACCGTCACGCCCGGCCCACGGCCCGGAAGGCTCACCCGGGCGCACCCCCGGCCATGAAGAGGCTCGAACAGCGCATACAGATCGTCGACCAGGACAGGCCCGGACGCGGCCCGCTCGACGCGTCGCTTCGGCTTCTTCCAGAAGCGAAGCGACCGCCCGGGTGAGATGCCGACGAGAGCCTTGAGCCGATCCGTGGCCCGCACGATGTCAGGCCTCTCGAACTCGGTCCGAACGGTCTCGGCCGTCCGCCGGATCCTCTCCTGGTCCGCGTCGGTATGTTGAGGCGGCGAAACGATCTCGTCGATGACCTGCGCGCACCGTTCGCCGGATCGGCCGTCCACGCGAAAGTAGGTCTTCTCGAGAAAGGTGTCTCGTGAGCGCAACTGGGCCTCCGGGATCCGCCGATCGCCCAGGTGGCGATCCACGGCCAGGACCGCTTCGTCCGCAGAGCGAATCGGCTCGTTGCCCGCCGCGTACTCGGCGTCGATCTTCAGCGAGGCCCGGGCCGTCGTCAGCGAGAGGACGGGCTTGCCGAGCATCCAGGCTTCGTTGGCCGTCGTGGAGCACCACTGGAGCAGCACGTCAGCGTGAAACAGCAGTTCCCGGATAGGAACGTTCTGGACGACGTGAATGTTCGCCGAGCGCTCGCGCATCCAAAGGTAGCGCGACAGTTGATCGCCCGGATGCACCTTGACGATCACGGTCCAGCCCGGACGCCGCCGCGCGATCTCGGTGACCCAGGGGGCGTGCTCCTCGTACTGGTGGACGGATTCGGCCATCTCCTCCCGGTAGATGTCGGGATCGACGCGCGTGCCTGCCGCCCAGCGCTTCAAGTCGTCCCGTCCCGTCGCCGCGTACGCGACGTTGCCCGGCGTCCAGGTGATGAGAGGCCCCTCCCGCAGCGGGATGCCCAGGCGCCGGAAGAAGTCCGGCCGCTCGCCGAACAAGCGCGTGTATGGCGCACTGTAGAAGTCGAACCTCGGGCATCCCACCGTGCGGACGCGCTCCGGGCTCAAGGTGGCCGAGCTCAGGAGCGCCTGGCGCGCGGCCTCTCCCCAGGCGAGGTAGCGGTCGACGAGCCCGTTCGCCTGGAACGCCTGCCCGGCGACGAGGGAGTGCTGCGACATGTCCTGAAACAGGCCGGATGTCGGCATGACGACCAGGCGGCAGCCGAGCCTCTTGGCGAGATTGGCCTGGCGGGCACGGTAGTCCCATGCGATCTGATCGAGGACGAGCACGTCGGGAACGTGAGCAAAGAGGTCCGTCGTCAGGTTGCGGCCCGTCGTGTACCGCACCTCGTGCCCGAAGCAACGCTCGAGGTGGTATCCGACCAGGGCGCAGCCCTCCAGGTCCCGCAGAAGGTTGGGTACGGTGATGAGGATGCGCCGGGTCACTCGCTTCGTCCCTCCGCGAGCGATCGGACGACAGAGCGGCTCGCGCCGATGCTCTGGGCGCGGGTCGTCAGGAAAGGCTGGCGCATGTCGTACTCACGGATGGCTCCGGACGATGCCGGGGGCTTTCCGCCGGAAGGCGGTTAGACCGAGCGCCGCCAGCAGCAACATCGCGGCTGCGGCCACGGCCGCCCCCGCGTAGATGAACGTCGGCGCGTACCAGAAGACGACCTCGCTGTCGCCGGCCGGCACTTCCACGGCTCGAAACGCGTTGTAGGCCGGGAGGATGTCCCGCGTCGCGCCGTTGACGGCGGATTTCCAGCCGGGCGTAAAGACGTCCGTCAGGACGAGGGTCGCCGGCGCGCTCGAGCGAACCCGAAAGCGGATCCGGTCGGGAGTGGCGAGCTCCAGCACGACTTCGCTTCCGGCCAATTCCGCCGGCCCCGCGGCCAGCGCCGCCGGCGCCCCGCCTTCCAGGAACACGGTCGAGCGCAGCGCCTCGGCAGACGCCGAAGAGAGCGCCTCCATCAACGCCGCACGGTCGGGAAAGATCTCGGCCCGAGCCGCGAGAAAGCCGCGGGGAAAAGCGTTCGCGTTCTCGAAGACCCGCTCGTCGCCCTCCTCGAAGACGAGATTCCAGCCGGGCTGCGAGAAGGCGACGCCGCGGACGTAGAGCCAGCGAACGCCCATCAGGCTCGCCAGCGCCGGGTTGAACTCGGGGCCAAAGAGGTACGCGCGCTGCCCCCACTCGTGGAAGTAGCGGCGATGAAACGAATCTCGGTCCAGATGCGGCCGCGTCAGCAGCCCGAAGAACTGGTGGTACCGCAGCGGGTAGACGTTCTGGTACCCGTCGGCCGTGTAGAGCCCGTGAAACATCATCCGGTTCGGATGGTCGCGAGGATTGAGCCGGGACCGGTCGGCCAGGGTCAGGACCCGCTGACCGTCCGGGTTGGGCTGCGCCTGGAGAAAGCGGACGGCGGGCGTGGCGTCGAGGCCCCCCGAGAATGAGCCGAGAGTCTGGTTCTCGACGAGGCGCTCGATCCGCGTGTAGACCAGACGCTCCGTCGCGAGGAACCCGAGCAGGAGCAGGACGATACCGCGCGAAACGCTCCAGGGACCCGCCGCGGGCCCGCTGCGCCGCTGGCGCAGGAGAATCAGGGCCGTCGCCAGGACCGCCACGGCGAAGTAGGCGAGCGCGGCCGCCCATCCGGCGATCCTCTCGGGGTCCGCAGGGCTCCCCTCGGCCTGCCTCCGCCAGAGGTAGAGCAGTAAGCGGCCGCAGAGGGCCCCGCAAGCGAGGAAGAGGCCGAGAAGCGCCACCCCGACGAACGTGGGTCGCCATCGCCGGCGGATGGGCGGCGCCGCGGGCGAAAACAGCAGCGCGGCGGCGACGGCCGCGTTGGCGGCCAGCGCGAAGGGAAAGAAGATGCGGATTCGGTTGAGCGCGAAGGACTGCAGGACACCCAGGTGCTTCTGCTCGGGAGTCAGGAGCATGGACAGCAGATCGAAGAGCGGCAGGGCGAGCAGCAGCCAGGCCAGCGCTCTCTGGCGCCGTGTCTCGCGGCGCGCGCCGAGCGACAAAACCAGAACTCCGAGCGCCGCGAAGCCGACGTACCAGGTCCCGTCGGCCGCCTCCCGCAGCGGCAGCCCGGCCGCAATCGCCGCCGGCCGGCTCGCGATCACTTCGACGTAGGTCCCGAGCCACTGCCCCACGGCGAGAAACGGTCCGGGCAGCGCGGTCGCGGCCTCGCGAACCGTTCGCTCGGACTCGGGCAGAAGCCGCAGGTGCGTGAAGAGCACCGGGGCGTACAGGGCGAAGCCCATGACCCAGCTCCCGGCCCACGCCGCCAGCCGCGACCGGCGCTCGGCGGCCGTCCGCCCGCCGACGAAGGCATAGCCCAGATGCAGCGCTCCGGCCAGGACCGCGGGTTGAGGAGCGAAGTCGTACAGCAGGAAGGCCGTGCAGAGCGCCAGGGGCACGAGCCGGCGCCACCGCCCTCCGCGCCAGGTCTCGGCGCGATCCGACGACCAGAGCAGGAGCGGGAGCAGGACCGCCGAAAACCCGAAGGCATAGTGCCGGAAGCCCAGGATGTAGATCAGTCCGCCGGCGAAGGCGGCGGCGCGCGGGAGCCCCACGGACTCCTCGAGAAAGAGATGCATGGACAGTCCGGACAGGAACGCCATGAGCACGACCGTCGCCGCGTAGGCGACGAAGGGCGGCGCCAGTAGCGCCAGGAAGCTGTCGAGCGCGATCGGCGTCGCGTTGAACTGGCCGACGTACGTGTTGCCGGCCATCAGGTGCGCGTTCCAGAGCACGGGCCCGAACGTGGACAGGTCGAAGCGCATGACGCCCAGCCGCGTGACGGCTCCGTCGTCGAAGACGTCGTGGGCGAAGTCCCGGGCGTGCGGCCCGGAGACCAGCATCTCCAGGACCGGGAACGACAGCAGCGCCGCGCCCGCATAGACCAGGATGAGTCCGCGCCAGCGGCGCGGGTGGACGAGGCCCGTCACCGCGCGATTCGCTCATCCAGGTCCACGAGCCCGCGCTCGGCCAGCTGCGCCACGACGCGATGCACCGCGCCGAACGAGACGCCGATCTCGCGGGCGATCTCGGCGATGCTCCGGGTGCCGTCGATGCGGTCCATCACGTTGAAGAAGGCCATGTGGCCTTCGCGGTCCTTGTACCAGTCGACGTGGACGCCGTAGCGGGAGCAGAACGCCTCGCCCTTGAACCGGTTCACGGGGACGCGATTGGCCTCGAGAGTGTCCACCATGGCGAGCACGAGGTCCCGCGATTCTTCGAGGCTCTTGCCCGAGATGATCGCCGGCGTGTCGTGGCTGGAGTGGTATTCGCGGTAGGGATGGTCGGGGTCGCTGCGGGGCAGCAGGCGCGAGAGCGAGAGCATCGGAACGCGAACGCCGGGGCCGTTGAACTGCTTCTCGTCGTTGCCGATGACCATCCGGAAGGCGCCCGTCCAGGCCCGCGGGTCCCTCTCCGCGAGGGCGAGACCGAAGCAGAGGTCGGCCTCGGAGTCGGCGAAGAGGGAGCTCTGGAGCGAATGCGGGTAGTCCTTGCCGAGCATTTCGAGGAAGAGGCCCGTCTTCATCCTCGGGATGAGCCGCTCGTTCTGCGATAGGTAGGCCACGGTGCCGATCGTCTCGGGAACGATGAGGATCCGGTACGTGTAGCGCGGGGTCGTGCGCGCGAGGAGCGCCCGCGCCACGTCGATCGCGACGGCGACCCCCGTCATGTCGTCGTTGACCATGTGGGGGTGGCAGAGGTGGCTCTCCAGAACGACGCAGTCCTCGCTCGCCCCGGGCACCACGATCTCCCCGACCTTGAGCGTCCCGTACGAGAAACTCGTCTTGATGACGACGCGGTAGCGGTCCTCCGTCAGCGCGTCGCGCTGGATCCGGCTGCAGCAGAGCCCCCAGTCTCGCTCGTAGTACTTGAAGATGAACGGGATGGCCTCGGGGATGCGGGCATGCACGTGGAGGTGCGAGAGGAGCTCTTCCCGCGTCACGACGCCTTCGAAGGGCAGCGAGTACGAAACGACGTGCAAGGGATGGTCCGCGTGAGAGAACAGGCGCCGGCCCTCGAGCGTCTCGAGATAGGCCTCCTGGCACGTCCACTTCTCCGGCACGACCCAGGTCCAGGCCTCCATGCCCGTGGGGTATTCGTGGATCGTCATGGGGACCTGGGTCGCCAGCGCCTTCAAGGCCGCGTCGTACCCGTTGGAGACGATGTCGCGCGGCAGGCGCCAGAGGGATTCGATGATCTGCCCCATCGACGCATCGGCCGGCAGCGGCGCCGCCGGAGCCGGGCCCCCGGTCCGCGCCTCCTCGATCGCCAGGGCGTCGCCGGCCGGGCCCCTGGCGGTGAACCAGGGATCGCGAAGGAGTTCGGCGGAGGCCAGGCGGAAGTACTCCTCCGCGTCGACGGCGACGAGCTCTCCGGAGCCTATCGGCGCCGACCGGCACACGCCCGTCCTTCGCGCGATCTCCTCGAGGGCCTCGCCCGAAGGGTCGCCGTTTTGCGCGCCGATGCGGACGTTGTAGAGCCATCCCGCCTTGCGCTCGACGCCCTTCTCGCGAATCTTCCCGGTGAAGAGCTTGTCGAAGCGCCAGGGAACGCGGCACACGGACTCGACGTAGTGGCGGAAGATCGCTTCGTAGAGTCCCACGCCGAGGATGCAGATCTTTCCGCCGACGCGGCGCATACGGGCATGGACGCTGTCTTCTCCGAGACAAACCGGCGGAACGTCCGAGAGCATCTCCGAGGCGCGCGGGCCGAGACCGACGTTGGAGAAGATGGGATCCTTCGACCGGATCGCCCCGGGCAGACGACGCAAGGACTCGGGGAAGGCGATGAAGGTGTTCCAGGGCCCGACCGTCGTGGGCGTTTCGTCCGGATCGAAGACCTGCTGGCGACAGAACGAGAACGTGTAGGAAGGAGCGACGATCGTCCCGCGCGGGCCGACGACCTCCTGCAGCCCGGCCAGCAGCAGGGAGGCGAGCTCGCCCTCGGTTCCGGCCCCCTCGGCCGGCCCGAGCGTCTCGTGATTGACCTGGAAGTAGACGACGTCGCCCGGCGCAATGCCGACGGAGCGCAGCGCCTGGACGAACTCGTCGCGGCCCCAGCGGCGCGCGGCCGGACGGGCCGCAGAATCGGGAATCAGGGTCGTGGACACTCAAACCCCCCGTGGTTTTCGGGCAAACACGTACATGATGTTTCGCCAGAACGGAAACCGGTGCCGCGTCCGGAACAGCAGCTTGGCCAGGAACTGCGCGTGGTCGCGCATCGGCCGCGCGTACGGCGAGCTCCAGTACGGGAATCGCACTTCGATCTCGCGGAAGCCGCCGTTGGAGAGCACCATCTTCAGCGACGTGTCGCACGGGATCCAGTAGTGCAGCTCCTCCTCGAGAAAAGGCAGCGTGCCGAAGAGCCGGTAGTAGAGCGAGTCGGTGTTCGGCGCCGTGAGGAAGAGCCAACCGCCCGGCTTCAGGGCCCGGTAGGCGGCATAGAGGTACTCGAACGGGCTCGGGAGGTACTGGATCGTCCCGCGCATGACCACGAGGTCGAAGAAGTCCCGCTCGCTGAAGACATCCTTCTCGAACGAGATGCCGGCGGCGCGCGCCTTCTCCCGGGCGAACTCCGCCACCTCCATGCCGTAGGACCGCGAGAGGTCCCAGCCGAGCACCTTCAGGAACTCCCCCGTCGAACAGCCGACGTCCAGGACGTTGCCGCTGCGAAACACCTCGGGCCCGAGGCGCTCCTCGAGCAACGCCCTCTCCTGGGCGAACGCCCGCGCCCGGAGCGGGTCGTTGCCCTGGCGCGTGCGGAAGAAGGCCGCGTCGTACTTCTCCGCCGCGGTCATCTGCCGCTCGAGGGCGGGGTCGGCGAACGTCATCCTGCCCTCCCCGCGCCGGCCGCCGCGGCCTGCCGTTCGCGCCGGACGTCGGCGATGAGCCGGCGCAGCACGTCGCTCCCGCCGCCGTAGCGCGCGAAGAGTCTCGTGACGTTCAAGTAGTCCTCGAACGTGTCGACGCCGACGAAGCAGTCGGAAAGCTGGAGCTCGGGCGGCGGTTCGACGTGCAGCGCCGAGGCGGCGCGCCGCAGGGCCGGCGTGACATGTTCGCGGCTGTCGTCCGAGTCGTCCCAGGCGAGCGTCTCGACGAGCGCCGCCAGGCGGAACGCCTCGGCCTGCGAGCCGTTGGGAACGAGGTCCATCCTCATGATCGCGTAGGGCCGCGCGGGGTCGCGCCGAAGGGCTTCGACCAGGGCGTCGATGAACACGGGCTCGGTGAGGGGGTTGTCCGCCGTCACGCGCACGACGATTCCAGCGCCGTGCGCGCTCCCGACCGCGACGAAACGGCTCCGCACGTCCGTCAGGGAGCCCCGGAAGCAGGCGACGTCGATGCGGCGGCAAATCCGCTCGACGATTTCGTCGTCCCCCGCCTTCGACGTGGCCACGACGACGTCTTCGACGGTCCGGGCACGGCGGACCTGGTCGACGACCCTCTCGAGCAGGCACTTCCCGTGGATGTCCAGGGCGACCTTGCGCGGCAGGCGGCTCGAGCTCATCCGGGCCTGGATGATCGCGACGACCCTTTCGTCCCGGCTTTCGGTCAATTTCGGTACTCCGCGCCGTCGAAGTTGGACAGCACTCCGTCGCGAACGAGCTGGGCGACCTCGGCAATGCCCTCGGGCACGGTCCGGGTCACCGCGAAGCCGAGCCGCTCGCTCGCCTTGGTGAAGGTGACGCGATAGTCGCGAGGGTCCTCCTTCTTCTGAACGAACTCGACGACGGCCGCCGGGGCATGAGAGCGCACGAGCTCGACGATGTCGCGTTTCCGGTAGTTCTCCTCGGTGGAGCCCACGTTGAACACTTCCCCGCGCACCCTCTCCGCGGGGGCGCCGAGAACCGTCTCCACCGCGCGCGCCGCGTCCGCGACGTGAACGTAGGGCCGCCAGAACTGCTCGCCGAACACGACGAGCTTCCCGCGCCCCACCATCTCGAGCGTGAACTCGTTGACCGTCAGATCGAAGCGCATCCTCGGCGAGACGCCGTAGACCGTCGCGAACCGCAGCAGCGTGGGGCAGAAGCCGTCGGATGCCCCGGCTTCGAGCACCGCGCGCTCGACCGCGACCTTGGTCTCCGCATAGAGCGAGACCGGGGCGAGCTCCGAGGTCTCATCGACGTAGGATTCGGAGTCCTTCATCTTCCCGTAGTTGCTGCAGGTCGAGGCGAACACGAAGCGCGAGACGCCGCGCCGGCGGCTCTCGGCCAGGAGCGCGAGCGACGCCTCCAGGTTCACGGCCTTCGCGAGCTCCGGGTCCCTTGCGCAGGCCGGGTCGCCGACGATGGCGGCCAGGTGCACGACCGCGTCGATACCCTCCAGGGCCCGCGAGACCGCGGCGCGGTCCCGGACGTCGCCCAGGACGAACTCGAAGCGGGGATGAGCCCAGACCGGCAGGAGCGCACGGCCGCCGTGGAGGAGCGAGTCGAGGACGCGCACGCGATGGCCCGCCTCGAGCAGGCGCGGCGCCAGGGAGGAACCGATGTAGCCGGCCCCGCCGGTGATCAGGACGTTCATCGGATCCTCGCTGCCGCGACGTCCCGCTGCGCCTGGGCGTAGTCGGCGGGCTGCCCGACGTCGAGCCAGTACTCGACGATCGGAAAAGTCGCCACGCGCCGCCCGTCGGCCAGCATCCGTGCGATGAGGTCGGTCATGTCGAATCGTTCGCCCTCCGGGATGTCGCGCTGCACGGTCGGCTCGAGGAGGTAGATTCCCGCGTTGACGAAGAAGGCGACCGACGGCTTTTCCTGCACGCCGCGCAGCCAGATGCCGTCGACGTCGACGACGCCGTACGGGACCTGCACGTCGTACTTTCGGACGCAGACGGTCGCCTCGGCGCCGCACTTGCGGTGGAAGTGGACGAGGTCGCCGAAGTTGACGCCGGTCAGGATGTCGCCGTTGATGACGAGGACGGGCTCCTTGAGCTCCTCGACCAGACGAAGGCCGCCGACCGTTCCGAGCGGCCGCTCCTCGGAAACGTAGTGGATGTCGACGCCCATCGCCTCCCCGCTGCCGAAGTGGCTCTTGATCTGATCGGCGAGGTGGTGCGTGGTCACGTTGACGCGCCGGATGCCCGCGTCGCGAAGCCGTTCGATGGTTCGCTCCAGCAGGGGCCGGTCCCCGACCGGCAGCATGGGCTTGGGGATGCTGTCGGTCAGAGGGCGCAGGCGCGAGCCGAATCCGCCCGCCATGATGACGGCCGAGACCGCGACGTTTTCTTCGGCCACCAGATCGCGCCGCAGGAGAAGACCCTTCAGGCCCCCCTCGGCATCGACCACGGGAAGGTGGTTCACTTCGCGCTGGTTCATGATCCGCAGGGCCTCCGCGGCGAGCGATCCCTCCTCGACGCAGACCGGCTCGGCCGTGGCGATCGAGCCGCACGGAAGCTCGAAAGACACGCTTCGCAGCAGGGCGCGGCGCACGTCGCCGTCCGTCAGGAGACCGCGCAGCCGCCGCTCGGCGTCGGCGACGAGGAGAGCTCCGGTTCCCGCCAGGTCGAGCCGCCGCACGGCCTCCGTGATGGAGGCTCCGGGATCGATCAACGTGCTCTCGAGTCGCTGCCGGTAGGCGTCCTGGGTCATGGTGTCCTCCGGGAACTCCGCTCGCCGCTCAACCGAGATCGCTCCACTCGAGCTCCTCTTCCGCCTCGACGTCGCGGGCAAGGACGCGGCCGACGGCGAACACGACCTCGTCCGGCCCGATCCCGTTGCCGGGCCGCTTGAACTCGAGGTCGCCCTCCGCGAGCCGCTCCCCCCGCTTCAGAGGACGCCGGGCCACGGCGCGCCGGCGAAAGGCCTTGCGGTTCTCCAGCTCTTTCGGGCCGAGGACGCGCTCGAAGCCGCCGAGGGCCTCGTGCACCTCGCGCGCGCCGCGCACGATCGCCGCGAGTTCCCCGGGATCGGCGGAGATCGCGTGGTCCCAGCCCTCGAGCGCCTTGTCGACCGTGAAGTGCTTTTCGAGGATGCAGGCGCCGAGGGCCACGGCCGCGACCGCGAGGGCGGCGCCGAGCGAGTGGTCGCTCAGGCCCGCGGGGACCCCGAAGACCTGCTGGAGCATCGGGATGTTCCTCAGGTTCACGTCGGCCGGCGGGCAGGGATAGACCGACACGCAGTGGAGCAGCGCCACGGGACCGGCTCCGGCCCGGTGCAGCCGCTCGAGCGCGCGCTCGATCTCCCCGAGCGTCGCCATCCCCGTCGACAGGATGACGGGCTTGCGCGTGGAGGCGACGACGTCGAGCAGCGGGAAGTGGTTCACGTCCATCGACGCGATCTTGTAGGCCGGGACCTCCAGGCTTTCCAGCAACTCGACCTCGCGCGCCGAGAAGCAGCTCGAAAAGAACGTGATCCCCCTCCCCCGACAGTAGGCCGCGATCTCCCGGTACTGGTCGGCGCTCAACTGGTAGCGCTCGACCGACTGCTCGAGCGTCAACGTGGACGGGTCGAGCTTGGCGTAAGGGGTCCTGCGGGCAAACTCGGCGCGCGAGATGAGCGAGGCCTTCGACCACGATTGGAACTTGACCGCGTCCGCCCCCGCCTCCTGCGCCGCGTCGATGAGCCTCCGGCACAGGCCCATGTCCCCGTTGTGATTCGCGCCGATCTCGGCGATCACCCACGGCGCCTCGCCGGGCCCGACGGCCCGTCCCGCGATCGTGAGGTTCTGCATGGTCGCCACTCGCCTCTCCCTCGTCTTCCCTATGCGGCCCTGGCTGCCAGCGCTTCCCGTTCGATCATTCGCCGGATGCGCTCGATGCCGAGGCCGTCGACCCGGGCGCGCCCCCGCCGGGAGAGCGCTACCCTCTTCTTCCGGGTCAGCCGCTGCAGCGCTCCGAGCACCTGCGCGGCGTCGAGGCCCGAGTCCCGTCCCAGGCACACGAGGAGCCCTCGCCTCTCCAGCCGCTTCGCATAGGCCAGCTGGAAGTCCTTGACGGCGACGGCGAGAAAGGGCGTCCCCGCGCACAGCGACTCGAAGGTGATGTTCCCGTACGTCCCGAAGGCGAGATCGGCCCGCGCGAGGAGCGGCGCCACGGACGGGACGTTGGAATGAACGCGCATCCGATACGGTGGCCGGCGCCGGAGGAGCCGGGCCTCGTGGCGGCGGTGAAACGGCGACAGGAGGACGTCGACCTCGCCCGAGAAGCCCCACAGGGTCAAGGCGTCCAGGACGCTCTCCAGGCCGCGAACGTCTCGCGACGCCCCGAAACCCAGGAAGACGCGCTCGACCTGTCGGCGCTCCCGCGCCCGGCGTCTCGCCTTCCGGAACCCGGGGGACACGGGCGCGTAGTCGAGCCCGGCGAATATCCGGAACCGCCGGCGCGCCGCGCGGCCGGCCCGCAACACGTGGCCGATGACGAGGTCGACGGGAAGATCGGCCGGGACCGTCATGGCGCTCGACAGGACGACGACCTTGCGGAACCGCTTCCGGATCCGCCCCAGGCGGGCGCGGTCGTAGTAATCCATGTCCTGTGCGTCGAACATGACGTCGACGACGGCGAGGCCTGCGCCCTTTCGACCCGAGGCCGGCTCGATCGAGAATCCGCGCTGCGCGATGCGCGCCTTCGCCTCGGAAGAGAATCCGCCGGTGAATCGGATCGCGAAGGACCCCCGCAGGCGCGAGGCGAGATCGAGGCACCGGCCGAGGTGGCCGAAGCCGACCGATGCATTCGCGTCACACAGAAAGTGAATGGCCGGGCCTCTCATCCGCCGTCTTTGAATATCTTGAGAACGTAGCGCTGGCCCCGGTGTCGGAACCACGCCGGGTACCGGTCGTTGTCCACGATCCTCAGGTGATCGAACTGCTCCGCCAGGGTCCTGGCGGGATCGATCTCGTCGTCCTTCCGGCTCCGCCTCGCGTAGAAGGTGGGCGTCCCTTCCTGGGGGACCGGCGACACGGTCCGATGGCTCTCGAGGAACCGCTCGATCAGGGCCTCGATCTTCTCCCACGTCTTCAGGCGGATCTCGTCGAGGAGCTCCGTCCCGTCGAGCTCGATCGCGTCCTTGAAGTAGATGGGGCCCGCATCCAGCTCCTCCCGCGCCTCGAACAGGACGATGGGGACTCGGTTACGCCCTTCGAGGACCTGCCATGGGATCGGCGAGAAGCCGCGCCCCCGCGGCAGGTCGCTGCCGTGGACGACGAGATTCAGGCGATTTCGCCGGAGAATCTCGGCAGGGACGATCCGCGAGCAGCCCAGGAAGAACGCGGCGTCTCCTTCGGGCACGTCGGCCGTCTGCTCGACATAACGGGCCTGCAGGGACCGCGACAGCTTCTCCACGAACCGCTTCGCCAGGGGCTGCACCCAGCCCTCGGGGTTGTTCACCAGGATCGTCAGCCGCGAGATCGACGAGGAGGCCTGCATGGAGCTAGCCCTCGAGCGCCTTTCCGAGCGCTTCCGCGACGAACGCGATGTCGGACTCGGCGAGGCCTTCGTACAGGGGCAGCGTCAGCTCGTGATCCGCGACGAACTCCGTGCGCGGCAACGGCCTCGCGTACGGCGCGTAGTACGAGAAGCGGTGAACGGCGGGATAGTGCACGCTGGTTTCGATTCCGGCCTCCGCCAGCTGCGCCCGCACGGCGTCGCGCCGCGCCGCGCCTCCCTCCTTCAGGACGATCGGGAAAATGTAGTGGGACGCCGAATGCGCGTAGTCCCTGTAAGGAATGTGGATCGCCGACACGTCCCGAAGGGCTTCGAGGTACGCCCGGCGCTTGCCCGACCGCTTCTGGATCCCGGGCTTCAACTTCGCGAGCTGGGCCAGGGCCAGCGAACCCCGGACGTCGTCCATCCGGTAGTTGTAGCCGAGCCCCACGACGTCGTACCTCGTCGCGTGGCCCTGCGCCCGATCGTAGGACAGGGTCGTCATCCCGTGGGACCGAAGGAGCCTCGCCTTCCGGGCGAGCTCGTCGTCCGCCGTCACGAGCATGCCGCCCTCGCCGCACGTCATGTTCTTGTTCGAAAAGAAGCTGAAGACGCCGATGTCGCCGAAGGTGCCGAGCATCCGGCCCGAATACTCGGAACAGGGAGCGTGCGCCGCGTCTTCGACGAGGAACAGCCGGTGCCGCCGGGCGATCGCCGTCAACCGCTCCATGTCGCATCCGAATCCTCCGAAGTGCATCGGGAGGATGGCCTTCGTCCGCGGGCCGATGCGGCCCTCGAGATCGTCCGGGTCCATCGAGAGGTCCTCGGGCCCGCGGATGTCGACGAACACCGGTTCGGCGCCGACGTAGCGAACGGCGTTCACGGTCGCCACGAACGTGAGCGAGGGCACGAGGACCTCGTCCCCCTGCCGTATGCCGAGGACCTCGAGCGCCAGGTGAAGCGCCGCGGTGCAGTTGGTCAGGGCGACCGCGTGCGGCACGTCGAGGAGCTCCTGGAATCCCTTCTCGAGGTCCTTGACGTTGGCGCCCATGGAGAGCCACCGGGACCTGAGGGTCCGCAGGACGGCCAGCTCTTCCTCGCCGTCGTAGTTCAGGTCGAAGAGAGGCACGCGGTACGTCATGAAAGCGTCACTCCGCCTCCGTGAGCCCGCGCCCCCTCGGCCGCCTCCAGCCCGAAGCCCGCCACCGAGCCGTCCGGAAGGACCCAATCGTAGGGCGCGACCATGGGAACGGACTTGACGGCCAGCGAATGCCACGCGCCCTGGTAGCCGAACGCCTTGATGTCGCCCGCCACCGTGAAGGCGCCGACCTCCTGAACGTCGATGATGTGATCGCGGTTGCGCGCCCGCACCCCCATGCGGACGGTGTAGCTCTGCGGCAGCAGCGAGAGGCTCTTGAAGCGGCACTGGACGCGGCCCGCGCCCTCGATCCATGGCGGCTGGCTTCCGTCGAGGAGCATGTTGGCGGAAAAGGTCGGCCCGTGGACGCTCTGGACCAGCACGTGGAAGGCGGGCGACTCGATTCGCCGAGTCGCTTCGTACGCGATGTCGACCACGAGCTCGTCGCCCGGCGCGAAGTGATTCGTGGGCGTGCCGGAGGCGCCCCGGAGCACGACGCTCGTCACGGTCAGCGTGTTGTCCTTGCTGACGCAACGGAAGGACCCCTCCGACAGCGCGTTGAGGTACTCGCGGGTGACTTCCTCGACGCCGCCGTCGGCCTTGATGCTCCCGTGGTCGATCCAGATCGCGCGGTTGCACAGCCCCGCGATCGCGGCCATGTTGTGGCTGACGAAGAGAACGGTCCGGCCCTTGCCCGCGACTTCGCCCATCTTTCCGAGGCACTTCTGCTGAAAGGATGCGTCGCCGACCGCGAGGACCTCGTCGACGAGGAGGATCTCCGTGTCCAGGTGCGCCGCCACCGCGAAGGCCAGCCGCATGTACATCCCGGTCGAGTAGTGCTTGACCGGCGTGTCCATGAACTGGTCGAGCTCGGCGAACGCGACGATCTCGTCGAACTTCTGTTCGATCTCGGCCTTCTTCATCCCGAGGATCGCGCCGTTCAGGTAGACGTTCTCGCGCCCGGTCAGCTCCTGGTGAAAGCCGGTCCCGACCTCGAGCAGCGATCCCACGCGCCCGTGGATCTCGGCCCGTCCGACGGTCGGCGGCGTGATCCGGGAGAGGATCTTCAGCAGGGTGCTCTTGCCCGCGCCGTTGCGGCCGATCAGGCCGATGACCTCGCCCTCGGCGACCTCGAAGGAGACGTCCCGAAGCGCCCAGATCGTGTGCTCGCCCTCCGGGCGGTGCGCGCCGGCGGGCCATGAGCCGCTTGAAAGGAGCCGCCAGGATCTCCATCAAGGTGTCGCGCAGCGTGGAGTACTTCTCCTGGCGCTGCCCGAGCTCGAAGACCTTGCCGAGGGCGTCGACGTCGATGGCGACCCCGGGCTTCATCCGCGACTCAGACGACATCGGCGAAAAGCCTTTCGGTCCGCTTGAAGTAGAACATCCCGGACACGAGCAACGCGGCGGAAACGACCGTGCTCGCCGCGATGAGGCCGAGCGGCCGATTCGCGCTGCCCAGGAGCGCCCAGCGAAACCCTTCGACCACGCCCGCCATGGGGTTCAGGCCGTAGATCCACCCGGGAATCCCCTTCTCGGCGAGCTTGGCGAGGACCCGGCCGCTCGGATAGATCACCGGCGTCACGAACAGCCAGATCTGCACGAAGAAGGGAACGACGTACCGCACGTCGCGATACTGCACGTTGAGGGCCGCGAGCCAGATTCCCACCCCGAGCGTCGCGCAGACGGCGAGCAGAACGAGGTACGGGAGGAAGAGGACCGCCAGCGGCGGCGCGACCCCGTAGTAGGCCATCATGCCCGCGAGAAGAAGGAACGCGAGGACGAAATCGACGAGGGCCGCGAACACCGAAGCGGCCGGAATGACGAGGCGTGGAAAGTAGACCTTCTTGATCAGGTTGGCGGAGCTGACGAGGCTCGCCGACGACTGGCCGATCCCCAGACTGAAGAGCGTCCAGGGCAGCAGGCCCGCGAAGGAGAACAGGGGATACGGAAGGCCTTCCGAGCCGACGTTGGCGAGTCGGCCGAAGAAGATCGTGAAGACGACCATCGTCAGGAGCGGCTGGAGGATCGCCCAGGCCACGCCGAGCAGGGTCTGTTTGTACCGGACCTTCACGTCGCGCCAGACGAGGAAGTAGAGAAGCTCGCGGTAGGCCCAGATGTCGCGCAGGCCGAGGCTCGTCCAGCCCGCGACGGGCTGGATGACGACGTTGGGGATGCGGTCGTCCGCCGCGGGGATGGCGCTCATGCTCGCGTTGGGGCCGGAGCGGAGAAGAGACTCGCGTAGTGCGCGGCCGCCTTCCGCAGGCCCGCCTCCAGGGTCACGGAAGGAGCGTACCCCAGACGCGCACCGGCCAGGCTCAGGTCGGCGAGGGAATGCCGGACGTCTCCGGGACGGGAGGGCTCGAGCACCGCGGGGCGTCCGCCTCCCGCGATCTCCCGGATCATCCGGGCGAGGTCGGCCACCGAGGTCCGGGACCCTCCGGCCACGTTGTAGGCGGCGCCGCAGGCGGGTTCCTCCGCCCCGGCGGCGAGAAGGTTCGCCGCGACCGCGTCGTCCACGAAGGTGAAGTCGCGTGTCTGGCCGCCGTCGCCGTAGATCACCGGCGCCTCGCCGGCCAGGCACGCGCGGAAAAACCGCGGGATGACCGCGGCGTAGGGCCCATCCGGGTCCTGCCGGGGGCCGAAGACGTTGAAGTAGCGCAGGCCGACGAATTTCATGCCGTAGCAACGCCCGAAGACCGCCGCGAGCTCTTCGTTCATCCACTTCGAGACGGCGTAGGGCGAGAGGGGCCTTCCCTCCTCGCCTTCGCGCTTGGGGAGGCGATCGCTGTCGCCGTACACGCTCGAGGACGACGCGTAGACGACGCGCGCGGCGCGGGCGTCCCGCGCCGCCGCGAAGAGGTTGGCCGTTCCGGACACGTTGACGGCGAGACTCGTCGCCGGGTCCGCGATCGAGCGCGGCACCGAGCCGAGCGCCGCCTGGTGAAAGACGACCGAGACTCCCGCGCACGCGCGCTCGCACGCGGAGCGATCGCGGAGATCGCCCTCGACGAGCTCGATCGACGCCGCCGAGGCCGCGAGATTCTCCCGGCGGCCACTGGCGAGGTTGTCGAGGACCCGCACGCGCGCCCCGCGCGCCACCAGGGCGTCGACGAGGTGCGAGCCGATGAAGCCCGCACCGCCCGTGACGAGCACGGGCACGTCCCGCAGATCCGGCTGTTCCATCAGGTTCCTCCGTCCGTCGCTACGCAAAACGGTTCCGCGGATGCCCGTTGCCCCTGGACCTCCACCCACACGACCCGGCGATCGGGAGCGCCTCTCTCGAATCCCCGCTCCTCGAGGCCGACGAGGACGGGCCCCCGGCAGGCCGCGCGCGAGCCGATGCTCGCCGCCGCCTCACCCGCGGTCTCCACCCAGACCCGCCGCCCCAGGTCCACGGGCCAGTCGCTGGTCGCCATGCCCGTGCAGACCTGCGCCGTGTGGCACAGCCGCCCGTCGTCCGACAGGACCGCGAGCGTCACGCCCTCGCGGGCCTCGACGATCGGCCGGAGCGCTTCGCCCACGGCCGCCATCGTCTGGCGCTGCCGGATCGCCGCGGCGCTTTCCTGCACGACGGCCAGACCGACGAGGAGGCCGACGAAGCCAGCCGCCAGCCGATGGAGCTTCGGTCTCACGACCGCCAGCGCGAGCGCTACCGTCAGCGCCGCCGCGATCGGAAGAATCGGAATCTGGAATCGGGTTCCGAAGCCCGTTCGGTATATCGGCCGCAGGAGCGCGATCGGAAGCACGCCGGCGGCCAGGGCCGCGGTCAGGGCCAGCAGGAACCGTCGCGGTGGGCGATCGGCCGCAGGGGTGCCGGCGGGCAGCGACGACCACCACAGGAGGATGCCGACCACCAGACCGAACGCGGCGGCCAAAAGCGACGACCGGGACGTCCACTGCAAGTCGAAGTTGGCGAAGCTCCGCCCGAGCTCGCCGGCGGCGGCGTCCCAGAACCGCGTCGCTGCGTTGAAGGGAACGCGGATCCACCGCGATGCATCGAGATACGCCGCCGGCGCGAGCTTTGGACGCTGGCTGAAATCCGCGAGCCCAAGATACGCCAGGTAGCTCCCGACGGAAACCGCCGCGAGCACCAGCGCCGTCAGGCGCCGGCGACCGGCCGAAAACGACTCCGGCCAGAACCACAGCAGGACCGCCGCCGAGAACGCCGCGACGACGCCGTACTCCGTCAGCAGACCAGCCGCGGCGACGAGGCCGGCCGCACCGACGAGCCATGGCGGCCGCCGGGTTTCCAGGAACCGAAGCGCGGCCAGAAGAGCCGCGTACGCGGGCACCACGCTCAGGATGCAGATCGCCGTCACCGTCACGGTCGAAAGCTGCGTGCGAACGCCGATCGGCGCCACCGTCAGGGCGCCCACGACAGGCGCGGCGGCGGCGAACGCGGGGCAAAGGCGCCTCCAGAGGCGACAGGCGATCAACCCCAGAGCCAGCCAGAGGAGGAAATGGGCCGCGAACCCGGCCCGCCAGAAGCCCCGTGGCCCGAGGAGAGAGGCCGCCTCCTGCCACAGGGAGCCGACGAGCGGGCGGTCGAGGCTCGCCCGCGTCAGGCCGGACGCGCCGCGTTCCTTGAGAAGGAGGACGAGCACGCCGTCGTCCATCTGCGGAAACGCGAAGATCGCTCCCGCGGTGAACGCTCCGACGATCACGGTGAGCACCGCCAGGTCCCTCGAGAACCCGGAGGACCCGCCGGCCGACGGCGCCGTCGCGCGTTCAGGCCCGGACAACGTTGGGGTATCCCTCTCCGCGGTACACACCGCGCGTATCCACGATGAGCGCGGCGTGCGCGGCGACGGCGGCATAGTCGACGGCCGAGTGGTCGGTCACGAGGACGACGGCGTCCTGCGTCGCCAGCACCTCGGGCGTCAGCGGCTGGGAAGTCATCGGCGGCAGCTCCGGCCAGGTGCGCATTCGCGGCGCCTCGGCGACGTGGGGATCGTGGTAGCCCACGGACGCGCCCAGGCGCAGCAGCAGGTCGATGATCTCGAAGGCCGGGCTTTCGCGCGGGTCGTCGATGTCCTTCTTGTAGGCCAGTCCGAGCACCAGGATGCGGCTCCCCTTGACCGCGCGGCCCCGTCCGTTGAGGGCCAGCTGCAACTTCTCGACGACGTAGTGGGGCATCTGCACGTTGACGTCGCCGGCGAGCTCGATGAACTTCGGGGCCGCGCCGTACTCGCGCGCCTTCCAGGCCAGGTAGAACGGATCCAGCGGGATGCAGTGTCCGCCCCACCCGGGACCGGGGTTGAAGCGCATGAAGCCGAAAGGCTTCGTGGCGGCCGCGTCGAGCACCTCCCAGACGTCGATCCCCATCCGGTCGAAGACCATCTTGAGCTCGTTGACCAGCGCGATGTTGACGGCGCGAAAGATGTTCTCGACGAGCTTGGTCGCTTCGGCGGTGCGCGCGTCGCGTACGCGCACGGTCTTCGCGATCGCCATGTCGTAGAACACCTGCGCCAGGTCGCCGCTGACACGGTCGACGCCGCCCACCACCTTGGGAATCGTCGTGGTCCCGAACCGGGCGTTGCCGGGGTCTTCTCGCTCGGGCGAGAAGGCCAGAAAGAAATCCTCGCCGCACTTCAGGTCCGGCCGCTCCAGGATCCCGCGAAGCAGCTCGTCGGTCGTGCCCGGATACGTCGTCGACTCGAGAACGACGAGCTGTCCCGGCCGCAGCCGACGGGCGATCTCCCGCGCCGTGCCCTCGACGTACGTCATGTCCGGCTCGCGCTGCGGCGTCAGGGGCGTAGGCACGCAGATGATCAGGACGTCCGGCTCCGCGAGGCGGTCGAACTCGCTCGTCGCCCCGAACCGGGACGCCGCCAGCGCCGCCGTCAGCCGGGCCGGGTCGAGGTGCCGGATGTACATGCGGCCGCCGGAGAGGTCGGCCACCTTGGCCGGATCCACGTCGAAGCCCAGCACCCGGAAACGCTGCTCGGCGAAGGCCAGGGCGAGGGGCAGGCCCACGTAGCCGAGCCCCAGAATGCCGACGACCGCCGTCCGATCTTCGATCCTCCGACGCAACCGGCCGGCCGTCCCGGCAAGCGCGGCGGCGCTTGCATCGACTGGAGTGGCTTTGCTCGTCATGATGGTTTTGTTCAGGCTCCGCCCCCGTCGGTGACCAGGCGCTCAGAGGCGCCCACCGAGGCGGGATCCGCATCAATTGTCGAAGGCACCGAGCCCCGGCGCTTCAGGCGACGGCGCTTCGAGCCTCCGTGGCAGTCCGTTGCGGCGGAACAGGGGCTACGGCGCCCCGGTCGACCTCCACCGCCACGGCCTGCCGAAGCATCGTGATCGACACGACCAGGCGCGGTTTCGCCTCGCCGCGCAGAACGATCCCGTCATGGCCCCGGAAAGGCCCGTCCACGATTCGCACGGGGTCCCCGGGCCTCAGCTCGATCAACGGCACGAGCGAGTGTCCCGCCGTCTGGAGTACCCGAAGCTGGCCGAGTTCCCGGCCAAGCTCCTCCTGGTCCAGCACTTCGAGCACTCGGACGAGCAGGTTGCTGCGCAGCGCGGCCTGGCGTTCTGCGGCGCCGCCGCGAAAGAAGACGTACCCGGGAAAGAGCGGCAGGAACGACGATCGGTTATGCCCGCCCCGCCGAACGCTCTTCTCCCATTGCGGAAGGTAAAACGGGACCCCGAGCGGGTGGAGGATCCGGGCGAGGGCCTTCTCCTGGCGACTGCGGGTGTGGGCGACCCACCAGGGACAGTCCCCAAGGGGCAGATCGACCCCGTTTTGAGGAAAAATCTCCAGTTCGCGCCCCAAAAGCGGCATCGCCGAGGTTCCCTCCCAGCCCTCCGTTTAGAGGACCAGTGTCAGTTTTTGCGAGCGGTCATGATAGCACAGCGGGCCGGCTTTTTTGGCCGTTTCCTGTCCTTCTGGACAGGCTCGGCCGGGCGCCGTCAGGACCCCGGAGCGAAGGCGGAAGCCCCCAGGCGGATGGGACCGCCGGCCTCGGTCGAGACCGAAACGGTCTGCCGCCCGGCGGAGGCCTCCAGCGGCAGCACGAGCGTACTCGTGCCGGCCGGCACCAGGGCCGCGCCCGATCGGCCGCCGTCCCGGCCATAGCGAACGATGGCCGGCTTTTGCGCGTCGATCTCGACCCGAAGGCGTCGCCGCCCGGGCGCCGGGACGCAGATCGTCATCGAGCCGACCTCCGACCAGGCCTCCGCCGGGAGGGCGGT
Organism: uncultured Acidobacteriota bacterium; assembly: GCA_963824165.1. Classification (GTDB taxonomy): domain Bacteria; phylum Acidobacteriota; class Thermoanaerobaculia; order UBA5066; family Gp7-AA6; genus DAHUXD01. The sequence continues at coordinate 491,436 of CAWGOM010000017.1, forward strand.
GCGGTCCATGGCCTGCAATCGGCCTTCCGTGTAGGCGACCTGGGCCTTCTCTCCGAGCGCCCGCGCCACGTCGCGGCGGCAAAGGAGCGCGTCGCAACCTTCAGCCGCGGAGCCGGACAGCCCTTCGAGGAGCGCGCGCGCCGCCCGGGGGTCCCCCCGGGCGAGCTCGGCTCTCGCGGCGGCCAGGCGGAACGGCACCCACTCGTATGCCGAGGCGGCCCCCGACCCTTTCATCAAATCCAGCGCCCCCGCGCGGTCGCCGGCGAGCAGGCGAACGCGCGCCTCGGCGACCTCCGGAACGGCCGACAGCGTCTCGACCGCGGCGAGCATCGCGTCGGGGCGGGCATCGGTCTCCCGGCGGTCGAGAAAGAACCGCACGAGCTCTCCGCGCGGGTCCGTTCGCCAGACACCTCCGGCGTCGTTCGGCCACAGGGCCAGCAGCCGCGCCGACTGCGCACGACCCGGTCCGTCGTCGAAGTCGTGAGGCGGATACTTCGTGTAAGAGGTTTCGCACAGGTACCGGGCGCCCGAGAAGTCGCCCGCGGCCCGTCGAAGCGCGATCGCCCGGAGGTCCTCTTCGCGCGCGCGGCGCGACGCTTCCAGGAGCGCCGGCCTCAGGCGAGCGGCGGAGGCAAGGTCACCGCTGCCGATCAGCGCCTTCGAGGCGGCGGTCATCGGGCCGGCGGCATCCGGCAGAAGCGCGAAAGCCGCGTCGCCGAGCCGGGTCCGCGCCGCGAGAAACCCGCTGGCAACGGAGCTCTCCTCGAGAAAGGCGCGGCGCAGGACGGCCGGCGCCTGCTCCCGCGCTTCCGGGGGAAGCTCGATCCACGACTCGAGCATCGCCTCGCCCAGAGAGGCGTAGATCGGGTCCATGCCCGGCGCGGCCGCACCGGCGAGCTTCAGCGGCACGAACCATTCGACCGGCCGATCGGAATGATTCGGACGATGCTGGAGGGTCCGCACAGCGCGGCCGAGAAGGAACCGATGGGGCCCCCAGCCCGGGCGTCGGGCGACGGCGTCGAGCATCAGGTCCCGCCCGCCCTCGAGCTCCGCGTCGCGCGTCGCCTGGGCTTCGAGCCAGAGTCGCCGTTGCTCTGACGACGCCTCGCGGTCCGGCGGCCCGTCGACGGCCGCGTCGGCGGCGGCCGCGGCCGCGCCGTCGGGCCAGACCGCGAGCCGCATGGCGCCGACCTCCAGCGGCCGCCTCCTGTCGAGAGCGAAGCGGCGAGTGAAATCCCGCGCGGGGCGTCGCTCCATCCGGTCGCGGGCCAGATCGGCGAGGGCCCAGGCCGCGAGCAGAACGAACAGGATACCGGCGGCCATCCGCCGGCCCCGGCTATCGGTGCCCGCCGCGGACAGGGAGGCGTGGGCGGCTCCGCCCCTCCCGCTCACCGGCGCGCACCGCGCGGCGGCATCGGAATCACCTCGGTGTCCCGATCAGCTCGTCAGCGCGGCCCGGGGCGCCGACTCTTCTTCCGGCGCTTCCGGAGCCCCGCGGTAATAGGCATAGCGATAGGGGTAGCCCGAGGAGGCGAGATCGAGGTCGTTGAGCAGCACGCCGAGGGCCAGCGCGCGGCTTCGCAGGATCTTGTCCCGGGCGCGCACGACCTGGTCCCGCGGGGTTTCCCCGGCCTTCACGCAGAGGACGACCCCGTCGGTCTGCTGCGCGAAGACGAGGACGTCCGAGACCGGGAAGATCGGGGGCGTGTCCACGACGACGCAGTCGAAGTTCATCTGCGCGAGCTCGAGGAACTTCGTCATCCCTTCCGAGGACAGGAGTCCCGAGGGGTTGGGCGTCGTCGGCCCGGCCGGGACGACGAAAACCCCCGGCACGCTGGACTTGAGGATCGCGTGCGAGGGCTCGAGGCCCTCCGCCAGGATCGACACCAGCCCGACCTTGTTCGGCAGCCCGAAGACCTCGTGGACGCGCGGACGGTGGAGGTCGGCGTCGACGACCAGCACCCGCTTTCCGAGCTGGGCGAGCACGACGGCCAGGTTCACGGCCGTCGAGGTCTTCCCTTCTCCCGGAAAGCAGGAGGTGATGACGATCGACCGGACGCCGCCGGCCCGGGCGAGCAGGAGCGCCGTGCGGAAGGAGCGATACGCCTCGGCGACCGCCGAGCGCGAGTCGCGGTGCGGAAGCAGCTCGATGGCCGCCCCCGACGACAGGTCCGTCGGCCCCGGCCGGGCCCGCCGCAGGAGACGGCGGCGCCGCTCGCGGGGCGCATCGCCCGAGGCCGGGATCACGCCGAGGGCCGGAAGCTGGACGAACTGCTCGACCTGCTCGGTCGTATAGAGGCTGCGGTCCAGGTAGGAGAGAAAGAACGCCAGGGCGATCCCGGCGAGAGCACCGCCGAGGATGCCGGTCAGCGCGCTCCGCCGATAGGAGGGCGAGCTGCGCCCCCCGGGCGGCAGCGCGCGGTCCACGATCCGGATGCTGGAGACGCGCTCGCCGCGCAGGCGCGACATCACTTCGGTCTCCGCCTGCTTGCGGGTCACGCTGTCGAGCAGCGCCCGCTTCGCCTCGACCTCGATCCGGAGGTTGTTGTACTCGACCGCATTCGTGTTCAGGTTCATCGCCTCGGACTTCTGAGACTGGAGCACGGAGCGCAGGCTCTCCTCCCGCCGCAGGGCCGTCGTGTAATCCGACCGCGCGGCCTCGCGCGCCTTCGTCACGCTCTCGTCGATGACCTGCTGGAGGTGCTGCTTCTCCTTGTCGATCTGGATCTTGAGCTGCTGCATCGCCGGCCACTCCGGCTTGAAGAGGTTGAGCTTCTCGGCGTAGTCGCGCTCCATCCGGTTCAGGTCGGCCTGGAGCTGGCTCACGAGACCGCTGGACAGGCTGTTGGCGAGGGCCTCGGGAGTCGCGTTCCGCACCTCGAAGTTCCGGGCCTCCTTGGCCACCCGCTCGGCGAGCGCAGCGGAGTAGTCGCGATTCAAGGTCTCGAGCTTCTGCAGCGTCACGTTGGTGCGGGGGTCCACGGAGATGATGTCCTTCTCGCGCCCGTACGCGAGCAGCTCCTTTTCCTTCTCGTCGAGCTCGGCCTTGAGCTGCTCGACCTGGCCCGCCAGGAACTGGGACGCCTGGTTGACGATGCGGAACTTGGCCTCGAGGCTCCACTCGATGTACGTCTCGGCGACCGCGTTGGCGATGTCGGCGGCGAGCCGCGGAGAGGGCGCCACGCACGTCAGCTCGACGAGGTTGGTCCCGCGGATCGGCGCGGCGGTCAGGCTCCTCTGCACGCGGCCGATGCTGCGGTTGACCGCGGCGCGCAGCGAGTCGGGGCCGGACGCGGCCGGCGCCGTGCGGCCCAGGCTGGCCTTGCGCGGGTTGTAGACCGGATCGGCGGCCAGGTTGAGCTTCTGAACGACACGGTCCGCGATCTCGCGGCTCTTGATCAGGCGCATCTGCGTCGGGAGGTACTCCGGGTCGTACCCGCCGACCTGGTCGAGCGAATTGACGTCGAGCAGGCTGCCGCGATCCCGCTCGACGTTCAAGACCAGGGTCGCCTCGAACTCCGGCTTGGTCAGAATGGCCGAGACGATGGCGTAGGCCAGCGCGATCGCGATGCAGGCCGCGATGAGCTTGCGCCGCTTGACGAGCAGGGCCCAGTACTCCGAGAGGTGGACCTCCGTCGCCGGCGCCTCGGCAACGGCGACCTGGTCATCGTAGAAATCGCCGGGCGGGGCGCTCATCAGAAAAGGGACTCCTTCACGACGATCACGTCGTTTCCCTCGACCGCGGGGTCCTCGTCCTTTCCCGAAAGGACCCGGCCGAAGTTTACGACCGTCTCGACGTCCTTGCCTTCGGCGTTCCGGCGCCTGATGCGAATGCTCTTGGAGGCGCGATCGGTCAGGCCCCCGGCGCGAGCGACGACCGAGAGGAGCGTCAGCCGGTCGTCGCTCGAGAAATCGATGGCCCCCGGGTTCTTGACCTCCCCCAGGCAGAAAACCCGTATCGTGGATCGCGGCGGCACGTTGATCACGTCGGCCGGAAAGATGGGGATGTTCCAGACCGGCGACGAGGCGCGGAAGAGATCCTCGGTGTCGATCTCGAGGGTGTCGGACAGCCCGTTCTCGGAGCGGCGCAGCACGAAGATCTTCCGGCCAGCCTCCCCGGTGAGGCCCCCGGCGGCGGATATGGCCTGGAGAAGGGTCCAGCGGCCCGAGATGTTCAACGATCCCGGAGAGCGCACGGCGCCGACGACCGACACGGGCTTGTTCGCGTACTCCTTGACGACGACCGACACGTTGGCCCGGTTGACGTACTTGGTGGTCAGCATCTGCTCCAGGCGGCCGCGGACCTCCGCGGCCGTGAGCCCCGCCACCGAGAAATCGCCGAGGAGCGGGATGTCGATCGCCCCATTGTCGGTGACCCGGCGCTCGACGTTCAGGTCCGGGATCTCGAGCACGCGGATCTCGAGAAGGTCCCTGGGCCCCAGGCGATAGTCGACGTTCACCTCCTGGGCCCGAACCGCCGAAGCGAAGGCCCCGAGGAGCAGAAGCATCGCGGCATACCGCGTCGTCGATCTCGGTTTCATGGAATCGGAAGCCCAACCACGAAGCTCGTCAAGAAACGGAAGACCGACCTGTCGAATTCCGGGAGGTTGGAATCGTAGTCGGTGTTGTACGCCGTCGCCGTGACCGACAGGCCCTTGAACAGGAACAGGTCGATGCCTCCTCCATAGGTCGTCGTATCGTCGATGCGCTTCACGAGACCCGCGGAAGACGGAACGGCGACCGGGTAGACGTTCTCCCCGAGCTCGCCGTAGGCTCGTATGCTCAGCCGGTAGCCGACCTTGAAAACCAGCCTGGCTCCGCCGAGACTGCCGAAGTAGTAGGGATTCTCGAAGTACTGTCCGTACTGAACTCCCCGGCTACCGTAGAGCTGGAGCTCCAGCCGCCTCAGCAGCTCGTAGGACAGAAAGCCCGAGCCGGTGAAGGTCGAGAACTCCGGAAACGTCGAGCCGTTGATGGGCTTGCCGATCCGGTAGCCGCCCCGGAAGTTCACGAACAGCCGGGGCCGGCTGTAGTAGATCGCGCCGAGGTACGCGTTCGTCTCGTTGTCGGCGCTCTCGGGATCCTCGTCGAATTCGGTCCGCGTCCCCTCGACTCCCACGCCCACGTCGAACGACGAGTTGATCCTGTAACGCAGGCCTCCCCGGGCCGCGAGCTCCTTGCGGTTGAGGTCTGCGAACGGGTTGAGATCCTCGGGGACGTCCTGACCGAGGGGCCGATAGTCGATGGTCTGGTAGATGGCCGACCCGAAGGCGGAAAACGCCCCGGGAAGAGGAATCTCGATTCGCCCGCTCGCCCGATCGGTGTCTCCGAGGATCTGCACGAGCTCCTCGGTGTTGGCATACTGCGGCGTCAGCGTTTTTTCGTAGCCACCCTCGAAGGCTGCTCTCCCGACGAACGCGTTGAGGATCCCGCCGAAGTTCCCGCCCCATTGCCGCCGATCGGCGAGCTTGTCGTACCAGATGTACTCCGGCACGGCGACTCCACGGAGGTAGACCGACTTGCCGATCGGCAGCACGAGACCGAGCCCTGCGCCGAAGATCGCATACCAGTCGGAAACCTTGGTCTCGTTTCCGCTCGCGCCGAAGACGTTGTCGTCGTAGGTCGGCCCCGAGATCCGCAGCTCCGGGATCAGCCGCACCGGGCCAAGCCGCCATCGGGCGCTCTGCATCTGGCTCTCGATCTGCTCCTTGACCGGCACGATGCGCTCGCGGGGCACGTCGTCGTTGGTGATCTGCGCGAGAGCACAGGGCGCAGCCATGCCGAGCGCCGCAGCAAAACCGGCCGCGAGAAGACCCCGACGGGCCACCGGGTGTCGTTTCATCTCGAAACCTTCATTTTAAAGGCAAAGGCGTCGGCCGAACCGCGTCGCGGCGCGAGGCCCTCCGTCGCGAACGCCGCGTCCGCGGCGCACACGTAGAGACACCCGAGGCCCGAAAGCCGACGCTTCACGTTCGATCCCTCCCCTTCAAACCGGATGCCTCAGGGTACGGGCCTCGCCCCGAGATGTCAACGACGGGGGCGCGCCCGAAGGCGGCTCCATCGGTGTAAGGTTCATGCGCTCAAACATTTGGCGACCTGTCCCAACGGTCAGGTCGCCCGCGCGGCCCTCAGGGCGCCGAAGCCAGCGTGCGGCGGGCCTTGGCGACGTCGGGGCGGGAGCCGTCGGCCGCGGCGATCTTGCCTGCCGCCTCCCGGGCCGGACCCCACTGCTTCAGCCCCACCAGGACGACGAACCGGTCGGCGGCCAGGTCCGGCCGGGACTCGAGCTCGGCCGGCGGCAGCGCCTCGAGATCGGCCCACGCCAGCGACCACTCGCTTCGCGCGGTGCGGGCGTGGGCCCGAAGCGCCCGCGCCTCGACGTTTCCGGGCTCGAGCGCGAGCGCCTTGCCGGTCCACTCGACGACCGCCTTGGGATTGCCGGCGGCCGCGGCATCGCGCGCGAGCGCCAGCGGCCATCGCGGGTTTTTCGGGTCGCGCCGCATGGCGGCTTCGTAGGCCTTGGTTCGGTCGCGCGGCGGCAGTTTCGCCAGGCGTTGTTCCTCGGTTTCGACGACCCCGGCCAGGCCTGGAAACGAGAGCAGCGTCGCCTCCGCCACGCGCGTTCGGAGGAGCCTCTGGAACTCGGCCGCAACGACAGGCTCGAGCCGGGTCGTCGCGTAAGGGGCAAACCGGCGCTCGACCTCGAGGAATCTCCCGAGCGTAAGGTCCGAATCCGCGCCCTGACCGGCGGCGGCCTGCGCCAGGGACAGGTAAGCCAGGGATTCGGACAGAGGAACGGGCTTCTCGAGCAGCCCGAACGCAGCGATCTTCAGGCTCAGCTGCGCGTCCGTGAATTTCCCGTCCCGGTACGCCGCCTCGCCTTCCCGCAGGCGAGCCTCGTAGAATTCGTCGCCCGTCGCGGCAAGGGGTGGCATCATCAGCGCGGCCACGAGGAGGACACACTGCGCGACTCGATTCATCGGGCCTTCCGGAACCTGCGGCTTGCGATCTCGCCGGCCGGAACCGGCGGGTTGGAAACGGCCGCGGTGGTGCTCCTCATCGCTCTCATCGTCGCGGCCCCGCTCTGGGGTGGCGGCGTGCCCGCCCCGGCTCGCCGCGCACTTGCGGCGGCGGCGTTTCTGATCGCTGCGGCGGCTTTCCTCTCCCCGGGCCGCCGTCCTCGCATCGTCTCGACCCGGGTCCCGGTCGCGGCCATGATCGCAATCGCCATCCTCGGGGCCGTCCAGCTTTTCCCGTTTCCGGCCAGTGCATTGGAGCGACTATCTCCTGTCAGCACCGTAATTTACCACGAAACCGCGGAGATCCTGCGCCTCTTCGGGAAGGCGCCCCGATGGAAGCCGCGAATTTCGATCGCCCCCGAACAGACGCTCGACGCGATTCGACTCGTTCTGGCGGAAGTCGCACTGTTTGCCGCGACCATTCGACTGTCGCAAACTCGATCGCGGCGCCGCGTCCTGACCGCTGTCGTGGCGGCTTCCGCCATCGCTCAGATCGCCCTGTTCGCCCCTGGACAGATCGGAGCGGAGCGGCTCCGCGGTGCGTTCCCCAACGCGAACAGCTTCGCGGGATACCTCGAGATCGCCCTCGCGGTCGCATTCGGAATGCTCTGGACCGAGGTCCTCGTCGGCCCCGATCGCGAGCGCGCCGGCACCGAGCGCGCCGAGCGCCTGGAGCGGCGGCTGATGCCGATGGCCTGGCGGATCCTGGCCTTCAGCTGCGTCGCCATCGGAATCGGACTCACCCAGTCGCGGGGCGCGATCACCGCGGCGATGCTGACGACGCTCGCCCTTCTCGCCCTGGCGACGGCGCACCCGCGCGCGCGCGCCCGTCGGGTATGGGCCGGCATCCTGGCGCTCTTCGTCGCTCTGGCGACGGTCGCGGCGGTCGCAGGCCGCGTCCCTCTCCTGCGCTTCCTGTCCTCCGAGTCGAGGGACCTGCACGGCGGAACACGCTTCGAGATCTGGAAGGCTTCAATCGAAGCATGGCGGCAATTCCCGATCCTCGGATCGGGCCTGGGCTCGTTTGCCGACGCCTTCCGCCGGGTTCAACCCCGGGGTCTCAACGCCGTCCTCGAGCAGGCCCACTCGGATCCGCTGCAGCTCCTCGTGACGGGGGGCGCTGCCGGCCTCGCCCTGGGAATCGTCCTGTACGTCTCGCTATTCGCGGTTCTGGCACGTGGGTGGTGGCTCCAGGCCCATCGCGAGGAGAGCGCCGTCGCCCTGGCCGGCATCGGCGCCCTGTTTTCGCTCACCCTCCACGGGCTGATCGAATTCAACATGTCGATTCCGGCCGTCCCGCTGACCCTCGCGGTCGTACTGGGCCTTTCGATCGCCGCCGCGAGGGCGCGCGGCGTCCTGAATTGAGCCGCGCGACCTCCGGAAGCGGTTTCGATATTCTCCGGAGATGACCGCTTCCGCCGTCCTCCTCGATGGGACCGCGACCGCCGCGGCCATCCGTCAGCGCGTCCGCGCCGCCGTGACCGCCCTCGGGGGTTCGACGCCCATCCCCGCGCTCCGGGTCCTGCTCGTCGGCGAGAATCCGGCTTCGCTTTCGTACGTCGGGTCGAAAACGAAGGCGGCCCGGGAGGCGGGGATCCATGCCGAGACGGTCCGCCTGCCGGCCGGGCTGTCCCCGGGCGAGCTCCTCGCCGAAGTGGCCCGCGCCAACGCGGATCCCGCCGTGCACGGCATCCTGGTCCAGCTTCCCCTTCCCGCCGGGCATCAGCCGGCGGCGGTGCTCGACTCTCTCGCACCGTTGAAGGACGTCGACGGCTTCCATCCCGAGAACGTGGGCCTGCTCCACCAGGGTCGGCCCCGGTTCGTGCCCTGCACCCCCGCAGGGATCTTGGAGCTGCTCGCCGCCTACGGCATCCAGATCGCCGGCCGCCGCGCCGTCGTTCTCGGACGAAGCGACATCGTCGGGAAGCCGATGGCGTCGCTGCTGACCGCGCGGGACGCCACGGTCACAACCTGCCATTCGAAAACGCGCAACCTGGCGGCGATCTGCAGCGAGGCGGACATACTCGTGGCGGCGATCGGCCGGCCCGGATTCGTAACGAAGGACTTCGTGCGTGAGGGCGCCGCCGTCATCGACGTCGGCATCAACCGCATCGAGTCCCTCGACGGACTCGGCGAGGGACTGCGCCGTTCCGAGAGGATCCGCCTCGCGCTGGAAGCCAGGGGGCGCACCCTCGTCGGCGATGTCGATTTCGACGAGGTCTCCAACGTCGCCGGATGGATCACGCCCGTTCCGGGAGGCGTGGGGCCGCTCACCGTGGCCATGCTCCTCGACAACACGTTGAGGGCTGCGAGGCTGCAGTCTGCCTAATAAAAGAAGGCGATCGCGGGTCGTACACTAATTTATTAAGGCTCAATGCGGTAGAGTCGCATCGTCTTTCCGATGCGCGTGAACGGGCGGCCCTCGAGCCAGTCGAAGGGGCCATCGTCGCTGCCGGGCCGGCGCAGGGCCTCGTTGTCCAACCGGAAGGTCGACTCGCCGACGCCCACCCAGCCCGTCACGCTCTCGTAAGGAACGAGCGGAAGCAGGACGGGGGGACTGGCAGGAAGGCGGGGCAGCCCCGGGATGCCGAGGAAGCTGCAGTCTCGACACCAGTAATGCAGCAGCGACGCGCCGCGGCTCGAAGCCTCCTCGAGCAGCAGCTTGATGTCCTGGCCGAACTCGAAGTCCGAATCCACGACGATCTCCGAGGGATCCTCGACGAACTCGTTGAAGTAGGAGATGTAATCCGACTGCGCGCGCCAACCGGCGATGACGAACCAGGCCGCGAGCGCTACGGCGAGAATCCCCCCCGCCGGCCTCCAGCGGGGGGCGGTCGCGAAAGCAACCAGGCCGAGCCCGGCCTCGATCGCCAGCAGGGGGAACACCGGGAGGACGTGACGCATGCCGAGGTTGATTCGGGAGGTCATCGCAAACACGAAGATTCCCAGCGCCGCGAGAACCGGAGCGAGCCTCGACCAGCGGGAAGCGCCGCTTCGTCCGAGCATGGCCGCGCAGCCGACGGCCAGGAACAGCAGGAACGGGATCGGGGTCTTGACCGCGAACAGGGTCGGAAAGAAGTCCCAACTGCCGTTCGTTTTCACGGTCCCGCGGAAGAAGACCAGGTGCCCTTCGGCGTCGTGCCCCTTCACGATCGCGATGCCGTGAATCAGGTCCCCCGCAGGAACGGGAAGTTCGACCGCCCTCAGAAAGGCCTCGCGCGGCCCGCTCGGCCAGCGCTCGACACCCACCAGGCGCCCGATGCGATGGGGTCGATCCTCGGGCTGCGTCACCGGGACGATCTGGAACCGGTATCCCCCAAAGACGAGGACCGCGGCCACACCCGCGGCCGCGACCGCCTGGCCGAGCCGCCGACGCCTGGACCCCGCGCGGCTCGGGGCTCGCCGTTCCTCGATCGCCCACGCGACCGTGATCGGAACCGATCCGACGACGAGGAAAGGGATCGCCGAGTGCTTGGAGAGCACGGCGGCTCCGACGGCGGCTCCCAGGAACAAGGCGTTCGTCCAGGACGGACGCTCGAGCCATCGGACGAACAGGTAAAGGGCCGCCGCGAGTGTGGCCGTGATCGCGATGTCCGTCATCACGATTCCGGAAAAGGCGAGGACCGAGGGCAGGCCCTGGAACAGAAAGACGGCGGCCAGAGCGGCCCCGTCGCCGTAGAGGCGCCGCGCCCAGATCCAAACGACCCACGAGGCCAGCACGAAGAACGGGATCATGCCGAGCCGCGCCCGGGCGAGGTTGCGCTCGTAGTTTCCGGTGCGCAGCAGAGCGCTCCCCTCCTGGTAGGCGCGACGCGAAAAGTGCGGCGCCCTCAGGCCGTCGGCGTACAGAGGCAGCGCGGCGGCCACCCGCGACAGCGGAGGCTGATCCAGGCAGGCGTACGGGTACTCTCCGCCCAGCCAGAGGATTCCGCAGCCCACGTGAAACGGCTCGTCGTGTGTCTGGTACGACGTCGTCACGGTCGAAGCGATCCGGGCGACCCCGAGCACCGTCAACGCGATGAATGCGAGCGTGTAGCCCGGTCGGAGCCTCGGGGCCGTTCGCTCAACCATGCTCATCTCTCGCGGCGGCACTCCTCGAGGAAGATCATCGCGTTCTCGCAGCATAGGGAGGTCGGCAACTCTCAGAACAGGCGCTTGACGAGTCCGATGGCCCCCTGTTTCCACGGCGCGCGGTGGGAGACGCCGGCCCTCGCCTGGAATCGCGGGCGCATCTCACGGTACCACCGGAGATTGTCGACGAGAGCATCGCGATTGCTGTGCTGCGACACGAACTGGAGACGCCGCTCCGCTTTCTCGATCGAGAAGACGCGGTCGCGGACCGCCGTTTCGTAGACCCATCGGTAGATGGGGGACAGCCCCATTCGGTCGAGGATCCGAAGCGCCGCGACCGCCGGGCCGGCGGGCAGCGGCACGATCCGCCGGCCGAACCCGGCCTCGTCGAGGACCGCCTGGTAGTCGGACTTCATCGTGCCGAAGTCCTTCGCGCCGATGTTGAACGTGTCGTTGACCGACTCCGCGGGCAGGGTCAGGCACCGCTCGATCGCCCGGCACAGGTCCGCCACGTGGAGCATCTGGACCCGGTTCTCGCCGCTGCCGAGCATGGGAAAATGCCGGCGATCGAGCGCCCAGTCGAAGAGGATGTCGAAGACGCCCAGCCGCTCCGGGCCGACGAACGTGGCGGGCCGGAGGATCGAGACGACCAGGCCGGCGGCACGCCCCTCCAGGCACCGGGCCTCGGCCTGGATCTTGGCCTCGCCGTAGGGCCCCACCCCCTCGAGCTCATCGCTCTCGCGGATCGGCGCAGGATTCGCGAGGCTGTAGACCGCCGTCGACGAGATGTGGACGAAGCGCTTGACCCGGTGCCGCGCCGCCGCCTCGAGCACCGTCCCGGTGCCCTCGACGTCCGTCGAGAAGATGTCCTCCGGCGAATAGAGCGGAAGGGCCGCGGCCGCATGCACCACGAAGTCGACTCCGCCGATGGCTCGCTCTACGGCCTCCGGATCGCGCACGTCCCCCCGGATGGCATCGACGAACGGGCGCATGTCGGGATAGTCGAACTCGGCAAGATCCAGGCTGCGGACCGCGTAACCCCGGCCGTGCAGAAAGCGGGACAGGTTGATTCCGAGGAATCCTGCGCCTCCCGTGATGAGGACCCGGGCGCCCGGCGCGGTCATGCGGAGCCCGGCCGGGTCTCGAGCTTGCGCGCCGTCGCCAGGAAGGTGTTGCGAAGCCCGCGCACGGCGACGACGCCGGCCGCGGCCGCCAGGACGAGCAGCAGCTCGGTCGAGGTCCGATAGCGCGTCTCCCCCGTCTCGAGGAGGCAGGAGACCGAGGCATTGGCCAGGACGATCGTCGCGCAGATCGCCCAGAGCGTCCAGGCGCCGTCGGTTCTCGGGTCCCCCGGCAGGCGCGCGCCGGCGAGCACCCAGGCGCCGAAGAGCGCCGCCTGGAACGTCAGAGCGGCGATCAGCGCGAAGTGCACGCCGTACCAGAGGAACTTCAGCGGCCGTTCGGCGAGCAGGGGGAGCGATCCCGTCGCTGGAAACCAGAATCGCGCGAAAGACCCGGCGACGATCTCCGCGTACTCGACCGGGTGCGAAAGGATCGCGCGGGTAAACTGCTTCCGGTACCACGGCTCGAGCTGCTCCTGCGAGATCCCGAGCTCGGCCTTGAGCCGGTCCTGCGTGGTGAAGTGGGCCCAGTCCACGGACCGCCCATGCACGTAGGCCTCGTTGCGCGCCTCGACGAGGATCCGCCGCGTGACGGGATCGGGAATGGCCTCGTAGAGGTCGGGGCACCGGTTGGCGAGGTTGAAGCCCAGCGTCGACCGGGACCCGCCGAATCGGGCCTGACTGTAGAAGGCGTACCCGCCGGCAAGGACGAACGTCCCCGCGATCAGCCACGCCGCGTCGGGCAGCCGGAAGTCTTTCCGGGGGCCTCGCCGCGCCAGCAGCAGGAGGAGAACGGCGACGGCGACGGCCGCGATCTGGAACGTCGGGCGCGTGAGGGCGGCGTAGCCGAAAGCCGCCGACGCCACGAAGAGCCACGCGTGGCCTCCGCCGTCGAGTCGCCGCTGGAGGCAGGCGACCGCGAGGGCGAGGCAGAACTGCGTCAGGCTCTCCGTCAGGACGGACGCCGACGACTGGGCAAACGGCGGGAGCAGCCCGATCACGCCCGCCGCAATCGTCAGCCCCTGCGAAGCGCCGATGCGGCGAAGGCTCGCGCACACCAGGAACACGGCCCCGACCTGAAGAAGCAGCTGGGCGAGGAAGAGCGCGGGCGTTCCCCGCTCGAGGGCCCCGGTGGCGACGAGCAGGATCGGGTAGCCGGGCGTCCGGAACTGCGCCTCCCGCAGCCCGCCGCTCGCCAGCTCGCGGGCGACGGCCATGTAGCTCGGCGAGTCGGTCCGGACGAAGGGGGCCCCGTCCCACAATCGGAGATATCCGCCGACCGCGCACGCGGCCAGCAGCAAGAGCACCCACGGCCACCACGGGCGTCGCAAGTCGGTCCCCCTGTAATGAGGTCTTGGAGGTCGCCGGAGCAGAATACTCCACCGTCCGAAACCGGACAGTCGGTTCCCGGAGGCGAGCAATGGGCCTGCGCCTCCGGTCCCCCCGCCACATTGTTTCCAGCGATTTAGATCGGTCCCGCCCTGGCACGCTTCTCGCCCTTGCAGGCAACCGTGGACATCATCCGCGAGGACATCTCCGAGAAGAAGCGCCGGAAGCGGATCGCCATGGCGGCGGCCGGGGCCGGGGCGATCCTGCTCATCACTCTCGGCCTGTCGCGCCTGAAGCCGGCTGCCCCGACGGTCGAGAAGAGCACGATCTGGATGGACACGGTCAAGCGCGGGCCGATGCTGCGCCAGGTCCGGGGCCCCGGCTCCCTCGTGGTCGAGTCGTCCGGAATTCGCGTGCTTTCGGCCGCAACCGACGGCCGCGTCGAGCGTCTCCTTCTCGAGCCCGGTGCGCTGGTGCAGCCGGACACGGTGATCCTCGAGATGTCGAACCCCGAGCTTCAACGCGACGCGCTCGACGCGGAACAGGCGATCCGGGCCGGCCAGGCCGAGCTGACGAACTCGCGCATCCGGGTGATGCGGGAGACGCTCGATCAGAAGGCCGCGGCGGCCTCGGTCGAGTCCGACTATCACCAGGCCGAGCTCCAGTCGCAGGCGAACGAGGGGCTCTACAAGGAAGGCATCGTCGCCTCGCTGACACTCAAGCTCTCGCAGGTGCGCGCCGAGGAGCTGAAGACGCGCAACGCCCTCGAGAAAGAGCGGATGGCGATCGCGGAGGACTCGGCCCGGGCGCAGATCCAGGCGGCCGAAGCCCACTACCAGCAGCTCAAGGTCCAGGCCGACCTGATGCGCGAGCAGATGGACGGGCTCAAGGTGCGCGCCGGGATCCCGGGCGTCCTGCAGGAGATCCCGATCCAGGTCGGCCAGCGCGTGACGCCGGGGACGATGCTCGCCAAGGTCGTCCAGCCGAACAAGCTCAAGGCGCAGCTGAAGATCGCCGAAACGCAGGCCAAGGACATCGCGATCGGCCAGCCGGCCTCGATCGACACGCGCAACGGCATCGTCCCGGGCAAGGTCTCGCGCGTCGACCCCTCCTCGCAGAACGGGACCGTGACGGTCGACGTGGCGCTCGAGGGCGAGCTGCCGCAGGGCGCGCGGCCGGACCTCTCGGTCGACGGCACGATCGAGCTCGACCGACTGAAAGACGTCCTCTACGTCGGCCGCCCGGCCTTCGGCCAGGAGAAGAGCCTCGTGGGCCTCTTCCGGCTCGACGAGGACGGCGACGAAGCGGTGCGGGTGAAAGTCAAGCTCGGCAAGAGCTCGGTGAACACGGTGGAGATCCTCGAGGGCCTGAAGCCGGGAGATCGCGTGATCCTCTCGGACATGAGCGCGTGGGACGCGCACGACCGCGTGCGCCTGAAGTAAGAGTGGGGGAAGAAGCATGAGCTCCAACGGACATCCGGTCATCAAGCTCGACGGGGTCACCAAGGTCTTCTTCACCGACGAGGTCGAAACGCACGCGCTCTCGGGCGTGCACCTGGAGATCGCGCACGGCGAGTACGTGTCGATCGCCGGGCCGTCGGGCTGCGGCAAGTCGACGCTCTTGTCGCTGCTGGGCCTCCTCGACTCGCCGACGGAGGGCAAGTACTCGTTGAACGGAAAGCCCGCCGAGTCGCTGACGCTCTCGGAACGGGCGCGCATCCGCAACCGCGAGATCGGCTTCATCTTCCAGTCGTTCAACCTGATCGGCGACCTGTCGGTGTACGAGAACGTCGAGCTGCCGCTGACCTACCGCGGGATGCCGTCGCACGAGCGCAAGAAGCGCGTGCAGGAGTCGCTCGAGAAGGTCGGCATGGCGCACCGCATGAAGCACTTCCCCTCGCAGCTCTCCGGCGGCCAGCAGCAGCGCGTCGCCGTGGCGCGCGCGATCGCGGGCTCGCCGCTGATCCTCCTCGCCGACGAGCCGACGGGCAACCTGGACTCGGTCAACGGCGAGGCCGTCATGAACCTGCTCCAGGACCTCCACCGCGCCGGCGCGACGATCTGCATGGTCACGCACGACCCGCGCTTCGCCAAGCACGCGGGGCGCACGATCCACCTCTTCGACGGCCGCGTCGTCGAGGAGGAAAGGGGCGAAGAGCGCGCGCACAGCGAGGAAGAGCTCAAGGAGAGCGGCTACAGGATGTCCTGATGGGCACGTTCCTCCAGGACGTCCGCTACGCGCTCCGCGGGCTCCGGCAGAGCCCGGGGTTCGCCGCCGCCGCCGTCGTGACGCTCGCTCTCGGCATCGGCGCGAACAGCGCCATCTTCTCGATCGTCAACGTCCTGATGATCCGGCCCATGGCGGGCATCGCCGATCCGGGCCGCCTCGTCTGGGTCACGCACTTCGACGCCGGCCGCGTCGCGCGAGTCTCCTATCCCGACGCCATGGACTACCGGAGCCAAGCGGGCGTCTTCGCGGGGCTCGCCCCGGTCGACGGCGTGCCGGTGCACGTGGCGACCGCGCGCGAGACCGAGCGACTCGACGCCCAGGTCGCGGGCGGCGACTACTTCGCGGTCCTGGGCCTCGTTCCGGCGGCGGGCCGATTCTTCACCGCCGACGACGACCGGTCCCGCCGGCCCGTGGCCGTCCTTTCGAGCGCCTACGCCGGGCGCCGGTTCGGGAGCGAGACCGCCGCGGTCGGCGCCGCCGTGGTCGTCAACGGCCGGCCCTTCACGGTGATCGGCGTCGCGCCGAAGAGCTTTCGCGGGCTCGAGATCGAAGCTCCCCCGGACGTCTTCCTGCCGGCCGAGACCTGGCTCTCCGGCGGCAGCCGCGCCTCCTCCCTGACGGCTCGCCAGGACGATCTCTTCCATGCGATCGCGCGCCTGAAGCCGGGCGTCCCGCGCGAGGAGGCCGCCGCGGCCGTGGCCGCGATCGCCGCGCGCAGCGCGAGCCTGCGCCCGGCGGACCGGCGCGGTCTGACGGCTTCCGTCGAGACGCCGCGGGGCTGGGTTCCCCCGGGCCACCTGTACCAGATCCTCCCCGTCGTCGCGATCGGGCTCGCGGCGACGGGCCTCGTTCTCCTGATCGCCTCGGCGAACGTCGCCAACCTCCTTCTCGGCCGCGCGGCGCGGCGGCGGCGGGAGATGGGCATCCGCCTCGCGATCGGCGCCTCGCGTGGCCGCATCGTCCGCCAGCTGCTGACGGAAAGCGTGCTGCTCGGCGCGCTCGGCGCGGCGGGGGGCGTCCTGCTCTCCCGTCTGGCTCGTCGAGCTTTCGCTGTCGCGCTTCGAGGCGCCGTCCTCGATCCGTCCCGTCCTCGACGGAGGCATGCTCGCGTACGCCGTCGCGGTCGCGCTGGCGACGGGCATCCTCTTCGGACTCGCGCCCGCCTGGTGCGGCGGCCCGCCGCGACGTCGTCACGTCCCTGAAGGAAGACTCCGGGCGAGGCCCCGGGCCCTCGGGCCAGCGGCTGCAGTCGGCGCTCGTCGTGGGCCAGGTCGCGCTGTCGCTCGTGCTGCTCGCCTCCGGCGGCCTGCTCCTTCGAAGTCTCGAGAAGGCCGCCCGCGTCCCCGTCGGGTTCGACCAGGCCGCGGCCGAAGACATCCTGACGGTTTCCTTCGATACGGTGACGCAGGGCTACACGCCGGAGCGCGCGCGAGCGGTTCCGGGAGTCGATCCTGGAGCGGGCGCGGGCGTTGCCGGGCGTCCGGGCCGCCGCGCTGACCGAGGTCCTCCCCCTGAGCGAGCGCGCGATCGCGGACGACTTTGCGCCCGAGGGCGCGCCCGCCGACGCCCGCGAGCGGATCTACCTCACGAGCGTTTCCCCGGGCTACTTCGCGACCCTGGGCATCGCGCTCACCGCGGGCCGCGACTTCGCCGCCGGGGATCGCGCGGGCTGCCCCGCGCGTCGCCGTCGTCAACGAGACGCTCGCGCGAAACTTCTGGCCCGGACAGAGCCCCCTCGGCCGGCGGCTCCGGCTCGCGGACGACCCCGTCCACGATCTACGAGATCGTGGGCGTCGCCCCGGACGGCAAGTACCAGGACCTGACCGAGTCGCCCCTCCCGTTCGTCTACCTGCCGCTCGCGCAGGGCTCGCACCTCGACGACTCGACGCTGCTCGTGAGGACGACTCCGGCGGCGATCTCCCCCGCCTCGGCCCTGCGCGCCGCGGCCCACGAGCTCGATCCGACGCTCCCGCTCTTCCAGGCGAGAGACGCTCGCCGAGTCGCTCCGGCAGAAGGCGGCGCCCCGGCGCACGGGCACGTTCCTGCTGGCGTTCTTCGGCGGCCTGGCGCTGCTCCTCTCCGCCGTCGGCCTCTACGGCGTCGTCGCGTTCGCCGTCGGCGCTCGCCGGCACGAGATCGGGGTCCGCGTGGCCCTCGGCGCCAGCCGGCGCGACGTCGTGTCGCTCTTTCTCGGAAGGGGCGCGCGGCTGGCCGGGATCGGCGTCGCCATCGGCCTGCTGCTCGCCGCCGGCGCGACGCGGCTTCTGGCGAGCATGCTCTTCGGGGTGACGCCGATGGACGTCACGACTCTCGCCGCGGTGTCGGCTCTGCTCTTCGGCGTCGCCTCGCGGCGAGCAGCCTTCCCGCCCGACGCGCGGCGCGGACCGATCCGGCCGCCGTGCTGCGCAACGACTGAAGGAGCCCCCCATGACAACGATCGCTCCCCTCGCGCTGTCGCGGCTGCTCTCGAGCCTGCTCTTCGGCGTCGGCGCCGGAGACCTCGCGACCTACGCCGCGGTCTCTTTGCTCCTCCTGCTCGCCGCCGCGGCCGCCTGCTGGCTGCCGGCGCTCCGGGCCACGCGGATCGACCCGACCGTCGCGCTGAGAAGCGAATAGGAGCGCCATGAGCACACTCCTGCACGACCTGCGGTTCGCGCTGGGGACTCTGCGCGGAAGCGCCCGTCTTCTCGGCCGCGGCCATCCTGATCCTGGCGCTCGGCATCGGCGCCAACACGGCGATCTTCAGCCTCATCGACGCGGTCGTGCTTCATCCGCTGCCGGGCGTGGCCCGGCCCGAGGCGCTCGTGGACCTGTCCGGCCCGACGCTCTCCTACCCGTCGTACCGGTCGCTGCGCGCCGCGACGACGGCGAAAGCTTCGACGGCCTCGCGGCGTGGCGGGAGCGATCGATGAGCCTCTCGGTCGGCGCCGTCGCCGAACGGATCCGCGGCGGCATCGTTTCCGGCAACTACTTCGAGGTGCTCGGCGCGCGCGCGGCGTCGGGCCGGCTGCTCGCGCCGGCCGACGAGGAGTCGGGCGAGGCCCTCGTCGTGCTCGGCCAGCGTCTCTGGAGAAGCCGATTCGGCTCGGACCCCGCGATCGTCGGGAAGGCCATCCGGTTGAACGGCGCCCCGTTCACGGTGGTCGGCGTGGCGCCGGAGGGCTTCCGCGGGACGGCCTTCGGCGGCGCGCCCGACCTGTGGGTCCCGATCGGCGCCTGGCCGCGGCTGGCGACCGGACAGTTTCAGCGGCTCGATCTTCAGAAGAGGGGCTGGGGCTGGCTCTCGGTGCTTCGGGCGCCTGAAGCCCGGCGTCTCGATCGCGCAGGCGCAGGCGGCCGTCGAGGTCGCCACCCGCCAGGAGACGGCAGCCTTCCCGGACGACCTCGACGCCGACACGCACTTCACTCTCCGCCCGACGCTCCGGGCGGCCGCGGGCTTCGGCCAGGAAGGCGACCCGGTGTCCTTCCTGGCGCTGCTCGTCGGCGCCGTCGGCGTGACGCTCGCGATCGCCTGCGCCAACCTCGCCAACCTCCTGCTGGCCCGAGCGGCGGCCCGGCAACGGGAGATCGCCGTCCGCCAGGCGATCGGCGCGAGCCGGTCGCGCCTCGTACGCCAGCTCCTGACCGAGAGCGTCACGCTCGGAATCCTCGGCGGCGCCGCGGGCCTGCTCGTCGCGAGCTGGTCGCTCGGCCTGATCCTGAAGATGCCGCTGCCCGGCGACTTTTCGCTCGCCGTTTTCGCGCCCGCCCTCGACATGCGGGCCCTCGGATTCGCGTTCCTGCTTTCGGTCGCGACCGGGCTCGTCTTCGGCCTGCTGCCCGCGTTGCAGGCGTCGGCGGCTCGTTCAGTGGGCGACCACCTCACAGCCTCCGGGACTCGACGGCCTCGCCCCGCTCCCGCCGCCCGCGGCGCGCTCGTCGCCGCCCAGGTCTCGCTGTGCCTGCTGCTGCTCGTCGCGGCGGGCCTTCTCGGGCGAAGCCTGCAGCGGGCCCTCGCGACGGACCTCGGCTTCCAGCCGCGCGGGCTCACGCTGGCGTCCGTGGATCCCGGCCTCCAGCGCTACGACGCCGCGAAGGCCGAGGCGTTCCTGCGCGAGCTGCGGGAGCGGGTCGCCTCCTCCCCCGGCGTTCGCGCCGCGAGCTGGGTCGGGCTCGTCCCGCTTTCCGGCGGCCAGTGGACGGAGACGTTCTCGGTCGAGGGCCGGCCGACGCCGCGGGATCGACGCGGAAGACGTCGAGATCAACGTTCTCGGCGCGGATTTCTTCCGCGACGATGGAGATCCCGCTCGTCGAGGGGCGGGAGTTCGACGACCGGGTCGATCGCGCCGGCTCGGCCCCGGTCGTCGTCCTCAACGAGGCGATGGCCAGGCGCCTCTGGCCCGGAGAGAGCGCGCTCGGGCGACGCATCGACATCGCCGGCGCCGCGCGGACCGTCGTCGGCGTCGGACGGAACTTCCGCACCGGATCGCTGCGCGACGGCCCCGTTCCCCAGGTCTACCTGCCGCTCGCTCAGGGCGCGGAGAGCGCGGGCCTCGTGACCCTCCTCGTGCGCGGCGAGTCCGCGCGGACGGACGTGGGCTCGCTCGTGCGCGGGGAGATCCGCAGGCTCGACCCGACCCTTCCCGTCGCCGCGCTCCGGACGTACGAAGCCGAGCTCGGCGGCCAGCTCGTCCCGCAGCGACTCGGCTCCGCGCTCCTCGGCGTCTTCGGCCTCCTCTCGCTCGCGCTCGCGGCGGTCGGCATCTACGCCGTGATCTCCTACTCGGTCGCGGGACGCACGCGTGAAATCGGGATCCGGATGGCGCTCGGCGCGCGGGCCGACGACGTGCGGGCGCTCGTCGTCGGACAGAGCCGTCCGCCCGGTCGCCGTCGGCCTGGCGATCGGCGCGGCTCTCGGCGCCGTCGCCGCGCGCCTGCTGCGGGGCTTCCTCTTCGGAGTCTCGCCGGCCGACCCGCTGACCTTCGGCGGCGATGACCGCGCTTCTGGTTCTCTGCGCGCTCGGCGCCGCGTACGTGCCCGCGCGCCGCGCCTCGCGCATCGACCCCATGGCGGCATTGAGGAGCGAATGAGATGAACGACCTGAAATATGCGCTGCGCAGCCTCGCCCGCAGTCCCGGCTGGACCACGGCCGCCGTGCTCACGCTCGCCCTGGGCGTCGGCGCGAACACGACGGTCTTCTCCTGGGTCAACGCGGTGCTCCTCGATCCGATCCCCGGCACCGCGGATCCTGGCCGGCTCCGAGTCCTCTACGGGTCGAGCCCGTCGGAAGACTCGGTCAGCCTCTCGTACCCGGTCTACCGCGAGCTCGCCGCCCGAACCGACGTCTTCGCGGGCGTGCTCGCCCAGCGGGCCGTCGCGGTCGCCCTGGGAGCGCAGACCGGCGAGCCGCCGCAGAGGCTCTGGGGTTCGCTCGTATCCGGAAACGCCTTCGAGGTGCTCGGCGTCAAGCCCCGGCTGGGACGATTCTTCCGGCCGGAAGAGGACGCGGGCCCGGGCTCGGCGCCGGTGGTCGTGCTCTCCGAGTCGCTCTGGTCGCGAAGCTTCGGCTCGGACCCGGGGATCGTCGGCAAGAGCCTTCCGATCAACGGCGTCCCGTTCACCGTCGTCGGCGTCGCGCCCTCGGCCTTCCTGGGGAGCCTCCTCGGTCTCGGCGTCGACGTCTGGGCCCCGGTCGCGCAGACGCCGCGTCTCGAGCCGGGCGGCGACCGGCTCAACGAGCGCGGCGACCGCTGGCTTCAGGCCGTCGCGCGCCTGGCGCCCGGGGTCGACGACACGCATGCCAACGCCGTCCTGGCCTCGGAAGCCGCACGCATCTCCCGGGAGTCGTCGGGATACGAGGGCTACGGCTTCTTCGTCGCTCCTCTCTCGAAGAGCCCGTGGGGAGGGCCGCGCATCCTGCGACCCGTGCTGCTGACGCTTCTCGCCCTCGTCGGCCTCGTGCTCCTCGTCGCCTGCGCCAACGTGTCGGCGCTCCTGCTCTCGCGGGCGATCGGCCGCCGCCGGGAGCTCGCCGTGCGCCTCGCGCTCGGCGCCGGCCGCGGACGGCTCGTCCGGCAGCTTCTGACGGAGAGCCTCGTCCTCGCGACCCTCGGAGGCCTCGCCGCCGTGGTGCTGACGTTCTGGACGTCGGGCCTCCTGATGTCCTTCATCCCGCCGTCGGGCCGCCCGATCCGGCTCGACCTCGCCGTGGACGGCCGGGTTCTCGCCTTCGCATTCGCGGCGGCGGCGGCTTCGAGCATTCTCTTCGGCCTCGTCCCCGCGCTGCGCGCCTCGCGCCCGGCGATCGCGGCGGACCTGGTGAGCCCGTTCGGGTCGATCGGAGGCAGCCGGAGCCGCGGGCGGCTGCGGCGCGGACTCGTGGTGGCCCAGGTCGCGCTATCGCTCATCCTCCTCGTGGCCGCGGGGCTCTTCCTCCGGAGCTTCGCCGCGGCGCAGCGCATGGACCCGGGGTTCGGCGCGCGCAACGTCCTGCTCGTCGGGATCGACGTCTTCCCGCTCGGCTACTCCAAGGAGCGCGGCCGGGCCCTCTTCGACGCGCTCTCGGAGCGTACCCGCGCGCTGCCCGGCGTCGAGTCGGCGACGGTGGCGCGCCGCGTCCCCCTCGGGTTCTCCGGAACGAGCTCGAGCTCGTTCGAGCTGGAGGGCTACACGCCCGCCCCGGGCGAAGAGCTCATGGTGCAGTACAACAACGTCTCGCCCGGGTACTTCTCGACCCTCGAGATCGGCCTCCGCGGCCGGGAGTTCGAGCCCGCGGACCGCGAGGGCGCCCCGGCGGTGGCGATCGTCAACGAGAGCTTCGCCAGACGGTACTTCCCGAACCGGGACGCGATCGGCGGCCGCTTCGAGTTCCTCGGAGACTGGCGCACCATCGTGGGCGTCGCCCGCGACGGCAAGTACCAGAGCTTCTCCGAGCGGCCGATCCCGTATGCGTACGTGCCGCTCGCGCAGCTCTACAAGCCGTCGCTCGTCCTGCTGGCGAAGTCCACGGGGGATCCCGGCCGGCTCCTGGCCGACGTGCGCGGCATCCTCAAGCAGCTCGACCCGAACCTTCCCGTCGGGGAGACGCAAACGATGGAGCAGCACATGCTCGAGGCGCTCATCGCGCAGCGCATCGGCTCGAACCTGCTGGGGCTTCTCGGCCTGCTCGCCGGATCGATCGCCGGCGTCGGCCTCTACGGCGTCGCGGCGCAGGCGGTCGCCGAGCGTCGCAAGGAGATCGGGCTCCGGATGGCCGTGGGCGCGAGCCCGGCCGAGATCCTCTCGAGCTTCCTCAAGGACGGGATGCGCCTGGCGGCCGTCGGAGTCGCCCTCGGCCTCGCGGGGGCGTTCGCGGTCTCGCGGCTGCTGTCGCGGCAACTGCCGGGCGTGTCTTCGACCGACCCGCTCACCTTCGGCGGAGTGGCGATCGCCGTCGCCGCGATCGCGCTGTTTGCGACCTGGCTGCCCGCGCGGCGCGCCTCGCGGATCGACCCCATGACGTCGCTGAGGACGGACTAGGAGGACGGGATGGCTGCTCTGACGCAGGACCTCCGGTACTCGCTGCGATCGCTCGCGAAGAGCCCCGGCTTCACCGCCGTGGCCGTCGCGACGCTCGCGCTCGGCATCGGGGCCAATGCGGCGATCTTCAGCGTTCTCAACGGCGTCCTCTTCGCGCCCCTGCCTTACCCCGAGTCGGGCCGGCTCGTGACGCTCGCCCACAACCTCTCCGTCCCGGAGCTGGAGGACCTGAAGGCCTCGACGCGCTCGTTCTCCGCGATGGGCGGCGCCACGTGGATGGCGATGGACCTGACCGGGATCGGCGAGCCCACGAAGCTGAAGGCGGGTTACGTCGCGTCGGATCTCTTCGAAGCCCTGGGCGCACGGGCGATCGTCGGGCGGCCGCTCGCGTCCGCCGACGACCGGAAAGGCGGCGAGCGTGTCGTGGCTCTTTCCTACGGACTCTGGCAGCGCCAGTGGGCGGGAGATCCGGCGGTCGTCGGGCGGACGATCTCGCTCGGCGGCCAGCCCTACACGGTCGTCGGCGTGCTCGCGCCGGAGTTCCGGCACCCGGCCTGGGACATCGACCTCTACGTCCCCGTCCGGGTGGCCTACCCGGTGGCGGCGGAGGCCCGCGGCGCCCACTTCCTGCGGACCGCGTTCCGGCTGGCGCCGGGGGCGTCGCCGGAGTCGGCCCGGGCCGAGCTCGCGACGGTGATGGCCAGGCTGGCCGAGGCTCACCCCGACGAGAGCAAGAACATGTCGCCGGAGCTGGTGCCGCTTCTCGACCGGATCGTCGGCGAGAGCCGGAGGCCGCTGTGGATCCTCGCGGGCGCCGTCGGAATGGTCCTCCTCATCGCCTGCGCCAACCTCGCCAACCTCCTGCTCGCGCGGGCGTCCGGCCGTCGGGCCGAGCTCTCGATCCGCACCGCCCTCGGCGCGCCGCGGTCGCGGCTGATCCGCCAGATCCTCACGGAATCGCTGGTTCTCTCCGTCGCCGGCGGCGCCGCCGGCCTCGCCCTGGCGGTATGGGGCACCGACGTCCTCCTGGCGACCCTTCCCGACGCGCTGCCGCGTCTCGAGCGCGTGGCGGTCGACGGGCGCGTCATCCTCTTCACGCTCGCGATCTCGGTCGTCACCGGCATCGCCTTCGGCCTCGCCCCGGCCTGGAAGGCCTCGAGCCAGGGCTTTTCCGCGGGACTCGCGGGTCCGCGGGGCCACGCGGGTGCCGCCGCCGGACGGCTGCGAAACGCCTTCGTCGTGGCGGAGATCGCGCTGGCGATGATTCTCCTCGTCGGCGCCGGGCTTCTCGTCAATGCGCTCTGGCGCCTCTCCGCCGTCCGCCCGGGCTTCGACACCGAAGGCGCGGTCGCGGTCCGGCTCGACCTGCCCGAGTCGCGCTACGCGGAGGTCCCGCAGCAGACCCGGTTCCGGGAGCGGGTCCTGGCGGAGCTCAACGCGGCGCCGGGAGTGCGCGCCGCGATGGTCTCCGAGGTGCCGCTTTCGGGGGACTCGCTCAACCACAACTTCGTGATCGAGGGCCGGCCGCCGATCGCCGTGGGCGACGAGCCGGACCTCTGGTCGCGCAGCGCGATGGGGGACTACTTCCGCGTGATGAAGATCCCGCTGCGCGCCGGGCGCGACTTCTCGCCGCGCGACCGCGAGGGCTCGCCGCTCGTCGGCATCGTCAACGAGCGGTTCGCCCGCGAGTATTTCCCGGGAGCCAGCCCCCTCGGCGCCCGCATCCGGTGGGCGCGGGAGGAGGGCGAGCCACGCTGGATCGAGATCGTCGGCGTGGCCGCCGACGTCCGTCACTTCGGCCTGGCGCGCGAGGACGAGCCCGCGGTCTACACGCCCTACGCGCAGTCGATGCAGCCCTGGAAGCGTTGGATGGAAATCGTCGCGCGCGGGTCGGGCGGGCCGACGGCGCTCGCGGCGATCGTTCGCGACAGGGTGCACGCGGTCGACCCGCTGCTGCCTGTCCCCGGCGCGCGTCCGCTCTCGGCGATCGCCGATGCTTCGCTCGCCCGCGAGCGCTTTCGAACGCGCCTGCTCGCGCTCTTCGCGGGCCTGGCGCTCCTGCTCGCCTCGGTCGGCATCGCCGGCGTCATGGGCCAGTCGGTGCGCCTGCGAACCGCGGAGATCGGCGTCCGCATGGCCCTCGGGGCGGCGCCCCGGCGCGTCGTCGCCTCGCTGCTCGGCGAGAGCCTCCGGCTGACGGGGATCGGACTGGCGATCGGCGTCGCCGGCGCGCTCGCCCTGACGCGCCTCCTTTCGAGCTTCCTCTTCGAGGTCGGCACCGTGGATCCTCCGACGTACGCCGGCGTGGCGCTGCTGCTGGTGACCTGCGCGCTCCTCGCCTGCTGGGTGCCGGCGCGCCGGGCGGCCCGAATCGACCCGATGCGCGCGTTGCGGTCGGAGTGAGGTTGCGATGAACACGCTGCTCCAGGACATCCGCTACGCGGTCCGGTCGCTTCGCCGCAGCCCCGGCTTCGCCGCGGCGGCGATCGCGACCCTCGCCCTCGGCATCGGCGCCAACGCCGCTGTCTTCAGCCTCGTGCGGAGCGTGCTCCTGCGGCCCCTCCCGTTCCCGGAGGCGGACCGGCTCGTGGCCATCGCCGAGTCCAACCCGGAGAAGGGCTGGGACATTTTCGCGGTGTCCCCGCCGAACTTCTTCGACTGGCAGGAGGGAAGCCGTTCGTTCTCCGCCATGGCCGCCTACACGACGACCTCGGCCACGCTCACCGGACGCGGAGAGCCGGAGCAGCTGAATGCCACGGTGGCGACCGGCGGCTTCTTTCCCGCTCTGGCCGTGGCGCCGCAGCTCGGCCGCACGTTCGGCGCGGCCGAGACTGTCCGCGGCAACGAGCGCGCCGTGGTCCTGTCTCACGGTTTGTGGATGCGCCGCTTCGGCGGCGATCCCGGCATCGTCGGCGGGACGATTGCGCTCGACGACGAGCCGCACACGGTGCTCGGCGTGATGCCGCCGGGGTTCCGATTCCCCGAGGACGGCGCGGATCTGTGGGCCCCTCTGGCCTTCGGCCCGGAGGTCTCGACGCAGCGCGGCGCCCACTACCTGAACGTCGTCGCGCGGCGGCGCAGCGACGTGCCGCTCGGAGAGGCCCGCGCCGAAATCCGGTCGATCGCCGACCGCCTGCGGGTCGCGTATCCGAGAACGAACGAGGGCTACACGGCGGTCGTGACCCCGCTCGCCGAGACCCTGGTCGGCGGCGTGCGGCCGGCGCTGCTGATCCTGCTCGCCGCCGTCGGACTCGTGACGCTCATCGCCTGCGCCAACGTCGCCAACCTGCTCCTGATCCGGGCCTCCCGCCGGGGCGCCGAGATGGCGATCCGAACCGCTCTCGGCGCGAGCCGCCTGCGCCTGGCGCGGCAGCTCCTGACGGAGAGTCTCCTGCTCGCCTCCGCGGGGGCCGCGGCGGGTCTCGCCCTCGCGGCCGGCTCGCTCGATCTCGTCGTGCGCCTGGCCCCGGCGAACGTCCCGCGCCTCTCCGAGGTGCGGATCGACGAAGGCGTGCTCGCCTTCACCGCGGCCTGGACGCTCGCCGCCGCCGTCGTGTTCGGCCTCGCGCCCACGCTCGCCGCGTTGAGGCCCGGCCCGGCGCGGTCGCTGCGAGCCGCGGGGGCGGACGCCGGTTCCGGCCGGGGGGCGGTGCGACTCCGCCGCGTCCTCGTCGCCGGTCAGATCGCGATCGCGCTGGTCCTCCTGGTCGGCGCGGGCCTTCTCGTCCGGAGCCTGGCGCGCCTCTCGTCCGTGGATCCGGGGTTCCGGGCCGAGAACGTCCTCGCCTTCGACGTCACGCTCCCGGAAAAACGGTACCCGGACGAGGCCCGGCAGGCGGCATTCACGGAGCTCCTCCTCGCGCGCATGCGCGCTCTTCCCGGGGCGCAATCCGCCGGCGCGGTCTTCGGACTGCCGCTGACGGGCCTCTCCTTCAGCAGCAGCATGCGGATCGACGGCGCCCCCGAGGGCTCCGACGAGCCCTCGGCTCAGCTGCGCGTGGCGAGTCCGGACTACTTTCGCACCCTGGGCATCCCCCTTCTCGCAGGCCGACTCTTCGGGCCCGAGGACCGCTACGGCGCCCCGCACGCCATCCTGGCGAGCGCGGCCGGCGCGAAGAAGCTCTGGCCGCAGGGCAACGCGCTCGGAAGGCACGTGCGCTTCGGGGCGCGGCCGGGTCAGACGCGGATCGAAGGCGAGATCGTCGGCATCGTCGGGGACGTGCGCGACGACGAGCTCGGCGTCGGCCCCGTGCCCGAGTTCTACGCCTCGCTGGCGCAGGCGCCGGTCTCGGGCTTTCACGTCGCCCTCCGGACCGCCGGGCCCCCGGAACGGCTCGCCGAGGCGGCGCGCGCGGAGGTGCGGCGCCTCGATCCGGACCTCGTCGTCAACGGCCTCTCGAGCCTCCGGGAGATCGTGTCGCGCTCGGTGGCGCGGCCGCGCTTCACGGCGCGGCTCCTCCTGCTCTTTGCCGCGATGGCGCTCGCGCTGTCGGCCGTCGGCATCTACGGCGTGATCGCCTTCGCGGTCGCGCAGCGCACGCGCGAGATCGGCATCCGCATGGCCCTCGGCGCGGACCGGCGCGCGGTTCACCGCCTCGTGCTCGCCGACGGAATGCGGCTGGCGGTCGCCGGGCTCGCCGTCGGACTGGCGGGGGCCCTGGTCGCGTCGCGACTCCTGACGGGACTCCTCTACGAAGTTCGGCCCGCGGATTTCGCGACGCACGCGACGGTGACGTTCGTCCTCTTCGCGGTCGCGCTCGCGGCCTGCTGGATCCCGGCCCGCCGCGCCTCGCGCGTCGAGCCGATGGCCGCGCTGAGGTCGGAGTGAACCAGGCGATTTTTGAAAGGCGAATGAACGACATGATTCAGCTGACCAGCGTCGAAAAGGCCGTCGCCACGCGCGCCGGCCAGACCTTCCTCCTGCGCCGGATCGACCTGTCGATCGCCGCAGGGCGAGTTCGTGACGATCATGGGGCCGTCGGGCGCCGGCAAGTCGACGCTGCTGTCGATCCTCGGCATGCTCGACCACGACTGGAGCGGCGGATACCGGCTGCTCGAGCACGAGGTCCACACGCTGAAGCCGCGGGAGCGGATCGAGCTCAACAAGAAGTACGTCGGCTTCGTCTTCCAGCAGTACCACCTGCTCGACAACCTCACGGTCGCCGAGAACCTCGACATCCCGCTCTCCTACCGCAACGTCAAGGGCTCGGAGCGCGCGTCGATCGTGGCGGACACGCTCGACCGCTTCCAGATCGTCGGCAAGAAGGACCTCTTTCCGAACCAGCTCTCGGGCGGCCAGCAGCAGCTCGTCGGCGTCGCGCGCGCGCTCATCGCCAAGCCGAAGCTGCTGCTCGCCGACGAGCCGACCGGCAACCTCCACTCGGACCAGGGCCGCGAGATCATGCGCCTCTTCAAGAAGCTCAACGACGAGGGCACGACGATCGTCCAGGTCACGCACTCCGAGGAGAACGCCACCTACGGACACCGCATCGTGCGGCTGCGCGACGGCTGGATCGTCAACGACTGAGGTGAGGCGCATGAACCGGAATCGCTCCAGGATCTGCGCTTCGCGGTTCGACGCCTGCGCAAGAGCCCCGGCTTCACGGCGGTCGCCCTGATGACGCTGGCGCTCGGCATCGGCGCCAACGCCGCGATCTTCACGCGTGGTCGACGCGGTTCTGCTGCAGCCGCTTCCCTACGCGGCCGGCGACCGGCTCGTCATGATCGGAGACCGCTCGGAGACGGCGGCTCGCCCGACAACGTCGGGTTCGCCACCTACGAAGACCTGCGCGACCGCAACCGCACCTTCGCGTCGATCGCCGCAGTTCGAAGCTGGCAGCCCACGCTCGTCCGCAGACGGTGTAGGCCGAACGCATCCCGGCCATGCGGGTCACCGCGGACTACTTCGCGATGCTCGGCGTGCGCGCCGGCGCTCGGCCGCGGATTTCCTGCCCGAGGAGGATCGTCCGGATACCTGGCGCGTCCTGCTGTTGAGCGACGGCCTGTGGCGCCGGAGCTTCGGCGCCGACCCGTCGGCGTGGGCCGCGTGGTGCGCTTGAACGGCCGGAGCTTCCGGATCGTGGGCGTCATGCCCCGGGACTTCCGGACCTCTCGTCTCGGCGCGCTACTACAAGCCGGCGGAGTTCTGGGCGCCGGTCGGGTACGACCGGAGCCTGGACTACGCGTGCCGAAGCTGCCAGCACCTGAAGGCCATCGGCCGACTGGCGCCGGGCGTGACGGTCGCGCAGGCGAGCGCGGACCTCGATCGGCGTCCGGCGTCTTCTCGCGGCCGAGCACCCGGCGGACTATCCGGCCGGCAGCCTGGAAGCCGTACCTCTCGCGCGGGAGCTGACGGCCGGCATCCGCTCTCCGCTCATCGTCCTCGTCGGCGCCGTCGGCTTCGTGCTGCTGATCGCGTGCGCCAACGTCGCCAATCTCATGCTCGCCCGGTCGCTCCGGCGCTCCCACGAGATGGCGGTGCGGGGAGCCCTCGGGGCAAGCCGTGGCCGCCTGATCCAGCAGCTGTTCGCCGAGAGCCTGGTCCTCTGCGCGGCCGGCGGCGCCCTCGGGCTCGGCCTCGCCGTGGCGCTCCAGACGGCGCTGCTTCGCCTCGCCCCGGTCTCGCTGCCGCGCCTGGATCGGGTCTCGATCGACGCCCGCGTCCTCGGCTTCGCCGCCCTGGTCTCGCTCGCGGCGGCCCTGCTCTCGGGCTGGATCCCCGCGCTCCGTGCCTCCGCCGCCCGCCTTCCCCGGTCCCTCGGCTCCGAGTCGCGGTCGAGCGCCGGCGCTTCGTTCTCGCGCGCCCGGCGACTCCTGACCGTCGTCGAGCTCGCCCTGGCCGTCGTCCTCGTGGCGGGCGCATTCCTGATGGTGCGGAGCATGCTGCGACTGCTCGACGCGCCGTACGGATTCGCCGCGGACCGCGTGATGACGATGGGGCTGTCGTTGAGCGGCGACGCGTACGTGGAGGACGCTGCAGCGGTGGCCTTCCAGACCCGGGCTCTGGAACACATCCGCGCGCTCCCGGGGGTGGAAGCCGCGGCGTTTTCCGGGCAGATCCCTCTCGGCGGCAACGGCGATTCTTTCGGCTTCCACATCCTCGGCCACATGGCGGCGAACCCGGCCGAAGCCCCCTCGGTCGAGCGCTACTCGGTCACGCCGGACTACTTCCGCACGATGGGGATCCCCCTCCGGCGGGGCCGGCTGTTCAGGGAGGCGGACCGCGCCGACTCGGTGCCGGTCATGGTGGTCTCGGAGACGACCGCGCGCACGCTTTTCCCCGGGCGAGATCCGATCGGAGAACGCGTGAGCATCGGCGGCACCAAAGGCCCGTGGCGCGCCATCGTCGGCATCGCCGGCGACGTGCGGCACGTCGACGTCTCCGTCGGGGCGACGCCGCAAATGTACCTACCACAGTCCCAGGTGACGGATGGGGTCTT
The DNA here is from genome assembly GCA_963824165.1 of uncultured Acidobacteriota bacterium. Lineage (GTDB taxonomy): Bacteria > Acidobacteriota > Thermoanaerobaculia > UBA5066 > Gp7-AA6 > DAHUXD01. Next base: position 522,142 of record CAWGOM010000017.1, read on the forward strand.
GACCCTCGTCGTCCGGACGAGCAGCGAGAAGCCGGAGTCCGTCACCGAGCCGATTCGGAACGTCATCCGCAGCCTCGACCCGGGCGTGCCGATCTACGACGTCGCCTCGATGTCCGAGCTCGTGGGCCAGTCGTCGGCCCCCCGGCGATTCGTGATGCGCCTGCTCGCGGGCTTCGCCGCGGTCGCGCTCATGCTCGCGGCCGTCGGCCTCTACGGAGTCGTCTCGCACGGAGTCGGACAGCGCACGCGCGAGATCGGAATCCGCGTCGCGCTCGGGGCCAGGCCGGCCGACGTGATGCGCCTGGTGCTCTCGAGCGGCGCCGCGACGGTCGGTGTCGGCCTCGCGGCCGGGGTCGTCGCCGCCGTCGCCCTGATGCGTTTCATCCGCTCGGTCCTCTACGAGGTCAGTCCGAGCGACCCGGCCGCGCTCGCGGGGGCCGCGGCCGTTCTCGGCCTCGTCGCGCTCGCCGCGCACTGGCTCCCCGCGCGGCGCGCCTCGAGAGTCGATCCCGTCGTGGCCCTCAAGTCGGAATGAGGTAAGGGCATGCGTGTCCTGCAGGATCTGCGCTTCGCCGCCCGCACGCTCAAGAAGAGTCCCGGCTTCGCGGCCCTCGCGATCCTGACGCTCGGGCTCGGCATCGGGGTCAACGTCGCGATCTTCTCGGCGGTCGACGCCGTGCTCTTCCGGCCGCTCGCCGTTGCCGACCAGGCTTCCCTGGTTCGGATCTACGCGACGGACGAAAAGGGCCAGGACCTCTTCAACCACTCCTACCCCGTCTTCACCGACTACCGTGACGACGCGTCGGCCTTCGCCGGGATGGCGGCCTTCGACGACGCCGAAGCCTTCCACCTCTCGACCGGAGGCCAGGCCGAGCGGGTGACCGGGGCCCTCGTGAGCGGCAACTTCTTCGAGCTCCTCGGAGCGCGGCCGGAGCGCGGCCGGCTGCTCTCGGCGTCGGACGACGCGGCGCCGGGCGCGAGCCCCGTCGCGGTCATCAGTCATCGCCTCTGGGTCGGCCGCTTCGGGTCGGACGAGCAGGCCGTCGGCTCGACGGTCCGCCTGAACGGCCACCCCTACACGATCGTCGGCGTAGCGCGTCCCGAGTTCACCGGCGTCAGCCTCGACAGCCTTCCGGACGTCTGGGTGCCGATCGCGATGGTCGACCGCGCTCTGCCCGAGTTCGCGGACGACAAGGTCCTGACCGGCCGCAACCTCTCCTGGCTCGACATCGTCGCGCGGATCGGAGCCGGGTGTGACGCACGCCGCCGCCCAGGCCGAGCTCGACGCGATCGCGAAGCGCCGCGCGGCCGGCCAGCCGAAGGACCGGCAGGATCCGATGGCGAAGGTCCTGCCCGCCGGAGACTTCGCGGTCGGACCGAGCGTCCGGGACGAGGCGCGCCGCCTGTCCTGGCTCATCGTCGGGATGGCCGGCCTCGTGCTCCTCATCGCCTGCGCGGACGCGGCGGGCCTCCTCCTCCTTCGCGCCGAGCGGCGCCGTCGGGAGATCGGGGTGCGGCTGGCCCTCGGGGCATCGCGCCGGCAGATTGCGAGGCAGCTCTTCGTCGAGGGCCTGCTGCTGGCGACCCTCGCGGCGATGGCCGGGCTCCTCTTCGCGGTCTGGGGATCGGACCTGCTCGCCGCGCTCGCGCCGCCCGAGTTCGCGCTCCCGATGGGCGCCGCCACCTCCGTTCTCGACCGGCGCGCCCTGGCCTTCGCGGCCGCCGCAGCGTTTGCCTGCGCCATCCTGTCCGGGCTCGTTCCGGCCCTGCGGGGAGGCCGAATCGACGTGCTCGCTTCGATCAAGGGCACGGGCCCGCAGGCCCGCCAGCCGCGCATCTCCCTGCGCGACGCGCTCGTCGTCGGCCAGATCGCGCTGACGGCGATGCTGCTCGTCGGCGCGGGGCTGACCGCGCACACTCTCAAACGGGAGGCCGCCGTCGACCCCGGCTTCGAGCCGGCCGGAAAGCTCGAGGCCTCGCTCGACCTGGCCCGCCAGGGCTACGACCGGAAGCGCGGGGTCGCCTTCTATGCGGAGCTGCTCGAACGCGCCCGGGCGATCCCGGGCGTCCGGGCCGCCGCCCTCGGCCGTACGACGCCCGTGCAGAGCGCGGGCATGCGCACGTCGATCGAGAGCGACGGCTACACTCCCGGCCCGGACGAGAATCCGCAGGCGGACCTGAACGTCGTCACCCCAGGCTTCTTTTCCGCGCTCGGCGGCCGGATCGTCGCCGGCCGCGACTTCGAGGCCCGGGACACCGCCGACAGCCCCCCGGTCGCCATCGTCAGCGAATCGATGGCGCGCAAGTTCTGGCCCGGCGTGAACCCCGTGGGCCGCCGCATCATGAATCTCGGCCCCCCCGGTGTCGGCGGCGAAGTCGTCGGCGTCGTGCGCGACGTGCGCTTCCGCAGCCTGCGGCGGGCCCCGGATCCCACCGTCTACGTTCCGCTGACGCAGTTCTACATGCCGAGGATGACGATTCTGCTCGACGCGGGCACGGACCCGGCCTCCCTCGTGCGGCCGCTGACGCAGGCGGCGGCGGGCCTCGACGCCGGACTTCCCTTCTTCCACGTGCGCACGCTCGAGGAGAAGCTCGGGCTCGCGCTCGGCCAGAGCCGGCTGATCGCCATTCTCGTCGGCGCTTTCGGCGCCCTGGCCCTCCTTCTTTCGGCGACCGGGCTCTACGGCGTCGTGTCGTACGCGACGCAGTCGAGGACGCGCGAGTTCGGCATCCGACTGGCGCTCGGCGCGCAGAAGACCCACGTTCGCGGGCTCGTCATCGGGCGCGGATCGCGCATCGCGATCCTCGGGCTCTCGACGGGCCTCGCCGGGGCGGCGGCGGCCTCGCGCCTGGCGACGCATCTCCTCTTCGGCGTCTCCCCTCTCGACCCGCTCTCCTACGCCGCCGCGGCCGCGATCCTCGCCGCCGCGGTGCTCGCCGCGAGCGCCGTGCCCGCCGAGCGGGCCGCGCGCGCCGACCCCATGACTGCACTGAGGAGCGAATGATGAACGCCCTGCTTCAGGACCTCCGCTACGCCCTTCGGACGCTCCTCAAGAGCCCGGCCTTCGCCGGCGCCGCGATCGCGACGCTCGCCCTCGGCATCGGCGCGAACGCCGCCATCTTCGCGCTGGTCGACCGCGTGATGCTGCGACTGCTGCCGGTGCGGGAGCCGCGCGAGCTCGTCCTGCTCCGCTCCCCCGGGCCCAGGCAGGGGCGCACGTGGAGCGACGGCGACGACGCCTTTTCTTTCTCGTACCCGATGTACCGCGATCTGCGCGACCGCAACACCGTCTTCGCGGGCCTGCTGGGGACCTTCCCGTTCTCGGCGAGCATCGCGGCGCGCGGCGAGACCGAACGCGCCTCGGGCGAGCTCGTCACGGGCAACTACTTCGGCGTGCTCGGCGTGCCGCCCGAGCTCGGCCGGGTCTTCTCGCCCGACGACGACCGGGCTCCGGGCGGCCACCCGCTGGCCGTGCTGGCGCACGGTTACTGGGCCCGGCGCTTCGGAAGCGACCCGTCGATCCTCAACCAGACGATCGTCGTCAACGGCCAGTCCCTCACGGTCGTGGGCGTGGCGCACGCGGCGTTCTCGGGCGTCCAGCCCGGGCGTCGCGCGGACGTCTTCGTCCCGCTCGCGATGAAGGCGAGCATGACGCCGTTCCAGGAGAGCCTCGAGGACCCGAAGGATTACTGGCTGCAACTGATCGGCAGGCTCGAGCCCGGCCTCTCGCGGACGGCGGCGGAGGCTTCGCTCGCGGCGACGTACCGCCCGCTCCTCGAGGCCCTCCTGCCGCAGATGAACGGCTGGAGCGACACGCGCAAGAAAGAGTTCCTCAACCGGAGGATCGAGCTCGCGCCGGGTGGCGTCGGCCGCACCGTCATGCGCCGGGGCCTCGGCGCGCCGCTGCTTTCGCTCATGGCCATGGTCGGCCTCGTCCTTCTGATCGCCTGTTCGAACCTGGCGGGACTGCTCGCCGCGCGCGGCGTCGCCCGCCAGCGCGAGTACGGAATTCGCCTGGCGATCGGCGCGAGCCCCCGGCAGCTGCTGCGCCAGTCCGTCGTCGAGTGCCTGACCTTCTCGGTCGCCGGGGGCGCCCTCGGCCTGGCCCTGGCCGCCTGGACGCTGACGGCGCTCGTGTCCGCGTTTCCCCCGGACGCCGACCTGCGGCAGGTGGCCGTTTCGATCGACCCGCGCGTGATCGGCTTCACGGCCGCTCTGGCGGTCGTCGCCGGAATCCTCTTCGGCGCCGGCCCTGCCTACCGCGCGGCGCGGCTCGACCCGGCGCGCACGCTCTCCGGCCAGCGCGCGAGCTCGGCCGGACGCGAGGCGATCCGGACTCGCGGCTGGCTCGTCACCGCCCAGATCGCCCTCACCCTCGTGCTGCTCGTGGTGGCCGGCATGTTCTCGAAGAGCCTCGCGAACCTCGGCCGCGTCGACCTGGGGCTGAAACCGGACAACGTCCTGACCTTCTCGGTCGCGCCCGAGTCCAACGGCTACTCCCCGGAGCGCACGAGCCAGCTCGTCCGGCGCCTGAGCGAAGCCCTCGCCGCCGCGCCCGGAGTCCGATCGGTCTCCGCGGCCGAGATCGCATCGATGACCGGGAGCAACGAGACGACGAACGCTCGCACCTCCGGCCCCGACCACGAGCAGACCAGGGGCCTCCAGGTGTGGCGCAACCACGTCGGCCCGTCATACTTCTCGACGCTCGGCATCCCGCTCCTCGCCGGACGCGAGTTCCGGTTGGAGGACGACCTGCGCTCGACCCCGGTCGCGATCGTCAACGAGACGATGGCGAGCAAGTTCTTCCCCGGGCGCTCCGCGATCGGCGAGCGCCTCGGCATCGGCCCCGGCGAAGGGGCCCCCGACGTCGAGATCGTCGGCATCGTCCGCGACAGCAAGTCGGCGCAGGTCGGCGAACCGGCTCAGCCCTTCGCCTTCACGCCTTACCTGCAGGACCCGAACCTGGGCTCGCTCACCTTCTACCTCCGGGGCGACCTCCCTCCGGACCGGCTGGCGTCCGGAGCGCGCGGCGCCGTCGCCGCGCTCGACCCGCAGCTCCCCGTCTTCGACGTCAAGACGCTGACGACGCAGATCCGCGAGTCCCTCCTGACCGAGCGGCTCACGTTTCTGCTCTCCGTGGCCTTCGGCGGGCTCGCGGCCCTGCTCGCGGCGATCGGCATCTACGGCGTCCTCGCGTTCGCGGTCGCCGAGCGCCGCCGCGAGATCGGCGTGCGCATGGCCCTCGGCGCGGATCCCGCAACCGTGCGGCGCCTCGTCCTTTCGGAGGTCGGCCGATTCCTCGCCGTCGGCGCGGCGATCGGGTTGCCGGCCGCCTGGGCGCTCGCCCGCTTCATCGAATCGATTCTCTTCGGGGTGAAGGCCGCGGATCCGCTCGTCTTCGCCGGCGGCGCGGCGCTGATGGCCGTCGTGGCGCTCGTGGCCGGCTATCTGCCCGCGCGGCGCGCGGCGAAGATCGATCCGCTCGACGCGCTCCGAGGCGACTGAGGAAGAGGAGGCTCGTCATGACGACCTTCGGACAGGACCTGCGCTACGCGCTCCGAATGCTGCGCCGCAGCCCGGGATTCGCGGCGGTCGCGATCGGAACCCTCGCCCTCGGGATCGGCGCCAACACGGCGATCTTCAGCCTCGTCCGCGCGGTGCTGCTCGACCCGCTCCCGTTCGCCGATCCGGATCGGGTGGTCCACGTCATGGAGACCTGGCAGGGCCAGCGCGGGAGCGTCTCGGCGGGGATGTTCGCCGATCTGCGCCGCGCGAGCCGGAGCTACGACCGGCTCGGAGCCGCCCGGTACGCGAGCCTGAGTCTCGCGGAGGGCGACGGCGCCGAGCGGATCGTCGGTGCCCGGGTCACCGAGGATTTCTTCGGCGTCTTCGGCGTGGCGCCGGCGCTCGGCCGAGTGTTTCGAAGCGACGAGGACCGGCCCGGCGCGAGCCGCGTCGCCGTCCTGAGCCACCGGCTCTGGACGGGACGCCTGGGAGCGCCCGCCGACATCCTGGGCCGGACCCTGCGGCTCGACGGGGAGCTCTACACGATCGTCGGCGTCATGCCCGAGTCCTTCGACTATGCGCGCGACAACGAAGAAGTCTGGGTGCCCGCGGCGCTGTCGGCGGAGGTCCTGGCGGAACACGACAACCACAACCTCCAGGTCTTCGGGCTCCTCGCGCCCGGAGTGACTGTGGCCCGGGCCCAGTCGGAGGCCTCGGGGATCATGGAAGGCATCCGGCGCGACTTCCCGCAGGAGGCGTCCGAGCGCGACTTCCGCATCCAGCCCCTCGGCGACCTCCTGGTCGAAGGGTACCGGGACCGTCTCTGGATTCTCTTCGGCGCCGTCGGCCTGGTCCTGCTGATCGCCTGCGTCAACGTCTCCAGCATGCTCCTGGCGCGCGGCGCCCTCCGAGCCCGGGAACTGACGGTGCGCGCCGCGGTCGGCGCGTCGCGCGGGAGGATCATCCGCCAGCTCCTGACGGAGAACCTGGTCCTGGCCCTCTCGGGCGGCGCCGTCGGCGTGCTCGCCGCCTCGGCCGCCGTCGGCGCACTCGTCGGCGCGAGCCCGGCCGACGTGCCGCGCATCGAGCAGGCGGGCGTCGACGCCGGCGTCCTGGTCTTCGCCCTGGCCGCTTCCTGCCTCTGCGCCGTGCTCGTCGGCCTGGCGCCGGTGCTGCGCGCGACGCGCGGCGACCTGCTGACCGGCCTTGGGAGGGCCGGCCGCGGCGCCCGTCACGGGGGAGGCCGCGACCGAGTGCGGGCCGTCCTCGTCGCCGGGCAGGTCGCGCTCGTGCTGCCCTTGCTCGCCGGCGCCGGCCTGCTCATCCGGACCGCCATGCACCTTCAGCGCGTCGCTCCGGGGTTCGAGCCCCGCGGTGTCCTCACCGCCCGCATCTCCCTCCCCCGCGCGGCGTACGCGGACCCGCAGGAGGTCACGCGCGCCTTCGAGCGCGTCGTCGAGGAGCTCGAGCGGGTGCCCGGCGTCGCCTCCGCCGCTCTCACGACGCAGGTCCCCGTCGGCCCCGGCGGCAACTCGAACGGCCTCATCGCGGAGGCCGCCACGCTCGACGTCAAGAATGCCGTCGACTCGCGCCTGCGCATCGTGACGCCGGGATACCTGCGCACCATGGGGATCCCCCTCCGGCGCGGCCGCGGCTTCGATCCACGCGACGTCGCGGGAGCGCCGCGGGTCGTCATCCTCAGCCAGGGTCTGGCCGCGCGTCTCTGGCCGGGCCAGGACGCCCTCGGAAAGCGGATCGCCTGCTGCGAGGGCTCGCCCGAGGACCCGATGTGGAAGACGGTCGTGGGGATCGCGGGCGACACGCGATCCCGAGGCCTCGACGAAGACGCCTACCCGGAGTTCTACCTTCCCGTCGGCCAGATCCCCTCAGAAGCCTGGGACTGGGTCCAGCGCAGCGTCACGCTCGCGGTCAAGGCGCGCAGCGGCGACGCCGCCGCCCTCGCCGGGCCCCTGCGCGCCGCCGTCCAGGCCATCACGCCCGGCGTGCCGGCCTACGACCTGCGGACGATGGAGGACCGGCTCCGGGAATCCCTCGCGCAGGAGCGCTTCCACACGCTCCTCCTCGCCTCGCTCGGCGTGGTCGGCCTGCTGCTCGCGGCCGTCGGGATCTACGGCATCGTGGCGTACTTCGTGGCGGCACGCACCGCCGAGTTCGGAATCCGCCTGGCCCTCGGCGCGACGGCGAGGGACATCCTTCTCGTCACGGCACGCCACGGGATCCCGCCGGTCATCGCCGGCGTGGCCGCGGGCGTGGTGGCGGCCCTCGCCGCCACGCGCTGGCTGCGGGCGACCCTTCATGGAGTCACCCCAACGGACCCGGCGACGTTCTTCGCCGTGCTCCTCGTGCTGGCGTCGACGGCGGCGATGGCCATGTACGTCCCGGCCCGACGCGCCACGCGCATCGACCCGAGCTCCGCCCTGCGAAGCGAGTGAAGGAGAAAGACCCATGACGACCTTTCTGCAGGACCTGCGATACGCGCTCCGGACGCTGCGCAAGAGCCCGGGCTTCGCGGCCGTCGCGATCGGGACGCTCGCCCTGGGGATCGGGGCCAACGCCGCCATCTTCTCGGTCGTGAACGCGGTCCTCCTGAAGCCGCTGCCCTTCGACCGCCCGGGCGAGCTCGTCCGCGTGACGTCGGACTTCACGCGCCGCGGCGCCGACGACGTCGGTCTCTCGGCTCCCGAGCTCTTCGACTACCGCGAGCGCTCCGGAGCCTTCGTGGCGATGTCGGGGCTCTATCCGATCACCGCCAACGTCACCGGGGGCGACCGGCCCGAGCGCGTCGAGACGCTGCTCGTGGACGTCGAGTACTTCGAGATCCTCGGGGTCAAGCCCCAGGTGGGGCGCCTCTTCGAAAAGAAGGACTACGACCCGGGCATCGCCGACTTCGTGGTCCTCTCGGACGGATTCTGGCGGCGCCGCTTCGGCGCCGACCCGAACGTGATCGGCAAACCGCTGCGGATCGACGACGACCTGTGCACGATCCTCGGCGTCCTGCCGCCGGGCTTCCGCCATCCCGGCCGCGTGATCGAGACCGACGTCGAGGTCTGGGCGCCGGCGGGCTGGCTCGGTCCGCCCTTCCAGGGCCCGAACCGCCGCGCCTACTTCCTCCAGGGCGCGCTCGGCCGCCTGAAGCCCGGCGTCACGCCGGCTCTCGCGCAGGCGCGCCTGGACGCCGTGGCCGGGGAGCTCCGCCGCGAGTTTCCGGGCGACTACCCGGAGAACGACGGCTGGGCGCCGCGCCTCCATCCCCTCCAGGACGATCTCGTCGGCGGGGTGCGTCCCGCCCTCATGGTCCTGCTGATCGCGGTCGGCCTCGTGCTCCTGATCGGATGCGCCAACGTCGCGAACCTCCAGCTCGCGCGCGCCTCGGCGCGGCGGCGCGAGATCGGCGTGCGGCAGGCGCTCGGCGCATCCCGCGCGCGCCTGGTGCGGCAGCTGCTGACCGAGAGCCTCGTCGTGGGCCTCGCCGGCGGCGCACTGGGGCTCGCCCTGGCGTCCTTCGGCGTGGACCTGCTCATGCAGCTTTCGCCCCCGAGCCTCCTGCGGCTGCCCGAGGTGCGCATCGACCGCGCCGTCCTCCTGTTCACGCTGGGCGCGTCGATCCTCACGGGTGTCGTGTTCGGGATTGCTCCCGCGCTCCAGGGCTCGGGCCCCGCGCTCGGCGAGGCCCTCAACGAGGGCTCCCGCGGCGCCTCCGGACGGCGCGGCAAGCGCGTCCGGTCCACGCTCGTCGTCGCCGAGTTCGCCCTGGCGCTCGTGCTCCTCGTCGGCGCGGGCCTGCTCGTGCGCACCCTCTGGCGGCTCCAGAAGGTCGACGTCGGCTTCCGCCCGGAGAACGTGACGACGGCGAGCCTCTGGCTCCCGCAGCCCGACATCCGCGAGAACGGACGCTACAACGAGAACTCCGCGCAGGCCGCGTTCTACCGCAAGGCTCTCGAACGCATCCGGGCGCTGCCCGGCGTCGCCGAGGCCGCGGGCGCGACCCGCGTGCCGTTCAACACGGCGCGCTTCTCGACCCGTCTGCAGATCGAGGGCCGCGACCCCGAGCGCGACGGCACGGTCGTGGCCCAGGGCTCGGGCGCCTCGACGCGCTACTTCGCCACACTCGGCATCCCGCTCAAGGCGGGACGCGACTTCGACGACCGCGACGTCGAGGGCAGCGAGCCCGTCATCATCGTCAGCGAGTCCTTCGCCCGTCGCGCCTTTCCGGGCGAGGACCCGCTCGGGCGGCGCCTGCGCTTCCCCGGCCGCTCGGAGCCGGGCCCGTGGATGTCGATCGTCGGCGTCGTCGGCAACGTCAAGTCGGAGTCTCTCGCGCTCGACGACCAGCCGGCCTTCTACCGCCCCCTCCTGCAAGGGGCGAGCGCTTTCTTCACCTTCGTGGTCCGCGGCGCGGCGCCGCCCGCGGTGCTGGCGCCCCGGATCGACGCGGCCGTGCGCGCGCTCGATCCGGAGCTTCCGGTCTTCGCCGTCCGAACGATGGACGACGCGATGGCCTCGACCGTGGCCGAGCGCCGATTCGCCATGCAGCTGCTGGCCCTCTTCGCCTTCGCCGCCCTGCTGCTCTCGGCCGTCGGCGTCTACGGCGTGATCGCCTACAGCGTCTCCCAGCGGACACGCGAGATCGGGATCCGCATGGCGCTCGGGGCCCGGCCGGTGGACGTCAAGCGGATGCTCCTTCTCGAGGGGGGCCGGCTCGCGGCCCTCGGTGTCGCGCTCGGCCTCGCCGGCGCGTTCCTGCTGACGCGGGCGATGGCGGCCCTGCTCTACGGCGTCTCTCCCCGCGACCCGTGGACCTTCGCGTCGGTTCCGGCGGTGCTCGCGTCGGTGGCGCTGGCGGCCTGCTTCTTCCCCGCGCGAAAGGCGAGCCGGGTGAACCCCACGACCGCCCTGCGGAGCGAATAGTTTCCGGGCGGTGGTAGATTCCCGCCGTGGTCGACGAGGAACCCGGCCGCGTCGAGAAGACCGCCGAGCAGTGGCGAGCGGCCCTGACTCCGGAGCAGTACCGGATCCTGCGCGAGAAGGGCACCGAGCGCGCCTTCACGGGCAAGTACTGGAACCACCACGGGACCGGGACCTACGCCTGCGCCGCCTGCGGGAACCCGCTCTTCGAGTCGCAGGCCAAGTTCGAGTCGGGGACCGGCTGGCCGAGCTTCACGACGCCGTCCTCGCCCGCGAGCGTGAAGACCCGCGAGGATGCGAGCCTCTTCCTTTCCCGGACGGAGGTCCTCTGCCGGCGCTGCGACTCGCACCTGGGCCACGTGTTCGACGACGGGCCGGAGCCGACCGGCCTGCGGTACTGCATGAACTCCGCCGCGCTCGACTTCCGGTCCCGGTGAACGCTCCGACGACCGGGGGCGCCGAAGCGTGAACCGCCCCGCCCGCGTCCTGATCGCCGACGACCAGCGCGACGTGCTGGAGGCCCTGCGCCTGCTGTTGAAGGGCGAGGGCCTCGAGTGCGAGACCGCGAGCTCGCCGGCGGGCGTGCTGGCGGCCGTCGAGGCAAAGGAGCGCGACGCCGCCCTGATCGACCTCAACTACACCCGCGACACGACGTCGGGCCAGGAAGGCCTCGACCTTCTGGCGAAGATCCAGGAGATCGACCCGACCCTCCCGGTCATCGTCATGACCGCGTGGGGCACCGTCGATCTCGCGGTCGAGGCGATGCGGCACGGCGCCCGCGACTTCGTGCAGAAGCCCTGGGACAACGCGCGGCTGCTGACGACGCTGCGCACCCAGATCGCCCTCGGGCAGGCGCTGCGCGTCGGCCAGCGCCTCGAAGCCGAGAACCGCATCCTCCGGCACGAGGGCTCCCCCGCGTTCGTCGCGGCCTCGCCCGCCATGCGCCCTGTCCTCGACGTCATCGCCCGGGTCGGGCCGTCGGACGCGAACGTGCTGATCACCGGGGACAACGGCACAGGCAAGACGCTCGTCGCCCGCGCCCTCCACGCCGCGTCCCCCCGCGCCGCGCGCCCCTTCCTGACCCTGAACGCCGGCGGCATCTCCGAGGGCGTCTTCGAGAGCGAGCTCTTCGGGCACGTCAAGGGCGCCTTCACCGACGCACGGTCCGACCGCGTCGGGCGCTTCGAGCTCGCCGACGGCGGCACCCTCTTTCTGGACGAGATCGGCAACGTTCCCCTCTCCCAGCAGGGCAAGCTCCTGCGCGTCCTCGAGACGGGAGAGTTCGAGCGCGTCGGCTCCTCGCGCACGCGGCGCTGCGACGTGCGGATCCTCTCCGCTTCGAACGCCAACCTGCCCGCGGAGGTCGCGGCGGGGCGCTTCCGGCAGGACCTGCTCTTCCGCCTGAACACCATCGAGATCCACGTCCCGTCGCTTTCCGAGCGCAGGGAGGACATCCCGCTGCTCGCGCGGCAGTTCCTGCAGAGCCACGCGGAGCGCTACCGCAGGCAGGCCGCGAGCTTCGAGCCCGCGGCGATGGAGGCGCTCCTGGCCCACCGCTGGCCGGGCAACGTGCGCGAGCTCGACCATGCGATCGAGCGCGCGGTCCTGATGTCTGCGGGCGGCGCGATCCGCGCCGGCGACCTGGGCTTGAAGCGCGGCGCGGACGGAACCCGCCTCGAGGACATGTCGCTCGAGGAGGTCGAGAGCCTGCTCGTGCGCAAGGCGATGGACCGCTACGGCGGCAACGTCAGCCAGGCGGCGAAGGCGCTCGGCCTCTCGCGCAGCGCCCTGTACCGCCGGCTCGAGAAGCACGGACAATGAGGCGATGGCCGCCCGCGCGCTGACGCACGACCGCAGAATCCTGCTCCTGGCCCTCTTCGCGACGCTGCCCGCGATGGCGACCGCGCTGATTCTTCTCTGGACGGGCGATTTCACGCCCAAGCTGCGCTGGACGGTCACGGCCGTCCTCGTCGTCGCCTTCCTCGCCTTCACGCAGGCGATGCGCGAGCGCGTGGTCCGCCCGCTGCAGACGGTCTCCAACCTCCTCGCCGCGATGCGCGAGGAGGACTTCTCGATCCGGGCGCGCGGAGCCCGCGCCGACGACCCGCTCGGCGAGGTGCTGCTCGAGGTCAACGCGCTGGCCGCGACCCTGCGCGAACAGCGGCTGGGCGCGCTCGAGGCGACGGCGCTGCTGTCGAAGGTCATGGCCGAGATCGACGTCGCGGTCTTCGCGTTCGACGAGCGGGGCGAGCTGCAGCTCGTCAACCGGTTCGGCGAGACCCTGCTCGGGCAGCCGGAGCCGAGGCTGCGCGGGCGCCGCGCCGAGGAAGTCGGCCTGGCGGCCTTTCTCGAAGAAGGCGCGCCGCAGATCCGCGAGGCCGCGTTCCCGGGCCGGTCGGGGCGCTGGGAGATCCGCACCAGCGCGTTCCGCCAGGGCGGCGCCCCCCACCGGCTCCTCGTGCTCGCCGACGTGAGCCGCCCGCTGCGGGAAGAGGAGCGCCAGGCCTGGCAGCGCCTGATCCGCGTGCTGGGCCACGAGCTCAACAACTCGCTCGCGCCCATCCAGTCGATCGCGGGAAGCCTCCAGACCCTCGCGAGCCAGCCCGAGCCTCCGGCGGACTGGCGCGAGGACCTGCGCCACGGGCTCTCGGTCATCGCGTCCCGGGCGGAAGCGCTCTCCCGCTTCACCTCGGCCTACGCGAAGCTCGCCCGACTGCCGCCACCCACGCTCGCGCCCGTCGACGTCGCAAGCCTCCTGACCCGGGTGGCGAGCCTCGAGACCCGGTTGCCGGTCGGCGTCATTCCGGGCCCGGCCCTCGCGGTCAAGGCGGACGCCGACCAGCTCGAGCAGCTGCTCATCAACCTCGTCCGCAACGCCGCCGACGCCGCGCTCGAAACGAAGGGCGGCGTGGCGCTCGGCTGGAAGCGCGGCGCGCGGCAGCTCGAGATCTGGGTCGCCGACGACGGCCCGGGCCTGCCGACGACGACCAACCTCTTCGTGCCCTTCTTCACCACCAAGCCCGGCGGCTCGGGGATCGGCCTCGTCCTCTCGCGGCAGATCGCGGAGGCGCACGGCGGCAGCCTCTCGCTCGAGAACCGCCGCGGCCACCACGGCTCGATCGCGCGGCTGCGCCTCCCACTCGCGGCGGCCGCCTGACCCCGATGCGGTACGCGGAGCATCCCGTCCGTTCCTCGCTCGCCTCGCGGATCGAGTGCGTCTGGACCGCCGAAGGCGAAGAGGCCGGGCCGGGGCCGGCCGAGCGGGTCCTGCCCGACGGCTGCATCGAGTGGATCTTTCACCTCGCGGCTCCGTACGCGCGGGTCGGCGACGCAGGCCGGCCGTCGACGCAGCCCGCGAGCTTCGTAGTCGGCCAGATGACGCGGCCGCTCCGCATCGCGCCGACCGGCCCCGTCCGCACGCTGGGAGTGCGTTTCCGTCCGGGAGGGGCGCGGGAGATCCTCGGCCTGCCGCTCGATCGCCTCACCAACGCGGCGGCCTCGCCCGAAGAGCTCTGGGGCGCGGCGGGACGGCGAATCCAGGAGGAGATCGGCAACGCGGCCGAGGACGGAGCGCGCCGGAAGGCGATCGAGGGTTTCGTCGAATCGCGCCTGGCTTCCTCCCGTCCGCGGGACGCGCGCCTCGGAGCGGCCGTCGGGGTCGTGCTCGCAGGCCGTGGCCGCCGGTCCGTGGCCGAGATCGCCCGGCGCGCGGGATGGAGCCCGCGTCAGCTCGAGCGGGAGTTCCGGTCGGAGGTGGGCCTGCCACCGAAGACCCTCTCCCGCATCATCCGGTTCCAGAACCTTCTCCGGCTGGCCGGCCACTCCGCGGGCGCGCCGTGGGCGGACCTCGCCGCCCGGTGCGGGTACTCCGACCAGGCGCACCTCGTGCGCGAGTTCCGCGAGCTCGCCGGGGTCACGCCGGCCTCGGGCCAGGCGGCGTGCGGCGAGCTGGGCCCCTACTTCATCGCGCCGGCGCGCCTCGACGCCCTGCTCTCCCCGCGCGCCCCGGGCGACGTCGCGTTTCTTCAAGACCGCCCCCGCCGCCCGGCGTAGAGTCCGCGTCGAGTCAAGGAGGCCCCATGCTGGCTGCGCTTCTGACCCTGACGCTCTCCGCCGCCGCCCCGGCGCCCGCCGACGCCGCGTCCCTGTCCTGGATGACCGGGAGCTGGGCGGGCTCGCAGGACGGCACCGACATCGAGGAGGTCTGGACCGCGCCGCGGGGAGGCACGCTCCTGGGCCTTCACCGCGACGTGTCCGGCGGCCGCACGGTTTCCTTCGAGTTCATGCGCATCGAGGCCGCGGCCGATGGCGTGACTTACTGGGCGAGCCCGAAGGGCCGGCCGGCGACGCCGTTTCGCATGGTCGAGAACGCGAAGGACCGCGTGGTGTTCGAGAACCGGGAGCACGATTTCCCGACGCGGGTCCTGTACTGGCTGGGCGCCGACGGCGCCCTTCACGCAAGAATCGAGGGCACCCTCCAGGGCAAGGCCGCGAGCGAGGAATGGACCTGGCGCCGGGTGAAGTGACGCCGGCCTGACCGTCCCGGAAAACCCGCATTCCGTCCCCGCCGCTTCATCGACGATCCGCCGGGCCTTGCGGCGCCCCCTCTTCTCGGGTTTTTCTGAGGCGTGAACCGGGCCCGACTCGGACTCGCCGCGCTCATCGCACTGGCCGCCTGCCAGGTCTGGGGCCTGGACCCGTCCACCCCGCTGTCCCAGTTCGGGCACGACGTCTGGACGAGCGACTCCGGCCTGCCGCAGAACTCGATCACGACGATCCTTCAGACCCGCGACGGCTACCTCTGGCTCGGAACGCAGGAAGGACTCGTCCGCTTCGACGGCGTGCGCTTCACGATCTTCGACACGCGCAACACGAAGGCGCTCAACGACGACTGGGTCAACGTTCTCCTCGAGGGCCGCGACGGCACGCTCTGGATCGGCACGGTGACCGGGCTCGCACGGCGCTCGAAGGGCGAGTTCCTGCCGCCGCTCGAGGGCGCCGTCGGACGAGCGATCGTGACCGCTCTCTTCGAGGGCCGGGACGGATCCGTCTGGGTCGGCTCGAATGCGGGCGTCACCCGGATCGCCGGCGGCCGGAGCCGCACCTACTCGGCGGCCGAGGGCCTTCCCGAGGGACGGATTTCCTCGCTGGCCGAAGACACGGAGGGAACCCTCTGGGTCGGCGGCGCATGGGGTGCCGCGCGGCTCGAGAACGACCGGTTCGCGGCCTGGAGGGTGCGCGACGGCTTCCCGGGCACCGCGCTCTCGATGCTCGCCGATCCGGAGGGCGGCCTCTGGGTCGGGACGGGCCGCGGGCTCGCGCACGTCAGCGGCCGCTCGACGCGCACCTGGGGGCTCGAGGACGGGCTCACCAACGGCTTCGTCCGGGCGCTCGCGCGCGACCGCGACGGCAGCCTCTGGCTCGCCACCGACGGCGGCCTCCATCGTTTCCGGGACGGCCGGTTCCTGCGGCACGGCGAGTCCGACGGCCTGTCGTCCAACCGCATCCTCTCGCGTGTTCGAGGATCGCGAGGGAAGCCTCTGGGTCGGCACCGCCGACGGCGGGCTCGACCGGATCAAGGAACAGCGCATCGCCATGTACACCGAGGCCGAGGGACTCTCGGACGCGAGAATGTGGTCCGTCTTCGAGGATAGCCGCGGAAACCTCTGGGCCGGGACCGCCGAGGGGGTGCTCAACCGCATGCCTCCGGGCAGCGACCGCTTCGAGCCCGTGGCGACGCTCGGCGCCTCGGTCATGGCGATCGCCGAGGACCCGGGCGGCGCGCTGTGGGTCGGGACCCGCGGCGGAGGCCTCGTCCGTCTCCGGGCGGCCAGACGCGCGCTACACGTCGGCCGAGGGACTGTCGGGCAACTGGATCTCCTCGGTGCTCGTCGACCGGCGCGGCGCCGTGTGGGTCGGCACGATGGGGTCCGGCGTGAATCGCATCGAGAACGGTGCGATCACGGCCTTCCGCGCTCCCGGCGGCGCTCGGCTCGGACGCGGTGTTCTCGATCTTCGAGGACCGCGCGGGAAGTCTCTGGATCGGGACGTTCGGCGGCGGCGTGACGCGCTACGCGGACGGGGGCTTCCGGACGTTCACGACGAAGGACGGACTCGCTCACGACGTCGTGATGTCGACCTTACCAGGACTCGGAGGGGACCTACTGGTTCGCCACCCGCGGCGGCCTCTCGCGCTACCGCGACGGGCGCTTCACGACCTACCGCCAGAAGGAGGGTGTCTTCCACGACGCCGCACAGCGGGTGATCGAGGACGGCCGCGGATACCTCTGGCTGACGTCGAACCGCGGCGTCTTCCGCGTCTCGCAGGCCGAGCTCGCGGCCGCGGCCCGCGACGCCCGGCCGCATCTCCGACGCCGCGACCTTCACGACCGCCACCGGAATGATGCTGGCCGAGTGCAACAACACGCAGCACGGGGCCTGGAGGAGCCGCGACGGGCGGCTGTGGTTCGCGACGGTCAAGGGCCTGGTGATGGCCGATCCCGCGCGCATCGAGCTCGAACCCGGTGCCGCCGAGCGTGGTCATCGAGCAGGTCACGGCCGACGGCCAGCCGCTCGCGCTCGCGGCACGCTGTCGCTGCCGGCCGGCACCCGCAAGCTCGAGGTCGCGTACACGGCGCTCGACTTTCGCAACCCGCGGGCGGTCAGGTTCCGCTACCGGCTGGAGGGTTTCGAGAAGGAGTGGGTCGACGCCGGGCCCCGCCGCGACGGCGTACTACACGAACCTGCCGCCCGGCCGCTACCGCTTCCGTGTCCGCGCCGCCAACGCGGACGGCGTCTGGAACGAGACCGGCGCCGCGAGCCGACGTCGTTCTCGCCCGTCGCCTGCACCAGACGGCCTGGTTTCGCGGGCTCGTCTGGCTCTGCTGGCGGCCGCGGGCGCGGCCCTGTATCGTCTGCGGGTGCGGCGACTCGAGGTGCGCGAGCGCCTCCGCACCGCCCTGGTCGAGGCGCAGCTCGACGCCCTGCAGTTCCAGCTGCGCCCGCACTTTCTCTTCAACACGCTCAACAGCATCCTGCCGCTCGTGGGCAGGGACCCCGACCGCGCGCGGCAGATGGTCGTCCGGCTCGGCGACCTCCTGCGGCTCTCGCTCCGGTCCGAGGACAACCCGCTCGTCACGCTCGACGAGGAGATCGCGATCCTCGAGAAGTACCTCGTCGATCGAGCAGGTCCGCTTCCGGGACCGGCTCGACGTCTCGATCTCCGTCGATCCGGCCGTCGCCGCGGCCAGGCTTCCGAGCTTCCTCCTCCAGCCGCTGGTCGAGAACGCGATCAAGCACGGCCTGGGCGGGCGCGCGGGCCGCGGCCGGATCGAGGTCACGGCGCGGGAGGAGGCCGGGTCGCTCGCCCTCACGGTCCGCGACAACGGCCCGGGCCCCCGGCCGAGCACCGTCGACACCACGGGGGGGATCGGCCTGCGCAATACGCGGCGCCGCCTCGAGGCCCTGTACCCCGGGCGCCACCGCCTCGAGCTGACGCCGGCCGCGGGCGGCGGCGCGGAGGTGCAGATCCGCATTCCGCTCTCGCTGGCGACCCGGCGCGTGACGACGGCGGCGCCGGCGGCCGCGAGCTTCTCGCGCGCCTCCTGACGCGCGCGCCTCAGCGCGGAACGCTCTTCGCCCGCACCTCTTCGGAGGTCAGCCCGTAGATCGGCGGCGTCGGCACGCCCAGGATCCCGAGCGCCATGTAGAGCTGTCCGCGGTGGTGGATCTCGTGCTCGATCATGAGGCGCAGCCACTTGCCGACCCGCAGCTTCGCCCCGGCCGGCGTCTGGCAGTCGCGCTCGAGGTCCTCGTCGGAAAGGCTCCGGAAGATCTCCATCGATTCGGCGTGGCAGCGCTTTACGTAGGCCCGCACGGCCTCGGGGCCGTCGGCGAGCTCGCGGCCATGACCCGCGTAGCGCGAGGGCCGGCCCCGCGCGTTTTCGGCGTACATGTCGCGCTCGATCGAGGCCAGGTGCCGCAGGATGTCGCCGAGCGTGAACTTGCCGGGCGCCCAGGTCCACTCCAGCCGGTCCGGCGGAATGCAGTCGGCGACGCGCAGGGTCCGCGCGCGCACCTTCTCGAAGTACTCGCAGAGCTCCCGGGCGCGGCCCGTCTCCATGGCGGCTCGACTCTACGCCAGGTCCCCGGGCCGGATCGGAACGCGGCGCAGACGCTTGCCGGTGGCGGCGAAGATCGCGTTCGCCACGGCCGGCGCCACCAGAGGCACGGGTTGCTCGCCGAGGCCGGTCGGCGCCCGGTCGCTGTCGACCAGGTGCGTTTCCACTCGCGGCATCTCGGGCAGCGCGAGGACCGGGAACTCCGCGTAGTTCGTCTCCACGACGCGGCCGTCGCGGAAAGTGATCTCGCCCTTCAACGCGTAGGACAGTCCGAAGGCGATCCCGCTCTCGACCTGCCCTTCGACGCCGAGCCGGTTGACGACCTGCCCGCAGTCGACCGCCGACACGATCCGGTGGACGCGCACGTCGCCGGCCGGCCCGACCGAGACCTCCGCGACCTGGGCCATGACGGTCCGGGCGTGGTACGTGTTGCAGGCGATTCCGCGGCCCGCGCGCCGCCCTGCCGGGGCCTCGAGCTTCGAGCCCCAGCCCGCCTTCTCCGCCGCGAGCTTCACGCACGGCCGCGAGGCGCGGCCGGTCGATCTTCCAGCGGCCGTTGGGAAGCGTCAGGACAGGCTCTCCCTCGAGGAGCGCCAGCCGCAGGACGAGCGGGTCCTGCCCCAGCCGCGCAGCGACCTCGTCGAGGAAGGACTCGCGCGCGAAGACGTTCGGCGGGTAGTAGACGGCCCGCCACGCCCCCGTGCGGACGGGAGACTCGACCTCGGTGTACCCGGCGAAGATGTTCTCGATCGCGTAGGGCGTGTCGTACCCGCCCCACGGGGCGACGTCCGTATCGCTGTCGGCCGGATCGAGGTCGCCGAACATCGAAAGGTGGAAGCACGTGGAGCGGTGACTCCACGCGGTGATCTTCCCCGATGCGTCGATCCCGGCTTCGAGGTCCGCGCGCTCCATCGGATGAAGGAAGTCGCCGAGGAAATCGTCCTCGCGGGACCAGACGACCTGGACGGGGACCTTCGCGGCGCGCGCGACCTCGACCGCCTCGGTCGCGTAGTCGGCGTGGAGGCGCCGCCCGAACCCCCCGCCGAGGAGCGTCACGTGGACCGTGACCTTCTCGGGAGCGATCTTCAGGAGCTCCGCGCACTCCTTCTGGGCCCGGCGCGGGTTCTGTGTCGGCGCCCAGATCTCGCACCGCCCGTTCGCGACCTTCGCCGTGCAGTTCTGCGGCTCGACCGAGGCGTGGGCCTGGAAGCCGTCGCGATAGGTCGCGGCCATTCGCGTCGGCGCCGCCGCGAGGGCCGCGGCCGCGTCGCCCTGCTTGCGGGTGCGGTGCACCGCGTGGCGCGAGGTGGACGGGTCGTCGAGGCGCCGGGCGAGCTCGGCCGTCGTCAGCGTCGCGTTGGCGCCCTCGTCCCAGGCGGCGGCGAGGGCGTCCCGCCCGGAGAACGCCGCGAAGCTGTCCCGGGCGACGACGGCGACACCAGTCGAGACCTCGACGACCTTCTCCACACCCGGGACCGCCAGCGCCTTCGCGCGGTCGAAACGGACGAGCTTGCCGCCGGGGACCGGACAGCGGGCGACTGCGGCATAGCGCATGCCCGGAATGCGGACGTCGAGGCCGTAGACGGCGCGGCCCGAGACGATCGCCGGCCCGTCGATCCTCGGCACGCTCGTCCCGACGAGGTGGAAGTCCTTGCGGTCCTTCAGCCGGGGCTCCTTCGGCACGGGAAGCTTCGCCGCGAGGGGCGCGAGCTTCCCGTAGGTCAGGCGGCGCCCGGTCCCCGAGTGGGTGACGGCGCCGTCGCGTGCCGCGCACTCGGCCGCGGGCACCTTCCAGGTCTGCGCGGCGGCCGCGACGAGCATCTCGCGCGCCGCGGCACCGGCGGTGCGAAGCGGTTTCCACGAGTCCTCGACGCTGTCGCTGCCGCCGGTGCTGAGGCTGTCGTAGCCCGGCCCGGGAGACGCCTGCGTGATTCGCACGCCGGACCAGTCCGCCTCGAGCTCCTCGGCGAGGATCATCGCGAGGGACGTCCGCACTCCCTGCCCCATCTCCGAGTGCCCGATGACGAGCGTGACCTGGCCGTCCGCGGCGATCGAGAGCCACGGGTTCGGCGCGAACTTCCCGGCCGACGACTGGCCGAAGAGCGGGACCTCGATCAGGAGCGCCGCGCCGCCGACGGCGCCGGTCTGGAGAAACTGCCGCGGGTGGCGCTCATCGCGCGCCCCCTTCGACGGCCATGCGTCCAGCCGCATGGACCGCCTTCCGGATCCGCTCGTACGTGCCGCAGCGGCAGACGTGGTCCGAGAGGGCGGCGTCGACGTCGGCATCGGTCGGGCGCGGCCTGTCGCGAAGCAGCGCCGCCGCCGCCATGATCATCCCCGGCTGGCAGTAGCCGCACTGCGCGACGTCCTCGGCGAGCCAGGCCCGCTGACAGGGGTGTCGCCCGTCGGCCGACAGCCCCTCGATCGTCGTCACGCGTCCGCCGGCCGCGGCGACCTCCGCGACCGTGACCTGGCAGGATCGCACCGCCCGGCCGTCGACGTGGAGCGTGCACGCGCCGCAGATCCCGACCCCGCAGCCGTATTTCGTGCCGGTCAGGCCAAGGAAGTCCCGCAGGATCCAGAGGAGAGGAGTCTCCGGGTTGCCCGCCTCCACCTTCCTCGTGCGGCCGTTGACGGACAGCTCGTAGGTCTTCATGCGCGCGCGGTCCTCCCCCGGTGGTTCAAACGGGAAAGTCGCGCGCGGGTTTTGGACCCGGGACGAGCGGCCCGAATCGGAGGACGAAACTACCGGGCGCGGGCGACGCTGACGGTCACGAGCCAGGCCTTCTCGCCGGTCGCGCGCTCCACGCGGGTGGCCTCGGTCCACGAGCCGCCGTCGCCGTCGAAGCGAAACGACCCCGGGCCCTGCCTCTTCCAGCCCGGGGAGCCACCGAAAGCCTCGTCCATGCGGGCGACGAGCGCATCGGCCCCGGCGTCGGTGCGGATCTTCCAGCTCGCTTCCCACCGGTCCCGCGTCCCCTCGTACCGAACGAGCGTCCGCGGGTACGCGCTGGCGGCCTGGAAGCCCGGGAAGACGTGCCGGTCGGCGAGGCTGGCGCGGGCCCAGCCGGAGTCGGGCCGCCAGTCGTACTCCATGCCGACGGCCGCGATCTGGGCCGCGCCCTTGCCGTAGAGCTTCTCGATGACGTGCAGGGCCCCGTCGATCCCCGACGAGAGGCCGGCGGACGTGATGATCTTGCCGTTGTCGACGAAGCGCTTGTCACGGACCACCTTCGTCTTCGGTGCGGCCGCCTTCAGGTCGTCGATCATGCCGGCGAACGTCGTCGCCTCGAGGCCGTCGAGAAGGCCCGCCTTCGCGAGGTAGAAGGCGCCGTTGCAGACCGAGAGGACGACCTCGGCCGTCTTCGCGCTCTGCTGGATCCAGCGGATCACGCCTTCGTTGTCCGGATCGACGTTGCCGCCCGGGATGACCAGGACGTCGGGCCGCGGGGCACGGGCGAACGTGTAGGACGGGATCACCGTCATCCCCATCGCGGTTTCGATCGGGGTCGCGGTCTCCGCCACCGAGTAGATGCGGAAGGCGGGCCTTCCGTCGACGTAGGCGTGCCCCAGCACTTCCCACGGCCCCGTGTAGTCGATGATCTGGACGCCCGGGAAGAGCAGCACCGCCACGTTCTTCGCGCCGCCGTCCTTCGGGCCGATGGCGAGGACCGGGAGAGCCGAGGCCAGGAACAGAACCGCCAGGACCATTCGTTTCATGGTTGCCTCCTCAGGCGTTGCGAAGCGCGACCATCGGATCGACCGTCGTCGCCCGGCGCGCCGGCACGAAGCAGGCGACGGCCGCGACGAGGCCGAGAACGAGAGCGACCGCGACGTACGTGGGCGGGTCGCTCGGCGTCGTCTCGTAGAGAAGCCCCGCGAAGAGACGCGACAGGGCGAAGGCGCCCGCGACGCCGATCGCCAGCCCCAGCCCGACCAGTCGCATCCCCTGTCCGAGGACCATCCGCACCACGCCGCCCGGAAGGGCGCCGAGCGCCATGCGGATGCCGAACTCCTGGCGCCGCTGTCCGACGGTGAAGCCGATGACGCCGGCGATCCCGGTGGCCGTGATGATCAGGGCGAGGCCGGCGAACGCGGCGAGCAGCACCGCCGTCAGCCGCGGCATGTCGAGGGCGCTCGCGTGCATGTCCTCGAGCGTCCGGAACCGGTCGACCGGCTGCTCGGGGCCGATCGAGTGCACGGCGTCCCGGACCGTCTTCGTGAGCGCGAGCGGTTCGGCCGTGGTCCGCACGAGGCACGCCGTCGAGAGCCCCGGGAACTGAAGGATCGAGAGATAGACCTGGTCGATCGGGAGCTTCGCGAGGCCGTACTGCCGAACGTCGCCCGAGACGCCGACGACGGTCAGCCAGCGGACCTCGCCGGGCGCGTTGCCGTCGACGCCGATGCGCCGGCCGATCGGGTCCTCCCCCGGGAAGACGTGGCTCGCCATGGTCTTGTTGATCACCGCCGCATCCGGAGCGTTCGCCCGATCGGCCGGGGTCAGGGAACGCCCGCGCAGCATCGGCACCCCGATGGTCTTGAAGTAGTCGGCGCTGACGCGCTGGAAGTCGGCGCGGGGCAGGGCATCGGGCGTCGGCGCTTCGCGTCCTTCGATCCGGAACCGGCCATTGGAGGGTCCGCCTTCGGTCAGCGGGAACCGTCCCGCCAGCGCGGCCGTGACGACGCCCGGCTCGGTCGAGAGCTTCCCGAGCAGGCGCTCGAGGAAGTCGAGCTGCTGTTCCCGCTGCCGGTAGCGCGTGAAGTTGAGATCCAGGCGCGAGGTCAGAACGCGCTCGGTCTTGTAGCCCGGATCGATCTGCGAGAGCTTCCAGAGCGTGCGCAGCATCAACCCGGCGCCCGCGAGCAGGACGAAGGAAACCGCGACCTGGCCGACGATCAGGAAGCTGCGCATGCGCACGCGGCCCGGCACCGTGGCCGCGGGGTCGCGGCCGTTCTGCAGCGCCGACACGAGGCTGCGTCTGGACGAGAGCGCCGGGATGAGCCCGAGACCGATGCCCGCGAGGAGCGAAACCGCGAGCGTGAAGAGCAGCACGGGCCCGTCGACCGCGATCTCGGCGGCCCGCGGCGTGAAGCGCGCGGCGAAGAGAACGAGCATCTTGCGCCCGGCCACGGCGACGGCCAGGCCGAGCATGCCTCCGAGGACGGCGACGACGACGCTCTCGGTCAGGAGCTGCCGTGCGAGCCTCCCCCGCCCCGCGCCGAGCGCCGAGCGCAGCGCCATCTCCCGCTCGCGGCGCACCAGGCGCGAGAGCGTCAGGTTCGCCACGTTGGCGCACGCAATCAGCAGGACGAGGCCCACGGTCGCCGTCAGGAGCAGGAACGTCGGCCGGGCCTGGCGGGTCATCTCTTCCCGAAGCGAGACGGGGGCGAGCGACAGCCGGGCGGAGGCGGGATAGCTCTCCGGGTGGTCCTGCGCCAGCCGCACGGCCAGGTCCTTCAGGTCTTTCTGCGCCGCCCCGAACGTCGTGCCGGTCTTGAGGCGGGCGAAGGCCGCCAGCATCCCCATGTCGCGGGCGGTCTCCATGTGCGGGTCCGAACGGAACGGGCAGGCGGAGATCGGCATGTAGACGTCGTTCTCGTCCGGGTAGCCCGGGATCGGAGGCAGGATTCCGATGACGGTGTGCGGCCGGTCGTTCATCGTGAAGACCCGGCCGACGACCTTGGGGTCGCCGCCGAAGCTCCGCATCCAGTAGGCGTTGGAGAGCACGAGGACCGCCTCGGCGCCGTGCTGGTCCTCGCCCTTCGCGAACGTGCGCCCGAGGATCGGCTTGACGCCCATGAGGTCGAAGAAGTGGGCGGAGACGACTCCCGTCTGGATGCGCTCGGGCTCGTCCTTGCCGAGGAGCACGAACCACATCGAGTGGTACTCGGCCACGCCGTCGAGGGTGTGCGTGAGGTTCTGGAGGTCGGCGATCTCGAGCGGCGAGAAGGCCCCGTTCTCGATGCCCGCGCCCGGCGCGTCCACCTGGATGCGCACCAGCCGCTCGCCGCCGCCGTACGGGAGCGACTGCAGCAGGACGCCGTGGACGACCGAGAAGATCGCCGTGTTGGCGCCGATGCCCAGCGCCAGGGTCAGGACGGCGGCCGCCGCGTAGCCCGGGTTCTTGCGGAGCGAGCGCAGACCGTAGCGCACGTCCTGGACGACCGTCTCGAAGAGGCGCGCGCGGTCCGCGTCGCGAACCTCCTCCTTGGTCTTCTCCACCCCGCCGAACTTCCGGAGGGCCTCGGTCCGCGCCGCGGCAGGGTCCATCCCGCGGCGGATGTTCTCCTCGGTTTCGCGCTGGAGGTGGAAGCCGATCTCGTCGTCGAGCTCGCGCTCGATGCGCTGGCCCGCGAAGAGGGCTTTGATGCTGCCGACCAGACGTTTGATCATCGTCGCCTCCTACGTCGCCGCCAGCACGCGCCCGACCGCGGCGGCGAAGCGCTCCCAGCTCTCGGTCTCGTCGGCCAGCTGCCGGCGCCCGGAGCGGGTCAGGGTGTAGAACCGGGCCCGGCGGTTGTTCTCGGAGCTTCCCCACTCGGCCGAGATCCAGCCCCGCTGCTCCAGCCGATGGAGGGCCGGGTAGAGCGAGCCCTGGTTGACCTCCAGCACGTCCTGCGAGAGCTGCTGGATGCGCGCCGCGATCCCCCAGCCGTGCATCGCGCCGTTGCCGAGCGTCTTCAGGACCAGGACGTCGAGTGTTCCCTGCAGCAGATCGCTTCGTTCCGCGGCCATCGGCCCTCCCCTCGAACTTCTACAGGAGAGGATACGTGGTCTCCTGTAGATTGTTTAGGGGAAGGGAAAAAAAAGACCGGCCTCCGGCGCGATAGGCTACTTCCCACGTTCAGGAGGGACCGTGACAAAACGACTCATGCTTTCCGTCTTCGGAAGCCTGCTCGCTGCCGCCCTCCTGGCGGCGGCCCCTCCCCCGCCCACCCCGATCGCGGTCAAGGCCGCGCGCCTGCTCGACGTCAAGACGGGCCGGTACGTCGAGCGTCCGGTCGTGGTCGTCGTCGGGGGCCGGATCGAGAGCGTCGGGTCGGTCGTGCCCGCGGGCGCGCGCGTCATCGACCTGGGCGATCGGGTGCTGCTCCCCGGCCTGATCGACACCCACACCCACATCCTGCTGCAGGGCGATCCGACCTCCGTCGAGTACGACGAGCAGATCCTCAAGGAGTATCCCGCCCACCGCGTCGCCCGGGCCGTGCGGTCGCTGAAGATCGCGCTCGAGCACGGTTTCACGACGATGCGGGACGTGGAGACCGAGGGCGCCGGATACGACGACGTGGCGCTGCGCGACGCCGTCAACGAAGGCGTGATCCCCGGGCCCCGCATGAAGGTCGTCGGACCGGCGCTCTCGACGACGGGCTCCTACCCGATCCAGCGTTATCGGCCCGACTGGAAGTTCCCGTCCGGCGTGATGGTCTGCGACGGCGCCGACGGGTGCCGCAGGGCGGTGCGCGAGCAGATCTCGTACGGGACCGACTGGGTCAAGATCTACGCGAACACGGGCGGCCTGCGGATCACCCCGGACGGCTACATCGACTCCCCACCCAACTGGACGAAGGAAGAGATCGAGGCCGTCGTGTCCGAGGCCCACGCGAAAGGCGTCCGCGTCGCCGCGCACGCGCGGTCGGACACGGGCCTGCGCATCGCCATCGCCGCCGGCGTCGACTCGATCGAGCACGGGGACTCGATCCGGCCCGAGGCCGCCGCCGAGATGGCGCGCCGGGGGATCTTCCTCGTGCCGACCCTGTTGGTCGCCGACTACGTCGCCGGTCCGCGGGCGGCGGCCGGCTGCGCCGTTTGCGCGGAAACGGAGAAGGTCCATGCGAAGTCCTTCGACAACTGCCGCAAGGCGGGCGTCAAGATCGCCTTCGGAACCGACGCCGGCGGCTTTCCGTGGACCGAGTTCAACCAGGCGAAGGAATTCGAGTACGAGGTCAAGCTCGGCATGACGCCGATCGAGGCCATCCGCAGCGCCACGACCGTCGCCGCCGACCTGCTCGGGATGACCGGCCAGGTCGGAACCGTGGAGAAGGGCGCCTTCGCCGATCTCGTCGCCCTCCCGGGCGATCCGCTGACGAACGTCTCGGCCCTCTCGAACATCGACTTCGTCATGAAGGGCGGCGAGGTGGTCAGGGCGCCCGCGCCCTGATGCTCCGGATCGGCCTGACCGGTGGTCTCGCCTCCGGCAAGTCCACCGTCGCGGAGATGCTGGAGGACCTCGGCGCGGCCGTGCTGGACGCGGATGAGGTGGTCCGCGCCCTCTATCGCGAGGGCGGGGCCGGCGCCGCGGCGGCGCGGGACCTCTTCGGCGACGCGGTCCTCGGGCCGGACGGGCGCATCGACCGGACCCGCATCGCCGCGGTCGTTTTCTCGGACCCGGCGGCGCGGCACGCGCTCGAGGCCCGCATCCACCCGCTCGTCGGCGAAGAGAGGCGGCGGTTTTTCGCCCGGGCCGAGGCGGCGGGCGCCCGGGTGGCCGTCGTGGAAGCGTCCCAGCTCCTCGAGGCGGACACCGAGTCCGACTACGACCGCGTCCTTCTCGTCATGGCTCCCGAAGAGGAACGCGTCCGCCGCTGGGGCGAGCGGGGCGGCGATCCGGAGGACGCGCGCCGCCGGATCTCGGCCCAGATGCGCGCCGAGATCGCGAAGGAACGCGCCGACGACCTCCTCGTCAACAACGGAACCCTCGAGGACCTGCGCCGCAAAGTCACAGAACTCTTCCGGGGCTGGACGGCGTAACATCGCAGCGCCATGCCAGCCAAAAAGATCAAGCCGCCGTCCGCCGTTGTCGCCCGCCCGGGCGACGTCCTGCTCCTCGTCGGGACGATGAAGGGTCTCTTCCTGCTATCCGCCGGCCCCGCGCGCCGCCGCTGGCGAGCGGCCGGGCCCTACTTCCCCGGCAGCTCCGTCTACGGCGCGGGCTACGACGGCCGCGCCGGACGTCGCCGCATCTGGGCCGCGCCGTCGAGCATGCACTGGGGCGCGGAGCTCGCCTGGACGGACGACTTCGGCCGGAGCTGGAAGCGCCCCGCCGAGCCGCTCGTCCGTTTTCCGGAGTCGGCCGGCGCGTCGCTGAAGAACATCTGGCAGATCGTGCCGGGGCGCCCCGAGGAACCGGACGTCCTCTACTGCGGAGTCGAGCCCTCCGCCCTCTTCCAGTCGCGCGACGCGGGCAAGACCTGGGCCCTGAACGACGGACTCTGGAACCACCCCCACCGCGCGAAGTGGATGCCGGGCGGCGGAGGCCTCTGCCTCCACACGGTGCTCGTCGATCCCGCGCGCCCGGGCCGGCTCACGGTCGCGAGCTCGACCGGCGGCGTCTACCGCTCGGACGACGGGGGCACCACCTGGAACGCGCGCAACCGCGGGGTTCGCGCCGAGTTCCTGCCCGGCAAGCACCCCGAGTTCGGCCAGTGCGTCCACAAGATCGTCCACCACGGGGCGCGCCCCGAGCGCCTCTTCCTGCAGAACCACTGGGGCCTCTACCGCAGCGACGACGGCGGCGATTCCTGGAAAGACGTCGCCAACGGAGTTCCGTCCGACTTCGGGTTCTGCATGGGCATCCACCCGCGAGACCCCGACACGGCGTTCATCGTGCCGCTCCACTCCGACCAGTTCCGCTGCACGCCGGACGGAAAGCTCCGGGTCTACCGCACGAAGGACGCCGGCCGCTCCTGGCAGCCCATGACGCGGGGGCTTCCCCAGAAGGACGCCCTCGAGACGGTCGTCCGCGACGCTATGGGCGTCGACTCGCTCGATCCCGCGGGCGTGTACTTCGGCACCCGGAGCGGCAAGCTCTTCGGTTCACGGGACGAGGGGCGTTCCTGGGAGCTTCTCCGGGATGGCTTGCCGCCCGTCGTCTGCGTCAAGGCGGCGGTGCTCGAGGCGCCGTCGCGCAAGGCCGCCCGGGCGGCCCGGCCCGCGAGGATCCGCCGCGCCGCATGAGCGTCGCGGTCCTCGTCCCCGGGCCGCTCCAGCCGTTCGCGGGAGGCGCGAGCCGCGTCGACCTCGAAGCGCCCGCGACCGTGGCCGAGGCGCTGCGGCAGCTCGATTCCGTCCACCCCGGCCTTTCGCACCGCGTCCTGGACGAGACCGGCGCCGTGCGGCCCCACGTCAACATCTTCGTCGGCCCCGACAACATCCGCGACGCCTCCGGTCTCTCGACGCGCGTGCCGGACGGCTGCGAGATCGCGATCCTCCCCGCCGTCAGCGGCGGCTGACGGTGAGGCTGCAGGCGGCTACGCCTCCCGGCTGGATCGCCGCGGTCCTCGCCGACTTCGATTCCTTCCTCCTCGATCATGCGGGCTGCGAACGCAAGGCCTCGGCGTCGGCCATGGCTTTCGTCGCGCACTACCCGGACCGGCGCGAGCTCGTGGCCGAGTGCATCGCGCTCGCCCGGGAGGAGCTCGAGCACTTCGAGGCCGTCTGGCGGCGGCTCGACGCGCGCGGACGGACGCTTCCGGCGGACACGCGCAGCCCGTACATGGAACGGCTCTCGAAGGAGTTCCGCAAGGGCAGCGACGCCTACTTCCTCGACCGGCTCCTCTGCGCCGGCATCGCCGAGGCGCGCGGCTGCGAGCGCTTCGGCCTCGTCGCCACGGGGCTGCCGCCCGGAGAGGACCGCGACTTCTATCGAGAGATCGCGCGCGCGGAGGTACGGCATCAGGAGCTGTACCTCCGCCTCGCGGGTCTGTACTTCGGGGCCCTCGAGGTCGAGCAACGGCTCGAGACGCTGCTCGCCGTCGAGGCGCGGATCGTCGCGGAGCTCCCGGTGCGGGCCGCGCTCTACTGAACGGGTAGACTCCCCCGCCGTGACCTCCAAACCCGTCGCGCAGTACCTCGCGCGCCACGCCGAGCCCGAGGCCGTCGCCGCCGACGTGCTGGCGGGCGCCCTCGGGCACGTCCTCGTCATCCCCGCCTACGGCGAGGGCCAGAGCCTCTTCGACACGCTCGGCTCGGTGCCGAAGGGGCCGAAGGGCGAGACCCTCGTGATCGTCGTCTTGAACGCGCGGGGGGACTCTCCGCCCGCCGTGCACGAGGCCAACGAAACCGCGCGGCAGCGCCTGCGGGGCGTCGCGAAGGCAGCCGCCGACCTGGCAGAGCCCCACCCGGCAACGGCGCTCTCCGTCGAGGGCGGCACGATCCTGGTGGTCGACCGGGCCAGGCCGGGCCACTTCCTCCCGAAGGGGCAGGGCGTGGGGCTGGCGCGGAAGATCGGAAACGACATCGCGCTCGCCCTCCACGCGGCCGGCCGAGTCGCGTCGCCGTGGATCCACAACACGGATGCCGACGTGCTGCTGCCCAACGACTACTTCGACCAGACGGCGAACATCCCCGAGCCGGGCAACGCGGCCGCCCTCTACTTCTTCGAGCATCACCTGGACGAGGACCCGACGCTCGCCGAGGCCGCGCGGCTGTACGAGATCTCGCTTCGCTACTACACGCTCGGCCTGGCGTGGGCCGGCTCCCCCTACGCGTACCAGGCGATGGGAAGCGGCATCGCCATCCGCCCCGAGGCCTACGCGGCGGTCCGCGGCTTTCCGAAGAAGAACGCCGCCGAGGATTTCTACGTCCTCGACAAGCTCGCCAAGTTCGGCTCGATCGTCCGCCTCGCGGGCAGCCCGCTGCTACTGGAGGGACGCCTCTCGGACCGCGTGCCCTTCGGCACCGGCAGGGCCCTCTCGGACCTCGTGACGAAGAAGCGCGCGCTGACCGGCTTCCGCCTCTACCACCCCGCCGTCTTCGCGCACGTCGCGGCGTGGCTCCGCGTCCTCGCGGCCTCGGCCGAAAGCGGCGGCCGGGTCGACCTCGCCGTCGAGGAGCTCCCCCGCGACAACCCGTTCTTCCGCACCGAGGTCCTTCTCGAGTCGCTCGAGAAGATGGGCGCCTTCCCCGCGATGCGCGAGGCGATCGCGCGCTCCTCGGGCGACCCGGCGACGATGCTCCGCCACTTCCACACGTGGTTCGACGCATTCCGCACGCTGAAGCTGGTCCACGCGCTGCGCGACGGCGGGCTGCCCTCGCCCGGCTACCTCCAGGCGCTGGCCGAAGCCCCGTTCAGCGGGCTCTCGGGATCCACGGAAGAGGACACCGAGGTGCTTCGGCGGGCCCTCGCCGCCGAGGAGCGCAAGCTCGCGGAGACTCCGGCCGGACTGGCGGGCTAGTTGACCGCGCAGGAGCCGGGTCCGCGCGGATCGCCGCAGGAGCCGCACCCGCCGGCCGGCTCCGAGGCGGCGCTCTTCGGCCCGCGCCCCGCGCCGACAGCGAAAACCGAGAGGAGCTTCTCGACCTTCCGGCTCTCGCAGGACGGACAGCGTGGCTTCGCCTCGCCGAGAACGATCTCCTCGAAGCGCTTCTCGCAGTCGCGGCAGCGGTACTCGAAGAGCGGCATGCGCGAATTCTAGCGCATCGCCTCTTCCGTCTGCCTCCTGCTTACTGCTTACTGCTTACTGCTTACTAGAACGGATAGCCGATCGACAGGAAGACACGCCCCGTCTCCTGTGTCGTGGCCCTGTCGACGAGCACGCATGGCGACGGATCGCAAGGCGTGCCGTCCGGATTCTTGGTCGCCGTCACCCTGTAGTCGATGTCGCGCAATTGCACCGGTCTCGAGTACTCGAGGCGCAGGGGGCCGACAGGCGTCATGTAGTGGAGGCCGGCGCCGATCGACTGCCGCAGGCCCGTTCGAAGCTGCGCCGGCACGTCCGGATCACCCTCGATTGTGAAGTTGATGCCACTCGCCCTGGCCCACACCTGAGCGAGGTCGTAGAAGACCGACACCCCGAGGTTCCCGAGAATGGGAAACCGGTATTCGAGCGACCAGGCCATGAATCCGTTGCCGCCGATGATCCGAGGTCCCGGCGTGCAGTCGTAGAGAGCAAGCTGCGCCTCGTTGGGTTGATTCGGGTATTGCTCGGCGCAGGTGCCCACGGCCTCCTCCTTCGGGACGGCCTGGGTGTTGTAGTCGACGGTGGCCCCGGGGATGCCGGCGAGATCCGTCGAGAACCCGCGTCCCGTCGACGAGCCTCCCGAATAGAAGCGCTCCGCGATGGGGACCGGTATGCGGTCCGGTTGCGGCTCGTAGGAATACGCCGCCTGGCCGTACGGGTAGATCCCCCCCATCTTGAAAGACGCCCCCACGACGCCCCCGAAAAGGCTCTTGAACCAGGCCGCCTGGCCCGAGACCTTTCCGTACCGGGCCTCGGCCGAGGCGAAAGGGAAGGCGTACTTGCCGGCAAAGGTGGCGTACCAGCCGGAGTGCGGATCGAGGATGTCGTCCCGCCGGTCGTAGAAGAAGCTGGGGCCGACGGCCGACTGCTTGATCGGAAATGCCGTCTTCGGAAACCGCTCGACCTCGATCGTCGAGAGGTCCTCCGGGTTCTGGGGCCCCTGGACCTGGTACTCGTAACGCAGGCCGACCCGCAGGTACCGGCCCCAGGAACGGACGGTCTCGACGTACCCCCCGTAGCTGTCGACGTTGACGTCCTGGATCGGCAGGCGGCTGGCGAAACCCACGATGCTGATGGGGACCTTCGAGTCGAAGGCGTAGGGGTCGAGGAACCGCGCGAAGAGGTAGCCGCGCGTCGAGAGGGGTGCGTACTGCACCTCGACGGACGCCGACTGCATCCGGCCGAAGAGGTTGCGGTACGTCGCCCCCACGATGCCGAACACGTCGTTGCGGTTGACGTCGGCGCCGGCGGCGTACAGGTATCCGAAACCATAGAGGAGCGACAGGCGCCTGGCCTCGGCGACCTCGACGTCCATGTTGCGCGTCTGGTTCTCGGGGTTGGTGGGCTGCGGCCGCACGTCGATCGAGCGGAAGACCCCCGTGCGCGCCAGGTTCTGCTGCGTGTCGGCGACCTTTTCTTCCGAGTACGGCTCGCCTTCCTTCCACGCGATCCGCTTGCGGATCCGCTCGACCTCCGTCACGGCGTTGCCGCGGATGATCGTGCGCCCGAAGAAGGCCCTCGGGCCTTCCTCGACCCGGTACTCCACGTCGACCTTCGTCCGGTCCTCCGAGAGCGTGTACCGGTCCTGCACCGTCGCCGCGGGCCAGCCGGTGTTGCGGTACCGGCCCGCCAGCGCGGCGACGTCGCGGCGCACGTCGACGGGATTGAAGGGGTCGCCCACTTTGACCGTGAGGAGCAACGCGAGGTCCTCCGGCGTCAGGTGTTCGGCGCCCTCGACCGTCCGTTCGGCGACGAAGGCGCGCGGCCCCTCGACGACTTCGATCCGAAGGTCGAGAAGCCCGGGCTCGGAGCCGTCGGTGACCTTCGAGGTCACGCGCGCATCGACCCAGCCGCGCGTCTGGTAGTACCCGAGGATGCTCGAAACGTCGCCGGCCAGGTCTTCGTCGGTCAGGCGGCCCGGGGCCACGAGCGGCAGGCCCTTCGTCCGGGTGACCATGAGATCGCGGAGCGTCTCCTGCGGCACGGACGTGTCGCCGGCGATCTCGATCGCCCCGACCGCGTACTTGGCCCCCGGGTCGACCACGAGCTTGACGGTGACCGGATCGGCGCCGGCGGCGGTCGCCGAGACCGTGGCGCGATAGTGCCCCGAGCGTTGCAGCTCGCCGTGGCGATCGGCCGTCCACTGATCGAGCAGGTCGTCGTCGAATGGCTGCGATTCGAGGAGCGTGAGGATCTGCTTCCGGGCCGCCTTCTCCTTGAGGCCCGTCAGCTCGAGCTCGAAGAGCGGCCCCACCACGATCCGGTAAACCGGCCGGATGCGCCCGTCCTCCGTCGGCTCGGCGGCGATCAGCTCGACCGAGGCCCGGAAACGGCCCTGCGCGAGGAGGGACTTCCGGAGGCGCTCGGCGTCTTCCCGGGCCTTCGGCTCGCTGTAGACGTCGCCCGGGTCGAGCTTCATCGGCTTCTCGAGCTCGGCCGCCGACAACGGCGCCGTGTCGCCGTCGAAGTACGGCTCGGTGACGCGCGCCCGGTTGCCGGCCGCGATGCGATAGACGACCGTGACGGTGAACTCCTTCTCGTCGAAGACCGCTTCCGGCTCGACGGCCGGCGCGATGTAGCCCTCGGCCGCGAGCAGGCGCTCGACGGCCGCGGCCCCGGTCTCCAGCGCCGCGGCATGGAACGGGTCGCCCGCCGAAAGCGGGACCACGCGGCGCAGGTCCTCGCGCGTGGGCGCGAACTTCCCGTCGAACTCCACGGCGCGCACGATGTAGGCGCGCCACAGGTAGACCGTGACCGCGAGCTCGCCGTCCGGCAGGGTCTCGGCGCCGACGGCGACGTTCGCGAAGCGGCGCGTGCCGTAGAGGTTCCGGATCGTCGAACCGGTCTCCACCTCGGTGAGCGGCCGTCCGGCGACGATCGCGATCAGGGCCCCGACCTCTCCCGGGTCGACTTCGCCGTCGCTCACGTAGGAGAGCGAGGCCACGACCCTGCCGTACTCCGCGGGACCCGGGTCCGCGCCGAACGCCGGGGCCACGCCGGCCGCGAGGACCGCGAGAGACAGGACCGCCGGCAGTGCATGACGCATCAGAGACGCTGGCGGCGCCGGAACGTGACCGAAAAGTTGCCGTCCTCGTCCCGAAGAAGCTGGATGAAGACGGAGTCGCTGACCTGCCACTCGATCCGGATGATCGGGTCCTTGCTCGAGTCGACCGCGATCGAGGAGGTGACCGTGAGGTCCTGGGTGATCTTCTTGCCGATCGTCGTCCGGAACGTCGTCAAGGTGCTGCCCTCGAAGACCGGGTCGATCTGGAACCGGTCGAGCTTGAAGATTTCCTTCCCGCCCCGCGTGATTCCGCCGGTCACCGCGCCCGTGACGATTCCGCCCGCCGCCGACACGAGCTGGTCGGTGGTCTTCGACTGCTCCCGCGTGTCGGGCGGCGTTCCCGAGAGAATGAGACCCAGGATCTCGTCGTTGGTGAGCGGCGGGTCGGACGTGAAGTTCGCCGACACGCGCGGCCAGGTCCCGACGAGCGCCACGACGAGGTCGTATCCCTTGATGTCGGCGCGCGCGCGCAGATCGACGAAGGGGGCGATCCGCGTGGTGTTGGAAAACGTGATCGCGCCCGACTCGACCTCGTAGCGGATGTCGGAAAACACGACCCGGCCGCCCTCGTCGAGCAGCACCTGCCCGAGCAGGATGGGATCCGCGAGCGTGCCGCGGGCGGTCAGGTCGACGGTCCCCGACAGGCGCGCGACGTTGTTGCGGACCTCGAGCGCGGCGGCCGAGACGATGCGCACGTCGAGCGCGGTGCGTTCCTTCCAGGGCTCCCGCGCCGCCAGCGCGCCGCTCGGGCGGCTCTTCGACAGCAGGTCGGACACGGTGAGGTCGACGTCCTTGGTGTACGTCCCGCGCAGCAGCGTCACCTCGCCACGGATCTCGCGGTCCAGAGGATCGCCCGAGAGCACGAGATCGGCGTCGACGACCAGCCGCAGCGCCGGGATCGCCCGCACCGAGATCGTCCTCCCCTGGACCGCGATCCGATAACTCGTGACGGAGCTGCCTTCCAGCCGGAAGCTGCCGGCCGCGAACGCCTCCCCGTCGGCGACCCGGGCCCGCAGGCCGTCGATCTCGCCCGCGGACCCGACCAGCCGCAGCGTCCCCTCGATGTCGTCGAAGGAATAGCCGGCGGTGCGGTACCGGCCGTCCTCGATTCGCACGGAGCCGTTGAACGCGGGTTCCTCGACGGTCCCGCTGGCGCCGATGTCGAACGTCAGGCGTCCCGACAGACCGAAGGCCGGGCGCACCAGGTCGAGCACGGCGGCGTCGGCGGTGCCGGCGACGCGCCCCTCGATCCGCTTCTCGGCGCCGGCCCCGTCGAGCGCCCCGACCAGCGTGAAGTCGATCCCCTCGCCCACGGCACGCAGGGTTTCGAGCGTGAGCCGCCGGTTGGCGATCCGGACCTGCGCCGGGCCCGCGGTCGAAAGCAGGGCGGGCCGGGCGCGGGTGTCCAGTCTCGCCTGCGTCACCACCACGTCGCCGGAGACCGGCGCGTCCGTCTCGGTCCAGGCAAAGCGGCCGTTCGCGGTCACCGCGCCTCCGACGCCCTCCGGCAGCTCGAACGGCGTGAACATCACGAACGACGCCAGGTCGGGCGCTTCGAGCTCGGCCTCGATGCGGCCCGGCGACCCGAACGGCTCGCCCGTCGCCGACAACGTCCAGTGGCCGGGCGCCGAGAGCGTTCCGGAGAGCTGTCCTTTCGTCATCTTCGCTTCGAGGCGGGGTGAGAGGTCCGGCGGAATGGCGCGGCCGTGGAACCGGGCGTCCGCCAGCTCGGCCGAGACCGTCAGGTCCGGCCGGTCGAAGGAGCCCGAGCCCGTCAGCTCGAAGGTCAGCTTTCCCGACAGCTCGTCCGACGCCTCCGCCACGGCCCGGAGCTCCTGGATCGGCACGGCGTCTCCGGCCGCCCGCACTTCGAAGGTTTTGTCGCGGAGCTCGATCGCGCCGCTGCCCCCGAGGGTCCCCTCGCCGATCTGCGCCCTCACCTCGTCGAGCTCGAAACGGCCGGGCGAGAGCGTCGCGCGCCCGGACGCGCGCGGGATCGGCTGCCCCCAGATCACGGCGTCCTCGAGGGTCATGATCCCGCCGCCCGAGACCGTGTCGGGCGGACTTCCCGAGAGCGGAAAGCTCCCGGAGAGCCGGCCGGAGATCGGGTACTCGAGGTCGAGATAGTCGAGGAGCCTTTCGATCGGATAGTCCTTGGCCGTCGCGGTCAGGTCGAACTGGGGGCGCGCGGGGTCCCGCCGGTAACGCGCCGTGCCCTCGAGCGAAACGGTCGCGCTGCCGTCGTAGACGCGCAGCGGGTGAAAGAGGAACGCGCCGTCGTTCATGTCCACCGCGCCCCGCACGCTGCCGAAGAGGACGCCGGCATAACGCGTGTTCTCGGCCGCGATCCGGGCGGTGACGTCCGGGTTGCCCCAGGACTTCGCCATGTGGCCCTCCGCCTCCCCGCTGCCGCCGAGGCCGAGCGGGTCGGGGGACCCGCCGCTCGCGGCGGTGAAGTTCTGGAAGAGGCGGTCGACCTCGACGAGGTCCCGCGAGCGCAGCCGGAAGTCGAAGTCCGGCGTCCACTGCCCGATCTGCATGCCGCCGGTCAGCTCGAGGGTCGAGGCCGGAAAGCGGAACGTCGTCCCCGGAAAAACGATCCGACCGTCGACGACGGACAGCGCTCCGCCGCCGCCGATGGGAATCCCGTGGCGCCCGCGCACGAGGGAGGCCGGGGGCCCGGGCTCGATCGCGACCGTCATGGCTCCGTCCGACCGCTCGAGGCCGCCCTCGGCCCAGCGCAGCGCGATGCCGAGCGCCGCCTGGCCGGAGAGCCCGGTGCCCGGAAGCTCGAGATCGCCGAAGAAGCGCTCGACCGACATGCCGCGGACATCGAGCGTCAGCGTCATCGGCTGCGGCCGCTTGCCGCCGGCGAGGCCTTCGATGCGGTAGAGGCCGGTCGCCACGCCTCCCGCGTACCGCGCCTTCTCGATGGTCGCGACGAGGGCCTCGGGGCGCGCGACGACCGTCGCCTCGATCTCCTCGACCGGGAACCCCTTGGCGTCGATGCTCGCGGACTCGACTTTCCCGGTGATGCGGAAGCCGCCCGCGGGCGGGATCCGGATGTCCGCGCGGACCGTGGCGTCGCCCTCGAACCCGAGGCGGGAGCGGAAGATCCGCTCGACCTCCGCGACGTGAAGCTGGCCCGACGTCATCAGCAGGATCGTGGGGTTCTCCAGGTTCTCGACTGTTCCGGACGCGTTCAACTCGCCGAACTCGCCCACGACCCGCAACGCCTCGACCGTCGCGCTCCGGCCGGCCTCGAGCCGGAAGCGCAGGTCGACGCCGAAGACGAGCGGCTCGGCGCCGGGCAGGCGAAGCTGCGCCCGGCGGCAGGCCAGCGTTCCGCCGTACCTCCGGGAGCCGAGCGTCGAGACCTCCACCGCGAAGTCGTCGAGGCGGCCGTCGATTCCCATCGCCCGCCCCTCGAGCTCGAAGACGCCCCGCTGCACCACGAGCTCGCCGATGCGGACCGCGAGGCCGCCGTTCTCGGCCGGCCCGGTCAGGCCGGGCGGCAGGTTCCACGTTCCGTCGTCGAACTGCACCAGCGAGATCCGCGGGGAGACCGCGCGCACGCGGCCCAGGCGCAGCTCCCGGCCGCTGACCGAGACTCCGCCGCCGATCGTCAGCTCCGCCGCCGACAGCAGGGGCTCCCCTCCGATCCGCGGATCGTTCTCGATGCGGACGTCCGCGAGGGCGATCGAGGGAGGAAAGATGTGAAAGTCCACCCGCCGGAAGGTGACGGGCCGCTTCAGCAGCTCCGACAGCCGCTGCTGCGAGACGCCCTGCATCAGGGTCTGGAACCGGTCCGAGTTCCAGATCGAGTAGGCGGCGAGACCGACGAAGAGGACGACGATCAGGAAGAGACGCGTCGCCGACAGAAGCTGCGCTTCGTGCGGCGTTTCGTCCCGGCCGTCGCCCGCGCCTTCGCCCGACATCCGGTGGTGCTAGTGTCCCGCGGCGGAAGGCCGATCGCCCGCCGCGCCGCCGCCATGACTCCGCTGACGGAACACTACGCGCCCCAGGAGAGCTTTCCGGCGAGCTGATCGAAGTGATCGGTCTCGGGCGGGCGGAGCAACGTCACCCCGTCGGGACTCGAGCGCACCACCACCGTCAGGCCGGAGAGGATGGGGAATCCCTCCTGGCCATCGAGCGTGAGGTACACGCCGCCGTCGCGCCGCTCGGGGCCGACCACGCGGATGCGGATCTCGGTCGACGCCGGAACGACCAGAGGCCGCAGCGTCAGGGTGTGAGGGCAGATCGGCGTGATGACGTTGGCCGGCAGCTGCGGGTGCAGGATCGGGCCGCCGGCCGACAGGTTGTAGGCCGTGGAACCGGTCGGCGTCGAGACGATGACGCCGTCGGCGCGAAACTCGGCCACCGTCTTCCCGTCCAGGGCGATCGCGAAGGTCGAGATGCGGGCGAGGGCCTCGCGGTTCAGGACCGCGTCGTTCAAGACCCGGTACTTGCCGTGGTTGGGCCCGCGCGCCACGGTCACGTCGAGCACGCCGCGCCGGTCTTCGCGAAAGCGCCCGGCGAGCACGTCGTCGAGCCGCCGGATCGTCTCCTTCTGCGTGAGGGTCGCCAGGAACCCGAGGAGGCCGACGTTGATCCCGAGCAGCGGGGTTTCCGGCGGCGCCGCCCGCGCCACCGAGAGCAGCGTCCCGTCTCCGCCGAGCACGACGACCAGGTCCGTCTCCCGCGAGATCCGGGTGCGCGGCACGCCCGCGGGCCGCCCGAGCGCGGCGGCGGTGCCGTCCTCCAGGATGACCTTCCGGCCGCGCTTGCGCAGGGCCCGGTCGAGGGCGGCCGCCAGCTCGAGCGCCGGCTCGGAGGCCGCCTTCGCCACGATCCCGACCGTGGGGAACTTCGGCGCCGAACCTCGGGACCCCTTCATCCTGCTCAATTTACACGAAATCCGACGAGAAACTCCTCGTTGCCTCGGGCGCCGCGGATCGGCGACGGAATCGCCCCCAGCACCTCCAGCCCGAGCTCTCGTCCGGCCGCCTCGATCTCGGCGACGACCCGGCGGCGGGTCGCTTCCGACTTGACGACCCCGCCGCGGGGGACCTCGCCGCGCCCCGCCTCGAACTGCGGCTTGACGAGGGCGACCAGCACGGCGCCCGGCGAGAGCAGCGGGACGATCGCCGGCAGGATCAGGCGGAGCGAGATGAACGAAACGTCGACGCTCGCGAGATCGATCGCCTCGGGGACCTCGGCCCGCGAGAGCGCGCGGGCGTTGACCTTTTCCCGCACGACGACGCGCGGATCGCCGCGCAGCTTCGCGTCGAGCTGGCCGTGGCCCACGTCGACGGCGTAGACGCGCGAGGCGCCGCGCTGGAGGAGGCAGTCGGTGAAACCGCCGGTCGAGGCGCCGACGTCGAGGCAGATCCGGCCCCGCGGGTCGACGCCGAAGTGGTCGAGCGCCCCGGCGAGCTTCACGCCTCCCCGCGAGACGTAAGGATGGGGCGGGCCCGAGACCGCGATCCCGGCGTCCTCGGCCACGCCCTCGCCGGCCTTGTCGGCCCTGCGCCCGTCCACGGACACGAGGCCCGCCAGGATCAACGCCTGGGCCTTCTCCCGCGAGGGCGCCAGCCCGCGCGCCACCAGCAGGAGGTCGAGCCGCGTCTTCAAAACGTGATCGCGACCTTCATGGAGCCCTCGAGCTCGCGGGCCCGGGCGAAGGCCTCCGCCGCGCGCGCGACGGGGAACCGGTGCGAGACGAGGTCGTCGACCCGCACCTGCCGCCGGGCGATGCGATCGAGGGCCTCCGCCGTGTCGTCGGGTCCGCAGGAATAGGACGGCACGACGGAGATCTCGCGGAAATAGAGCTCGAAGAGGCCGGCGCTCCAGGTCTCGCCGGGCGGCGCCATGGTGAAGAGCAGGAGGGTGCCGCCAGGCGTCACGGCCTCGAACGCTTCCTCGACGACCTCCCGCTTGCCGGGGCCGACGAAAACGACGTCGAAGCCGGCAGGCGCGGAGCGGCGCGCGCCCTCGCTAAGCGACCCGGCCGAGACGTCGATGAGGGCGTCGGCGCCGCTCTCCTTCGCAACGGCCAGGCGCGAGGCCACGCGGTCGGCGCCGGCGATCGAGGACGCGCCGAGGGCGCGCCCGAGGCGGACCGCGAGCTGGCCCGCCGGACCGAGCCCCACGCAGAGGAGCGACTGGCCGCGCGCGAACCGCGCCCGCCGGAACGCCTTGACGACGGTGGCGAGCGGCTCGACGAAGCTCGCCTCTTCGTCGGAGACGCCGTCCGGGATCTTCGCGGTGTCGCGGGCCAGGTTGCCGGCCGGGATGCGCACGAGCTCGGCCATGCCGCCGGGATCGAGGCGCGAGGCCCGCCATTCGGCGCAGTGGACGTAGCGGCCCGCCGCGCAGGCCGGGCAGGCCAGGCAGGGCGCGTGGTGGTGCGGGGCCACGCGGTCGCCGACGCGAAAGTCCGTGACCGCCGGCGCCGACGGCGACGATCTCCCCGGCGACCTCGTGGCCGAGAACCGTGCCGGCCTTGCGCCGGACGTACCAGTCGAGCAGGTCCGAGCCGCAGATCCCGGAGACGCGCGTCCGCATGAGGGCCTCGCCGGCCCCGATCACGGGCTCGGGCAGGTCCACGACGGCGGCCGAGCCGTCGGCGTCGATGCGCACGGCTTTCATGCGCAGGGATTATGGGTCAGGCGACCCGGGCGACCTCGGCCACCGCCGCGAGGAGCCGGTCGACCTCGTCCTCGGTCGTGTAGCAGGCGCCGCCCGCGCGGACGACGCCGTCCTTCCCGTGGCCCAGGCGTTCGACGAGCGTCAGGGCGTAGAAGTCCCCGCTCGAGAGGTACAGCCCGCGCTCCGCCAGGGCCTCCGCCACCTCGTCGGCGGTCCGCCCGGCGAGGACGAACGACAGGGTCGGCGTGCGGGGCGCCGAGGGCGTCGGCCCGTAGACCGTGACGCCGTCGATCCGCGAGAGGCCGACCCAGAGCTTCTCGAGGAGCTTCTGGCCGCGCCGGTGGAGCTCGGCGAAGGCCGCCGCGAGGCCCTCCCGGCGCGAGCCACCCGAGGTCTCCGAGAGCGACGGCGAGGAAATCCACGGCCGCGGCGGCTCCGACGATGCCCTCGTGCGAGAGCGTGCCCGTCTCCAGGCGCTCGGGCGACCAGTCGGGCGCGGGCGTGAGCCTCGGGACCTCGAGGGCTTCGATGAGGGCGCGGCGGCCCCAGAGCACGCCGAGGTGCGGGCCGTAGAACTTGTAGGGCGAGCAGGCCAGGAAATCGCAGCCGATCCGCTCCACGTCCATCAGGGCGTGCGGCGCGTAGTGGACGGCGTCGACGAAGGAGAGGGCCCCGGCGTCGCGGGCGAGGCCGCAGATGCGCTCGACGTCGTTGATCGTCCCGAGGGCGTTCGACGCCGCGCCGATCGCGACGAGCTTCACGTCCGGGCCGGATCGCGTTCTCGAGGTCCGCCTCGTCGAGCTGCCCGGTTTCGGGGCGCATCCGCACGGTGCGGATCGTCACGCCGCGGTCCCGCGCGAGGGCCTTCCACGTATCGACGTTCGCGTGGTGGT
Source organism: uncultured Acidobacteriota bacterium (assembly GCA_963824165.1). Classification (GTDB taxonomy): domain Bacteria; phylum Acidobacteriota; class Thermoanaerobaculia; order UBA5066; family Gp7-AA6; genus DAHUXD01. Next base: position 563,761 of record CAWGOM010000017.1, read on the forward strand.
CGAGCTCCGTGACCACGATCTCGTCTCCCGGGCCCCACGCCCGGCCGAGGGCGCGGGAGAGGTGGAAGGTCAGCGTCGTCATGTTCTGGCCGAACGCGATCTCGGACGGGTCGCCGTTGACGAACTCCGCGAACGTCTTCCGGGCCTCGCCGAGCGCCGCGTCGGTCTCGACCGACGACGGGTAGCGCCAGTGGGTGTTGGCGTTGTGCTTGAAGAGGTAGTCCGCCATCGCTTTGACGACGCCGACGGGGACCTGCGTTCCACCGGGCCCGTCGAAGTAGGCGACCGGGCGCCCGTCCTGCTTGCGCTCGAGCGCCGGGAAGCGGCCGCGGATCGAGGCGACGTCGAGGACCGGCGCGGACCGGCCGAGCTCGGCGAACGTCGGCGTGACCATGACGGCGGCGAGGATATCAGCCGCGCGGCTTGAACGCGGCTCCCGTTCTGCCATAGCGTGCGACGAAACCATGACGCCGCCGGTGGTCGAGCGCCCGAAGCTCCGGGAGGAAGACGCGGTCCGCCTCGCGGCGGAGCTCTTCGGCCTTTCGGCGGCGTCGGCGCGGGCGCTCCCGAGCGAGCGCGACCAGAACTTCCACCTCCGCAGCTGCTCGCGGCGAGTTCGTCCTCAAGCTCGCGGGGCGTTCCGAATCCGACGCGGTGCTCGACCTGCAGAACCGCGCTCTCGCGCTGGATCGCCGGGCGCGACCCGTCGCTGCCCGTGCCGCGCGTCGTGGCAACGTCCGCCGACGGGCGCACGCGCCTCCTGACGTACCTGCCGGGCACGATCCTCGCCGAGGCCCGGCCCCGCGCGATCCGGCACTGCTCGCCCGCGCGCGGGAACCTGCTCGGCCGGCTCGACGTCGGCGCTCGACGGCTTCGTCGCACCCGGCGGCCGTCGGGCGCGACCTCTCTCTGGCATCCCGAGCGCGCGGCGGAGGTCATCGCCCGCCACGCCGGCGCGATCGCCGACCCGGCGCGGCGGGCGCTCGTCGACCACTTCACGCGGTTCTTCGAGTCGAGCGCGCGGCCGCGGCTCCGCGGAGCTGCCCCGGAGCGTCATCCACAACGACGCCAACGACTACAACCTCCTCGTCGGGCCGCCCGACGGCCGCGCCCGGCGAGCGGCCGATCACCGGGATCCTCGACTTCGGCGACATGGTCGAGACCTGGACGGTCTGCGAGCTCTCGGTCGCCGTCGCCTACGCCGTCTTCGGCCAGGCCGACCCGCTCGCGGCGGCCGAGCGCGTCGTCGCGGGCTACCACGCGGCGCGGCCGCTCTCCGAGGCGCGAGCTCGAGGCCGCTCTGGCCTCTCGCGGCCCTGCGCCTCTGCACGAGCGTCTGCCTCTCGGCGCACCGGCGCACGGCCGAGCCCGACAACGCCTACCTCCTCGTGAGCGAGGCGCCCGCCTGGGAGGCCCTGGCGAAGATGCGCGAGGTCCACCCCCGGTTCGCGCACTACGTGCTGCGCAACGCCTGCGGCCTGCCCCCGTGCCCGCAGACGCCGCGCGATCGAGGCGTGGCTCGCCGGGCCACCGGCGCGACATCGCGCCCGTCGTCGACGCGGACCTCGTCGAAGGCCGTCGTCTTCGACCTCTCGATCTCGAGCGCCGAGTTCCGCACGCCGGCCGAGACCCTTTCGACGGCCACGATGACCCCGCGCCTCTTCACGCGGATGCGCGAGGCCGGCACGAACGTCGGGATCGGCCGCTACGACGAGGCGCGCCTGGTCTACGGGGGCGACGCCTTCGCCGGCACCGCCGGCGAGCATCCCGAGCGCCGCACCGTGCACATCGCGGTCGACCTCTTCATGGAGCCCGGCTCCCCCGTCTTCGCGCCGCTGCCGGGCCGGGTCCACGCCCTGCGCGACAACGCCGCGCGCTTCGACTACGGGCCGACCGTGATCCTCGAGCACGCGCCCGAGGGCGCGCCCGCTTCTACACGCTCTACGGGCACCTGACGCCGGACTCGGTCACGGACGCTGACGCCGGGAGCCCCCGTGTCGCGGGGCCAGCGCGTCGGCGCGATCGGCGCGCCGCCCGGAAACGGCGACTGGCCGCCGCACGTCCACTTCCAGATCGTCACGGACATGCTCGACCGCGACGGCGACTTCAACGGCGTGGGCTCGGCGAGCGAGCGCGCCGTGTGGCTGGCGCTCTCGCCGGACCCCAACCTCGTTCTCGGGCTTCCCGGCTCGCCGTTCCGGGCGCACGCGCGACGACCCGGGACGCATTCGCGAGGAGCGCCGGCGCCGCCTCGGGCCCTCGCTCTCGCTCGCCTACCGCGCGCCGCTCGAGATCGTCCGCGGCGCCGGGACCTTCCTCTACGACCAGACGGGCCGGGCCTTTCTCGACATGGTCAACAACGTCGCGCACGTGGGGCACGCGCACCCGCGGGTCGTCGAGGCCGGGCAGCGGCAGATGACGGTGCTGAACACCAACACGCGCTACCTGCACCCTTCGATCGTTCGCTACGCCGAGCGCCTCGCCGCGACGCTGCCCGAGCCGCTCTCGGTGTGCTTCTTCGTCTGCTCCGGAAGCGAGGCCAACGAGCTGGCGCTGCGCCTCGCGCGGGCCCGCACGGGCCGCCGCGGGATCGTCGTCGTCGACGGGGCGTACCACGGCAACACGCAGGCCCTCGTCGACGTCAGCCCCTACAAGTTCGACGGTCCCGGGGGCGGCCGGCCGGCCGCCGCACGTGCGCGTGGTCCCGATGCCCGACGACTACCGCGGCCTCCATCGCCGCGAGGACCCGGCGCGGGGCGAGAAGTTCGCGGCGCACGTCGCCGGGGCCTGCGCCTCGCTCGGCGGCGACGCGGCGGCGTTCCTCTGCGAGAGCCTCCTGTCCTGCGGCGGGCAGATCGAGCTGCCGCCCGGCTACCTCGCCGCGGCCTACCGGCACGCGCGCGCGGCCGGGGCCGTCTGCATCGCCGACGAGGTCCAGGTCGGGCTTCGGCCGCGTCGGAAGCCGCTTCTGGGGCTTCGAGACGCAGGGCGTCGTGCCCGACATCGTCACCCTCGGCAAGCCGATCGGCAACGGCCACCCGCTCGGCGCCGTCGTCACGACGCCCGGAGATCGCCGCGGCCTTCGCCAACGGCATGGAGTACTTCAACACGTTCGGCGGCAACCCCGTCTCGTGCGAGATCGGCCTGGCGGTCCTCGACGTGATCCGCGACGAGCGCCTGCAGGAGCGCGCCCTCGCGGTCGGCGGGCGCCCTGCGCCGCGGGCCTCGAGGGGCTCGTCGAGCGGCACGCCGCCGTCGGCGACGCGCGCGGCCTCGGCCTCTTCCTCGGCATCGAGCTCGTCGAGGACCGCGAAGCGCGCCGGCCGGCCGCCGCGAAGGCCGGCTACGTGGTCGAGCGCATGAAGGACCACGGCATCCTGCTCTCGACCGACGGCCCGGACCACAACGTGATCAAGATGAAGCCGCCCCTGTCCTTCGGCGCGGACGACGCCGAGCGCGTAATCGCGGCGTACGACCGGGTCCTCTCCGAGGACTTCGTGAGGTGGAAATGAGACCCCTTCGACGGGCGCTCGTGCTCCTGGCGCTCGCCTGCGCGGCGCCGGCCTTCGGCCAGCTTCGGACCGAGAACGTCGTCGTCATCGTCACCGACGGTCTGCGCTGGCAGGAGGTGTTCCGCGGCGCCGAGACGGCACTCCTGACCGAGAAGGCCGGGGGTGTCGAGGACGTCGCGGCCACGACGGCCGCCTTCGGGCAGGTCACGGCGAAGGAGCGCCGCGAGACGCTCCTCCCCTTCTTCTGGTCGGTCGTCGCCAGGCAGGGCCAGGTCTACGGCAACGCCGACGCCGGCTCCTCCGCGCAGGTCGTGAACGCCTTCCGGTTCTCCTACCCCGGCTACAACGAGATCATCACGGGATCGCCCGATCCGCGCATCGACTCGAACGCGTACCCGCCGAACCCCAACGTGTCCGTCTTCGAGTGGATGAACCGCAGGCGGGGCTTCGAGGGGCGGGTGGCCGTCGTCGCGGGATGGGACGCGTTCCCGCGGATCTTCAACCGCGGGCGCAGCGGCCTCGACATGCGGGTGGGGTGGGAAACGCCGGTCCCGGACCCGAAGACGCGGCGCCAGGACCTCCTGAACACGGTATACGCCACGATCACACGCGAGTTCACCGAGATGCCCTGGGACGCGCTGCTGCAGCAGACGCTGCTCGAGTACGTCGCCGAGAAGAAGCCGCGCTTCCTCTTCGTAGGCTACGGCGAGTCGGACGAGTGGGCGCACAACGGCCGCTACGACCTGTATCTCCGGTCCGCCCGGGCGATCGACGGATTCATCCGGGAGCTCTGGACGACGATGCAGGCGATGCCGGAGTACCGCGGCAAGACCACGTTCATCCTCACGACGGACCACGGCCGGGGAAGCGGCGAGGAGAACTGGAAGCACCACGACTTCGACGTCGACGGCGCCGAGAACATGTGGATCGCGGTCCTGGGCCCGGACACGCCGGCCCTGGGCGAGCGCCGGGACGCCGCCCGCGTGACCCAGAGCCAGATCGCGGCGACCGCGGCGGCCCTCCTCGGCGAGGACTGGCGCACGGTCAACGCGAAGGCCGGGGCGCCGATCCCGGAGGCCATCGCGCCGGCGAGGCCGTAGGGCGGGAGCAGTGCCCTAGAGCCGGACCACCGCCGGTCCCGGCCGCGTCGTGAAGAACCGGGAGCGTTCGGTCGGGTTCGGGAACGCCACGGCATACGCCTCGCCCCAGCGCTTGCGAAAGGCGTCGGCGTCGTCGCTTCGGACCATCGCCCAGACGCTCCCGCCGAAACCGCCGCCGAAGGCCGAGGCTGCGGCGGCGCCGAGAGCGCGCGCCGAGCGCTGGAGGGCCACCGTCTCCGGGATCTGGTTGCCGAGGCCGCGTTCGGCGAGCTCCTGCGAGCGGTCGACGAGCTCGCCGATCGGGACCACGTCCTCGCGCCCGAGCCAGGCCGCCACGCCGGGGATCAGCACGGTCGTCTCCTCGAGGAACTGGTCGAATCGTCCGATCAGCTCCTCGGACGCGAAGCCCTCGACCGGGATCACGCGCAGCAGGTCGCGGATGCGCTCGGGCGCGTCGTACACGGACGTCGCCGCGGCGTAGAGGCTCTCGTCCCCGCGCTGCGCGGAGCGGTTCCACAGATCGAGGATCGCGGTCGCCGCGAGCGACAGGCGGTTGTAGCGGTCCCGGACCGCGCCGGTCTTGTCGGAGGCCACGCCGCTCGACGCCACGACGAACACCCAGCCGTCCGGCAGTCGCACCGTCCGCTCGCGCCGCACCGGGCAGAATGCGTACTGCGCGATCTCGCCCGCGCGGCTGCAGAGGATGGCGGTCTGGTCCTCGCTGCCGCCGAAGGTCCCCACGCCGTGCTCGCCCGCGAGGCTGCCGAAGCCGCGCCCGTTCTCGAGCGCGCCGAGGTAGCCGCCGAGGTCCTCGGGGCCGCGGATCTCGCCGGCGTACTCGGCGCGAGAGGACAGGTCGTTGACCTCCGACAGCGCCGTGAAGAGCGCGACGACGAGGGCGCTCGAGCTCGAGAGGCCCGAGGCCCGCGGCAGGTCGCTCGCGAGCGCGACGTCGGCCCCGCGCAGCCCTCCCGGGAAGTTGCGCGCCACCCGGGAGGCGACCGTCTCGACGTACACCCTCCAGCCGGACGCGGAGGGAACGAGCGCCGGATCGAGCGGGACCTCGACCTCGAGCTTTCGCCCCGCGTCGACGACGCGCAGGACGCGGTCGCTCCTGGGCGACGCGGCCACGCAGAAGCCGCGGCCCACGGCGCACAGGAGGCTTCGCCCCCCGGCATAGTCCGTGTGCTTGCCGAGGACCTCGATCCGGCCCGGCACGAACCAGCGCGCCGCGGGCTCCGCGCCGGCCGTGGCCCGGAACGCAACGTCGACCTCGGCGAAGAGCTCGCGCTTGCGGCGCGCCTCGGCGGACGTCAGGCCCGCCGAAGCGAGTCTCTCTTCCACCCCGCTCACAGGCCCGTCTCCACGCCCTGGAGGCGCGCCTCGACCGCGGCCACGTCGGCACGGGTCGAGAGATCGAGGACGCCCTCCGCGCAGTCGACGGCGCGAAAGCGCTCGCCGCGGTTCGCGATCGCCCACGCCGCCGCCTGCGGGAGCTCCCGCTCGCCCCGTGCCGAGAGCGGCACGCCGCGGCAGGCCTCGAAGATGGCGCGCGAGAAGCGCCAGAGGTTCATGCTGAGGAGCACCCGGCCAGGCCCGGCGGCCGCTCCGGGCGCCTTCTCCACGATGCCCTTCAGGTACCCGTCCGGGCCGACGTCGAGGACGGCGAACGCGTCGACACGCTCTCGCGTGAAGTTGCTCGTCGCCAGGAGCCGTTCGCGCTCGAAGACGGGCAGCCCCGGCCCGGAGAGCCCGACGAGCGCCCGGCAGGCCGAGACCGGGTACAGATTGTCGGAGTTGAGCGCCAGGAAGTCGCCGCCCGACGCGAACTCCTCCGCCGACGCCAGGGCATCCGCGCTCCCCCGCGGCTCCGCCTGCACCGCGAACGTGAGCCGCACGCGCCGGAAGGCGCGGCGCCGGTAGATCTCATGGACGGCGCCGTCGCCGGCGGCTCCCACGATGCAGATCTCGGAGATTCCGGCATCGGCCACCGCCGAGAGGACGTAGTCGAGGAACGGCCGTCCGTGGATCGGCATCAGGGCCTTCCAGCCCCGGTCGGCCGCGGCGGACTGCTCCGCCGTCAGAACGGCCGCCGGGTCCGGCCGGCGCATCCGCGTCCCGCGGCCCGCGGCGAGGATGACGGCCTTGCCGACGCTCGCCCTCACTTCGCGTATCGCTCCGCTCCCATCAGGTGGATCGAGACGTACGGACGATCTCCGACCACCCAGCTATCGTGCGGGACGGCGGGCACGTGGAAGAGCGAGCCCTCGGTCAGCTCGACGACGCGACCGTCCTCGAAGGCGACGGTCGCCGTCCCGGAGACCACCAGGCCGACGTGTTCGACCGCGCACCGCGCCGCGCCGACGCCCGGCCCGACGTGGAGCGACCACTTCCATCCAGGCTCGTACGTGGCGCGGCCGACCGTCATCCCGCCGAGGTGCACGAGCTCGAGGCAGCCCTTCTCGAAGACGCGCGTCTCGTCGGGGGCATCGAATCGTTTGAGGATCACGGAGTCCATCGAGTCATCCTCCCAGGATCGCGTATCGAACGCCCTCGCCCTTCTGCTGGGCCTCGAGGAAGCGAGGGACGTCCGCGAGCGTGCCGCGCGCGGTGATCAGCGGCCGCGGATCGATCTCGCGGGCCGCGAGGGCGTCGAGGGCGGCGCGCGCCTCGGTCGGCGAATAGTGAAACGAGCCGGTCAGCGCGATCTCCGCATAGTGGAGGCGTGCGGCGTCGAACGCGACCGTCGCTCCGGGCGCGCAGCCGCCGAAGAGGAGGACCTGGCCCCCGGGGCGAACGAGCTCGGGCAGGAGCTCCCACACGGACGGCTCGCCCGTGCAGTCGACCGCGATGTCGGCCGGCGCTCCGTTCCCGGCGACGAGCGCTTCCGGCCCCTGCCGCGTCAGGTCGACGAAGCGCGCGCCGAACCGCTCGGCGAGCCCGGCCCGCTCCGGCCGCCGGCCCGCGAGAAGGACCTCGAGACCCCGGCGCCGGGCGACCGCGGCCCAGAGGAAGGCGAGCGCGCCGGCGCCGTAGACGAGCAGCGCCCCGGACGGCGCCCGCAGGCGGTTCCAGCCGTGCAGCACCGAGGCGAGCGGATCGAGGAACGCCGCGACCTCGTCGTCGACACCATCGGGGATGAGGTGGAGGTTCGAGGCGACGACCCCCGCGGGAACGCGCACGTACTCGGCGAAGGCCCCCCACATGCGGTCCGCGTGGCCGGCGGCGCAGAGGTTCGCCCGGCCCCCGTGACAATCGGCGCAGCGCCCGCAGGGCCCGGAGATGCCCGGGACGACGCGGTCCCCGGCCTTCCATCGCGTCACGCCGGCTCCCACCTCGACGACCTCGCCCGCCACCTCGTGGCCCATCGTCAGCGGCAGGTGGATGCGCGGGTGGCCGCGCACGAGCGTCTTGACGTCGGTGCCGCAGGTCAGCGCGGCCCGCATCCGGAGGAGGACCTCGCCCGGGCCGGGGACCGGCCGCGGGAGCTCCTGCCCCTCGAACTGCCCGACCGCGGTCTGGACGAATGCGCGCATGAAACGCGCATGACATATCACCGATCGACGACTCGAGAGATCCCGGCGAAAGAGAAGAAAAAAGGGCGCCCTTGCGGGCGCCCCGGAGGAACCGAAATTCGAGGAAGCCTCAGCGGCACCTGTAGACGAGGACGTCGTCGACGAACCAGCCGGTCCGCCCGGCGCAGGAGTCGTTGCCGGCGTCGAAGCGGATGCGGATCTTGTCGCCGCCGTGGGCGTACGGCGCCAGGTTGATGATCGAACGGCCCCAGGTTCCGCCGGTCGACCCGTCGTCGGTCCCCGCGAACGCGGTCTGGCCGGCCAGCGGATTGCTGTTGCCGTCGTCGGGGGTCAGGAGCGTTTCCGTGTACCCGTTGTAGATGAAGTCGGCGGCCGCGATGAGCATCCAGCCTCCGCCGTTCACGCTGATCCGCACGTTGCCGCCGTCGAAGCCCGGCTCCGTCGCGAACCAGTGGACGAACGTCAGGCGCGGGCTGGCGACGCCCGACGGGATCTTGATCTCGGGACTGTCGAGGTGCAGCACGACGGTCTGGTCGGCGAAGGTGAACGGGTTGCAGGTGTAGTCCTGGTCGGGGGCGAAGAACGCCTTGCCGAAGCGGTCCGGCAGGTCGCTCGTGATGTCCCAGTCGCGCTCGAAGAAATCGGGAGTCTCGCCCTCGTGGCTCACCGACCAGATCGCTTCGGACCGGGAGGGATTCTCGAAGATGTCCAGGAAGAGCGGGAACGGGAGGCCCGAGGGGCATAGGCGCGGCGGATTCTGCCCCAGCTGCGGGTCGTCGAAGTTGCACGGCGGCTCCCGGCGCATCTCGACGGCCTTCATGGCCTTGCGGACCTGAATCAGGTCGATCAGGTTGATGCGCTGTCCGGAAGGATTGCCGGTCTTGAGGTCCTTGAGGTTGTGGCCGAGCAGGTCGAGCGCCGAACGCTCGATGGCGTCGGCGTGGTCGGCGAAGTCGGTCGCCGGGAACTGGTAGCGGTCCGCGGCACGGAAGTAGATGTGGGAGGCCTTCGTCAGACCGATCCCCTGGATGGTCTGCCCGTTGTAGGAGCCGCCATCGACCAGCAGCGCGTAAGCGTGGTTGGGAATGCCCGAGTTGATGTGCACTCCGCCACCATCGTTGGCGAGGTCGCAGACGTACTCGAACGTGTCGGAGACCTTGCCGGGGTTTCCGAAGCAGCGGGGGTTCCACATGTCGCGGAGCGCCCCGAAGAGGCCCGGTGCGGTGTCGTCTTCACCGATCAGCCAGCGCACCGAGTCGTCGGTGCCGGGGTTGATGACGATCGTGGCGTTGGCCGGCAGGCCGGCCTTGATCGTCTCGCCATCCTCATGGGTCACCTCGACGCTGGCGATGGCCGCGAGCGAGCCGAGGTTGAGGAGACCGGCGGGAGGCGCCTTGAAGATGATGCCCACGGCGCCGGCGTTCAGGGCGTTTCCGGCGCGGGCGCCCGAACCGCACTCGTTGGTGACGCCGTCGGCAAGTAGCGTCCAGTCGATGATCGCGATCTTGCCCGAAACGTCGCTCGTGATCGCCGTGCACGCTCCGGCCGGAACCGAGAGGGCCAGGGGCGCCGGGCCGACCGAGACCGGCAGGGGCGGCTCGTTGGCGGAGGCCTGCGCGGGATAGGTCCCGGCCGCGCTTCCGCCGATGATCGTCAGAATGGGAGGCGGCGCGCCGAAGTAGAGAGAGCAGCTGTCGGCCGCGCGCGGACCGGAAGGGAAGTCGAAGTCGTCGCGCCCGTTGATCCGGTCGATCGTCTCGCCCCAGATGTCGGAGTAGGACTCATTCAGGGCGCCCGACTGCCACTCGTAGATCAGCCCGTGCATGTACTCCGTGTAGGCATGGCCCCACTCGTGGCCGGTGACGTCATCGGAGGTGAAGCCCGGGCAGAACGAGATGAACGCCCCGTTCCACGAGGCATTCGGGCACTGGCCCGGACCGCCGCGGTTGAAGATGGCGTCCATCGTGATGCCGCTGCCGTCGTAGGAGTCGCGGCCGAACGGCTTGCGGAAGAAGTCATGGGTCTCTTTCGAGGCCACGATCATGTTGTCCGCTTCCGTGACGCCGGTCGGAAGCGGATCCCCCTCGACCCAGAGCGGATTTCCCGGATAGTTGGGTCCCGGGTTGGCGCCGGCGCCGTCGAATGCGCGGCGGCTCAACGCATCGTAGATCCCGGGCAGGCGGTCGACGATCTTGCCCGAATGGGCATCGACGTAGACGAACTCCCGGATGTTCACGTCGTTGCCGACCTCGATCTGGTAGACGAGGTGGTTCGTTCCCGGAACGCCCTTCGCGAGCCCCGTCCGATAGACCATCAGAAGACCCGAGCGGGCGAAGACCTCGCGCCCGCCGTTGTCGGCGCTCACCGCGCGAATCGCCACCGCCGACGCCTCGGTCGCCGCCCGCGAGGGCGTCACGTCGAGATCGAGGTCCGGGATCACGACGCCGTTGACGGTCGTCAGGGCCCCGTCCGCATTGAAGTGGGTTCGGAGCATCCCCGCAAACACGGGCACGCCGCGATGGACCTGGTGGTAGGTCATGTGGCGCGAACCGAGATCGTCGACTTCATCGCGTCCGAGAACCAGCTCACGCGCGTCGCGGAGACCGAACACTCCGGCGTACTCATTGAGGAACACCGACGCCTTCGTTCGGGCCTCGCGGCCGCCCGCCGCCATCAGGTCTCCGCCGACCTCCGGGTCGACGCTGATAAAACGCACGGTGCCGGTCGCTCGCGAGATGCGAACCTGCGTTTCCCCGCCTACACTGCTCCGCAATCGCTCGAGACCGCGCTCGACGTCCGGACGTTTCTGTTTCCCGTTCTCCTTCTCGGCGGCCCCGGCGACATCGGAGCCCACAAGAAGGAGGACGAGTGCCAGTGCGGAACTGACGAGACTCAGTCTGCGCATACGGAATCCTCCCTTTCGAAAAAGAAAACTGTTGCCGCGACGCTCGATCGCCGGAGTCTACGGCGCGCGAAACTGGTCGTCGCGGAAACAATTCTTGTTTTTTGAACGGGGTTTCATCGGCGACTGAACGCCAACGCGCCGTGTGACCGTCGGCGCTTCGAGGGCGGAGGGAACGACCGTCGACGGGCGCCGGTTCACCGGATTCGCAGCACCTCGCGGAACCAAAAAAAGGGGGCCGGCAGAGCCGGCCCCTTCCGAATCCTCGGAACGAAAAGCTAGAAGGTCACTTCCATTGCGCCGCGGCGCTCTGGATCTTGCCCTTCTCCGCACCCGTGATGAGACCCTGTGCCACCCAGTCGTTGGTGAGACCGGCGACGCAGCTGACGAACTGACCGTGGTTGCCCGCGGCCGCCTTGCACGCCAGGAGCTTGTCCATGAACGTGCAGCCCTCGGGCAGGACCTGGTTGGCCACGCCCGTGTTGGACTTCTTGCCCGTGCCGAGGATCACGATCGGCTGAACATTGCTCGCGGCGCAGAGGTCGTCCGCGTCGCGCACGCCGTCTCCGTCGGCATCCGGCTCGCAGTCGTAGACGTGAACGTCGTCGACGTACCAGCCGAAGGTCCCGCCGCAGCCGTCGGTGCCGAGGTCCCAGATGAGCTGAATCGTGTCGCCGGGAAGGGCGAGGCCGGCCAGGTTCACGATCGACCGACCCCAGGTGCCGTCGACCGATCCGCCGTCCGAGCCGGACCAGGCGCGCTGGCCCGCCTGCGGGTTGGTGTTGCCCGGCGGCGGCCGAGACGAGAATCGCATTGTGCGCGTTGTAGATGAAGTTGCCTTGCGGGACCAGCACGGAGGCGCCGCCGTTGACGCTGATCCGGAGCTGACCGCCGTCGAATCCGCCTTCGGTCGCGACCCAGTGCTCGAAGGTGAGGTAGGGACCGCCCGAGATTGCGGCCGGGAGAACGATCTCCGGGCTCGTCAGGTGGAGCACGCCGGACTCGTCCTGCGGACCGCAGTCGCCGATGTTGGGATCGGGACCGAAGAAGGCGCTTCCCGCGCGGTTGTCCGGCAGCGAGCTGCTGACCGACCAGTCGCGGGCCGTGAAGCTCGCGCTCGGGGTGGTGTGGGTCGTACCCCAGGCGGACGTGTCGCCCTCGAAGTCATCTTCGAGCAGCGTGAGCTGGACCGTCAGTGCGCCGCAGGCCGGGTCGGCCGGCGGGGTCTGAGCCAGAAGCGGCTGGAAGTTGCACTGCGTCGGCGGAGTGCGCATCTCGACCGCGAGCATCGCCTTGTGGATCTGGGCGAGGTCGCCGGCCGTGAGGATCTCACCCGACGGGCGCTCCGGTCGTGAGATCGGGCAGATTGACGCCGAGCAGGTCCGACGCCGACTGCTCGATCGCATCGGCGTGATCGGCGAAGTCGGAAGCCGAGTGCTGATACACGGACGCCGCGCGGAAGTAGATGTGCGCCGCCTTGGTCAGGCCGATTCCGGTGATCGTCTGGCCGTTGTAGGTCCCGCCGTCGACGATCAAAGCGAACGCGTGGTTGGGAACGCCCGAGTTGTTGTGGACGCCGCCGTTGTCCGCCGTGCCGCAGCCGTAGAAGGCGTCGGAGACCTTGCCGGGGTTGAAGTAACAGGGTGGCGCATACATGTCGCGCAGCGCGCCGGTCAGGCCGACCGCCGTGTCGTCCTCGCCGAGGAGCCAGCGGCTGGACGCATCGGTCCCGGTGCCCGCGATGCGCGTGAGCGTGGCGTTGACCGTGCCGACCTGGGCCTTGATCGCCGAGGCGTCCGCCTGGCCGATCGAGAGCGCGGGGATGACGAACGTCGGGTCGGCGCCGCCCATGTTGACGATGCCCGTCGTGTTGTTGCCAACGATCACACCGATCGCGCCGTTGAGCTGGGCGTTCTTCGATCTTGACCGCGAAGCCGCAGACCCCGCGGTCGACCAGGGCAATCTTCCCGGCCAGGGCCGCGGCATTGACGAAAGGCGTCTCGCAGCCATCAACACCGACGCCCACGCCGTCGTTAACGACGACCACGTCGTCCGTCAGGCTGAAGACCGTCGGCCCGAAGGCCGCCGTGCCCGCCAGCTTGGGTCCGGCGATCGCCGCCGGCGAGTTGATCGTGATGACCGGAGGCTGCTGCGTGTAGATCGTGCAGGTCGACGCTCCGGTGCGCAGCGGATCCGTCGCCGAATTGCCGATCACGTCGCGGTTGTTGATGCGGTCGACCGTCTCACCCCAGATGTCCGAGTACGACTCGTTCAGGGCGCCCGGCTGCCAGGCGTAGATGAGGTTGTGCGTGTACTGCGTGTAGGCGTGGCCCCACTCGTGGGCCGTGACGTCGTCGGTCGTCAGGCCGTTGCAGAACGAGATGAAGGTCCCGTTCCACGAGGCGTTGGGGCAGCAGTAGCCGCGGTTGAAGATGGAGTCCATGATCGCCCCGGCGGCGTCGAAGGAGTCGCGGCCGAAAGCGTTGTCGAAGAAATCGTACGTTTCCTCCGGACGCGATCAGCATGTTGTTGGCTTCGGCGATCGCCGGTCGGAAAGGCATCGCCTTCGACCCAGAACGGCGACGCCGGATAGCTCGGGGGCACGTTGGGCAGGAACAGGCCGTCGTAGGCCCGGCGGGACATCGCGTCCATGATCCCCGGCAGGCGGTCGACGACCTTGCCGGAGTGGGCATTCATGAAGAGGAACTCGCGGATGTCCGAGCCGTTGCCGACCTCGATCTGCCAGGTCAGGTAGCTCTCGCCGTCGATCCCGCGCGCGAGGCCGGTGCGGTAGACGGTCAGGACGCCCGAACGGGCGTAGACCTCGCGGCCCTCGTTCTCGCCGGAAACCAGGGCGATCGCCATCGCCGCCGCGTCCGCGGCGCTGCGCGTCGGGTTGGGGTTGACGCGAATCCCCGGAATGACGTTGCCGTTGACCGCGACCAGCCGCCCGTCGCTCGAGAGGTGAGCGCGGACGAGGCCGGCGAAGACGGGCACGCCGCGATAGGACTGGTCGAAGGTCAGGTGGCGGTCGCCGAGCTTGTCGGTGCGCTCGCCCGACAGCGTGATCTCGGCGTCGACGTCGCGAAGACCGAGCATCCCGGCGTAGTCATGGAAGAACGCCCGGGCCTTCTGACGAGCCGAGCCCGTGACCTCGCTCATCAGGTCGCCGCGAAAGCCCGCTTCCATGCTCACGAAGCGCGCCGCGCCGGTCGCCGGAGAGATGCTGACGCGCGCCTTGCCGCCCGTCTTCTCCCTGAGGCGCTCGACGCCGGCCGGATCCAGACCCTTGCGTTTTCCGTTCTCTTTCTCGGCAGCCTGGGCAGAGCCCGGGCCGGCAAGAAGGAGGACGAAGGCGAGACTCGATACGAGGGTACCCACTTTTCTCATCTCGAAACCTCCGTTCCAAAAAAGAACTCCGCCCACCGGAACACCTTCGGAGACTTATTGGCGGAGTCTATAGCCGACGGAGGATCAGAGTTGCCACATATTCTTCGGGGAGAATCTGGCGGCCCGAAACCGGGTACGGCTGCAGGCCGACGAGTGTGATCTGGAATCCCTCGACATCCGTTTCTCCGAACCCGTCGGAAGTCCCGAGCTCGACCGCGGCGGGCGCCGCCCTCCGACGGAGATCTCCAGAGCGACACGCGCCTTCCCGGCGACGATGCACTGCTCACCTTTCGGACAACGCGAGTCCTCGAGGACGGAGACGAAGCGGAGCACCACCTTCTCGCTGGCGATCGAGGCCTGCTCCCCGTGCTTCAGAGCAAAGGACTGTCCGAGTGACACTTCGATGGGCCCTCCGCCTCGGAAGCCCGCGGCCAGAAGTGAAAAGAATGCCGCCGTGAGGAACCAGCCGGTCCGGAAGCCGGTGACATGGCTCACGACTTCCGATTCCCGACGAAACGCGCCAGCTCCGGCAGCACCCCCCCGCCGCCCGGCAGGGCCGAGGCCGTCGCGACGGCGTCCTCGACGTTCTCGGCCAGGATCTGCTTCGACCGCTCGACCCCCCAGATCCCCGGGAACGTCGCCTTTCCCGCGGCCGAGTCCTTGTCCGGCCGCCTTGCCGAGGGTCGCCGCGTCCGACTCGACGTCGAGCAGGTCGTCCTTGATCTGGAACGCGAGGCCGATCTTCTTGCCGTAGAGGTCGATGCGCTCGAGGGTCGCCTCGTCGGCGCCGGCGAGGATCGCCCCGGCCGAGAGCGAGGCACGGATCAGGCGGCCGGTCTTGTTCTCGTGGATCTTCGACGACGAGCTCGGCCGTCGGCGCGGTCTCCTTCTCGGCCTCGAGGTCCGCCGCCTGGCCGCCGATCATGCCCTGCGTCCCGATGGCCTCGACGACCGTCTCGAGCACGCGCACCTTGGCCGCGGCGAACCGCTCGCCCTTCGGGTAGGCGGCGAAGACGCCGAGGCCGTGGGTCAGCAGGGCGTCGCCCGCGAGGATGGCCGTCGCTTCGCCGAAGACGACGTGGCAGGTCGGAACGCCGCGGCGCAGGTCGTCGTTGTCGAGGGCCGGAAGGTCGTCGTGGATGAGCGAGTACGTGTGGATCATCTCCAGGCCGCAGGCCGCCTCGATCAGGTCCTCGGTCCGGGCTCCGAGCACCTCGCCGGCCGTCAGGCACAGGATCGGCCGAAGCCGCTTGCCGCCGGCGAAGACCGAGTGGCGGATCGCGCGGTGGAGGTGCTCGGGCCAGACGTCCGTGCCCGGCAGGAGACGCTCGAGCGCCCGGTCGACGTCCTCGCGCCGCCTCGCGAGGTAGCCCGCGACGTCCTTCGCGGCCGCTTCAGTCCCGCTCGTCATCGTTCTCTTCGTCCGCGGCCGGCTCGAAGGGCTCCGTCTTCCATTCCTCGGCCGATTCCTTCAGCACGATCTCCACCGACTTCTCGACCTCCGAGAGCTTGCGGTCGCAGAAGCGCGCGAGCTCCATGCCCTCCTGGAAGAGCGCGAACTGTTTCTCGAGCCCGCGCTCCTCGCCCTCGAGCTCGGCCACGATCGACTCGAGGCGCGCCAGGGCCTCCTCGAAGCTGCGATCCTTCTTGACACGCGACGTCACGAATCCTCCTCGGTTCCGCGAAAGAGCGGGCCCGGGTCCGCGGCCCGGCCGCCCCGCCGCACGACGGCGTGAAGCTCACCTTCGTGGAGCCGCACGCGGATCTTCTCTCCGTTCTCCACACCCGCGGCCGAGGTCAGCGGCGCCGCGGCGCCCTCGCGCCAGACGACGGCGAAGCCGCGCGCGAGGACGGCGAGCGGGCTCAGGGCCTCGAGGCGCGACACGAGCGCGGAGAGCCGCGCCCGGCGGCGCTCGCCGACGCGCGCGAAACGCTCGGCGAGCATCGCCCGGGCCGCCGCGGCCGCATCGCGCCGCCGGCGCGAGCTCGGCCACGCGCCGAAAGTCCTGCAGGACCCGCCGAGCCTTCGACAGGCGCGCGGCGTACTCCGCCGGCCGGCGCTCGAGGCAGGCCACCAGGGCCTCGCGGCCCTGCGCGACCCGTCCCGACAGCTCCGCGACCCGCCTCGGAAACCCGGCGAGCGCATCCGACCGTCCAAGCCCCTGGAGCTGCGCCCGCGCGAGCGCGAGCCGCGACTGCATGCCCGAGAGCACGCGCATCCGGCCGTGCGCGACGCGCCGGGCGATCTCGTCCTTGCGCTCGACGACGAGCTCCGCGGCGGCCGAGGGGGTCGGCGCCCGCAGGTCCGCCACGAGATCGCAGATCGTCCAGTCCGTCTCGTGCCCGACGCCCGAGATCGTCGGGATCGCCGAGGCCGCGAGCGCGCGCGCCACCGACTCGGCGTTGAAGGGCGCGAGGTCCTCCGGCGAGCCGCCGCCGCGGGCGAGGATCAGCACGTCGAAGCCGCCTCGGCGGTTCAGGTGCCGGATCGCGGCGACGATCTCGGCCGCCGCGAGATCGCCCTGGACCCGCACCGGGTAGATCGTGATCGCGATCCCCTCGAAGCGGCGCGACAGCACGTGGAGGATGTCCCGGACGACGGCGCCCGAGGGCGACGTGACGACCGCGATCGACCGCGGCAGCTTCGGGATCGGGCGCTTCCTCTCGGGGGCGAAGAGCCCCTCGGCCTCGAGCCTGGCCTTGAGCTGCTCGAAGGCGAGCTGGAGCGCGCCGCGGCCCACCGGCTCGACCGCGAAGGCCTTGATCTGGAACTTGCCCTGGGGCGCGTAGAGATCGAGCGACCCGCGCACGACGACCTCGAGCCCCGGCTCCATCCGGAACGGGACGCGCTTCAGGTCGGACGCGAAGATGATCGCCGGCAGCGCGGCGGCGTCGTCCTTGAGCGTGAAGTAGCCGTGGCCGCCGCGCAGGTCGAAGCGGCCGATCTCGCCGACGACGGACACGTCCCGCCAGGTCGTCCGCAGGACCGCCGCGACCTCGCCCAGGAGCTGCGAGACCGTGTACGGCTTCGGCGGCGCCGGGGACGGGGCCGGAACGGGACGGGAGGACATCGCGGCGATTCTAATCGGGCGGGCGCCCGGCAGCCCGCGAAAACGGCAGCGCGAAGACGAGCAGCGTGGCCATCTCGACCTCGGTGTCCCCGAAGTTGTACTCGAAGAGGCCCGCGACGGCGATCGCCGCCCCGGCGAGCAGCGCTCCGGCCCACACCGCGGCCGCTTCCGGCCGGGCCTCCCGGCGAAGCCGCGCGACCGCTCGCGCGAGAAAGAGCAGGACCCAGGCCGCGTACACGCCGGCCGCGAAGATGCCGCTCGCCGCCGCGATCTGCGCAACGTTGTTGTGCAGGTGCGGCACCGTCCAGCGCGGCGCGTCCGCGTCCCGGTACAGCGGGTAGTACGGCTTGACCATGTCCGGTCCGAGACCGAAGATCGGATGGTCGCGCACGATGCGCGCGCCCGCCCGCAGCATCGCGATGCGGTCGCGGTTGGTGCGATCCGACAGGTCCCCGATCGACCGGATCCGGCCGCGGATCTCGGGCGGCGCCAGCAGAAAGACCGCGACGAGCGCCGGCGCCAGCAGCAGGAGCCCGCGCGGCCGGCGGACGACCAGGTACAGCAGGACGGCGGCGCTGATGCCGACGTAGGCGCCGCGCGTATAGGTCAGGAGAACCGCGGCGAGCGGGACGATCGCAAGCAAGCCCACGAACCTCCACCGGCCCCTCGCCTCGAGCGCCTGCCCGAGCAGGAGCCCGGCGGCGATCGTCGCCAGCCCCGAGAACGTCATGTAGTGGGAGAGCGTCCCGCGAATGCGGTTCTGCAGGTCGTCGCCGCCGTTGACGAACTGCCAGATCCCGAGCAGGGCGAGCGCCGTGCCCGCGGCCGCCAGGGCGAGAGACAGAGTCCGGGCGCGGCCGAGGTCGTCGACGAGGTCCATGGCGACGGGAACGAGAAGCAGCAGCGCGAGGCCGGGCAGGTGCCGGGCGCTCACCGACGGATCCCGGGAGAAGACCGCCGAGGCCGCCGTCAGGAGCGCGAAGAGCCCGGCGAGATACGTGAACGGCGACCGGAGACTGTCGGGAAAACGCCGCTCGCGGATGAGCGACGCGGTCCAGGCGACGAGCAGCAGGCCCGAGACGACGTAGGCGGCGGAGATGACCGGGGTGAGAAAGGCGAAGAGGACGAGGAGCGCGAACGCCGCTTTTCGATACGCCACTTACGGCTAGCGCCCCGCCGCCTCCGAACCGGGGAGCGCCTCGTCGATCAGCATCACCGGGATGTCCGAGACGATCGGGTACACCAGGTCGGCCTGCTTCGAGTAGAGGCCCTGCGTCACGACCGGCTCCTCGTCCCGGAACTTCTCCCGGTACTTGTCGACGAGCGCCTTGCGGGTCGCGTCCTTGAGCTCGACGAGCTCGAGCGGCCCCTTCGTCTTCGGACAGACCAGAATCGCGAGCAGCTCCGGGTCGACGGCCATGATGATCCTCTCGGCCGGGAGTATACCGGTGGGAGGTTCGCCCCCGACCGCGCAAGCGACGGTGGCAGACTACGGCCCGTGCGCATCCTCAACGTCGTCGCCGGCGAGAAGTGGACCGGTGTGGCGGCCGTCGTCGCCGACTGGACCCGGGCCCTCGTCGACTCCGGCCTGGAGGCGCAGTTCGCCTTCGTCGGCGGCCACAACCTCGAGAAACGCCTGCTCCCCGCCGGCTGGGCGCGGACGCTTCTCTCCCGCACGCACGGCCCCGCGGGCATTCCGCACGATACGCGGTCGCTCCACGAGACGCTCCTGCGGGAGCGGTTCGACATCGTCCACGCGCACCTGACGCACGACCACGCCCTGGCCGCCCTCGCCCGCCGCGGAACCCCGGCGCGGCTGGCCCGGACGATCCACCATCTGCGCCACGTCCGCCGCGGCGCGTTCACGCGGGCGCTCTTCGCCCGCACCGATGCCTTCGCGTTCGGCAACACGGAGATCGCGCGCGCCTTGGGCGCTCCAGGGCCCGTTCACCTGCCGGTCGTCGACACCGCGGCCTTCGCGCCGGGACCGCGGCCGGCCGCCCTCCCCGGCACGGCGCCGATCCCCGCCGGGGCCTTCGTCGCCGGGACCGTCGGAAAGCTGGCGCCCGGACGCGGGCACGAGGAGGCGATCGCCGCCATGGCGTCGCTGCCCGGAGGCGTCCTCCTCAACATCGGCAAGGGCGAGCATCGGCCGGCGCTCGAAGCGCTCGCGGCCCGGCTCGGAACGTCCGAGCGAAACCTCTGGGCGGGATACCAGGACGAGCCGCTCCCGCTCTTCTATCGCGCCATGGACGTCTTTCTCTTCACCGCGTCCGGCAGCCAGCAGGGCCAGCGGGCGATCCTCGAGGCGATGGCGACGGGAGTCCCGATCGTCGCGCTGGAGGTGCCCGGCGTGCGCGACCTTCTGACCGACGGCGTCGAGGGCTTCGTCCCCGCGGACGTGACCGCGCTGGCCGGGGCGCTCGAGCGTCTTCGCCGCGATGCGGCTCTGCGGGAGCGCATGGGGGCGGCGGGGCGGCAGCGGGCGCTCGCGTTCCGGGGCGCCGCATTCGCAGTGGCCGCGCGCGAGTTCTACGCCACAATCGGCGGCTAGCATGGAGCGACACCTCTGGAAGGTCCCCGAGGTCTCGGACACGGGGGGACCTGCCGCCGGCCTGCGCAACTACCTCGAGCAGCGCGACGTCCGGCGGTGCCTGACCGCCGCCTCGGCGCTGTGTCGTCTGCGGCGCGCGGCCGACGTCGGGTGCGGCTACGGGCGCCTGACGATGGTCCTCTCGGAGTTCGCGTCCGCCGTCGTAGGCTTCGAGCGGGAGCCCGCGCTCGTCGCCGAGGCGACGCGTCTGCTGCCGGGGATCGCGTTCCGGAGCGTGGACACGCTGCTCGCGCTTCCCGCGCCCACGGCCGGCTTCGATTTCGCCATGACCTTCACCGTCCTCCAGCACCTCGGCGACGCCGACGCGAAAGCGGTCGTCGAGGAGCTGAAGCGGATCGCGTCCCCCGGGTCCGTTCTCCTCGTCGAGGAGACCGATCCTTCGCTCGTCTCCGGCGACCCGCAGAATCCGGACGCCGGCCTCACGGTGGGGCGTCCCGTCGAGGCCTACGCCGACTGGATGCGGCCGTTCGAGCTCGCCCTGCGGTTTCCCAGGCAGATCGAGCCCGGGTACCCCCGCCTCGACGTCGGCACGTACATGCTCTTCGCCGGCGGCCGCTGATCAGATCGACGCCAGGATCTCCTTCGGGTGCGTCTTGACCGACACCTTCGGGTGCGCCTGCGCGATCTTTCCCTGCGGGTCGATCACGTAGGTGATGCGGCTCGCGTACTCGGCCGTCGGAGCAGTCCGCGGCGCCGTAGGCGATCCCGATCTCGCGCTTCACGTCGCACAGGAGCGGGAACGGGTACTCGAACTTCTTCGCGAACGCCGCGTTCTCCTCGACCGTGTCGAACGATACGCCCAGGATCTCGGCGTTCTTCTTCTGGAACTCGCTATAGAGGTCGCGGAACCCGCAACCCTCGATCGTTCAGCCGGGGGTGTCCGCCTTCGGGTAGAACCAGAGGACGACGGTCTTTCCGAGATAGTCCGACAGCGAGCGCGTCGCCCCCGTGTGGTCCCGAACCGTGAATCCCGGGGCTTTCTCTCCGACGTTCCGCATGGCCGGCCTCCTCCACATCATCTTGAGCAGTCCCCGTGATGGCGCTCACGACTTCCCCTCCCACGTCTCCGGGGAGTCATCGTACGCCGGAAGCTCGACCGGCCAGCCATTTCGCCGGAAGCGGTCCCATTCCCAGACCTTCGCCCACTTGAGAAACACGCTCCAGGCCTGCAGGCCGCAGAGGACGAGGCCGTGGCGGCCGTCGAGAAACCCGGCCTGGACCACGTACATCCGGAAGAAACGCCAGGCAGGGCCGGAAGAAGAGCTCGACCGCCCCGGCCCGCCGCCCGGCCCGGTAGGCGTCGGCCGCGCCCCAGGCCGCGTAGCGGTGGAGCTTCTCCAGGTACTGCCCGAGGGAGCGGCAGGTGTAGTGGAGCATCGGCGCGAGCAGCGTCGGCGTCGCTCCCGGCCGGATCGAGGTCGGCGTGGACGCGGCGGTTCGGATACCGCGCCGCCCCGCGCTCCATCAGCCGCACGACCTTGTCCGTCGACCATCCGGAGTGCCGGATGATCCGGTCGAGGAAGACGTTCTGCCGGCGGAGGAAGTACGCCTTCGCCTCGGGGCCCTTCTCGAGGAGCGCGAGGATCTCCTTCGCGAGCGCGTCCGGGCACGCGCTCGTCGGCGTCGATGATCAGGAGCCACGGCGTCGTCACCTGGTCCATCGCCCAGTTCTTCTGGGCCGCCGAGCCGAAGTACTCGCGCTGGACGACCTTCACCTTCGGAAACGACCGCGCGATCTCGATCGTCCGGTCGGTGGAGAAGGAGTCGACGAGCAGGATCTCGTCGGCGAAGGCGAGGCTCTCGAGGCACTCGCGGAGGTTGACCTCCTCGTTGAGGGTCGTGACGATCGCGCGTCGAGGCGGCTGGAGTGCTGGCTGCCATCCGGTTCCTCGAGCGGAACGCCTGCTCTTCGCTCCCGTCCGGCCCGTCGAGGGCCGCCGGATCGACACGATGGCCGTGAGGGCGGGCCGCATGGGGTCAGGTCGGGATCGTTCGGAAGTCGGGGCCGGGTCGGGAATCCGAAAAATCGAGACCTGACCCCCCGGTTTTTCGGCTCAATCGACCCGCACCTGCACGCGTTCGATCTTGCGCGCCTTGCCCGTCGCCTCGTCGACGTCGATCACGGCGCCGGACAGGCGGATGTCCTTCTTCGCGGTCTCGAAGGAGCGCGGGGTCTGCGACAGGAACTTCTCGATGATGCGGTCCTTCGAGAAGCCGATGATGCCCTCGTAGGCCCCGGTCATGCCGGCGTCCGAGAGGTACGCCGTGCCCCCGGGCCGGATGGTCTCGTCGGCGGTCGGAACGTGGGTGTGCGTGCCGACGACGGCCGAGACCCGGCCGTCGAGGTACCAGCCGATCGCGGCCTTCTCCGAGGTCGCCTCGGCGTGCATGTCGACGAAGATGACCTTCACGTCGCCGGCGCGCGCGAGCTCCTCGTCGGCGCACCCGGAAGGGCGAGTCCGCGTTGGCCGGCATGAAGACCTGCCCCTGGAGGTTCAGGACGCCGACCGGGATCCCGCCGGCCGTCGACTGCACGGTCCAGCCGCGCCCGGGGTTGCCCGGGCGGGTAGTTGGCGGGCGCGAAGGAGCCGGTCGGACCGGTTCATCGTGTCGTAGATCTCCTTCTTGTCCCAGATGTGGTTGCCCGAGGAGAAGACGTCGATCGGCATCTTCGAGAGCTCCTCGAAGAGCTCGACGGTCAGGCCGAAGCCGCCCGCCGCGTTCTCGACGTTGACGATCGTGAAGTCGATCTTGTGGCGGTCGATCACGCCCTCGAGCGCGTCGACGAGCGCGCGGCGGCCGGGGGCGCCGACGACGTCGCCGACGAAGAGGATGTTCATGGGCTACCGCATCACCGCGCGTACTCGACGGCGCGCGTCTCCCGGATCACCGTCACCTTGATCTGGCCCGGGTACTGCAGCTCGGCCTCGATCTTCTTGGCCACGTCGCGCGAGAGCCACAGGGCCTCGTCGTCGGTGACGCGGTTGGCCTCGACCACGATGCGCAGCTCCCGTCCCGCCTGGATCGCGAAGGCCTTCTGCACGCCCTTGAAGCCGTCGGCGATGTGCTCGAGCTTCTCGAGGCGCTTGACGTAGGTCTCGAGGATCTCGCGGCGCGCCCCGGGCCGCGCGGCCGAGAGGGCGTCGGCGCCGTTGACGAGCACCGCCTCGAGCGAGCGCGGCTCGTAGTCCCCGTGGTGGCACTCCATCGCGTGGATGACCTCGTTGGACTCGCCGAACTTCTTCAGGACCTCGCGGCCGAGCTCGAGGTGCGTGCCCTCCATCTCGCGGTCGATCGCCTTGCCGATGTCGTGGAGCAGCCCCGCGCGCCGGACGACCTCGACGTTGGCGCCGAGCTCGGCGGCCATGTTCATGGCGAGCCAGCCGACCTCCTTGGAGTGCTGGAGCACGTTCTGGCCGTAGGAGGTCCGGTACTTCAGGCGGCCGAGCATCTTGATGAGCTCGGGATGGAGGTCCGGGATGCCGAACTCGAGGGCCGTGGCCTCGCCCTCCTGCCGGATCTTCTCCCAGAGCTCGGAGCGGACCTTCTCGACGACCTCCTCGATGCGCGCCGGGTGGATGCGGCCGTCGACGATGAGCTTCTCGAGGGCGTGCCGGGCCACCTCGCGGCGCAGCGGCTCGAAGGCCGAGATGACGATCGCCTCCGGCGTGTCGTCGATGATCAGGTCGACGCCGGTCGCCGCCTCGAGCGCCCGGATGTTGCGGCCCTCGCGGCCGATGATGCGGCCCTTCAGGTCGTCCGACGGCAGCTCGACGACCGAGACCGTGGCCTCGACGACGGTGTCGGAGGCCAGGCGCTGGATGGCCATGCCGATGATCCGGCGCGCCTTCTGCGTCGCCTGCTCGTTGGCCTCCTCCTCGATCCGGCGGATCAGGCCGGCCGACTCGAGGCGGGCCTCGTTCTCGACCGACTTGACCAGGTCCCGCTTGGCGTCGACGGCGGTCAGGCCCGAGATCTGCTCGAGGCGCTTGCTGCTGCTCGTCGACGACCGCCTGGACCTCGGCTTCCTTGTCCTCGAGCTTCTTCTGCTGGTCGGCGACCGCCTTTTCCTTGCGGGAGTACTCCTCTTCCTTGCGCTCCTGCTGGGTCAGCTTGCGGTCGAGGTTCTCTTCCTTCTGCTGGACCCGCTTTTCGAGGGCGGCGATCTCCTGGCGGCGGGCCTGGACCGTCTTGTCGAACTCGGCCCGCGCCGCGAGGACCTTTTCCTTGGCCTCGATGTCCGCCTCGCGGACCCGCGACTCGGCCTGGCGCTTGGCCTCGGCCAGGGCCTTCTCGGCCTCGTTGCGGATCCCCGCCCGCTCGCCCTCGACCTTGCGCCGAAGGAGCGAGTAGGCGACGGCGATCACGACCACGGCGGCCACGAAGGCCACCCCGATCACCATCGCAATCGATGTGTTCATTCCGCCCCCCAAAAAGCCCGGGGGCGCCGCGAGACGAGCGTCGGCTACACGATGGGACGGAAGCGACTCTTCCGACGAGGCTTATGCACGGATGAGACCCAGGCCATCCTCAAGACCACTCGTAATCCTTCGTGTGCCCCGACCTCGGGTCGGGGTGCCGACGCCTCGCCGTCTAGGCGCCCAGGGCGTCGTCCAGTTTTCGAATCAGGCGCTCCGCACGGGCTCTGGCGTCCGTCGGGTCGCCCTGTCTGCGTTTTTCCGTTTGGTGAAGATCGTCCGAAATGTTCAGGGCGGCCAGGATGGCGATCTTCGTCGTGTCCACCGTCGCCGTCCGCTCTGCCACTTCTTTCATTCGGGAATCGACGAAACGGGCCAGGTCGTGAATGTAGCCGCTGTCTCCTTCCGCGCGGACGCTGTACGTCTGCCCGAAAATTTCGACTTGAGTCACGCTGCCCCGCTTGTCCATCGAGACACTGACTCCTTTCCCCGGCGAGTCTAGTGCGTTTGAGTCAGAGCCGTCAATGCTTTAGCCGTAACTTGCGGGCGGGCTAAGACTTCTTTTCCTCGGCCGCCTCGAGCGCCTGGATGAGCTTCTCGAGCCGCTCGCGCACCAGGTCCTGCTCCCGCTCGAGCTTCTCGACCGCTCCCCGGGAATCGCCCGCGTCCTTCTCGGCCTTGCGCGCGGCGGCGAGGTCGGCCTTGAGCTTTTCGTTCTCGGACTCGAGCGACTTGAGACGGGCGAGCAGCCGCTCGATCTTCTTGTCCAGCGTGTCGAAGACTCTGGTCGTGTCCATGCTCTCCACTTTCCTTCGCTAAGCGAACGTGACTTCGAGCTTCTTGCGAAGCTCCTCCGCCAGGCCCTGGACCCGGCGATTGACGTCTTCCTGCGAGAGCGTCTTTTCCTTCGAGCGAAACGTGAGCCGGAGCGTCGTCTTGACCCGGCCGGCGGGAACCCCGCGGCCCTCGTAGCGATCGAGGCACCGGAGCGACTCGAGGTCGGCGAGACCCTGCCCTCGCACGAAGGCCTCGATCGTCTCCCACGAGAGCTCGCGCGACTGCGCGAAGGAGAGGTCGGCCGTCGATCGGCGGCAGCGACGAGAACGCCTCGAACGCGAAGGCGCGGCCGGTCGAGCGGAAGGGCGTCGACGACGATCTCGCCCGCGAAGACCGGCACGCCGAGGTCCCGGCGCTCGCGCTCCTCGCCCGACACGTGGCCCGCGACCGCCACGATTCCGCCCTCGCGGGTGTGGGCCGTCGCCGCCGCGCGCGGCGTGAAGCCCATGATCGAAACGGGCTTCCACGACAGGTCCGAGGGCGCGATCCACGGCGAAACGAGGCGTTCGACGAGACCCTTGGCGTCGAAGAAGTCGGCCGACCGCAGCATCCTCGGGAACGCTCCAGTGGGGACGCTGCTCCCCGGCGACCGCGAAGGCGAACCGGCGCGACTCGTAGGACTCGGGCCGGTCGGATTGCCCCGCGGCCCCGAAGGCGCGCCCGACCTCGAAGAGCCCGACGCCCGGGGCCCCGTGGCGAAGGTTCCGCGAGACGGCGTCGAGGAGCCCCGGCAGGAGCGTGGCCCGCAGGTGGTGCCGCGAGGCGTCGAGCGGGTTGAGGATCGAGAGCGGCTCGAGGGCCGTCTCGGTCAGGCGCAGCCAGTCGCCCCAGGCCGACTCGTCGGCGTCGCGGTCGACGAACGGGGTGTTGACCGTTTCGAAGAGGCCCGACGCCGCGGCGTCGTCCGCCAGCCGCTCCTCGGCCTGGCGCCGGGGCTCGTTGTAGACCCCGGGCCCCGACGAGGGCGGCAGGCGCGACGGCAGCCGGTCGTAGCCGTAGACGCGCAGGACTTCCTCGACGAGGTCGTCCTCGCGGCGCACGTCGCCCCGGAAGAGGGGAATCGAGACGGCGAGGCGCTTGCCGCGGCGTTCCGTCTGAAAGCCGAGACGGCCGAGGGCCTGCTCGGCGAAGTCGAGGTTGAGCCGGCCGTCGCCCGAGAGCATGCGCAGGCGCGCGAGGCGCAGCGCCGTCTTGCGGACGCGAAGCGGCGCCCCGTGACCGTCGAGGAGACCCGGCGCAACGGTCCCGCCGGCGGCCTCGACGAGCAGACGCGCCGCCAGGGCGAGCGCCCCCGGGATCGCGTCGTGGTCGGCGCCACGCTCGAAGCGGTGCGAGGCGTCGGTGTGCATCCCGAGGCGCCGGGCGGTCTTGCGGACCGTGACGGGGTCCCACCACGCGGCCTCGAGCAGCACGTTCTTCGTCTCCGCCGTCACCGCCGTGTCGAACCCGCCCATGATCCCGGCGAGCGAGATCGCGCGCGCGCCGTCGGCGACGACCACGTCCGACGGCTCGAGCTTGCGCTCGACGCCGTCGAGGGTGACGAGCTTCTCGCCGCGCGCGGCCTTCCGGACGATCAGCAGGCCCCCCGCCAGCTTGTCGTAGTCGAAGGCGTGGAGCGGCTGCCCGGTGTCCCACAGCACGTAGTTCGTGGCGTCGACCGCGGCCGAGATCGACTTCGCGCCGATCGCGGCGAGCCTGCGGCGGACGAGGTCTCCCGCCGGGCCGTTCGCGACGCCGCGGATGAGGCGGGCCCCGAAGCGCCGGCAGAGCCGGGGAACCTGGTTGACGATCGAGGTGAGCTGCTCCGTCGACTCGCCCTCCGCCGCCGGCTCCGCGTAGCGGCTCGCGATGTCCCGCGGGGGAAGACCCGCCATCGCCGCGATCTCGCGCGCGAGCCCCTGGTGGCCCATCGCGTCCGGGCGATTCGGCGTGATCTCCGCGTCGAGGACCGTGTCCGCGCCCGCGGCGCCGATCGATTCGACGGGAATGCCCGCCTGGTCGAGCAGCCGCCGGACGCCCTCCGCGCCGCCGGCCGCGGCCGTGTCGACGAAGTCGTCCAGCCACTCGAGCGAGAACTTCATGCGAGCCCCGAAAACTGGCGGAGGAACCGTTCGTCGCCCTCGAAGAGGAGGCGCAGGTCCGGAAACCCGTACTTGAGCAGGGCCACGCGGTCGATCCCCAGGCCGAAGGCGAAGCCCGTGTACTCTTCGGGGTCGATCGCGACGCCCTGGAGCACGCGCGGATGCACCATGCCCGCGCCCATGATCTCGATCCAGCCGGAGCCCTTGCACTTGGCGCAGCCGCTCCCCGCGCAGAAGATGCAGCTCATCGCCACGTCCACGCCCGGCTCGACGAAGGGAAAGAAGGTCGGGATGAAACGCGTCCGGGTGCCTTTCCCGAAGAGCTCCTCGAGAAAGACGGAGACCGTTCCCTTCAGGTCCGCCATCGAGATCCCCTTGTCCACGACCAGGCCCTCGACCTGGTGGAAGACCGGCGAGTGCGTGGCGTCGACCTCGTCCTTGCGGTAGACGCGCCCGGGCACGAGGATGCGCAGCGGCGCGCCGTGTTGCCGCATCTCGCGGATCTGGACGGGCGAGGTGTGCGTGCGCAGCAGCAGGGGCGAGACGGCCTTCCGGTCGATCAGCAGCGTGTCCTGCGTGTCCCGCGCCGGGTGGTCCGGCGGGAAGTTCAGCGCCTCGAAGTTGTGGAAGTCGTTTTCGACCTCCGGGCCGTCGGCGATCGAGTAGCCCATCCGCAGGAAGATGTCCTCGATCTGACGGCGAACGATCGTGATCGGGTGCAGCCCCCCCGCGCGCGGGCGGCGCCCGGGCAGCGTGACGTCGACGGCGGCGGCGCGGTCGCGCTCGGCGGCCTCGCGCGCCTCGAGCGCCTGCGCCAGGCGC
This sequence comes from uncultured Acidobacteriota bacterium, assembly GCA_963824165.1. Lineage (GTDB taxonomy): Bacteria > Acidobacteriota > Thermoanaerobaculia > UBA5066 > Gp7-AA6 > DAHUXD01. The sequence goes on from CAWGOM010000017.1 coordinate 592,044, forward strand.
CCGACGGCTTCCTCGATTTCGACCTTCGCCGCGTTCAAGCGCTGCCCGAAGGACGCGCGCTCCGCGGCCGGCAGGCCCTTCAGCTTCCCGAAGAGCGCGGGCAGCAGCCCCTTCTCGCGGCCGAGGTAGCGCCCCTTCAGGCGCTCGAAATCGGCGCGCGAAGACGCACCCGCACCGCTCTCCTCGCGAAAGGAGCGCAGCAGGTCTTCGATTGGGTCCTGCGCCACGTCCGGCGATCCGTCCCTAGGCGATCTTCAGCGCCTGCTTGGCGACGCCCACCAGGTGCCCGAAGGCGGCGGGGTCCGAGGCGGCGAGCTCGGCGAGCATCTTCCGGTTGATCTCGCTGCCGGCTTTCTTGAGGCCGTCGACCAGTTTCGAGTACGAGATCTCGTGCTCGCGCGCGGCCGCGTTGATCCGGATGATCCACAGCCCGCGGAAGTCGCGCTTCTTCGCCTTGCGGTCGCGGTAGGCGTAGACGAGCGACTTCTCCACCTGGAGCTTCGCCATCCGGTACGACTTGGACTTCGTTCCGTAGTAGCCCTTGGCCAGGGCCAGGGTCTTGGAACGCTTGTTCTTCCTCTTGGGTCCTCGTTTGACTCTGGGCATGGTCTCTCTCCTCTGCGTGTGTCCGGGATTCCCGGCAGGCTAGTGTCTTGTAACGGGAACGCTGTCAACCTCTCGGCGCATCGACAACGACCTCGCATGTCCGCAGGGCCAGGAGCCGCCCAACGGATCGCACAGTGTGCCGCCGCCATCAAGACCTCGGTGACAGAACATCAGGCGTAGGGCAGCATTTCCCGCACGCCCTTGATGTCGGCGGCGGAAACGGTGGTCGACTTGGCGAGCCCGCGCTTCCGGCCGGCGGCCTTCTTCGTCAGGATGTGGCTCTTGAAGGCCTTCGCCCGCTTGAACTTGCCGGTGGCGGTCTTCTTGAACCGCTTCGCGGCCCCGCGATGAGTCTTCAGCTTCGGCATCGTTATCTCCGCATCGGCGCGCGTCAGACCGCGGCCTTGGTGGTTGCCTTTTCGTGTTTGACCGGCGACAGGATCTGGTAGAGGCGGTTGCCCAGCATCTCGGAGCGCGACTCGGCGATGGCCTTGCCCTCGAGGTCCTTGAGCAGGCGGTCGAGCACCTTCTGGCCGTTCTCGCGCCGCGCCATCTCGCGCCCGCGGAACTGCACCGTGGCCTTGACCTTGTCGCCGTGGGACAGGAACTTGAGGATGTTCTTCATCTTGAAGTCGTAGTCGTGGTCGTCGATGTTCGGCCGGAACTTCACTTCCTTGACCTGGGTCGTCTTCTGCTTCTTCTTGGAGTCCTGCTGCTTCTTCTTCTGCTGGTAGATGAACTTGCCGAAGTTCATGATCCGGCAGACGGGCGGCTGCGCCGTGGGCGCGATCTCGACGAGGTCGAGCCCCGCCTCGCGCGCTTTCTGGAGCGCGTCCGACATCGTCACGACGCCGACCGCCTCGCCTTCCGCCCCGATCAGCCGGACTTCCTTCCAGCGGATCTGCTCGTTGACCCGAATGCTCTTCTTATCGATCTTTCACCTCCGAAATCAGTTCCGGTCTCCGGGAGGCGACCGCGGACCGCGCGGCCGCCAGGAAATCCTCGAGGGACATCGTACCGGCGTCCCCGCCGTGCCGCAGGCGGACCGCGACCGCTCCGGACGCGGCCTCCTTCTCGCCGACGACCAGCATGCAGGGGACCTTCTGGAGCTCGGCCTTGCGGATCCGGGCTCCGAGCTTCTCGTTGCGGTCGTCGAGCTCGACCCGCAGGCCCGCCTCGGACAGCCGCGCGGCGTACGCCCGGCCCGTCTCGGCGAAGCGGTCGGACACCGGGATCACGACCGCCTGCACGGGCGCGATCCAGAACGGGAAGTTCCCGCCGGTGTGCTCGATCAGGATGCCGAGGAAGCGCTCGAGCGAGCCGAGGATCGCGCGGTGGAGGACGACCGGCCGGTGGGCCTTGCCGTCCTCGCCGATGTAGGTCAGGTCGAAGTTCTCGGGCTGCGCGAAGTCGCACTGGATCGTGCCGAGCTGCCACGGCCGGCCGATCGCGTCCTTGACGCGGAAGTCGATCTTGGGGCCGTAGAACGCGCCGTCGCCGGGCGTGACCGTGTACGGGCGGCCCGTCTTCTTCATCGAGGCGTCGAGCGCGGCCTCGGCGCGGCTCCACTGCTCGTCGGTGCCGATCCGCTTCTCCGGCCGAAGACCCAGCGAGATCTCGACGTCGGTCAGGCCGAAGACGCCGTAGACGAAGTCCAGGAACTCCAGGAAAGCGAAGATCTCGGGCTCCATCTTTTCGAAGGGCGTGAAGATGTGCCCGTCGTCCTGCGAGAAGGTGCGCACGCGCGTCAGCCCGGCGGTCACCCCCGAGAGCTCGTACCGGTGCAGCCGCCCGAAGTCGGCGAAGCGCACCGGCAGGTCGCGGTAGGACCAGTGGCTCATCTGGAAGAGCAGGAAGTGGCCGGGACAGTTCATCGGCTTGACGCCGAACTCCCGCTCCTCGACGTGCGTGAAGAACATGTTCTCGCGGTAGTTCGCGTAGTGGCCGGAGGACTTGAAGAGCTCGACGTCGAAGATCTGGGGCGTCACCACCTCGTCGTAGCCCCGCTTGCGGTACTCGGCGCGCAGCATCTCGAGGAGGCCGTTGTACAGGACCGTTCCCTTCGGCAGAAAGAACGGCGAGGCGGGCGCCCACGGGTGGAACGCGACCAGGTCGAGCTCCCGGCCGAGCTTGCGGTGGTCGCGGGCCCGCGCCTCCTCCTGCTGCTTCAGGTGCGCGTCGAGCTCCTTCTGCGTCAGGAAGCAGGCGCCGTAGATGCGCTGGAGCATCGGGTTCTTCTCGTCGCCCTTCCAGTACGCGCCGGCCGTGTGCGTGAGCTTGAAGACGCCGAGCTTGCCGGTCGACGGGACGTGCGGCCCGCGGCAGAGGTCGATGAAGTCTTTCTGCCGATAGCAGGAGACCTTGTCGTCGGGGATGCCCCGGATGATCTCGACCTTGAGGGCGTCCTTCTGCCCCTCGAAGATCCGGATCGCCTCGTCCTTGGACATCTCGGAGCGCTCGATCCGGTTGTCTTCGGCGACGATCTTCCGCATCTCCGCCTCGATCGCCGCCAGGTCGTCGGGCGTGAACGGGCGCTCGGGGTTGAAGTCGTAGTAGTAGCCGTTGTCGATCGCCGGGCCGATGCCGATCTGGACCGTCGGGAAGAGGCGCTTGACGGCGTTGGCCGTCAGGTGCGCCGTCGAGTGGCGGTACAGCTCGAGGGCCTCGGGCGATCTGCGGCGTCACGATCTCGACCTTCGCGTCGGCGCGCACGGGCGTCGACGAGATCGACGAGCCGGCCGTCGAGCTTGCCGCCGAGCGCGTCCTTGGCCAGACGCGGACCGATGCCGGCCGCGATCTCCTGGACCGTCGTTCCCGACGGGACCGTTCTCGTCGAGCCGTCGGGCAGCGTGATCGTGACTGTTTGTGCCAGGGCTTCCATGATGACATCCCGAAAAAGAAAAAACGCGGAACCTCCGCGTTTTTGGTGACGAATTGGTAGGCGCTAACGGGATCGAACCGTTGACCTCTTCCGTGTGAAGGAAGCGCTCTCCCAGCTGAGCTAAGCGCCTGCGTTTTCGAAGAAATTGGTAGGCTCGAGCGGATTTGAACCGCTGACCCCCACAGTGTCAATGTGGTGCTCTCCCCCTGAGCTACGAGCCTGTTCTTCGATCCCGGTTTCCCGGGGGGCTACCGGCCGGAAGCCGCGAGGCATTTTCATCCCGGCCATCGTCCCTGATTGTGAAAGAGCAACCCCGGCTCTCGCGCCGGGATCGGCGACTTTACCAGACGAGCCGCCGAGGCGGCAAACCCGCGCCGGGCGAGCAGTTTCGCGGCTCTCCTGCTACACTGGATCGAGTCTCCCAAGAATGTCCTCCGCGATCCGCGACACGTTCGCCACCTTCACCCGGAGGTGGAGCGCTCTGCGCTCGGCGCGCGCCGAAGCCGCCGCGGCCCGGGACTTCTGGGACGCCGGGGCGCCGGGCGAGCCCGAGGACCGCTACTGGGGCTCCCAGCCGCTCGTTCGGCGCGCGATCAACCGGCGGGTGACCGGAGACCCGAACCGGTGGCCGATGGAGTGGTTCGCCGCCCGATACGCCCCGCAGGCGCTGCCGCTCGGCCTCTCCGTCGGGTGCGGAACGGGACTTCTCGAGCGGGACATCCTGGGCAAGGGCCTGTGCGAACGCGTGGAAGGGGTCGACTTCTCGCCGGAGGCGATCACCGAGGCCGAGCGCGCCGCCGAGGAGGCCGGGCTCGCGCGGCCGTCTCGCCTACCGGGTCGAGGACATCAACGCCATCCGCCTTCCGCCCGCCCGCTACGACGCCGTCTTCTTCCACGGGTCGCTCCACCACATCCGCAACGTCGAGCGGGTCCTCGAAGAGGTCCGGTCGGCCCTGAAGCCGGGCGGGCTCGTGTTCGTCGACGAGTACATGGGCCCCGCGCGCTCCGAGTGGACCGACGCCCGCTGGGCCTTCGCGAAGAGCGCCTTCGACGCGCTGCCCGACGAGCTCAAGAACCGGCCCGAGCTCGCGATCCCGCTCCCGATGGACGACCCGTCGGAGTCCGTGCGCTCGTCGGCGATCCTGCCCGGCCTGCCGCCGCCTCTTCGAGACCCTGGAGGACCGGCCCTACGGCGGGAACATCCTCTGGTTCATCTTCCCGTGCCTCGACATCGCGCGGCTCACCGCGGACCGGACCGAGGCGCTCTCGCGGCTGATCGCCCTCGAGGACCACCTGCTCGAAAAGGGATGGGTCGAGTCCTACTTCCGCGTCTTCGTCGGCCGGGCCGCCCCTTGAAGCGGCTGGGTCTGGCGACCCTGCTCGTCTTCGACCTCGTCCTCTTCGCCCCGCTCCTCGGCAACCGGCGGCGTCTTCTCGTCGCACGACTTCGTGCGCGCCCACCATCCGTGGCGCCAGAGCTCGCTCGGGGTCCTGGAGGTCGGAGAACCGTCTCCTCTCGGACCCGGCGGCGGCGGGCCAGACGACGCTCGTCCGCTTTCGCGACTTCCCGAGCGGCTTTTTCTGGAACCCCTGGGTCTCAGCCGGCGCGATCGGTCCCTTCCAGATCGCCCAGGGCTTTCTCTCCCCGTTCGTCGCGCTGCCCGCGCTGCTGCTGCCCGAGGCGTGGATCGAGACCGGCATTCTCTTCCTGAAGTTCAATTTCGCCTTCCTCGCCGCCTACGCCTTCCTGCGGAGCCGGCGCTTCTCCGACGCGGCCTCGGCCGCGGGCGCCGCGGCGTGGGCCTTTTCGACGGGGCAGACGGTGTGGGGCCTCTGGATGCAGAGCTCGGTGTCGATCACGTATCCGCTTGCTGCTCACGGCCGTCGACCGGGCGCTCGAGGAGCCCCGCGACTCGCGCGCGGTGCGCTTCGCGGCGCTGTCGATTCTCCTGTGTCTCTCGGGCGGGTTCCCGCACTGGATCCTCTACGGCGCGCTCGCGGCCGGACTGTATCTGCTGGTGCGCGTCCTCGAACGGCGGGGACGCGGCGCGGCCCGCGCCCTTCTGCGCTCTCGCCGCGGCCGGCGCCATCGCCGTCGCGATCCTGACGCCGTCCATCCTCGCGACCGCGCGGTTTCTCGAGGCCGCCGAGTACCGGGAGCTCCGCCGCGGGATGGGCGGGCAGCTACGCGCTGCCGCTCCGGCACCTGAGGCTGTACTTCCTGCCCGACTATCAGGGCACGCCCCGGCAGGACGACTACCGCGGCGTGGGCTGGATCCCCGGAGACAACTACATCGAGACGGCCGCGGGAGTGGGTGTTGCGGCCGGGGCGCTGGCGTTTCTCGGGCTCGCGGCCCTGCGCCGCCGCACCGAGGCGGTCTACGCGGCGGTCCTCGGCGTCGCGATCGCGATCCCGCTCTACGCGGGCGGGCGGATCCTCGAGACCGTCGGCGGCCTGCCCCTTCTCGACATCAGCCTCTTCGCGCGCTCGAAGATCCTCATCCTCCTCGCCGTCGGGATCCTCGCGGCCTGTGGCGCCGAGACCCTCGAGGGCCTGGCCGCTCCGTCGGCGTGGCGGCAGGCGGCCGTGTGGACGCTGCCGTTTCTCGTGGCGGTGCCGCTGGCGTTCCTGACGCTCGACTTCTATCCCGAGTGCCGGCCGCGGGAGGCGGTCTTTCGGGAGACGCCGGGGATCCGGCGGCTCAAGGAGCTGACCGCCGACGGCTCGCGTTTCGCCGCGGCGGGCTGGACGCTGATCCCCAACGTCTCGGAGGCCCTCCGGATCGAGGACGCCCGCGGGCACTTCCTGCTCGACGGCGCCTACCGGCGGCTGCTCGCCGGCGCCGACCCGAACGCCTTCGGCAACTACGGCACGTACCTCGTCTTCGACCCGCTGTCGCTCGATCCCTTCGCGCCGGCCCTCGATCGGGCGGGCGTGCGCTATCTCGCGGCGCCGCCCGGCGCGGTCGAGCCCGATCGGCCCGGAGGTCGAGTCCCGCGATGCCGCGCCCTTCCATCCCCGGGGCGCGCTCGAGCGGACGCGCCGCGAGGTCGACGGCCGCGCCCTCCCGCGCGTGTACGCGGGCCCCGACCTGACCATCTTCGAGCGCTCCTCGGCCCTGCCGCGATTCCGCCTCGACGGGCCCGGGACCGTCCGGACGCTGGCGCTGGAGCCGGAACGATTCGCGCTCGAGGCGAACGCCCCCGCCGCCGTTTTCCTCGCGACCTCGCAGAAGGCGTTCGCGCCCTACTGGAGGCTCTTCCTCGACGGCCGCGAGGTCCCCGCGGCAGCCGGGGACCCGTTCCTCGGCCTCCCGATCCCCGCCGGACGGCATCTCGTCGAGGGCCGCTTCCTCGTGCCCCGATGGGAGCTCGCCGTCTCCGGGCTCGGTCTCGCGGCCCTCGGCGCGGCTATCATCACGGCCAGCCGGGCCGGCGCCCGCGCCCACGCACGATGAAGCTCGTCATCCAGATCCCCGCGTTCAACGAAGAGGACACGATCGAGCGTGCCCTCGCGGCGCTCCCGCGGCGCGTCGAGGGCTTCGGGGAGGTCGCGCGACTCGTCATCGACGACGGCTCGACCGACGCGACCGGAGAACGCGCGCGCGCGGCCGGCGCGGAACGGGTCGTGCGGCTGACGACCAATCGCGGCCTCGCCGAGGCCTTTTCGCTCGGCCTCGCCGAGGCGCTCGCCATGGGCGCGGACGTGATCGTCAACTTCGACGCGGACCTCCAGTACGACCCGGCCGACATCCCCGCGCTCGTCGCCCCGATCCTCGCCGGGAGCGCCGACCTGGTCGTCGGCGACCGCGGTCCGGGCGAGCTGTCGCATTTCTCGCCGGCCAAGCGGCTTCTCCAGCGGCTCGGCACGTGGGTCGTGCGCCAGGCCGCCGGCATCGAGATCGTCGACGCCGTCTCGGGCTTCCGCGCGCTGTCGCGGGAGGCCGCTCGCCGGATCAACGTGTTCTCGAAGCTGACCTACACGCTCGAGACGCTCATCCAGGCCGGGTACAAGGGGTTGCGCGTGGCGTCGGTCCCGGTGCGCGCGCATCCTCCCGTGCGGCCGTCCCGGCTCTTCGCCTCGACGGCCAAGTACGTCCTGCTCCAGGGAGCCAACGTCATCCGGATCACGGCGCTCTACAAGCCGCTGAAGATCTTTTCGGTCGCCGCCGGCCTCTTCGTGGCCGCGGGCGCGGCCCTCGGCCTGCGCTTCCTCGGGTTCTACTTCTTCGGGGAAAACCCCGGCGGCCACGTGCAGTCGCTGATCCTCGCGGCGGTGCTCATCGTCGTCGGGTTCCAGACGTTCCTGATCGCGCTGGTCGCGGACCTCGTCGCGATCAACCGGCGGCTGCTCGAGGAGATGAAGCTGCGGGAGCCCGACAGCCGATAGCCGGCCCGCCTACGCCCAGTCCCCCGCCTTGCGCGACATCACCGGCGCCCCGTCGAGAAGCGTCATGATCGCCTTCGTCGTGTCCGCGACGGCGAACAGGATGCGGTCCTCGGTCGCGGGCGAACTTGCGCTGGATCGCGACGTCGAACTGCTGAAGCAGGGGGTCGAAGAAGCCACCGATGTTGGCGATGACGATGGGCTTGCCGTGGATGCCCATCTGCTTCCAGGTGATCATCTCGATGATCTCTTCCATGGTGCCGAAGCCGCCGGGAAAGGCGACGAAGGCGTCCGACAGCTCGAACATGAGCTGCTCGCGCTGCGTGCATCGAGTCGACGACCTGCAGCTCCGTCAGTCCCCGGTGCGCCGACTCCCGTCCCTCGAGCGCCTTCGGGATGACTCCGGTGACCTTGCCTCCGGCCGCGAGGACCTCGTCGGCCACCGCGCCCATGAGGCCCCGCGACGCGCCGCCGTAGATGAGGCGCACGCCGCGCCTGGCGATCTCCCGGCCGAAGGCCCGGATCTCGGTCTCGATGGCCGGATCGCTTGGTCGGGCTCGACCCGCAGTAGACGCAGACGCTCTTCAGATCCATGTCCCGATCCTACAACCGAAGGCCACCGCCGGCCTATGATCGGGGCCGGAGGACGCCGATGATCACGAACTGCAGAATCGGGAACGAACATCGAGGAAGTCGCCGAGGGGATCTACCGGATCAATACGCCGTTCTCCGCGGTGCCGGGCGGGTTCTCGTTCAACCAGTACCTGGTCGTGGACGAGGAGCCGCTGCTCTTCCACACGGGGCTGCGGCGGATGTTCCCTGGTCGTCCGGGAAGCCATCGACCGCGTGGTCCCCGTCGAGCGCGCCTGCGCCACGTCGCGTTCTCGCACTTCGAGTCCGACGAGTGCGGCGCGCTCAACGCGCTGCTGGCGGTGGCGCCGGGGGCGGTCCCGGTCTGCGGTCAGGTCGCGGCGATGGTCTCCGTCGAGGACTTCGCCGACCGCGCCGCCGCGCGCGCTCGCCGACGGCGAGATCCTGAGCATCGGGAAGCGGCGGCTGCGCTGGTTCGACGCGCCCCACGTCCCGCACGGCTGGGAGACCGGTTTCCTGTTCGAGGAGACGACCCGGACGCTGCTCTGCGGCGACCTCTTCACCCAGGGCGGCACCGGGGAAGCCGCCGCTGACCGAGTCCGACATCCTCGGACCGAGCGAGGCCTTCCGGGGAGCGATGGACTACTACTCGCACTCGAAGAAGGCCGGAGCCGATCCTGGAGCGCCTCGCGGCCTCGAGCCGACGACCCTCGCCTGCATGCACGGCAGCGCCTGGCGCGGAGACGGGAAGGCACTTGCTTCGGGAGCTCGCGCGCGCCCTGGCGGCGTAGGCCGCCGCCGGCTCAGCGCGCGGAGAAGCGGCTTCCGGGCGAGTCGATCGGGACGCCCTTCCGGCACAGCGGGCACTCCGCCTCCGGCCAGGACGGCACCGAGAGCGCGAGCAGCGAGCGCGACGGGACGGCGAAGGCGCCCGGCCGGCAGGCCCCGGTCCACGATCGACCCGACGGCGACGACGCGCCCGCCGGCCGCCTCGACCGCCGCGGCCGCCTCGCGGGTGGACTTGCCCGTCGTGAAGACGTCCTCGACGACGACGACCGGCTCCCCCGCCTCGAGCGCGAAGCCCGCGCCGCAGCGAGAAAGACACCGTCCTTGCGCTCGACGAACATCGCGGGCAGCTCGAGCGCCCGCGCCGTCTCGTGCCCGATGACGACCCCTCCGAGCGCCGGCGACACGACCGCGCGCGCCCCGAACTCCGCGCAGCTTCTCCCCCAGCCCCCGCCCCGCCTCCTCCGCCCGCTGCGGCCACATCAAGCAGCCGCGCGCACTGCAGGTACCTGTCGGAGTGCAGCCCCGACGACAGCCGAAAGTGCCCGGTCAGCAGCGCCCCCGTCTCCTCGAAATCTTTCAGTGAGATCACGCCGCGGATTCTACGGGAAACCGCAACATCCGCTCGCGGCGCGAGGGGGACAGCTCCGCTACGACCGGGGCGCCCGCCAGCCGCAGAAACATCCGCTCGCGCGCGGCAGTCTCCCGAAGTAACCGAGGGAGGAGCGCCGCGCCGCGGGAGCGAATAGCGCAGCGCAGGGTCAGGCTCGCGGTCGAGCCCACAGGCGAGCCGCGAGCCGGTGCGGCCGCAGGCCGCAGACCCGCAGCGGAGTCATTCGCGACTGATCTTGTGGTGCTCGATCTTCTTGTACAGGTTCGAGCGCGGCGTCTGGATGACCTCGGCCGTGCGGCTGATGTTCCACCCGTTCTCGCGGAGCTTGGCGACGAGGAACTCGCGCTCGGCGAACTCCTTGAACTCCGAGAGGGTCTCGAAGGCCATGCCGCGGCTGGAGATCTCGCTCGGCGACACGCGCGCTTCGGGCGGCAGGTCCCGGGCCTCGACGGGCTCCGCGTCGGTCATGATCAGCACGCGCTCGATCAGGTTCTTCAGCTCCCGGACGTTGCCGGGCCAGCTCCGGGCGGCGAGCAGCGCCAGGGCGCTCGCCGGCGAAGCGCCGCGGCTTGCGGTGATCCCGCTCGGCGAAGATCCGCGTGAAGTGCTCGGTCAGGGCCGGGATGTCCTGCGGGCCGCTCCCGCAGCGGCGGCGTCGTGAGCGGGACGACGTTGAGCCGGAAGTAGAGGTCCTCCCGGAACTTTCCGGCCTTGATCGACTCGGTGAGGTCCCGGTTGGTCGCGGCGATGACGCGCACGTTGACCCGCCCGACGCGGGCGGCGCCGACGGGCTCCACCTCGCCGGCCTCGAGCACGCGCAGGACCTTGGCCTGGGCGCGGGCGGACATGTCGCCGACCTCGTCGAGGAAGATCGTCCCGCCGTCGGCCTCGACGAACTTGCCGATCTGCTTGCGCACGGCGCCGGTGAACGAGCCCTTCTCGTGGCCGAAGAGCTCCGACTCGATCAGCTCCTCGGGAATCGCCGCGCAGTTGACCTGGATGAACGGGCCGCCGGCGACCTTCGAGCCGCCGTGGATCTCGCGGGCGACGAGCTCCTTGCCGGTTCCGCTCTCGCCGAGGATCAGGACCGTGGCCGTCGTCGGCGCGGCGCGCGCCACCTCGGCGCGCAGCTTCTTCATCGGCTCGCTGTCGCCGACGAGGACCGTCTCCTCCGCGACGCGGCGGCGCAGGCGCTCGTTCTCGGCGCGCAGGCGGTTGCCCGAGAGGGCGTTGCGGACCGAGACCAGGACGCGCTCGCGCTGGAGGGGCTTCTCGAGGAAGTCCGCGGCGCCGCGCCGGGTGCACTCGACCGCGGTCGCGATGTCGCCGTGGCCCGAGATCATGAGGACCGGCGGCGCGCCGTCCCGGGCGACGATGCGGTCGAGGGTCTCGAGGCCGTCCATACCGGGCATCTTGATGTCGAGCAGGACCCCGTCGGCCGGGCCGGCGTCGAGCTCGGCCAGCGCCGACGCGGCCGTCGGCGGCCGTCGCGACCTCGTAGCCCTCGTACTCGAGCACCATCCGGAAGCGTGTCGCGGATCGCGGCTTCGTCGTCGACGACGAGGATTCTCTGTGCCATTGCCCTCCGTTACAGGATCGGGAGGGCGGTTATTCCCTCGGTGTCCCCTCCGCAAAGACGAACGCCCGCCGAAGCGGGCGTTCCGAGAGCGGATCTCCGGGACGGCGACTCAGTCTTCGAGCTTCACCAGGGCGAAGCGCGAGAGGTCCGCGCGGGGGTTGTAGACGTAGAGCCGGAGGTAGTCGCCCTTCTTGGCCCGGGCGACGATCTTGCCGAACTCCTCCGTGGTCGTGACCTTCTCGCCGTTGACCTGCGTGATGACGTCGCCCTCCTGGATCTGGGCGTCGGCCGCCGGCGAGACCTCCTTGACGCGCACGACGATCAGGCCGTCGATGCCGGCCTTGATGCGCTGCATCTGGCGAAGCTGCGGCGTGAGCTCCTGGACCGTCATGCCGATCTTTCCGGGCGAGTCGTCGCCGGCGCTCGCCTCCGAGTCGCCCTCCTCGGACGGCCTCGTCCTTGCGCTCGGCGAGGGTCGCCGTCAGGGTCTGCTCCTTGCCGTCGCGGATGACCGTGATCTGGACCTTGCTGCCCGGCGGTCTTGCGAGGAGACGTAGCCGATCAGGTCGCGCGTGTCCTTGACCGGGACGTTGTCGACCCGGACGATCGTGTCGCCCGGCTTGACGCCGGCCTTCTCCGCCGGCTTGCCGGCCTCGACCGACTCGACGAACGCGCCCTCCTGGGCCTTCAGGCCGAAGGCGGCGGCGCGGTCCGAGTCCACGTTGACGATGTTGATCCCGAGGAAGCCGCGGACGACCTTCCCCTTCTCGCGCAGCTGCGGGAGGATCGTCTTCAGGGTGTTGATCGGCACCGCGAAGCCGATGTTCTGCGCCGGCCGGAAGATCGCGGTGTTGATGCCGATGACCTCGCCGCTGGTGTTCAGGAGCGGGCCGCCGGAGTTGCCGAAGTTGATCGCCGCGTCGGTCTGGATGTAGTTCTCGAAGCTGCGCGTGGCCGCGTCGGCCGTCAGGCCCGAGCGGTCCTTGGCGGACACGACGCCGACCGTGACCGTCTTGTCGAAGTTGAGCGGATCGCCGATCGCCATGACCCACTCGCCGACGCGGACCTTGTCCGAGTCCCCGAGCGGCAGCGGGGTCAGCCGCTGCTTGACGTCGATCTTGAGCAGCGCGAGGTCGGTGGCCGCGTCCTGGCCGACGAGCTTGGCCGGGTACTTCTCCTTGTTGTTGATCCGCACCTCGATCTTGTCGGCGCCCTCGATGACGTGGTTGTTCGTCACGACGTAGCCGTCTTCCGAGATGACGAAGCCCGGTGCCGCCCTGGACTTCCTTGTGCTCCTCCTCGTCCGCGGCTGTCCGCGGCGGTTCTGGCCTCCCGGCGGGCCGAAGAAGAACTCGAACGGGTCCCCTTCGCCGAAGGGGTTCTGCTGGTACCGGCGGCCGCGGTTGCCCTTGACGATGTCGGTCGAGGTGATCGACACGACCGAGGGCATCGCCTCCTGCGCCGTGTCGGCGAAGGACGGCAGCAGCACGCTCCCGTTGCGCGGCCGGGCGGTGCGCCGTCTGTTCTGGGCCTCGGAGCGCGGGGTCACGTTGACGGAGCCCGCGACCACCATCCCGAACACGACGGCGGCCGCGATGAGAGCCGAAAAGGACAGGGCCCGTTTGGTCGTTCTCTCCATAAGACGCGTCTTTCTCCTAAATGACGTCCCGTGGCGGGACAAGCAGGAAACGCCCCCCTAGACGGGCGACATTCCTCGATTTCGCGGGAATTCCGAGCCGTTCGTGCTCGACGAGGATGCAGCGGTCCATGGCCACCCCGATGCCCTGCTCCTCCAGCCTCGCGGGCCGACGGCGCGTCGACGACCCCCTGCTGCATGAAGAAGAACGGCACGCCGGCGCTCGATCGCCTCCGCCGCCACCGGGGCCACGTGCTCCGAGCGGCGAAAGACGTCCACGACGTCGATGCCGGACGTCCGGCGGGGATCTCCGAAAGCGACGCGTAGCAGCGCTGGCCCAGGATCTCGGCGTGGTTCGGGTTGACGGGGACCACGCGGTAGCCCTGGGAGAGCAGGTAGCGCGCGATCGCGTGCGAGGCCCGCGACGGGTCCGGCGAGCAGCCGACGACGGCCACCGTCTCCGCCTCCTCGAGGGCGCGGCGGATCCGCTCCGGCTCGTTCACTTCGGGTCCCGCCTCCCGTCGAGCTGGTCCTGCGTCGGGAAGTAGATGAAGTTGATGACGATCCGCTCGCGGTCCTTGCCCGGGACGAGCTTCATGAGGTCCTTCGGCAGCGGTCGAAACGGGTCGGACTCGAGGATGGCCTGCATGGCCGCGTGGGTGTACGGCGGGATCGCCGACGGCCGCTGGATCCGGACGTCGGCCACGCTCCCGTCGGCCATGATCGAGAAGGCGATCTGCGTGGTGCCGTTCTGCTGGAGGAGGAGCGAGGTCCCGCGAGATCCGCCAGTGGAGCTTGATTCGCCGCAGCATCTCCGCGGCGTAGGGGCCCCAGTCGTACCAGCTCGTCTCGAAGGACACGCCCCCGACGTCGACGAACCCGCCCTCTTCGTTCTCCACGGGCGCCCCGCCCTCGCCGCCCACGGTCCCGCGCGCGGCTTCGCGGATCGCCGCGTCGAGGCCCGCGAGCTTGGTGACCTCCCGCGGTCCGTTCGAGAGCGAGGGCCGCATGTCGGCCGGAAACTCCGAGGCCTTGCGCTCGGCCGAGGGGTCGGCGTCTCGAGCGCGGCGCGGCGCTCGGCCTCGGCCTGCGCCGCGGCCGCGCGGCCGCCGCTGCGCCTCGGCGTCGCCCCCGGGGACGCGCGGGCGCCCGGGGCCCGGGCGCGAGGCCCGTGATCCCCGAGGCTGCGCGGAATGAACGGCGTGTCCGCCTTCGGCCGGGCCGGATCGCCCCCGCCGGCCCGGCGGTCGGCGTCGGAGGGCGCCGAGCGCTTCGGGTTCTCCCGGGCGGCTCCCGGCAGGTCGTGGAAGTTGACCGGAATCGGCGACTCGTCCTTCGGCGGCTGCATGGCGGCCGCGAGCACGTCGATCAGGTTGCCCTCGGTCGCGGGCGTGCGCGCCGGAACGACGATCAGCAGGATCACGATCAGCCACGTGCGCGCAGAGCGAGATGAGGATCGCGCGCTCGATCGGGAAAGGCGCCCGTGGGGTGCTCCTCGAGGCCCGCCAGCTCGCCCGATCGTGCTGTGCGCGATCCAGGGAAGGCCGCCCGCGGGTTCCGGGGCCGGGGCGTCGGCGGGGGCATCGGAGCCGCCGCCGAGGGACAGGAGCGACGACCGACGGCGGCTCCTCGGGCGGCAGGGGACCCGACCGGCTCGCCAGGGCGATCCGAGCATGCTGCGGGCGAACGGCCCGTCGTCTGGCGTCTCTCCCCGGGATCCTCGGAGGGGGTCGCTCCTCCGTCTCGTCCTTGCGCGCGAACCAGCGCCGACGGGCTCCCCATCGCGGCCAGCGTGCTGCGCTCGCTCGCGAAAGGACCTGTCTCTTCGGGATCGGACACGCAACTCCCCCAGGGCGGCCCCGCCGCCTGCACGTTTCAACACGCCCCCGCCCCCGGGGATTCTCGATTGTAGACTTTGCACGGACTTTGCAGTCCCCGCCGGCCGCTCCAGGCCCGGCCCGTCGCCGGCCCCGACGGCCCTTCGTAAGACCCTCCCGGCGTGCCGCTTATCGTCCGCGGCGCACGCCTGCCGGCCCCTTGGCGCGATGGATGCCGGTTTTGATATAAATCGCCTCGTCTGAGGTAATGCGGGCTCGGCCCGCTTTTTTGTTCGATGAAAAGGCCCTTGAGCGACAAAACGACACGCGAGATCGGCGCGATCGCCGAGGAAAGAGGCTGCCGCCTGCTGGCCGTCGAGTCGGCCGGAGCGGGACGCTTCTCGGTCCTCCGGCTGGTGCTCGAGCGCCAGGACGGCAGCGCCGTGACGGTCGAGGACTGCGAGGGCGTCTCGCGGGAGGCCTCGGCCGTCCTCGACGCCGCCGACGAGATCGGCCACCGGTACACGCTCGAGGTCTCCTCGGCCGGCCTCGACCGCAGGCTCTACTCGCTCGAGGACGCGGCGCGCTTCGTCGGCCGCCGCGTGCGGGTGAAGACCGAGGAGCCCGTGGTGCCCGCGCCGCTCGCGGTGCCCGGGTGCGCGCCCGCCG
This sequence comes from uncultured Acidobacteriota bacterium, assembly GCA_963824165.1. Taxonomy (GTDB): domain Bacteria; phylum Acidobacteriota; class Thermoanaerobaculia; order UBA5066; family Gp7-AA6; genus DAHUXD01. The sequence continues at coordinate 607,609 of CAWGOM010000017.1, forward strand.
GCGATCTCGCCCGCGCGCAATTTCGGCGGACGCCTCGAGAAGGTGGACGGCGACGTGCTCACCGTCGTTGATGAGGCCGATCGCAGAATCTATAATGTCCGTTTCGGCGATATTCGACTCGCCCGGCTCGACTTCGAGTGGCCGCGACGAGAACGCCAGGGGCGATAGGAAAGAGCGGGTTTCCATGATCATCGATCCGTCGGTCATCCGACAGGTTTCGCGCGAGAAGGACATCGACGCCGAGAAGATGTTCGGCGCGCTCGAAGAGGCCATGTCCTCGGCGGCGCGAAAGTACTACCACGACAAGGCCATGGTCACGCTCATCGACCGGCAGACGGGAGCGATGACCGTCTACTCGCCGCGCACGGTCGTCGCCGAGCTCGACACCGAGTCCGAGGAGCCGCCGCCGCAGGTCCTGCTCGACGAGGCGAAGGCGCTCGTCGCCGAGAAGGGCACGAAGGGCGAGGTGCGCGTGCTGCGGCCCGGCGCCGAGGGAGAGCCGCCGGCCGAGGTCCACGAGGTCGCGCTGGGCGACGAGGTCCGGATCTACCGCGAGACCATGGGCCTCGGGCGCATCGCCGCGCAGACCGCCAAGCAGGTCCTCTACCAGAAGGTCCGCGAGGCCGAGCGCGACAACGTCTACAACGAGTACTTCCCCAAGGTCGGCGAGCTGATGAACGGGACGGTCAAGCGGTTCGAGCGCGGCGACATGATCGTCGACCTCGGCAAGACCGAGGCGATCATCCCCCGCGACCAGCAGTCGCGCGCCGAACGCTACGGCCAGGGCGAGCGCATCCGCGCGATCCTCTACGACGTCCACCGCAACCCGAAGGGCCCGCAGCTGGTGCTCTCGCGCACGGACCCGCGGCTGCTGATCCGGCTCTTCGAGATGGAGGTCCCGGAGATCTACGACGGAACGGTCGTCATCAAGGGCGCCGTCCGGCAGCCGGGCGAGCGCGCCAAGGTCGCCGTCCGGTCGCGCGAGCGCGACGTCGACCCGGTGGGCGCCTGCGTCGGCATGCGCGGCAGCCGCGTCCAGTCGATCATGCGCGAGCTCCACGGCGAGAAGATCGACGTCATCCTCTACTCCGACGACCTGATCACGTTCGCGCAGAACGCGCTCGCGCCGGCCAAGATCACGCGCGTCTCGCCGATCCACCACGAGGACGGCGCGATGAGCCTCGACTGCGTCGTCGAAGACGACCAGCTCTCGCTGGCGATCGGAAAGAAGGGCCAGAACGTCCGGCTCGCCTCGGCCCTGATCGGCATGAAGATCGAGATCAAGGGCGAGAGCGAGGTCAAGGGCGAGGTCGCGCAGGCGCTCTCGCGTATGCTGCAGGCCTCGCGCCGCCGGCAGACGGCGGTCGCGCGGCATCGACGGCGTCGGCGAGAAGACGGCCGAGCGGCTGGCCGAGGCCGGCATCACGACGCTCGGCGACCTGCTCGAGAAGTCCGCCGAGGAGCTGTCGGCGCTGCCGGGCCTCGGCGAGAAGACCGCGGAGAAGATCCTCGAGGCCGCCCGGGCGGCCGAGGAGAGCCTCGTGGCCGCCGACGAGGCCGAAGAGAAGACGAGGCCGAAGAGACCGACGAGACCGAGACCGGAACCGAGCGAGACGCCGGAAGAGACCGGCGTGAGGGAGTAAGCCGAGCCGCATGGGAAAGATCCGCGTCGAAGAGCTCGCCGCCCAGATGGGGATCGGCAGCAAGGAAGTCCTGTTTCTGCTTCAGTCGATCGGCGTCGACGTCAAGTCGGCGCAGGCGGCCCTGGACGAGTCCACCGTGCTCGCCATCCTCCAGGGCAAGACGCACGCCCCCAAGCAGCTCCTCGTGCGCGATGCGGAGGCCCGCACGGCGCGGCCGCAGAAGAGCGCGTTGAACCGCATCAAGATCGTCGACAGGCCGGCCGAGACCGAGCCGTCGCTCGAGCCGAGGCTGCCCCGAGGCGACCACGGCCGCGCCGGCGCCGCGGTGGCCGGAAGGCCGCGCCCGAGGCGAAGGCGCCGGCTGCCCCGGCTCTCTCCGCAGCCGCGCGCCGCGCCCAGGCCGCCGCGGAAGCCAAGGCGGCGGCCAAGGCCGCCGAGCCGGCGCGAACGGCCGTCGTGACCGAAGAGCCCGAGCCGGAGCCGGCCAAGCCGGCGCCTCCTCCGCTGCCGCGCAAGATCGTTCTGCCGCCGCGCCCGGTCGTTTCGCCGCGCCCCGCGGCGCCGGCCGCCGGCGCGCGACCCGGCGGTCCGGCGACCCGCCCGATGGGGCCCGCCGCCGGCATGAACCGTCCGATGGGTCCCGCCGCCGGCGTCAGCCGGCCGATGGGCCCGTCCGGAGGCGTCGGCCGTCCGATGGGGCCGCGGCCCTCGGGCCCGTCCGTCTACCGGCCGACGCCCGGCGGTCCCGGCGCCCGTCCGATGGGCGGACCTCCCCGTCCCGGAGCCCCCACGGGCCGCGTCGCGACCGGAGCCCCCGAGCGCGGCGGAGCCGTCAAGCGCAAGAAGGACGCCGAGGACGCCAAGAAGGCGGCCGCCGGCAAGCGCAGCGCGCGGCCGAAGATCACGGTCGCCGACGAGGTCAACCTGCGCGACTTCGTCGGAACCTACAAGGAAGACACCTACTCGGACATCTCGCTGCCGCTGATCGAGAAGACGGGCGCCGAGGACGGCGAGGCCACCGGGCCCGGCGCCGGTTTCGAAGTCGGCGATCCGCCGCGCCGCCAAGGAGACGCGGGCGCACGATTCGGGCAAGCTCCTCGAGTTCAAGAAGCCGGCGCCCACGGGACCGGTGTTCTTCACCGAGGGGGTCACGGTCAAGGAGCTCTCCGAGAAGCTCGGCGTCCTCGGGCGCGACATCCAGCGGCTGCTCATGCAGCGCGGCATCCTCGCCACGGTCAACCAGACGCTCGACGCCGCGACCGCCGTCCAGATCGCCAAGGAGATCGGCGTCGAGGCGGCCGTCGTGTCGTTCGAGGAAGAGCTCGAGCTGACGCGGTCGGTCAAGGACTCGACCTCGGGCGAGACCGCCGCCGTGCCGCGCGTGCCGCGGGCGCCGGTCGTGACCGTCATGGGCCACGTCGACCACGGCAAGACGTCGCTGCTCGACGTCATCCGCAAGGCGAACGTCGCGGCCGGCGAGGCCGGCGGCATCACCCAGCACATCGGCGCCTACCGCGTCGAGGCCAACGGCAAGCCGATCGTCTTCCTCGACACGCCGGGCCACGAGGCCTTCACCTCGATGCGCGCCCGCGGCGCCAAGGCCACGGACATCGTCGTCCTGGTCGTCGCCGCCGACGACGCCGTCATGCCGCAGACGATCGAGGCGATCAACCACGCCCGGGCCGCGAAGGTCCCGATCGTCGTCGCGATCAACAAGATCGACAAGCCCAACGCCAACGTCGACCGCGTCAAGAAGGAGCTCGCCGACCAGAACGTGCTGCTCGAGGCCTGGGGCGGCGACACGCCGGCGGCCGAGATCTCGGCCCTGAAGAAGCAGGGCATCGAGCACCTGCTCGAGTTGATCCTCATCGTCGCGGACATGCAGGAGCTGACGGCCCCGGCCGTCGGCGAGGCCCGCGGCGTCGTCCTCGAGGCCCGGCGCGAGGCCGGCCGCGGCAACGTGGCCACGGTGCTCGTCCAGGCCGGGACCCTGAAGGTCGGAGACGTCTTCTTCGCCGGCTCGGTCTTCGGCCGGGTCCGCTCGATGCAGGACGACCGCGGCGAAAAGGTCGTCGGAGGCCGGGCCGGCGACGCCCGTCGAGGTCACCGGCTTCGAGGACCTCCCGCAGGCCGGCGACGGCTTCCAGGTGGTCGAGGACGAGGCCAAGGCCCGCTCGGTCGTCTCGTTCCGCCAGCTCAAGGAGCGCGAGAAGGCCATGGCCGCCTCCTCGCGCCTCTCGCTCGAGCAGCTCTTCAGCAAGATCCAGGAGGGCAAGGTCAAGGACCTGCCGCTGATCCTGAAGGCCGACGTGTCGGGCTCGATGGAGGTCCTGTCGCAGGCCCTCCAGCGGCTCTGACCAACGAGAAGGTCAAGATCTCGCTGCTCCACGCCGGAGTCGGCGCCATCAACATCAACGACGTGCTCCTGGCTTCGGCCTCGGGCGCGATCATCGTCGGCTTCAACGTGCGGCCCGAGAAGAAGGCGGCCGAGGAGGCCGAGAAGGTCGGCGTCGACATCCGCCTCCACACGGTCATCTACAACGTGACCGACGAGATCAAGAAGGCCATGGAAGGCCTGCTCGACCCGACGCTGAAGGAAGTCGCGCGCGGCCGCGCCGAGGTGCGCAACACGTTCAAGGTGCCGAAGTTCGGCGTCGTGGCCGGCTGCTACATCACCGAAGGCGTCGATCCCCCGCTCGTCCCAGGTCCGCCTGCTGCGGGACAACCGGGTCATCTACGAGGGGAAGATCGGGTCGCTGCGGCGCTTCAAGGACGACGTCTCCGAGGTCAAGCAGGGCTTCGAGTGCGGCATCGGCCTGGACAGGTACCAGGACGTCAAGGTCGGCGACATCATCGAGGCGTTCCAGGTCGAAAAGGTGGCCGGGGTGATGGGCGCGTAGCCCTCGGCCCGTCGCGGTCACCCTCCGGCCCGATGCTCCCGATTCGGTTTCGCAGCCGAGAGCGGAAGGCCGACGGCTTCGATGGTTCTCGCGTACGCCCTCTTCGACCTGCACCTGCCCGGCTGCCGCGGCCTCAAGGAAAAGCGGATGATCGTCCGGAGCCTGAAGGCGCGAATCCGCGGCGAGTTCGAGATCTCGGCGGCCGAGGTCGGCGCCCAGGATCTGCTCCAACGCGCCCAGCTCGGCGTGGCCGCGGTCGGGCCGGACCAGGCGCCGCTCGACGCCCTGCTGCAGGGCGTGCTTCGGTTCGTCGAGGAGAATCTGGACGGGGAGATCCTGGAGTATCGAAATGAGTTCATCCATGTGTAGTCCTGCGGTCGTAGGGGCGGGTTCCGTTGGCCCGGCCAACGTCCCTCGCCGGGCTGCCTCGTGGCGGGCCGCGGCCGGCGGTCCTCTCGGGGAGGGGGCAAGCCCCTCCCCTACGCCGTCGTCAGCGACTCCTCTCCCGGAGACGAAATGAAGAAGGACTCCCGGCGCAGCCAGCGCGTCGCGGATCTGGTCCGGGCGGAGATCTCGAGCCTCGTTCTGATCGAGGCGCACGACCCCGACCTTCGCGGCGTCACCATCACGGACGTCGAGATGCCCTCGGACCTGCGGTCCGCGCGCGTCTACTTCTCGTGCCTCGGCGGCGAGGAGGAGCGCGAGAAGGCCGCCCGGGCGCTCCAGCGCGCCGCCGGGTACCTTCGACGCGAGGTCGGGCAGCGGTGCCGGCTGCGCTACGCGCCCGAGCTCCACTTCCTCTCCGACCTCTCGCTCGAGCGCGGGGCCCGCATCGAGGAGCTCCTCCACGAGGTCCTGCCGCCCGGCCGGACCGAGGAGGACGAGGGCGAGGACTCTTGACCGGTCCCGATCCCCTGCGCCGCGGCTTCCTCTTTCTTCTCGACAAGCCGGAGGGCCTGACGTCGCACGACGTCGTCGAGCGGGTCCGCGCCGCGACCGGCGTCTCGCGGATCGGCCACAGCGGCACGCTCGACCCGATGGCGACCGGACTGTTGTTGCTGTGCGCCGGCGGCGCCGCCCGCCTCCAGGGCTTCTTCACGCTCATGGACAAGTCCTACGCGGGCACGATCCGGCTGGGCCGGGCGACGACGACGTACGACCGCGAGGGCGAGCCGTCGTGCCCGGACCGCGACTTCTCGTCCGTGACCTCCGCCGCGATCGAGGCGGCCGGCGCGGCGTTCCGCGGCGAGTTCCTCCAGTCGCCGCCGCCCTACTCCGCCAAGAAGGTCGGCGGGCGCCGCTTCTACGAAATGGCTCGCAAGGGCGAGAGCGTTCCGTCGCTTCCGAAGAAGGTCCGCGTCTCGGAGCTCTCGTTCGGCCCGCTCGAGAACGGGCGCCTCGGCGTTCTCGATCGCGTGTACCTCGGGCACGTACATCCGCTCGATCGCCAGCGAGCTCGGCGAGAAGCTGTCCTGCGGCGCCCATCTCGAGACGCTGCGCCGGACGCGCATCGGGGCCTTCGACGTCGCCGACGCGATCACGCTCGAGCGCTTCGAGGCCCTCGCGCCCGCGGAGCGCCTCGCGGCGCCCCACGCCATGCCGCTGTCCCGGGTCCCGTTTCCGTTTCCGCGGATCCAGCTGGCGTCGCTCGAGGCCTGGAAGATCCGCCGCGGCCAGGCCGTTCCGGCCCGCGGGATCGAGGCCCGCGAGGGCGACTGGGTGACCCTGCTCGGCCCGTCCAACGACATGCTGGCGCTCGGCCAGGTCAACCCCATCGGGGACCGGGGCGTGGCGCTGATCAAACCCCGCATCGTGCTGGCGGACTGAGACTTCGGGGACCGGGGCTGACAGCCCCGGGGCTCCTGTGCTAGTCTCCGCCGCTTATAGAAAAAGAGTGAGTGTATTGAGGCATTTGGAGGCTGAGTGAACGTTACCGAGTTCGAGTCCGGCAAGCCGGACATCATCAAACAGTATCGGACCCACGACAGCGACACCGGTTCGCCGGAAGTCCAGGTCGCCCTGCTGACGACGCGCATTTCGTACCTGACCGAGCACTTCCAGACCAACGCGAAGGACCACCACTCGCGGCGCGGTCTGCTGCAGATGGTCGGGCGCCGGCGCCGGCTGCTCGAGTACCTGCGCAGCGAGAGCTCCGAGCGGTACCACAAGCTCATCGAGCGTCTCGGCCTCCGGAAGTAGTCGTCCCGGCGCCGGAACGCCTGCCGCCGCGGCGAGACCGCCGCAGCGCCGCACGTCTCGCTCGGTCCATGACGGCCGACCTCCGACGCCTTTATTGAGAAGGGCAGAAGACCATGATCGACCAGATTTCCATCCCCCTCGGCTCGAAGACTCTCGACATCCAGATCGGCAAGCTCGCCAAGCAGGCCGACGGCGCCGCCGTCGTCAGGTACGGGGACACCGTGGTGCTCGCCACGGCGGTCTTCAACAAGGAGCCCAAGGAGAATGCCGAGTTCTTCCCCCTGACCGTCGACTACCGCGAGCCCACCTACGCCGCGGGACGGATCCCCGGCGGCTGGTTCAAGCGCGAAGGCCGGCCCACCGAGAAGGAGATCCTGACCTCGCGCCTGATCGACCGGCCGATGCGGCCGCTCTTTCCCAAGGGCTTCAACCACGAGACGCAGATCGTCGCCTTCGTCCTCTCGGCCGACGGCCAGAACGACGCGGACATCCTCGCCATCAACGGCGCCTCCGTCGCCCTGACCTGTTCGAGCGTCCCGTTCCACACGCCGGTGGGCGCGGTGCGCGTCGGGCGGCTCGACGGCAAGTTCGTTCTGAACCCGACCAACGCCGAGCGCGACAAGTCGGACCTCGACCTCATCGTGTGCGGCACCGACGACGCCGTCGTCATGGTCGAGGGCGGTGCCCGCGAGATCTCGGAGCAGACCCTGATCGACGCGATCCTCTTCGGTCACGAGGCCGTCCGCCAGATCGTCGGCGCCCAGGTCACCCTGCAGCGTCGCGGCGGCTTCCAGAAGCCGTTCTGGCAGGCGCCGGAAGCCTACCCGGCGAGCGTCTTCTCCGAGGTCCGGATGGCGTGGGAGACCCCGATGCGGGCTGCCATGACGATGGCCAACAAGATCGCGTCCTACGCCGAGATCAAGGCCGTCAAGAAGGCCGCCGTCTCGATGGTGCCGGACGTCCGAGGCCGAGAAGAGGAAGCAGGTCGCCAAGGCCGCCGACGACCTCGTCAAGGTCCTGACGCGCGAGACGATCCTCTCGGGCAAGCGCCTCGACGGCCGCGAGTTCTCGCAGATCCGCCCGATCACCTCCGAGGTCGGCATCCTTCCCCGCACGCACGGCTCGGCGCTCTTCACCCGCGGAGAGACCCAGGCCCTGGTGACCGCGACCCTCGGCACCTCCGACGACGCGCAGATCATCGAGGAGTACGAGGGCGAGTCCGAGCACACGTTTCTGCTCCACTACAACTTCCCGCCCTTCTCCGTGGGCGAGACCAAGTTCATGCGGGGCCCCTCGCGCCGCGACATCGGCCACGGCAACCTCGCGCGCCGCTCGCTGTCCCCGATGCTCCCCTCCGAGGACGCGTTCCCGTACACGGTGCGCATCGTCTCGGACATCCTCGAGTCCAACGGCTCCTCCTCCATGGCGACGGTCTGCGGCGGAACGCTCGCGCTCATGGACGCGGGCGTGCCGATCAAGGCGCCGGTCGCGGGCGTGGCGATGGGCCTCGTCTCCGACGGCGAGCGCTTCGCGGTCCTGACGGACATCGCCGGCCAGGAAGACCACTACGGCGACATGGACTTCAAGGTCGCCGGGTCCCGCGAGGGAATCACGGCCCTCCAGATGGACATCAAGGTCAAGGGCCTGCGCCGCGACATCCTCGAGAAGGCGCTCGAGCAGGCGCGTCTCGGCCGCATCCACATCCTCGACAGGATGGCCGAGGCCCTCCAGGCGCCGCGGCCCAACATCTCGCGCTACGCGCCGCGGATCTTCACGATCCAGATCCCCAAGGACCGCATCCGCGACGTCATCGGCTCGGGCGGCAAGACGATCCGGGCGATCATCGAGTCGACCGGCTGCAAGATCGACGTCGAGGACTCCGGCAAGGTCTCGATCGCGTCCTCCGACGAGGCGGCCGCGATGAGGGCCATCGAGATCATCGAGGGCCTCACTCAGGAGCCCGAGATCGGCAAGGTCTACACGGGCAAGGTGCGGCGCGTCGAGGCGTATGGCGCCTTCGTCGAGATCATGCCGGGCCAGGACGGGCTCGTCCACATCTCGGAGCTCGCTCCCTACCGCGTGCGCCAGACGACCGACGTCGTCAAGGAAGGCGACGAAGTCACGGTCAAGATCATCGCCGTCGACCCGATGGGCAAGATCAAGCTCTCGCGCAAGCAGGCGATGTCCAAGGAGCAGCTCGACGCCGAGATGGCGCTCGCGCCCGTCGGCGCCCCCGGCGAGGACGAGGGACGCGACGAGTTCCCGCGCGGCGGGCGGCGGCCCGGGCGAGCACCGCGGCCACTTCAACCGCGACCACCGGGGAGGCCCGGGCGGGCCGAGGGGACCGAGGAAGTAGGGGCGGGGGTGAACGCCGGCCATTGGCCGGCGTTGCCTACGAACGGGGGCTTGCCTTCGGTGGACGGCTGTCCCCGCCCGGTTCGCGGGCCAGGGGCCCGGACCGGTTCGTCAACGGGAGCGCGGCGGAAACGCCGCGCTCTTTCTATTTGAGGCGGACTTCGATCTTGACCCACCAGGAGGGCTGCGGCGGCCGGGGGTAGGTCGCGTCCTGGAAGTCCGGGGCGACGCAGCGCGCCAGCGCCGTCTCGGGGCCGAAGAGGACCTCTTCCGATTTCCCGTTCTCCCCCACGCGCACCAGCCCGTCGAAGGAGATGAGCTCCTCCTTCGGCGACCTTCTTCACGCACCGCTCGAGCGCCGGCCGGAGCCAGTCCTCGAGCTTCGAGACCAGGACCCCCTCGTAGCGCTTGCCGGCCGGCGACTTTGCGTTCGACTCGGCCTCGGTTGCGGGCGACTTCGACGCGGTGTCGATCCGGGAACGAGCAGGAGGAGCAGGGCGAGAGCGGCGAACGTCATGACCGGAACCTAGTACGGCATCTCCTCGTCGTCGAGACCGAGCATGTGGCCGACCTCGTGGACGACGGTGTCGCGGATCTCGCGGACGGCCTCGCCGCGGGTCTCGCAGTTGCGCAGGATCGGGCCGCGGAAGATCGCGATCTGCGCGGGAAGGCTCGAGACGACGGCCCCGCGCTCGAAGAAGGGCACGCCGCGGAAGATGCCGAAGAGCTCGTCGTCGTCGGGCGTGTCGGTCTCGTCGTAGTCCTCGTCGGTCGGCTCGTCCTCGACGGCGACGACGATGTTCTCGAGGTACTGGCGGAACGCCGCCGGCACCGAGGCGAGGGCCTCCTCGACGTACGACTCGAACTCGCGGTCGGAGATGCGGCTCACGTCGAAAACCGTCGTAGGGGCGGCCCTTGCGGCCGCCCTGGGAGGGCGGGGACGAGCCCCGCCCCTACGACACCCTCCTTGACGAACAGGCGGTCGAAGTTCGCGGTCGTCGCCGCCGCGACGGTCTCGAGGTCCGTCCCCTTGACCTCCGCGAGCTTCTTCGCGGTCTCGACGACGTAGGCGGGCTCGCAGGGCTTGCCGCGGTGCGGCACCGGGGACAGATACGGCGTGTCGGTCTCGACGAGCATCGCCTCGAGCGGCAGGCCCGCGGCGGCCGAGCGGATGTTCTCGGCCGGCGCGGAACGTGATCATCCCGGAGAAGGACACGAGGTAGCCCGAGGTCGATCGCCTTCCTCCCGTAGGCCGCGTCCTCCGTGAACGAGTGGAAGACGCCCGCGCTCCCTCGCGCGGACCGAGGCGCTGGAGGGTCGCGAGCATCTCGGCCCCGCTCTCCCGGTTGTGGAGCAGCACCGGGCAGTCGCAGGCGCCTCGCGCAGTCGAGCATCCACTCGAGAACCTCGATCTGCTTCTCGCGCGGCGAGTGGTCGTAGTGGAAGTCGAGGCCGATCTCGCCGATCGCGACGACGCCGGGCCGCCGCGCGAGCGCCTCGAGCCGCGCGCCGTCCTGCGCCGGATCGAAGTCCCTCGCCTCGTGGGGATGGACGCCGACGGCGGCGACGATGCCCGGCGGCCGGATCGGCCATCGCGGCCGCCGCCTCCGAGTCCGCCAGCGTCGTCCCGGGTACGAGGAACCGCGACACGCCCGCGGCGCGGGCCCGGGCGAGCAGCTCCGCCGCGCCGTCTCCCATCTGCAGGTGGCAGTGGGAATCGGCGAGGGTCACGCTACTTGACCTTGCTGCCCGGAGGCACGTCCGCCGGGACGTCGAGGAGCACGGGCGCGCCCGCCTCGCCGACCGAGGCCGCGAGGACCATGCCGTTGGACTCGACGCCCATGAGCTTCGCGGGCTTCAGGTTCGCGACGACGACGACGTTGCGGCCCGACGAGGGCCTCGGGCTCGTACTGCGCGGCGATGCCGGCGACGATCTGCCGGCGCTCGCCGCCCGAGGTCGACCTCGAGGCGCATCAGCTTGTTGGACTTGGGGACGCGCTCGGCGACGAGGATCTTCGCGGTCTTCAGCCGCACCTTCTGGAAGTCCTCGATCCCGATGCGGTCGTCGGCCGGAGGGGTCGCCGGGGCGGCCGGGGTCGGTTCGGTCATGGTGCCATCCTTTGCCTTGAAGTAGGCCTCGGCGTCGGCGCGCGGAAAGAGCGCCGGCATCTCCGGCATCGGGCGGGAAATCGGCAGCCGGCCCCACTCGAGGTCGGCCGCGACGGGGTCCCTCGGGTCGAGCGCGAAGGTCTCGAAGATCCGGCGGGCGGTCGCCGGAACGAAGGGCGAGAGCATGACCGCCGCGAGGCGCACGCCCTCGGCGGCCGCGGAGAGCACCCGGTGGAGGCGCGGCGAGCCGGTTCCCTCCTCCTTGCGGATCTTCCACGGCTCGCGCGCGACGACGTAGCCGTTGACCTGGCCGAGAAACTGCCACACCGTCTCGAGCGCCCGGTTGAACTGGCAGTCCGCCATCGCCGCCTGCCACTCCGCGCGCGCGCCGCCGTAGGCCCGCAGGACGTCGTTGTCGGTGCAGACCTCGTTCGGCGTCGCCGCCGAAGGACTGGCGGCAGAGCGCCGCGACGCGCGAGACCGTGTTGCCGAGGTCGTTGGCGAGGTCCGCGTTGTACCGCGTCAGGAACGCCTCGTCCGAGAAGGAGGCGTCCTGGCCGAAGGCCATCTCGCGCATCAGGAAGTACCGCAGCGCGTCCGGCCCGAAGTCGGCGACGAGCTGGTCGGGCCGCACGATGTTGCCGACGGACTTGGAGACCTTCTTCGCGTCGCGCAGCCACCAGCCGTGCGCGCGGACGGTCGTCGGCAGCGGCAGGCCCGGCCGACATCAGGAACGCCGGCCAGTAGACGGCGTGGAAGCGCAGGATGTCCTTGCCGATGAGGTGGACGCGCTCGGCCTCCGGCGTGGTCCCAGAACTCGCGGTAGCGGCGGTCGTCCTCCGAGCCGAAGCCGAGCGCGGTGATGTAGTTGGCGAGCGCGTCGAGCCAGACGTAGACGACGTGGCCCGGGTGGTTCGGGAACGGGATCCCCCACTTGACCTTCGAGCGCGAGACCGAGAGGTCGTTCAGGCCGCCGCGCACGAACGAGGAGACCTCGGCGAGGCGGCTCTCCGGCCGCACGAACTCGGGATGCTTTTCGTAGTGTTCGAGGAGCGCGCGGCGCGTACTTCGACAGGCGGAAGAAGACGTTCTCCTCCGACTCCCAGACGGTCGGCTTCCCGTGCACGGGGCAGCGCTTCTCCGCGTCGAGCTCCTTCTCCGTGTAGAAGGCCTCGCAGCTCGCGCAGTACCAGCCCTCGTGCTTCGCGGTGTAGAAGTCGCCGGCCGCGGCGATCCGCGCGATCAGCGCCTCGACGCCCCGGCGGTGCCGGGCCTCGGTCGTCCGGATGAAGTCGTCGTTGGCGATCTCGAAGGTCCGGTAGAGCGCGTGGTACCGCTCGACGACCCGGTCGGCGAGCTGGATCGGCGTCACGCCCTGGGCGGCGGCCGCCTTCTCGATGTTCTGCCCGTGCTCGTCGGTGCCCGTCAGGAACCAGGTCTTCTCGCCGACGAGGCGGTGGAATCGCGTGATCACGTCCGTGACGACCGTCGAGTAGATGTGCCCGATGTGGGGCAGGTCGTTGACGTAGTAGATCGGCGTCGTCGCGTAGAACGTCTTCATCGGGAGGGCGAAAGATACCTCAGAAGAGATCGAGCTCGATCGGGACGACGGTGCGGATGCGCTGGAAGCCCCGGTCTCTCGTCAGAAGCGGCAGGCCCGAATCGAGGGCCGCCGTCGCGATCACGAGATCGACGAGGCCGGCCCGAAAGCCGCCGCGCGCCAGCGCGAATCGGTAGTCCGCCACGCGCGACCACACGGCCTCGGGATCCGCCACCCAGTCGATCCCATCCGCGCAGCTCCTTCAAGGTCGCGTACTCGGCACGAGGTCCGCGCGCCCGAGAGCATCTCTGCGGCAACCGGTCCGCAGATCACGGCGCCGCCGCCGTCGAGCAGCCCCCCGACGCGCGAGACGGCCGCTCGGTCACCCCGCAGGAAGTCGACCCAGGCCGAGGTATCGACGAGCGAGCGCCTCACCTCCGGCCGCGGCTGCGCGAGATCGAAGGATCGAAGTCGAGATGGATCTTCCCGGCCAGCTGCCGAAGCCGCTCCCGCTTGCTCTTCTTGACCAGCTCCTCGAGGGCGAGGATGAGCGTCTCGCGCATCGTCTTCGAGTCGGTCGCGCGCCGAGCCTCTTCGAGCAGTTCCTCCGGAAGGTCCACCGTCGTTCTCATGCATAAAGCATATGGTTCCAGCATTGTTTATGCAACCGGTCACAGCAGCCCCGCCTCGCGGAACGAGACGCACCCCTCCCTCCCCACCACGATGTGGTCGAGCAGCCGCACCCCCACCGCTTCCGCCGCGGCGGCGAGTCGCCGCGTGAACTCGCGGTCCTCGCGCGAGGGCGTCGGGTCGCCGGAGGGATGGTTGTGGTACAGGATCACGGCCGCCGCCTTGCCGAGGAGCGCCCGCCGCAGGATCTCGCGCGGCTCGACGACCGCGCGGTCGAGCGTGCCGCGGTAGATCTCGGGGTCGTTCTTCAAGAGCCGGTTGCGGGCGTTCAGGTACAGCGCCCCCGTGCGCTCCTGCGCGTCGTCGGCCTGGGCCGCCCGCAGGTAGTCCTTCACGAGCCGCGGATCGTTCAGGAGGTCGCGGCCCGACAGCGTCTCGGAGGGAAGCCGCCGGGCGATCTCGATCGCCGCGGCGATCGCGCCGGCGCGCGTGGGGCCGATCCCCCGCTCGGCGGCGAGCTCCTCGGTCGAGATCCCGGCGAGACCGACCAGGCCGCCGCGCGTCGCGAGGAGGCTCCGGGCGCGGTCGAGCGCGCTCTCGCCCGGGATGCCGGTTCGCAGCAGAAGCGCCAGGAGCTCCTCGTTCGAGAGGGCCGCCGGCCCCAGCCGCAGCAGCCGCTCGCGAGGGCGCTCCTCGGAGGGAAGGTCGTGGATGCGGAAGACACGAAGCGCGGACGCAGTTCGTTCGGTCATGGAATGCTCGCCGGCGAGAACCGCCGCGCGACCCGGAGAGGACGAGACGATGATAGCCGACTAGTGTCCGGTGGCGGAAGGCCCCTCGACGGTTCGGCACGTCGACAACGGCCCCGCAGACCCACAGGGCCAAGAGCCGCAGAGCGGGTCGCTCACCGTGCCGCCGCCGTCAAGGCTTCGGTGACAAGACCCTAGTCGCCGTCCGGCCAGTCCCTCGGGACTCCGTCCGGCACGAGCACGATCTTGCCGTGCGCGCCGCCCTCCTCCATGCGCCGGTAGGCCGCCGCGGCCTCCGAAAGCGGGAAGACCCGGTCGATGCGCGGGCGCAGGCGCCCCGACGCGACGGCCGCGTAGAGCGCCCGGAACTCGCGGTCGTTGGCCATGGTCGAGCCGAGGATCGAGAGCTGTTTCCAGAAGATCAGGCGGATCTCCTCCTTCGGGTTCGGCCCCGAGGTCGCGCCGCAGGTGACGATGCGCCCGCCCTTCGCCGCCGCACTTGAGCGAGGTCATCCAGGTGGCCTCGCCGACCATGTCGACGACGACGTCGACGCCGCGCTTGCCGGTATGGCGCCGGACGGCCTGAAGCGACGTCCTCCCGGCGCGTAGTCGACGACGAGCTCGGCGCCCGCCTGCGGCCAGGCGCGCGGCCTTCTCCTCGCCCGAGGTCGTCGCGAGGACGCGCGCGCCGGCGTAGACGCGCGATCTCCAGCGCCGCGCCGGCCGCACCGCCGCCCGCGCCGTGGATGAGGACCGTCTCGCCCGGCCGCACGGCGGCCCGGCCGACGACCATCCGCCAGGCCGTCTGGTACACCAGCGGAAACGCCGCCGCCTCGACGAAGGAGAGGCCCGCGGGAATCGCAAACAGGTTGCGCGCCGGCACCACGGCGTACTCGGCGAACGTGCCGGCGACCTGCTCGCCGACGATCCGGAACGTCGCGCAGAGGCTCTGCTCCCCGCCGCGGCAGGACTCGCAGTCCGCGCAGTAGAGGCCCGGCTGCACGAGCACCCGGTCGCCGGGGGTCAGGCCGCCGACGCCCTCGCCGAGACGGTCGACCACGCCGGAGGCGTCGGCTCCCGGAATCTGCGGCAGCGGAACGTTCGGGATGCCGTTGCGCACGAAGAGGTCCAGCCGGTTGAGGGCCGCCGCCCGGACGGCGATCCGCACCTCGCCCGGACCCGGCTCGGGCGTCGGGCGGTCGCCGTAGAGGAGGACCTCGTTGCCGCCGTGCTTCTCGAAGAAGACCGCTTTCATCACTGCAAGTATCCCAGCGAGCGCAGCTTCTCCAGGTACTCCCGGTCGCTCTCGGGCGCCGACGTCGCCGGTGGCGCGACCCGCGGGCCCCCAGGTCGCGCACGGTCGCCGCTTCGACCGAGCCCGCGCGAAAGCAGCGACGCGACCGGGTGGCCGCCGAGATCGCGCGCCGCGGGAACGCCCATCCGCGCCAGGATCGACGGCGCGGCGTCCTCGGGGCGGATCCGGACGCTGCGCGCCTCGCCTTCGCCGTCGAAGACGACCATTCGTCCGAGGGCCTCGGGACCGGGGTGGCTGTCGGCCGCCAGCACGACGAGCACGACCTCGCCGCGGCGCGCGCGTTCGACCCAGGACTCGAGGAACTCGCACGACGGCGCGCCGCGCCCGGGCGCGCGCCGACGGGTCGTCGCGCGCGATGTCGCAGCCCGGCAGATACACCGTCGACAGCCGGGTCCCCTTCGCCACGTCGGCCTCGAAGATGGCGATGGCCTCGCGGTCGGCCCCGGGACCGTCCTCGGCCCGGGCGAAGACCGTGCGGTTCTCGACGACGGTCGCGCCCGGCCACGGGCCGGCCGCCCACCACCCCACCGAGAGGCTCGGCAGGCCCGCCGAGGCCGCGACCTCCCAGAAGTCGAGGCGCCGCCGGTCGACGTGCGAGACGGGCGCGTTCGACACCAGGTGCAGGGCGGGCCCCAGGTGCCGCAGGTACCAGGACGTCCCCCAGGGCGGCCGCACCGCGAGGGTCGAGCCGAGCGGCCGCACGCGCGTCAGCGCGCGAACGCCGTGCCGGCCCGGCGCCGTCGCCGGTGGCGAGCGTCGTCCAGATCTCGGGGGGCGACAGGCGCTCGGCCGGCCACCATCCCGACGGCGCGCTCGCGAGCAAGGCCGCGGCCGGCCCTCCCTTGCCCGACCCGTCGAGGTCGAGCCCGTCGACGGCGATCACGACTCCGGACGTCGCGCGCGGAGAAGGCTGGGGCGCCGGCGCGGGCGGCGGTTCGCGCGGCGAGAAGAGCAGCAGGATCGCGACGAGCAGGCCCACCGCCGCGGCCGCGGCGAAGAGCCGCCGGAGGGTACGCCGCGGGAGCATGCCCGCCCGCGCGAAGGCCAGGGCCAGGAATCCCAGGCGGACCGCCGCCGCGAGGAAGAGCGCCGCGACCCCGATCGGGACCGCCCAAAGGAGCGTCCGCGCGGACAGCGTGCGCGCCAGGCTGTACGTGCCCCCGATCCACAGCGCGAAGACGATCAGGGCCGAGACCATCCCGGCGGCGGTCGCGGCGATGCCGGGCGTCCGGACGCGCTCGGCGAACCACGCGAGGATGAGGGCGAGGAGCACGGCGGGCACGAGGTCCGCGACGAAAACGTGGAGGAAGAGGGACGGCGATCGAGGCCGGCGAGCCGCCGAAGCCCGGCTCCGCGGCCTCGACGGCCGCGACGGCCGCGAGCGCCGCGGCGAACGCGCCGATCACGACCGCGGTCATGAACGCGCCGCCCCGCCACTCGAAGACGGGCCGGAAGAGCAGGCGGTCGACGCCGCGCGTCGAGGTACCCGAGCTCGCGCAGCCGCGCGCGCGCCTCGACGAGGGTCGGCCGCTCCCTCACGATCGGCGGTCTCGGACCACCCGGGTCAGGTCCGCGAGGACGCCGGCCCGGGCGCCGAGCGGCTTCAACGCGGTCAGCGCGGCCGCCACGAGCTCCTCGACGAGCCGGTGGGACGAGTCGCTCCCGAGGACCGAGGCGAAGTTGGCGCGGTGGCCGTCGCGGCCGCTCTCCTTGCCCATCGCCTTCGAGTCTCCCTCGAGGTCGAGCAGGTCGTCGGTGATCTGGAACGCGAGGCCGAGGTTGCGCGCGTAGCGCGTCAGCGCGGCGAGGGTGCGCTCGCCCGCCCCCCCGGCGAGCGCCCCGCCGCGGACGGCCGCGACGAAGAGGGCCCCGGTCTTCTGGGCGTGGATCGCCTCGAGGTCGTCGAGGGCCACCGACGCCGGGTCCGCCGAGAGGTCTGCCGCCTGGCCCGCGCAGCATCCGCCGGCCCCGACGGCGCCGGCGAGCTCACCGAGGATGCGGGCCCGGAGCGCTCCGGAGACGCCCCGGCTCTGCGCCACGACCTCGAAGGACCGCGCGACCAGCGACGACCGCGGCGAGCTCCGCCGTGGCGACGCCGTGGGTGCGGTGCAGCGCCGGACGCCCGCGGCGCCGCGGCGCGTCGTCCATGGAGGGCAGGTCGTCGAGGACGAGCGAGGCGGCGTGGACGTACTCGACGGCGACGGCGACGGGCATCGCCGCGGCCCGCGAGGCGCGGACGAGATCGGCCGCGGCGAGGGTCGCGAGCGGGCGCAGCCGCTTGCCGCGCGACAGGGCGGCCTGCGAGATCGCCTGCGACAGGCCCGGCGCGCGCGGCGCCGGGGCCGGCAGGCTTTCGGCGAGGGATTCCTCCAGCCCGGGAGCGGCCGCGGCCGAGAACCGATCGAATGCGCCGCCCGCCCCGGCGGGGTGCCTCAGGAGTGGCGCCCCGCGTCCTAGCCGCGAAAGCTCGCCAGCGCCTCCGCCTCCGCCTCGTAGACGTCGAAGACGGTGATCAGCTGCGTCACGGTCAGGACGTCGTTGATCTTGGGAGGCAGGTGGAGGAGCTTGAGCTTCCCGCCCTTGTTCGTGACCGAGGTGTAGCAGCCGACGAGCTCGCCGATGCCCGACGAATCGATCGTCGTGACATCCTTCATGTCGACGAGGATGTGCTTCTTGCCCGAGTCGACGAGCTTGTTGATCGTTTCGCGCAGCTGCACGTCCCCCGACCCGATGGTGATCTTGCCCTTGAGCTCGACGATCTGCACTCCGCCGGACTCGCGCACGTTCGTCTTCATGCTGGGTTCTCCTCCTTCTCTTTTATCGCGCCCAGGTTCTTTTTCAAAACGATTTCCATGCCGCCCTTGGCATGGCGCTGGAAGCGGACGTCATCCATGAACGTCCGCATGTAGAAGATGCCGCGCCCGGAGGTCTTCAGCCGGTTCTCCGGCGCCAGCGGGTCGTCCACCGCGCCCGGATCGAATCCCTCGCCCTCGTCCCGGATCGAGATCGCGAGCGTGTCCCCGACGACGTCCATCTCGAGATGGACGTGCTTGGACAGGTCCTGCCGGTTGCCGTGCTTGATCGCGTTGGCCACGGCCTCGCGCACGGCCATCAGGATCCAGTGCCGCGTCTCCTCGGGCACGTCGCGCCCCTCGAGGAGGCCCGAGCACAGGTGCTGCACCATCTCGATGTTCTCGAAACGGCTGGAGAGAGACATCCGGATCGGGCCGGCTCTTGGCGGACGGTTGCGGTGCGTTCATTCACGAGCTTCGAAAGCCCGGCGGATCTTATCGAAAAGGCCCGGGCAAAAGGAACCGAAACCCGCCGTGCTACCCTCGGTCATGCTCGGAAAACGCCCGGCCCGCTTCGCCGGAATCACTCTGGCGGCGGCCGCGGCCCTCGCCGCCGCGGACCTGCTCCCGGAGCGGATGGCCGAAGTCTCCCGGAGCGTCGAGGAGGTCCGGGGGCGAAAGTTCGCGCGCGCGGTGCCCGCCTCGCGCATGGACAGGGCCGAGGCCCGCCGGGTCCTGCGCGCCAAGATCACCGAAGGCCTCCCCGTGCCGGCCGACGAGTACTTCCGATCCCTCGTCGCCCTCGGCCTGATCGAGGACTCGCCGCGCCTGCTCGACTCGCTCGTCGACTTCTACGCGTCGCAGGTCGTGGCCTTCTACGACCCCGACCCCCGCCGTTTCTTCGTCGTCGAGGGGGCCGAGGGGCTCGCGGGCGCCGACTCGGAGGACCTCGCTCAGGGGCTGATCTTCTCGCACGAGCTCACGCATGCGCTCCAGGACGAGACGCTGCGGCTCTCCGACCGCGTCAAGGCCCTTCGCGAGGACGGCGACCGGAGCCTCGCGCTGCAGTGCCTCCTCGAGGGCGAGGCGACGCTCGTCATGATCCGCGTCGCGCTGAAGGAGCTCCCGGGCGCCGGCGACGAGCTCGAAGAGCAGATGGCGCCGCTGCTCGTCGGCCGGCGCGCTCGAGCGGGGCAACGTCCCGAAGGACGTTCCCGACTACTTCGTCGACCAGCTCTTCTTTCCCTACTCCGACGGCACGGCATTCGTGCGCGCCGCGGTCAAGAAAGGCGGATGGGCCGAGATCGACCGGCTCTGGCGCGATCCGCCCCAGTCGACGGCCGAGATCCTCCACGGGGCGCCCTACCCGGCCCCGGCCCAGGGCCTCCTGCCCGCCAACGTGGCGACCCTCGCGCCGGGCTACCGACTCACGTACACCGACACGATTGGGGAATGGACCCTCCGGTTCCTGCTCGGCCGGGCGCTGCCCGCCGAGGAGGCGGCCGCCGCGGCGACCGGGTGGCGCGGCGATCGGATCGCCTTCTTCGCGTCCGGCGGATCGACGGGCTACCTCTGGCGCCTGCGGTTCGCCGACTCGGGCGCCGCCTCCCGCTTCGAGGCGGCGCTGCGCAAGGCCCGTTCCGCCCGCCAGGTCGCCGCCCCGGAGACGGTCCGGCGCGACGGCGCCGACCTGCTCGTCGCCGCCGGACTGCCGAAGGTTCCGGAGGTGCGCGGGCTTCCCGGTCCGCTAGCCGATTCGGGCAAAAAAAAACGGGAGGCCGAAGCCTCCCGTTCCAAGCGAACTTCGAAACCGGACTAGATCTTGCGCCGGAGCGTGAGCGTCGCGCCCAGTCCGAGGCAGAGCAGGCCGAGGGCGCCCGCGAGGGGAACCGAGCTGGCCGTCTTGGGAAGGCTCTCGGCCATCGCCGCCTGAGCCGCCGCCGCATCCGCCGCCGCCTTCGCAGCCGCCGCTTCCGCGTCGGCGCGCGCCCTGGCATCGGCCGCCGCCTTGTCGGCAGCCGCCTTGTCGGCCGCCGCCCTGGCCGCCGCCGCCCGCTCCGCAGCCGCCCTGTCGGCAGCCGCCTTGTCGGCCGCCGCCTTGGCCGCCGCCGCCTTCGCCGCGTCGTCGGTGGCGCTGGCGCCCGCGAGCTCCTGCGACGTCGACATGCCCGTGCGCGGTGTGGACGATCGTCGCGTTCAGCCGGGTCTTCGCCTGCAGGTCATTGACGCGCAAGGGAGCCCCGCCGATCCAGAACCGGAAGCCCGCCGGAATGTTGTAGCGTGTGGATTCCGTCGGCCTCCCGGACGAAGATGGTCCCGCCCTCGTGTCTTGAGGTACTGCGCGTCCTTGAGCTCCTTGGTCTGGACGACGATCGGGGTGCTCGTGGTCTTGATCGCGGCCGTGATCTTCATGCCGGGCCGCAGGTCCTGGATGGGCGTCGACTTGCCGTCCACGTCGACCCGGAAGTCGGACGCGACGTCGAACTGCCGGGACACGCCGGCCGTGTCGCGGATGACGAGCGTGTTGTCCCACACGCCGACGACGACGCCGTTCTGGATGTCCAGGGTCGTCTGGGCCGACGCGGCCGGGGCGGCGAGCGCCACGACGAGCGCCAGCAACGCCACCGAGAGAATGGTTCGCTTCAACATTTCCTTGTCCTCCTCAAAATTTCCAAAAGCAGAAGTACGACGACTGAAGCAATTCTCGAAAATCGACCCGGCATCTACGGCGCGCGGGTCCTCCTTTCTGCCGCCAGGACGGCGGCCGGGCCGTCGAACGTCGCGCGCACGATGAAACGCTGCGGCGCGTTTCCGGCGTAGTAGAAGGGATAGCAGGTCACGAGCGTCAGCACCGGCTCGGCGGTGGGATGGAGGACCTCGACGCTCGTCGGAGAGACGACGGTCAGGCTCTGGATTCGGTAGCGCAGCCGCTCGGTCAGGGTTTCGACCTCGATCAGGTCGCCCGCCGTGACGTCCTTGAGGCCGCGGAAGAAGCCGTCCCGGTGGCCGGCGATGCCGACGTTGCCAGGCTCGCCGGGCCGCGGGGTGCCGGCGATGTGGCCGACGCCGCGGTTCAGGGCGAGATCGTCGGTGCCCTCGAGCACCGGCACCTCGAGGCCGAGCTTCGGCACCCGAAGCACCGCCAGCGGGGCGCGAAAGTCGTGGGACAGGCTCGCCTTGAATCCCTGGACCCGCTCGGGCGACCACAGCGTCTTGTCGGGCGAATCGAAAGCCGAGAGGGGACGCAGCTCCGGCTCGTTTAACCGCGAGCGCGCGGCCTCGAAGTCGGCCAGCGCGGCCCGCCGTCCGAAGGAGGCATCCAGCCGGGCACCCACGAAAAGGGCCGTGAGCACGATTCCGGCACACCACGCCGCGACCTCGAGGCGACGGACTCCCGCCCGCCTACCCCCAGCCTCGACGGGCGTGGAAGCCTGCGAATTCTCCATACTGGACGCTACAAGAGTTCACTGTGTAGATATCGCCGCGGGCGCCGGAAGTCAACGGTCGTCGAGGCGATCCAAACCCTTGGATGGCCCGGTCGCAGGGCTCCCCGGCATCTCGACGCGGTTGCGCCCGGCGCGTTTGGCTCGATAGAGCGCTTCGTCGGCCGCGGCCACCAGCCGCTCGGGCGGGGAGCCGTCCCCGGGCGCGGCCGTCGCCACGCCCAGGCTGATCGTGACCACCCCCGCCGGCGAGCCGGCGTGGCGAGTGGCCATCGATTCGACCTTCGAGCGGAGCAGCTCGGCCACGGCCGCCGCGCCCCGTGATGGCGTCGAGGGCAAAATGGCGGCGAATTCCTCGCCGCCGTAGCGGGCCACCAGGTCCCCCGGCCGGGTCAGCGCCGCGCGGATCTCGCTCGCCACCCGGCGGAGGCACTGGTCGCCGACCTGGTGCCCGTTGGCGTCGTTGAACGCCTTGAAGTGGTCGATATCGATCATGATGAGCGAAAGCGGCAAACCGTCGCGACCGGAGCGCCGCCACTCGCGCGCCAGGGTCTCCTCGAAACGCCGCCGGTTCGCGATCCCGGTCAGTGCATCGAGCTCCGACAGGTTCTGGAGCTTGGCGTTGGCCTCCTCGAGCTGAAGGGTGCGCTCGGCGACCTGGCGCTCGAGCTCGCGCTCGCGGGCCTTGACCCGCGCGGCGCGCACGCGCGAGACGCCGTATCCCGACAGGGCGAGCGCCACCGCGCAGAGACCGTAGAACCACCGCGTCTCGCGAAAGCGGGGGCGAAGGCTGAAACTGGCCCGGGCGCCCTGCTCGTTCCAGACCCCGTCGTTGTTGCAGGCCGTGACGCGAAACGTGTACCGGCCCGGCGGGATGTTGGTGTAGAAGGCCGTCCGCCGCGTGCCCGCCTCGACCCACTCCCGGTCGAACCCTTCGAGCATGTAGCGAAACCGGACCCGACCCGGATCGATGAAGGACAGACCCGTGTAGTGAAACTCGAGGTCGCGGCGCCCGGGGGCGATCTCCGCGTCGAGCGTGCCCGGAACGAGCCGGCGGTCGACGAGGATCTGCTCGATGACGACGGGCGGCGCCGCCGGGTTCGTCCGGATGCGGTCCGGGTCGATGACGACGGCCCCCTCGATCGTCGGAAACCACAGCCGGCCGTCGCGCGCCCTCCAGCCGGCCGGCTGGGTGAACCCGCTGCACTCGGCCGAGCGCATGCCGTCGGCGCGGCCGTAGGAGATGGAGGTCACCGTCGCCCGGCGACCCTCGGCCAGCTCCTCGAGCTCGCGCCGCGGGACCTGGAAGATGCCGCGGCTGCAGCTCATCCAGAGGTTGCCCCGGCCGTCCTCGAGGATCTGGTACTGCACGTCGTCGAACAGGCCCTCGCGCCGCGTGAACCGCGTGAACTTGCCGTCGCGAAGGCGGTTGAGCCCCCCGCCGTCGGTGCCGATCCAGATGCAACCGTCGGCGTCCTCGTAGAGCGCCAGCACCGTGTCGTCGGACAGGCCGTCCTTCGTCGTCAACGTCGTGAACTTGCCCTCTGCGAAACGGTCGAGCCCTCCGCCCTCGGTGCCGATCCAGAGATGGCCCGCCCGGTCCTCGAGGATCGAAAGCACCGTCGCCGCGGAGAGGCCGTCCGCGACGCCGTATACGCGGAAACGGCCGTCCTTCACGGCGACGAGGCCGCCGTCGTCCGTGCCGACCCACAGCGTCCCCGCGCGATCGCGGTACAGGCACCGGATGATGTCGCTCGGCAGGCCGTCCTTCCGGCGAAACGCTTCGAACCTTCCGCCCTTCATCCGGTCGAGGCCGTCGCCCCACGTCCCGATCCAGAGCGCGCCCGCGCCGTCCTCGTACACCGAGCGGACGAAGTCGCCCGACAGACCGTCCTTCGTGGTGAAGGCGGTGAACTTCCCGTCGCGGAACCGGTTGACACCGGCGCCTCGCGTCCCGAGCCAGATCGCCCCCTCGGCGTCCTCGTAGACCGTCCGGATGCGGTCGCTCGAGAGGCCCTCCTTGCGCGTGTACGCCGTGAACTTGCCGTCCTTCAGCTGGTTCAACCCGCCGGTCACCGTGCCGATCCAGAGGCTTCCCTCGGCGTCCTCGCAGATGGCGAGAACGGTGTCGTCCGAGAGCCCGTCGGCGACGGTCAAGGCCGAGAACCGCCCCTGGTCGAGCCGCGCCAGCCCGCCGCCCCGCGTGCCGATCCAGAGGTTGCCGTCGCGGTCCTGCCGCAGCGACTCGACCGTGTCGCTCGAGAGACCGTCCTTCGTCGTGAAAGCCTGGAACTGCCCGCCCCGGTGCCGCACGAGGCCGCCTCCGTCGGTGCCGATCCAGAGATCGCCGCTCGGGTCGGAGAGCAGCGCCTGCACGATGTCGGCCGGGAATCCGCCGGCGGTGGAGAACACGGTGAATTTGCCGTCGCGGAGACGATTGAGCCCCCCGCCCTCGGTCCCGATCCACAGGACGCCCTCGCCGTCCTCCTGGATCGCCCAGATCTGGTCGCTCGACAACCCGTCCTTCCTTCCGTACGCGGTCAGCCGGCCGCCCTCGAGGCGGTTCAGGCCGCCACCGGTGCCGACCCAGATCGCGCCGTTGCGGTCCTGGGTGACGGCGAGGACGCGGTTGTTCGACAGGCCCTCGCGGGTGGTCCACGCGGTGAACCGGCCGCCGGCGAATCGATGGAGGCCGCCCCACGTGCCGACCCAGAGGTTCCCGTCCCGGTCCTCGAAGAGCGTCTGCACGTTGCTGTTCAAGAGGCCCGGCGTGTTGCCCTTGTCGAAGACGGTGAACTGCACGCCGTCGAAGCGCACCAGGCCGCGCTCGGTGCCGAGCCACAGGTAGCCATCGCGCGTCTGCAGGATCGACTGGATGGAATTCTGCGGCAGGCCCGCGTCCGTCTTCCAGACCTGGTGCGCGTACTGGGTGACGGACTTTGCCGGGTCGAGCGGGCGCGCGGGCGGCGCCGACAGGACGATCAGGGCCGCGGCGAGAGGCACCGCGCGCGCGGGATGCATGCGCGATTTTAGCAGCCGGACCGGCCGCCCGGCGGGCTAGAAGCCCGGGAGGGACTTCAGCGCGAGCGGGATGATCACGAACATCTGGATCGCGTCGAAGACCCCGTGCGCGACGATGCAGGGCAGGACGTTGCGGTACAAGGAGAACGTGACCGCGAGCACCGTCCCGATCACGAGAATCCCGACGAGCACGAGCGGCTGGCCGTAGGCGCCGTGGGCCGCGGTGAACATGAGGGTCGCGGCCACCGGACCCACGCGGGTCTGAAGGAAGGCGCGGAAGAAGAGCTCCTCGACGATCATCGCCGAGACCGACGATCAGGACCTTGACCCAGACGGGCTGCGCGACGAGCCAGACGATCATCGGCGAGACGGCCGGACCGCCCGAGGCCTCGCCGCGAAACTTCGGCGACACGAGGTACCAGACGCCGAGAATCACGGTCGCCGTCACGATCGTCAGCACCCAGCCGACGACGCCGATCCCGACGCCGACCGCGAGGTCCCGCGCCGGCCGGGCGCTCGAGAGCTTCAGGAAATCGGGCAGCGAGTGGCGCCCGGAGAGTGCGTAGTAACAGGCCAGGAAGAAGAGCAGCACCGGATGCACCGCGAAGACCGAGACGAGCGAGAGCTCCTTGGTCTCGGGCCTGGCGCCCATCAGCCCCCCGGCGAACGGGATCGCCACGACGAGGAGCAGGACGGCGCCGAGCAGACCCATCGCCACCGCGCGGCGGCCCGGCTCCGCGAAGCCGTCCTCGGCAAACA
Organism: uncultured Acidobacteriota bacterium; assembly: GCA_963824165.1. Lineage (GTDB taxonomy): Bacteria > Acidobacteriota > Thermoanaerobaculia > UBA5066 > Gp7-AA6 > DAHUXD01. The sequence goes on from CAWGOM010000017.1 coordinate 633,064, forward strand.
CGGCGCGCGACCGCGCCTGCACGAGAGACAGCAGTATGCCGAGGCTGCCCGCCACGACCAGGAGGACGAAACTGACCGAGCTCATTTGCACATCGAAGTGGGCCGCGCAGAATACCGCGGTTTGAAGCCCCCGCGAAAGCTGGACATCCGGCGAGGTTCCGGGGGAGGATCGCCCGGACGATGCCTGCCGCCCCCGACGCCCGGATCCCCCTGGAGGTCCGCGAGCTCTCGAAGAGCTTCGGGGCGCGCCGCGCGCTCGACGGCGTGTCGCTCAGGCTCTCGGCGGGCGAGGTCCTCGGCCTGCTCGGCCCCAACGGCGCCGGGAAGTCGACGCTGGTGCGCGCGGTCGCCGGCCGCGTCGAGCCGGACGGCGGAAGCCTCTCGATCCTCGGCCTTTCCCCCCTCGACGACGCCGCCCGCTCGGCCCGCGGCTGGGTGCCGCAGGAGATCGCGCTCTATCCCCTGCTCTCCCCGCGCGAGAACCTCTGGACGTTCGGCAGCTACCAGGGTCTCGAGGGCGCCGCGCTCGACGAGGCCATCCGCTCGAGCCTCGACTGGATCGGCCTGGCCGACCGGGCCAACGACAAGACCGGCAGCCTCTCGGGCGGCATGAAGCGCCGCCTCAACATCGCCGCCGGGACGATCCACGGCCCGCGGGTGCTGCTGCTCGACGAGCCGACCGTCGGCGTCGACCCGCAGTCGCGCGAGCGGATCTACGGGATGATCGGCGAGCTCAGGGCGCGGGGCGTGTCCCTCCTCTACACCACGCACTACATGGAGGAGGCGGAGCGGCTCTGCGACCGCATCGCCATCATCGACCACGGGAAGATCATCGCCGAGGGCACCAAGGACGAGCTCGTCCGGAAGACCCTCGGCTCGGGCCAGGCGCTGGCGATCGACGCGGCCGCGACGATCCCCGCGGCGCTCCAGGAGGAGCTCGAAGCGCGCGGCGCCCGCGTCGACGACACCCGCGTGCTGTTGACGGTGAAAGACCCCGCCGAAGAGATCCGCCGCCTGCTCGAGACCTTCCATGCCCGGGGCGCCGCGGTGCGCGACCTGACGCTCAAGAGCCCGACGCTCGAGCAGGTCTTCCTGCAGCTGACGGGCCGGGAGCTGCGCGAGTGAAAGCGATCCTCGCCGTCGCAAAGAACCGGTTCCTGAACCTGCGCCACGACCGCGCGGCGATGATCCTGTCCTTCGTCCTCCCGGTCGCGTTCTTCTCGATCTTCGCGGGCGTCTTCTCGGGCGGCAGCGGTCGCGCGACGACCCGCAAGATCCAGGTCGCCGTCGTCGACGAGGACGGCTCGTCCGCGTCCCGGCGCCTGCTGGCCGCGCTCGCCGCCGAGCAGGGGCTCGCGGTCCTCCGCGCGCCGGAGAAACAAGCCAGGGCGCCGCACCGTACACGCGCGCGACCGCCGAGGCCGCCGTGCGCGCCGGCGACGTGCCCGTCGCGCTCATCGTGCCGACGGGTTTCGGCGCGACGCCGCTGTCCTTCGCCGGAAACGCGAAGCGCCCGACCGTCGAGATCCTCTCCGACAGCGCCGACCCGATCGCCCCGCAGGTGCTCGGGGGCCTCGTCCAGAAGGTCGCGATGACCGCCATGCCGGGCGCGATGGCGCGCAGCGGCGTCGCCGAGGTCGACCAGTGGAGCGGAGGCCTGACCCCCGAGCAGAAGGCCCGCATGGACGCCGTGATCGCCGAGATCGAGAAGGAGCCCGAGGTCCCGCCCGGCCAGGCCGCGCCGCCGGCGTGTCCGGCGGCGGCGGGTCGGGCGGCCTCATCGACGTCTCGGTGCGCGACCTCGTGGGCGAGAAGAAGAAGAACCCGACGGTCGCCTTCTACGCCGCGGGCCTCGGCGTCATGTTCCTGCTCTTCTCGGCGGCGGGCGCCGGCGGCGCGCTGATCGAGGAGGCCGAGAGCGGCACGCTCGATCGGATCCTCGCGACCCGCGTGTCGATGACGACGCTCCTGCTCGGCAAGCTCGTCTACCTCGTCTTGCTCGCCGTCGCGCAGCTGACGCTGATGTTCACCTGGGGAGCCGTGTTCTTCGGCGTCGAGCTCTGGAGCCACATCCCCGGGTTCCTGATCATGACCTTCTCGACGGCGATCGCCTGCGCGACCTTCGGCCTGCTGCTCGCCTCGATCTGCCGCTCGCGGATGCAGCTCGTCGCACTCTCGAACCTCGCGATCCTGCTGATGTCGGCCCTGGGCGGGCAGCATGTTCCCGCGGTTCCTGATGCCCGAGAAGATGCAGAAGATCGGCCTCCTGACACTGAACGCCTGGGCCATCGACGGCTTCCAGAAGATCTTCTGGCGCGACGAGCCGGTCTCGAGCCTCTGGCCGCAAGTGCTTGTGCTCGTTGGCATTGGGATCGTCTTCTTCCTGATCGCCCGCCGGGTCGCTCAGCGCTGGCAAGCCGCCTGACAACTTCTTATGCCGTAATGGCATAAACTCCTCCAAGCGATCAAGGAGGAGACATGAAGGCTCCCATCTCGGCCCGGCGACTGTTCCTGGTCCCGCTGGCACTGTGCACGGTGTTCGCCGGAGGCGCGGTCGCGCGCGTCCAGGACGTGTGCGGCCCGTTCACCGACGTCTCTCCCGCGCTCTGCCCCTACGTCCTCGAGATGTATTACCTCGGCATCACCGCCGGCACTTCGCCCACCACCTACTCCCCCGACGCGACGATGACGCGCGGCCAGGCCGCCGTGTTCGTCTCGAAGGGCGTCAACCAGGCGATCGCGCGATCGTCGCGACGCGCGGCGCTCGGGCAGTGGTGGACTCGCATCGACGACTTGATCTCGCACATCGGTTGGACGGAGGTCGTGCCCTACCCCGGCGTGCCTGTCGCCGACGGCGCGGACATCTGGGTTCCCGGCGAGCTCGGCGCCGTATCGCGAGTTCGGGCGAGCGACGGCAAGCTCCTGGAGACCTGGACCGGCGCCGAGGAAGCCATCGTTGCCCTGTCCGCGATGGGGAGGATCTTCATCGGTGCGGCGACCACGACCGGAACTCTCTACATGATCGATCCGTCGCAGCCGCCCGGGGACGTCACGATCGTCGCCGACAGTCTGGGGGGTGGAGAGTTCGGGGGAACGCGATCGCTCGCCTTCGACGGCAGCCGGATCTGGACGGTGCAATCCGGAACGCAGTTCATTCCGATCCCGCCGTACCCCCTGAAGTCGGTGGCCATCGTGACGCCTGGAAGCTGGGAGGTGCAGACGATCACGACGGGATTCACGGACCCGGGCGCGCTCGTCTTCGACGGGACCAACATGTGGGTCACCGAGAACACTCCTCCAACGCTCCTGCGCCTCGATCCCTCGGGCGCGGTGGTCCAGAGCGTGGCCATCGGCCCGGGCGGAGGCGAGATCATCCGACCCGTTTTCGACGGCGCCAACATCTGGGTGCCCAATCCCGCCGGCCAGACGGTCATCGTCGTGAGAGCGTCGACGGCGGAAATCATCGCGACGCTCGCTGCTCCTCAGGCCGGGCCCTCCGCGAGCTTCGACGGAGCCCGTGTTCTCGTGGGCTCGGAGCTCTTCGATGCCCAGTCGCTGCGGCACCTCGCCACGACTCCCGCCGGGATCGCCTGCAGCGACGGCATCAACTTCTGGTCGACCTGGCCGCTCGACCCCGGGTATCTGGTGCGGATGTGAGGCCATCGGGACGGCGTAGGCCGAGAGCGCTGCTCGGCGTGTCGCTGGCGCTGGCGACGGCGCTTGCCGGTGCCGCGACCGGCGTCGTTCGGGACCAGTGTGGCCCGTTCACCGACGTCTCCCCCGCGCTCTGCCCGTACGTTCTCGAGATGTACTACCTCGGCATCACGGCGGGCACGTCGCCGACGACCTTCTCGCCCGACGCGGTCATGACGCGCGGCCAGGCCGCCGTCTTCGTGTCGAAGGGCGTCAACCAGGCACTCGCGCGCTCGTCGCGGCGCGCCGCGCTCGGGCAGTGGTGGAACGGCGCCCAGTCTGGCTGGCGGGTCGGTCTCGGAGTTACGCCGCTCACTCAAGACTTTCTGACGGACGTCGCGTGTGACGGGACGGATGTGTGGGCGGCGGGCCGCTCGGATGGCGTTTTTCGTGTTCGCGCGAGCGACGGCAAGCTCCTCGAGACCAGGCCGATCGGAGACAACCCGGGGCGGCTCCTGATTGCCATGGGTCGCGTCTTCGTGAGCACGGGGTTCGAAACGAATGCGTCGGACCTTCTGATGATCGACCCTTCGCAGGCGGTCGCGCCCCCGACCACCATCGCCGAAGGCCTCAGCGAGATCTCGGACCTTGCGTTCGATGGGTCCAGGATCTGGGCCTCGACGACCGACGGGAAGATCCTCGTCATCACGCCGTCGGCGACGAGCCCGTGGCCCGTCGAGACGCACGTCTCGGGCGCCGAGGGGCTGTCCTCGATTCTGTACGACGGACGGAATGTCTGGGCTTCGAGTCTTGACGGGGAATTGTTCCGGCTCGATTCGTCGGGGGCCGTGATCCAAACGGTTTCCGCCGGCGACTCGCCGGTGTCGATGGCCTTCGACGGCGCGAACCTCTGGGTTCCGAATGCCGCAACGGTGGATATCGTCCGCGCATCGGATGGAGAGGTCATACGGAGCTTCCTGGGCTTCGGCCGACCGGCCGCGGCGGCGTTCGACGGGGAGCGGGTCCTCATCCTGACCCGGAGCGGAACATCGCCCGAGTCGTGGCAAGGCCTGCGCCTCTTCCGGGCCGCGGACGCGGAGCTCCTCGCAATGGAGGATCACGATCTCGGCCGCTTCGCAGTCGCGAGCGACGGCTTAAGCTTCTGGGTCGCGACCGTTCCCGGAAGGCTGGCGCGGTACTAAAGGAGAAAGTCGGCCGTGGCGTAGATGTCGAGGAGGAGCCCTCGAGACGCACGACGTCGCCTTTCCCCGAACGCAAGACCCCGGTGCACGCGGACCCCGAGCGTATACTTTCGCAATGAGTTCGAGCCTGCTGCAGGACGCTCTCAAGCTCTCGCCGCGAGAGCGGCTCGAGTTGATCGGGGCGCTGTGGGACACTCTCTCCGAGTCGGACATTCCGGTCACCGCGCAGGAGCGGGCGCTTCTCGATTCACGTCTCGCCGACGCCGAATCCCGTCCTGACGATCAGAGCTCTTGGGAAGAGGTCAAGGCCCGCCTCGAGAAGCGCCATCGTTGAAGTCTCGCGTCGTCCTGCGGCGAGCTGCGGAGCTCGACCTGGAGGCGATCGAGGACTGGTACGACCGTGAGGAGCCAGGCCTCGGCGCCGAGTTCCGCGAGGCGTTTAGCGAACTCGTCGGCCGAATCGGTGCGAACCCGCTCGCGTTTCCTGAACGCTACCGGGGAAGCCGGCGGGCGCTGCTTCGGCGGTTCCCATACATCGTCTGGTATCGCCTCTTCGAAGACTCCGCGATCATCCTGGCGTGCCTTCACGCGAAACGCGATCCCCACGTGACGCGCGCACGGCTGCGCGGGGAACGCTGACACCGGGCCCTACTCGTACGCCCGGTCCCCCACGGTGAGCCGCTCGAGGTAAACCGTCTCGCAGGAGTTCGGCCCTTCGTCGTCGCGGGAGGTGCTCGTGCCCCAGTGGAAGTCCGTGCCGCCGACGCCGTCGATGTCGACGAGAAATCCCTCGAGGCGCACGAGGTCGCCCTTCCGGACGGCGCGGACGGCCCGCTTCAGGCGCCCCGAGCGCGGGAAGACGTGGACGTTGGCGGTGTGGGAGACGATCGTGCCGCGGTCGAGCGAGAGGTCCTTCGTCCTCCAGAAGAAGAAGCGGGAGAACTGGGAGAAGGAGAGTTTCCCCGCGTAGGGCGGCGCGACGACCGGCCCCCAGGCGAGGGCGAGGTCTTCGGGCAGCAGCGCCCCGGCGGCGCCCCAGCGGTAGGAGCGCGACGAGACGACGCGCGCCGACTGGTCCCAGCGGAAGAGCGGCGTGATGCGGTAGTCGCGGCCGCGCACGCGGCGCTCGAAGGGCGCGCGGTCGGCCGGCGCCTGGACGGGCTCGACCGAGGGGTCGGGAACGGGGGCCGGGCGATGGCGGAGCAGGCCCAGCGTGAGCGGGGTCCCGGAAGAGAAACAGGGCGAGCGCCGAGCGCGGTGAGGAGGGCGGCGACGCGGGCTCGCATGCTGCGACAAATTGTCCCCGACTCCGGGGCGATTCCCGCCAACAATTCGGCGATTGACAGCTCGGGCGCGGCGCGGGAGATAATCCGCGCTTTCCCCTGCCCCGGTCCCGTTGTCCGCCAACCGAAGGAGATCCGGATGCGCAAGCCCCTGTCGACGCTCGGGACGGTCCTCGCCCTGCTCTCCGCCCTGCCCGCCCTCGCCGCGGATCCGCCGAAGGAGGACAAGAAGAAGGACCCCGCCGCCGACATCAACAAGCCGCGCGCCGACGCCCGCAAGCTCGCCTTCGCGACGAGCGAGGCGACGTGGGCGTCGCTCGACGTCTCGCCCGACGGCCGGACGATCGTGTTCGACCTGCTGGGCGACCTCTACGCCATGCCCATCGCCGGCGGGAACGGCGACCGCGCTGACCTCCGGCCCCGCCTGGGACGCGCAGCCGCGCTTCTCGCCCGACGGGAAGACGATCGCCTTCACGAGCGACCGCGGCGGCATCGACAACATCTGGTTCATCGACGCCGACGGGAAGAACCCGCGCGCGCTGACGACCGAGAAGGACTTCTACGTCCGCAGCGCCGCCTGGACGCCCGACGGGCAGTACGTCATCGCGCGCAAGGAGGACGGCAAGAAGGCCGGCATCCCGCCGGTCGAGCTCTGGATCTTCCACCGCGAGGGCGGCGGCGGCGGAATCAAGCTCACCTCTTCGGACGACGTCCACAACTCGGGCGGCGCGGCGGTTTCGAAGGACGGCAGGTCGATCTACTTCTCCGCCCGCGTGCGCAAGTTCAACTACCAGCCGAACCTCGCCGACGGGCTCTGGCAGATCTGGCGCTACGACCGCGACCTCGCGAAGACCTTCCCGGTCGCGGGAGGCTTCGGCGGCGCGGCGCGGCCGGCGATCTCGCCCGACGGGAAGACGCTGACCTTCGTCTCGCGGCGCGACGACGACACCTGCATCGTCGCGCGCGACCTCGCCTCGGGACGCGAGCGGATCCTCGCCCGCGGCGTGACGCGCGACGAGATGGAGGGCTTCGCCGCCGGAGACCTCTGGCCGGGCTACGCCTTCACGCCGGACGGCCGGTCGCTCGTCTTCTCGAACAAGGGAAAGCTCGCGCGCCTGGACGTCGCCTCCGGGTCGATCGCCGACGTTCCCTTCACCGCCCAGGTCGAGCAGTGGGCGGCGCCCCGCGTGGCCTGGCAGGAGAAGCTCGACATGGGCCCGGTGCAGGCGAAGATCCTCCGCTGGCCGAGCCAGTCCGCCGACGGGCGCTGGATCGTCTTCGAGGCGTTCGGCCGGGTCTGGCTCCAGGAGCTCGCCGCCGGCAAGACCGCCGGCGCGCCGCGGCGCCTCACGAAGGACGACGCTTCGCTGCCGCGGCGCGAGTACGCGCCCGACCTTCTCCGCCGACGGGCGGTGGATCGCGTACGTCTCCTGGAGCGACGCCGAGGGCGGTCACGTCTGGAAGGCGACCGCCGCGCGCCGGCGCCGCGCCGGTGAAGCTGACGAAGGCGCCCGGCCACTACGCCAACCCGGCCTGGTCGCCGAAGGGCGACAAGCTCGCGGTCCTTCGCGGCTCCGGCCTCGAGTTTCGCGGCCGGCAGCCCGAGGACGAGGAGTTCTTCGAGCTCGGGATCCTCGACGCCGCGGGCGGGGACGTCCAGCCGGTGACGACCGTCACGCTCGGCGAGGGACTGAAGTTCCACCCTCAGGTCTTCTGGAACGCGGACGGGACGCGCCTCTACTATCGCGACCCGGTCGAGCCGAAGAAGCCGACGGACGATCCCAAGAACGACCTCGTCGCGATCCGCCTCGACGGCACGGACCCGCGGCGGCTGCTCCGATTCCCGCCGGTCGACGACGATCGTTCCGTCGCCCGACGGCGCCTGGGTCGTGTTCACCTCGCGCGACAACGTCTACGTGGCGGCGCTGCCCGGGATCCTGATGAAGGAGCCCCCCGAGGTCGGCCTCAAGGAGGGCGCGGTCCCCGTGTACCGGCTCTCCGACGACGCCGGCGGCTACGTCCGCTGGGCCGACGGCGGCAAGACCATGACCTGGGCGCTCGGCAACACGTTCTACCGGCTGCCGCTCGCCTCGGCTCTCGATTTCGCGCGCGCCGAGCGCCGGAAGGCCGAGGAGAAGGCGAAGAAGGAAGACGCGAAGAAGACCGGCGCCGACTCCGAGAAGGAGAAGGAAGAGACGCGAGAAGGAGAAGGTCCAGGAGGCGAAGGTCCCGAAGGCCGAGACGATCGCGATCGCGCTGTCGATGCCGCGCTCGGTTCCGTCGGGCTCCTACGTGCTCCAGGGCGCGCGCGTCGTGACGATGAAGGGCGACGAGGTGCTCGAGGGCGCCGACGTCCTCGTGACCGGCAACCGCATCGCGGCCGTCGGGCCGTCGGGCTCGGTCCCGGTGCCGGCCGGAACGCGGAGCTTCGACGGCGCCGGCAAGACCGTCATCCCGGGGCTGATCGATACGCACGCGCACCTGCACTACTCGGCCTTCGAGCTCTTCCCCGAGGCCAAGTGGGAGTACTACGCGAACCTCGCCTACGGCGTGACCACGACCTACGACCCGTCGGCGCCGTCGCTCGACGTCTTCGCGCAGGGCGAGCAGGTCGAGGCGGGCCTGATGGTCGGGCCCCGCATCTATTCCTCCGGCGACGTGCTCTACGGCGGCCACCAGGCGGCGATCTTCGCCGAGGTGAACTCGCTCGAGGACGCGAAGCACCAGGTCCGGCGCATGAAGGCCTACGGCGCGCGCATGATCAAGGTGTACCAGCAGCCCCGCCGCTCGCAGCGGATCCAGTTCGCCGAGGCCTGCCGCGACGAGCACATGCTGCTGACGGCCGAGGGTGGCGGCGAGCTCGCGGCCGACATGACGATGGCCCTCGACGGCTACACCGCCTTCGAGCACGCGCTGCCGGTCCGGCTCGGGTCCGACGTCGTGAACTTCGTCGCGAAGTCGCAGACCTTCTACACGCCGACGCTTCTCGTCGCCTACGGCGGGCCGTGGGGCGAGGAGTACTACTGGCAGACGTCGAACGCCCACGACGACCCGAAGCTCAATCGCTTCGTCCCGCACGACGTCCTCGACCAGAAGTTCCGCCGGCACCCGTGGATCTGGCCCTCGGAGTACCACTTCCCGACCGTCGCGGAGGGGGTGGCCGAGGTCCTGCGCGCGGGCGGCAACGTCTCGCTCGGCGCGCACGGGCAGCTCCAGGGCCTCGGACCGCACTGGGAGATCTGGGCGATGGCCGGCGAGGGCAACGGGAGGAAAGGCGCCGCGATGACGCCGATGGAGGCCCTGCGCGCGTCGACGAGCCTCGCCGCGGACAAGCTCGGCTTCCTGCCTGACCTCGGCACGATCGAGACCGGCAAGCTCGCCGACTTCGTCGTGCTCGACGCCAACCCGCTCGAGGACGTCCACAACACGGTGAAGATCCGGTGGGTCGTCAAGAACGGCGAGGTCTGGGAGGCGGAGACGATGAAGAAACTCTGGCCGCGCGAGGAGGCGCCGCCGACGTTCTTCTGGGCGCCGAAAGGCAAGTAGCCGCGCGCGGCGTTTGATAGTGTGAAGGGCACCGTGCCCTTCGAGCTTCGTGTGGCCCCCGGCGAGTTCCTCGCCCGCGTCCGCGGCCGGGGAGAGGACGACTTCGCATCGACGCTCGCGGCGATGCGCGCGCTGGGAGACGACCCGCGGCTCCTCCCCGGCATGCCGGTCTTCATGGACATCCGGGAGCTCGAATACCTCGCGACGCCGCCCGAGGTCTCGTCCTTCGCCGCGCCCGATTCGATGCCGACGTTCTTCGCGGGCCACCGCGTCGCGATCGTGACGCGGAGAGGCGCGCAGTTCGGCATCACCCGGACGTTCGCCGCGAAGGCGGAGAGTGCCGGCTCCGAGGTCGAGGTCTTCGCCGAGCCCGACCTGGCGCTGGCGTGGCTCGCGGGGAAGCGTTGATCGCCGGGGGAGAAGCGCGGCGGCGCGTCGCCGTCTACCTGGCCCTGACGTTCGGGCTCTCCTCGGTCTTCTGGTTCCTGATCATCCGCGCGGGAACGATGACGGTTGCCGGCGGAGCCTGGGTCTACGCGCTGATGTGGTGCCCGGGGGTCGCGGCGATCGCGGCCTCGCTCCTGACCGGCCGACGCCTGTCCGAGATCGGCTGGCGCTGGAACTGGACCTGGGCCCTCCTCGGCTACGTCATCCCGGTCGGCTACGCGGCGGCCGCCTACGGCTCGAGTTGGGCGCTCGGGCTCGCCGGCGTGCCCAACGAGACCTTCCTCGCGTCGATCACGGAGCGCTTCGGCGGGACCGAGGGGGAGGCATTGACCAAGTTCCTCCTGCTCCAGGGCACCGCGGGCGTCTTTCTCTCGTGCCTCTCGGGCCTCGGGGAGGAGATCGGCTGGCGCGGCTTCCTCGTGCCGGAGCTCTCACGGCGAATGTCCTTCACGCGAACGGCCCTCGTTTCGGGAGGGATCTGGGCCGCCTGGCACTACCCCGTGCTTCTGTTCGCCGACTACAACTCGAAGACGCCGGCCGGGTACGGGCTGACGTGCTTCACGATCTCCGTCGTCGGGATCGGCTTCGTGTTCGCGTACGCGCGGTTGAAGACCGGCAGCGTCTGGCCGGCGGCGATCCTCCACGGCAGCCACAACCTGTGGATCCAGGGAGTGTTCACGCCGCTGACCCGGGACACCGGCCGCACGCCGTGGGTCATCGACGAGTTCGGCGCGGCGCTCGCCATCACGGCGATCGGCGTGGGATGGCTGACGTGGACGCGCCGCGCAGAGGCGCAGGCAGGAGAGGTGGCGGCGTGAAACGCATCTTCAAGTGGGTCGTCGGCCTCGTCCTCGTCGCCGTCCTCGCGGGCGTCGGCCTCGTGCTGGCTCGCGCCTTCAAGACCCGCTCGGGGCCGCCGCTGAAGCCGTGGCACCACGCGCTCGCCGGCGAGTTCCACGCACGGGACCTGACCGACGCCACGACGCTCGCGGACTACCTCGTCTTCGAGGAAGCGGTCTTCCGGGAGATGAACGAGAAGGTCCTGCCGGCCGCCGCCCCCGAGGACCGGACGCCGCTCAACCGCTACTGGCCGGACAGCCCCATCAACCCGGAGCGCTACCCGAAGAACTGGAACCGGACCTTCGAGCTCTCTCCCGAGGGCGAGATCCGCGGCGGGGCGCTCCTCGTCCACGGCCTGACCGACGCTCCCTACAGCGTGAAGGCCGACGCCGAGGTCCTCCGCGGCCTCGGGTACTACACGCTCTGCCTCCGGATGCCGGGGCACGGAACCGTGCCCGGCGGACTCGTCGACGCGCGCTGGGAGGACTGGCGCGCCGCGGTCCGCGTCGGGGCGCGTCACGTGCGAAACAAGATCGGGCCGTCCGCGCCCCTCGTCCTCGCCGGCTACTCGAACGGCGGCGCGCTCGCCGTGCAGTACGGCCTCGAAAGCACGTCGGCGGACGCCGGCGCGACGAAGTTCCCGCGGCCCGACCGCATCATCCTCTTCTCCCCGATGATCGGCGTCTCGCCGGCCGCCGCCTTCGCGAAGATCATCGCGCGGGTCGGCGACATCCCCTACTTCGAGAAGTCCCGCTGGCTCGACGTCCTGCCCGAGTACATCCCGTTCAAGTACGACTCCTTCCCCGCCTTCGCCGCGCAGCAGACCTCGGAGCTGACCGCCGAGATCCAGGCGGGCGTCGAAGAGGCCGTCAAATCCGGCGCGATCGCGAACTTCCCGCCCGTGCTGTCGTTCGTTTCCCTCGTCGACTCGACCGTCGAGACCTGGGCGACGATCGACCGCCTCTTCGCCCACCTGCCGGAGAACGGCAGCGAGCTCGTGCTCTTCGACCTCAACCGGACGTCCGTCGTCCGGGCGTTCCTCAAGAAGACCTACGACGCCCAGGTCGCCGCCCTCTTCGCCCAGGCGGCGCGCCCGTACCGGCTCTCGCTCGTGACCAACGCCGGGCCCGAGACCCGGGAGGCCGTGGCCCGAAACGCCGGTTCGAAATCGGCGACGTCGGAGGAGGAGCCGCTCGGCCTCTCGTGGCCCCAGGGCGTCTTTTCCCTTTCCCACCTCGCGGTCCCCTTCGCCTACGACGACCCGCTCTTCGGTCTCGAGCCGGACATGAGCGTCGACTACGGCGTGCGGCTGGGGCTCCTCGCCCCGCACGGCGAGCGCGGCGTGCTCGACGTGTCGACCGACCAGTTCATGCGGCTCAACTGCAATCCGTTCTTCCCGTACGTCGAGAAGCGGATGACGGAGTTCGTCGCGCAAGCCGGGCACTGACTCCGTCCGTCGCAACCCGGTTGCCCGAGGGCTATGATCCGGGGCGCAGATGCCAGTCTCGGCGGGCAGCCGCCTTGGTCCCTACGAAGTGCTCTCACCGCTCGGCTCCGGGGGCATGGGCGAGGTCTGGCGCGCCCGAGACTCGCGGCTTTCCCGCGAGGTGGCGATCAAGGTCCTCCCCGCGGCCGTCGCCTCGGACCGTGAGCGCCTGCAGCGCTTCGAGAAGGAGGCGCGTTCCTCCTCCGCACTGAACCACCCTTCGATCGTCACGATCTACGACGTCGGGGAGACGGATGGTGTGTCATGGATAGCGATGGAGCTCGTCGAAGGCAAGACGATTCGGGAATTGCTGGTCCCCGGGGCCCTTCCCGTCAAGCGCTTGCTTCAACTCGCGGCGCCCATCGCGGAGGGCCTGGCCAAAGCCCACGAGGCGGGAATCGTGCATCGGGACCTGAAGCCCGAGAACGTGATGGCGACCAGGGACGGCTTCGTCAAGATCCTCGACTTCGGCCTGGCGAAGCTGACCTCCACGGGCTCGGGCAGTGACGAGGCCTCGCAACTGCCGACGATGGCCGGGACGACGCCAGGGGTCGTCGTCGGCACGGTCGGGTACATGTCGCCCGAGCAGGCGAGCGGCGAGGCGATCGACTTTCGCTCGGATCAGTTCTCTTTCGGTTCGGTCCTCTACGAGATGGCGGCCGGAAAGCGGGCGTTCCAGAAGAAGACGGCCATCGACACGCTGGGCGCGATCCTGAACGAGGAGCCGCAGGCGATCGCGGCGATCAACCCTCAGGTTCCGGCGCCCTTGCGCTGGATCGTAGAGCGCTGCCTCTCCAAGGATCCCGAGGGCCGCTACGGCACCACACGCGACCTCGCTCGCGACCTGGCCACGGTCAGAGATCACCTCTCCGAGGCGTCGGGAACCACCGAAGTGACGGCGCCCGAACGGAGGCGGCCGAGGCTCGTGCCGGCTGCGCTATCGGCCGCTGCGCTCGCCCTCGGGCTCCTGGCCGGCAAGCTGCTCTGGGAATCGGCTCCGCCTGTATTCCCCCGATTCCAGCAGCTCACGTTCGGCGAAGAGACCATCCAGACCGCGCGTTTTGCGCCCGACGGCCAGACCGTCGTCTACGGTGTCGTACGGGAGGGCAAGCCGTTCGAGCTCCTCTCCACGCGTGTCGGCGCTTTCGAGTACCGCCCCCTCGGCCTCAATGCCGACGTCCGTTCCATTTCGTCCTCCGGAGAGATGGCTGTCGTCCTGGGCGGCCCCCTGATGATCGGCACGCTCGCAGTGGTGCCGCTTGCGGGGGGCGCACCGCGCGAACTCCTGGAAAACGTGATTTGGGCCGAGTGGAGTCCGGACGCGAAAGGCCTCGCGGTGGTCACGGACTCTTACGGCAAGCCGCGTCTGGAGTTTCCGATCGGGAAGGTCCTTCTCGAGCGCCCCGGGGGGTTCGGCCGCCCACGCTTCTCGCGAACCGGCAAGGAGATTCTCACCCAGGACGGCTCCGACTCGCTGGTCCTTGTCGATTCCGCTACAGGCAAGGTCAAGAAGGCCCATGAAGGCATCTCGACCAGCAACCTGTGGTCGACGGTCTCCGATGACATTTGGATCACCGTGCCCGCGGGCTCGACGACGGAGATCCGCGCTTTGAAGCCAGGCGGGGCGGATCGGCTCGCCGCCACCCTTCCCGGCGAGTTCATCATGCAGGACATTGCGGCGGACGATCGCATTTTGGCCGAGCGGGTCCTGGGGCGAAACAGGATGATTGGGCAGGTGCCGGGTGCAACGCGCGAGAAGAACCTGTCGTGGCTCAACGGCTCGGATCCGGCAGACATCTCACCGGATGGAAAGGCGGTCCTCTTCACGGAGGTCGGTGGTGAAGGGGTCGCAAGGGTCTACCTGCGGCACACGGACGGCTCCCCGGCGATCCGTCTGGGCGACGGAGATGCGTTAGCCCTTTCGCCCGACGGGAAGTGGGCACTCTCCAGGGCGGCGGCGACGACGCTCCTCCCGACGGGCGCCGGAAAGCCGAGACCCATTGCAGCACCCGGAGTCGACTTCGATGGCGGGGCCACCTTTTCGCCGGATGGCAGGCGGCTCCTTCTCTCGGGCAAGACGAAAGGCGGCGCTCTCCGGGTCTACGCGATGGATGCGGAGGGAGGGGAGCCCCATCCTGTGACACCGGAGGGGATCTACCTTCCATACAACGTCCACTCGGTCTCGCCCGACGGGAAGTTCGTGGTGGCTCAGAACCGCCTGGAGCGCACCTGGTCGCTGTACCCGCTCGAAAAAGGTGCTTTGCCCGGCAAACCAATCCCCGGACTTGTGGCGACGGACAAGCCGATTCGTTGGGGCGCCGACGGGCGATCCCTGTTCGTCTGGAGCTACGGCAAGGACCTTTCGCGGCTCGACCTGGAATCCGGTCGAAGAGACCTGGTGAAGGAGTTCCCGGGCTCGACCAACTTTTCCGTCACTCCAGACGGCCGCGGTTACGTCTACGCGATCGACAGCCACAACTCGAACCTATACCTGATCGACGGCTTGAAGCCGTGAGCCTCGGCTCCACCTGAAGGAAGAGGGCTTCTGTCTACTCTCGATTGGCGGCTCCAGACTCCTCGCCTTCCCCCATCCGCTCGAGCACGTACCGCCGGATGTCGAGGCTCATGTCCTCCATCGGCGCGTAGTAGCCGAAGGCGTGGACCCGCGAGCCGAGGCCGCGCTGGACCGCTTCGCAGATCGTCCAGTCCTGGCGGTTGATGAGGTCCCAGAAGTCGACGGCGTCGGAGGGATCGAAGCCCGGCCGCGCCATCTCCGCGGGGTCGAACAGGAAGTCGCAGACGATGCGCGTCCGGTCGGGCGCCTCCGGCAGCAGCCGGAACGCCGTCACGTGGTCGGGCGAGAGCGACAGGAAGAGGTTGGGATAGACGAGCTCGCCCTTGTGCCGGACCTTCTCCTCCTCCGAGAGCCCCGGGAAGGGCGCCCGGTCGGTCGTTCCCGAGCGGGTGAACGTGAAGGCGCCGTCGCGGTGCGGCACGCCGTGCTCCCAGTCGAGCCCGGCGCCGCCCATCTCCCGGAACGCCGGCACGACCTCGCAGAGCTCGGGATGGACGCCGGCGCAGTGGTAGCACTCGTTGTAGTTCTCGGCGATGACCTTCCAGTTGGCGCCGACCTCGTAGACGGTGCGGCGGGCGGTCCGGAGCGTCTCGAGCGGATAGCGCTCGACCCGCCCGGGCATGTCGCCCAGCTCCTTCGTGAAGTCGCGCCCGCGCGGGCCGGCGGGCCAGAGGTTCAGGAAGAAGAAGCCGCCCCAGAGACCGAGGCCGACGGGGTGCAGGCCCATCTCCTCGCGTTTGAGCGTCGGGTCCTGGTTCAGGTACGGCGCGCCGAGCAGGCGCCCGTCGAGGCCGTACGTCCACGAGTGGTACGGGCAGCGGATCGAGCCCGAGGCCGCCCCGCCCTTCGGGACGCCGAGCTCGCCGGCGCCGTCCTCCGCCGCGCAGAGACGCGCGCCCCGATGCCGGCAGACGTTGTAGTGCGCGGAGAGCCGGCCCTCTTTCGTCCGGGTCAGGAGGAGGCTCTCGCCCAGGATCTCGAGAATGCGGACCTCGCCCGCCGGCGGCAGCTCGTCGGCGCGGCCTGCGCAGATCCACTCGCGCGAGAAGATGCGCTCGCGTTCCTTCTCGAAGATCTCGGCCGAGCGGTAGTACTCGCTGGGGAGCGACTTTTCGAGCATCCTAGGCCGGTTTGCGGCAATTCGGGGCGGCCGCAAGGGCCGCCCCTACGACCGGGCGTTCGGCTCCCGTCGTAGGGGCGGGGCTTGCCCCCGCCCCGCTACGCCGCCGGGTCCCTGACGCTCTTCCCCTCATTTCCCCTCGTGGCCGTAGTACTCGTACGCCGACATGGGCTTGGTGTAATCGACGGTCCAGGGCCGGCCTTCCTTCTCGAGCTTGCCGAGCGCGCGGGCCATCTCGCGGACGTGGATCGCCACGGAGCCGCAGCAGGAGCCGATGAAGTTGATGCCGAGGTCGCGCGCCTGCTGCGCCCACCGCGCCATCTCCCGGCGGGTCAGCTGGAGCGGGTCGAGCTCGAACGGAAACGCCTCGAGGCTCGTGAAGTCGGGCTTGTCCGCCGGGGTCCGGTAGCCGACCGGCTGGCAGGCGACGAACCCCGTCACGGCCTTGCGCATCTCCTCGATGAGCGCCGAGCGTGTGCTCGGGCCCGCGCAGGCAGTTGATCCCGACGATGTCGGCGCCCGCGTCCTGGAGCGCCTTCGCGGCGTCGGCGGGCGTCTGCCCGTCGGAGGTCACCGGCTTGTTCTCGAAGCAGACCGTGACCATCACCGGCAGGCCCGTCTTCTTGGCCCGCTCGACGGCGAGCAGGGCCTCGCCGAGCCAGGAGAACGTCTCGCCGATCACGAAGTCGATTCCTTCCTCGACCTGCACGGCGAGCTGCTCGTCGAAAGTCCGCCGCACGCGGTCGTACGAGGCCGGACTTCCGTGCTCGTACATCCAGGTCAACGACAGGTTGCCCGCCACGAGGCACCGGTCCCCGGCCACCTTCTTCGCGATGCGCACGGCGGCGCGGTTCAAGTCCTCGAGCCGGTTCTCGAGGCCGACCGTCGCGAGCTTGTCGCGGCTCGCGTAGAAGGTCAGCGCCTGGAGCACCTCGGCCCCCGCGTCGCGGAACTCGACGTGGAGCTCCTCGAGCGCCTCTGGCCGGGTCAGCGCGACCTCCGGCGTGAACGGGCCGGCGCGCACCCAGCCCCGCTTCTCGAGCTCCAGCAGATACCCGCCGTCGCCCAGGACCGGGCCCTCGGCGAGGCGTTCGAGGATGTTTTTCTTCTTCAAGCGTGTCTCCATCAAATGACGTTGCGAGTCGAGAGTCTTCTACGTATAAGCGGTCGGTTCCTCGTCCCCGTACTCCCACTCGGCGCGAATCGGCCCGCGGGTGGCGAAGCGGTCGGGCGCGAAGCCGGTGAGATCGACCGTGCGCGCGCGCCCGTCGAGGAGCAGCTCCGAGAGGCAGAGCCCCACGGCCGGCGAGATCTTGAAGCCCATGCCCGAGAACCCGGCGGCCACGTACAGGCCGCGCGTTCCCGGGAGCTCGCCGATCAAGGGCCGGAAGTCCGGCGAGACGTCGTAGACGCCGGTGACGCTGCGCCAGATGCCGGCTTCGGCGAGCGCCGGCACGCGGTGGCTCGTGCGTTCGACCAGGCTCGCCAGCGACTCCGTCGAGGCCGACTGCGGGAAGGCGTCGGGGTCGGCCCCGCGCTTGCCCCAGAAGTCGCCGATGAGCGTCAGGCCGCCGACCTCGGAGCGGAAGTACGTCGTGTTGATGCCGTCGATGCAGGCCGGCGCCGGCTCGCGCAGGCCCGGCGGGTTCTTGAGGATCGCGACCTCGTGGTACTCGCCCTCGACCGGCAGGTCGAACCCGACCTGCGCGAAGAGCGGCCGGCTCCAGGGGCCGGTCGCCGCGAGCACGACCGGCGCCGCGACGGGCCCGCGGTCGGTCTCCACGCCCGTGACCCGCCCGTTCTCGAGGCGAAAACCCGTCACGCGCGTCTGCGACCGGTAGGCGACGCCCATCTCGCGCGCGCGCTCGAGAAAATCGGTCGCGACGCCGGTGCCGTCCCCGTACCCGGAGCCCGGCTCCCAGGCCGCGTACGGGAGGTCGTCGACGTTCCAGTCGGGAACGATCGAGGAGAGCTCGTGACGGTCGACGACGCGGGCGTCCACGCCGTGGGCCCGCTGCATCGCGACGTTCTTCTCGAGCCGCGGAAGCTCCTTTTCGGGCACGGTCCGGATGAAGCCGGTCTGCCGGAAGTCGCCGGGCCGCCCGACGTAGTCCTTCCACGTCCGGAAGATCTCGAGGCTCTTGACCGCCAGATCGACCTCGGGGGGATAGCTGTAGTGCATGCGCACGAGGGCCGAGGAGCGGCCGCTCCCGCCGTGCGCGACGTCGCCCTTGTCGAGCACGAGGACGCGCCCGCGCCCCTCGCCGGGCGAGATGGAACGCGGTCGAGGCGCCCATGACACCCGCGCCGAGGATGACGACGTCGGCCGAACGCTCGAGCGTCGCCGCTCACGCGACCCTCCGCTTCCAGTCCTTCAGGACCGTCCGCGCGGCGTTGTGCCCGGGCGCGCCGGTGACGCCCCCGCCCGGGTGCGCGCCCGCGCCGCAGAGGTAGAGCCCGCCGACCGGCGTCGCGTAGCCGCGCCCAGCCGGCGACCGGCCGCATGAAGAAGAGCTGCTCGAGGGAGAGGTCGCCGTGGAAGATGTTGCCCTCGGTCAGCCCGTAGGTGCGCTCGAGGTCGAGCGGCGTCAGCACCTGCCGCGCGAGGATCGCGCCCGGGACGTTCGGCGCGTACTCGGCGATCTTGCGGACGACGCGGTCGCCGAGGAGCTCGCGCTTCTCGTCCCAGCGTGCCCCGCTTCAGCCGGTAGGGCACGTACTGGACGAAGCAGTCGTCATGACGTGCCGTCCCTCGGGCGCGAGCGAGGGGTCGACGTTCGACGCCACCACGCAGTCGACCCACAGCTCCTCGGGGATCTCGCCGGTGCGCGCCATGTTGTAGCAGCGCTCGGCGAACTCCAGCGAGGGCACGAGCGTGAAGAGGGAGCGCTGCGGGCGCGAGAACCCGCGGCGGCATCCCGTGGACCTGCGGCTCCTCCGAGAGCACGAAGTTGACCTTGGCGCAGGGCCCGTCCATCTTGATGCCCGCGATCGAGGCGCGGAACTCCGCCGGCAGCGCCCGCTCTCCCACGAGGCCGAGGAAGGTCCGCTTGGGGTCGGCGTTCGAGAGGACGACGCGGGCGCTCGATCTCCGCGCCGTTCTCGAGCGTGACGCCGCGTGCCCGGCCGTCGCGAACGTCGATCGAGGCGACGGGCGCCGAGGTGACGGATCTCCGCGCCGAACTTGCGCGCGGCCGAGGCCATGGCCTGCGTGATCGAGCCCATGCCCGCCGATCACGTGGCCCGTAGAAGCCCTGCAGCTCGTGCTCGCCGCCGGAGAGCAGGTGGAAGAGGAGACCGAGCGCGGTGCCCGGCGACGTAGGGTCCGCCGTGCTTGCCGTAGACGTTGTTGGCGAGGAAGAGCGTCTTGACCTTCTCGGTCTCGTAGTTGCGGTCGAGGAAGTCGCCCAGGCTGCCCGGTCAGGAAGGAGACCATGCGCCCGATCTCGGAGCCCGAGATGCCTCCGAAAGCGCCGGCCCACGCGCAGCGCCTCGAGCAGGCCCGTCGAGTCCGCGCGCTCCGACGTCCGGCGGCGGCTCCAGGAAGAACGGCTGGAGGTAGCGCGCCAGCCGCTTCAGCTCGTCGTCGACGCGGACGAAGGTGCGCGCGTCGGGGATCGAGAGCTTCTCGAGCTCGCGCACCGTCCGCTCCCGCTCCGACCACCAGGGCACCGACCGTCCGTCCGGGAACGGGACGAGCAGCGCCGGGATCGCAGGGCACCATCTTCAGGCCGTGCGCGCGCAAGCTCCAGGTCGCGGATCACCTCGGGCCGCAGCATGCTCGCGATGTACGAGGTGGTCGAGGCGCGGCAGCCCGGCGCGATCTCCTCGGTCACGCAGGCGCCGCCGACGATGTCCCGCCGCTCGAGGACGAGGGTCGAAAGGCCGCCCCGCGCCAGGTAGGCGGCGGCGGTCAGGCCGTTGTGGCCGGCGCCCACGACGATCGCGTCGTAGGCCGCCCGGGAAGGCGAGTGACTGTCAGTCATTCAGCAGGGCGTAAACGGCGTAAACGTAGCACAAGTTGAATTTCTGCCGGGATATGGATAGGCTGACTCGAAGTCATGAAAACCAACGAGCTTCGCGTTCCGGCTCCGTTTCGCCGCCCCTCTCCGGGCCCCGCTCCGAGGCCAAACGCGCGCGGATCCTCGACGCCGCCATGCGGCACTTCGCCGAGAGCGGCTACCAGGCGACGCGGATCGAGGACATCGCCACGGAGCTCTCGATCGCCAAGGGCTCCGTGTTCCAGCACTTCGGGAACAAGGAGGGCCTCTTCCTCGCCGCCTACAAGAAGGCGGTGGCCTCCTTCTCCGCGTACCTGGACGCTCCCCCGGCCGTGACCGCGGGCGGATTCTTCGAGACGCTTCGCTACTGGCTCGAGCGCACCGATCGGCTCGTCCGCGAGAACTGGATCCCCTACCGCATCGCGCTGCTCGGCAACTACGGCACGGACCTGCGCCTGCGCCAGGAGATCAACCGCTTCCTGCGCGACAAGGACCCCTACGGCACGGCGGCCTTCGTGCGGATGGGCGTCGAGCGCGGCGAGGTTCGCGACGACATCGACGAGCAGATGATCGTCTCGATGATCGAGTGGACGGTCGAGCGCTTCCAGGACGCGCTCCTGACCGAGGAGCTCGACCCGGGCCTCTTCTCCCGCCAGGGCAACCGCCCGGAGAAGACGGCCGGCCGCATCTCCCAGTTCCTCGAGCTTCTCCGGAGCGCGATCGCCCCGCGCGGCGCCGCCGCCCGGCCCGCCCGTCAAAAGGGGGCGACGAAGGAGAAGGCATGACGGCCGGGGGCTTCCGGTTCGAGAGGGACCTGTCGGTCGCGGCGACCATCCCGTCGTCCTGGTACGTCGACCCGGAGGTGCTCGCGCGCGGAGCAGGACCGCGTCTTCGCGAAGACCTGGCAGCTCGTCGGCCACAGCGAGCAGGTCGCGATCCCCGGCGACTACTTCACCTGCACGGTCGCCGACGAGCCGCTCGTGGTGACCCGCGCCGAGGACGGCGTCGTTCGCGCCTTCTCCAACGTCTGCCGCCACCGCGCCGGCCCGGTCGCCCGCGGCGCGGGGCACCGCAAGGCCCTCATGTGCGGCTACCACGGCTGGACCTACGGCCTCGACGGCACGGCTCGCTGAACACGCCGGAGTGGGAAGGCGTGCGCTGCTTCGAGAAGGAGGCGCAGAGCCTGCCGGCCGCGCGCGTCGAGACGTGGGGGCCGTTCCTCTTCGTCTGCCTCGACCCGAAGACGCCGCCGCTCTCCGACGTCCTCGGCTCGATCCCCGCCGAGACGAGCCACCTGCCGCTCGACGCACATGCGCCTCTTCAAGAAGGTCGACTACGAGGTCGCGCTGCAACTGGAAGGTCTACGTCGACAACTACCTCGAGGGGTACCACATCCCGATCGTCCATCCCGAGCTCTTCAAGGAGCTCGACTACCGGGCCTACAGGGTGGAGACGGCGGCCTTCCACTCCAAGCAGCACGCGCCGATCCGCTCGAAGAACGAGGAGTCGCTCTACCGCCGCAACCTGCCCGACGGGCGCGGCAGCCGGAGGCGCTCTACTACTGGGTCTTCCCGAACCTGATGCTGAACCTCTATCCCGACAACCTGCAGACGAACATCATCCTGCCGCTCGGGCCCGAGAAGACGCTGACGCGCTTCGAGTGGTACGTGCTCGAGCCCGACAGCCCCGGCGTCGCCGAGGAGTTCGCGCGGTCCTTCGCGTTCTCCGACCAGGTCCAGCAGGAGGACATCGGGATCTGCGAGGCCGTGCACCGGGGCCTGCGGTCGCGCACCTACGACCGCGGCCGGTACTCGGTGCTGCGCGAGAACGGCCTGCACCATTTCCACGAGCTGCTGACGCGGGCGCTGGGGTAGGCCCGGTCGCAGCCCTGGTTCGTAGGGGCGGCCCTCGTGGCCGCCCTCCGCGCATCGGGGAGGGGACAAGCCCCTCCCCTACGAAGACTGCGAAAGCCGCGGACGGCCCCCTCGGACCCGCGGCTTCGACCTGTTAGGCTGCGCGCATCGCTTCCGAAGAGCGCCGCGCCACCGGCTCCCCCCCGGCCGGACTCCATCAGGCGATGGGGTTCCGCGACGTCCTCTTCTTCCTCGTCACCGCGGGCACGAACCTCCAGTGGGTCGCGACGGCGGCCGCCGGCGGCGCCTCGGCGATCACGGTCTGGTTCATCGGATTCGTCGCCATGGCGGTGCCGCTCGCGCTCTGCGTGATCTCGCTGTCCTCGCGCCACCCGGACGAAGGCGGCCTCTACGTCTGGACGAAGATCGCGTTCGGGCCCTTCGCGGGCTTTCTGACCGGCTGGGCGTACTGGATGTCGAACCTGCCGTACTTCCCGGCCGTCCTTTACTTCGCCGCGGGCAACGCGCTCTACGCCGGCGGAACCCGCTGGCTCGGGCTCTCGGGCAACCCGACGTACTTCATCACCGCCTCGATCCTGGGTCTCTTCATCGGAACGGCGCTGAACGTCGTCGGCGTCGAGGTCGGCAAGTGGCTTTCCAACGCCGGCGCGATCGCGCGCTGGCTCGCGACGTGGCTCCTGGTCGTCCTGGGGGTCGCGGCGTACCTGAAGTTCGGCTCGGCGACGCGCTTTTCGGCCGGCGCCCTGCTCCCGACGGCGCACCTGAAGGACGTCATCTTCTGGTCGACGATCGCCTTCGCGATGACCGGCCTCGAGTCGGCCTCCTTCATGGGCTCGGAGATCCGGGACGCCTCCCGCACGGTGCCGCGCGCGATCCTCGCCTCGCTGCCGATCATCCTCGTCGTCTACCTCGGCGGCACGATCTCGGTGCTCGTCGCGCTTCCGGTCGGCGAGGTCAGCGGCCTGCAGGGGATCATGCAGGCCATCCAGAGAATGGAGGCCCGACTCGTCATTCCCGGCGTATCGGCGATCGCCGCGGTCCTCATCACGGTGACCGCGCTCGGCAGCGTCGGCGCGTGGCTCGCCTCGGTCGCGCGGATCCCGTTCGTCGCCGGCATCGACCACTTCCTGCCCGCGAGCTTCGGCAGGGTGCACCCGCGCTGGGGCACGCCCTGGGTGGCGCTCGTGACGCAGTCGGCGATCACCGCGGTCTTCATCTTCCTCGGACAGGCCGGGACCTCGGTGCGCGGCGCCTACGACGCCCTCGTGTCGATGACGATCATCTGGTACTTCATCCCCTTCCTGTTTCTCTTCTCCGCCGCGATCAAGCTGCGCGGCGAGCTCAAGCCTCCCCGGGTTCCGCGTCCCCGGCGGGACGCGCGGGTGTCGCGGCCTTCGGCGCGCTCGGCCTCCTGACGACGAGCGCCTCGATCGTCCTCTCGCTCTACCCTTCCGAGAACGAGGCGAGGCCGGCCTGGGCCGTCTTCAAGGTCGTCGGGCTGACGGTCGTGATGCTGGCGGCGGGCGTCGCGGTGTACGCGAGGGGACGACAGCGCGGCCCGGCCGCCGAC
Source organism: uncultured Acidobacteriota bacterium (assembly GCA_963824165.1). Lineage (GTDB taxonomy): Bacteria > Acidobacteriota > Thermoanaerobaculia > UBA5066 > Gp7-AA6 > DAHUXD01. Next base: position 656,641 of record CAWGOM010000017.1, read on the forward strand.
CATGAACCCACGCATCTGCGCTCCCGTCCTTCTCGCCGTCGCCGCGGCGGCCGCCATCCTCGCCGCGCAGCTCCTCGTGCCGCCCGTCGTGGGCCTCGCCAACAACGGCGACTTCGAGAGCGTCATGGGCTACGTCGGGTTCCAGTACCTGACGGAGGTCCGGAGCGAGAAGTACTTCAACTACATCCTGACGAAGTTCGCCTACGGACCGCCGGGCTGGTTTCGAAGCGGTCTGCTGACCTCGGAGACGCTCGATCGCTTGGCTCGCCCGGATCGTCAGCGAGCCGTTCGCTCGCGGCGGGCTCTTCGACCTGCGCGTCCTCGGCGGGATCCACGCGGCGCTGCTCGTCGCGGGGTTGGGGCTCCTCGTGTCGGCGACGCGGCCGCTCGCGCTCGCGGCGCGACTGGCCGCCGCGGCTCTTCTCGTCTTCTTCTTCACGGACGTCGGGTATGCCGCGCCGCTCAACTCGTTCCTGAGCCAGGCGGCCTCGCTCGTCTTCCTGCTGCTGACGCTCGGGGTCGCCGCACGAACGATCGCTTCCGGCCGCAAGAGCGGCGGCCAGGCCGTCCTCTACTTCCTCTTCGCCCTCCTCTTCGTGGGCTCGAAGCCGCAGGAGGTGGTCCAGGCGCCGCTGCTCGCGCTCTTCGGCCTGCGCCTGTACGGCGACGGCCCGCGGACGCTGCACCGCCAGCCGGCGGCGTGGGGAGCGGCCCTGCTCTGCGTGTTCTCACTCTGGTACTTCCGGCAGACGCCGCCGTTGATCGCGGAGGTCGCCCGGTACCACAAGGTCTTCATGGAGCTGCTCCCGAACTCGCCGGCTCCGGAGAAGGACCTCGAGGACCTGGGTCTCGACCCGGCGTGGGTCTCCGCGTCCGGGAAGATCGCCTACGCGCCGACGAGCCCTTACGCCGATCCGGCGTTTCGCGGCGCCTTCCTCGAGCGGTTCAGCTACGGGAAGCTCGTCACGTTCTACGCGACCCACCCGGGCCGGCTCGCGTCGACGCTCTCCCGGGGAGGCGAACAGGCGCTGCGCCTGCGGCACCCGCGCTTCGGCAACCTCGAGCACCGCGAGGGTGTCCAGGCCGGGGCGAAGGCGAGGTCCTTCGCGGTGTGGAGCGACGCGCGGCTGCGGCTGCCGGGGCATCCGCTGGCGTGGATCGTTCCCTTTCTGGCGTTGAACGTCGTCCTCGCCGTCGCCACGCACCGCCGGGCGAGGTCCCCCGGCCGGCTCGCCCGGGAAGGGATCCTGCTGCTGGTCGTCATGGCCACCGCGGCGTTCCTCGTCTGCGTGCTGGCGAACGCGCACGGCGACCTCCCCCGCCACTTATACGTTTTTCACGCGCTCTGCGACCTGCTTGCTGGTCGCGGACGCGGTCTGGCTCGTACAGAGGCTGGCGGCAAGGCGGGGCGACTCGCGTCCGTGATCTTTCCGGGGCGTGTACGGCCCGTAGAGCCGCAGGCCGAAGGTCTTCGTCAGGAACACGGCCATCTGGCCGCGCGTGTTGGCGCCGGCGGGACAGTAGTTGCCGCCGCCGCAGCCGGCGGTGATTCCCTCGGCCGCGAGCTGCTCGATCCAGGGCGCGAAGGCGCTGCCCGCCGGAACGTCGGCGAAGACTCCCGAGGCCGGCGGCGGAAGGTACCCGCTCCCGTGCTTCGCCTTGAGGAGGAAGACCGCCATCTGGGCGCGCGTCACGGGCGAGCCCGGGCAGAAGTTCGGCCCCCCGCAGCCGGCCGAGATCTCGCTCTCGGCGAGGTCCTCGATCCAGTCGGCGGCGAAGGCGCCCGCGCGGAACGTCGGCGAACATCGTCCCCGAGGCGGCGGGCGGCAGGTAGGCGCGGCCGAACTTCGCCTTCAGGAGGAATACCGCCATCTGCGCGCGGGTGACGGACGCGGACGGACAGAACGCGGCCCCGCTGCAGCCGGCGGTCACGCCGTTGTGGAAGAGGTTCTCGATCGCGGGTAGAAGCCGCTCGAGGCGCGACGTCCGAGAAGCTCTCTCCGACGTGGAGCGTCCAGGTCTTCGCCGCCGTGAGGTTCACCTTTTCGGTCACCGCCGCGTCCCAGTGGAGCGGCCGGGCGGGCCGCGGGGATCCGAGACCGTCAGCCGGAAGCAGTTCCCGCCCGCCTCGAAGCAACTCGCGGGAGCGCCCGCCGCGGGTGAGCCGTAGCTCGCGGTCGCGTCGTCGATCGAGTACGTCGCGCCGGGAGGCCCGGTGAACGCCGAGGCCGCGCCCGAGAGCGCCGCCGCCGCCCCTTCCGGGTTCTCCCAGGACGGCTCGACGATCACGGACTCGCCCGGCTCGAGCACCCCGTTCTGGTTCGACGTTCCGCCCGGCGCGTTCGTCGACGGCGAGGGTCGGGGCGAGCGGCGGCTGCCAACCGAGCTCGACCACCTCGAAGTCGTCCGCCGTCAGGTCGTCGAGCGCCGGATTCAGGATGTCGTTGTCCCAGCGGTCGTCCCACGTGCCCGAGACGTACATGTCGGTGCCGTTGTCGGCGACGATCATCCCGTAGGTCTTCAGCGCCCGGACGATGCGCTGGACTCCGGGATCGGGACTCGCGACCTGGACGCCGGGCTTCAGCCGCAGGCGCGCGCCCATCGGCAGGGCCGGCGGGTCCTGGAGGCCGGCCTGGTGCGAGGCCGGGTAGACGTACCCCTTCGTGTGCCGCACCGTGAAGCGGAACGCATGGCGGATCTCGTCCTCGCCGTAGGCTTCGTCGTAGCGGACGAGCCCCGGAAGGATCGCGAGGCCCGCCGCGTCGGCGGAGGTCCAGCCGTCCGGCCGGCGGTCGTTCGTCTTCAGGTCGAAGAAGGCGCCCGAGAACGCGTGCCACGTCGAGCCGTCGTAGTAGACGTTGTAGAGCTCGTAGAGGTGACGGTTGTCGCGATCGACGATCAGCATGTGCCGATCCTGGTCGTCGGTCAGATCGACGTTGCCCGGAGCGCCGCCCTCGATCCAGTGCGCCTGCGTGATGGCCTCGTCGGGGATCGGGTAGAAGGGATAGGACGTCTCCGTCGAGTGATCGACGCCGTCGCTCTCCGACGGCTCCTCGAACTGGACGGTCTTCTTCGGCTGCTCGCCGCCGACGACGATGTACGGAAACCCGTAGATCGAGACGCCGTCCGGAAGCGTTCCGCCGAAGTCCGGGTGGAGCGGGGACACGCCTTCGGCGTCGATGTAGTCGACGAATCCGTCCGACCCCGGGTCGACCGGCGCGGCCGACACGTCGACGTTCCACCAGTGGGTCGCCGGAAAGAGCGGCAGGGGGCCGGGCAGGGCGGCTTCGAGGCGCGGCACGATCGCGGAGGCCGTGGGCGGAGCCTGCGGTAACCGCGGCGCCTGCCGGCGCGGGAAGGGCCGCGAAAGCCGCCAGCGCGAGCGCGGCGCGAAGGTGTGTAAACCTTTTCATGCCGGGATCGTCGGGAAGAATTATGGGCGCAGCCCGCCCCTCGAAAAACTGTCCCGACAGCCAGCCCGCGAGCGCGCGGGCGGCCTGTCCTTCTTCGGCCCGCGCGATCAGTCGCGCGGAATGCGGCACGTCATAACGTCTCGGGCCAGCTTGAGCGCAAGATTCAAACGCTTCCCTTGTGACCCAGATCACCCACCGCGGCAAGTGCAGCCGCTTAAAATCCGTGCACTCGAAAATTCAGCGTTCTTTGGCGGCCGTCAGAAAGGACCAGTGCCGATGAGAGAAAGACCATTTCTCACGACCCCGGTTTCCTCTCTCCTCGCGAGAGGCGCCGCGCGCGCGACGACGGCGGTTCTCGCGACCCTCGGACTTCTGTCCGCGGGTATCGCCTCCGCGGACACGTCGTTCCAGCTCGCCTACATGTACGGGACCTCGGGCCCGGCGTCGGGCGGCACGGCGATCAATCTCGTCGGCAACAAGTTCGAGGCCGGCGCCACGGTCACGATCGGCGGCATCAACGCCTCGGCGAACGTGACGAACTCGACGCGCATCGGCGCCACGTCGCCGGCGCGCAACGCGGGCGCCCTCTACGACGTCATCGTGACGAACCCCGGCGGCTCGCCGGCGGTGCTCACGAAGGGCTGGTTCGCGGACTTCCTCGACGTCCCGCAGGCGAACCCCTATCACGCGCCCGTCGAGACGATCATCCGCGACGGCATCACGTCGGGGTGCGGCGGCGGCAACTACTGCCCCTCCTCCGGCGTGACGCGCGCGCAGATGGCGGTCTTCCTGCTCCGCGCCGAGCACGGAGCGGCCTACGTGCCGCCCGCCGGCGACCGGGACGGTCTTCGGCGACGTCCCGGCCAACTCCTTCGCCGCGGACTGGATCGAGCAGCTCTACGCGGAAGGCATCACCGGCGGCTGCCAGGGCGGCACGCCCCCGAACTACTGCCCGACCTCCTCGGTCACCCGCGGCCAGATGGCGGCCTTCCTCCTGAAGATCTACCACGGCAACGGCTACGCGCCGCCGGCGGCGACCGGCGTCTTCACCGACGTCCCGATTTCGATGCCGCTCGCTCCGTGGATCGAGGAGATGTCCCGCCTCGCGATCACCTCCGGCTGCGGGCCGGGCATGTACTGCCCGAGCAACCCCGTGACGCGCGGCCAGATGGCCGTCTTCCTCGCGAAGACGTTCCACCGCAACGAGGCGACGCGGTTCCTGCAGCAGGCGACCTGGGGGCCGAAGGACTCGGAGATCTCGGGCCTGCTCGGCGTCGGGTACCTGCCCTGGCTCGCGGCGCAGTACGGCCTGCCGGTGTCGGCCTACCCGGCCCAGCCGCTCGTGCCCGACAACCGGCCGGACGCCTGCGAGGACGTGCCCTGCTACCGCGACAACTACACGACGCATCCCGCTGCACACGCAGTTCTTCAGGAACGCGCTCTACCAGCAGGACCAGCTGCGCCAGCGGGTCTTCTTCGCGCTCCACAAGATCAACGTGATCTCGACGAACACGATCACGCGGCCTTCGCAGTTCGTCCCGTACCTGCACCTGCTCGCGCAGGGCGCCTTCGGGAACTACCGGGACATGCTCGAGGACCTGACGCTCAACCCGGCGATGGGCGCGTTCCTCAACATGGCGCAGAACACCAAGACCAACCCCAACGAGAACTACGCGCGCGAGATCATGCAGCTCTTCTCGATCGGCACCGTCCTCCTGAACCAGGACGGCACGGTCCAGATCAACGAGTCGACCGGCTTCCCGCTCGACAGCTACGACCAGACCGTCGTCGACCAGCTCAAGCTCGTGCTGACCGGCTGGTACATCCCCTCGATCTCGGCGACGCTCGCGGGCGAGACCGACGACGTCGGCAACTACCTGATCCCGATGCCGATCCACAAGAACGGCTCGAACGTCGAGGACCGGCACTCGACGGTCGCCAAGGACCTGTTCACGGGCTTCCTGCCGAACCTGAACGGCGAGGGCGCGCCGACCTCGATCCCGGCCAACCAGCCGGCGGCCACGGACCTGCAGATGGCGATCGACGCCCTGTTCAACCACCCGAACGTCGGACCGTATCTGGCCAAGGAGCTCATCCACTCGCTGGTGACCTCCAACCCGAGCCCGGCGTACGTCGAGCGGGTCGCCGGCTTCTACAACGACAACGGCTCGGGCCAGCGCGGCAGCCTCTGGGCGATGGTCAAGGCCATCCTGCTCGACCCCGAGGCCCGCAACGCGCCGAGCGATCCGACGTACGGCAAGCTCAAGGAGCCGGCCGTGTACATGCTCGGCATCCTGCGCGCCTTCAACGCCATGTCGGCCAACGGCGCGTTCCAGTCGGACGGCTATCTCAGCACCCCGTACGCCCGCGACATGGGCCAGGAAGTCTTCCGTCCGACGACGGTCTTCTCGTATTTCCCGCAGGACTACTACGCGCCGCCGGCCTCCGCCGGCCTCATGGGTCCCGAGTTCGGCATCATGGACGCGACGACCGCGCTGAAACGCGCGAACTTCGTCAACCAGATGACGTTCAACAACGGCATCGCGGTCAGCTGCAGCACGAGCTCGTGCAATGCGCCCAACGGGACGTCGATCAACCTGACGGAGCTCCAGCTCCTGGCGTCCAACCCGACGAACCTCGTCGACCGCCTGAACCGCCTGATGATGCACGGAACGATGTCTCTCGAGATGCAGAACTCGATCGTCACCGCGGTCAGCGCGGTGAGCTCCAACAACACGCTGCTGCGCGCGCGGCAAGCGCTATACCTGGTCGCGACCTCGTCGCAGTACCAGGTGCAGAGGTAACGCCATGACGCAATCCAGAAGGGACTTCCTCCTCCGGACGACCTGCGCGGCGCTGTCGGCGTCGGCCATCCAGGGCACGATCCGCCAGTGGGGCCTGGCGAACCTGCTCGCGACGCCCAACACGATCACGCCCAACTACCGGGCGCTCGTCTGCGTGTTCTTGAACGGCGGCAGCGACAGCAACAACATGGTGATCCCGCTCGACGGCGGGGCGTACGGCTCGTATCAGGCGGCCCGGCCGACCCTGGCGATCCCGCAGGGCAACATCCTGCCGATCAACAACCCGCCGTCGATGGCCGGGCAGGCTTTCGGCTTCCACCCCAACATGGCCGAGATGCGGGACCTCTTCAACGCGAACAAGCTCGCCGTCGTGACCAACGTCGGCCCGCTCGTCGAGCCGACGACCCAGGCGCAGTACATGGCCAACTCGGTCCCGAAGCCCTACGCCCTCTTCTCCCACTCCGACCAGATCCAGGCCTGGCAGAGCGGGCGATCCGACATCAAGGTCGGGACGGGCTGGGGCGGCCGCTCGGCGGACGCCATCGCCGCCTGCAACGGCGGCGGCTCGGGCTTCCCCACGGTGACCTCGATCTCCGGATCCGCGACCTTCTGCGTGGGCCTGAAGCGGCCGCTGGCGATCGGCACCGGGTCGCTCACGAGCGTGCTCGTCCTGAACGGCTTCAACAGCACGCCCGAGGCCGTGGCCCGCAAGACGTCGATGGACTTCCTGCGCACGGTCGACACCACGGCCACGATGATCGCGGGCGCGAGCTCGACCACCCAGCAGGCGCTCGACATCAGCCAGGCCTTCCAGACCGACCCGACGATCAACACGGTCTTCCCGAACACCAGCCTCGGCAATCAGCTGCGCCAGGTCGCCAAGGTCATCAAGCTCAACCAGACGTCGCCCTCGGTCAACCTGCAGCGCCAGATCTTCTTCGTCTCCCAGGGCGGCTACGACACGCACCAGGACCAGATCGCCGACCAGGGCAACAACTTCCTCGCGCTGTCGGCGGCGCTCTGGGCCTTCTACCAGGCGACCGCTGGAGCTCGGCCTCCAGGACAAGATCACGACCTTCACGCTCTCGGACTTCGGCCGCACGCTCGAGGAGTCGGGCGACACCGGCGGCGTCGGCTCGGACCACGGCTGGGGCGGCCACCAGTTCGTCATCGGCGACGGGGTGCTCGGCGGCAACTTCCACGGCACGACCAACCCGCGACCGGCTCGATCTTCCCGACGCTGGCCAAGGGCGGCCCGGACGATACGACGAGCAACACCTCGAACGGCCGCGGCCGCTGGATCCCGACGACGGCGTCGGACCAGTACGGCGCGGCACTGGCGAAGTGGTTCGGCGTGGCCGACATCGACATGGGGACGGTCTTCCCCAACATCGGCAACTTCGACCCGCCGCCCGGGGTTCCTGGTGGCGCCTCCCCCGGGCTGCTGAGTCATGGTCGACACGGGGGCGGCCTCCGGGCCGCCCCCGTTCTTTGAGCCATCGAGAGCCACGCCAGCGTGCGACGCTTCCCTCGCTTCCTCGCCGTTCCCGCTCCTCGGCCTCGCCGCGGCCTGGCTCGCCCGGGCCGCCGGAGCGCCGACGATCGGGATCGAGGCCTCGCCGCCCAATCCGTCGGCCGGCCAGCCGGTCCTCCTGCGGGGCCTCGACGCGGAACCGGTGCCGGGCGCCTGGTGGGACTTCGGCGACGGACGGTCCTCGCGCGAGGCGGCGCCCGTTCACGCGTGGGACGCGCCCGGGGACTACACCGTGCGGCTCACCTCGCCCGAGGGCATCGTCGAGTCGCGGATTCTACGTCGCGCCCCGCGGACACGCTGCGCCTCTACTCGGCGCATCCCTTCGAGATCACGGTCGAGGCCAGAGACCCCGAAACCGGCGCGATCCGGGCCGGCCGGGCCTTCGCGCAGGGCGACCGCTACGGCTGGTTCAGCCTTTCCGGAGATCGCCGCCGGCCCCGGCGACCCGGAGTTCGCCGTCAAGGTCCTCGAGGCGATCGGACGACGGGCACTACTGGTTCTTCTGGAGCGGCATGACGGACCTCGAGTGCACGCTGACGATCCGCGACGTCTCGAGCGGACAGGTCGCCGTCCATCGCGTCGAAGGCCGCGAGTCCGCTCGGCGGCCGCGACACGGAGAGTTTCCCCATTCCTCGACACGGTTGCAGCAGGGCACCGACCCGACGACGCAGCGGGATGTCCTGCACGGGCTCGAGAGAGGCCGCCCCCGCACCGTCCCGACCCGGGGCGAGACGCCGGGGGCGCCGACCGTGACGCCGACGGCGTCGCCAGCACGCCGACGCGCACCCCGATGGGCCCGACCCGCACTCCCTCGTCGACCCGCACGCCGTCGGCGACGCGGACGCCGACCTCGACGCCCACGGTCACGCCGACGCCGACCATCACGCCGACGCCGACGATCACGCTCACGCCGACGATCACGCCGACGCCGACGCCGCCCTTCGATCGCCCTGCGGGCGATCCAGTGGCAGTGGAACTTCTGCCCGCCGCCGTATTCGTGCCCGACGGTCTGCCCGACCTCGTGCGGCAACGAGGTCACGCTGAAGGTCGGGCAGACGTACCAGATCTGGGCGTACAACGGCGACGTGCGAGGACGTCATCGACGTCCACGGGCTCTCGAGCGTCATCGGCCATCGGCCTCGTCGGCGGCCAGCTCCCCCAGGGCAGCTCCCTGAACGTCCAGACGATCACGCCCATGACGCCGGGCGACTTCGCCTTCAACTGCACGACGTTCTGCGGGAGCGCCCAGGGCCACGACGACATGGTCGGCGTGGTCCACGTCGTCCCGTAGGACCCTCGCGGCCCGCCGGCGACTCCTCCGGCCGTCGGACGCGCCCGGCCCGCGCGCCCGCACCGCCAGCCAACGGCGGCAAGTTCCCCTTGACCCCCGAATCGATTCCGGGGTCTAGACTCCTCCCCGTGAGTCGCCCGACCGCCACCGATGGCCTTCGCTCCGGGAGAGCTGGCGCGCCGCGCCGGCGTCAGCGCGGACACGCTGCGCGTGTACGAGCGGCGGGGACTCCTCGCGGCGCCGGGCCGCGCGCGAAACGGCTATCGCCTCTATCCGCCCGAAGCGCTCGAGCGGGTGCTGCTGATCCAGCGCGCGCTGGCCTTCGGGTTCACGCTTCCGGAGCTCACGCGCTTTCTCGGCGCCCGCGCCTCGGGCGCGCCCCCTGCCGCGACGTGCGGCGACGCCGCCGGGAGCGCGGCTGCGCGAGATCGAGGCGTGCGATCGCCGAGCTCGAGGAGCTGAAGGGCGCTCGCTCGCCCGGCCTCGTCGCGGACTGGGACACGAGTCTCGCGGCGAGTCCCGAAGGCCCGGCGGCACCGTTTCCTCGAGTCCCTCCCCGCCCGCAATCGCCATGGCGCCGCGGCGCTGGCCGCCCGCCGATTCACGAAACGCAAGTCCGACAAGAAGGAGGCTCCATGAGACTCGCCCGCGCCGCCCTGCTCCTGGCCGCCGCCGCCGCCCTTCCGTCCGCCGCGCGGGCCCAGGAGGCGCACTCCTGCCACCTCGGAGGTCGACGCGCGCGGAGACGAAGTCATGGGCTTCGACCACGCGAAGACCACGCACCACTTCCTCCTGACGGCTTCCGGCGGCATCATCGACGTCTCGGCCAACGACCCCGCCGACACCGCCAGCCGCGACGCGATCCGCTCGCACCTGGCCCACATCGCGAAGAAGTTCGCCGACGGCGACTTCGAGGCGCCGATGCTGATCCACGGCCGCGTTCCTCCGGGCGTTCCCGAGATGAAGCGCGACGGGCGAAGATCCGCTGGACCTACGAGGAGACGCCGGCCGGCGGACGCGCTGGTCGCGTCGACGAAGGACGCCGCGACGCTCTCCGCCATTCACGACTTCCTGCGCTTCCAGATCGAGGACCACCGGACCGGGGACCCCACCGACGCTCCCGAAGCCCTGAGACGCGCGGCGGCCCGGGGAGGCCCGCGGCCGGCCGGCCGGCCATCGCTGATGCATCCGCATCACGATTCGCGCCGTCCGAAGGCGTCACAATTACGCCCCGGACGTCATGAGCCGCAGTCCAGCCAGCCGATCGAGCGCCGCGCACGAGCGTCCGCGGCCGGCTCACGCGTCGCGAGCACGACGTCCTGGTCAAGCTCTCCGAAGGGCTCGTCGACCAGGAGAGATCGCGGACGCGCTCTTCATCTCGCACGTGACCGTGCGCAACCACGTGGCGCGAATCCTCGTGAAGCTCCACGTGCACAGCCGGCTCGCCGCCGTCGCGTTCGCGATGCGCAACGGGCTGCTCGTCCGGCGCGTTCGCGCTCGCCGTAGCTAGGCCCGACTCCTCGTCGTATGTGGACGGTGGCCGTCGGGCACGGGCGGCCACAGTCACTGTACGGTGCGATCAGTCCGAGACCGTCTGTACGAGCCGGGACAGTGGCCTGCCCGAACGAACAGAATCGCTCGCACGTACGCGTCTGATGCACTTGCATCATTTTCAAGAATACTCCTTTCCATGCGCGCCCGTTGCCGCCGAGCTCTCCCTACAATCGAATCCAAGAGGGACGACTTACCGGGCCGGCAGTGGGTGCCGTCGCGGTAAGTCGGCTCCCGGCGAGGACATCATGCGGGAACCAACCGGGGGAGAGCGCGGGCGCGCGCGCGGCTGGGATGAACTGGCTCCTTCCCGCGCCTCTCCGCGCTTGCTCGCCGCGGCGCTCGACGGCCCACGTCGCGCTCGCGCTCATTCGCAAGCACCACAGTGCCACCGCCCTGCGCGGCTGGCCGCTCGCCGCCGCTCTCCGCGGCCTTCGCCGCGACCCCCTGGATCTGGGCGTCGCCGAGGGACCTCGCGATCGGCGCCGCGGCGCACTTCTCTGGTTCGCGGCCTCCGGAAGGCTGGCCGGCCAGCGGCGCGCGGTGTCGGTTCGCCCCGTCGGCCGCCGCGCGACCGGTCGCCGTCCCGGCGCGAGCGGCGACGCCTCCGACCGCGCCGGCGCCCGCCGCGCCTCGCCGGCCGGCCGGACCGATGCAGACGCCGGTCCTCGCGGTCTTCGACGAGACCCCCGAGATCCGCACGTTTCGGATGGCGCGGCCGGAGGGCTTCGAGTTCCAGGCCGGGCAGTTCCTCACCGTCCAGATCCAGCTCGACGGCCGCCCGGCGACGCGCTGCTACACGATCAGCTCGAGCCCCGACGCGCGCGGCTACGTGGAGATCTCCGTCAAGCGCCAGGGCCAGGTGTCGCGGACTCTGCACTCGACGGTCCGGCCCGGCTCGCTGCTTGCGATCCGCCCTGCCGCGGGAGCGTTCGTCTATCCCGCCGGCGACGACCGGCCGGTCGTGCTGGTGTCCGGCGGCGTCGGCTGCACGCCGATGATGTCGATGCTGCGCCACGCCGTGTCCCGCGAGCCCTCGCGGCCGGTGCTCTACCTCCACTCCGCCAGGACCGAGGAGGACATCGCGTTCCGGCAGGAGCTCGCGCTCGTGGCGCGGCGCCATCCGCAGGTCCGGATCGTCATCGCGCTGACGCGCGCCTCGACGGCCGGCGAGCACTACCCGGGACGGATCGACGAGGGGCTTCTGCGGGAGGTCGTTCCGTCGCCGGCCGAGTCGCTCTTCTACGTCTGCGGGCCCGCGGCGATGATCGCGGGCGTCAAGGAGACGCTCGCCCGGATGGGCGTGCCGGCCGCGCAGGTGCGCAGCGAGGCGTTCGAGGCCGCCGTCGCGGCGTCGCGGCCCGCCGTCGTTGCTCCGGGCGCGGCCGCCGCGCCTCCCCGAGCTCGTCGCCGTGCGCCGCGCCGCCCCGGCGGGCCCGCACTGCCTGCGCCTGGTGCGCAGCGGCAAGACCGCGCCGGCATCGCGCGACCAGAGCCTGCTCGAAGCCGCGGAGGGCGCCGCAGGTCGAGATTCCCAACCTGTGCCGCGCCGGCACCTGCGGGACCTGCCGGACGCGCCTCGTCTCCGGCGACGTCGAGTGCACCGCCGACGTCATGGACGACGAGGACCGGCGGGGGGGCTACGTCTTCCCGTGCGTCGCGTGGGCGAAGAGTGACTGTGCTCTCGAAGCCTGAGACCCGGCTCGCGCCCGCACCGGCACCGGCCGCCGCGCCCGCGACCGGCCGGCCCCGCGCGCAGGAATGGTTCCCGATGCGCGCGCTCACGCACGTCCTCTTCCTGGCGTTCGTGGTCATCGCCGTCATCTACGCGGCGGTGGTCGTCTGGCTCGGCGGCCGGTCCTACTACGGCACGCCGCTGCGGGTCCGCGGATACGCCCCGGAGCACGGTCTGCTGCGCCCGTCCGGCCAGGCGGGGATCCTCTTCGGGATCGTCGGACTGGCGCTGATCTGCGTGACCCTCATCTACGCGATCCGCAAGAAGCTCCGCCCGAAGGGCGGGGGCAGCCAGAAGATCTGGCTCGAGGTCCACATCTTCTGCGGGCTCGTCGGGCCGGCGCTGATCACGCTGCACACGTCCTTCAAGTTCAACGGCCTCATCTCGGTCGCCTACTGGTCGATGGTCGTCGTGGTGGCTGTCCGGCTTCGTCGGGCGCTACCTCTACGTCCGCATCCCGAAGACGCTGCGGGGCGTCGAGCTCTCGGCGGCGGACCTCGAGGCGCGCGTCGCCGAGATCCGGCGAGCTGCTCGGCGTCGGCGGGCCTCTCGCCGGCAGGAGCTCGCCCGGCTCGAAGGCCGGGACGCGAGCGGGCGCGAGCCGGCCCGGCCCGGCCTCGTCGCCGGGCTGCTCTTCGGCGACCTCCGCGGCTGGTTCCGCGCCCGCCGGCTCGCGCGGCGTCTGCACGCGGCGGGCGCGGAACCGGAGCTCGTGCACGAGACGGTCGGCCTCGTCGCCGAGCGCGAGGCGCTGCAGCGCCGCATCGCGCTACTCGGCAGCACGAAGAAGCTCTTCGATCTCTGGCACGTGCTCCACAAGCCCCTCGTCTACGTGATGCTCGTGATCGCGGCCCTCCACGTCTTCGTCGTCGTCTACTTCGGCTACGCGCCGGGGAGGGGACGATGAGACGCCCGCCCGCGCCTCGGGATGCGCTGCCTGGCCGCCGCTCCCCTGCTGCTCGTCCTGCTGCCGCTCGTTTCGCCCCCGCGCCGAAGCGACGGCCAGGACCTCGGCAACCTCCTGTCGCCCGGCAAGCTCTCGAAGCCGCACGCGAAGCTCGAGGGACTCGACAACTGCCAGAAGTGCCACGAGCCCGGGCGCAAGGTCACCGCCGAGAAGTGCCTGGCCTGCCACCAGCCGGTCGCCGAGCGCATCGCGGCGAAGAAGGGCGTCCACCGGGACGTCAGGGGCGACTGCGTCTCCTGCCACGTCGAGCACGCCGGCGTCGACGCGGAGCTGCGGCCGTTCGACCCGAAGACCTTCGACCACAAGGCGGAGACCGGGATTCGCGCTCGACGGCCGGCACGCGACGATCGCCGGCAAGTGCCAGAGCTGCCACAAGACGCGGTCGTTCCTGACCGCGCAGCCGGCCTGCGCTTCGTGCCACGAGGACAAGCACAAGGGCCGCCTCGGGCCCGACTGCGCGAGCTGCCACTCGACGGCCGTCCCCTTCAAGGACGCCGCGAAGACCTTCGACCACTCGAAGGCCGCCTTCCCGCTGACCGGCGCCCACGCGACGACCCCCTGCGCGTCCTGCCACAAGACGCCCGACTACCGCATCGCGAAGTTCGGCGCCTGCAACGACTGCCACCGGGATCCGCACGTCAAGCCGCTCGGCGTCTGCGCGTCGTGCCACACGACGGAGACCTTCCGCGGCGGACGGCGCATCGAGCACGACAAGACCGGCTTCCCGCTGGTCGGCAAGCATGCCCAGGTCCCCTGCGCGACCTGCCACGTCAAGCCGCCGACGAAGGTCCGCCTGAAGGCCGGCAAGTGCGCCGACTGCCACGCGGACCCGCACAAGGGGGTCTTCAAGGGCGCCGACTGCGCGTCCTGCCACAAGGAGACCGGCTTCAAGCCGGCGGCGCCGTTCGACCACGCGCAGAGGACGGGCTACGCCCTCGACGGCGGCCACGCGACGGTCGCCGTGCGCGTCCTGCCACAAGGGCGCGGCGGTCCCGGCGGGAACGCCCGCCGCGAAGGCCGCCGTGGACTTCCGCGGCGCGAAGAAGGACTGCGCGAGCTGCCACCGCGACGTCCACAAGGGCGAGCTCGGCGTCCGGTGCGAGAGCTGCCACACGGTGAAGTCGTTCCGCGTGGCGTCCTTCGAGCATCCGAAGTTCCCGGAGTTCTTCCAGGGCAAGCACGCCACGGCTCCGTGCGAGTCCTGCCATCGCCCGCCCGGGTCGCCCGAGACGGGCCCGCCGAGCCGGCTCTTCAAGGGCGTCTCGACGGCGTGCGCCACTTGCCACAAGGACCCGCACCTGGGTCAGCTCGGGACGACCTGCCAGAGCTGTCACACGATCCAGACGTGGCGCGATCCCGGCGTACAAGCACCAGCGCCCGGACCTGGCGGCGTTCTTTCGCCTCGAAGCACGGGACGCTCGCCTGCGCGCAGTGCCACAAGCCGCGGACCACGGCCTTCCCGGACGGGTCCGGCACGGCCGTCGTCTTCAAGGGCGTGTCGTCGGAGTGCGCGACCTGTCACGAGGACGCCCACGACGGAACGCTCGGCAAACAGTGCCAGAGCTGCCACACGCTCAAGACCTGGAAGACCGCTTCGCGCGCGTTTCACAAGAACACGATCTTCCCGCTCGAAGGCCAGCACCTGACGACCCCGTGCGCCGAGTGCCACCTCGACCGCGTCTTCAAGGGCACGCCCAACCGGTGCTACGACTGCCACTGGATCCGCCGCAAGGACGACAAGTACGAGACCCGGCTCGGCAACGAGTGCGGCGACTGCCACCGGCCGATCGGATGGAACGCCGTCAACTGGAACCACCAGCAGCGGACCGGGTTCGCGCTCGGCGCCGCGCACACCGGCCTGCCGTGCGAATCCTGCCACCGCGGAAAGATCTTCACCGGGCTCGACCCGCAGTGCGCGTCGTGTCACCAGCCGGACTACGACGCCACGCGCAATCCCAACCACGCCGCCGCCGGATTTCCGACGACCTGCGAGAACTGCCACCGACCGACCGATCCGGACTGGGGCGGCGCGCCATTCACCCACCAGAGCTTCCCGCTCGTCGGCGTCCACTCCGCTCAGCCCTGCGCCGCCTGCCACCGGAACAACGTCTACGCGGGTACGCCTCGCGACTGCTTCGGCTGCCACAAGCCCCAGTACGACGCGACGTCGAACCCCAAGCACTCGACCGCCGGCTTCCCGACCACCTGCGACAACTGCCACCGGGCCACCGACCCCAACTGGAACCAGGCGACGCTCAATCACGCCCTGGTCTACCCCCTCGTCGGCGTCCATGCCGCTCAGCCGTGCGCCGCCTGCCACCGGAACAACGTCTACACGGGCACCCCGAGGGACTGCTTCGGCTGCCACAAGCCCGAGTACGACGCCACGACCAGCCCGAAGCACTCCACCGCGGGCTTCGCGACGACCTGCGAGAGCTGCCACAAAGCCACCGACGCCAACTGGAACCAGGCGACCTTCAACCACGCGCAGGTCTTCCCGCTGGTCGGCGTCCACAACACCCAGCCCTGCGCCGCCTGCCACAAGAACAACGTCTACGCGGGCACGCCGAAGGACTGCTTCGGCTGCCACAAGCCCGAGTACGACGCCACCACGACCCCGAAGCACTCCACCGCCGGATTCCCGACGGCCTGCGAGACGCTGCCACAAGGCCACCGACGCCAACTGGAACCAGGCGACCTTCAACCACACCCAGGTCTTCCCGCTCGTCGGCGTCCACAACACCCAGCCCTGCGCCGCCTGCCACAAGAACAACGTCTACGCGGGCACGCCGAAGGACTGCTTCGGCTGCCACAAACCCGAGTACGACGCCACGACGACCCCGAAGCACTCCGCCGCCGGTTTCCCGACGGCCTGCGAGACGTGCCACAAGGCCACCGACGCCAACTGGAACCAGGCGACCTTCAACCACACCCAGGTCTTCCCGCTCGTCGGCGTCCACAACACCCAGCCCTGCGCCGCCTGCCACAAGAACAACGTCTACGCGGGCACGTCGCGCGACTGCTTCGGCTGCCACAGGCCCGAGTACGACGCCACGACGAACCCGAAGCACTCCACGTCCGGCTTCCCGATCACCTGCCAGAACTGCCACAAGGCGACCGACGCGAACTGGAACCAGGGCGTCTTCAACCACACCCAGGTCTTCCCGCTCGTCGGCGTCCACAACGCGCAGCCGTGCGCCGCCTGCCACCGGAACGGCGTCTACTCGGGCACGCCCAGGGACTGCTACGGCTGCCACAAGCCGGAGTACGACGCGACGAACGACCCGAAGCACACCGCGGCCGGGTTCCCCACGACCTGCGAGACCTGCCACCGGGGGACCGATACGTCCTGGGACCAGGGCCGCTTCAACCACGCCCAGGTCTTCGCGCTCGTCGGCGTGCATGCCACGCAGCCCTGCGGCGCCTGCCACAAGAACAACGTCTATCAGGGCACGCCCCGCGACTGCTACGGCTGTCACAAGCCGGAGTACGACGCGACGACCAATCCGAAACACTCCACCGCCGGCTTCCCCACGACCTGCGAGACCTGCCACAAGGCGACCGACGGGAGCTGGGACCAGGGCACCTTCAACCACACCTGGTTCCCGATCACGAGCGGCCCCCACGCCAACCGCGCCTGCGTGGACTGCCACACCGAACCCGGCGAACTACATGGTCTTCACGTGCACCAACTGCCACGGCCGCGCCGAGACGGACGACGAGCACCGGGGCGTCGGCGGGTACCGCTACGAGTCGGTCGCGTGCTACTCCTGCCATCCCAACGGACGGGCGGATTGAGCCGGCCGGTCGGGCGCTCGTCGCCGGCCGGGGGGCGCCGGATCGCGGTGGCGTGTCGCCGTCGTGGGATGGGCCTGCGGCGCCGCGCTGCTCGCCCAGACGTCCGGCTGGGGCCGCGTGGCCCTCTACACGAACGCGCTGCGGGTCCGGACCGCCGACGGAGGCTCCCGGATCATCGCCCAGTGGTCGGCGGCGCTCACCCTGCACTCCCGCCCCAACCCCGAGGGCGGCTTCGAGTACGCGCTCGAAACCCGGGCCTCGAGCGACTTCGAAGGCGAGCGCGACACGCTCTCGTACCTCTACAACGCTTACGTCGGCGCCCGCACGAAGGACGGGCTCTTCGGCGCGCGGATCGGCCAGATGTGGCTCAACGAGCTCGGCTCGCTCGGCGCCGTCGGCGGCGCGGCCCTGGAGCTGCGGCCGCGCGGCCAGTCGAGCCTCGGGTCAGTTCCGGGTCGGGCTCTTCGCCGGCGTCGATCCCAAGATCAGCGAGATCGGCTGGTTCGAGAACGTCAAGAAGGGCGGCGTCTTCGTCGCGCTCGACGGGCCCGAACGCGCGCCAGACCGTCCTCGGTTACGTCCAGGTCCGCAACGAGGACATCCGGGAGCGGTCGGTGATCACGCTGACGAACTACCTGCCGCTGGCCAAGAACCTGTACTTCTACCAGGCGGGCGAGTACGACCTCTCGCCGCCGGGCGGGGTGGGCCACGCCGGCCTGAACTACTTCATGATCAACGGCCGCTGGCTGCCCGTGCCGAAGCTGGAGCTCCAGGCCATCTATCACTACGGCCGCTCGATCGACGCGCGGACGCTGTCCCAGGACCAGATCGACGGCCGGCCGATCGACCCCCGCGCGCTCGAAGGCTTCCTGTTCGAGTCGATCGGCGGCCGGGTCACGTACGCCATCCTGCCGACGCTGCGCATCTTCGCCGGCTACGCCGAGGAGAAGCGGAACGAGGGCGACGAACCGATCACGCGGATCACCGGGGGGCTCTTCGCCTCGGACGTCTTCCGGAGCGGCTTCGACGTGGCGGTCACGGACAACCAGTACCGGCGGCCGGACGGCGGCAACGACGACTCGATTTACGTCTCGCTGGGCCGCTCCGTGGGGTCGCGCGTCTACCTGACGGCGGAGTACTCGACCTCCGTCGCGTTTCTGCGCTTCACCGACTCCGGCGGCGTCGTCGTCGAGACGCAGCCCAGAACCGAGCGCTACGCGCTCTCGGGGATCTTCAACCTGAGCCGGGCCTTCTCGGTCCTGTTGACCCTCGAACACATGCAGGGGGACACGCCGGACGACGAGCAGGATCGCGGCCTGCTCGGCCTCACCGTCCGATTCTGACGCCGCAGGCCGCGGAAGACTCACTTCCCGTCCTTGCGGATGCCCCCTTCGAGCCGCAGCTCGAAGCGCTTGTGCGTGAAGGGGTGGACGTCGGGGAACTTCGTGAAGATCCAGCCGCCGAAGATCTGCTGCCCCTTCTCGAAGACGGCGATCCGGGCGGCCGGGTTGGTCGGCTCGACGCCCTCGGAGGTGATCGAGCCGCCGCCCATCGTGAAGGCCGGCAG
The DNA here is from genome assembly GCA_963824165.1 of uncultured Acidobacteriota bacterium. GTDB lineage: Bacteria > Acidobacteriota > Thermoanaerobaculia > UBA5066 > Gp7-AA6 > DAHUXD01. The sequence goes on from CAWGOM010000017.1 coordinate 675,301, forward strand.
GAACGCGTCGGCCTTGACCACGAGAGACGGATCCGGAAGCGGCGTCTCGCCGCCGAGCGGCACCTCGATGACCCCCTCCTTGCCGTCCGACTTGTCCTTCCACTGGATGCGAACTCCGTTGTAGGTGTGCGCCACGTCGGGCGGAACGGCGAGCTGCGCCGGCACGTCGGCGACCGGACCGGCGCCGCCCCCCGCTTCGGCGGACGGCGCGATGGCGCGTTCGTGCGAAACCGCCATGCGCACCTCGGGATCGGGCCGTCCCCGCTGCCGGCACGCCGCCAGGTCTGCCAGGGTCAGGGCCACGAGCGCCCCGACCCCCACGATTCCCCACGTCCGCCTCGCGGCGGCGGCCCATCGGTTGCCCACGCCGGGTCCTCCCCTCGGGCCATTGTGTCGCAAGTCGCGCAGCCGCATCTGATGCAGATGCCCCGCCTCGGGTATCCTCGCCGCCACCCGATCGCAGGAGAGTGCTCATGCCCGAAACCACGTCCAACGTCGAGCTCGCGCACCGCATCCACGAGCACGGGCATTCGGGGGGCGGCCACGGGCAGCGCTCCGAGCACCTCGAGATCCTCGAGGCCGTCGTCCTGGCCGCCGTCGCCGTCCTGACCGCCTGGAGCGGTTACCAGGCGGCGAAGTGGGACGCGAAGAGCGCGGCGAGCTACGCGAAGGCGTCGGCGACGAACGTCGAGGCCGAGGAGCAGCTCACGCTGGCCGGCCAGGAGCACCTCTACGACATCACGACGTTCGACTCGTGGCTCGAGGCCACGCTCCGAAAGGAGCACGCGCTCGCGTCGGTGCTCGAGCGGCGCTTCCGGCCCGAATACGCGACGGCGTTCGCCGCCTGGACGAAGACGGACCCCTTCAACGATCCGAAGGCGCCTCCCGGGCCGAGCTTCATGCCCGAGTTCAAGAGCGAGCGCGCCCTGCGCTCGAAGGACCTTTCTCGCCAGGCGAGCGCGTACTACGAACGGGGCGTTTCCACGCGCGAAACGGGAGACGAGTACGTGCGCATCACGGTCGTTCTCGCGACGGTCCTGCTGCTGACGGCCCTCTCCAGCGCTTCCGGGTCCGGGGGCCCCGGGTAGGGCTGCTCGGCGTCGCCTTCGTCATGCTGGGCGCGGCGCTCTACTGGATCGCGACCTTCCCGAGGGCCTGACGGCCGTGCTTCCCGGCTGGCTGCGGACCCGGCTCGCCCGGCTGCTCGGCATTCCGCCGTCGGACTGGATCGGAGCCGACCCGGCACTCCTCGCCGCTTCCCGGAAGCCCCGCTTCGCGCGAGACGACCGCCACGAGGTCGTCGCACTGCCGGGCACGGCGGCGACCGAGCTGACGCGGCTGGCCGAGGACGGCCATCGCGTCTTCGCGGTCTCGCCGCGCGCAAGCGACGGCGCCGGGCCCTACGCGCTGTCCGAAACGACGCCCCGGCTCTTCGAGGTCGCGCTTCCCGCCGCGCACTTCGAGGGACTCGACGCGCTGCGCCGCGACCGCGGGCTCGGGGCCACGGTCTGCGTCGTGGGCGATCCCGCCTGGCGTCCGCTCGCCGACCAGCTCCGGACGCAGCTGAACTGGCCGACGGTCGAGGGACCGCCGCGCGACCTCGCCCGGGCCTTTCCGCTTCTCTCGATCGTCGTCGTCACGTACAACAATCGCGACCTGAATCGACTCTGCCTCGAGAGCCTCTTCGCCCGCACCGAGTGGCCCAACCGGGAGGTCCTCGTCGTCGACAACGGCTCGACCGACGGCACGCGGGAGCTCCTCGCGGAGTCGGCGAGCCGCCACCCGGACCTGCGGACGATCCTCTTTCGACGAGAACCGCGGCTTTCCCGGCGGCCGCCAACGCGGGGCTGGCTCAGGCCCGCGGCGAGCATCTGCTCCTCCTCAACAACGACACGGTCGTGACGCGGGGCTGGGCGACGGCGCTGCTCAAGCACCTGGCGCGGGACCCGAAGCTCGGCCTCGTCGGTCCGGTGACCAACGCCATCGCCAACGAGGCCCGGGTCGACGTCGGCTACTCCGATCTCGACGGGCTCGCCGCCTGGGCGGCCGCGCTGGGCGCGCGCTCACGACGGCGAGACGTTCCCGATCCCGTCGCTCGCCTTCTTCTGCGTGGCCATGCGGCGCGAGCTGCGGGACTCGGTCGGCCTGCTCGACGAGCGCTTCGGGATCGGGATGTTCGAGGACGGCGACTACTGCCGCCGCGTGCTCGCCCACGGCCTCGAGATCCGCTGCGCCCGGGACGCCTTCGTGCACCACTGGCAGATGGCCTCGTTCCGGCGGCTGGGCCAGGGCGCCTACCTGCGTGTCTTCGAGGAGAACCGCCGGAAGTTCGAGGAGAAGTGGGGCGGCGAGCCTCCGAGGTCCCTGAGCTAGGCGCCCTCGAGCCAGCTCGACAGCACGCCGCCGACTTCGTCCCCGTGCTCGAGGAGGAAGCCCTCGTGGCTCGCCGGGGACGCGGACCACCGCTGCCCTCCGCGCGACCCGGCTCCACGCCGGCGCCGTAACCCGCGCCGCGCGGGCCTCGTCGCGTCTCGAGGACGTGGATCGTTCCGTCGAAGCGGCTCCGGCCGCCACGACGAGCAGCGCCTCGACGTAGGAAGCGCGCCGCGCGAGGGCCTCGCCGGCCGGCGGCCGCCACCGGCGGCGACGAGCCGCCCGCGCCCGCGCGCGCCGATCCGGAGCGGTACGCCCAGCCGGCCTCGCGGGAGCGCCCGCAGGACCGCCGTGTGATAGCCGCAGCCGCTCGCGAAAGTAGCCGACCCGCCCACAGGCGCTCGGCGCGCGGCGCGTGCGACCGCACCAGGCCCGAAACCGCCGTCCTCGCCCCGGAAACGGCGTGTCGAGGAGCGCGAGCAGGGCGACGGCTCGCCCTCGCCCCGAGCCGCCGGGCGATCGCGAAGGCGAGGATGCCTCCCATGCAGTCGCCCACCAGGCGTACGGGCCGCTCGGCGCGGCCGTTCGAATCTCGCGACGCGCGCGCGGCGAGCTCCTCGAGGGGCGGGTGCGGAGGCGGCCCCGGACCGCAGGCACAGGAACGGCGCGTCGCCGCCGGTCACTCGCGAAGCCGCCGCGCGGCAAAGAGGTCCTCGCCGTCTCCCGCTCCCCCGGGAAGGATGAAGACCGGCCGCCCGTGCCTTCGCGCAGGCGCACGAGCGCCCCGGGCCGCGGGACGCCCGGCGCGCGCCGCCAGACCCGCCGGCGTCGGGGACTCCAGCAGGTCCACGGCCGACAGCTCCGTCCCGAGCGCTTCGGGAGGGCGGCCAGCAGCTCGACGGCGGAGAGCGAATCGCCGCCGAGCTCGAAGAAGTCGTCGTCGGCCCCGACGCGGTCGAGCCCGAGGACGAGCGCGAAGGCGCGCGCGACGAGCCGCCTCGTGCTCGTTCGCCGGCTCGCGGAACGGCGTCTCGAGGTCCGGCCGCGCACGCGCCGGGCTCGGGGAGGGCCGCCGGTCGACCTTGCCCGACGCCGTGCGCGGGAGCGCATCGAGAAAGACGAAGGACGACGGAATCATCGACGCCGGCAGGCGCCGGGCCAGCGCCCGCCGGAGCTCGCCGACGCCGGGCCTGCCGCGCCGCATCGCGAACGACCCACGCCGCGAGCCGGACGCCCTCGGGACGCTCCCGCCCCTCGACGGCCGCCTCGCGCACTCCCGGGCAGCGACAGCAGGGCCGCTTCCACCTCTCGCGTTTCGACGCGGTGCCCGCGCACCTTCAGGCGCGCGTCCTTGCGGCCCAGATGAACAGCAGGCAGCCGTCCGGGAGCATCCGGCCGAGGTCGCCCGTCCGATAGAGCCGCACGTCCGGCCGTCCCGGGACCGGCGAGAAACGTCGCCGCCGTCAGCGCGGGGTCCTTCCAGTAGCCGACGGCGAGTGTCGAGGCGATGACGCCGATCTCGCCTTCGTCGGCCGCCGGGCGCCGTTCTCGCCGAGCAGCACGACCTCGGTCCCGTCCACGGCGTAGCCGAGCGGCGTCCCCCGGCCACGGCGTGTCGTGGCGCGCGGACCATGCCGGATGACGTGCATCTCGGTCGCGCCGAGACCGACGTGAAAGCGGCAGGTCCGCGGAAAGCGGTTGCGGAAGAGGTCGAAGTCGGACGCGAGCACGGGCTCGCCGCCGAGCTTGACGACCCGCAGCTTCGAGAGGTCCTCGCGGCCGTCGAGGGTCGAGGAGAAGGTGCGAAAGACGCTCGGGACCGAGTGATAGATCGTGACGCCCTCGCGCTCGAGGAACTCGGGAGGCTCCGCAGCCCGTCGCCCGAGAGGTCGTGCGGGCAGACCGACGCGCCGTTCAGGAGCGCGCCGTAGATGTCGGACACCGACGGCGCCGAAGCTCGGCGAGGAGAGCAGCGTCAGCCGGTCCTCCGGGCCGATGCCGAGCGCCGGCGTGAGCTTCCACACGTTGTGCAGCAGGTTCCGGTGGCTCTGCATCACGCCTTTCGGGCGCCCGGTCGAGCCCGACGTGAAGAGCACGTACGCGAGGTCGCCGGGCGAGACGGCGGCGCGGCGCGCCGGCGCCCGGCCGGCGTCGCGAGCTCCTCCAGGCGGAGCACGCGGAACGCGCCGGCGCCAACGAGCCCGCGCGCGCGCGCGGCCGACGCCGTCGTCCGCGATCGCCGCCGCGTCGAGGTCCCGCCAGATGGCCTCGAGACGCGCGTCGGGCAGCCGCGGATCGAGCGGGACGTAGAAGCGGCCGGCCGTCGAGCGCGCCCAGCATCGCCGCGAAGAGCGGCGCTCCCGCCTCGGCGAGGAGCGCGACCGGCCCGGCGCGCCGCCGAGGCGTGCGGCAGCGCCGCCGCGACGGCGTCGGCGGAGGCCTCGAGCTCCGCGTAGGTCGTGACACGACCCGCTCGCGCACGGCCGGCCGGTCCCGGATGCGCGCGCGCGAACCTCTTCGGAAGCGCTCGGCGATCGAGCCTTCGATCTCGCTCCTCAGGAAAGTCCGGCGCCATAGATCGCCTGGAGCCGCGAGATAGAACTCGACGTCGCCCGCGCCGTGCTCCGGCGGCCCCAGGCCCGAGGCCTTCCACCCGCCGAAGGGCGCGAGACGCGTCCGCGTCGGCCGTCGACAGCGTTCCACTTGAGGATGCCGGCCTCGGCGGCCGCGTGGAAGCGCTCGCGCCAGGGACCGGGGCCGGAGAACAGCGCCGCGACGAGGCCCTGGCGCACGCCGTTCGAGAGCCGCAGGGCCTCGTCGAAGGTCTCCGGCCCGCTCGAGGACCAGCACCGGGCCGAAGGTCTCCTCCTGGACGATCTCGCTCTCGTGCGGCGGCGCCGACGACGAGCGTCGGCGGATGGTAGGCGCCGGCGCCGCGCCGGCGCCGCGGCGTGCGGCGTGATCACCCGGGTGCCGGAGGCCGCGGCGCGCGCCACGGCCGCCGCGACGCGTTCGCGCGCTTCCTCCGAGACGAGCGGTCCGACCTGCGTCGCGGGATCGAGCGGATCGCCCCACGGGAGCGCGGCGGCCGCGCCGGACGAGCTCCTCGAGGAACTCGTCGAAGAGGCCGGCCTCGACGATCGCGCGGCGGTTCGCCGTGCAGCGCTGGCCGGCGAACGCGAAGGCCCCGTGCGCCACGAGCGTCGCCGCGCGCGTCAGGTCCGCCCCTTCCCAGACGATCGCGGCGTTGTTGCCGCCGAGCTCCGCCTGGAGCGGGATCCGCCGGCGCGCGCAGATCTCCTGCGCCGCCCAGCCGGCCGCCGAGGAGCCCGTGAGCGACACCGCGTCCACGCCGGCGTCGCTCATCACGGCGGCCGCGGCGCGATGGTCGCCCTCGACGAGGTTCACGACGCCCTCGGGCAGCCCCGCTCTCGCGCGCCGCCTCGAGGCGAGCGCCGCGCGGCGGCCGCCCCCGCCGGCGACGGCTTCCAGACGACCGTGTTGCCGAGCGCCAGGGCGGGACCGATCTTGCCCCACGGGATCGCGACCGGGTTGTTCCAGGGAGTCACGACGCCGACGACGCCGAGCGGCACGCGCCGGGACGCGGAGTCGGGCCCCGCCCTTCGAGTCCGGCCGCCGGCAGCGCGGCCGCCGCGCGCAGCAGCTCCGCCGTCCGCCGCAGCTCCGCCTCGCCCTGCGTCGACGGGCTTGCCGATCTCGGCGGCGAGCTGCCGGGCAAACGCGGACGCATCGGCCTCGAAGCGCTCCGCCAGCGCGAAGCAGCGGCCGCGCCCGCTCGTCGCGCGATGCCGCCCGCCACGCCGCGGAGCCTCGCGCGCCGTCGCGGACGCCCGCGCCGCCGAGGCGCGCGAGATCCGGCGGCGCGGCCTCGCTTCCGTCGAGCCTCGCGAGCAGCTCGTCGACCGTCGCGAAGCGCGCGGCCCGGCCGTCGAGATACCGCCGCGTCACGGCGGCGTGCAGGGGATCGTCGCTCGCGACGGCGTCCTCGGCGACCCACACCGTCGAGGCCGCGCGCGTAGGCGTCGAGCACGGTCGCCCGGACGCAGCCGTGGAGGTGCACGCCGGCGACGAGCAGCGTGTCGGCGCCGGAGAGCGCGGCCGGAAGGCCCGGGCGCGGAGAAGGCCGAGAAGAACGTCTTCGAGACGACCGTCTCCCCGGCTCGCGGCGCGAGCTCCGGCGGCGGCGCCGCACCCGCCGTGCCGCGCACGCACTTCCAGCGGTCGAGCGCCTTCCAGTGCGGCATGCGGTCGTCCCGCGCGCGGATCGACCGAGGTCACGGCGTGCACGACCGGGACCCCGCGCGCGCGCGCTCCCGCGAGCAGGCGCGCGGCGCTCGCGCACGACCTCAGCCGCGGAGGGCTCGAGGCCCGGGGCGCCGAGGAAGTCGTTCTGCAGGTCGACGAGGAGAAGAAGCGGTCTCATTCGGCCGGGCGCGCCCGGCGCTCGACCTCCGCCGCGATGCGCCGGCCGAGCTCGGCCGTGCCGACGACCGTCGCGCCGGGCTCGGCGATGTCGAACGTCCGGAACCCGAGCCGCAGCACCTCTTCGACCGCGTCTTCGATCCAGTCGGCCTCGCGGGCGAGTCCGAAGCTCTCGCGCAGCATCATCGCCGTCGAGGCGATCTGGCCGATCGGGTTCGCGCGGCCCTGGCCCGAGAGATCCAGCGCCGACCCGTGGTTGGTCTGGTAGGTCGCCGCCCCGCCGCCCGAGAAGTTGCCCGAAAAGGACATCCCGCGCGAGGCGAGCAGGACCGCGCCCACGTCGGCCAGCACGTCGCCGAAGAGATTCGACGCGGCGATCACGTCGAGGGACTGCGGCTCCTGGACGAGCCGGTAGGCCGCGAGATCGATGTCGACGAAGGACGCCTCGACCCCGGTGCGCGCGGCCGCCTCCTTGCCGAGATCGCGCCAGAGCGCGCTGACCGCTGGGATGCCGCCCTCCTTGACCACGACGGCGAGCTTTCCCCGGCGTCCGGCGGCGAGCGCCGTCGCCACGTCGAGGAGCCGCCGCACCTGGCCTTCGGTGTATCGGAAGGAGTGCTCCGCGACGCGCCCGTCCTGTGGATGCGCGATGTCGCGCCAGTCCCCCTGGTAGACGCCGCCCGAGTTCTCCCGAACGATCAGCACGTCGGCGCCGGCCACGCAGGCGGCCTTGAGCCGCCCGGCCTCGCAGAGCGAGGGGACCGGCTTCAGGGGCGAGAGCTTGCAGAAGAGGTCGAACCGGCGGCGCATGTCGTACACGAAGCGCCCCCCGCCCGGCCCGCAGAGAATCGCGCCGCCGTCGGCGAAGATCCCTCGCAGAAGGCCGCGACCTCCTCGGTCAGCGTGCGGCCCGTCATGAGCTCGGCCTCGCGCCCGATCGCGCCGCCCGTCCGGATCTCGAAGTCCGCCCCGGCCGATCCCGCCGCGGCGAGGACCTCGAGCGCCGCGCCGACGACCTCGGGGCCGATGCCCTCGCCCGGGAGGACGCCCACGACCAGGCGTCCCTCGCGCCGCCCGCGGCGCGCCGCCCCGAAGACCGCGTCGGTCCAGCGCCGCGCGCCGCGGATCTCGCTCGAATCGATCGACAAGGCTTTTCCCCTTTTGGGGGCCGAGTCTATCTCCGACCTGTACGGGGGGCCAGGGGCCTAGATCGCGCGGGCGAGCCGGGCCGTCGTCGTTATCTTCTTGACCGTCCCGCACTTGCACGCGCGAGAGAAGGTCTCTCCCACGCTCGCTCCGACGTCGGCGCGGTTGGCGGCGGCGCACTTCTCGCAGGTCCACTCGACGGGCTGGATCTGGGAGCCGCCGAACCCGTGCCAGAACTGGAGGCAGCTGCCGAGGCCCGACCAGCCTTCGTAGACCGTGACCCGGCCGTTGTCCTGGCCGAGCGCCTTGCGGATGGCCGCAACTTCGTTGGCCGTGTGCAGGTCGTAGTGGGCGAGGCGCCCGCGGAGGGCGACGTCGGTCAGGAGACCGATCTTGCGGGGCGGCGATGCGCCGTTGGACGTGTCGATCGAGGCGAGGACGAGCCCGGCGGCGCCTTCGACCCGCGGCAGCCGGCGGAACTGGATGGCGAAGATCTGCTGGGTCTTGATCACGACGCGGCTCCCGCCGCGAGAGGGGCCGAGGAAGGCCGCCGCGAACTCCCGCGTGGCGGCCTGCAGGCCCGCCGCCGCGAGCTGACGCTGGCGGATGGTGGCGCCCGCGAGGGCCTCCGGCGGCAGCTCGGCGTTGAGCTCGGCGGCGAGGTCCTCCAGCCATAGAACGACGAGCTCGGCGAGCTCGGTTTCGAAGGCCGCGCCGTCGTGTCGCGATTGCGCAACGGGCCGAGGATCCACTCCAGGTGGGCGGAACCCTCGCCGGCTGCCGAGACGAGCTCCCGCGCCTCGTCGTACCGCGCCCTCAATCGGGCGACGATCTCTTCGTGCCGGGCCTCGGCGGCAAGAACCGCGGAACCCTGGTTTTCCGGTGAATCGATGACGAGCCTCGCAATCTCTCAGAGCGCCGAAAGAACCGGCGACGGTATCCTGGGAGCCGGAGAGGCCGGCCGTCGGAGGGAATCGGACGGACTCAGGGTACCACGCGGGACGAGAGCGCTCGTTTCGCGGTTAGCATGCGGCCCATGAGCACGCGATACGACGCCATCATCATCGGCACCGGCCAGGCCGGCCCCGCGCTCGCGGCCCGCCTCTCGGCCGCCGGCATGAAGGTCGCGATCGTCGAGCGCGGCGCCGTCGGCGGCACCTGCGTCAACACGGGCTGCATTCCGACGAAGACGCTCGTCGCGAGCGCGGCCGCCGCGCACGGCCGTCCGCCGCGCCTCCGAGTTCGGCGTCTCGGCCGGCGGCCCGGTCGCGGTCGACATGAAGGCCGTCAAGGCGCGCAAGGACGCGATCTCGGGCGACTCGCGGACGGGCGTCGAGTCCATGCTCCGCGGCCTCTCGAACGGCACGCTGATCCGCGGCCACGCGCGCTTCGAGTCGCCGCGCGAGGTGCGCGTCGGCGACGATGTCGCTCACGGCCGACGCGCATCTTCGTCAACGTCGGCGGGCGCGCCTCGTCCCCGCCGATCGCGGGCCTCTCCGACGTTCCCCACTGGAACAACTCCTCGATGATGGCGGTCGATTTCGTGCCGCGAGCACCTCGTCGTCGTCGGCGGCAGCTACATCGGCCTCGAGTTCGCCCAGATGTACCGGCGGTTCGGGTCGCAGGTCACGGTCGTCGAGATGTCGCCGCGCCTCATCGCGCGCGAGGACGAGGACACCTCCGCGGCGATCCGCGAGATCCTCGAGCACGAGGGCATCGCCGTGCGCACGGGCGCCGAGTGCATCGCCCTCGAGAAGGGGCCGTCGGGCGTGCGGGTGAGGGTCGACTGCCGGGAAGGCTCGCCCGCCGTCGACGGGACGCACCTGCTGCTCGCCGTCGGCCGCCGGCCCAACACGGACGACCTGGGTCTCGAGAAGGCCGGCGTCGCGGTCGACGCGCGCGGCTACATCACCGTCGACGACGAGCTGCGCACGTCCGTCCCGGGCATCTGGGCCCTCGGCGACTGCAACGGCAGGGGCGCGTTCACGCACACCGCCTACAACGACTTCGAGATCGTCGCCGCCAACCTCCTCGACGCCGACCCGCGGCGGGTCAGCGACCGGATCGAGGCCTATGCGCTCTTCATCGATCCGCCGCTCGGGCGCGCCGGCATGACCGAGGCGGCCGCGACGCAAGGCGGGCAGGAAGATCCTCGTCGGCAAGCGCCCGATGGCGAACATCAAGCGCGCCGTCGAGAAGGGCGACACCCGGGGCTTCGTCAAGATCGTCGTCGACGCGGACTCGAAGCAGATCCTCGGCGCGGCGATCCTCGGCGTCGGCGGCGACGAGATCATCCACACGCTCCTCGACGTGATGTACGCCCGCGCGCCCTACACGGTCATCCAGCGGGCGATGCACATCCACCCGACCGTCTCGGAGTACCTCCCGACGGTCCTCGGCGACCTGCACGAGGCGTAGGCCAGATCCGCCCCGGTCGTAGGGGCGGCCCTTGTGACCGCCCGCTGAGCGGGCGGGGACAAGCCCCGCCCCTACGGCCGGGAGAAGACCAGCTTCCTCAGTGCGGGCGGCTGACGACCCAGAACGCGAGGGCGATCGCGATGGCGTCCTCGAGGAGCGCGATCGGAAGGCCCTTGCCCCCGACCGCCCGCGTGAGCCGGGCCCGGAACTCGTAGCCCCCGAGCGTTCCGGCGACCGCGCCGAGCGCGCCGCAGACGACGCCCGCGACGAGCGCCTGGCTCGCCGCGCCGACCGCCGCGCCGCAGAGCGCGCCCATCACGATCCGGGCGATGAACTGCGGCGGCGCTTTGCGGCTCCCGGTCTTCGGCAGCTTGTCGTTGACGAGCTCGCCGAGCGCCGCGGCGGTGAAGATCCACGGCGTCACGGCGGCGCCCAGGAACGCGAGCGGCGTTCCCTGGAGGTTTAGCCAGCCGAGGCGCGCCGCCCAGCTCACGGCGGCCGGTGCCGTCATCGCCCGAAGGCCCGCAACGAGCCCGATCAGGAACGCCAGGATGTAGAGCGACATGGTGCTCACCGCCTCCTATACTCGGCCGCTTCCGGGCGTCATTTCGCCTCGAACACGTACTCGTGCTGCGCGTCGCGGATCACGAGCGTCTTCTTCGGGCCCGCGCCCACGACGAACTCGAACCCCGAGATGCCCGGCGCCGTCGTCAGGAACGAGATCGTGCCGTCGGGGTTCTTGCGCGACGCGACCTCGCTCTTCCACTCGCCGAAGTCGAAGACCGTCGCGGCGCCCGACGCGGCTCACCGCGATCTCGCCGAGCGCCGGGTTCGCGTAGCGCGGCGCGAGCTTCGCGCGCGCCGCCGGCGTCGGCGGGCACCGTGAGCAGCTTCCGCTCGGCGGCGAGCTGCGTCGTAGAACGCCTTCGCCGGCCGCGGCGACCTGCGCGTCCGCCTCGGGCTTGCCGTCGAACAGCACCTCGAGCAGCTTGCGGCGGAACTGGCGCGCGGACGATCCAGCCCGGGTCGCCGTTGGTCAGGATGACGGCGCCCACGCTCGTGCTCGGGCAGCCACATCATGTCGCTGTGGTAGCCGATCATGTCGCCGCCGTGGTGCACCACGGGCACGCCGTAGCTCGGTGTCGACCATGAGCCCCATGCCGTAGGTCGTCGTCCTTGCCGATCGACGACCTGCGGCGCGCGCCGCGCGAGCAGCGGCTCCTTCGCGATGTAGCGCTTGCCGTCCGGCAGCTGCCCGTCGGCGAGCTCCATCGACACGTAGCTTGAGCATGTCGCGCACGCTGCTCCAGGCGCCGCCGGCGGGCCGCAGCGGGATGACCGCGTAGTTGAGCTCCATCACCGCGCGCGCGGGCTTGCCGTCGATGTCGGGCGCGTGCGGGCCGGCGTGGTTGCCGCGCAGGGCCTGCGCGTAGTCGAACGTCGTCGCCTTCATGCCGAGCGGGTCGAACACCTGCGTCTGCATCGCCTGGTCGTAGGCGGCGCCGAGCTCCAGCGTCGGGATAGAGCGACGTGGCCGCCGATGAAGCCGGCGGCCGCCGGCCATCGGGTTCGAGTACTGGAACAGCTCGCCGAACTTGCTCGTCGGCTGCATCGTCGCCGAGCGTGGCGCAGCGCCTTGTCGGGCGTGACGCCCTGGAACTCGAAGCAGCCACTCGAGGTCCTGGCGCGGCAGGCCCGTGCAGGCGCAGATCAGGTGCTTGACGAGCACCTGCTTCGTCGTCGTCGGCATCGCCGAGCTTGAACGACGGCAGCAGGCTCGTCGACCGGCGTGTCCCACGTCAGCTTCCCCTCGTCGACCAGCTTCGCGAGCATCAGCGTCGTCAGCGCCTTGGTGTTCGAGGCGATCATGAAGAGCGTGTCGGCGTCGACGGCTTCGCGGCTTGCCGAGCTCGCGCACGCCGAAGCCGCCGGCGAAGACGACCTTGCCGTCCTGGACGATGCCCGAGCGCGACGCCCGGGCACGCCGAGCTGCCTTCTGCGCCGTCTCGACGAACCGGCCGAGCTCCGCGAGGCGCGCCATGTCGAGCGCGGTGCGCCTTCTTCCCGGCGAAGGACTCGCGCGTGTACCCCTTCGGCAGGAGCTGGCCGAAGATCAGCGCCGACCTGCGCGCCGCGCTTCTCGCCGACGGCCTGCGCCATGTCGTAGATCACGACGGTCCAGCTGCCGTCCGCGTACGGCGCACGTCGAGCGACCACGTCGCGCTTCTCGTTCGGCGAGGTCTGGTAGTCGTAGGAGCGCTGCTTCGACCAGCCGTCCCGGTCGGGCCGGTCGTTGGCGACCTTGAGCGGCCACTTCGCGTCCGGCTTGTACGCGGCCCAGGCCGCGGCGAGCGCCGCGTCGGCGTCCTTCGCCTCGACGTCGACGAGCGCGATCCGCGAGCCCCCCTCCGGCGCCTCCAGGATCGTCGCCGGCCCCCGCACGCTCACCGTCCACCCGACGGGCGCGATGAAGGTGTTGCCGAGGACGGTGGTCTGCGGCGTGTCGGCGGCGAGAGCCGGACCCGCCGATGCGGCCCGGGGAGGGGCCGTGGGAGCGGGAGCTTGCGCGAGAGACGAACCGGCGACGAGCAGCAGCAGACCGGCGATCGATTTCATGGGACGACGATATAGCAGGCCGAGAGCTCCTCGAGCGCTGATCGCGCGGTCCGGCCTCAACGGCGATAGGCCGTGATGGAGGCGATCTCCAGGCGGAACGGGCCGAGCTGGCGTTCCGAGATGAGCAGGCCGAGGGTCATGACGGCTCGCGGGTCGAGCGCGCGCGCCCCGATGGCTCTTCCGCGAAACGTCGGAACGAACTCCCGAAAAGGCAGATCCACGATTCGCCATTCTCCGGACTCCGGCTGGAAGGAGCACTGGTAGACGACCCCGTCGAAGGCCGCGTCCGTCCGGACGCAAAACTTGTAGCGCTTCCCGTCGCCGCGAACGCGGACGCGAAGCCCCTCGTAGCCGTCGAGGTCCCTGAGGCGCGGCTCCGTGCGGACCGACGCGAAGCCGCCGTTGCGCTCGGCGGACACGCGGCCCGAGAAGACGCCGATCCGCTCGGGCGTCACGGACATCCGGCTCTCGGAGACTCCGCCCATGACGGCATCGTCGATCGGGCGCCACGCGGAGGCGTCGTCCTCGCTCACGAAGAGAGCGACGGGAGTCTCCATCGGCGCGTCCCCCTCAGCTCCGGGGCTTGACGGCCCGGATGAAGGCGCTCCGGATCTTCCCATCCACGGCGCCGGCGATCGCGTCCACGTCGATGCCGGCCGAGGTCAGGAACTCGCGGGCATCGTCGGCCGAATAGACGCGCGTCGGCTCGACCGTGACGTCGGCAAAGCCCGCGGCCCCGAGCTTGCGGCGATACTCGTCTTCCGAGAGGGCGCCGGCGACGCATCCGACCCAGAGAAGCATGCTCTCGCGAACGGCCGTCGGCAGCTCCCCCGCGACGACGATGTCCGAGACCGCGAACCGGCCGCCCGGCCGCAGCACGCGAAACGCCTCGCGCAGGACGCGGTCCTTGTCGGCCGAGAGGTTGATCACGCAGTTGGAGACGATGACGTCCACCGCGCCGTCCGGCAGCGGGATGTCCTCGATCTGCCCCTTCAGAAACTCGACGTTCGTCAGGCCCGATTCCCGCTGGTGCCGGCGGGCGAGTTCGAGCATCTCGTCCGTCATGTCGAGGCCGTAGGCCTTCCCGTTCGGCCCGACCCGCTTCGCGGAGAGCAGCACGTCGATGCCGCCGCCCGACCCGAGATCCAGAACGACCTCGCCGGGCTCGAGCTTCGCCAGCGCCGTCGGGTTGCCGCAGCCGAGCGAGGCGAGCAGGGCCGTCTCCGGTACGTCCGCCTTCTGCGAGATCTCGTAGAGGTTCGAGGTGATCGGATCGCCCGAGAGTCCGGACGCCGAGGGCGCCGTCCCGCAGCAGGCCGCCTTGCCGGTCGCCACCTGCCGGGCGGCGTTGCCGTACTTCTCACGCACGACGTCGGTGATGCTCTGATCGGCCATGGGATCCTCCTGTCTCTCTATCAATGAAAGTTGATGCTTTGAATACGCGAAATCACTTCTTGCAGCACGCGGCAGCCTCCGGCACGTGGGCGTCGCGGTAGGACGCTGAGAAATCGTGCACGGCCTGGAAGGCACCGGGGTTGAGCGAGTAGTGGATCCATCGGCCCTCCCGGCGGTCCCGCACGAGGCCGGCGTCCTTCAGGGTCTTCATGTGGAACGACAGGCGCGACTGGCCGGCGTCGAGGAGGTCCATCAGGTTGCAGACGCACTCCTCGCCGTTGCGCAGGCGCTCCAGGATCGCGAGCCGCGTCTCGTCGGACAGGGCGTGAAAGAGCCGCGCGGCCTCGGGGCGGCCCGTCTTTCCCCTGGCGGCCGTCCTGCGGAGCGTCTTCATGACGGGAGAAACATTACATCAACGAAAGTTGATATGTCAAGGGGCCGCGCCGACCGCCGCAATCCGCTCGAACGAGGCGAACGGGCACTTTACGGCCCGTAGAGCAGGAGCCCGAACGTCTTGACGAGGAACGTCGCCATCTGGCCGCGCGTGTTGGGATTGTTCGGGCAGTAGTTGCCGCCGCCACAGCCCCCGGTGATGTTCTCCGCGGCGAGCCGCTCGATCCAGTCGGCGAACGGCGAGGGACAGGCCACGTCGCCGAAGATGCCGGCGCACGCGGGCGGCGCGTACCCCGCGACGTGCTCGGCCTTGAGCAGGAAGACGGCCATCTGGGCGCGGGTGACGGGATTGCCGGGGCAGTAGTTGCCTCCGCCGCAGCCGCCCGTGATCCCTTCCGCGGAGAGCTCCTCGATCCAGTCGGCGAACGGCGAGGGGCAGGCGACGTCGCCGAAGACGCCCGTGCAGGCGGGCGGCATGAAGGTGTCTCCGTGCTTGGCCTTGAGAAGAAAGACGGCCATCTGGGCCCGCGTCACCGACGAGGACGGGCAGTAGTTCCCGCCGCCGCAGCCTCCCGTGATCCCGTTGTGGAAGAGGTTCTCGATGAAGCCGTAGAACAGGTTCGACGTCGGGACGTCCGGGAAGCTCTCGCCCACGTGGAGCGTCCAGGTCTTGCTGATCGGGGCGTTGAGGGTCTCGAGGAACGTGGCGTCCCAGTGCGGCGTGGGCCGGGAGCCCGAGACGGTCGCCATGAAGCAATTGTGTGTCGGCGTTCCGTCGTAACAGTTCGCCGTGGCCCCGGGGGCGAGCGTGCCGTAGCCGGCGGAGGTGTCGTCGAGCGTGTAAACCGCGGCGCCAGGTCCGGTGAACGTCGATGCGGTGCCGCTGAAGGCGAAGGTGACCGTCGAAATGTTCTTCCACGCCGGCTCGAGTTGAATCGTTTCGCCGGGTTCCAGCACTTCGTTGACGTTGGAGCTCGTGCCGGGTGCGGCATGGACGTCCACGGCCATCGGCTGAGCGAAGTCGAGGAGGAGGGACCGGCTGAACACGCCGTTCTGCGACCCGTCCTGGCCGTCGCTCTGCCACGTGACCACGGGATTGCCGGGGATGTTGCCCAGGAAGGCGACGGACGGGGAGGTCTGGGTCCCCGAGGTGAAGGTGTTGACGAGGAACTCCTGCCCCTTCGGCCGGCCGCCGGCGTCGAAGAGCCGGGCGGAGATTCCCCCGTCGGCGTCGGTGCCCAGGCCCGACCACACGACGCAGAAGTTGCCGGCGGACTCGGCCGCGACGGTTGCCGCCAGCTGGTAGGAGGCCGTCTCCGTGTTGACGCGGAACTCCGGCCCGAGCCGCCCGCCGCTCGCGTCGAAGCGCTGCCCGAAGACTCCCGTGCCCGACCCGTCCTGGCCCTCGCTCGTCCACACGACGATGAAGTTGCCGGAGCCGTCCATCGCCACCGCCGGATAGCTCTGGAAACCGCTCGTGTAGGTGTTGACCTGGAACTCGCCTCCGAGAGCGCTGCCGGCGTTGTCGAAGCGCTGGCCGAAGACGCCCTGGCTCGAGCCGTCCTCGCCAAAGCTCTGCCAGACGACGACGTAACTGCCGCCGGGAGCGGCGGCGACGGCCGGAAAGGCCTGGTCGCTCGTCGTGTAGGTGTTGACCTGAACCCGGCCGCCCACCGGGTTGGCCGCGGAGTCGAAGCGCTGGGCGAACACGCCGTAGCCGCTGCCGTCCCCGTAGCTGCTCGCCCATGCGACCACGAAGTAGCCCCCGAGCGTCATGGCGACGCGGGGTGCGAAGTCCTGGCCGCCGAGGACGAAGTCGACGGTGAAGGGCGGCGCCAGCGGATAACCGCCGTTGCTCATGCGCGCGCCCTGGATGCCGGAGCCGAGGCCGAATGCGTCGCCCCACACGACGACGAAGGTGCCCGAGAAGGCATCCATCGAGACATCGGGCTGCGCTTCGTTGCCCGCCGTGTACCCGACGTTGCCCTGAAACTCCGGGGGAATGATGCCGAACCCGGGCTCCCACTGGCCGTAGACGCCGTACGAATAGCCGTCCTGGCCGTAGCTCTCCCAGGTCACGACGAAATCCCCCGCGGCGTCGCCCGCGGCGATGCGCGGGTGCTGCTGGTTGCCGGTCTTGAAGGAGTTGATGAGGCGCTCGTCGCCGGCGGCGGGCGACTGGGCGCCGGCCCCGGTGGTCAGAAGGACGCCAAAGGCGAACGGAACCAACGCCAGCCGAATGCGCATATGGCCCTCGCTGAGAGGCCAGTGTACTCCGCTCTACGACCTGCGTCCGTGCGGCGCTCCGCAGGGGCTCTGCCGACCGGCCTAGTCCCTGACGATCGCCGCCGCTTCCGCCGCGTCTTCCGCAGCCTTCTTGTCCTCCGCGCTCGTCTCCGACGGCTTCACGTCGATCGTGACCTTCACGATCTTGCCGGTGAACTTGTTGTCCCCCTGCTTGTAGTCTTTGGACACGGCGGTCTCGCCGTCCACGCCCACGTCCGTTCCTTCGTCGGCCGAGAAAACGAAGGGCTGCGTCTTCGGGATGTGCCCTTGCGCCACCTTCTGACCGTCCACGAAGAGAGTTCCGTTGCCTCCGGCACCCGGTTTCGGAGTGTCGGGCACGAACTCGTAGCGAATTTCGTGCTTTCCGGCGGAGACCGCGGTGGTCCCGGCGATCCTGGTCCATTCCACGCCGAAGTAGTTGTATTCGAAGACGGGCTTTCCGTCCTTCATGTACAGCGTCCACCCGCCGAACCGGCCGGCCTGGGCGAGCATGACCCCATTGGTTTTGGCGTCGCGCAGCTCCACCGGCGCAGTGATCGTGTGGGCCACGTTCTTGACGTTGACGAAGGCGTTCTCGGTCATGCCCACCATGCCCGGATAGACCGTCAACGAGGTACGCCCGCTCATCAGGTCCGGCCTCCCGGCGATCTTCGGATCGAAGCGCTCGGAACGACGGTCATCGATCGGCAGAACGTGGTTGGCGACCGCCTCCTTCATGAAGAGGTCCTGCATCTCTTTGAGCTTCGCCGGGTTCCGGGCCGCCAGGTCGTGCGCCTGGCTGAAATCCTCGGCGACGTGGTACAGCTCCCACGTGTCGCCGGTCAGCGGCGGAAGCGGCACCATCAGCCAGGGAATCGAGTGGCGAGCGGCCGCGACCCATCCGTCGTGGTAGATCCCGCGATTGCCGAACATCTCGAAGTACTGGGTCGTGTGCGTCTCACCGGCCTTCGGGTCGTCGAAAGAGTACGCCATCGACGTCCCGTCGAACGGCCGCTGTTTCGTGCCGTTGACGCTCGTCGGGAACGGCAGGTTCGCCGCCTCCAGGACGGTGGGGGCGATGTCGGTCACGTAGGTGAACTGCGGCCGGATGCCTCCCTTGTCCCGGATCCGGGCCGGCCACTGGATCGCGATGCCGTTGGTGGTTCCGCCGTAGTGAGAGGCGATCTGCTTGGTCCACTGGAAGGGCGTGTCGCCCGCCCAGGCCCAGCCGATGGCGTAGTGCGGAAACGTGGTCGGATCTCCCCACGCCTCGAGGTGGGGCATGTTGATCGCGGCCGTGCTGATGATCCCGTTCAAGGCCATCATCTCGTTGTATGTGCCCTCGGGCCCGCCTTCCGCGCTCGCCCCGTTGTCGCCGACGATGTAGATGAAGAGCGTGTTGTCCATGACGCCCATCCCCTGCAGGGCGTCCACGAGGCGCCCGACCTGTTCGTCGGTGTGCTCGCCGAAGCCGGCGAACGTCTCCATCTGCCGCGCCTCGATCCTCTTCTGGTCGGGCGTCTGCGACGCCCACGAAGGGATCTCCTTGGGCCGCCTGGTCAGCTCGGCGTTTGGCGGAATGATGCCCATCTTCTTCTGCCGTGCGAACGTCTCCTCGCGCAGGGCATCCCAGCCCTGGTCGAACTTCCCCTTGTACCGATCGATGTAGGGCTTCGGCACGTGATGGGGTGCGTGCAGGGCGCCCGTGGCGAAGTACATGAAGAACGGCTTGTCGGGGGTCAGGGAGTGCTGCGCCTGCATCCAGGCGATGGCCTGGTTCGTCATGTCCACGGTGAAGTGGTAGTCGGGGTCGTGAGGCGGCTCCACGCGGATGGTGCCGTCGAAGATCGCCGGAGCCCACTGGTTCGTCTCGCCGCCGATGAAACCGTAGAACTTGTCGAAGCCCGAACCGGTCGGCCAGCGATCGAAGGGCCCCGACACAGAGACCTCCCACGGCGGCGTCTCGTGGTACTTGCCGAAGGCTCCCGTGCTGTAGCCGTTCAACCGCAGCATCTCCGCCAGCGGCGCGACGCTCTCCGGGCGGATGCCGGTATTGCCGGGAAACGCGGTGGCGAGCTCCATGATGGCGCCCGCGTTGTTGACGTGGTGATTTCGCCCGGTCAGCAGCGCCGTGCGCGTCGGAGAACAGAGCGCCGTCGTGTGGAAGTTGTTGAAACGCAGGCCGCCGGCCGACAGCTTGTCCAGGGTCGGCATCTTGATCGGCCCGCCGAAGGCGCTCGACTGGCCGAAGCCGATGTCGTCCAACAGGACGACGACGACGTTCGGCGCGCCCTGGGGCGCCCGCACGTCGAATCGCGCCGGCGGCTTCACGTCGCGCGCGCTCAACTCCGTGATGACGGGAGGCTGCGGCTCGGGAATCGGGAGAACGGTGCGGTCGACCTGCTGCGCGAGGGCACTTTGGCCGCCGCAGAGGGTGGAGATGGCCGCGGCGAGAGCAAGCCTTCGCGAGAACGGGCTCTTCAAGGTGCCTCCTTTTGGTCGGCTCGATGCCCCGGGAGCATTCGACGTCGGGGCCGATCCTACACGCCAACGCTCGGGCGACGGCAAGGTGCCGCCGGGACGTAAGAATTGCGGGCATGCGATCGGCCTCCGCGGGCATCCCCGGAAGGCTGCTCGCGTTCGCGGCCGCCTGCTCCTCTCTCCGGCGCACCCGGAAGTGATCTCGCGCACCGTAGTGGCGGGGCCGACGGGACTCGAACCCGCGACCTCCGGCGTGACAGGCCGGCGTTCTAACCAACTGAACTACGACCCCGCGAAAGGAACGGCGAATGATATCGGAATGGCCGGCCCAGTCAACCGGTTATGCGACAATTGGGATGGGTTGGTGCGGTATCGCTCGATGAAGATCCAAAGGCTCGCAATCTGGGCTCTGGCCGCGCCACTGGTGCTCGGCCTCGCTGCAATCTCGTCCGCTCAGACGGTGGACGAGGCGCATCTGAGCCGCTACGACGGCTCGCGATTCCACCAGTCCGTGCCGCGGAAGTTCCGCTTCGGCGAATGGGCAAAGCGCACGTTCGCCTCCAAGCGGGGGCCCTGGCGCGATTTCACGAACACGGCTCCCGGCTCCCCGCCACCGCCGGTGATCTGCGACGGCGACGTGCGCGTGACCTTCGTCAACCACGCAACGCTCCTCATCCAGATGGACGGGGTCAACATCCTGACCGACCCGACCTGGGCGAACCGGTCGGTGCCGACGGTCGGCGTGCGCCGGCGCCGCCCGGCGGGCCTGCGCTTCGAGGACCTGCCGAAGATCGACGCCGTCGTGGTGAGCCACGACCATCAGGACCACATGGACCTCCCGACGCTGCGCCGCCTCGCGCAATCGGACGCGCCCGTGGTGTACGCCGGGCTCGGCAGCGCCCGGTTCCTGAGCAGCAACGGCGTTCCCGGCGGGCACGACCTCGACTGGTGGCAGTCGTCCGAGCTCGCTCCCGGCGTGACGGTGACGGCGGTCCCGGCGCGGCACACGTCGGGTCGAATGCTCGTCGACAAGAACAAGAGACTCTGGTGCGGGTTCGTCGTGAGCGGGCCCTCGGGCTCCGTCTACTTCGCGGGCGACACGGGACGGGGGGAGCACTTCGCCGCCATCGGACGGCGCTTTCCGAACCTGCGCGTCGCGCTGCTGCCGATCGGCGGCTTCAAACCCGTCCAGTTCATGCGCGACCAGCACATCGGGCCCGAAGACGCGCTCGAGGCCTTCCGCGACCTCGGCGCGGAGACGATGATCCCGATGCACTTCGGGACGTTCCCCAACGCCCTCGACGGGGAAACCGAGCCCGTGTCCGTCCTCGTCGACGCCGTGGCCGCGTCCCCGGACATGCACGGCCGCGTCGCCATCCTCGACAACGGCCAGGCGATCTACGCTCCCCCGGTCGCGCGATACGACGAGGCGCCGCTCCAGGCGGGCATGCGCAACGACGCCCCTCCGGGTCCCTGAGGGGGTCAGGTCTCGTTTTTTCGGTTCCCCGTCCTCACCACACTTCGCAGCGCTTCTCTTCGGGCCGCACCATCGCGTCGCCGGGCTTGCACCCGAAGGCCTTCGCGAACTCCGGGAGGCACGACAGCGGACCGATGACCCGGTACTTCGCGATCGGGTGCGGGTCGCCCTGGGCCATCGTCCGCGCGAGCTCGGCCCGGATCGCGTCGCCCCGGAACTGGCCCCAGGCGATGAAGAACTGCTGGTCGGGCGTGAAGCCGTCGACTTCCGGCAGCGGCGGCTTGCCCTTCTGGGCGATCTGAAACGCACGGTAGGCGATCCGCGCGCCGGCCAGATCGCCGATCGCCTCGCCCACGACGAGCTTGCCCTTCTGCGGGATGCCGGGCTCGACGAAGTAGCCGTCGTACTGCTCGACGACGCAGCCCGTCTTCGCCTGGAACTTCCTCAGGTCCTCTTCGCTCCACCAGTTCTGCAGCCGCCCCTGCGCGTCGTACTGCGCGCCCTGATCGTCGAAGCCGTGACTGATCTCGTGGCCGATGACCACTCCGATCGCGCCGTAGTTGACGGCGTCGTTGGCTTCCATGCCGAAGGCCGGCGGCTGGAGGATGCCGGCCGGGAAGACGATCTCGTTCAGGAGCGGGTTGTAGTACGCGTTCGAGGTCGGCGGCGTCATGCCCCAGCGCCCGCGGTCGACGGGCCTGCCGATCGTCGCGAGGTCGTCCTCGACGTTGAACTTCCGCGCCGCCACGACATCCGCCCAGTACGCGGTGCGCGTGATCGGCACACGGCTGTAGTCCTTCCACTTGTCCGGATAGCCGATCTTGGGATCGAAGGTCGAGAGTTTCTCGAGCGCCTTCGCCTTCGTCCCGGGGCTCATCCAGTCGAGGCCCTCGATGGTCTCCTTCATCGCCAGGCGCAGGTTCTTCACGAGCTCCTGCATGCGCGCCTTGGCCTCCGGCGGAAAGTACTTCTCGACGTACTTCCGGCCCAGCGCCTCGCCGAGCAGGCGGTCGGTCGACTCGGCGCAGCGCTTCCAGCGGGGCTTCATCTCCTTCTCGCCCTTCAGGTAGGCACCGTTGAACGCGAAGTTCTCCTCGACGAAGGCGTCGGAGAGCGAGGGTGAGGCCGAATCCAGGAGCTGCCAGCTCAGGTAAGTCTGCCAGACGGAGACGGGGGTCGACGCGAGCTCGCGGTTGACCTGCGCCATGAACTTGGGCTCGTTGACGTTGAGGTCGCCCGGCGGGAATCCGGCGCTCCGGGCGTAGGCCGTCCAGTCGAAGGCCGGCGTCATCTTCTGCAGATCCACGAAGGTCGTCTTGTGGTCCGTGGCCGAAGGGTCGCGCAGCGCGACGTTGTCGAGGGACGCTTCGGCGAGCGCCTTCTCCAGCTCGAAGACCGCGCCCGCCGCGGCCTTCGCTCGCGCCTCGCTCCAGCCGGCGAGCACGAAGACGCGCGCGACGTGCTCGAGGTACTTCCCCCGCGCCTCGACGAAGCGCGGTTCGGGCTTGAGGTAGTAGTCGCGGTCGGGCAGGCCCAGTCCGCTCGCGTAGATCTGCGCGATGACGTCGTTGGGCGCGTGATTGTCCGAGCCGCCGGTCACGCCGAACGGGACCGGGACCCCGATCGCGTGGAAGCGTTCGATCATCCGCCCGACGTCGGCCGGGGTCTTCATCGAGTCGATCTCGGCGAGATACGGCTGCAGGGGCTTCACGCCGGCGGCGTTGCGCGCGCCCTCGTCCATGCAGGCCGAGTAGAAGTCGCCGACGAGCTGGTCGACGCTGCCCTTCGGCGCGCCCTTCTTCGCGGCCGTCTCCTCGAGGATGAGCTTCAGCCTCTCCTTGGCGTCCTCGCCGGCCTTCCAGCGGCGGCTCCAGCGCGACATGGACGGCGGGATCGGGTTCGCGGCGCGCCAGGCGCCGTTTGCGAACTCGAAGAAGTCCGTGCAGGCCTCGACACTGCGGTCCATGTCGGAGAGCTCGATCCCCTTCCGGGGCGGAGCGTCCGGGGACGCGAAGGCCGAAGCCGGAAACGCCAGGGAAAAGGCCAGAATCCCGGCCGCGCGCACACGCATGTCCATCGTTCCTCCGCCGGCATTCTAGTGGGGTCAGGTCTCGAACTTTCGGGTCCGGCGCAAGATCCAGCTCCCGCCTTGTCAGGAACTTATGGGGCTTCCCTAACCGAAACTCGATCCGAAAAATCGAGACCTGACCCCCGAGTTTTTCGTACTCACCGGACATGGGAGGAGTATGAGAACCATTCTGGCTACGGCCCTGTTGTGCACGGCGATCCCACTCACGGCCGCCGAGCCCGCGAGGCCCATTCCCCTGGAGCCGGCGCGCTGGGAGCTCGGCGGGGACGCGAAGATCGAGACGTACCTCGGCCGCCCGGCACTGCGCATGTGCAACGCCGAGGTCCTCGCGAAGGACGTGCAGTTTCTGGACGGCACGCTCGAGTTCGATCTCGCCGTCTCCACGCGGCGCAACTTCCCGATGATCGGGCTGCGGCGGCAGGGCGAGGGCGAGTACGAGGAGTTTTACTTCCGCACGCACAAGACGGAGCTGCCGGACGCGATCCAGTACGTTCCCGCGTACCAGGGCGTCGGCGGCTGGCAGCTCTACCACGGCCCGGGATTCACGGCGAAGACGACGTTCCCCCGCAACCAGTGGTTCCCGGTCCGGATCGTGATGTCCGGCACGCGCGCCGCCGTATTCGTCGGCGACGTCGCCGAGCCGCAGCTCGTCGTCCGCCTGCGACGCGAGCCGAAGGCCGGCGGCCTCGAGTTCGCCGACAGCTGCCCGAAGGGCTCGGTGCCCGAGGGCGAGTACGTCGCGGCGATCTCCAACGTCGTCCTGCGCCCCGGCTACGTCCCGTACGACTTCGCAAAGTCCACGACCCGCGAGAACGAGCCGCCCGCGGGCGTCGTCCCCGCCTGGGAGATCTCGGAGTCCTTCGTTCCCGAGAAGGGACCCGTCCGTTCGCTTCCCGAGAAGACCCTGCGCGGCAAGTGGCAGAGGGTCGCGGCCGAGCCCTCGGGTCTCGTCGTCCTCGAGAAGCACGTGCCCCTTCCCAAGGACGTCGAACGGCCCGCCATCCTCGCCCGCCTCGTCGTCGACTCGCCCGACGCGCGCGTACGTCGCTTCGACTTCGGCTTCAGCGACGAGGTGACCGTCTTCCTGAACGGTCAGCCGCTCTTTTCCGGGGACGCCCGCTACAGCCACGACAACCCGCGGCAGGAAGGGCTGATCGGCTTCTGGCAGGGGACGCTCTACCTGCCGCTGAGGAAAGGCAGGAACGAGGTCATCCTTTCGGTCGCGGAGGTCTTCGGCGGCTGGGGCGTGATGGGGCGGTTCGAGCCTTAGTCGCCGAATCGCAGCCGCCTCGCGGCGGGTTGCCCAACCGTGGGCCGCGCTGTACACTGTGCGCATGAAACGCACGAATCTTGTGCTTGATGAGGCGCTCCTTAAGGAGGCCACGCGCCTGAGCGGCGAACGGACCTATTCCCGAACGGTCGACCGCGCCCTCGAGGACTACGTCCGACGGATCAAGGCGCGGCGCATTCTCGATCTCGCTGGCTCCGGGCTCTGGGAGGGCGACCTCGGACAGATGCGGCGGGATCGCCCGGGCCGGCGGCCGCGGAGCGCGTCCACCCGGGGCTCGCGTT
Organism: uncultured Acidobacteriota bacterium; assembly: GCA_963824165.1. GTDB lineage: Bacteria > Acidobacteriota > Thermoanaerobaculia > UBA5066 > Gp7-AA6 > DAHUXD01. Next base: position 699,969 of record CAWGOM010000017.1, read on the forward strand.
GATTCTCGTCGACACCTCGGTCTGGATCGAGGTCTTCCGAAAACCGAGCCGCCTGAGACTTCCCGACGCTGTCGATCTCGAGGACGTCGTCACCTGCCTGCCCGTCCTCCAGGAGACGCTACAGGGATTTCGCGACGAGAGCGCGTTTCGAACGGCTCGCGAGGCGATGCTCGCCCTCCCCATCGTCGAGTCGCCGGTGCGCCTGGAAGTCGTGGAGGATGCGGTGGCCCTGTATCGCTCGGGTCGCCGCTCGGGGCTGACGATCCGGTCGTCGGTCGACTGCCTGATCGCGGCCTGCGCCCTGCGGCACGGCCTCACGGTGCTGCATCACGATCGCGACTTCGAGCTGCTGAAACGGGTCTCGCCGCTCGACGCGCGGAACGTCCTGGCGTAGGCCGCCCGCCTGCCCTACTTTCGGCGCCGGGGAGCGCGAGGAGCGTGCGGCGGGCGTCGGCGAAGCTGAGGGGCTTGCGGGCAGTCACTGGCCGGCCGAGCGAAATTCTACTGTCGAGCCAGCGCCCGGCGGAGCGATGCGACGAGAATCGCCAGCGCCGGCGGGGCCAGGGCGGCGTCGGGCCGGGTCACGAGGCCCACGGGCAGCGCGATTGCGAGGTCGCTCAGGCTGCGGACCACCGTTCCCGGCGGAGCGGGCGAAACGGCGGCCTTCGGAAGCACGGCGATTCCCAGCTTCTGCCGCACGGCCGCCTTGAGCGTCTCGGTGCTCCCGCTCTCGACGGCCCACTGGGGCCTGACGCCCCGCTGCTGCAGGGCCGCTTCGATCGCGCGGCGGTAGGCGCAGCCCTGCTCGGTCAGGAGGAGTGGCTCGCCGTCGAGATCCTCTGCCCGAAGCGGCCTTCGGCCGGCGAGACGATGCCCGCGCGGCACGAGGAGGGCCATCTCCTCGGCAAAGAGCGGCTCGAAGCGCAGTCCGAGCTCCGCCGGCGGCGCGGAGCACAGGCCGACGTCGAGCTCGCAGTCGGCGACGCCGCGGCTGACGCCCCCGGTGCCGGACACGTCCAGCCGCACGCGCAGGGCCGGCCGCTGGCGCTGGAGCCTCCCGAGAAGCGGCATGACGCGCTGGCTCGCCGCGGGCTCGATCGAGCCGATTCGAATCAGGCCGCTCTTTCCGTCGCGCAGCTCCGACATGCTCCGCGCCAGCGAGTCGAAGCCGTCGAGGATGGGTAAGGCGCGCTCCGCGAGAAGCTCCCCCGCGGGAGTCAGCGGGCGCGTGCGTCCGCGCCGGTCGAAGAGCTCGAGCCCGACCTCGGCCTCAAGCTCCTGGACGTGGAGCGTCACGGTCGGCTGGGCCAGGTTCAGCGCGCGCGCCGCCTTGAGGAAGCCCCCCTCCCGAAGGACGGCCTGAAAGGTCACGAGGTGGCGGGCATCGATCATTTCAAATCACTATTTCTGATCTACTAATCAGTATAAATCATCATTGATAATATTATACGGGAGTCCTACCGTGTCCGGGGCATGGAGACTTCGCCATGATCCCGAACCTCTTCCGCGACCTCCGCCTCGCCTTCCGGAGCATCCGCCGGCGGCCCGGCTTCGCCGCCGCGGTCATCGCAACGCTCGGCCTGGCGATCGGCGCCAACACCGCGATCTTCACCGTCGTTCGCGCCGTGCTGCTTCGCCAGCTCCCCTTCTCCGAGGCCGACCGCCTCTACGCCATCCACGTGCTCGAGCCGGGCAGCGACCGCCAGCCCTTCGCGATCGCCGACTTCCTGGACATTCGCGCCGGCGCGCGCAGCCTCGACGCGCTCCTCGCCTACGGCGGGTGGAGCGCCAACCTGACCGGCGTCGACGAGCCGGTGACGCTGCCGGCGCAATGGGTGTCGCGCGACTTCTTCTCCGTTCTCGGGGTGCGCGCCGCGTTGGGCCGGACGCCCTCGACCGAGGAAGAGGGCCCCGGAGGGGCGCGCGTCGTCCTCCTCGGCGACGGGCTGTGGCGGTCGCGATTCGGCGGCGACCCGGCGGTCCTCGGCCGGGTCCTCACGCTGAACGGCGAGCCCTACACGGTCATCGGCGTCCTGCCCCGGGAGTTCCCGTTTCTCGCCCCGAGCGCGCAGCTCGTCGCTCCGCTCGTTCTCGAGTCGGACCCGCGGCGCGCGCGGCGGGGCTCGACTTTCCTTCGCGTGCTCGGCCGCCGGAAGCCGGGGATCGGTCCGGAGGCCGCCACGAAGGACCTCGACGCGATCGTCGCCGGACTGCGCGCGGCCTATCCCGACACCAACGCGGGCCGGTCGGGCGTCCGGCTGCAGCCCCTCGCGGAGCTCGTCGTCGGAAACTACCGCCGAACGCTCCTCATGCTGCAGGCCGCCGTGGGCCTCGTGCTCCTGATCGCCTGCACCAATCTCGCCAACCTGCTGCTCGCGCGCACGGCCGGGCGCCGCCCGGAGCTCGCGCTGCGCGCGGCCCTCGGCGCGCGGCGGCGGGACCTGGTCCGCCAGCTTCTCGTCGAGACCGGGCTTCTCGCGTTGCTCGGTGGCGCGCTCGGCCTGGCCGTGGGCTTCGCCGGGATCCGCGCCCTGCTCGCCCTGGGGCCGGCCAAAATGCCGCGCGCTTCCGAGATCGGCATCGACGCGCCGATCCTCGCGTTCAACCTCGGCCTCGCGATCGCCGCCGGCCTCGCGCTGGGCATCGCCCCGGCCGTCCAGGGAAGCCGCGGGCTCGCCCGGTCCCTCTCCGGCATCGGACGGGGGAACACCGGCGGCCGCGGGTCCACCCGCGCGCGCGCGGTTCTCGTGGCGGCGGAAGTCGGCCTGTCTCTCGTGCTCCTCGTCGGCGCGGGCCTGCTGCTCCGCACGCTCCAGCGGCTCCAGGCGACGCACCCCGGCTTCCGGGCCGACCATCTCCTGAGCGTGCAGCTCTCGCTGCCGAAGACCCGCTACGGGAGCCCGGGGGCGATCACCCGCTTCGCCGAGCAGGCCATGGCGCGTCTCTCGGGTCTTCCCGGGGTCGACGACGTCTCGGCCGCCTCCCTCAACCCGCTCACGCAGTGGCGCGCGAACATCTCTTTTCTCATCGAAGGCCGGGCCGACCAGGATCGCCGGAAGGCGCCGCTCGCCAACTACCGCGCCGTCGCGCCGGGCTACTTCCGAACGCTCGGCGTGCCCGTTCTCGAAGGCCGCGAGGTCGGCGCACACGACACCTCCGAGTTCGGTGCCGGTGGCGCTGATCAGCCAGACGCTCGCCCGCCGCCATTTTTCGGGCTCGAGCCCCCTCGGCGCCCGACTGCAGATCGACGACCAAGAGCCCTGGCGAACCGTCGAGGTCGTGGGCGTCGTCGGTGACGTCAAGTTCACCGGCCTCGATGCCGACGGCGCGGCCGACGTGTACGTCCCCTATGCGCAGACGACCCAACAGGCGTCGGTCTGGCTCGCGAACATCTTCTGCCTGGCGATTCGGACCCGCGGCGAGCCGGGGCTGCTCGCCCCCGCCGTCCGGCGCGAGATCCGCGCGCTCGACGCCGACGTCGCGGCCTCGGTGGTGCGCCCGATGGAGGAGGTCCTCGACGCCTCGCTCGCCGAGCGCCGGTTCAACACGGTTCTGCTGGAGCTCTTCGGCGCGGCGGCCCTGGCGCTCGCCCTCGCCGGCATCTACGCCGTGACGGCCTTCGCCGTCGTCGAGCGCACGCGCGAGATCGGCGTCCGCTTGTCGCTCGGCTCCTCCCGCGGCCGCATTCTCGGCCTCATCGCCCGCCAGTCGCTGCTTCCCGTGGCCGCGGGCCTCGCGGGCGGGGCCGCCGCCGCGCTCGCGCTCGGCCGCCTCGTCTCCGGTCTTCTCTACGGCGTCGCGGCCAACGACGCGGCGACGCTGCTCACCGCCGCGGTCGTCCTGGGCCTGGCCGCCGGCGCCGCGTGCGTCCTGCCCGCGCTGCGGGCGACCCGCATCGATCCGATCCGCGCCCTGCGCGCCGAGTGAGCGAGGGCGGCCGTCAGTTGGCGGCGGAGACCTGGCGCTGCTCGGCCGAGAGCTCGATCAACCTGTTGGCTCGCCGCACGAGAGACGCGAGCTTCTCGCGGCATCGGAACTGTTCGCTGAACGGGACCTCCCAGAAGATCCCGGTTGCGGAAAAGACCGCTTCGGCCATCGACGACTCCCCCTCGTCGAGCCCGCGCGTCGTCTCCTCGCGGATGATCGCGCGCCGCGCGTCCCGGAGCGCTTCGAGCTGTTCCGGACGCCTCGAGGCGAGGCGGAAGCCGAGGGTGATCCTCCCATCGGATTCGGGACGCCGATCCGCCAGCGCCGTGATCTCCACCAATTCCACCGGGGCCGGCGCGACGAACCTCGGACCGTTCTGCCGTGCATGCCAGGCCAGCAAGTTCATGTCGCTTCCCCTCCTGCTCTCAACGAGCAAGATGGCCGATTCGCGGCCGTGGAGGCTGATGCAAAAGCATCAATTCGGGCGGGGCGATCGAAGGGTTGGTGGGAGGTGAGGGGATCGAACCCCCGACCACCTGCGTGTAAAGCAGGCGCTCTACCGCTGAGCTAACCTCCCCGGCGCGACGCGGCGCGCGACGATTCTACGCGGCCCCGAAGGGCTCAGCGCGCGGGCGGCAGCTCCCCGAGGAAGCGCCAGAGCGCGGTCCAGGCCAGGGTGTCCTGGAAGAGCATCGAGGAGCCGTGGTAGCCGGTCACCGAGAAGTGGCCGGCTCCTCGGACCGGGCACCGCGGCCAGGATCTCCGGCGCGCGGAGCTCGACCTCTCCGCCGCCCCAGGCGACGAACACCGGGACCGACACGGACCGGGCGACGGTGCGCATGTGCTCGGGCTTCTGCGCGTCGTACTCGCCGGGCGAGAAAGAGACGACGGCGCGCACGGTGCCGGGCGAGGCCGCCGCGCGCTCGAGCACGGCGTTGGCGCTGAACGACGAGCCCCAGAGCACCACGCCCGGGCCGCAGCCCTGCGCTGGCAAGATACGACTCGGCGGCCACGAGATCGTCGCGGGCGCCGTCGAGGAGGGCGGCGAAGCGCGGCTGGTCGCCGCCCTCGAGCGTCCCGATCGAGCCGGCGCGGCGGGCGGTGGCGTTCCACGCCTGCGCGAACCGGTCGCGGCGGCCCCAGCGCAGGTCGACGGCGAGAGCGACGTACCCGCGCCGGGCGAGCTCCGGCGCGATCGTCGCGTACTCGCCGCGGCTGGAACCCGACTGGTGCGCCAGCAGGACGCAGGCGCGCGTCGGCGACGCCCGCGGGCGGGCGATGGAGCGTCCCGCTCGACGAGGAGGCCGTCGGCGCTCGGGAAGGAAACCTCCGTCGCGACGCGGCCCGAACGCGGGCGCGCCGGGACCGGCTCGTAGCGGGCGAAGCCCGGCCGGAAGCGCGGCGAGGAGCGGCGTCGCGCTCGCGCGCGGCCGAGCCGCGTCGCCGAGGATCTGCTTCATCCACAGGCCGACCAGCCGCGTGATCGCCTCGTAGCCGACGCGCGCCTCGACGCCGCCCCGCGACCAGGGCTGGACCTTCGTGAGGCCGTAGACGCCGGGCACCATGCCCTCGATCAGGTTGAAGTTGCCGTGCGCGAGCGTCGGGAAGACGATCCGCGCCGAGCCCGGCGGCAGCGACGGCGACGCCGGCGGCGCGGGCCGCAGGGTCGCCGGCGCGGTCGCGCTCCTCGCGGACGAGGAGGACGGGGACGTCCAGCGGGCCGTCGCTGATCGCCCCGACCGCCTCCTCCGGCGCGTACACCCAGCGGTCGAGCAGGTTCGTGCTCAGAGCGCGACGACGCCGCGGATGCGGGGGTCCGAGCGATGCAGGACGAAGACGGCCTCGCCGGCGTAGCTCCAGGTCATCAGGATCGTGCGCTCCGCGTCGACCTCGCCGCGCTCGCGGACGGAGTGCAGGGCTCCGCGAAGGTCCCGCACCTGCTCGTCGAGCTCGACCGCCTTTGCGTCCGCCGTCTCGAGCTCGAAGGGCATCTTCCAGCGGGCCTCGCGCGGCCGGCCGAACGCCACGACGAAGCCCCTGGCTCGCGAGCCACTCCGACATCACCGCCTGCGCCGCGGTCGTGCCGTAGCGGCTCCCCCAGAGCACCAGCGGGAACCGCCCCGGTGCCGCCGGCACGTCCCGGCGCGCGAGCATCGGCGCCATCAGGATCCGATCGGCGAGGCCGGGCGGCAGGCCGTCCGGCGCCCCGGTCACGGCGATGCGAGAGCGTCGCGGCGAGGTCGGTCTTCGGCACCGTCGCGCCACCCGGCCCCCCGGTGCTGCGCTCGCGCAGGTCCGCGGCGAGCCCAAGGTACTCGCCGAAGCGCATCCGATCCCCGGCACGCTCGACCGCGGGGTACCACATCGCGACCTCGAGGAGCCGCGGCGGCTCGCCCTGTCCGGCGGTTGCGGCGAGCGCGGAGACGACGCGGAACCCGACCGGATGCAGGCCCCGGGCGCGAGGTCGCCGAAGAGCGGCAGGTCCGGCGATGCCGCCGATGCCGTCGCGGCGGCCACAAAGGCGACCGACGCGAAGAGGCCGCACCGCTTTGCCCGGTCGAACATCCCTGGTTTGTTTACGCGATTCCCCTCCCCAGGGTTATCCCAAGGAGGGCTGGTTCACGATCCTGCGCCTCTACAGCCCGCTCGAGCCGTTCTTCACGAAGGAGTGGCGTCCGAGCGAGATCGAGCTCCTGCGGTAGCGCGGTTCTAGATCGCGATCGAGGCGAAACGCTCGATCTCGCCGACGGGCATCGGGCGCGCGAGCAGGAAGCCCTGGCCGTAGGGCACGCCCAGCGACTGCAGGACGCGGAGCTCCTCGCGCGTCTCGATGCCCTCGGCGATGACCTTCGTGTGCATCTTCCGGGCGAAGCTCATGAGGGCCTCGAGCAGGTCCTGCTTGACCTGCCGGCGGTCGATGCCGCGGACGAACACGTTGTCGAACTTGAGGTAGTCGGGCTCGATGTCGGCGAGCGAGGAGAGGTTCGAGTAGCCGGTGCCGACGTCGTCGACGGCGATGCGGAAGTTCTGCGACCGGAACTTCGAGAGCACCTCGCGGAAGAGGCCCTCGTAGACCGCGTACGTCCGCTCGGTGATCTCGAGGACGATCCGGTCCGGCTCGAGGCCGAGGGCGGTGACCTGGTCGCGGAACAGCGGCCCGAGGAACTCCGGGTCCGAGGCCGCCGCGGGCGAGAGGTTCAGGAAGATCTGCCGGCGGTTGTGACCGACGGCCGCGGCCTCGAGCGAGCGCTGGCGGCAGACGCGCTCGAGCGGGACGAGAAGCTCCGTGCGCTCGGCAAGCGAGAAGAGCGTCTCGCCGCTCTCGAACTCGCTGCCGCGCGGGCCGCGCGAGAGCGCCTCCATGCCGATCATGTTCCCGGTCGCCAGATCGAAGACCGGCTGGAACACCGGCTGGATGTCGCGCCGCGAGATGACGTCCTGCAGCAGCTCCCCGCCCCGGATCTCCTGGCGCACGGTCTGCCGCGTGACCTGGTCGCGCGCCTCCTGGACGCCGCGGTACACGAGCCGCTCGACGCGGTGCTTGGGGTCCTTCATGATGCGCGCCGCCCCGACGAAGGAGCGGAAGCGCGCGGAGACGTCGGCGCGCTCGGCGAGGTAGCCGCGGATCAGCTGGTCGAGCTCCGCCGCCTTCTGCCCGAGCGCGGTCGGCCCCTCCATCGAGGCGCCGGCTTCCGGGCTCACGAAGAGGATGATCTCGTCCGAACGGACGTTGGGAAGGCAGAAGGTCCCCTGGGGCACGATCCCGTCGGTCTGGAACGCCTTGAGCCTCCGCACGAAGTCGAGCAGAAGGTCGTCGTAGGCCTCCCAGCCCCAGACCTCTTCGACGTGGCCCTCCGAGCTCGGGCGGAAGACGAGGACCGAGATCGAGCCCCGCTCCTCGAGCCACCCCTTCAGATCGTCGACGAGGACCGCGACCGTGGGCAAGCCCGGTCTCGCGGTCGTACAGCCGGGTACGCTCCTTGAACCACTTGCCGCGGAGGGCGACGAGCTCGCTCTGTTTGCTCGTAGTCGTCTTTGTCATGGACCGTGACCTGACCGGTGTGACCTCAGGATAGCACCGACCGCCTCCCGCCGCGGCGCGCGACGGGTCTCCTCACGCGCCCGATCCGACCGGCAGCGCGCGGTCGTCCTGCAGGCGGGCGATCGCCGTCGTCGCTACCGAGCACCACGACCACGTCGCCCGACTCGAACCGGTCCGGCGGCCCCGGCACGAAGCGGCGCTCGAAGCCGTCGCGCCCCATGCGCTTGACCGCGAGGACGGAAACGCCGTAGCGCGCGCGCAGGCCCGCCTCGGCCATCGTCTTTCCCGCCAGGGCCGCCGGGATCTCGAGCTCGACGAGGTGGTGCTTCTCCGGCAGCTCCAGGTAGTCCACCTCGCCCGCCTTCCTCGCCGAACGTGCGGACCGGGGTGACGAGCCGGTTGCGCCGCAGGACCTCGCTGTCGAAGGCGGCGAGCAGGTCCCGCTGCGTGACGACGCCGAGGAACTTCCGGCTGGCGTCCGACTCGACGACCGGCAGCTGTCCGACGTCGCGGAACCAGAGCTTCTCGTTGACGGAGGTCAGCGGCTCGTCCGGCGTCGCGAAGGGGATCTCGGTGACGAGGTCCGCGGCGATGACGAGGCCCGAGAGCTCCCGCTCGGGAAACGACTCCTTGATGTCGTGGATGTCGACGACGCCGAGGAGCCTCCCCTCCTCGTCGCCGATGTAGAGGAAGAGGCTGCGCGAGGACAGGAAGCGCGCAACGATCTCCGGCAGCGGCGTCGTCCGCGGAACGAGCGCGACGTCGCGGCGCATGATGTCCGAGACCTTCAGGCTCGCGAGCGCGGTCGCCTCCGGCGTCGACTCCCAGACGATGCCCGCCGAGCGCAGGCTCGCCACGTACATCGAGTCCTTCTGGAGGACCTTCGCGGCGGCCACCGCGACGACGGAGACGACCATCATCGGCAGGAGCACCGCCGTGTTCTGGGTCAGCTCGAAGATCATGATCACCGCCAGCAGCGGCGCCCGCGTGACCCCGGCCATCATGCCGCCCATCCCCAGGAGCGCGTACCCGCCGACGGGGGCGGAAAGGTGCGGCAGGGCCGCGTGCACGAGCCTGGCGACGATGCCGCCGACCGTCGCGCCCGACCAGCAGCGACGGCGTGAAAACGCCGCCCACGCCGCCCGAGCCGATCGTCGCCGCCGTCGCCACCGTCTTGCCGACGCACAGGAGCAACAGGAAGACGAGCGTCGGGTTGCCGTGCAGGATCCGGTCGGTCGCCTCGAAGCCGTTCCCGAAGACCTGCGGCAAGCCGATCGCGATCAGGCCGACGATCGCGCCGCCCACGGCCATGGCCGACCAGATCGGGAGCTTCGAGGCGGCGAACAGGCGCTTGCCGACGCGAGCGCGCGCACGAAGCCGGCGGAGGCGAAGCCGCCGAGCACGCCGATCAGGAGAAACGGAACGAACTCGACGAGCGACTCCACCCGGAACGGCGCGACGCGGTAGACCGGCTCGTCCCCGAGCACCGACCGCACGACGATCGTCGAGACGACGGCCGCGACGACGGCGGGGCCGAAGAGCGTCATCGCGAACGAGCCGACGACGACCTCGAGCACGAAGAGCGTCGCGGCGATCGGCGTGTTGTAGGCGCCCGGCCACGCCCGCCGCCATGCCGCAGGCCGTGAGGATCCGGATGCGCTCGGGCGAGACCTTCCAGGCCCGCGCGACCGCCGAGGCGCACGCCGCGCCGATCTGGATGATCGGGCCCTCGCGGCCCTCCGATCCTCCCGACGCGATCACGGCGAGCGAGGAGACCCCGCGCGCGAGCGAGGGCCGCAGGCGCACCGTCCGCCGGCCGAGCGAGACGACCTCGATCATGTGGGAGATCCCGGAGAGGGAGCGCTCGCCGAAGAAGTACCGCGCGACGAGCCCGCCCGACGAGGCCGCCGGCGGCGGGCAGAAGGACGCGCATCCAGGGCTCCAGCGCCTCCGCGCCGCGCAGGATGTCGCCGGTCCCCATCAGGAGGCCCGTGAGCGCCCGGGTCAGCCAGCGGAAGGCGATCGCGCCGAGGCCCCCCAGGAGGCCCGCGACGGCCGCCAGGATCAGGAACTGGGTGTTGGGATCGCGCCAGAAGAACCGCCCGAACTTCGACGGCCGGGTCGGGGCTTCAGGCGAGCTCATTCTCCATCTTCGAAGCGGTCGGCCTCGGCGTCGCTGATCTCGTCCTCCCCGCCGAAGAAGAAGGCGTGGGAGCAGTCCGTGCTGCAGAACGTGCTGCCCCCCATGCGCTTGGCGCAGCCGTCGCAGACCGACTTGTGGCAGATCGGGCAGCGCGGCAGGGCGTAGAGGAACTCCAGGGCGCACACTCCGCAGTGGTCGGAGAGACCGGGCACCTCCGAAGTATACGGCGGCCGTTTCGAGCCCCCGCGAGCGACCTGTCCGCCGTCCTCCCGGAGCCCCTGTCCATCCGGCCATCTTCCGCGTGGCCGCCCGACCGGCTAACATGGAGGCACAACCATGCACCGGACCCGGCGCCTCCCGGGGGGCTCGACCCTTCTCGCCGCCGCCCTTCTCGCCGCGGCCGGCCTTGCGCTTCCCCGCGTGGCCGCGGCGCAGAGCTACCCCGGGTTCTGGAAGGTCGGCAACCTCGTCTACGCGCCGTGCAACTACGAGCCCTACACGTCCTACACCGATCCGTCGACCGGTTACGAGCGCTACATGCGCTACGACTTCTCGTCGATGCGCCCCAATCCCTACCAGCCCGGCCAGTTCGCAGGCTACGGCGGCGCCAACCACACCGCCCAGTGGTACGGGTGGGACGGGAAGATCTATCCGATCCTGCCGCAGGGCGTTCCCAACCCGATCGGCTTCTACCCGGGCACGCCCCCGGAGGCCGACCTCTGCGCGATCTACATCCAGGAGAACCCCGGCAAGGCCTGCCCCACGGTCTCGAGCAGCTACAAGAACCTGATCTCCCACAACGTCGTCTGGCTCTCGGGCCTCAATGCGTTCATCGACCGCATCGAGGACGAGTGCAACTCGACCCCGCCGCCGCCCACGCCGACCCCGGGGCCGCCGGGCTGCCGCGGCCGCTCGAGCGGCTGCGTCACTCCCGGACCGGGCACCCTTCCCCAGCGGCCTTAGGGTCCGCCCCTTTCCGCGTCGGCCATTTTTGCTATCATCCGCCGCCCTTGGCGGTGTAGCTCAGCTGGTCAGAGCACGCGGCTCATATCCGCTAGGTCCGGGGTTCAAATCCCTGCACCGCCACCAACTCTGCTGATTCCGGCTCGGCACACCGTCCGCGGCTGCAGGCGGACCGTCGACGGATCGGGGCGCCCCGGCGTCCGGGCGAAGGCAGGTCCTTACGCCCCGGGGATTGAAGTCGCGCCGGCGCCGATCGCCCCGATCAGTGGCCGCGTCCGGTCTTCGCTGTTCCCAGGGTGCCGAGGACCAGGTCCCACAGCGGCGAGCTGACGCCGAAGTCGTGGCTCGAGTCCGCGTAGTGATGCCGGAAGTGGCGGCGCTTCATGGCCCGGACGAGCGCCCAGCGTCCGCTCGCGTGGTGCACGACGAAGTGGATCGTGTCGTACACCAGGTATCCCGCGATGAAGCCCGCGAAGACCGCGGGCGCCGCGGCCCCGAAGAGCCCCATGAAGGCCAGGAAGAAAAGAGCCGCCAGCGGAATGCTCACGGACGGCGGCATCACGAGGCGGGTCGAGTCGTTGGGGTAGTCGTGGTGCACGCCGTGCACCACGAAGTAGAACTTGTGGCGCAGGGTCGGGAGGGCCGGCAGCACCGCCTGGCCCGGCGCGAGGGAGCCGACGACGCGCCGCGTGTCGTCTTCGATCCACTGCGGCGGATGGAAGATCGAGCGGTGGATGACGTACTCGAGGAGGGTCCAGAGGAAGAGTCCTCCGAGAGCGAGGGCACCCACCTTCGCCGGGCCCGCCGTCCGGAAGGCGGCCGCGAGCGCAAAGGCGATGACCGGCAGGAAGATGGCGTGCGGCGCCCAGGGGGGCACGTGGCTCAGGGCCTCCTGGACGTTGCTGCCGAACATCCGGCAGGAGGCGTCGGCGTTGTCGACGAACCGCACGGCACGGGACGCCGCGTTCACCGCCTTCGCTTCCGCCTCGGGGGCGGCTGCAGGCGTGCTCATCGTGGCTTTCGCTGCTTGCATGTGACGACCTCGTCCTCCTGCGTTCAAGAAACCCCGACATCCGGATGATATGCGACTCGAGGCCGGCCGCGAAGCCGTCCTGCAAACTCCGTCCGACCTGCGCGATTTGGCCAGATTGTGCCGTTCCGACGCCATTCCTGCTCTCGCGAGCGGGCCACACCACGGAGTCGCCGTCACCGATACGCGGCGCGGTCCGGACTGACGCAGTCCCGCCGGCATGCCCCTCGGGCCGAACCCGGTCCCATCCGCTCTCATCCCGAACGCCCTTCTGGCCCCGAGCGGCGCCGATTCTCGGGCGCGCGGAAGGCGAGCACCGCGTTGAGACCCCCGAAAGCGAAGGAGTTGGAGAGGGCCGCCTCGGGTCTGGCCGCTCGAGCCCGGTCGGGCACGACGTCGAGGTCGCATTCGGGATCCCGGGCGGTGAAGTTCGCCGTCGGCGGAAGGATCCCGTTTTCGAGGGCGAGCACGGTGGCGACCGCCTCCAGGGCACCGGCCGCGCCGAGGGCGTGCCCGTGCATCGACTTGGTCGAGCTGACGGCGAGGCGATCCGCCTGAGCGCCGAAGACCTCTCGGATCGCGCGGGCCTCCGCCGAATCGTTGCCGCGAGTTCCCGTGCCGTGGGCGTTGATGTAGCCGATCTGTTCGGGCAAGAGCTCCGCGTCGGCGAGCGCCCCGCGCATGGCGCGGGCCGGCCCGGCGACGGTCGGCTGCGTCACGTGGTGGGCGTCGGAAGACATGCCGAAGCCCGCAATCTCGGCGTAGATCCGGGCTCCCCGGGCTCTGGCGGCCTCGAGCGGCTCGAGCACGAGCATCGCGCCGCCCTCCCCGAGGATCAGCCCGCGGCGATCGAGAGAAAAGGGCCGGCACGTGTCCGGAGCGACGACCCGCATCGCCTCCCAGGCTTTCAGGTGACCCGGGGAGAAGGGAGCCTCGCTGCCCCCGGCAATCGCCAGGTCCACGGCGCCGCCGCGCACCATCCAGAAGGCCTGGCCGATCGCGTGATTGGCGGACGAGCAGGCCGTGGACATCGTGCAGCAGGGACCGGTCAGACCGAACTCCATGGAGATCTGGCTCGCTCCCGCGTTGGCCATGCCTCGGGGAATCGAGAGCGGGTGGACGCGGCCGGACTTGCGCTGATAGAGCTCGACGAAGGCGGCGTCCTGCGTGGTCTGGCCGCCCAGGCTCGATCCGGTGTAGACGGCCGTGCGCTCGCGCAGTTCCGGCGTGAGCTCCACGCCGGAGTCGCGCACGGCCTCCCGCGCGGCGATGACGGCGAACTGCGCGAAGCGATCGAGCAGATCCAGGCGGCCGGGCTCGAAGTGCCGGGCGGGATCGAGCCCCTTCACTTCGGCGCCGTTCTGAAACCGAAGACCCGCCACGTCGACGGACTCGATGCGGGCAATCCCCGAACGGCCCTCGCACAGCGCCGCCCACATCCGCGGGGCATCGTGGCCGAGCGCCGAGATCGCCCCGACACCGGTCACGGCGACGCGCCGGGCCCGCGAGGTCATTGGCTTGCGGGCGCGGGCGGGGGCGCGGATTCGGCCGGCCCGCGGGCCCTCAGCGCCCGCAGTCCTTCGACGACGTCGCGGACGGTGCGGGCCGATTTCGCCGCCTCGTCGGGGATGACGATCTCGAGCCGGTTTTCGAGCTCGAAGAGCAGCGTGATGGCGTCCAGGGAATCGACGCCGAGCTCCGCGAAGGTGCTGTCGATCGAGATACGCTCCGCGCTGACGTGCTTGACCTCGGCCAGGGCGGCGATGACGGTGTCGGCGAGTGGATCGGGCATGAGGCACGGCCTCGGCGCATCGGACCGTATCGGGGGCAGGCCGAAATAGCAATAAGGATCCGGTTAAACGTCCGAGCGCCGGGTTTTCGCGGCCGCTACGCTCGGATGACGGTTCGGGTTCGGGTTCGGAACGCCGCAGGCCGGAACTGACGCATGCCCGAATCCGTCATCTCCGCAACCGCGACCGCGGTCCCCGATTTCCTGGTCACGCGCGAGGTGGTCAAGACCTACTTCGGGCAGGTGTTCCCCCTCGAAGGCTCACGACTCGACGCGATGATGGGGGTCGTGGACAACTCCGGGATCCGGCAGCGCTTCTGCGTCTTGCCGGTGGACGAGCTCATCCGCCCGCGATCCCTCGAGACGATCAGCCAGCAGTACCAGGAGCATGCGATCCGCCTCGGCCGCGCAGTCGCGGCCGAGTGCCTCGAGCGCGCGCAGATGCGCCCGGAGGACATCGACCTCATCATCACCGTCTCGTGCACCGGCGTGATGATCCCGTCGCTCGACGCGCATCTGGTCAACGCCATGGGCTTTCGGTCGAATGTGCGCCGCCTGCCGATCACGGAGCTCGGGTGCGCCGCGGGCGCCTCGGCGATCGCGCGCGGGCGCGATTTCCTGCTGGCGTTCCCGCGGGGCCGGGTCCTGATCGTCGCCGTGGAGCTTGCGAGCCTGACGTTTCAGCGCGGCAGCCTCTCCCAGGCCAACCTGATTTCGAGCATCCTCTTCGGCGACGGCGCCGCTGCGGCCGTCATGACGGGGGAAGATGCGCCCGGGCCGCGGGTTCTCGACGCCGAGACTTATCTGTTTCCCGACTCGATCGACGCGATGGGCTTCGCCCTGAAGGAAACGGGGCTCCACATCGTGCTCTCCCGCGACGTTCCGGACATGATCCGGGGCCGTATCCGGGACCTCGTGCGGTGTTTTCTGGAGCGCCACGGTCTGGCTCCCGAGGGAATCGACGCCTTCGTGCTGCATCCGGGGGGCCGAAAGCTCCTCGTCGCCATCGAGGAAGAGCTCGCTCTGCCCCGCCAGCGCACACAACCCTCGTGGGACGTCCTCGCCGAGTACGGGAATCTGTCGAGTGCGTCGGTGCTCTTCGTGCTCCACGAATGGCTGACGAGGCGCCGGCCCGCGCCAGGCAGCCTCGGCCTGATGGCGGCCTTCGGCCCCGGTTTCACGGCGGAACAGCTCCTGCTGCGATGGGCATGAGGGTCCCGCTGAGCGGCCTCCCGTGAGTCTCCTCGTCCCTCCCCGGAGCCCCTCTCGCGAGCTGCTCGACGATCCGGCGCTCGCCGATTCGGAGATGCGGCTCTCGCTCGAGGACATCGACTTCGTTCACCGGCACTGGCGCGGATCGCGGGCGCTCGCGCGGCACCTCGCGTCTCGACTCGGGGCCCTCGGTCGTCCGGCCTCGATCCTGGACGTCGGCGCCGGCTCCGCCTCGGTGGCCCGCCGGCTCCGTTCATCCCTCTCGAACGCGACCGGCGAGCTCCGCGTGACCGCGCTCGACATCCAGTGGAGGCACCTGGCGGCCGGCCGAGCCGGCTCGACTCCGGACGCGGTGGCGCTCGTCGCCGCCGACGCCTTCCGGCTGCCGTTTCCCGATCGAGCCTTCGACTTCGCCGTCTCGACGCTCTTCTTTCACCATTTCTCCCCCGACGAGAACCGGTCGATCCTCGCCGAGCTCGTGCGCGTCGCACGGGTCGGTTTCGCCGTCCTCGATCTGCGCCGGCACCGGATCCCGCTGGCCGTCATCGCGGTGGCCGGACGCGCGCTTCTTCGGAGTCGAGTCTCGGTGCTCGATGGCGTCGCCTCCGTGCGACAGGCCTACACGACGACGGAGGCGCAGGCGATCGCTCGGACCGTCACATCGACGGCCCGAGCCGTGCGTGTGTTCCCCTACGGCCTCCTGGTCACCGCCGACGCATGAGCGCGTGGGACGTCCTGATCGTCGGCGCGGGCCCCGCGGGATCCGCGGCGGCGGCAACCCTGGCCACGACCGGGCGACGCGTTCTCGTCCTGGAGAAGGACCGCTTTCCGCGCGCCAAGGTCTGCGGTGAATTTCTTTCCGGCAACGCGAGGGCGGATCTCGGGCGCCTCGGCGTTCTCGCCGACATCGAAGCCGGCGCGGAGCGCATCGAGCGCGGCTTCCTTCACCTTCCCCGCGGCCGCTCGGTTCCGTTCGAGTTGCCCACCAGCGGCCTCGGCATTTCCCGCTCGCGCCTCGACAGTCTGCTCGCGCGGCGCGCCGCCGAGCTCGGAGCGGAGGTCCGACACGGCGCTCGCGTGACGTCGATCGACCCGGGCACCGGCTCCGAGTTCCGGGTCCGATTCACGGCCGACGGGCGCGAGCACACCCTCGAAACCGGCAGCGTCATCGGCGCGTGGGGGCGATGGGCCGCTCTCGATCGAGGGCTCAAGCGCCGCTTTCTCGCCGGCCCCTCACGATTCTTCGGCTGGAGCCGGGATTTCGTCGGGGGCGAACGGCTCGCCGGCCAGGTCCATCTCTTCCTCTTCCCCGGCGGCTACTGCGGGCTCTCCCGGGTCGAGGACGGCGTGACGAATCTCGCGGGAGTCATCTCCGAACGAGCGCGCCGGAGGCTCGACGGCGGCTGGGATGCCGTGGTCGCCCACGCCCGCCGCTCCAGCGCGGCGTTTGACGGGGCGATGGCGAACCTGCGTGAGGGGCCGGGCGAATTCCTCGGGGTTGGACCGGTGTTCTTCACGGTGAAGCCGCCGGTGGAGAACCGGATGCTCATGGTCGGCGACGCCGCGGGCGTCATCGATCCCTTCTCCGGAGAAGGTCAGGCAGCGGCGCTCCGGTCGGGGATTCTGGCGGCGGAGATCCTGAGTCGGGGCCTCGACGGGCAGACTTCCATGGACGATGTCGCCCGCATCTACACGCGGGCCTGGCGCGAGCGCTTTTCCCGGCCGTTCGGCTGGAGCTCGGTGCTTCGCCGCCTCATGCTCCAGCCCCCGGCCGCCGGCGTCGCTGCGCGATTGGCGGGGTCGGGCCTGCTGCGTTTCGCGATCGCCCGCCTCGGCTCGGGATAGTCACGTGGTCGTAGTCGACCCCTGGCGTTTCGACCGGGCGGCCGTTCGACCGCGCGATGGCCCGCCGATGTAGTGTCGGCCCCGAAAGGAGCCGCCCCATGACTCTCCGCCGGTCCCGGCCTCTCTCCTCGATCCTCGCACTCGTTGCCCTGGCCGTCGCCGCCCCCGCCTTCTCGCAGTCCTACGGCGTCGGTGACCAGGTGCTCACGGTAGGCGCGCTGGAGTTCCGTCCCGTTTTCAACTCCACGCCCTATTCGTACTCCGGGATCGCCGGCTACCTCTCCACCGACAACGCCACCTTCCGGGCCCCGCTCGCACTCCCGGAGGGAGCCGAGATCTTTCAGATCTGCCTCTACGCCAACATCCCGGACAGCATGTCTTACGTCGACGTCACGCTGACCGCGATGAAACTCGTTCCCGGGGGCCAGAGTCCGGGTCTCGTGCTCATCCCGGGCGGGTACGCGCTCGACGACATCGCCATCGGATACGGAACCGTCTGCAGCGACCCGTTCTCCTACGTCTTTCGCCAGACGGCCGACGTCGACGGTGATCAGACGACCGAGCACGTCGCTCACTATCTTCAGTCGCATATCAACGCCGGCGGTCTCGGCGGCGGCGGCCTCGGCGGCGTCCGGATCTTCTGGCGTCGCCAGGTCAGTCCAGCGCCGGCAACGGCGACGTTCAACGACGTGCCGACTTCCGACCCCGCATTCCAGAACATCGAGGCCCTCGTGGCCTCGGGGATCACCGCCGGCTGCGGGGGCGCCAACTACTGCCCGAACGCGTCTCTGACGCGGCGACAGATGGCCGTCTTCCTGTCGAAGGCGCTCGGGCTGCACTGGGCGGACTGACGCCGCGGGGCCGGCCGACGACACGTCCACCGCGGTCCTGAACCCCAGAGGCCATCGTCGGCCAGAACGGCCGCGGCGACATGCCCTCCGCGCCGGCGGCCACGCCTTCCGATCTACAATCCGGCGAATAACCGTTCGGAGGTCGCGCGCTCCTTTGCCACAGCAGCCCGGCACACTCTTCGAGGGGAAAGTACGAGATCCTCGGCAAGCTGGCCGAGGGCGGGATGGGAGCGATCTACAAGGTTCGCCACCGGCTCCTCGACGAGGTCCGCGTCGTCAAGGTCATGCGGCCGCAGGTCGCGGTCGACGAGGAGCTGAAGCAACGGTTCCTCGAGGAGGCCAAGACCGCGACCCGGCTCAAGCACCCGAACATCGGCACGATCTACGACTTTGCCCTGGACGAGGACGGAACGGCCTACCTGGTCATGGAGTTCATCGAGGGCGTCAACCTCACCGAGCTGCTGGCGCTCAAGGGGCGCCCTCCCATTGGCCTCGCGCTGGAGATCGCGCATCAGACGCTGCTGGCGCTGGGCTACCTCCATCGCGGAAACGTGGTGCACCGCGACATCGCGCCCGACAACCTGATGTTGACGCAGGACGAAGATGGGAGAGCGCTCGTCAAGGTGATCGATCTCGGAATCGCCAAGGCGGTGGACAAACCCGGGGGCCTGACCTCGACCGGCGTCTTCCTGGGCAAGCTGAAGTACGCCTCGCCGGAGCAGTACGGCTCGCTGCCTTCCGGCCAGACGCTCGACGGCCGAAGCGACATCTACTGTCTGGGTCTCGTGCTCTACGAGCTCGTGACGGGGACTCGCCCTTTCCGGGGCGACACGGCGACGGAGCTTCTCAGGGCCCATGTCTTCGAGTCCCCCCTCGCCTTCTCCGAGTCGGATCCCGAAGGAAGGGTCCCGTCGGACCTGCGCGCCGTGATTCTCAAGGCCCTCGAGAAGAACAGGGACGACCGATTCGCCTCCGCCGAGGAATGCGACCGGGAGATCCTCAAGATCGGACGCCGATTCCCTCCCCCGGAGAAGCTGGAGCGCACGGTTGCGACCCGCGCGGACACTGCCCTCCGAGGTTCGCAGGTCATCACGGCTACGCCGAGCGCCCAGAGTCGGCTGGATCGTCGGTTCGCAGCCCGTTCCTCCACACCCTATCGAGAGTCGGGAATGACGGCGACTTCGTCCACGAGCTCCGACCAGACCGTCGCGGCCGCCCCGTTCCGCAGATCCGGACGCCGTCGCGCCTGGATCGGGGCTTCCGGCGGGCTTCTGGTGCTTGCCGCCGGGTTGGCGCTGCTCCGGCCGTGGGATCTCGAGCGAGTCCGCCAGCCCGTGGCGCCTCCCGTGGAGACCCCCGCGCCGGCGATTCCCGCGGCCGAAGGCACCGGGCCCGCGGGCCAGCGCGACGGCGCCGCCGCCGGAACCGACCGCCGCGCCGAGCCCGGGGGCCATCTCGGAAGAGCCCGCGGCTCCCGCCGTGGACGAGTCGGCTCGAGTTGTCCCGGCAAGCCGAGGAGGCGCGCGTTCGCGCCAGTCGCGCGCGACAGCGGCCGAGCGGGTCGGTGCCCCGGAACGGTCGGCCGGACTCTACGACTTCGGCCGCGCACAGGAGAAGGAAGGTCAGCGGCTGGTCGCACAGCGAAACTACGCGGCCGCGCGCGCCGCCTTCGAGGCCGGGGCCGGGGCATTCGGCCAGGCCGAAATCTCGAGCCGAAAGGCGTCGGAGAGGAGCCCCGGTCCGGTCGAACGCATCGCCGTTCTGTCCGGAGCCGACCGTTCGCCCGCAGCCGGCCCTGCCCGCGAGTCTCCGTCCCGTCCGCGCCACCCGAGCCGACCAGGCTCCCTCCCCGCCGCCGGCGCAGGCCGCGCGCGCCGCCCCTTCCGACCAGGAGAAGATCCGCCAGGTCCTTCAGGAGTACGAAAAAGCCCAGAACACGCTGGACGTCAACCTCTATGCACGGGTCTATCCCGCACTCGCCGGAGAAGCACGTCGCAGCATCGAAAACGCCTGGCAGGGACTCAAGTCCCAGCAGGTCGAGCTGGAGATCCGGCAGATCGAGCTGAAGGACTCCCGCGCGGTGGTCCGCGCGTACCAGCGGCTGGTCGCCGTTCCCCGCGTCGGAGGGGAGCAGCATGACGAGCGCGAGCGCGTCTTCACCCTGGAGAAGCGGGGAGATTCCTGGGTGATCGTCAGCCTCAGCTAGAAGCTGTAGTCGAAACCGATCATCGGGGCGAGGTTGAACTGCAGACCTTCCCGGTTCAGCGAGAAGAGGACGTTGGCGGTGATGAGCAGGTTCGCGAACGGATTGACCTTCAGGCCAAACGACCCGAGCAGCGTGTTCAGGTTTCCCTCCGTCGTCGTGAGTCTGGGATACTGTGCGTGTGACGGTCTGCGGGGGCTGCTGTCCCTCGGGCACGCACAGGCAGTCGCCCCGCATGGAATCGCCCGTCACGGCCGTGAAGTCTGCTCCTGCACCTGGACGATCTGCGTCTGGAGGAAGGTCCGGCCGATCACGTCGAAGGCGACCGTGACGCGCGGGATGAACGGCCCAGTCGAGACCCGCCGTGTAGTCGACCGATCCGGGATCGTCAGTCGAGGTAACGGAGCTCCGCCATCGGCGGGTTGATTTCCTCGGGCGTTCGATCGTCCGAGGGGTTCGTCGACCACGTGTACCCGGCGTTGACATGGGGCGAGAAGGTCCCGAGGTGAACGGACCAGATCGCGGAAGCCCTGGCCTGCCACACTCCCGTGCCGAGCAGATCGCGTTCCTCTCCGGTCGGCAGCCGAAGATCCGCACCCAGCGCCAGGCCGCCGGCGGACCCCTCCGCGACCCGGTACTTCCCGCGGAGAACGATGTCCCCGACGCCGCTGGCGCTCCCGCTGTCCTCGAAGGTCTCGCTCGACGTGTCCCCGGGGAAGCGGTGGATGGGGATGTCCGAACAGTTGGGAGTCCCTCCCGGGCACGGCCCGGTGGCCAGGCGCTGGATCGTCGCGTCCGTGCTGGCGGAGAGGCTGACTTTGACGATCGGAATTGCCGCCGCGACGTCGAAACGGTCCGAGATGCCGTAGGTCATCACGAATGCCACGATGTCCGACGTGAGCTTCAAGGAGAGATCCGCGGTGATGACGTCCCCCTCGATGTACTTGCCGACGTCGATGTGCTGGAAGACGAGCTTCAGGTCACCGTCCTTCAGGGAGAGGTCGTTGATCCGAGTGAAATCGAAGTGACTGTAGTTCAGACCCAGATTGGACTTTTCCCTTGCCGATCGTGTCGGTGCGCTCCGCGTAGATCGGGCCGAAGCTCTCGGTCGCGCGCGTGAACGTGCCGAGCTCCGGGTCGAATCGATACGTGAAACCGCCCGCCGGCGAGGCGAGCGGGAAGGACGAGAGCTGTACGGCGAGCTCCTGGTTGAACTGCCGCAGGGCCAGGAACTGCGTCTGGTCGAGGCTGTTGAAGTGGGCGACGTGGCTGGTGCCCCCGACGAGCGGGGGTGGCGCCAGGGTGATCCCGGCCTGCAGGAAGTCCGTCAGGAGGTCCCGCAGTCCGGTTTGCGCGGTCAGGGCGGCGGGCGCGGACAGCGTGACGGCGGCGGCCAACAGGGCGAACCGGCGAGAGGACATGCACTCCTCCTGACTTTGTGCCGCAAAACAAGGAATCTCCGGCAAGACTATGGGGAGCCCGTCGGCCGGTCAAGATGGACGCGTCCTCGGAGGCCTTCCTCGATGCTCTCGAGGCGCGGCGGCAGCCGACCTTGCGGCGCAGTAAGCTTCGCCCGCCACGTCAAGAGACGCCCATGTCGAAATTGGGAGATCGACCCATGCCGCCCCACTCCAGCCTCGGACTCGCCCGATCGGCCCGCTGCATCGTCTGCGTCCTCCTCGTCGGCGCCGGGTTCGCCGCGGTGGCGCGCGCTCAGTCGATCACGGAGTTTCCGGTCACGACGCCGAACAGCCAGCCCCTCGGAATCACGGCGGGGCCCGATGGGAACCTCTGGTTCACGGAGTTCACCGCCGGCAAGATCGGGCGCATCACGACGGACGGCACGGTCACCGAGTTTCCCGCCGCGGGCAACCCTCAGCTCATCACCGTCGGCTCCGACGCGAACCTGTGGTTTCCGGAGACCACCGCCAACAAGATCGGGCGCATGACGACGGCCGGAGACTTCGACGACTTTCCCGTGATCGATGCCTCGCCCGGCCTCGTGGGGGTCGCGACCGGATCGGACGGCAACGTCTGGTTCGTCGAAGCCGGCGCCGGCAAGATCGGCCGGATCACGACGGCCGGTGTGGTGACGGAGTTTCCGGTTCCGAGCGGCCCCACGCCGCTGCAGATCACGAACGGCCCGGACGGCAACCTCTGGTTCACCCAACACACCGCCGGCAAGATCGGGCGCATCACGACGGCGGGAGACATCACGGAGTTTCCGGTGCCCTTCGTCGGCAGCCAGCCCCAGGGCATCACGACCGGACCGGACGGGAACCTCTGGTTCACCGACACGGGAACCAACAGGATCGGCCGCATGACGACCTCCGGCGTCGTGACCGAGTTCCCGATCCCGACCGCAGGCGCCAACCTCCTCGGCATCACGACGGGCCCGGACGGCAACCTGTGGTTCGCCGAGGCCGCGAAGAACCAGATCGGCCGCATCACGCCGGCCGGTGTCGTCACCGAGTTTCCGATACCGACCGCTGGCTCCACTCCGATCGCCCTGGCGACCGGCCCCGACGGCAACCTCTGGTTCACCGAGGCGGACGGCAACCAGATCGGGCGCGTGACGATGGGATCCCTGACGCCCGCGTCGGCGTCGGTGGATGCCCACGCGGTGACGGGAACGAGCTCGAACGTCAACGGCGTGCTCGAGCCCGGCGAGACCGTCGAGGTTTCTACCGCATGGACGAACACGCTCCTCGGCCCGCAGAGCGTCACCGGCTCCGCCGCGAGCCTCACCGGACCTCCCGGACCGACCTACACGATCGACGACGCCGCCGCCGACTACGGGTCCGTCGCCGGCGCCGCGACGGCGGACTGCCACGACGCGACGGGCGACTGCTATCGGGTCACCGTTTCCGGGGCCCGCCCCGCACAGCACTGGGACGCGGTGCTGACGGAGAGCCTGAGCGTCGACCAGATCCAGTGGAAGCGGCTGCTGCACGTCGGCGACAGCTTTCCGGACGTGCCGACCACGCACCCGTTCTACGGCTTCATCGAGGACCTCTTCCACAGCGGCGTCACGGGAGGCTGCGGCAACGGCAACTACTGCCCGAGCGGAACGGTGACGAGGGCCCAGATGGCGGTTTTCCTCCTGAAGGGCAAGCTCGGCGCGAGCCACGTGCCTCCTCCCGCGACGGGCGCGGTCTTCAACGACGTTCACATCGGCGACTTCGCCGCCGACTGGATCGAGGAGCTCGCCGCTCTCCAGATCACGGGAGGCTGCGGAAGCGGGAACTACTGCCCGAACCAGGCGGTGACTCGCGCCCAGATGGCCGTGTTCCTCCTGAAGTCCGAGCATGGCGCGGCGTACATGCCGCCCGCCTGCGTCGGGATCTTCGACGACGTGCCGTGTCCCTCGACGTTCGCGGCGTGGGTCGAGCAGCTCCAGGCCGAGGGGATCACGGCGGGCTGCGGGGGCGCCAACTACTGCCCGAACGACCCGAACATCCGCGGGCAGATGGCCGTCTTCCTCGTCAAGATCTTCGGGCTGCCGCTCTACGGGGCCTGACACACGCACGCGCGGGCTCGAGAGCGTGCCCGATTCGCGCGCCTACTTCCCGAGGAGCTTGCCGAGTTCCTTGCGCATGTCGTCCACGTTGACGTCGTGGTCGGGCTGCTTCCAGAGGACCTTTCCGTCGGCGGAACGGATGACCATTCCGTGATTCTCGAATCCCAGGGCGCGAACGATCTTCTTGTTCTCTTCGGTCGTGGCGTCGAGGTTCTGTCCGCGCACCCGGCCCTTGTACTCCTGCTCCAACCCGCTCACGGCGGGCTTGATCTTTGCGCAGATCGGTCAGCCGGGGAGGTAGTAGTAGGCCACCTGCAGCGACCCGGGTGCCGCCGGGAGCCCCGGGGCCCGGGAGGCCGTGAGCGCGAAGAGCGCTGCGAAGAGAATCTCGCGTCGAGTCGACATGTTCACTCCCTCGTTCGGCGCCTGTCCGTCGGCGAAATCTACAGGAGGCCGGCGTGCGAAAGAAAGGCGGCGAGGATGCCTCCCGCCGCGCCGAGGAACACGACGCCGCCGATGGCGTACCGGACGATCCGCGACTTCAGCTGGCGCAGGATCGACTCCGGGTCGCCCTTCATGACCCGCGTCACGTTCGCCCAGTTGGCGTGCGGAACGATGCCGCCGCGGGCCTCGGAGAAGAGACCGACCACGTAGACCCGGTCGCCCTTCTTGATCAGGTCCTCGTGGTACTTGCACTCCTCGAGCGGGACTTCGCCGTCGGTGGGATGCCGCTTCTCGCTCCGGTAGGCCCCGTCGTCGTCGGTCCACTGCTTCGCGAGCGTCTTCCGCGCGGCTTCCGGCGTCTCGAAGGGCGCCGTCTTCACGTGCTCGGACCAGTGGACGAGGGCCTGTTTCGGGTCGACGTCTTCCCGTCCGAAATCGAACTCGGGGACGGCGAGGAGCCGAAAGCTCCCCGCAGGCGTCGAGATGACGGAGG
The DNA here is from genome assembly GCA_963824165.1 of uncultured Acidobacteriota bacterium. Classification (GTDB taxonomy): domain Bacteria; phylum Acidobacteriota; class Thermoanaerobaculia; order UBA5066; family Gp7-AA6; genus DAHUXD01. Next base: position 724,431 of record CAWGOM010000017.1, read on the forward strand.
GCACCAGCGCCACTCCGTCGAAGTACACCGCCCGGGTCCGGCGACGGCCCTGGCCGACGTACAGGTAGATCTCGTACCGGTAGGCGAGGCACTCGGTGCCGGTCAGCGGCGAGCGCAGGAGCCCCCCGGCCGCCTCGATCGTTCCGGCGATGCCCGTCCGCTTCCCGTCGGCCGGCCTTCTGCCGGCGAGACAGCCGGCGAGCGCCGCGCGCTCGCTGACCGGCTTCCGGATGCTGGCGAAGAGGCCCAGGCCGATGGAGCCGAAGATCGCCGCGAAGAACGCCGGGCCGAGGACCTTGCCGGGGTGGAGCGCGTACCGAAACTGGAGAAAAGCCAGCACGCCGGCCAGCACCGCCAGAAATCCAGCGAGCTGGAGAAGCAGACTCCGAGCGCAACCCTTCATCTTGTCGGTCCTTCCGTTGCGCGGAGTATAGAGTCTCGCTCTCCGTGCCCCACCGCTCGTTCTGGCTCCAGGAAGTCGCGGGCGACGCGCCGGACGCGCCGGCCCTCGAGGGCGACGCCCGCGCGGACGTCGCGATTCTCGGGGGCGGCTACGTCGGGCTGTGGACCGCCCTCCGGATCAAGGAGCTCGAGCCCTCGCGCGACGTCGTCGTCCTCGAGCAGGACATCTGCGGCGGCGGCGCGTCGGGGCGAAACGGCGGGTTCGTGCTGTCCTGGTGGTCGAAGCTGTCGTCTCTGGTCTCGCTGTGCGGCGCGGCGGACGCGCTCGTCCGTCGCGCGCGGCTCGGAGGCGGCGATCGGCGAGATCCGCGACTTCTGCGCGGCGCATTCGATCGACGCGCGCTTTCGACAGGGCGGATGGCTCTGGACGGCGACTTCGAAGGCGCAGCTCGGCGCGTGGGACGGCGTCGTCGCCGCCGCCGGGAGAGCTCGGCGTCGAGCCGTTCCGGCGCGCTGACGCCCGAGGAGGTCGCGCGCCGGACCGGCTCTCCCGCCCACCGCGCGGGCGTCTTCGACCCGTCCGCCGCGACCGTTCAGCCGGCGGCGCTGGCGCGGGGGCTGCGCCGCGCCGCGCTCGAAGCCGGCGTGCGGATCTTCGAGAATACGCGCGTGCGTTCGTTCTCGCGCGAGCGCCGGTCGTCGTTTCGACCGGGCGCGGGAAAGCTCACGGCCGACAAGCTCGTCATCGCCGCCAACGCCTGGGCCGCCGGGATCCCGGAGCTCTCCCGCGCGATCGTCGCGATCACGAGCGACATGGTGATGACGGCTCCCGTCGCGGACCGGCTCGCACAGATCGGCTGGACCGGCGGCGAGTGCGTCACCGACTCGCAGATGATGGTCGACTACTACCACGCGACGCGCGAGGGCCGGGTCGCGTTCGGCAAGGGCGGCTGGGGCATCGCGTACGGCGGGCGGATCGGCGCCGACTTCGACCGCAACGCCGTCCGGGCCCGCACCGTCGCCGCGGACCTTCGGCGCTACTACCCCGAGCTTCGCGACGTCGGCGATCACGCACGACTGGTCGGGGCCGATCGACCGCACGCCCAACAGTCTGCCGCTCATGGGCCGCCTCGGCGGGCGGCCGCACATCCTCTATGGCGTCGGCTGGAGCGGCAACGGCGTGGGCCCGAGTCGTGGTCGGCGGAAGGGTCCTCGCGAGCCTCGTCCTCGAGAAGGACGACGACTGGAGCCGGCATCCCCTCGTCGGACGCTCCGCCGGCCGCTTCCCGCCGGAGCCGATCCGCTGGATCGGCGCGCACGTCGTCCGCGGCGCCGTCGCCCGGAAGGAACGCGCCGAGATCGACGACCGAAAGCCGTCGAGGCTCGACGTCGCCCTGTCCCGTCTCGCCCCGTCGGGACTCGAGGACAAGACCGCTCATGACTGACGCCTCTGCGCCTCGGTCCGTCGCCGGCGAGCTCGCGCGCCTGGCCGGCTCGCCCGTCCGCGGCGGGACCGAGATCCGCCTCCTGCGCGACGGCGAGGAGGCATTCCCCGCGATGCTCGAGGCGATCGCGGCGGCGAAGACGCGCGTCGTCTTCGAGAACTTCATCTTCGCGGGCGACGCCACGGGGCAACGGTTCGCGGAGGCGCTGTCCGAGGCGGCGCGGCGCGGGGTCGAGGTGCGCGTCCTCTACGACCCGATCGGCACGATGATGGTGCGCGGCGGCTCGATCGCGGCGGTGCTGAAGAAGGAGGGCGTGACGGCGCGGCCCTTCCGCCCGCTGTCCCTCTTCGCGCCGTGGAGCTGGCTGCGCATGCGGCACCGCGATCACCGCAAGAGCCTCGTCGTCGACTCCGAGACGGCGGTCGTCGGCGGCCTCTGCATCAGCGACAACTGGGCGCCGTCGGAGAAGGGCGGCAACGGCTGGCGCGACACGGCGCTTCTCGTCCGGGGCGAGATCGCCCGCGACGTCGAGCGGGCCTTCGAGGCGATGTGGCGGCGGGCGATCGGCGGGCGCTCCTCCCGGAGACGCCGGCGCCGGCGGCCGGCAAACGCGCCGCCCGCGGCGATCCTCGCCGAGGACCTCCCCGAGACCGAGCGCGTCGCCGCGATCTACGAGTGGCTGGCCGGCACGGCGCGGTCGACGCTCGAGATCACCGACGCCTACATGGTCGCTCCGCCGAAGGTGCTCGCCGCGTTCGGGGCGGCCGCGCGGCGCGGCGTCACGGTCTCGATCCTGCTGCCCGGCCGCAACAACCATCCCCTCGCCGGCGCCGCGGCGAGGCGCGTCTACCAGGGGCTGCTCGACGCCGGCGTGCGCATCTACGAGTGGTCGGGCGTGATGATCCACGCCAAGACGGCCGTCGCCGACGGGGAGATCGGTCTCGTCGGCTCGAGCAACCTCGATCCCCTCTCCATGACACGCAACTACGAGCTGAACCTCCTCGTCGTCGACCCGGCGACCGGCGCCGCGATGCGCGCCATGTTCGCTCGGGACCTCGAACACGCCTGCCGCGTCGAGCCGGCGGGCTGGCGCCTGCGGCCGCGCTGGCAGAAAGCGGCGGAGCGGGCCGCGGGGATTCTCGGCGGGGGTCTGTAGGCGGGCGGGGCTACCATACGCGGATGGACCGCGTCCTCCAGGCCCTCGCCAGCGCGGCCTCCCAAAGGCTGATCCCGCGCGGGTCGCGACTCCTCCTCGCCGTCTCCGGCGGGGCGGACTCGATGGCGCTGCTGCACGGCGCGGCCGAGGTCGCGGCGGAGGCCGGCTGGTCGCTCTCGGTCGGCCACGTCCACCACGGCTGGCGGGGGCGCGAGGCCGACCGGGACCTGCAGTTCGTCGAGGCGCACGCGCGCCGTCTCGGTCTGCCCTTCCTGTCGCGCGAGCGCGACGCGAGGTCGGCCTCGCGCGAGCTTCGCCTGTCGCCGGAGGCCGGAGCCCGGCACGTGCGCTACGAGTCCCTCCTCGAGATGGCCGCCGAGGCCGGGGCCGTCCGCATCGCCACCGCGCACCAGGAGGACGACGTCCTCGAATCGCACCTGCTCGCAAAGGAGCGCCGCGGAGGACTCGCGCTTCTGGCCGGGCCCCGCGAATCGCGGGCGGACGGGATCGTGCGTCCGTTGCTTTCGGTGTCGCGCGCGGAGATCCTGCGGTACCTCGCGGACCGGGCGATCCCGTTTCGCCGCGACGCCTCCAACGGCGACCTGCGCCTCTCGCGAAATCGCATCCGCCGCGAGCTCGCGAACCTCGACGTGGCACAGCGCACACGGCTGCTCGCCGAAATCGCCACGCTGCGCGAGGAGAGGAACCGCCTCGAGCGGGAGCTCGTCGGGCGGGTCCTGCCGCGGCTGCGCTTGGCGCCGGGAGCCGCGTTCGCCGAAGCCGCCTTCCTCGCGGCGCTTCCCGCCGAGCTCCTGCGCGCGGCCCTCGAGCGGCTCGCGCTCCCCTTCGCGCGGCCCGGCCGGGCGCCCATGACCGGCCGCGAGCGGGAGCAGATCCTGCGGCGCATGGCCGCGGGCGGCGACTTCCGTTTCGAGGCCGGCCGGCGCATCCGGTTCGAGCGGCGCGGCGCGCTCCTGAGCGTCCGCCCGGCGCCGGCGGTGTACCATTTGCCGATCGACACCCCCGCCGTTTCGGAGACCGCATCGTGAAGCTCGAACGCCGTTACGAGGCGCGCCTGATCTCCGAGCGCGTGGACGCCGTCGCCGGGGCGATCGACCGCGACGTCCGCGACCGCCCGCTCGTCGTGGTCTCGATCCTCAAGGGCTCCGCCTTCTTCATGGCCGACCTGGCGCGTCGGATGCGCGGACCGTTCTCCTGCGAGTTCCTGCACGTGCGCCGCGCCGAGGGGGCGCACGACACCCTCTCGATCGACTTCACGACGGGGTTTGACGTGCGCGGCAAGCACGTCCTGCTCCTGAAGGACGTCGTGCACACCGGGGTCATCGAGACGTACCTCATGGACAACCTGAAGGGCGCCGGGGCGGGGTCGTTGCGCCTGGCGGCGATCATCGACAAGCCGCTCGACCGCAAAACCAACATGTCCGTGGACTTCTCCCTGTTCTCGACGGAGGCCGGGGGCCTGTTCGCCGGCTACGGCATGGAGCACGAGGGGCTTCACGCGCACCTGCCGGACATCCACGAGGTGGTCACGGAGGCATAAAAGCCCCCTGGAGTCCGTTATGCTCAACCCGGGCTGTCCCTGGTTAAGGAGTGTTCGTTGAACGCAACCATCAAAAACCTGCTGCTGTGGATGGTGATCCTGGTCCTCATCATCCTGGCGTGGAACGTATTCAAGACCGGCGCGACCGCCGTGGAAGAGGTCACCTTCTCGCAGTTCCTCGACCAGGTGAACCAGGGCCACGTGCAAAAAGTACAAATCCGGGGCGAGGAGATCCGCGGCCAGTACGGCACTTCCGCGGGCAAGCGCGAGCCGCTCTTCAAGACCTACGCCCCCAACTACCCGGACCTCATCAAGGACCTGCGCGCGAAGAACGTCGAGATCGACATCGCGCCCCAGAAGGACTCGACCTTCGTCTCGGCGCTGGTGATGTACGGGCCCCTGATCCTGCTCGTGGCGATCTGGTTCGTGATCATGCGGCAGATGCAGGCGGGCGGGAACAAGGCCCTCTCCTTCGGCAAGTCGCGGGCGAAGCTCCTGACGCCCAACCAGAAGAAGGTGACGTTCAAGGACGTCGCCGGCGTCGAGGAGGCGAAGGTCGAGCTGCAGGAGATCATCGAGTTCCTCAAGGATCCCCAGAAGTTTCAAAAGCTCGGCGGCAAGATCCCCAAGGGCGTCCTCCTGATCGGCTCGCCCGGCACGGGCAAGACGCTTCTCGCCCGGGCCGTCGCCGGCGAGGCCAACGTCCCCTTCTTCACGATCTCGGGCTCGGACTTCGTCGAGATGTTCGTCGGCGTGGGCGCCTCGCGCGTGCGCGACCTCTTCGAGCAGGGCAAGAAGAACGCGCCCTGCATCATCTTCATCGACGAGATCGACGCCGTCGGACGCCATCGCGGCGCCGGCCTCGGCGGCGGGCACGACGAGCGCGAGCAGACGTTGAACGCCCTGCTCGTCGAGATGGACGGATTCGACACCAACGAGGGCGTCATCCTGGTCGCGGCCACGAACCGCCCGGACGTCCTCGACCCGGCGCTCCTGCGCCCGGGCCGCTTCGACCGGCGCGTCGTCGTCGACCGGCCGGACCTGCGCGGCCGGGAGCAGATCCTGAAGGTCCACACGCGCCAGACGCCGCTCTCCGAGAACGTGGATCTCACGATCATCGCGCGCGGAACCCCCGGCTTCTCGGGAGCGGACCTCGCCAACCTCGTCAACGAGGCGGCGCTGAACGCGGCGCGGTTCAACAAGAAGAAAGTCGAGATGATCGACTTCGAGTACGCCAAGGACAAGGTCATGATGGGTCCCGAGCGCAAGTCCATGATCATGACCGAGGAAGAGAAGAAGAACACCGCGTACCACGAGGGCGGGCACGCGCTCGTGGCGGCGATCCTCCCGGACGCCGACCCGGTGCACAAGGTCACGATCATCCCGCGCGGGCGCGCGCTCGGGCTCACGATGCAGCTTCCCGCCGAGGACAAGTACTCCCACACCAAGGAGTACCTCGACGCGACGATCACCGTGATGATGGGCGGCCGCATCGCCGAGGAGAAGTTCCTCGGCCACATGACGACCGGCGCCGGCAACGACATCGAGCGGGCGACCGACATGGCCCGAAAGATGGTCTGCGAGTGGGGCATGAGCGAGATGGGCCCGCTGACCTTCGGCCGGCCCGAGCAGGAGATCTTCCTCGGCCGCGACTTCGGCCGCACCCAGGACTACTCCGAGTCGACGGCCAACCAGATCGACGCCGAGGTCAAGCGGATCGTCACCTCCGCCTACGACCGGGCCAAGAAGATCATCGACGACAACGAGAAGGCCATGCACCGGATCGCCCGCACGCTCCTCGAGAAGGAAGTGCTCGACGGCGACGAGGTGATCCAGATCATCGCCGACGAGTCCGGCACGGACATCTCGAAGCTCCGCAAGTCCGGCCCGCCGAAGCCGCCGATCATGCCGGGGCCGACCCCGGAGGTCGCGGGCGGCAACATCGGACCGCTGCTGCCGGAGCCGGCGTAGGGAGGTCGTAGGGGCGGGGCTCGTCCCCGCCCGGGCGGCCGCAAGGGCCGCCCCTACGCTCCGCCGCTCGACCATGACGTTCGCCGAAAAACTCCTCCCCGAGTTCGACGCCGAGATGGCGTCGACGCGCCGTCTCCTCGAACGCATCCCCGCCGACCGGCTCGACTGGAAGCCGCACGCGAAGTCGAAGACCCTCGGCGAGCTCGCCACCCACGTCACCGAGATACCCCGCTTCGGCGTGCGCTTCGAGAAGGACGTCTTCCAGGCCGGAAGCGAGCAGGCGCCGGCGATGCGGAGCGCGGCCGAGTACCTCGCGCGCTTCGACGAAAACGTCGCCGCCGCGCGCGCCGGGATCGCCCGGATGCCGGATGCGCGCATGGAGGAGGAGTTCACGGTGACGCGGCCCAACGGCGAAGTCTTCTTCGCCCTCAAGCGGCGCTCGCTCCTGCGCCGCGTGCTCCTGAATCACCTCATCCACCACCGCGGCCAGCTGACGGTCTACCTGCGCGAGCTCGACGTGCCGCTGCCCCCGATCTACGGCCCCACCGCGGACGAAGCCGTTTAGTCAGCGCGCCAGGCGCCGCAGCTCTTCGGAGGCCGCGCGGCTGGCGACCACGACGGTGCCGTCCTTCAGCGTGATCGCAAGCCGCCGCTCGTCGTAGGGCTTCAGGTGCGCCACCGCGTCCAGATTGACGATGTGCGAGCGGTGCACCTGCCGGAAACGCGCCGGGTCGAGGCGCTGCCCGAGCTCGGAAAGCGTCACGTGCAGCAGGAACACCCCCTCCGCACAGTGGACCTCGGCGTAGTCGCCCTGCGCCTGGATGCGCCGGATGCCCTCGGCGGCGATCGGGACGATCCGCTCCCCGTGGCGCGCGAAGAGGCGCGAGAGCGGGCCGGGCTCGAGCGAGCTCCGGACGCGGTCGCTCGCGGCCACCGGGGCCTGGCCGAGCCGGGCACGCACGCGCGCCACGGCGGCCGCCAGGCGTTCGCGGCCGAAGGGCTTGACGAGGTAGTCGACGGCGCCGATCTCGAAGGCCGCCACGGCGAAGCGGTCGTAGGCCGTCGTGAAGACGATCTCGGCCGGATGGCGGATCCGCCGCGCAACCTCGAGGCCCGAGAGCTCCGGGAGGCGCACGTCGAGGAACAGGATGTCCGGCCGGTGCTCGTCGGCGAGCGCCAGCGCCGACTTCCCGTCGACGGCCTCGGCCACGACGTCGATCCACGAGGTCTCGGCGAGGTACTCGCGCAGGCTCTCGCGCGCCGGCGCCTCGTCCTCGGCGACGAGCGCCCGCAGGCGCGGCGCGCTCACGCCGCCTCCGGCACCGGGTCGTCGGGCAGCTCCAGGCGCACGCGGAGGCCCCCTTCCGCGGGCGACTCGAACTCCAGGCTCGCCCGGCCGGCGTAGATCGCCGCCAGGCGTTCCTGGAGGAGGCGCAGGCCCATCCGCGGGCTCGCGGCGATCCGCGTCGCCGAGGCGCCGGGCCCGTCGTCCACGACCTCGAGGCGCAGCCGGCCGCCCGACCGCCGCGCCGAAACAGCCACGCGGCCCCCCGAGGCGCGCGGCGCGACGGCGTGGACGATCGCGTTCTCGACCAGCGGCTGCAGCGCGAAGGGCGGCACGGCCACCTCGAGCGCGGAGGGGTCGGCGTCGATCTCGAGGCGGAGGCGGTCGCCCAGGCGCACCCGTTCGAGCTCCAGGTAGCTGCGGACGAACTCCCACTCGCGCGAGAGCGGCACCCAGTCGCTCCCCGTCTGGTGGACCCACTGGCCGAACCGGAGCAGCTCGCCCAGCCGCTCGAGGGCTCCCTCCGCGCGGGCCGGGTCGCGGCGCACGAGGCCGAGCAGCGCATGGAGCACGTTCAGGACGAAGTGGGGGTGGAGCTGCGACCGCAGGAGCTGGAGCTCGGCGCGGGCCCGGAGCACCTCGGCCGTGGCGGCCCGCTCGCGCGCCTCGCGCAGGGCCTCGGCCGTGTGCCAGGCGTAGCCGGTGCCGGCGAGCGCCAGGTGGATGAGCCCGTTGATGACGGTCTGCCAGGCCACGATGCCGGCGCTCGGCCAGCGGACCGCCCCGGCGAAGAGCCAGCTCTCGAGGACGATCAGGACGAACCATCCCGCCGTCGACGCAGCCGCCAGCGCCGCGAGCGCGGGCACGAGGCGCAGAGAGAGACGCCACCGGGCATCGAGGGGCCACGGCCAGCGCCGCGCCAGGTTGAGCGATACGAATCCGAAGAGCGCGGCCGGAAGCACGGCAGCGACGGCGCCGCGCGCGGCCATCCCGAACGAGATTCCGCTCGCACTGGTCGTGTAGAGCGTCGTGTAGACCGCCGCGAGCGCCGCCCATGCCCCCGCGTACGCCGCCAGGGGCGGGCGCAGGGCCGGCGGCGCCGCGGGGCGGGTGTTGCTCATGGCTTCCGGGACCCGATTGTCGCGGCGGGGGCGCCCCCGCCGCAAGGGCGTCGGCCGGTCAGTTGGCGGCCACCGCGACCGGGAGCGCCTCGATCTGGGGCAGCAGGATGTCCCGAACGTAGTGCCACTGGGGCACCGCCGTCAGCGCGCCCTCCGCGTAGGCGAGCGCCAGCGCGCGATCCGGTTTCGGGCCGTGCGAGTACCAGTACGCGAGGTTCATCAGGTTCTCGGGCCCTCCCCACGTCGGCACCCAGGCCGGCGTTCCCGCGTCCCACTGCGCCTCGCGCCAGGCGCACGCCACGCCCTGCCGGGCCGTCGCGGCCGCCCTCGCAAAATCGCCACCCGTCGGGGGCGGCGCGTTCATCTCCATCCCTCCCTTGATCCAGAGGGCCCGCGGGTTGTCGCCGGCGTTTTCCATGAGCCACCTGAACGTCGGCAAGGCTTCCTCCAGGATCGCCTTGCGCCTGCCCTCGTCTTTCCCGGCCAGATAGATCAGGTTTCCCCAGCAGCCGACCATGGCGAGCCTGGCTTCGATCCACTCCGGTTGCGCGGCGAGAGACGCCCGGAAGCGGGCGACGGCCTTCTCGAGGTCCGCGCCGAGGTCGTCCGGCGTCGGTGTCTCGTTGAACCCGTTCATCGCCCGCCGCCAGAGCGCGAAGCCCCGCCAGTAGTCCCGGTAGTCGTTGAGCGGCCCGGCGTCGAGCCGGGAAAGCTCCGCGTCGAGCTGCTCGAGCCTCGGCCGGTCGCCGCGGTAGTCGGCGGCGAGAACCGCGGCGGAAAGCTCGGCCAGCCGCGCCTCGGACTTGCGCGCGTCGGCGGGCGGAGCGAGGGCGGAAAGCGCCAGGGTCCAGACGATCAGTTTCATCACGACGACCTCCATGGCGCTTTGTACGGGCAGCTGCGCGCGCGGGACGGCGCGCATCGCCCGGCGAGCCGACGAGGGCGTCCGGCGGGCGCCGGATGCGGCGAGCAGGACGGGATTTTCCCGGCCGGGACACGATCCACTAGACTCCGGCCATGACCCCTGCGGCCGACCTCGTCATCCCCGCGCGCGACGCCGGGTCGCTCTCGGAGATCTGCGGCTGGGACGGTTTTCGCCCGGCGTCGTTTCCGCCCTCCGACTTTCCGGTCGACGTCGTTCGCTTCGAGGGATCGGCTTCGCGGCCCGTCGTCATCGCCCGGTCGCGGCGCGCCGAGACGCTCAAGGCGATGCCCGCGAGCCTGCGCCAGCGGGCCGAAGCGGCCTTCGGCCGGGCCGGACGGCGGCCGGCGCGCCTCGCCCTGGCCCGGGGCCGGTCGCTCGACTTCTCCGCGGGCCCCGCCGTGATGGGAATCCTCAACGTCACGCCCGACTCCTTCTCCGACGGCGGCCTCTACCTCGACCGGGAGGCGGCGGTCGCCCGGGCGCTGGCGATGTTCGACGAGGGAGCGGCGATCGTGGACGTCGGAGGCGAGTCCACGCGGCCGGCCAACTACGGGCAGGCGCAGCCGCTGTCCGCGGGCGAGGAAATCGCCCGGGTCGTTCCGGTGATCGAGGCGATCCGCGCGAAGACGGACGCTCCCCTCTCGATCGACACGCGCAAGGCCGCCGTCGCGAGGGCCGCGGTCGCCGCCGGGGCCGACCTCGTCAACGACGTCTCGGCGGGCCGCTTCGACGAAGACCTGCTCGGGACGATCGCCGCCGCGGGCGCGGGCGCTATCCTGATGCACATGAAGGGCACGGATCCCCGGACGATGCAGGACGACCTTTCGTACGGGCACCTCCTCGGCGACATCGCCTCCTTCCTCGCCGAAGCGGCCGGGCGGGCGGCCGCCGCTGGCATCGCCGCCGACGCGATCGCGATCGACCCGGGCCTCGGCTTCGGCAAGTCGCCCGAGGACAACCTCGCCCTCCTGCGGCACTTCCCGGCGTTCGCCTCCCTCGGCTTTCCGGTGGCGGCCGGCGCCTCGCGCAAAGGGTTCGTCCGCCGCTTCTCGGGCGTCTCCGAGACGGCCTCGGCCGCCGAACGCCTTCCCGGCTCGCTCGCGGCGCTGTCCGCCGCGGCCGCGGGCGGCGCGTCGATCCTCCGCGTCCACGACGTCGCCGATTCGGTCCGGTACCTGCGCATGTCCGGCGCGATCGCCCGCGCGGCGACGGCGGCGCCCTCGACCGCCGCCGCCGAGGCCTCCGCGCGGTGATGGAATCCCTCGCGAGCCGGCTCCCGCAGCTGCCCCACCTGAACTTCGGCTGGCGCGACGCGCTCGACATCGCGGTCGTCGCGATCATCACCTACGGCCTGCTGCGCCTGATCCGCGGGACGCGCGCCGTGCAGATGGTGCTCGGCCTCTTCGCGATCTTCGCCGTCTACGCGGTGTCCGCGTTCCTGAAGCTCGCGGCGCTGACGACGATCCTCAAGGCGCTCATCTTCTACGTCCCCTTCGCCATCATCGTGCTGTTCTCCCACGAGCTGCGCCGGGCTCTGGCGGCCTTCGGCCGGACGCCGTTCTTTTCGCTCTTCTCGGGCTACCACGCCGAGGAGTCGATCTCCGAGATCGTCCTGGCGGTGACCTCGCTCGCGGCCCGGCGCGTCGGCGCGCTGATCGTCCTCGAGCGGCGCGAGGGCCTGAAGACCTACATCGAGAACGGCTCGGCGATCGACTCGGCAGTCTCCTACGAGCTCCTCGTGACGCTCTTCGCCCCCGGGACCCCGCTCCACGACGGAGCGGTCATCGTCTCGGGCGACCGCATCGCCGCCGCGGCGAGCTTCCTGCCCCTGTCGCTCAAGGAGGGCCTGCCGAAGCGCTTCGGCACGCGCCACCGGGCGGCCGTCGGGATCACGGAGGAGACCGACGCCCTGGCGATCCTGGTTTCGGAGGAGCGCGGCACGATCTCGGTCGCGCGCGACGGCGAGCTCCAGGAGGACCTGGACGGCAAGTCCCTGCGCGACCTCCTCTTCCGCGAGTTCGCGGTGCACCGATGAACCTCTCCGGGATCCTCTTCCGCAACCCCGGCACCAAGCTCCTCGCGCTCGCGATCGCGTGCGCGACCTGGTTCGTGCTGACGGGCGAACGCCGCGAGCGGATCTCCGAGCGCAGCTACCGGATCCCCCTCTCCATCGTGAACATCCCGGCCGGCACGCTCATCGTCTCGCCGCTGCCGGACGCCGTCGACGTCCGGGTGCGCGGCGCGTTCACCCCGCTGCGGCAGCTCGAGCCCTCCAAGCTCGAGGCCGTGATCGACCTCGAGGATTCGGTGCCCGGGGAGAAGCGGTATGCGCTCGAGCCCGAAGACATCAACGTGCCGCGGGACGTCGAGGTCATCGCGATATCGCCCCCGGAGATCCGCATGATCCTGGACGCCGTTGCCGAGAAGACCGTCCCGATCGTTCCCGAGATCGCCGGGCACCCGGCCGAGGGCTCCCGGATCGAAGAGGTTTCCGTCGAGCCTCGGCAGGCGCGCCTTCTCGGCCCGGCGAAGACGCTCGCCCGCACGCTCCAGATCAAGACCGAGCCCGTGTCGGTCGAGGGCCGCGACGCGCCGTTCTCGGTTTCGACGACGCTGTCTCTCCAGTCGCCCGGAGTGCGCGTCCGGGAGGGGCAGCTCGTCACCGTTCGCGTGCGGATCCGCGCCGCGCCCGAGCCCACGCCGACCCCGGCGGCCCGCCCGCGCCGAAAATGACGAGTCCTCCAGGAGGCCCATCTTGAAGCTCTTCGGAACCGACGGACTGCGCGGCCGGGCGGGCGAGTACCCGCTCGATCCGGCATCGGTCCGGCTGCTCGGCCGCGAGCTGGGCGGCCGGCTCGCCTCCGCGGCCCGGGTCGTCGTCGGGGGGGACACCCGCGAGTCGACGCCGGCGATCGTCGCCGACCTCGCCGCCGGCCTGCGCGAGGCGGGCTGCGGCGTGGCTTCCGCGGGCGTCATCACCACGCCCGGGGTCGCCGAGCTCGTCCTCGAGATCGGCGCCGCCGCGGGCGTGGCCGTCTCCGCTTCGCACAATCCCTACGAGGACAACGGCATCAAGATCTTCGGGCCGGACGGCCGCAAGTGGCCCGACGCTGGAGAGGAATACCTCGAGAGAAAGCTCGTCGAGGGGATGGGGACCGGCGCGCCCCGGCCCACGCCCGCGCCCCCGGACCCCGACCCGGGCCTCGTCGCGACCTACATCTCGCGCCTCAAGGCCGGCGCGCCGCAGGACCTCGAGGGCCTGTCCGTCGTCCTCGACGCGGGCAACGGAGCGGCGTTCCAGATCGGCCCACGGGCCCTCCATCGCGCTGGCGCGCGCGTCACCGCGATCCACGACGCCCCCGACGGGCGCAACATCAACAGCGGCTGCGGCGCCCTCCACCCCGAGGGCATGGCCGTGATGACGCGCGAGGAGGGCGCGGCGCTCGGCGTCGCATTCGACGGGGACGCCGACCGGGCGATCTTCGCCGACGAGACGGGCCGGATTCTCGACGGCGACGACGTGCTGTGGGTGGTGGCCTGCGACTGGAAGTCCAAGGGCCGGCTCCCGCCGGGCGGCGTCGTCGGCACGGTGATGTCCAACTTCGGGCTCGAGGCCGCCCTGCGCCAGGAAGGCATCGCCTTCGCCCGCGCCGCGGTCGGCGACCGCAACGTGGCCAGGCTCATGGACGAAACCGGCGCGGCGCTCGGCGGCGAGACCTCCGGACACACCCTGCTCGCGCCCCTGTCGCCGGCCGGCGACGGGATCCTCACGGCGCTCGTCGTCGCATCCATCGTCCGGGAGAGCGGCCGAAAGCTCTCGGAGCTCGCGACCCTCGAAAAGATGCCGCAGACGCTGCGCAACGTCCGGGTCGGGCGGCGCGTGCCGATCGAGCAATCGGCGGGTATCGTCGGCGCGGTGGCGCGGGCGGAGGAGACGCTGCGCGCGCGCGGACGGGTCTTCCTGCGCTACTCGGGCACCGAGCCGCTGCTGCGGATCCTCGTCGAAGGGCCCGAGGGCGGCGAGGTCCACGCCATCGCGGACGATCTCGAGGCCGTGGTCCGGGCCGAGCTCGGCGCGTGAAGGACGTCCGCGCGGTCCTCTTCGACGCCGGCGGGACGCTCATCCACGTCGACGGGAAGCGGGTCTGCCGCGCGGCCGACATCGCCGTTCGACGAGGCCGCCTTCCGCCGGGCCGAAGCGGGAGGCCGTCGCCGCGGTGCGCGCGCTCGTTCTCGAGCGGCCCGAGTCACGCGACGCCGAGCGGCTCCCGCTGTATCTCGGCACGCTGCTCTGCGCCCTCGGGCTCGGCGAGCCCGCCGAGCTCCGGCGCGCCGCCGGCGAGGTCCGGGAGGAGCACCAGCGCGCCAACCTCTGGTCGAGGCGCGCGGAGGACTCGATCGAGACGCTCGAGGCCCTGCGCCGGCGCGGCTACCGGGTCGCGGTCGTCTCGAACGCCGACGGCCGCGTGCGGGGACTTCTCGAGGCGGCCGGCCTCTCGGCACACCTGGAGTTCGTCGTGGACTCGGCCGAGGTCGGCGTCGAGAAACCGGACCCGCGGATCTTCCACGCCGCGACCGGGCGGCTGGGGCTGCCACCGGCGGCCTGCGCCTACGTCGGGGACATCTACGAGATCGACGTCGTCGGCGCCGAGCGCGCCGGCCTGGCGCCCGTCCTGATCGGCGACGCGCCGGCGCCGCGCCGGAACGCGGCGCGTGCCGGACCTCTCGACGCTCCTGTCGCTCTTCTCCGGCTTCGCATAGACTCCACGGCGAACGATCGGCCACTCGCCGCAAGGAGGTCACGCATGGCCACGCGAACCACCCACCGCAGCGTCGCCGGCAAGAAGCTCTACGCCGTCCGCGATTCCTCGGGCCGCTTCAAGGACATCCAGACCTACGAGCGGGCCCACCGCGCCGACCTGAAGAAGAAGAGCAAGGGCGAGAAGAGCAAGGCGGCCAAGAAGAAGTAGGCCGCCGCTCGAATACGCGCCTCGAAGGCGGAAGGAGAAGGACCATGGCTGTCTTTTCGGCTGTTCGCACCATGGCCGAGCACTGGTGGGTCGTCCTGCTCCGGGGCATCCTCGCGATTCTCTTCGGCGTTCTCGCCTACACGTGGCCGGGGCTCACGGTCGTGATCCTCGTGACGATCTGGGGCGCCTACGCGCTGTCGACGGCGTCTTCGGAGTCGTCGCCGGAGTCCGGGGCAAGTGGAGCTCGCTCGTCGTCCTCGGCCTGCTCGGCATCGCGGCCGGCGTCGTGGCGTTCCTCTGGCCCGGCCTGACGGCGGTCACGCTGCTCTGGGTCCTGGCGTTCTGGGCCATCGTCGCGGGCGTCATGCAGATCGCGGCCGCGATCCGGCTGCGCAAGGAGGTCCAGGGCGAGTGGCTCTGGGTCCTTTCGGGGATCCTGACGGTCGGGCTCGGCGTCCTGTTGTTCCTCTACCCGGGAGCCGGCATCCTCTCGGTGACCTGGCTGCTCGCCGCACTGGCGATCGTGTGGGGGATCCTGCTGGTGATGCTGTCGTTCAAGCTGAAGGGGCTGAAGGGGAAGTTGCCGGCGCAGCCGGCGTAGGAACCGGTGCCGTAAGGGTAAGCGGCGGCTCAAGCCGGGCCGACGCCTCGCCGATACGTTACTCTGCTTACTGCCTACTGCTTACTGCTTACTGACCTTCAGTAGCGCTCGACGTCTGGCGGGATCGCGCCGATGACGTTGGGCTCCTGGAAGATCATCGCCGTGCCCGGCGATCGGGACGTAGACGGTGTGGTTGCCGGCGGCCATGTCGACGCGGCACTCGTAGTAGCCGTGGGGCGAGATCGTCATCAGCGTCGCCGGCTTGTTCTTGAACTCGAGCATCGGGCAGAACAGGATGACTTTGGCGGGCATCGCTCACTCCTTCCCGGCAAGAATCCCGAGCATCTCCTCCCAGGTCACGGTCCGCACGCCGAGCGACCTGGCTTTCTCCAGCTTCGATCCCGCTGATTCTCCCACGACCACGAAGTCGGTCTTCTTCGAAACCGATCCGGAGACCTTCGCGCCGGCGGCCTCGAGACGCGCCGCCGCCTCCTCGCGCGAGATCCCGCGCAGGCGTGCCCGTGATCACGACGGTCCGGCCGGCGAGCGGGCCCGGCGGCCGCTCGCTCCCGGCGGGGCCCCTCGAGGCGCACGCCGTGCGCCCGGAGCCGCTCGACGAGCTCGCGGTTCTTCGGGTGCGCGAAGTACGCCCGGATGGCCGCGGCCGTGTTGGGCCCGACCTCGTCGACGGCCTCGAGCTCCTCGGTCGCTCGCCGCCGGCGAGCGCGTCGATCGAGCCGAAGTGCGCGGCGAGCGTCTTCGCCGCCTTCTCGCCGACGTGCCGGATGCCGAGCGCGAAGAGCAGGCGCGAGCGGCTCGTTGCCCTTGCTCTTCTCGATCTCCGCCAGCGAGGTTCGCCGCCGACTTCTCGCCCCAGCGCTCGAGCTCGGCGAGGTCCGCCGCCTTCAGGTCGTAGATCGAGGCGACGTCGGAGAGCATCCCGGCCGTCACGAGCTGGTCGACGAGCTTCTCGCCCAGGCCCTCGATGTTCATCGCGCGCCGTCCGCAGAAGTGACGCAGCGCCTCGCGCACCACGGCCGGGCAGGCCGGGTTGACGCAGCGCAGCGCGACCTCTCCCTCCTCGCGCACGACGGGGTCCCCGCAGACCGGGCAGCGCGTCGGCATGCGCGAAGGGCGCGGCGCCCGGCCGGCCGCTTCTCCGGCAGCACCCGCACGACCTTGGGAATGACGTCCCCGCCCTTCTCGACGACGACCGTGTCGCCCACCCGCACGTCCTTGCGCGAGAGGTCTTCGTAGTTGTGGAGCGTCGCGCGCTTGACCGTCGTCCCGCCGAGCGGCACCGGGATCGAAGTGCGCGACGGGCGTCAGCGTGCCCGTCCGGCCGACGTTGACGCCGATCTCGCGCACGACGGTCACCGCCTCCTCGGCCGGGTACTTGTAGGCGAGCGCCCAGCGCGGGGACTTGGCGGTCGAGCCGAGCTCCTGCTGCAGGGCGCGGTCGTCGACCTTGATGACGACGCCGTCGGTCTCGAAGCCAGGTCGTGCCGCTTCTCCTGCCACTCCTCGACGAAGCGGCGCACGTCCTCGAAGCTCTCGCAGCGCGCGGCGGTGCGGGTTGACCGGAAACCCGAGCGACTCCAGGCGCGCGAGCGCGTCGCTCTGGCTCTCCGGCATCGGCGCGGCCTCGGCGACGCCGTAGAGCCAGGCGTCGAGCCGCCGCTTCGCCGTGATCCGGGAGTCGAGCAGGCGCATCGTGCCCGGCGGCGGCGTTGCGCGGGTTGGCGAAGAGCGGCTCCCCTTCGGCCTCGCGCTCGGCGTTGACGCGCCCGAAGGCCTTCTTCGAGTAGTAGACCTCGCCGCGGACCTCGAGCGGCGAGGTCTCGGCGATCCGCAGCGGCACCGTGCGGATCGTGCGCACGTTGCCCGTCACGTCCTCGCCCCGCACGCCGTCGCCCCGCGTCGCGCCGCGCACGAGCCGGCCGTTCTCGTAGCGCAGCGCGATCGAGAGGCCGTCGATCTTCAGCTCCGCCACGAAGCCGCGGGGCTCCCGGCCCAGCAGGCGCGCGTTGCGCGCGAGCCACGCCTGCGCCTCCTCCCACGAGTAGGCGTTCTCGAGCGAGAGCATCGGCGACGCGTGCTCGACGGTCGCGAAGCCCTCGGCCGGCTCGCCGCCCGACGCGCCGGCTCGGCGAGTCGTCGCTCGCGAGCTCCGGGTGCGCGGCCTCGAGCTCCTGGAGCTCGCGCATGAGGCGGTCGAACTCGGCGTCGGTGATCTCCGGCCGGGTGTCGACGTAGTACAGGCGCTCGTGGCGGCGCAGCTCCTCCCGCAGCTCCTCGACGCGCGCGCCGCGCGCGCCCGCCCCGTCTCCCGAAATCGCCATCGCCCTCATGCTACAGTCCGCGCAATGTCTTCGGCAAAAGCCGGGATCCTGGCGGTCGCGCTCGGCGCGGCCGCGAGCGCGGCCTTCGCCGTCGCCGTTCCCGCCGCCGCCGGTCGCCTCGTACCAGATCTCGTGCCGGCTCGACGCGGAGAAGAAGACCGTCGAGGGCACCCAGGTCCTGACCTGGAAGAACACGACCTCGCGCCCCGCGACGACGCTGCGCTTCCACCTGTACCTGAACGCGTTCCGCAACACGCTCTCGACCTTCCGCCAGGAGTCCCGCGGCGAGCACCGCGACGGAAAGCTGCCGCCCGACTCCTGGGGCTCGATCGAGATCGTCCGGATGACGGGCTCCGACGGCGAGGACCTGCTGGCGTCGTTGAAGTACATCGCCCCGGACGACGGCAACCCGAACGATCGGACCGTCGCCGAGGTCATCCCGGGCGGCCCGGTCGCGCCGGGCGAGACCATCTCGATCGCCATGGACTTCGTCTCCCGCCTGCCGCGCGTGTCGGTGCGGACCGGCTACAAGGGCGACTTCTTCTTCGTGGTGCAGTGGTTCCCGAAGATCGGGGTCTTCGAGGAGGACGGCTGGAACTGCCACCAGTTCCACGCCTCGAGCGAGTTCTTCGCCGACTTCGGCAACTACGACGTCTCGATCGACGTGCCCGCGCGCTTCAAGGGCAAGGTCGGCGCCACGGGCCAGCGGGTCGAGGAGCGGGAGACCTCGGTCGGCCGGGTCCTGTACCGCTTCCGCCAGGACGGCGTCCACGACTTCGCCTGGACGGCCGATCCCGCGTACCTCGTCCTCGAGGACGCCTTTCGCGAAGCCGGGCCTCGGCGACGTGCGACTCGATCCTGCTGCTGCAGCCCGAGCACTCCGCCCAGGCGGAACGGCACTTCCGGCGCGGCGAAGGCCGCGCTGTCGGGCTACGGCCGCGTCCTCGGCGCCTATCCCTACGAAACGCTCACGATCGTCGACCCGCCCTGGGGCGCCGGCGGCGCGGGCGGAATGGAGTACCCGACGCTGATCACCGCGGGGACGTCCTGGAGCGCGCCGAAGAGCGTGCAGCGCCCCGAGGGCGTCACCGTCCACGAGACGGGCCACCAGTTCCTCTACGGCCTGATCGCCTCGAACGAGTTCGAGGAGGCATGGCTCGACGAGGGCTTCAACACCTACATGACCGACCGCGTGATGCAGTCGGTCTTCGGCCCGAACCACGTCGCGCTGAACGTCTTCGGCCTGCACTTCCCGCTCGGCATCGACGATCCACTACCCGCTCGACGCGAACCGGCGCTACTTCGAGGTCGCCGACTGGGACGTCCTCGCCTCGGAGAGCTGGAAGTTCCGGGACCGCAAGTCGTACGGCGCCCACGTCTACTCGAAGACGGCGCTGACGATGGCGACACTCGAGCGGCTGCTCGGCACGCCGGCGATGGACCGGGCCCTGCGTCTCTACGCCGACCGCTGGCGGTACCGGCACCCGACGACCCGCGACTTCGTCGCCGCCGTCAACGACTCGACCGGCCGGGACTGGTCGTGGTTCTTCGACCGCACGTTCTTCTCCTCCGGCATCGTCGACTACGCCGTCGCCGAGGCGGAGAGCGTGCCGGCGGCGCCGCCGCGCGGCCTCTTCGAGAAGGACGGCCGGCTCTCCGAGGGCCCGCCGCCGACGCTCGCGAAGCCGCGCGGATGCGACAGCCGGGTCACCGTGGTCCGCAGCGGCGACGTGGCGATGCCGGTCGACGTCGCTGCTGCGGTTCGAGGGCGGCCGGCGAGTACCGCTCGCACTGGGACGGGCAGGCGCGCTGGAAGCGGTTCCGCGTCGCAGTCGGGGCCGCGCCTGACCGAGGCCGTCGTCGACCCCGAGGAGAAGATCCTCCTCGACGCCGACCGGACGAACAACGGCCGGCGCACGCAGGACGACCCGCGCGCCGCCGCGCGCTGGACGTCGCGCGCGGTCTTCTGGGTCCAGAACATGATCGACTTCATGACGGTGGTCTGGTGAGGCGCCGAGGCCCCCGCGCCTTCGCCTGCTTCCTGCGGGGCCTGCGGCTCTCGCTCTCGAAGCCCTACCTCGCCGTCGCCCTGTGGCTGATCCAGCTGCTCCTGTCGGCGACGCTGATCCTCCCGATCTCGAACACGCTGCACTCGCTGCTCGACCGCTCGCCCGCCGCCGACAGGATGGTCGCCAACCCGGACTACGGCTGGTGGGAGACGGTGCGCCGGGTGCACCCGGACCTGCTCGGCAACTTCCCCGAGATCGCCACGGGCCTGCTCTCGGCCGACGGCATCCGCTGGTCGGAGCTGCCGGGCATGCGCGGCGTGGGCGCGACGGCGTTCTCGCTGGCGCTGCTCGCGACGGTGCTCCACGCCTTCGGACTCGGCGGCATGCTCGGCGTCCTGCGGGAGCCCTCGAGCTCGCTCGTCACCTTCGGCCGCGAGGGCATGCGCCGGATGCCGGCCTTTCTCGTCTTCACCTTCGCGGCCTTCGGCGCGGCTTTCGCCGCCTACGAGTGGATCTACGTCGGCTCGGGCGAGGCGCTGAAGTACCGCGTCAAGGAGCTCCACACCGAGCAGGCGGCCCTCGCGGTCACGGGACTGCGTCTCGCGGCCCTCGCGCTCGCCTTCGCCGCGATCAAGCTCCTCGCCGACGCGGTGCGGACGGTCTGGGTGGCGCGGCCGGACCTTCCGCCGGTCTCCCGCTTCGTCTTCGGCATGGCGGGGGCCCTGGGCCGGCCGCTGCGCCTTCTCGGCGTGCTCGGGATCTACTCCGTGGTCACGCGGGGCTGTACCTGCTGTGGCTCGTGCGTCGACCCGTCCGCCGGCGGCGAGGCGCGCTTCGCCCTGGTGCCGCTCATCCTGGTCCAGCAGGTCTTCGTGTTCGTGCGCCTGCTGATCAAGGTCGGCTACTACGCCGCGATCTCGGAGGCGCTGACGCGCACACCGGAGCCGGAATACTCCTACGTGTCCGTCGGCGGCCCGCCGTCAGCGCCCGCCGCGAACGAAGCCCCGCTCGACGGGCGCTTAGCGCCGCGTCCAGGCGCACCTGGTAGACGAACGGCTGGCGCCGGATCCCCTGCGCCTGGTCGGGCTCCCACGGGCCCGACGAAGAACGGGCAGGAAGCGCAGGTCCTGGATGATGACGGTCGCGCCGCCGTCCGGCTCCGGATAGACGGTCTCGAGCGGAAACCGGGCGAATGCGAGGTAGACCTGCCAGTCCGACAGCCGGCGAGCCGCCTCGAGGGCCGCCGAGTCGGGCGGCTTCTCGTAGCTCGCGATCTTCGCGCGGGCGGGCGGCGGGTAGAAGTCCGAGAGGCTCTGCAGGACGTCGCCCCAGCGCTCGGGCGGCTGAGGGTTCTCGACCCCCTTCGCGAAGGGGCCGATGTCGAAGAAGGCGACCCGGATCTCGCCGCCGCTTTCCGAGAGGCCGAGCCACCGAAACGGCGACAGGAACTGCGGCAGGACCGCGACCTTCGCCCCCGCCGCCGGCCGGTCGAGCCGCCGCCACGTCTCGAGCGCGCGCGCGTGAAGCACGGCGCAGATCGCGACGTACGCCGCGAGCACCCCGGAGCCGTAGGCCGCGATGCGCCGCGCCGCGCTCGCGGTAGACGAGCGTCAGCACGAGCGTGCCGAGCGAGATCCCGGTGAAGAGAGGGTCGAGGATGAAGAGCCAGTCGAGGGCGTAGCGGTGCCGCGTCACCGGCGTCCAGAACATGATCCCGAACGAGGTCGCCCAGTCGAAGAGGATGTGCGACACGATCCCGATCGCGGCGAAGAGCCAGAGCGCCGGCAGGCGCGTCTTCCGCGCCCAGATCTTCGCGATCAGGGCGAGGGCCAGGGCCATGAACGGCAGGACCAGGAACGAGTGCGTCCAGCTCCGGTGGTCGCGCAGGTAGTCGAGGCGGTTCGAGAAGAAGAGAAAGTCCAGGTCCGGCACGACGCCCGCGACCGCGCCGAGGACGAGGGCCGACACCGCCGCCGGACGCTCCGCCGCCGAACGGGCCAGGATCGAGCCCGCGAAACCGTGGGAGATCGTGTCCATGCGGGAGCGGATGATACAGGCCGCGTGGCGGCAGACAGCGGTGATAACTTGATCCCATGAGCGGCCAATCGCTGCAGGGCAAGGTCGCGCTGATCACCGGGGCCTCCTCGGGGCTCGGCCGGGCCTTCGCCGTGGCGCTCGCCGCCGCGGGGGTGAAGGTCTTCCTCGTCGCGCGCCGCGAGGAGAAGCTGCGCGAGGTCGCGCGCGAGATCACAGACGCCGGCGGCGAGGCCGCTTACCACGTGCTCGACGTGCGCAGCGTGCCGGCCCTCTACGACGCCGTCGACGTCCTGCTCTCGCGCTTCCGGCAGCTCGACATCCTGATCAACAACGCCGGGTTGGGTTACCGGGCGCCGCTGCTGGAGGCCAAGCGCTCCGAGATCGCGGCGATGCTCGAGACGGACCTGGCGGCGGCGATCTACCTGTCGCAGGCCTGCCTCCACGCGCTCCTGCGCAGCGCCCCCTCGGAGATCGTCAACGTGTCCTCGATCGCGGGCCTCGAGGGATTCGCCGAGGGGACGGTCTACTGCGCGGCCAAGGCGGGGCTCGTCGGCTTCACGCGGGCGCTCGCCGCGGAGCTGAAGCCCGCCAACATCCGCGTCACGGCGATCTGCCCCGGCTCGGTCGACACCGAGTTCTTCGAGGACCGGTTCCGGCCGACCCTCGACCGGCCCCAGATGCTGACGACCGACGACGTCGTCGGCGCGCTCCTGTTCGTCCTCACCTCTGCCCCCAACGTGCTGCACGGGGAAGTCGTGCTTCGGCCGCGCCGGGTCTGAGCAGAAGATGCCCTCGATCCTCCTCGTCGACGACGCCGGGCTCTTTCGCGGTGCGGCCGAGGAGGTCCTCAAGCGCACCGGCTGCGAGACGCTCGAGGCCGGCGGCGGCACCGAGGCGCTCGACCTCGTCCGCCGCGAGCGGCCGTCGCTGATCGTCGTCAGCGCGGGGATGACGGGAATGACGGGCGTGGATCTCACCCGGGTTCTCAAGGCGGACCCGGCCTTCGCCCGCACGCCGATCGTCGTCGTCGGGCCGCCGGGGTTCGAGTCGCAGGCGACGCGCGCCGGCGCGGACGCCACGCTCCCGCTCCCGCTCGACCCGGAGGCCTTCTTCGCCGCGCTGCGCCGCTTCCTGCAGGTCCTTCCGCGCGAGGAAGCCCGTTCGGCGGTCGAATGGTCGATCACGTTCTGGCGCGACGGGCTCCAGCACGCCGGCACCATCCGCGACCTTTCGCGCGGTGGCTTCTTCGTGCGCACCGACGTCCGACAGCCGATCGGGGCGCGCCTCGAGGTCTCCTTCGACGTCCCGGTCGAGCGGGGTGTTCGCACCATCGTCGCGGAGGCGCTCATCGTCCGCCTGGGCAAGGACCCCGACCGGGGCCTCGGCTGCCGCTTCTTCCAGCTCTCGGCGGCGTCGAAGGCCCACTTCGAGGAGTGCCTGCGGATCCTGGCGCTGGGCGGGGTGGCCTAGGGTCAGGTCTCGTTTTTTCGAAGGCCCCGGGAAGCTCGAGCTGCAGCCGAACCCGAACCGGGGCCCGAAAAAACGAGACCTGACCCCCTGCAATTTCGGTTTTTTCGAAGGCCCCGGGAAGCTCGAGCTGCAGCCGAACCCGAACCGGGGCCCGAAAAAACGAGACCTGACCCCCGGGCCGGGCGGGGACGAGCCCCGCCCCTACTTGGGCGCCGACAGGTCCAGCAGTTCGATGCCCGCGCTCTTCGCCACCTGGACCGAGCGCTCGTCCCGATAGAACTCGCCGTAGTAGACGCGCGAGAGGCCCGAGTTGGCGATCAGCTTGAAGCAGGGCCAGCAGGGGCTCGCCGTCGTGTAGATCTCGGCGCCGGCGATCGACACGCCGTTCTTGGCGGCCTGGATGATCGCGTTGGCCTCGGCGTGCACGGTCGCCACGCAGTGGCCGTCCTCCATCGTGCAGCCGACGTCCGAGCAGTGCGGAAGCCCGCGGATCGAGCCGTTGTAGCCGGTCGAGAGGATCGTCTTGTCGCGCACGATGACGGCGCCCACGTGCTTGCGCGGGCAGGTCGACCGGGTCGAGACCTGCCGGGCGATGTTCATGAAGTACGTGTGCCAGTCGACGCGGGTGTCCGTCACGCGCGGGATTATGGCAGAGGGGTCAAGGGCTTCGGGCGGACGTCGACAGCGCACCGACGGCGGCCGGCCTCTGTGCCACAATCCGAGCGTGACTCCCCCGCGCCGCGTCGTGATCACCGGACTCGGGGCCGTGACGTCGATCGGCGGCACGCTCGATGCATTCTGGAGGAACCTCCTGTCGGGCGTCTGCGGCATCCGCCCGTTCTCGCTCTTCGACCCCGCCTCCTACCGCACGCAGACGGCGGCCCAGGTCGAAGACATCCCGGACGGCTTCCTGACGCCGTTCGAGCGGCGCCGGATGTCGCGGGCCGACCGGATGGGGGTCGCCGCGGCGCGCGAGGCCATCGCGGCCTCCGGCCTCGACCTCGGGCGGGAAGACCCGTCGCGCCTCGGGGTGATCCTCGGCGGCGGCACCTCGGGCCTGATCGACTCGGAGGCCTTCTTCGAGCTCTACCTGCGCGGAAAGAAGGCCCGCCCGTCGAAGGTCCTCAACCACCTCCCCGACTCGATCACCGACCGCGTGGCCCAGCGCTTCGGCCTCGAGGGCATCAAGTCGACGATCACGACCGCCTGCTCCTCCTCCGCCAACGCCATGGGCTACGCCTTCGACGCCATCGCCGCGGGGCTCGCGGACGTCGTCGTGACGGGCGGCTCGGACGTGCTCGCCCGGCTGACGTACGGCGGCTTCAACTCGCTCCGGTCGGTCGACCCCGATCCGTGCCGGCCGTTCGACCGCGAGCGCCGGGGCCTCTCCATCGGCGAAGCGGCGGGCATCCTGATCTTCGAGGAGGAGGGGCGCGCGCGGCGTCGCGGGGCGCCGGTGGTCGCGGAGTTCCGCGGCTACGGAGTGACTTCCGACGCGTACCACATGACGGCGCCGGATCCCTCGGGCACCGCCGGCGGCCGCACCATCCGCGCGGCGCTCAAGAGCGCCGGCCTGAACGCGGAGGACGTCGATTACGTCAACGCGCACGGCACCGCGACGCCGCAGAACGACTCGGCGGAGACCTCGGCGCTCAAGGCCGCGCTCGGCCACCGCGCGCACGCGATCCCGGTCTCCTCGATCAAGTCCATGATCGGCCATTGCCTCTGCGCCTCGGGCGCGATCGAGGCGGTGGCGACGGCGCTGACCGTGCGCGACGGGAAGGTCCCCCCCACCATCCACTACGAGAACCCCGATCCGGCCTGCGACCTCGACTACGTTCCCAACACCGCCCGCGACGCGGACGTCGAGGTCGCGCTGTCGAACTCCTTTGCGTTCGGCGGCAACAGCTCGGTCGTCGTTCTCTCGCGATACGCCGGCGCCGGTTGATGCCGGGGCGCGGCCTCGTCACCGGGACCGGCGCGGTCTCGCCGCTCGGCCGCTCCGCCGCCGAGTTCTACCGGCGGCTCACGGCCGGCGAGAACGCGATCCGGCCGCTCGACCCGGAGAGCCGCGGCGACATGCAGGCCACGCACGCCGCGCGATACACGGGCTTCTCGCCGCAGCCCGAGATTCCCGCCATGAAGGCGCGACGCTTCGACCGCGGGAGCCAGTTCGCCCTGATCGCCTGCTCCCAGGCCATCGCCGAGGCGGGCTACGCCATCGGGGACGACCCCGAGTCGATCGGCATCGCGATGGGGACCGGCTCCGCCGGCGCCGGCGCGCTCACGGAGTTTCTCAAGGTGCTGATCCTCGAGTCGCCGGAGGCGGCGCCGCCGTTCCATTTCCCCAACACCGTCGCCAATGCTCCAGCCTCGCAGGTCTCGATCGAGCTGAAGATCTTCGGGCCCAACGTCACGATCACGCAGAAGGACCCCTCGGCCCTGAACGCCCTGCTCTTCTCGACGCTCGCCCTCGCCTCCGGCCGGGCGCGCGCCATGCTGGCCGGCGCGGTCGACGAGTGGAACGCGTTCTACGCGATGGGGTTCGACCGGGTGGGGGCGCTGCGCGGCGAGAAGCGCGCCTCCGGCATCGTGCAGGGAGAGGGCGCGTTCGTCCTGCTCCTCGAGGACGAGGCGGCGGCCCTCGGGCGCGGAGCGAGGGGCCTGGCGCGCCTTTCCGGCATCGCGACGGCCGGCGTCGCCTCCGAGCCCTACCGCTTCGCGCCGGACCCCCCGGCGATGGCCCGGGCCATCCGGGGAGCGCTCGCCGGCGCCGGTTCGGCTCCCGGGACCGTCGACCTGTGGCTGTCCTCGCGGGACGGGATTGCGGAAATGGACCGCGCCGAGGTCGAGGCGATGCGCTCGGTCTTCGGCGACCGGCTCCCGCGCGAGGTCTCGGTCAAGGATGCCATCGGCGAGATGGCCGCCGCCGGCGGGGCCCAGCTCGTCGCGGCCTGCCGGGCCATCGCGGGCGGCGACGCGCGGCGCGCGCTCGTCAACTCCTTCGGGGCCGGAGGCAACTTCCTCGCCGCCGTGATGGAATCCCCGGCATGACGGCCTCCGTGCGCTCCGCCGAGCCCCTGCGCGGCCTGACGCTCGAGATCCCCGTGCGCTTCGCCGAGTGCGACCCGTACGGCGTCGTCTGGCACGGCCACTACGTCCTGTACTTCGAGCACGCCCGCGAGGCCCTGACCGGCCGCTTCGGCTTCTCCGCCGCGCGGGCGCTCGAGATGGGCTACCGGGTGCCGGTCACCCGCATGGAGCTCAAGTACCGGGCGCCGGCGCGGCCGGACCAGACGATCCGCGTCACGGCGCGCCTTCGCTCGCCGAGCGTCGCCCGCCTCGTGATGGACTACGAGGTGCGGAGCGAGTCGGGCGACCTCCTGGTCTCGGGCCAGACGGAGCAGGTGGTGGTCAACGCCTCCGGGGAGCTCCTGTTGACGCTGCCGTCGGGCCTGCGGGCGCTTTGCGCGTCCATCCTCGAGTTCCAGGACGGACTCGACGCCGGAAAGGGCGGAGCCTCCGCCCCGGGGGGATCCTAGCCCCGCCGCCCCCGCTCCCGCCGGAGGTATCGGTAGTCCGGGATCCCGAACTCCTTGAGCTTCGCGATCAGGGACCCGCGGGAGATGTTGAGGATCTGGGCGCCGCGGCTCTGGTTGCCCTCCACGCGGCGCATGGCCCGGTCGATGACTTCCCGTTCGACGGTTTCGACGATCTTCTTCAGGTCGTCGGTCTGCCGCAGGACCGTCTCGGCGAGGCTCGGCTCGGCCGCCGGCGCGGCCGCGATCGGCACTTCCAGAGTCTGTCGCACGACGGCCTCGCCCGTCTCCGGTGCGCCCATGCCGGCGAACGCGACGCCGGCCACCTGGACGAGCTCCTCGAGGAAGAGGACCGCGCGGGCCGCCAGGCGCGGCGTCTCCCGCACGAGGATGCCGACGCACCCGGCGCCCTCGCGGGCCGGCTCGACGATCAGCGTCAGCGCGCCGGTCACCGTCTCGGCGCGGGCCAGACGCTCGCCCGATCGGAGGTCCTGGACCATGCGCGGCGGAAGGGCCGGGGTCTCGCGGAAGGTCGACGCCAGCGCGCGGAATCCACCGATGGCGGAGAACTCGCCGACCGCCCACTCCGAGGGCGGGAGCTCCCGGTCGAGGAAATCCGTGAGCTCGGTCGCGAGGTCCTCCGGCGAACGCGCCTCGCGGCACATGCGGAAGGCCGCCAGACGCAGCGCCCGGTACTCGACCTCGGTGACCGGCAGGACCGGCTGAGCGGCCGGCGGCGGCGCAGACGCGACGTCTCCCCCGGGCATCTCGCTGATCGGGGTCGAGCGCATCGGCGACGCGGCCTCGACGACCGTGATGGTCGCCTCGCCGATCGCGATGCGGTCGCCGACCGTGATCTGGCCGCCGAAGAAATCGCGGCCGTTGACCTGGACGGTTTCGATGCCCTTGAAGAGGTCGAGGTGGTAGCCGCCGTCGCGCTCGAAGAGGCGCATGTGCCGCCCGTAGACGCCGCGCGCGCGGACGACGATCTCGTTTCCGGACGATGCGCCGACTGTCGCGCTCCCGCCGGTGACGCGGTGCATTTCGGCGCTCGTGCCCGGACGACGACGAACCTCAACTGTCAACATGACCGGAAGGCCCCCTGGCGGATCGAACCTTACACAGTTCCTGAGCGCGAGCGCAACGATTGTCGACGTCGGGAGTGTGCGACCACCGGTCACATCCGCGGCCGGCGCCGGTCAGAAGAGCCCGGAGACCCGCCCCGCGGCGTCGACGTCGATCGTCTCGGCCGCAGGCAGCTTCGGCAGGCCGGGCATCGTCATGATGTCACCGCATACGGCCACGACGAACCCCGCGCCCGCAAAGAGGCGCGTCTTGTCGACGTGCAGCGTGAAGCCCGACGGGCGGCCGCCCTTCTTGGGATCGTCCGAAAACGAGTACGGCGTCTTGGCGATGTTGATCGGCAGGTTTCCGAACCCGTGCTTCTCGTAGCGCTGGAGGCGCTGCTCGGCCTCCTTCGAGTAGGAGACGCCGCCGGCGCCGTAGAGCCGGCGAGCGATGATCTCGATCTTCTCGGGGAGCGGCCGGTCCCACGGGTAGAGGGGCTGGTACTTGGTCGCGCCCCGGCCGATCTCGGCGAGCACGGCCCGGGCGAGGTCCTCGCCGCCGGCGCCGCCGCGGGTGAAGACCTCCGAGAGCGCCGCCGCGACGCCGAGCTCCGAGCAGCGCTTTTCGAGGAACGCGATCTCGGCCGGTGAATCCGTCGGGAAGCGGTTGATGGCGACGACGGCGGGCAGGCCGAAGATCCGGACGTTGTCGAGGTGGCGCTCGAGGTTGAGGACGCCGCGGGAGAGGGCCGCCAGGTCCTCCGTGCCGAGGGAGTCCTTCGACGCCCCGCCGTGCATCTTGAGGGCGCGCACGGTGGCGACCAGGACGACGACCGAGGGCCACATGTCCCCGTACGCGCACTTGATGTCGAGGAATTTCTCGCCGCCGAGGTCGAACCCGAAGCCCGCTTCCGTCACCGCGATGTCGCCGTAGCGCATCGCGATCCGGGTCGCGAGGATCGAGTTGCAGCCGTGCGCGATGTTGGCGAAGGGCCCTCCGTGGATGAGCGCCGGCGTTCCCTCGAGCGTCTGGACCAGGTTGGGGTGGATCGCGTCCTTGAGCAGCGCCGCCATGGCGCCGTTGGCCTTGAGGTCCACCGCGCGTATGGCCTCGGTGTCGCGGCGGTAGCCGGCCACGATGGCGCCGCAGCGCTCCTTCAGGTCCCTCAGGTCCCGCGCCAGGCAGAGGATCGCCATGACTTCCGAGGCCACCGTGATGTCGAAGCCCGTCTCGCGCGGGACGCCGTTGATCTTGCCCCCGAGGCCGATGACCGTGTCGCGCAGCGCTCGATCGTTCATGTCGAGCACGCGCCGGAACGGGATGTCCCGCTGGTCGATGCCGAGCGTGTTGCCGTGGTGAAGGTGGTTGTCGATCATCGCGGCGAGCAGGTTGTGGGCCGCCGTGATCGCCGGAAAGTCGCCCGTGAAGTGGAGGTTGATGTCCTCCATCGGCACGACCTGCGAGTAGCCGCCGCCGGCCGCGCCCGCCCTTGACGCCGAAGCAGGGCCCGAGCGACGGCTCGCGCAGGGCGATGATCGCCCGCTTGCCGAGCCGGTTGAGCGCCTGGCCGAGGCCGACGGTGGTGGTGGATTTGCCCTCGCCCGCGGGCGTGGGCGTGATCGCCGAAACGAGCACCAGCGGCGCCTCGGGGCGCCCCTCGGCGCGGGCGATCGCGGCGAGCGAGATCTTCGCCTTGTCGCGCCCGTAGGGGATGTAGTCGTCCGGGTGGATCCCGGCCTCGCGCGCCACCTCCTCGATCGGACGCAGCCGCGCTTCCTGGGCGATCTCGATGTCGGACTTCATTGTGCCGGCATCGTAGACGAGGGAGACGGCAAGCCGTAAGCGGTAAGCGGTAAGCCGTGCAGAATCGCCGCCGCGTCGCCGGTAACGCCTCGCCAACCCCGCTTGCCGCTTAGCGCTAACCGCTCACCGGCTGCCCTCGGATTACCCCCCTACCGGCCATTGGGGTCACCCGCCCCTTCCTCCCCAATCTCTAGTGGCGGCGACCCCTTCGCTTTGCTACATTGCCCTCAATGCTTCGCTTGAAACGGGTCGAGATCGCGGGCTTCAAGTCCTTCTACGAAAAGGTGGATCTGGCCTTTCCGGGCTCCGTGACGGCGGTCGTCGGCCCGAACGGCTGCGGCAAGTCGAACATCAGCGACGCCGTGGCCTGGGCCCTGGGCGAGCAGAGCGCGAAGGCCCTGCGGGGCGAGAAGATGGACGACGTCATCTTCAACGGCTCGGCCAAACGCCGGCCGCTCGGCATGGCCGAGGTCGTCCTGACTCTCGCGGCCTCCAACGGCGACTCCGAGAAGGGCGACGCCGACGGGGAGCTCCGCGTCGGGCGGCGCGTCTACCGCGACGGCGAGGGCGAGTATTTCCTGAACGACAAGCTCGTCCGCCTGCGTGACATCCAGGACCAGCTCCTCGGCACGGGCCTCGGCGTCCGGGCGTACTCGGTCATCGAGCAGGGCCGCATCGACCAGGTTCTCTCGACCAAGCCCCAGGACCGGCGGCGCCTGATCGAGGAGGCCGCGGGCATCACCAAGTACAAGCTCAAGAAGCGGCTGGCCGAGGGCAAGCTCGAGGAAACGAAGGGCAACCTGCTGCGGCTCTCGGACATCATCGGAGAGATCGAGAAGAACGTCGTGTCGCTGAGGCGCCAGGCCTCGCGCGCGGCGCGCTACAAGGAACAGACCGAGATCCTCAAGCAGCGCCGGGCCTCGCTGACGCGGGCCCGCGGCGACGCCCTGTCGGAAGCGCTCGCCGCGAGCGAAAAGCTCCGCGACGAGCGCCGCGACCGCGAGGCGCAGGCCGCGGCCACTCTCGCCCGCGCCGAATCGGCGCTCGCGCAGGCGCGGCTGGAGGCGGGCGAAGCCTCGGCCCGGCGCGACGCCCTGCGCGAGGCGCTGGCTTCGCTCGAAGCCTCGATCGCGCGCGACGACGCGCTTCTCGACGCGAACAAGCGCGCGGGCATGGACCTGGCCGCCCGCCGCGCGGCGCTCGAGCGCGAGGGACGCGACTTCTCCTCCGAGCAGACGCGGGCGGCCCGGGACCTCGCCGACCTGCAGGACCGCCTGGAGCGCACGGTCGCCGAGGCGCGCGCCAAGTCGCTGGCGCGCGAGGAAGCCGACCGGCTCGCCTCCGAGGCGGGCGCGCTCTGCGCGGCGCTCGAGCGGGAGCTCGAGGAGACGCGGACGCAGGCCCTGAACGCCGCCGGCGAGCGCATCGGCGCGCGCAACTCCCGGCACGAGGTCGACCTCGCCGCCGAGCGGATCGCCGCCTCGCTCTCGCGGCTGACCGAGTCCGGGGCGCGGATCGCCGAGGAGCTCTCCGGCCGGGAACGGGAGGCGAGCGAAGCCGAGCGCGAGGCGGCGCGGCTGCGCGCGGCGGCGGCGGAAGCGAGCGGCCGGGTGGCGTCGATCGAGGAGGAGCTCGTCGGGCTCTCCACGAGCCTCTCGGAGGCGGAGGCGGCGCGGGACGCGGCGCGGGAGTCCGCCGGAGCGCTCGAGCACCGGCTCGCCGCGCTGCTGGAGACGCTCCGGGCGCGCGAGATGAGCGTCAACGAAGTGCGCCAGGCGCTTCGGGGAGCCGGTCTCTCCGAGCACGGCTCGCTCTCCGACCGGATCCGCCCTCGCGCGGGCTGGGAAGACGCCGTCGGCCTCGTCCTCGGAAACGACTCGGACGCCCTGCTCGCGTCGGGCGACGTCCGGCGCGCCGTCGATGCGATGCGCAGCCTCTCCGCGGCGCGGATGGTCCGCTCGGACTGGCGCCACGAGACGCGCGACGAGAGGCCGCCCGACTCGCTCGGCTGGGACTCGGTCCTCGAGGGCCACGGCCAGCTCTCCCTCGCCGAGCGCGCGGCGCTGCCCCGCACGGCGTTCGTCGAGAGGCTCGAAGAGGCGCTGGCGCTCTCCGAGCGGCACCCGGGAATGACCTTCGTCACGCGCGGCCGCGAAGTCGTCCGGGGGCCGGTCGTCCGCGTCGCGGGACCGGCGGCCGAAGCGGCCGGGCTCTTCGCGCTCCGGCGCGAGCAGGAGACGCTGACCCGACGCCTCCACGAGGCGCGGGAGTCGCTGGCGTCGGCCGACGGCCGTCTCGAGGAGATCCGTGCCCGGCGCCTGGCCCTCGAAGGGCAGCTGCCTCCCCTGCGGGAAGCGGAGCGCGAGGCGCGGGGCGCCCACAGCGCCTTCGCGGCGCGACTGGAGGAAAGGCTCGCCGAGCGCGATCGCCTGCGGCGCGAGAGCGAGACGATCTCGGCCGAGAAGGCCGCCCTCTCGGGCGAGGCCGCCGGCCTGCAGACGCGGCGCCGCGCCCTCGAGGAGGAGGAGCGGCGGCTGGCGGAGGCCGAGGACGCCGCGCACCAGCGCACCGGCGCCCTCTCGGCGTCTCTTTCCGAGGCCCGCTCGACCGCGCAGTCGCGCGGCGACGAGCTCGCCCACCGCCGGACCGAGGCCGAGGTCGCGGCCGAGCGCCGGCGGTCCATGGAGGCGGCCCGCGACACGCTGCGGGAGACCCACTCCACCCTCGAACGGCGCCTGGCCGAGGCCACCGAGGAAGAGGCCCGCATCTCCACGCGCGCGGCCGAGCTGACCCACGAAGAGGCCGAGGCGCGCGCGCGCCAGACGGCCAACCTCTCGGCGCGCGAGACGCAGGCGGTCGAGCATTCGGCCGCGGTCGAGTCCGCGCGCGAGATCGCGGCGCGCGTGGAAGGCGCCGAGGCCGCCACCCGGGCGGACCGGGCCGTGCTCGACGCCACCCGCGAGTCCCGTTTCGAGGCCGAGGTCACGGCCACGCGCGCCGCCTCGGACCTCGAGCACCTGATCGCGCAGTGCCGCGAGGAGTTCGGCGTCGAGCCGGATGTCCTCGAGGCCCCCGCCGACGCGTCGCCCGAGGCCCTCGCGGCGCTCGAGGCCGAGGTGGCCGAGCTCGCCGCCTCGATCGAGCGCCTCGGTCCGGTCAACGTCCTCGCCTTCGAGGAGCACAAGGAGATGTCCGAGCGCCTCGTCTTCCTGACGACGCAGCGCGACGACCTCCTGAAGTCGATCGCCGAGCTCCAGGAGTCGATCCGCAAGATCAACGCGACCTCCTCCGAGCGGTTCGCCGAGGCGTTCCACGCGATCAACGAGAACTTCAAGGGGATGTTCGCCCGCCTCTTCCAGGGGGGCTCGGCGGAGATGAAACTGCTCGACGAGACCGACGTGCTCGAATCGGGCATCGAGATCGACGCGCACCCCCCGGGCAAGCGCAACCAGTCGATCCTGCTGCTCTCGGGCGGCGAGAAGGCCCTGACGGCGATCGCGCTGCTCATGGCGATCTTCCGCTACAAGCCCTCGCCATTCTGCATCCTCGACGAGGTGGACGCCCCGCTCGACGAGGCCAACATCGACCGCTTCACCCGCCTGCTGCGCGAGATGACCGACGAGACCCAGTTCATCGCCATCACGCACAACAAGCGCACCATGGAGACGGCCGACGTCATGTACGGCGTCACGATGGAAGAACCCGGCTGCTCGAAGATCGTTTCGGTCAAGTTCGACTAGCACTGCGCCGGTATCCGGCCCCGTTTGACGCGCTCCCGGCCTTTCCGTAAGATGCCCCGCTCCGGCAGCCCCCGAGCCGATGTAGCTCAGTCGGTAGAGCAGCGGTTTCGTAAACCGCAGGTCACCGGTTCAAGTCCGGTCATCGGCTCCATTTGCTCTCTTCTCGCGCCGCGGGCGGTCCCGGCGGGAGAAAAGTACTGGACTCCCGGTGCCCTGTCGGGAGAGGCTGTGGAAGTAACTGTGATGTCACAATTCGAGAAGGCGCCCGCGGGACCCGGGCGCTGGATTTTCTGGAGCCCGAAGGCCCCAATCCTCACGGTGGACGCGCACGCTCGATCATCATCGACCACCCGGAGATCCGGGACCTCGTCGGAAAGAACCCCTGGACCTTCTGGATCACCTTCGGGATCGTCGCCGTCCAGACGATCGCCGCGGCCTCGGTGGCGTCGAGCCCCTGGTGGGTCATCGTGCTCGTCGCCGTCACCCTCGGCGCCTTCGCGAACCACGCCCTCTGGGTCATCATCCACGAGATCACGCACCATCTGGTCTTCAAGACGCCGGGGCAGAACACGCTCGTCGGCATCCTCGCCAACCTCCCCCACGGCGCACCGACGTCGGTCTTCTTCCAGCGCTACCACATGAAGCACCACGCGTTCCTCGGGGCGTACGACTTCGACGCCGACATCCCGAGCCACTGGGAGTTCAAGCTCTTCGGCCGGTCCGCCGTCGGCAAGGCGGCGTGGCTGTTTCTGTTCGCGATCATCCAGGGCCTGCGGCCCACGCGCCTGCGGGTCCTGAAGCCGATCGACCGCTGGGTCGTGATCAACGTTCTGGCGCAGGTGATCTACGACGCCGCGCTGGTCTACTTCTTCGGGTGGTGGGCGCTGGCCTACCTCTTCATCTCGCTGATGTTCTCGGTCGGCCTGCATCCGCTGGGCGCCCGCTGGATCCAGGAGCACTACATCGTGTTCCCCGGGCAGGAGACGGTCGACTACTACGGTCCGCTCAACCGGTTCGCCTTCAACGTCGGCTACCACAACGAGCACCACGACTTTCCCTCGATCCCGTGGAACCGGCTGCCGGCGATCAAGCGCGCCGCGCCCGAGGCCTACGACACCCTGCACTACCACCCGTCCTGGTCGAAGCTGCTCTGGCAGTTCATCACCGACCCGCGCCTGTCGCTGCGCACGCGCTACGTGCGCGAAGGCCCTTCCGGCGGGGCGAAGCTGGAGGAGGCCCGGGCCGGGAAACAGGACCTGCGCGAAGCTCCCGACGCGCAGATCGAGGTCTCCGAGCCTCTCTCGACCTAGGCCTGCGGGAACCCTTCCCTCTCCCGCCGGGAGGGAGAAGGGCGAAGAACCCCGCTACGGCATCAGCTGCACCTGCAGGAGGAACGCTGAGTCGTTGGCGGGAGTCGCGTCGACTCGCTGCCGGTGCGTCCGGCTGTAGTCGAGGACGATCTTGAAGCTGTTGCGCCGGAAGTAGTACGAGGTCGAGGCCGAGACGACGGAAACGCCGTCGCCGTCGACGTTCCGGTTGTAGTCGACGTAGGAGTAGCGACCGGCGACGTCGAGCTTGCCGGGCAGAATCATGTAGCCGCCCTGGCCGTACCAGCCGTAGGCGTAGAGGCGCACGCCGCTCACCTCGCCGAGCGCCTGCCCGAGAAAGCCCTCCGCCTGCGCCGAGAAGCCCATCCACTTGAACTGCGCGTCGAAGCCCCACGACCCGACGTCGACGTTCTCGCCGGTGGCGAACAGTCGGACGTTTCGCCCGAGCCAGCCGTTCGGACCGGCGTAGTTCAGGGCCGCCTCGAAGGCCGCGTCGTCGACCTTGCGGAGCGTGTTGAGGAAGGCGTTCGCGCCGAAGGAGAGCGCCGGCGTCGTGTGGCCTTCGAGGTCCGCTTCGCCGCTGCCCATCGTTCCGAACGGGTTGGCCGTCAGCCGGACGACCGGCATGACGTGGTCGTTCGCGCGCGCCGCGCTCTGGCCCGCGCCTCCGAAGACGCCGGTCTGGTAGGTGAGCAGCCCGTTGCCGAAGGCGCCGGAGGCCATGAACCCGATGTCGCGGCTCGGCTTGAACGCGTCGGTCGCGAGCGACCGCTCCGGGAACTGCAGCCGGCCGTCGTTGACGAGCTCCTGGCGGGCGAACGGCGTCTTGTACTGGCCGAACTGCGCCGAGACCGCGTCGGAGAACTTCCAGGCGAGCCACGCGTCGTCGACGATGCGGTTCGAGGGGTTCTCGAAGGCCGCCTGGAAACGCCAGGTCAGCCGGGGATCGAACGCGAATCCGGAGAGAAAGAGCTTGAAGCGCCGGACCCGGAACTCGTCGGCGTCGATACCGCCCGCGGCCGAATCCAGCTCCGCGTGGGCGTAACGCACCTGGAGGTTGAAGCCCAGGCTCGCCTCGAAGAGGCCGTCCGGCGTCCGGAAGAGGATTCCCCGTCCCTCGACGTACTCGATCGCCGGTCTGGCCGGCTTCGGCGGTGCGGGTGGCTCCTGCGCCCGCAGCGGGGCCGCCGCCAGCACGGCCGCCAGGGCCGCCCCCGTCCAGCGTACCGGCCGCAGGCACTCCATCCCGCCCGGAGGATGGCCCTTTACGACGACTTCTTCAAGTTCATTCGTATTGATTCGTATAGAATCGCACACCATGGCCGCGACCGGAAAGGCTGCGCTGACCCCCGCCGACGCGGCCCGCGCGCTCGGCGTCAGCTATCCCACGATCAAGCAGTGGATCTACCGCAAGAGGATCCGCTCGGTCCGCACTCCGGGCGGCCATCACCGGATCCCGCGCTCGGAGGTCGCCCGGCTGGGAGGGGCCGCCGGCGCCGCCTCGACGCTCGACGCCATCAGCGGCCGCAACAAGCTCGCCGGTGTCGTCACGAAGGTCCGGGTTTCGGGCCTGCTCGCCGAGGTCACGCTCGACGTCGGCGCCCAGACGCTCACCGCGATCATCACGGCCGGCGCCGCGCGCCAGCTCGGCCTCAAGGCGGGTGTTCCCGCGCTGGCGCTGATCAAGGCCACGGAGGTCATGATCATCCGTGGCTAGGACGTCGGTCGGACCGGCGATCGTCGCCGCGGGGCTGCTCGCCGCCTCCGCGCTCGCCGCAAGGCCGCAGCCGGAGATTCTCGTCTTCGCCGCCGCCAGCCTCACCGACTCGCTCCAGGAGCTCGGCCGGGCCTTCGAGGCCTCGACGGGCACGCGACTGGCGTTTTCCTTCGCGTCCTCGAGCGATCTCGCCCGCCAGATCGAAGCCGGGGCCCCGGCCGACGTCTTCTTCTCGGCCGACACGGCGAAGATGGACGCGGTCGAGAGGGCCGGCCTGGTGCGGGCGGCCGACCGGCGGGAGTTCCTGTCGAACGTCCTGGTCGTCGTCGTTCCGTCCGACTCGAAAGCCGCGATCTCCTCGGCCAGGGACCTCCAGGCGTTTCCGAAACTGGCCCTCGCCGACCCGGCGGCCGTGCCGGCCGGCATCTACGCGAAGAAGTGGCTGACGCAGGAGGGCGTCTGGGCTGCCGTCGAGAACAAGGTCATCCCGACGCTCGACGTGCGCGCCGCGCTCGCGGCCGTCGCCGGGGGCGACGTGCC
Organism: uncultured Acidobacteriota bacterium; assembly: GCA_963824165.1. Lineage (GTDB taxonomy): Bacteria > Acidobacteriota > Thermoanaerobaculia > UBA5066 > Gp7-AA6 > DAHUXD01. The sequence continues at coordinate 761,461 of CAWGOM010000017.1, forward strand.
CGCGGGCATCGTCTACCGCACGGACGCCGCCATCTCGAGGGAGGTCCGCATCGCCTACACCGTGTCCGACGGCCCGTCGATCACGTATTCCGTGGCGCCGGTCGCCGCGTCGAAGCAGGCCCGCGCGGCCGCGAAGTTCGTCGCCTTCCTCGACTCGCCCGCGGGCCGCGCCGTCTTCGCGCGCCGCGGCTTCCTCGTGCGCTCCGCGCGGTGACCTCCGACGACGTCTCGATCCTGCTCCTGACGGTCCGGGTCGCCGCGATCGCGACGGCCCTGATCCTGCCGCTCGGCGTGGCGGCTGCCTGGGCGCTCTCGCGCCGGGGCGGGGCGCTCCGCACGGTCGCCGAGACGCTGCTCTCCCTGCCGCTGGTCCTCCCGCCCACTGCCGTCGGGATCCTGCTCCTCGACGCTCTGCGGAGGCGCAGCGCGCTCGGCGGCCTCCTCGCCCGCCTGGACATCGAGGTCCTCTTCACGACGAAGGCCGTCGTCATCGCAACGGCCGTGATGGCGTTTCCGCTGCTCGTGCGCCCGGCCCGGGCGGCCTTCGAGGAGGTCGACCGACGCCTTCCCGGGATCGCCCGCTCGCTCGGCTGCGGCCCGTTCGAAGCCTTCCGGCGCGTGACGCTGCCGCTCGCGGGCCGCGGGATCCTGACGGGAACGCTGCTCGCGTTCTCCCGGGCGCTCGGCGAGTTCGGCGCCACGATCATCGTCGCGGGCAACATTCCCGGGCGCACCCAGACGCTGGCCCTGGCGATCTTCCAGCGGCACCAGATCGGCCAGGACGGCGACGCGATGCGCCTGGTGTGGGTGACCGTCGTCATCGCGTTCGCGGCGGTCCTCGCCTCGGAGCTCGTTTCCCGGCGGCGCCGTCCGGCGGCGGCCCGATGATCGAGCTCGACCTTCGCCTTCCGCTCGCGGCGTTTCGCCTCGAGCTGTCCGCATGCCTCTCGGCCGACGCGGTTGCAGTGCTCGGCCCGTCCGGCGCCGGGAAGACCTCGTTGCTCGAGGCCCTCGCGGGCCTGCGCCCGGAGGCCGAAGGGCGGATCGCCGTCGACGGCGAGGTCCTGCTCGACTCGGCGCGGCGAGTCCGCCTGCCGCCCGAACGCCGCCGCATCGGCTACGTGCCGCAGGACGCGTGCCTCTTCCCGCATCTCGACGTGCGGCGCAACGTGCGCTTCGGAATGAAGGGCGGAAGACCGGGAGGGGCTCTTCGCCGAGGCCGTCGCGATCCTCGAGATCGAGCCGCTGCTCGACCGCTACCCGGACACGCTCTCGGGCGGCGAACGTCAGCGCGTCGCGCTCGCTCGCGCGATCGCCACGCGGCCGAGGCTGCTCCTTCTCGACGAGCCGCTCGCGGCGGTCGACGTCGAGCTGCGCGAGCGGATCCTCCCGTACCTGCTTCGCGTGCGCGACACGCTCGAGATTCCGTGCATCTACGTCACGCACAACACCGGCGAGGCGGCCGTCATGGCCCCCGAGGCCCTGCTCCTGCGGCGCGGGGCGCTCGTGCGGCAGGGCCCGACGGCCGCGGTGCTGCGCGAGATGAGGACGTCGTCGGTCGATCCCGACGCGCGATTCGACAACGTGTTCGCGGGCGACCTCGAGCCGGGAGCATCGGACGACGGGAAGGCCGTCCTTCACGCGGGCCCGGCGCGGCTCGTGGTGCCGGCCGAAGCGTCCGAGGCCGGCGGCCGCGCGGTCTTCGCCGTTTCGCCCGACGACATCCTCGTCTCGACGCAGCCGCCCGAGCACGTTTCCGCGCGCAACGTCCTCGAGGGCCGGGTGAGCTCGGCCGACCCGTCGGCCGAAGGCACGTGGATCGGCGTCTCGGCGGCGGGTCTCGAGTGGACCGCGCGCCTCACGCGCTCCGCCGCGCTGGAGCTCGGCCTCGCGCCCGGTTCCCGCGTGTGGCTCACGATCAAGACCCACGCCTTCCGAAGGCTGCGCTAGCAATGTCCTGACAGCGCCTGGCGCTTTCGTCCGTCGGATCACCGGTCCCGTCCCAAGAGTCTGGCCAGACCCTTCTCAGACTCCGTATGGTGAGAATGGCAACGGAGGAGACATCATGGCACTACCCGCACTGCCCGCCCTCGCCGGCATCCTCGCCTTCACGGTGGGGGAGATCGAGATCGTCCGCCCGCCTTCGGACGGGTCGGCCGCCACACCGGCGCCGCGGCCCTGCTCTGCCGCCGAGTACCGCCAGTTCGACTTCTGGCTCGGCGACTGGGACGTGGTTGAGAAGGGAAAGGCGGCGGGCACCAACCGCATCACGTCGATCCTCGGAGGCTGCGCCGTGCGGGAGGAGTGGAAGGGCGTCGAGCGGACTGACCGGGACGAGCCTCAGCATGTGGGACTCCGGCAAGCGCCGCTGGTACCAGACCTGGGTCGACGACAAGGGCAACGTGCTGCTGCTCTCCGGCGGACGCCAGGGAGCGAAGATGGTGCTGGAGGGCGACAGCCCCGACGGCAAGGGCGGCACGGTGAAGAACCGGATCTCCTGGTCGCCGCTGGCGGCCGGGCGCCTGCGGCAGGTCTGGGAGACCTCCGTCGACGGCGGCAAGACCTGGGAGACGGCGTTCGACGGAGATTACGGGCCGAAGAAGAGCGCGAGCGCATTCCGAGGGCGGCAAAGCGCCCCGGCAGTAGGCAACGCCGGGCGAAGCCCGGCGGTCACTCGGGGCGGCGACTAGCGGCGCCCTCTCGTACCTCAGCCCTCGGCCCCCTTCGTCAGCCGCGTGAGCCCCGTCCCGTCCGCGTTCATGACCCACACGTCATGGATTCCCGCCGTCTGCGCGGAGAAGAGGATCCGCCGGCCGTCCGGCGACCAGCTCGGCTGCGCCCAGACGTCCATTCCGCGCGTCAGCCGCGTCACGGCCGAGGACGCGAGATCGAGACGGTACACGTTCCGGCCGCCGTCGCGCGTGGAGACGAAGGCGATCGAGCGGCCGTCGGGCGAATAGGAGGGCGAGTCGTCCGTGGCGGGGCTCGCCGGGAGCGGCGCGGCGGATCCGGAGGCGAGGTCCACGAGGAAGAGCTGGTTGCGAACGTCCGGGTCCGCGAAGACCGCGAGCCGGCGGCCGTCCGGGCTCCAGCGTCGGCACCTGGCTCGACCAGGCGTTCGAGGTCAGACGCCGTTCCTTCCGGCCCTCGGCGTCGACGAGATAGATCTCCCAGTGGTAGCTCGTCTCCGGTCTTCGTTCCGCGCTGAAACGCGATCCAGCGCCCGTCGGGCGACGGCGCGGGCACGCCGTCGAAGCCCGGGCGCGGCGACGAGCCGCTTCGGGTTCTCTCCGTCCGCGTCCATGACGTAGAGGTCGACCTGGCCCGACTCTTCGGAGTCGCGCGGCGACTGAAAGAGGATCCGCCTGCCGTCGCGCGTGTAGGCCGGATGGGCGTCGCGCCCGGGGCTCGAGGTCAGTCGCCGCGCGTCGGTTCCGTCCGCCGCCATCGCGTAGATCTCCCAGTCCCCGTCACGCGTCGAGGAAAACACGATGCGCCGCCCGTCGGGCGACCACTGCGGGAAAGGCGTTGTCGTAGGCCGCGTTGGTGACCTGGCGCCGGTTGCCGCCGTCGGCGTCCATGACGAAGATCTCGAAACGGCCGCCGGGCGCGTCGGAGTAGTAGGCGATCCGGCTGCCGTCGGGCGACCAGGCGAGCTCGTACTCGGTGGCGGCGTCGCGCGTGAGGTTCCGCGGGTTCGAGCCGTCGCGGTCCATCAGGTAGATCTCGGCGTTGCCGTCGCGCTCGGTGTAGAAGGCGATCTTCCTCCCGTCGGGCGAGACCTCGGCGGCGCCGTCCGCGGCCTTCTCGGTGGTCAGGCGCCGGGGCGTCGCCTCCCTCCACGGCGACGATCCAGACGTCCTGGTTGCCGTCGCGCCCGCCGGTGAAGAGGATCTCCTTCCCGTCCGGCGTCCAGGAGGCGTGGCCGTCGCGGCCCGCGCTCGTCGTCAGCCGCCGGGGGTTGCCTCCGTCCGCGTCGCAGACGTAGACCTCTTCGTCGCCGTCCCGGTCCGAGTCGAACGCGATCCGCGTCCCGTCGGGCGACCAGGCCGGGTGGCGCGCGAACTCGTCCCCGGCAGCGGCCCCCGGTGGGTGAGGCGCTTCTCGCCGGTCCCGTCGGGGCGGATGACGTAGAGGTTCCAGAAGCCGTCGCGGCTGGAGTCGAAGACGATCCACTCGCCGTCCGGCGACCAGGCGGGATGCGTGTCGGCGCGGAGGCTCCGGGTCAGGCGGCGCTCCCCCGTCCCGTCGGCGTCGATGACGTAGAGCTGCGTGTTTCCGTGCCGCTCGCTCTGGAAGACGAGCCGCTGGCCGTCGGGCGACCAGGACGGGTTGATGTCGAGGAAGTTCGGGGCGGCCGGAGGCGGGTCCGCGGAGGCGGCGAGGGCGAGAAGGCCGGCGGCAGGGCGAGCATCGGGGCTACTTCGAGGGTGGCAGGCTCGCGAGCCACTTCTCGACGGCTTCGCGGTCCTCCCCTTTCAGGCGGCGAAGGATGGCCTGCGAGTGAGTCGGCGATCGTCTCGGGACGGTCGAACGGGAGCTTCGCGTACATCTTCCCTCCCGGCTCGTGGCAGGGCGCGCACCGGGCCGCAAGGACCGGCCGCACGCTCGCCGCGAAGGCGTCGGGCTTCGCCGGTTGCCCGGCGGCCGGCGGCTCGGGCTCCTCTTCGCACGCGCGATTCGGGGCGGGTCCCGGCCGAAATCGCGAGCAAGACGATGACAGCGAGCTTCAACCCGCTCATCTCGACGTCCAGATCATCGGACTCGGCCTCCGGAAAACACGATTCGGGCGGACGGCGCCCGATCGCCGCGCCGACTCGTCCGCGCGTTGCGGCCTTTCGTCACAACAGATCGCGCCGCTCGTCCGCGGATGGGCGCCGCGTTCCGCTTTTTGGACTCTCCGTCCGGAAACTTGAGTCGAAATGACCCGGCATATCGCGATAACTCCTTTCGTTCCTTTACGTATCAGCCCTTGCGGCGTTGCAGAAAAAGAGGAGGGTGGGCATGAAAATCCGTACCCTGATCGTCGACGACGAGCCCCTGGCGCGCGAGTGGGTGCGCAACGGTCTCCAGGACGAGCCCGACATCGAGATCATCGGTGAGTGTGGCGACGGCTTCGAGGCCGTCAAGGCGATCACCGACCTGAAGCCGCAGCTCGTCCTGCTCGACGTGCAGATGCCGGGCCTCGACGGGTTCGGCGTCCTCGGAAGCTGCGACCCGCAGGACCTTCCCGCCGTCATCTTCGTGACCGCCTTCGACCGCTACGCCCTCAAGGCCTTCGAGGCGCACGCCGTCGACTACCTCATGAAGCCCTTCTCGAGCGAGCGCCTCCACGCCGCCGTCGAGCGCGCCCGCGGCGAGATCGACAAGAGCTCCTCGCGCCAGCTCAAGGCCACGCTCCACGCGCTGCTCGAGGACATCCAGCGCGAGCGCGCGTACCCGGAGTGGCTCCTGATCAAGAAGGACGAGCGCAGCGTCTTCCTGCGCGTGGCCGACGTCGACTGGATCGAGTCCTCGCGCAACAACGTGCGCCTCCACGTCGGCAAGGAGATCTACGTTTTCCACGAGACGACCTCGGGCATCGAGGGCCGGCTCGATCCGAAGAAGTTCTTCCGCATCCACCGCTCGACCATCGTGAACATCGAGCGCATCAGGGAAATGCACCCGTGGTTCAACGGGGACTACGCGGTGACGCTCAAGGACGGCACCAAACTGACGCTCTCGAGCACCTACCGCGAGCGCCTGAAGGAGTTCCGCCGGCTGGCGGTTTAGATCGGCCAGCGGAGCTTCATGTCGGCGACCGCGCGCACACGGATCTCGATGGTCCGGGAGGGCTTCGACGCCTCCCGGCGCCCCGTGGCCACCGCTTCCTTCCCGACGACCCCTCACGCACGGACGACGGGGCCGCACCCGACGCCGGGCCGGCTCCGCATCCCGAGGCGCGCGGTCGAGATCTTCGCCGTCTGGACGGTCGTCGGCCTCTTCATCGCGGCCCAGCGCTACCTGCGCGGCCCCTCGCTGCAGCCGCGGCTGGCGCTGCCGCTCGGCGAATCGCTCGCGGCGAGCCTCGTCACGGCATACCTCTGGGCGGCGTTGACGCCCTCGATCATGCGCCTGGCGCGCCGGTTTCGCCCGCGGCAGGGCCGACGCCTGACGACGATTCCCGTCCTGCTCGCCGGCGGCGCGGCCGCGGCGCTCCTGCACCTGCTCGCGACCAACGTCTTCTGGCACTTCGCCGATCCTCCCGAGTTCGGCGGCGGATTCGCGGCCATGTTCGCCGCGACCCTCGCCTTCGGCGGCGCGGCGCGCCTGGCGACCTACATCGGCATCGTCGCCGTCACCTGGGGCATCGACGACTACCGGACGTTTCGGGAGAAGGAGCTCCAGGCCTCGGAGCTCGAGCGCGAGCTCGTGCAGACGCAGCTCGAGGCCCTGAAGCTGAGGCTCCACCCGCCGTTTCTCTTCAACACGCTCGCGACGATCCTGCCGCTCATCCGCACGGAGCCTCGCGCGGCGGCCCGCACGGTCGTGCAGCTCGGCGACATCCTGCGGCTCGCCCTCCACAACGACGCCACGGGGCTCGTGCCGCTGAAGACCGAGCTCGAGTACATCCGCCTGTACCTCCAGATCGAACAGACCCGCCTCCAGGACCGCCTCGAGGTCCGTTTTGCGATCGCCCCCGAGACGCTCGACGCCGCGGTGCCGAACCTGATCCTGCTGCCGCTCGCCGAGAGCGCGATCGCCAACGGCATCTCGGTCCGTCCGGGCCGCGCCGCGATCGAGATCCGCGCCTGGCCCGACGACGCGGGCCTGCACCTCGAGGTGCACGAATCCGCAATCGACGCCGCGGAGGCGCCGGCGGCCATCTCGATCGACGACTCGTTCGTCCGCAAGACGAAGCTCCGGCTGGAGCTGCTCTACCCCGGCCGGCACCGCATCTCGATCTCCGACCGGCTCGAGAAGGGTCACGAGGTGTCGATCACCCTGCCGCTCGAAGAGACCGCCGTCGCGCGGCCCGCCGGGGTCCTCGCGTGAGCGCCGCCTTCCCGTTCCGGGAGCTGCCACGGGCCGCGCGCGCCGAGCGCTGGCGGGCGGCCGGCTGGGTGCTGGCGGCCTGGACCCTCGTGGGCCTCTTCCGCGCGGCCGACCGGTACTTCAGCGACCCGTTCCAGCTCCAGCGGCTGGAATTCGGCCTCTGGGAGGCGCTGGCGCAGAGCCTGCTGGCCTCGACGATCTGGGCGATCTTCACGCCCGCCGTCGTCTGGCTCGCGCGCCGCTGCCTGCCGACGCGCGAGAACTGGGCCCTTCCGATCGCGGGGCTGCTCGCGGGAGGGATCGTCTTCCCGATCGCGCACTGCGTCGTCTACCAGGTGGCCTACCCGCTTCTCATGGGTTTCCCGCTCGTCCTCTCGACGCAGGCCGCCGCGCTGCCCCCGATGCTCCGGGTCCTCTTCCCAACCCACTTCGTGACGTACGCCGCCATCGTCGGAGCGACGTGGGCGCTGTCCTACGGGCGCCTGACGCGGGAGCGGGAACTGCGGGCCTCGCAGGTCAAGACGCGCCTGCTGTCGGCGCGGCTCGAGGCGCTGAAGATGCAGCTTCATCCGCACTTCCTCTTCAACACGCTCAACAGCATCCTGCCGCTCGTCTTCCGCGACCGCGACGCGGCCTCGCGCACGGTCGTGCGCCTGGCGGACCTGCTGCGCCTGTCGCTCCAGAACGAGGGCAGCGACCTGATCCCGCTGCGCAAGGAGCTCGAGCTCCTGAAGGTCTACCTCGAGATCCAGCAGACCCGCTTCCAGGACCGGCTCACCGTCAAGCTCGACGTCGACCCGGGCATCGCCGACGCGCTCGTCCCGAACCTGATCCTCCAGCCGCTCGTCGAGAACGCCATCAAGCACGGCATCGCGGCGAGGCCCGGCTCCGGACGAATCGAAGTCCACGCCCGGCGGGAGGGCGGCGAGCGCCTCCACCTGCTCGTCCGCGACGACGGCCCGGGGCCCAGCGGCATCGCCCCGCGCGCCAACGAGGGCGGCGTGGGACTGCGCAACACGCGCGACCGGCTGGAGCTGCTCTACCCGGGGCGCCACGACTTCGAGTTCCGCGGCGCGCCCGGGCGGGGCTGCGAGGTCTCGCTCAACTTCCCGCTCGTGCTCTCACCGGCTCCCGCGCCGGCCCCGCGCCCCCCGGCCGCCGCGGCGCGCCGGGCGGCGCCGGCCGCCGGAACGAGGCTCCTGCCCACCGCATGAGCGCTCTGCGCCGCGTCGCCGCGCTCGTTCTGCTCGTCGGCTTCGCCGTGTCGGCGGCGTTCGCCGCGGGCCCGGGCTCGCCCCACGCGCGCGCCATCGCGAATTCCCACGCGATGCTCGACCAGGTCCTCCAGCTCTACCCCGGCACGGCGGTCGCCGTCGCCGTCGGCAACGAGATCGTCTGGTCGACCGCGTTCGGCTTTTCCGACGTCGACCGCCAGCGCAAGGTCTCGCGCTCGACGCAGTTCCGGATCTACGAAGTGGCGATGCCGCTGACGGCGACCGTGATGGAGCGGCTCTCCCAGGAGGGACGTTTCGACATCGACGCCCCTCTGCAGAAGTACCTGCCGGAGCTGCCCGAGACGCGCACGCCCGTCACGGCGCGGACCCTCGCGGGCCACCTCGCCGGAGCGGCCGACCTGGCGGAGGACGAGCTCGTCGCCGCTCCCTGCGTCGGCGCCCGCGACGCCGCGCGCACGTTGAATGGCCGGCTCTTCATTCGCCCGGCGGGCCTCGGCCACGCGATCTCGCGCAAAGGCTACCTGCTCCTCTCCGCCGCCATGGAGTCCGCCACGGGCAAGCGCTTCTCCGAGCTGCTCAACGAGACCGTCGCCTGGCCCGCCGGCATGAGCTCGACGATGGCCGACGACCCGCGGCGTTTCCTGCCGGGCCGCACCAACTTCTACGAGCGCGGCTTCCTCGGGCTCCTGCGGGCGGCGCGGCCGGTCGACACGAGCTGTCTGTGGGGCGGAGGCGGCTACCTCTCGACGACCGAGGACCTGGTCCGCTTCGGCGCCGCGCTCCTGCGCGGCGAGATCCTCCGCAGCGACGCCTTGGAGGCGATGTTCACGCCGCAGAGGACGCGCAACGGCGTCGACACCGGCTACGGCCTCGGGTGGTTCGTCGAGCGGGATTCCCGGGGCCGCCGGTACGTGTGGCACGGCGGCCGGGGCGTCGGCGGGCGCAGCGCCATCGTCATCGTTCCGCACGCGCGCCTCGTCACGGTCATGCTCTCCAACATCGAGGGCGAGCGGCTCGACGAGCACGCGCGCCGCATCACCGCGTTCTTCCTGGAGGGGGCCGAGGCCTCCGGCGTCGCTCCCGATCTGATCCGCGCCGGCAAGCCGGCGCCCTCGTTCGCCTACCGCGCCTTCCCCGCCCCGGGCGAGTAGCGGTCGCCGGGCCCGCGGGGCCCGTACGGTACTCTCGCAGCCCATGCAGCGCTCCGGAGGGCGTCGGCGGTGGGCGCGTGCGGCCGTCGCGTCGGCAACCGCGATCTTCGTGGGCGCGTCGCTCTCCGTCGGCGTCGATTCGCTCGGCCGCGACCTCGCTCGCACGTATCGCGACGCCGACGCGAGCGTCTTCCCGCCGGGGTTCTTCGAACAGCGGGAGCGCGTCCGGGAGGTCGCCCCGCCGCGGGCCGGTATCCTCCTCGTGGCTTCGCCCGCGGACGCCTGGCAGGCGCGCCTCTGGCAGCGCGCGCTCTATCCGAGAAACGAGGTCGTCGTGCGGTACGCGCCCGAGCCGGGCTTCGAGGAGCTCGAACGCCTCCGGCATTCCCGGCGGGTTGACTTCGTGATGGCCCTCGGACCCGTGCCCGACGGCCTCACGCTCGCCGGGAAGAAAGACCTCGGCGGGATGCCCGGCGGTCCGCAGCACGTCTGGATCGGGGCGCTCGAGAAGTGACGGCGCTCGTTCTCGACCTCGGCCTCACCGCCCTTCTCGGCCTCGGTTTCTCGGCGCTCGGCAGCCTCCTCGTGCGCCCCCGGCGGGCCGACGCCTGCGCCTGGAGCACGTGCTTCCTCGCCGGCGCCGCCACCTGCGCGGCGCTTCTCTTCCCGCTGTCGCTCGTCTTTCCCGGGCGCGGCCTCACGGCCGCCGCCGTCCTGCCCGGCGCGGCGGTCGCCGTCGTGCTGGGCCGGCGGCTGAGGAGGTCCACGACGCCCCGCGCGCCCCGTCAAGGCGAACGGGACCGGCGCAGGCTCGCGTCGCTCGCGCTTCTGGCGGCGATCGCGGCCGCGGCCGTGGCGTTCGCCGTCCTCGACCTGCGCCAGCGCCTGCTCTGGGACGGCTTCCAGATCTGGTCGAGCAAGGCCCACGTCCTCGTCGTCGCGGGCGGCCTCGACCGCTCGTGGTACCCGGAGGACGGCTACGACCGGCGGCTCCTCGCCTATCCGCCGCTGGTTCCGATGATGGAGGCCCTGCTCGCCCGCCTTCGCGGGGGCTTCGACTTCGACGGGATGAAGCCCGTCTTTCTCCTCTTCTACGGTTCGCTCCTCGCTTCCACCTATGGTGCGGCGCGGTCGCGGTTGTCGGAGAGGGCGGCGCTCGTAACGACGCTCGTGGTGGCGCTGCTGCCCGAGCTCTCGAGCGGATCCGCCGCCGGAGGCTACGCGGACATGCCCCAGGCGGCGGTCGTCGCCGCGACCGTCGCCGCGGCGTTTCGAAAGGAGGATGCGCGGGCGCTGCCCTGGATGATCGGCGCCCTGACGGTCGTCAAGAGCGAGGGCCTCCTGCTCGCGGCGATCGCGTGCGCCGCCGTCGGGGCATTCTGGGCCTCCCAGGGCCTTCGGCGCGCCCGGGCGCTCGTTCTCGAGCACCGGCGCGGGATCGCCGTCGCCGGGACCTTCGTCGCGATCCGGTTCGCCCACCTCGCCTGGCTCGCGCTCGACGACCTCTCCTTTCGAAACCTCGGCGAGCCGGGCAGCCTCGCCGAAACGCAGCGGCGCCTCCTCCACGTCGGGAGGATCTGCGTCGAGGCGATGCTCGACGTCTCGCGGTGGGGGGTCCTCTGGCCGGCGTTCGCCGCCGCGGGCCTCTATCTCCTCCTGCGCGGCGACCGCCGCGAACGCTGTCTCGCCGCGGCCGTCGGCCTCGGGCTGGCGGGCGTCTCGGCGATCTTCCTGCAGACGAACTGGTCCGTCGAGCTCCACGTCGCGCAGGCGATGCCGCGGCTGCTCGCGCAGCTCGCCCCGGCCGCCGTGCTGGCGGTCATGTTCGCCGCGGGGCGGGCGCGGACGGAATCGAGCGGCCCGGCGTATGATCGTCGCGAGGCGTGGTGACGCAAGAAAACTCCTCCCACTACCTCGAGCGCCTTTCGGCGGAGGGCCGCAAGTGGGGCGATCATCTCGCCGTCGAAGCCGCCGGGGAAATGCACGCGTGGCTCGATCATCCGTCGATCCAGCGCCACTACGAAGAGCGCAGCCGGATCGATGGTCTCCCCTGGCGGAGGTGGATCGCCCGGCACCTGGGCGGCCCCGCCGAACGCAGCCTCGAGCTCGGCTGCGGGGCGGGCGCGCTCTCCCTCCAGCTCTACTCCGTCGGATCGACGCGCGAGATCGAGGGCCTGGACGCCAGCGCCGAGCGCGTCCAGGAGGGTGAGGCGCGCCGGGCGGACAAGGGCGCCCCCGGCCGCTTCCGCGTCGAGGACTGCAATCGGCTGCGCCTCGAGCCCGGCCGATACGACCTGATCGTCTCGTCCCACAGCTTTCACCACTTCCTCGAGCTCGAGCGCGTGATGACCCAGGTTCTGGACGCCCTGACGCCGCGCGGCCTGTTCATCCTGGAGGAGTTCGTCGGCCCGACGCAGTTTCAGTGGACCGACGCGCAGATGAAGATCACCGCCGCCCTGCTCGCTCTGCTGCCCGAACGCTACCGCCGGGTCGCCTCGGGAGCCGTCAAGACGGAGGAAGGCCGACCGAACGTGGAGGCCGTCGTCGCGGAATCGCCGTTCGAGTCGATCCGCTCCGCGGAAATCGTTCCCCTGTTCGAGCGATACTTCGAGATCCTGCACCGCCGGGGCCTCGGCGGCGCCATCCAGCACCTTCTCTACAACGGGATCATGCGCAATTTCCGAACCGACGATCCCGAGGCCGAGAGCCTGATCCGCGGCGTGTTCGGAACCGAAGACGCTCTCACCGACTCGGGTCTCACGCCGAGCGATTTCCAGCTCCTGGTCGGCCGCCGGCCCTGACCCTTCGCCCGATCGCGGTCCGGCGGGAGTCGTATCATCCAACGGTGCTTTCTCCGTTCTTCTTCCGGCCCTCCGGCGGGAATCGGGCGCGCCTGATCGCTCTGCGAGCGATCGCCATCATCGTGTTCGCGGCCTCCACGGCCGCCTTTCTGACCGCGCTCGTCCCCGACCTTCGGATCGCGTATGCCTGGGCCGGTCCCAGCATCTTTTCGGAGGTCGACCGGAAGCAGATGTCCGCGGTCCGCGACGCGGTCCCGGAGGGGGCGGTGCTCCTTCTCGCCGCGAAGCCACGCGACGTCTGGCACGCCCGGCTCTGGCAGCGCGGGATGTATCCGCGAAACCAGGTCGCGGTCCAGCTGGAACCGTTTTCGACCGGCGTCATTCGCTCGCTGCGGGCGCGCTACGGGATCCGATACGTGGTGCTGATGGGCTCGCCCGCGCTCGACTCCGAGCTCCTGTGGCGTCGGGATCTGGGCCCGTTGCCCGGGCTCTCGGATCGCGTGTCGCTCGGCGAGCTGCGTCCTTGAGGCTGCCCGTCCCGGAGCTCCTCCTCACGGGCATTCTCGCAGCGGGCTTTGCCGCCGTCGGCGAGGCCATCCTCCGACGTCTTTCCCGGGGCTTGTCCGGCGCCAACGAGTCGATGCTCGCGGGGATGGGCGTCTGCGCGGCGGCCCTCTTTCCCTTGAGCCTGGCCCTTCCGACACGCGCCCTGGCGGCCGAGGCCCTGGCGATCGGCGCGTGCCTGGCGTGGGCCATTCTCCGGCGCCTCCGAACGCGGCGCCTCCCGGCGGTCCCGAGGGCCCCGTCGCTGGACTGGCCGGCACGCTGGGCCCTGGCCGCCGCCGGGCTCGTCGCGGCCGGGTTTGCCGCCCTGAACTTCCGCTACACGTACCTGTGGGACGGGTTCCTGATCTGGGCCACCAAGGCGCAGCTTCTCTTCCACGAGGGCGGGCTGACGCGCGAGTGGTTTGCCGGAGACCTCTACGACCTTCGTCACCTGGAGTACCCCTCCCTGGTCGCCCTTTGCGAAGCCCTCGTGAGTCTCCTGCGGGGCGGATTCGATTTCGACGGGCTCAAGCCCGTCTTCCTGCTCTTCTTTCTCTCGCTGATGGTCGGAACGTATTCGGCCGTTCGCTCCGCCGGCTCCCCTCGCCTGGCCGCGATGGCGACTCTTCTCGTCTGTCTCGTGCCCGCGATCTCGGTCCATACGGCGGCCGGCGCCTATTCCGACATGCCGCAGGCTGCGGTCGTCGCCGGCGTCACGGCCGCGGCGATGGCCGGCCGTCGAGACGCGCTCCCCTGGCTCATTGGCGCCCTGACGACCGTCAAGGCCGAGGGGACGATTCTCGCGGTGCTCGCGTGCCTGGCCGCGCTTCTCTTCCTGGTGCTGGAGGACCGGGGCGTCCGGCTCCGGCGCTTCGCCGCCGAGCGGGCGGGCCTGGCGATCGTCGGCTCGTTTTTCGTTCTGCGCCTCCTGTACCTCCGCTGGATTCCGGCTCCCCACGACGTCTATGGCGGGAGCCTCTCGGTCGCGTTCGCCCGCATCCCCCTCGTCGCGGGCCTGTGCCTCCGGGAGCTCGCCGATCCACGCCGGTGGGGCCTCTTCTGGCCGGCGTTTGCCCTCGCTTGCGCATCCGCTTTCGCGGCCGGGTCCAATCGCGAGAGATCGGCGGCAGCGGCCGTCGCCGCGGGCCTCGTCGTCATGGCGACGCCGTTTCTCGTGACGACCTGGTCGGTCGAGCTCCAGATCGAGCAGGCCTACTACCGGCTCGCCGCCCAGCTCTCACCCGCCGCCGCGACGGTGATGGCCCTCGGCTGGGCGGCCGCCCGGCAACGGCTGAATCGAACGGCCGTGCGAGACTGATGACCGTGATGCTCGGGACCCGCCTTCGCACCGAGGCCCTGCTGCTGTTCGCCGGCGTCGCCTCTCTCTACGCCGCGCTGTCGCCCTTCGCGATCGCCCACCAGGGCTACAACGCCGAAAACATCGCCGCCTGTCGGCAGCTGCTGGACCCGGATGCACCCAGGGTCCCGCCGGCCTTCGGAGTCGACTGGCCCCGTAACGGCAGCACGGAGCTCGCCGTCCAGTGCCCGTTCCTCGCTCTGGGCCGGGCCGCCGGCCGAACGCCGGACCGGGAGGAGCGTTTCCTCGCGATGCAGCCGGTGCTCGCGACGGCGGCCCTCGTCACGGTCGTGTTTCTCTGGGCATCGCGCCTCTCGGGCAGCCGGAGGGCCGGCCTCGGCTGGGCGCTCGCCGCCGGATTCGGAACGATGCTCTGGCCGTACGCCTTCATCGGACTGGAGACGACGCAGTCGGCGTTTCTGCTCGCCGCCGGCTACCTCGCCCTCGGGCTGCCGCCCGAGCCCTCCTGGAAACGCACCCTCGTCTTCGGGCTCTTCGCGGCGATCGCCGTGTCCGCAAAGTCGGGCGGCATCGCGCTCGTGCCCGCGGCCGGCTTTCTCGCGTGGACCATGCTGCGGCGCCATCCCCCGAAGCTCGCGGCGGCGACCGCCATCATCTCTGCGGCCTTTGCCGTCAACACCCACTTCGCGACGCTCTCCTGGGCCCGTTTCGGAGGCGTCCGGTACTGGACCGGGGTCTCGCGCGCGCCGGACGCCGTCGCGTCGCTGTCGAGCGTGGTGGGACTGCTCTTCTCCCCGAACAAGGGCCTGCTCGTCTACGCCCCGCTCGCGCTCCTCGGCCTGGCGGTCATTCACCGCGTCTTCCGGCGCGATCGGGAGCTCGCGATCTTCGCTTTTCTCGCGCTGGCCGGCCCCCTGGCCCTCGTCACGCAATTCCGGCCGTGGGCCGACGAGACGTGGGGGCCCCGGTATCTGCTCTGCGCCGTGGCGCCGCTCGTCCTGTGTCTCGCTTCGACGCTTCGAGGCCGGACGTTCTCGGGACCCCTTCGCGCGGGCGTCCTCGTCGCGGCCGTCGCGGGCTTCGGCGTCTCGGCCCTCGGCGCGCTCTTCCAGTACGGGGCGCTGAACGGCGTGGCGCAGCGATCGACGCCGCTGTCCCTCCAGGCGATCCAGGGGGACCCGACCTGGAACCACGTGGCCTTCAACGCTCGCCTGCTGCGGAGGTGGCTCACGGGCGGGCCCGCGACCATCCCGGCGCCGCAGCCCTGGGGCAGCGCCGAACCTCGAACGCTCGACTGGACCGACGTGGACCTGAGGGGTTGGGCGGCCCCGCAGTCGGTGCTGCTCCGGGGGCTCCCGGACGGGGACCCCCTGCGTCCGATCAAGCCCTTCGCCGCCCTGCTCCTTCTCGCCGGACCGCTGTTTCTCGCCGCTGCCGCCGGGGGCGCGACGCGCGCGGACGCGAGCGCCAGGGACGCGGCGGCGCCACCCGAGCCGGTGCCGGAACCCGCCGCCCCCGAGCCGGTCCCGGAACCGGCGAGGGCGCAGACCCCGGAGGCGGCCTTCGACGAGATCGTGCAGGGCCTCGGCTTCGACCCCGAGAATCCCGGCTGGTTTCCGGCGCTCCGGGACCTGCACCGGCACTCGCGCGAGAAGCGGCTGCAGATCGTTCCGGATTTCTTCTACACGCCGGTCTTCTCGCCGAAGGACCTTCCCGCGAGCGTCTGGGACGACACGTTCCCGTCGTGCGGAACGTTCGATCTCGAAGCCCAGCGAGCGTTCCTCGACGAGACTCCCGGGTTTCGAGAGGCGCTCGGGGCGCTGCCGGTCGACCCGTCACCGACGGACGACTCCGTCTATCACTGGAACAACGAACAGTTCAGCCACGCGGACGCGGCGCTCTACTACACGCTCATCCGCCGCTTCCGGCCGAAACGGATCGTCGAGGTCGGGTCCGGGCACTCGACGAAGCTCGCGCGCCTGGCCCTGCGCGACGGCGGCGGCGGAGGCTCCATCGTCTGCATCGAGCCCCACCCGCCGGCGTGGCTGCAGGGCGTCGAGGGCGAGCTCGAGATCCATCGGATGACGGTCCAGGAGGCTCCCGACTCGACATTTCTGTCCCTCGAGCCCTCGGACATCCTCTTCATCGACGGGTCCCACATCTCCAAGACCGGCTCGGACGTGAACCATCTCTTCCTGCGCATCCTCCCGCGCCTGCCCGCCGGAGTGCTCGTGCAGATCCACGACATCTGCCTCCCCTACGAATACCAGCGGTACTGGTCGGAGGGTGCCCTCTGCTACTGGAACGAGCAGTACGTGCTGGCGGCGCTGCTCGCCAACAGCTCCAAGTTCGAGATCCTGGTCGGCGTCCACTTCCTGGAGAAGCGCTCGCCCGAGCTCCTGCGCGCCTTCATTCCCGACCTTCCCGGCGTCATGCCGGGAGGCGGGAGCCTCTGGATGCGGTCCCGAGCCTAGGGCTTCAGGCGCCGGCCGCGGAATCCCCGCTCGGACCCGCGGCTGCGCGTAGCTTGCGCAGAAGCCGTTTGAGCCCGGTCGGTTGCGGTTCGGGGGGCGGAGGCGGCGGCAGAACCACCGGGGGCGGGGGCGGCGGCAGGACCACCGGGAGCGGAGTCAGCTCCTGCCGGATCGGGTTCATCGCGGCCGCGTGGTTCTCGAACGAACGATGGACGACGCACTGGCGGCAGGCGGGATGAACGCGCCCGTCCCGGATGTGCTCCCGGACCGACTGGAGCGCCGGACCGTTCCAGACGCTCTCGATCCCGCCCTCGCCGGTGAAGGACCCGAGACCCTCGTTGACGGCCATGTAGCAGCACACCTTGGCGGTCCCGGAAGCGGACAGGTAGAGCGTCGTCCACGGGTAGTGGCAGTACATCGGCGCGAGTCCCGCGGCCGGCGCCGGAACGGCGGGTGGCGGCGGCGGCAGCACCGGCAGCTCGGACGTGCCCTCGAGCCGTGAAGGGGGTGGCTCCGCGCCGGCCGCCGCCGGGGGATCCGGCGGCGCCTCCGGAGCGAGGTGGACGTGGAGCGAGGCGGAGTTCGGGAGGGCGTCGCGGGAAGGCCACTCGAACTCCGGGTTCACGAAACTCTCGAAGATCATTCCGGCAGCTTCGGCCGTGCCGCGGGCCTCGGCGACGACGGCCTCGAACTCCTCTCTCGGGACGTGACCCAGTCGGTACTGTTCGTAGTAACGGCCGTACCCGTCCTCCGTGCCCGAGAAGTGGTGCAGCGGATTGACCCCCAGGAAGTAGATCGAGAGCGGCGCGAGCTGCCGCGCCAGCTCCGGGAGCTCCCTGTAGTTGTCGGCCTGCGCGACGAAGTTGACCACGATGTTGGGAAGCGACGCCCGGCGCCGCGCCTTCTCCTCGTGGATCAGGCGCAGCACGTTCAGGATCTTCGCGTGGCTCGCGCCCCGCAGGGTCTGCATCGTTTCTTCGGTCGAGCCGTCGATCGAAAAGGCGAGGTGGTCGTAGCCGGTCGCGACGAGCCACACGACGTCCGCGGGCCGGATCATCGTGCCGTTCGTGACCCCGGAGACGCGGCAGTGATGGTTCTTGAGGACGGTGACGAGCGGCGCGAGCTCCGGATAGAGAAACATCTCGCCGTATCCGAAGGTGTAGACCTCGGTCGCGGCCGCGAAGAAGTCTTCCATGCGCGCCAGAAGCGGCCACGCGATGTCCCGGCCGTTTTTGGCGAGCGAGGGGTCCCACGCAAAGCCGCACTTCTGGCAGCGCAGATTGCAGCGGGACGTGATCTCGAGGTAGAGCTGGACGGGTTTGTGCGCCGCGACGAGCTCGCCGGCGGCGGCGCTCGCCTCGTAGGCCTGCCAGTTGGCCCTCTTGGGCTCTTTGGGATCGACGGCAGGCATGGGAGGATCGACGGGAGTCACCATGGGCCTTCGACCTTACTCCATTCGGACGCTCGTTGCCACACGGCGGGAGCCGCGCTGAGCATGCCCGCCCGATGAGAAGCCCGAGCCGCCGCACGCCGGCGCTTTTGCATCTGGTCGTTCTCGCGTTTCTCGCGCTGCTCTGCTACTGGCCGATGCTCGCCGGGCGCGTCCCGTTCCCCGCCGACCTCGTCGTGCAGTTTCCGCCGTGGGAGTCGCTGCAGTCCACATTCCCCGGCCCCAGGCCGCTCCCGCCCCACGCGGAGATGGGCGACCTCGTCACCGAGCTGTACCCCTGGAAGGCGTTCACGCGGCGCGCCCTCGCGAGCGGAACGATGCCTCTGTGGAATCCGGCCCTGTTCCTCGGGGCGCCCTTTCAGGCGGACCCCCAGACGGGGCTCTTCTATCCGGTCAATCTCGTGTACGCCGCGCTGCCCACTCCCGCCGCGTGGGGCCTGTCCTTCCTGATCCGTACGGTCCTCGCCGGACTCCTCGCGGCCCTCCTCGCCCGAAGACTCGGCGCATCGGACCTCGGAGCGCTGACGGCGGGCGTGATCTTCGCGTTCTGCGGATGGACCACGGCATTCCAGACCCGGCCCCACCTCGACACGGTTCTGTGGCTCCCCCTCGTCCTCGTGGCGGTCGACCGCCTCGAGCGCCTGCCGGAGCGCGCGTCGGTTGCCCTCGCGGGTGCGGCCTTCGCGCTTCCGGTCCTCGCCGGCCAGCCGGAAAGCGCGGCCCACGTGACGCTCGTCGGACTGCTGTTCTTCTTCTACCGGCTCGCGCTGCCTTCGCCCGACCACCGAACCGCCGCGGCGCGCGGGCGTTTCGTCGCCCTCTTTACGGCCTCGGGACTGCTCGCGCTCGGCCTCGCCGCCGTCCTGATCCTGCCGACCCTCGAGTTCATCGGAACGCTCGACCGGGGACTGGACGACGCGTGGCCTCCCAAGCCCCTGCGCGAGATGGCGGCCTTCCTGTCCCGCGACCTCCGGGCGAGCCCGAACTCCGCGGGCGTTCCCATTCCCGAGGGCGCGGCCTACGCGGGAATGCTGACCCTGCTCCTCGCTCCCCTCGCCCTGCTCCATCGCAAGCGGCGCGACGCCGTCTTTTTCGTCCTCCTGCTCGCCGCCGCCCTGCAGATCGTCTACGGCTTCGGCCCGATCTACTGGCTCTCCCTCCACACGCCCGTCCTCCGCGGAATACCGAACGGGCGGCTGCTCGGGGTCGCCGACCTGTCACTGGCAATCCTCGCCGCCCTCGGAATGTCGGCCCTCGGGGAATCCCTCGCCGCGGCGAGACGCCGGCCCGCACGCTGGTGGCTCCTCTTCGCCACGGCGCTCGTGCCCTGCGGCCTCGGCCTGGCGTGGTTGCTGGGCCACGCCTCGGCCGCGCCGCCGGTTTCCGCCGCCGCCTGGGCCCGCGGGCCTGGCGGCTCCGCCGCCGCGCTCGGAGCGGCCGCCCTCCTGCTCGCCGCGGGACTGTCGGGCGTCCTCGACGCTCGGCGTTTCACTCTGCTCGCCGCCGTTTTCTGCGTGCTCGATCTCGTCACGGCGAGCTACAAGTTCATCCCCTTCACGACGCCGGCCTGGATCTATCCTCCGTCGCCGACGATGACGTTCCTGCGCCGCGACCCCGGGCCGGTTCGCGTGACCTCGGTCGACGCCACGTATGGATCGAGCTTCGAGATGATGTACGGCCTCGAATCGGCGGGCGGGTTCAACGTGGTGATGCGCCGCACGAAGAGCCTCCTCGCCACACTCGGCTTCCAGGACCACGCCCCGGCTCTCCTCAGCGAACGGATCGTCCAGCGCCGCGATCGCGTCCTCGACCTGATGAACGTGAAGTACCTGGTCGCGACGACCTGGAACGCGAGCGCGGACACTCTCGCCGCGCAGCCCGAGCGGTTTCGCCTCGTTTTCTCCGACGCCGGCGTCCGGGTCTTCGAGAACCGGAAAGTCCTTCCGAGGGCGTTCCTCGTGCCCGCGACGGGGCTCGAGGCGTTCGCGACCCAGCGCGCCCAGCTCGACCGGGTCACGTCGGCAGCCTTCGATCCCCAGCGGGCTGTCGTCATCGACCAGAGGGACGCCGCCGGCGCCGTCTCGAAGGCGGGAGCTCCCGGGCCCGGCCGGCCCGGCCCGTCGACGGTCACGCGGATCGAACGCGGTCCCAACGCGACGACCGTCCGCCTCGAGGCCTCCGAACCGAGCATCCTCGTCCTGAGCCAGTCGCACTACCCGGGCTGGGAGGCAATCGTCGACGGCCGAGGGGACGCCGCCCTCCGGGTGAACTACGCTTTGACGGGAGCGGCGGTCCCGGCCGGCTCGCACACGGTCCGATTCGAGTTTCGCCCGAAGCCCCTCTGGATCGGGGGCGCGATCTCCGCGGCGGCCCTTCTGCTCGCCGCCGCCCTCGGCCTGCGGCGGAGGGCGACTCGCCTGGCGGGCTAGCCCGTCAGTCCCGGCCGACCTTGGAGACGGCCGCGGTCACCCCTTCGCGGGGGGTGTGCTTCTGCCAGGCGACGCCGAACTTCTTCTCGAAGTAGGCCTGGTTCTTCTTCCAGAGCGCGTCGTAGGCCTCGGGCGAGAGCTTGCGGAAGGCGCCCTGCCCGACGTGGTGGACGTAGGCGTCCTCCGCGCAGGCGACGCGGTAGCCCTTCGCGCGCATGCGGACGGCGAAATCGTCGTCCTCGAACATGCCGACCCCGTAGGCCTCGTCCAGGGGCCCGACGTCGTCGAGAACGGCCCGGCGGGCGGCGACGCAGTACATGGCGGCGACCCCGATGTCGAAGACGCGTCCGCGGTGCCGGTCGGCCCGGCGGGCGGCGTAAGCGGGCAGGCCGGAGATGTCCGCGTAGTCCGGCTCGACGCGGGCCTCGTTGCCGCAGAAGTTCGTCGTGGGACACAGGAGGCCGATCGAAGGGTCCCGCCGGAGGTGCCGCGCGAGCATGCCCATGAGGCCGGGCGGGACGACCGTGTCGTTGTTCAAGAGGACGACGACCTCGCCGCGGGAGGCCGCGATGCCCTGGTTGTTGGCGGCCGCGAAGCCGCGGTTCTCGGCGTTGAAAATCGTGCGGATCCGCGGATCGCGCGCCGCGGCCTCCCGAAGGTGCTCCGGCGTGCCGTCGCTCGAGGCGTTGTCGACAACGAGGATCTCCATCCGCGGCCAGGTCTCGCGCGCGAGCGACTCGAGGCAGGCCTTCGTCAGCTCGAGGCCCCCGTAGGTGACGACGACGACCGACACGAGCGGGTGCGCCTCCGAAAGGCCGGCGTCGATGGTCTCGTAGCGATGCGCCCAGTCGTTCGCCTCGGCGACCTGCCGTCGCTTCGCGCGGCGGGGATCGTCTTTCGGCTCGTCGAGCGCCCGCGCGAGCTGCGCCAGGAACTCGTCGTGCCCGCGCGCGAGATAGGAGACGTCCTCGTAGGGCAGGAGCTCCGTCAGGGCCGGCGCGACGACGGGCTTGCCGCCGTAGAGATACTCGTAGAACTTGACCGGGTTCGTGGCCTCGGTGATGTCGTTGACGAGAAACGGAATCACGCAGGCGTCGAAGCTCCAGAGGAGCTTCGGCATCTCCTCGTAGGGGCGCTGGCCCAGCAGCCGCACGTTCGGGCGGGAGGCGATCGGCGAAAGGTCGACGTCGAAGTGGCCGCCGGCCAGAACGATCGTAGCGTCGGGGTGCGCGTCGGCGATCTTCGTCAGGAGCGGCACGTCGACCCAGGACGCGAGCGCCCCGTAGTAGCCGATGATCGGCCTCCGGGCGTCCTTCAGGAGATCGTTCGGACCGTAGAGCCGGCGGTAGTGCTCGGCGTCGATGCCGTTCCTGGCGAGCGTGATGCGCAGGGCGACGTCCTTCCACTTGTCGAAGAGCTTGTCGGCCGAGACGACCGTCACGTCCGCGCGGCGGACGAGATTCTCCTCGAGCGACAGGACGCTCTGGCCGAAGCCCGGGAAATTGGTCCACTCGTCCATGCAGTCGTAGACGACGCGCCAGCCGAGGAGCTCCCGGAGGCGCTCGGCCAGCGGCGTCCAGAACGGAATCTGGACCAGGCACACGGTATCGCCCATCGCGAGGTCCCGCGCGGCGCAGGCGAAGGCATCCGTGAGCGCCTCGAGATCGTCCTCCTCGAGGCGGCCGCTGTAGATCCCGAGCGCGCGGCGCGACCGGATGCGAAGCTCCCCGACGTTCTCGGCCTTGCGCGTCAGGTCCCACGCCGGACCGTCCGGCGCCAGGAATTTCGTGGTCGACAGGTACAGGACGCGGTGGCCATGCCGGCCGAACTGGGTGGCGAGCTGCTGGGGGCGCTGGAAGCGAAAGTCCCAGTCGATGATCGAGAAGACGACGACGTCGTAGCGGCCGGAGGGCGCGGCGGGCACGGCCTCCTGGCCGCGCGGCGCGTCGGCCGCGAGCGTGACGAGCTTCTCCGGCTGCGCGACCGGCGCGAGGGTGCGGCGCAGCAATCGCGCGAGCGGGCGCGGGATCGTACGGCGCCCGATTTCGAAGAGCGGCGTGCCGGGCGCCGTCGCCCGGCCCAGCGCCCGCCGCGCCGAGCCCGGGGCCGCCCGCAGGCGGGAGGCCGCGCGGCGCAGTTGCCCCAGCCGCGAGTTCTCCCAGTGCCTGAGCTCCTCGAGCGCGGTCCGAAGGTGGGCATCGCGCGCCTCCGAGGTTGCCTCGGTCCGGGCGAGCTGCGCTTCGAGGTCCCGGATGCCGCCGCGCAACTGACGCACGAGATCCTCGCGGTTGGCGACCTCGCCCTGCAGGCCGGCGATCTCGGCCCGCAGGAACCGGATGCCGTCGTCCCGTTCCCGAACGACCCCGTTCAGCCGCCGGATTTCCCGCACCCGGCGAGCGACGGCCTCCCCGCCCGCCGGAACAGGGCGCGAAGGGCGAGACGCGGGCGGCGCGGCCGGAGCGAGATCGGCCAGACGACCGCGAAGCGTGTCGAATCTTTGCTGCCAGGTGTTCTCGCGCGCGATCTTCCGGCGGCGGTCCGGCTTTTCCCCCGCAATCACGCTCTCGCGGACCGAGCGCTCCAGCGCCGCCACGAATTCCTCCGGTGTCTCGTACAGCTCAACGACGTCGGCGAACGGCTCGAGCTCGGGCAGGCGCCGGGCCACGACGGGCTTGCCGGTCGCGAAGTACTCGAAGATCTTGACGGGATGGGTCGCCTCGGTCAGCGGCGTGCGCCGGAACGGAATCGTGCACACGTCGAAGCTCGCAACGTAGGCCGGCAGGTCGGCGTAGGCCCGTTCGCCGAGCAGGTGCACGTTCGGGAGCTCCCCCAGGTCGCCGAGATCCGCCCCCCGCGTGTCGCCGATGAGCGCGAACGACCAGTCCGGATGACGCCTGGCGGCCGTGCGCACGGCATCCGTGTCGAACCAGGCCGAGATGGCGCCGTAGTAGCCCACGACCGGTCTCGGCAGCCGCGCGAGCGGCCCGTCCCCGCGCGGCGGAAGCCTCGAAAAGTGGCGCTCGTCTCCGGCGTTGGGGAGGCGAAGGACGTCCGGCCGCAACGCCCGCAGTCGCTCCTCGAGCCTGGCCGAGGTCGCGAGGACGAGGTCGGCCTCGCGCACGAGCCGTTCCTCGTCGGCCGCGGTGCCGGGGCCGTGCGTGCCGAATCCCGTGTGCTCGTCCATGCAGTCGTAGACGATCCGCCAGCCGAGCTCGTCCCGGAGCCTCCGGGCGAGCGGCTCCCAGGACGGGTACTGCACGAGAACGACGGCGTCCCGGATCGCGTGGCGCGCGGCCAGGGCGGACATTCCGAAAAACGCCTGGTCGAGCGTCTCTCCCTCGAGAGTCCGTCCGTAGATGTCGAAGTCGTGCTCGCCGGGCAGGCCGACCTCGAAGACGCCCTCGGCGGCCTCCGCGAGCTCCGGCTCGCGGTCGAGGCCCGAGAAAGCCCGTCTTCGCGTAGAAGACGCGGTGCCCGTCCGCCGCGAAGGGCTTCAGGAGCTGCTGCGGGCGCTGGACGCGAAAGCCCCAGTCGATGATCGGGAGGCAAACGACGTCGAAACCGCGGGGAGGCGGGACTTTCACGGTGGAGTCGGGGCCGGCGTCGCTCAGAGTCCTTATCTTGCCACGAACGAACGCCGGCGCTCGCGCATCACCGACTCGGGGGAATCAGCCGGCGACGGCCCCCTCGCGCACGCCGAGCGGCCGCTCCTCCGCCTCGAACTTCTTCGCGAAGACCGCGTCGAGCGAGATCGGCCCCGCGCCGTACGCTCCGAGCCAGAGACAGAGGGCAATGTACAGGTACTCGATGAACCCGAAGACGTCGGAAATCCCGGTGACCTCGCTGCGCCGCGCCGTCAGGATCGCGACGATCATCGTCCCGATCAGCGGGAGGCTGGCCAGGCGCGTCGCGAGGCCGAGGAGCAGCAGGACGCCGCAGACGAACTCGGTCCCGGCGGCGAGCGGCGCCTGGATCTGCGGGGCCGGGATCCCGAGGTCCGTGAAGAAGGCGACGACCTTCTCGAGGTTCTGCAGCTTGCCCCAGCCCGATTCCACGAACACCCAGCCGAGTGTCAGGCGGGCGACGGTCGCCGGAAGCCAGCGCAGGCCCGTCGAGACGCGGAGGACGAGGCGGCGGAAGCGCGAGAGGCGGTCGGTCAGCGTCGGCATTGGAGCTCCTTCGAGAACAGGCTATCCCGCGGCGCGCATCATGACGTCGCGGACTTCCGGCTGCGGCTCGGAGATCGTCTCCCGCCGCCGCGAGAGGAATTTGACGAGGTCCTTGGAGAAGACGAGGTCCCAGGTCCAGTCGAGGGCCACCCGCAACCGCTTCTCGAGGCGCGGAAGCTTCATGAGGTAGATCGTCCGCCACATCCACCAGGCGAGGAACCCGGAGAACTGGAAGCCGAAGACCTGGGCAACGCCGGTCCGGCGGCCGAGCGACGCGAGCTGGCCGATCGTCTTGAAGGAGAACGGGCGCTTGGCGGTGCCCCGCAGCTCCGCCAGGATGTTGCGAGCCAGAACCCTTCCCTGCCGGATGGCGTGCTGCGCCGTCGGCGGGTGGAAGCCGCCGGTGCGAACGTCCGGCACCAGGGCGCAATCGCCGAGAGCCCAGACCCCCGGGAATCCCGGGACCTGGAGGTACTCGTCGACGCAGACCTTGCCCTTCTCGAGCCGGCACGGGAGCGTCCTCATCAGCGGGTTGGGCTGGGTGCCCGCCGTCCAGATGATCGTCGCGGCGTCGATCTCGGTCCCGTCCGAGAGCCTCACGCCCCGCTCGGTCACCGCGGCAACCTTGGTCTTCGCGCGGATCTCGACGCCGCGTTGGACGAGCTTCTCCTGCGCGTAGCGGCCGAGCTTCTCCGAGAGCTCCGGCAGGATGACCTCGCCCGGATGGACGAGGACCATCCGGACCTTCTCCTTCAGGATGTGCGGATAGAACTTCAGCGCCTGGTGGACGAAGTCGTTCATGCCGGCGAGCGTCTCGACGCCGGCGAATCCTCCGCCCGCGACGACGAAGGTCATCAGGTGGTCGCGGTCCGGCGCGCCGCACTCGGTCTCCGCCTCTTCGAGCTGCTGGATCATCCGGTTTCGGAGCGTGATCGCGTCCCCGAGCGACTTCATCGTGATCGCTCGCTCCTCGAGGCCCGGCAGATTGAAGAAGTTCGTCACCGACCCGGGCGACAGCACGAGGTGGTCGTAAGGCAGCTCGTGCGTGTGGCCGTCGCCGTGCGAGACGGTGACGGTCCGCGCCTCGAGGTCGAGTCGTTCGACGTCCCCGTCGAAGAACTCCATGTTCGAAACCAGCTTGCGGACCGGGTTGACGATGTTGGTGATGTCGAGATCGCTCGCGGCGACCTCGTGGAGCATCGGCGTGAACAGGAAGAAGTTGTCCCGGTTCACGATCGTCACGTCGACGTCCGGGTGCCGGAAGAGCCACTTGTCGAGCTCCAGCGCCGCGTACACGCCCCCGAAGCCGCCTCCCACGATCACGATCTTCCTGCGAGGATTGGGCATCGCTCCTCCGATGCCGCCCCCCGCCCGAAAGTTTCGGGGGTCAGGTCTCGATTTTTCGGTCTCGGGCTGTCCGAACGAGATGGAGATTCCAGACCTGACCCCATCGTCTTTCAGGTCTTCCCGCCCGGGGGTTTCGGGGGATCTACGCCGGGGCCCTCCGGCCGGTCCAGGCCAGAAGCAGGGCCACGGCGGCGTGGAGGGCCACCACCGGCCACAGCAGGGGTCCGCTCGCCTGCCCGGACGCGCCCAGATAAGCGAGGTAAAGCGCGATCAGCGCGTTGTAGATGAGCAGGGTCCGGAAGGCCGGCGCCAGCCCCAGCGCCACCAGCGCGACGCCGAAGCATCGGGCGAGGACCGGCCCGACGCCCGTGAGCTCGGCGCCGAGCAGCAACCGCGCCAGCATCGCCGGGTCGAGCATCAGAACCAGGCCGGTCGAGACTTCGGCCACGGCCGAGAAGACGAGAACCTTCCTCGAAGCGCCCGATGCCGGCTCGTTCACGGATGACCTCCCCGCGTCGTTCGAGAAGCGATTGTCCCCTAGTCCCCGGCGCGGGCGATCGCCTCCTGCGCCTTGCGATGGTCCTCCGCCGCGAGCTGCGATGGTCCGAGCTTGATCGTGAGCTTGTCGATCTTGCCGTTGAACCGGAACGGGACCTCGTAGCTCCGGTCCACACCCGTCCGCGTGTCGACGCCGACGTCGAAGGTCTCGTCCGGCGGCAGCAGAAACGGGATCGTGTGCTCGATCTTCTTCGTGGCGAGCTCCTTGCCGTCCACGGTCAGCACGCCCGTTCCGCCCTTCGCGATGCCGGGGCCCGCGTACGTGAAGTCGAAGACGATCGTGTGCTTGCCCTGCTTGAGGGAATCGCCCATCCAGTCGCGGGCGCCCACGCCGCCCTCCCAGCGGAACCGCTCGAGATCGAGGAGGTTGTAGGTGAAGACCGGCTTGCCCTTGAGGATGTACAGCCCGTAGCCGCCGAATCGGCCGCCCTCGGTGACGATCATGCCGTCGCCGCCACCCTTGGGAATTTCAATCTCGGCCGTGATCGTGAACGACTTGTTCAGGACGCTCGGCGAGTTGCCGACCGGAATGCCCGGGTTCTCGCCGACGTAGGTGAAAACGGTCTTCCCCGCGACGGCGCTCGGCCGCGGAGCGATCGCGCGCTGGAACTGCGAGTTGTCGAGCGGCAGGACCTGGTACTTGACCGCCTCCTGCTGGAAGAGTGCCTGCATCTGCTTGAGCTTGTCGGGCATCTTCGCCGCGAGATCGTTCGACTGGGAGTAGTCCTCGGTGAGGTTGTAGAGCTCCCAGCGGTACTGGTCGACTTCGGGGAACTTCGCGTTCAGCTCCCATGGCGGCACGGGCGGATGCGTATTGGCGTACCAGCCCTCGTGGTAGATCCCGCGGTTGCCGGCCATCTCGAAGTACTGGGTCTTGCGGGTCGACGGGGCGTTGGCGTTCGACGCATCGAACGTATACGCCATGCTCACGCCCTCGATCGGTTTCTGCGCGATGCCGTCGACCATCGTCGGCGCCTTGATCCCCGTGGCTTCGAGAATCGTCGGCACGATGTCGATCATGTGGTGGAACTGGTGGCGCAGGCCGCCCACGTCCTTGATGTGGCCGGGCCAGGAAATCGCGAGACCCTGCCGGGTCCCGCCGAAGTGCGAGGCCACCTGCTTGGTCCACTTGAACGGCGTGTCGAAGGCCCACGACCAGGCGACCGCCATGTGCGGGTAGGTCTCCGCGGAGCCCCAGTCCTCGTAGTGCAGGAGCTGCAGGGGCATGGGCGCGTCCAGGATGCCGTTGTAGGCGGTCATCTGGTTGAACGTGCCGGACAGGGTGCCCTCGGGGCTCGTGCCGTTGTCGCCGTCGATGTAGATGATCAGCGTGTCGTTGAGCTTGCCCATGTCCTCGACCGCCTGGATGACCCGGCCGATCTCGTGGTCGGTGTAGGCCGTGTAGGCGGCGTAGACCTCGGCCTGGCGGGCGAAGAGCTTCTTCTTCTCGAACGAGAGCGACTCCCACTTCGGCAGAACGTCCGGCCACTCGGTGAGCTTCGCGTTCGACGGGATGACGCCGAGCCGCTTCTGGTTGGCGAAGATCTGGTCGCGGAGGACGTTCCAGCCCATGTCGAACTTGCCCTTGAACTTCTCGATCCACTCTTTCGTCGGCTGGTGCGGCGAGTGGCTGCCGCCGGGAACGTAGTAGACGAAGAAGGGCTGGTCGGGCGCGGCCGCGTTGAGCCCCCGCATGTGCGCGATCGCCTCATCCGCGAGATCCGTCGTCAGGTTGTACCCGGGCTTGCCGACCCACGGGAAGACCTGGGACGTGCCCTTGAAGAGGTACGGCTGCCACTGGTCGGTCTCGCCGCCCATGAAGCCGTAGAAGTACTGGAAGCCCATCCCCGTCGGCCACTGGTCGAAGGGGCCGGAGGCGCTGTACTGGAAGCCGGGCGTGTTGTGGTTCTTGCCGAACCAGGACGTGGCGTAGCCGTTGTCGGAGAGGATTCGGCCGATCGTCGCGTTCTCCACGCCGATGATCGAGTCGTAGCCCGGATAGCCCGTCGACAGCTCCGAGATCACGCCGAAGCCCACCGCGTGGTGGTTGCGTCCCGTGATCAGCGCCGCCCGGGTCGGCGAGCAGAGAGCGGTGGAGTTGAAGTGCGTGTAGCGCAGACCCGCCTTCGCGACACGGTCGAGGGCCGGTGTCGGGATGACGCCGCCGAAAGTGCCGGAAACACCGTAGCCCTGGTCGTCGGTCATGATCAGGAGCACGTTGGGCGCGCCAATCGGGGGCACGACGCGGGGCGGCCACCACGGCTTCGAGTCCTTCGCGCTCTCCTTGATGACGCCGCCGAACTTCGGAGGCGGCGGCGGGAGCTGCTGGCCGTTGATCGAAGTCGTGGCGCTCGGCGAACCGAGCTCGCCCGTGACCTGCTGCGCCACGGCCGGTGCGACGGCCATCAGCGCCAGGAGCGTCAGACTGGTCCTGTCGACGCGTCTCATGGGTCGCTCTCCTCGCTTTCTCGAGTTTGGACGGAGCTCCGAGGCGTCGCGTCCGCCACCGGTTTGGATCTCTGACGACATTGCATCACATCCCGAACCTGCCCCGCCCCAAGGTCCCGTGAAGTTGTGTGCCGCGGGACCCCGTGACGCCGGCCCCCTGATAGAGTCCGCGCCCGAACGCATGCGATTCGGCCGCCTGCTCTCGTTGGACCCCGGGCTCCTGGCCGTGGCGATCTTCGCCGCCCTGGGAACGGCTCGCGCCGCGGCGCAGTCCCTCGAGCCCCGGGCCTACTCGCCCAACCCCACGGGCGCCAACTTCGCGATCGCCAGCTACGGCTATCAGACCGGGGC
Source organism: uncultured Acidobacteriota bacterium (assembly GCA_963824165.1). Classification (GTDB taxonomy): domain Bacteria; phylum Acidobacteriota; class Thermoanaerobaculia; order UBA5066; family Gp7-AA6; genus DAHUXD01. The sequence continues at coordinate 790,773 of CAWGOM010000017.1, forward strand.
CATCGTCTTCGACGCCTCGCTCCCCTTCTCGGACGTCACGGCGAAGATCAACTCCGGGACCCTTGTCTACCTGCGCACCTTCAGCCTCTTCGGCCGCTCCGCGAGCGCCGGCCTCGCGGTGCCTTACGTCTGGGGCTCCGTGGAGGGCGAGGTCAACGAGGAGCAGCGCCGGATCACGCGCTCGGGCTTCGCCGACCTGCAGTCGCGGCTGACGGTGAACCTGCTGGGCGGCCCGGCGATGACCCCGGGCGAGTTCGCGGCCCACAAGCCGTCGACGACCCTGGGGTTCAACCTGGTCACGGTGGCGCCGACCGGAGAGTACATGCCCGACAAGCTCATCAACATCGGCGGCAACCGATGGGCTTTCAAGACGGAGCTCGGCCTGTCGCAACCTCTGGGGAAGTGGGCATTCGAGACTTACGCCGGCGTCTGGTTTTTCACGACGAACGACGACTTCTTCGGCGGACAGGTCCGGACGCAGAAACCCATCTGGGCCTTCCAGGGCCACGTCAGCTATACCTTCCGGCCGCGCCTGTGGCTCGCCGTCAGCGGCACCTACTACACGGGCGGCGAGACGAGCCTCGACGGCCAGCCCCGCGCGGACCTGCAGGAGAACGCCCGCATCAGCCTGACCGGGTCGGTGCCGCTCGGGCGGCGGCAATCGCTGAAGCTCTTCTGGGCGAAGGGCGCCACGACGCGCATCGGAGCGGACTTCACGACCTACAGCGTGTCGTACCAGTTCCTCTGGTTCGACCGCTGACCTTCACGTCCCCCGGCTCGAGCCTCGGGTCGTTGACCACGACGAAGTCGGCCGCTTCTTTCGGACCGTCGCGCGCGAAGTGGATTTCCTGCGCGGGCAGGTAAATCGTCCGGAAGGCCCGGATGGTCTCGGCCGGCGGCAGCCCCTCCTGGCCGCGCGCGACCGCCCGCTCGATCGCCGTCTCGAAGGTGCAGTCGATCCAGACCGCGAGGTCGTAGCGCGGGAGGAACTCGGGGCGGAGGAGATAGATGCCCTCCAGGAGGATGACGTCGACGTCGTCCCAGGCGTAGACGTGCTTCCGGTACGCGGTCGCCGTCTCCTCCGTGTAGTCCGCCACGAGGCGGATCGACCGCCGGTCGCGCAGGGGCAGGATCAGCCGCTCGAACATCTCCTCGAACCGGATCGCGTGGAGGTAGAAGTGCTCGGCGGGGTTCTCCGGGTCGAACCGCTTCGGCGGCAGATTCAGCCAGCCGTCGACACCCGTGACGGCGACGCGCAGGCGCCGGGACTCCAGGGCCGCCGAAAGCCGCGAGGCGACCCAGCCCTTGCCGGAAGCGTCGATCCCCGAGATCGCGACGAGGGCGGCCCGGCTCTCGGAAAGCGCCGCCCTCCGCCCCGCGATCCGGGAGGCCAGATCCGAAGAATCGAGACCTGACCCCATGATCTTTCGGTTATTCGGCGACTTCGCAGTAGGCCTTGATGACCCCGCTACCGGAGGTCAGGTGGCCGAGCAGCTCGCGATAGTTCTCGAGGCCCTTGACCGGATGGGTCAGCAGCCTTCCGAGCCAGCCCGGATGCGACAGCTCGGCCTGCGCGAGGTCCGCCACGCCCTGCTCGAAGTCCTCGCGGCTGGCGTTGACGCTTCCGACCGCGACCTTGTTGCCGAGGACGAAGCCCTGGTTGATGCGGTCGGCCGGCACCTCGATCTTCCGGTCCCCGCCCGTGACGGAGACCATGGCGAGGACGCCGTTCTTGGCCAGCACCTCCATTGCCTCGAAGACGAGCGGCGAGTAGCCCGTGCCTTCCAGGATCAGGTCGAAGGGACCGAAGGCCCCAGCCGCCTCCCGGAGGCTCGTCGTCTTCGTCGAGACGTAGCGGACGTCGATCTGCTCGAGAAGCTCCGAGTTGCGGTAGGGCGCCTCCTGCAGGCCGAAGGCCGTGACCTCCAGGCCGCGGAGCTTCAGGATCATCGAGGCGAGGAGACCTAGCGTGCCGGTCCCCAGGACCGCGGCCTTCTTCGGGCGCCAGACCTTGAGCCGCCGCTGGATCTCGTAGGCCTGGCCGATCGCCTTCTCGGCGACGCTCGTCGGCTCCATGAGGACTCCGACCGACCTGAGCCGCTCCGGGATCTTCACCATGAACTCCGCCCCGTCGACGTAGTACTCCGCGAGATAGCCGTGGAGCAGGTTGATGCCGCGCTCGAAGTACGAGTCGTCGGTCGTCATGTCCTGCAGGCCGATCGCATCGTAGAGGCTCGTGCCCGGGCGCCGCACCGAGGCGACGACGTAGTCGCCGGGCGAAAGGCCTCGCACGTTCGGCCCGACCGCCTCGACCCGGCCGAAGCTCTCGTGGCCGAGGATCAGGTAGTCGTGTCCGGCCGGGGGCGCGCCGTACTCGGCGGCGTTGATCTCCTTGTCCGTGCCGTCGACGCCCACGTGCAGGACGCGGACGAGCACGCCGCGCCCGCCGGGGACCTCGTCGAGCGAGGGCTTGGGCGCCTCGCGCAGGTGGATCGAGTCGGGGGTTCCGGGAATGACCGCAATGGCTTTCATGACTGTTGGGATGCCGGACGGGGCCCGGCGTTTCGGGCCTACTGCCCGCTCTGCTGGATGAGCTTGGCCACGAGCCCGGTCCACCCGGTCTGGTGGCTCGCTCCGATGCCGGCGCCGTTGTCGCCGTGGAAGTACTCGTAGAAGAGGACGTGGTCCTGGAAGTGCGGGTCGGTCTGCAGCTTGTGCGCGCCCCCGAAGACCGGCCGCCGACCGTCCTCGTCACGCAGGAAGATGCGGTTCAACCGGCGCGAGAGCTCTCCGGCGACGTCCCAGAGGCTCTTCATCTGGCCCGATCCGTGGGGCAGCTCGACCTTGTAGGAGTCGCCCAGGTAGAAGTGGAACTTCTGGAGCGACTCGATGATCAGGTAGTTGACCGGAAACCACACCGGCCCGCGCCAGTTCGAGTTGCCGCCGAAGAGCCCGGTCGAGGACTCGGCCGGCTCGTAGTCGACGCGGTGCTCCATGCCCATGACGTCGAGGACGTAGGGATGGTCACGGTGGTGGCGCGAGACGGCGCGGATGCCGTGCGGCGAGAGGAACTCGCTTTCATCGAGAAGATACCGGCAGATCGACTTGAGCCGCTCCCGGTTGACGAGCGAGAAGAAGCGGCGCACCTTGCCGTCCTGCGTCGTCTCGGTCTCCACGTGCTGGGCAAAATCGGGCCGGTTCTCGAGAAACCACTGCATGCGGCGCTTGAAGCCGGGCAGCCGGTCGATCGTGTCGGAGGAGAGCGTCTCGACCGCGAAGAGCGGTATGAGACCCACCATCGAGCGGACTTTCATCGGGAACTTCCGGCCGTCGGGTAGATCCAGCACGTCGTAGAAGAACCCGTCTTCGCGGTTCCAGAGCTCGATGCCCTCCCCGCCGATGTTGTTCATCGCGCGGCAGATGTAGACGAAGTGCTCGAAGAACTTGGAGGCGACGTCCTCGTAGGCGGAATCGTCCTTGGCGAGCTCGAGGGCGATCGCGAGCATGTTGAGGCAGTACATGCCCATCCAGCTCGTCGCGTCGGACTGCTCGATGTGGCCGCCCGTCGGCAGCGGCGCCGAGCGGTCGAACACGCCGATGTTGTCGAGCCCGAGGAATCCGCCCTGGAAGACGTTCTTGCCCTCGGCGTCCTTCCGGTTGATCCACCACGTGAAATTCAGAAGGAGCTTGTGGAAGACGCGCTCGAGGAACTTGCGGTCGCCCTGGCCCGTCCGCTTCTTGTCGATCTTGTAGACGCGCCACGCCGACCACGCGTGGACCGGCGGGTTCACGTCGCCCATCGCCCACTCGTAGGCCGGGAGCTGCCCGTTGGGATGCATGTACCACTCGCGTAGCAGAAGCACGAGCTGCTGCTTGGCGAAGTCGGGGTCGACGAGGGCGAGCGGGATGCAGTGGAACGCCAGGTCCCACGCGGCGTACCAGGGATACTCCCACTTGTCCGGCATCGACACGACGTCGGCGTTGAAGAGATGGGTCCACTCCGCGTTGCGGCCGCGGAGGCGCTCCTTCGGAGGCTCGGGTCCCGCGGGGTCGCCCGCGCAGCCAGCGCGCGACGTCGTAGTGGTAGAACTGCTTCGACCACAGCATCCCGGCGAAAGCCTGGCGCTGCACCGCGCGGGCGTCCTCGGTGAGGTCCGGGGTCGCGAGCGCGTCATAGAACGTGTTGGCCTCCCGGATCCGCGTCTCGAAGAGCTCGTCGAACTCGGGACCGAACGGATTCTCGGCAGGCGGCGGCGCGCGAGAGGCGCAGGCGCACGACCGCCGACTCCCCTGCCGGGATCGCCAGGAGGTAACGGGCGGAGCCCTTCGATCCGACCCCGTCGGCGTTGACGGCGTCCTTCGCGCCGTGGACGACGAAGTCGTGGATGCCGTCCTTGACGTGCAGCGAGTCGTTCTCCGTGTCCCAGAGCCGCCGGGCGTTCGACTCGTTCTCCGTGAAGAGGAGCTCCGGCGCACCCTCGCACTGCAGGGCGAGCCGGCCGTAGTACTCGCTGTCGACGTCGATCGTCGCGTAGCCCGTGTGCGCCTCGCCGGCGCGCATGCGCTGCCGGCGCGTGCCGAGGCCCCACGACCACGTGTTGCGGAACCAGACGGTCGGCAGAACGTGGACCGTCGCCGCCTCCGGCCCGCGGTTGAAAACGCGCACGCGGATCAGGATGTCGTCGGGCGAGACCTTTGCGTACTCGGTGAAGACGTCGAAGTAACGGTCGTCGTCGAAGAGGCCCGTGTCGACGAGCTCGAACTCCGGGTCGTTGCGGGTGCGCCGCCGGTTCTCGTCGAGGAGCTGCTGGTACGGGAACTCGCGCTGCGGGTACTTGTAGAGCGCCTTCATGTAGGAGTGCGTCGGCGTCGAGTCGAGGTAGTAGTAGCACTCCTTGACGTCCTCGCCGTGATTGCCCTGGGAGCCCGTCAGGCCGAAGAGCCGCTCCTTGAGGATCGGGTCCTTCCCGTTCCAGAGCGCGATCGCAAAGCAGACGTACTGGTGGCGATCGGAGATGCCCATCAGGCCGTCCTCGCCCCAGCGGTAGGTCCGCGAGCGCGCGTGCTCGTGCGGGAAGGAGTCCCAGGCGGTGCCGTGCGGGCTGTAGTCCTCGCGCACCGTCCCCCACTGGCGCTCCGAGAGGTAGGGCCCCCAGCGCTTCCAGTTCTTCGCGCGCTTCCGGTCCTCGTCGAGGCGGAGGCGTTCCGGGTCGAGGTCGGTTTTTCTCTCCGTCATTTTCGGGCTTTGGATGCCGTGTTACGGCGGGCGTTTCGAGGCGCCGGTGGCGTGGCGAGGATGACCCGATCCAGGCGGATGAGCTCCCCGAGCGACCAGGCCTGGAAGGGGCAGCCGCGGGGCGTGTGGGGAAGGTCGGCGTCCGCAATCTCGGAAACGTGGCCGAGGCCGGCCTCGTCCAGGTGCGCCAGGAGCGGAGCCAGGAACCGGTCGCGAGCCTCGGCGACGGCCGCGGCGCCGCCGCCGCGCACGCGCACCCAGGCGTCGGCGAAGGCCCCCTGCAGGTACGGCCAGACGGTCCCCTGGTGGTATGCGCCGTCGCGCTCGAGCGGGCCGCCGACGTAGCGCGGGTGGTAATCCGGGTGATCGGGCGGCAGGGTCCGCGGGCCGAGCGGCGTCGCGAGGCGCGCCTCCACGGCGTCGACGATCCGCCGCGCGCGCTCCCCCGTCACGAGCGGGAACGGCAGCCCTCCGACGGCAAAGATCTGGTTCGGCCGCAGCGTCGCATCGGCGGTTCCGGGCCGGTGGTCGACGTCGACGACGTCGTGGAGATGGCCCTCGGCCTCGTTCCAGAAGCGCTTCTCGAAGGAGTCGGTCGCCTTCGCGAGGAGGTCGCGGAAGGCGTCGGTGAAGCCGTCCGCGATCTTCAACGCGTTCCACCAGAGGGCCTGGATCTCGACGGGCTTGCCGATGCGGGGCGTGACGACCCAGTCGCCCACCTTCGCGTCCATCCAGGTCAGCTGAACCCCGGGCACTCCGGCCGCGAGCAGGCCGTCCGAGTCGGCGCGGATCCCGAAGCGCGTGCCGCGGGCGTAGCCGGAGAGAATCGCGCCGAAGGCTTCCTGGAGGGCCTTACGCTCGGTGCCCGCGACGCGCCGGCCGGCCGCCGCGCGGGCCTGGAAGTACTCGTGCACGGCGATGAGATACCAGAGCGAGGCGTCGACGGAGTTGAACTCGGGCTGGACTTTCCCGTCGGGAAAGAGGTTCGGCAGCATGCCCTCCGAGACGGCGCCGGCCCACTGGACGAGGATCTCGCCGGCCTCGTCGAGCCGCCCCGTGGCGAGGCACAGGCCGCGCAGCGCGATGAAGGTGTCGCGGCCCCAGTCGGTGAACCAGGGGTACCCGGCGACGACCGTCTTTCCCGCGCCGCGCCGGACGAGGTAGGCGTCCGCGGAACGCTCGAGGCGGGTCGGGAAGGCGGCGCGGCGCGCACGCTCCGCGGCGCGAAGGGACTCGAGGGCCGCCTCGGCCCTGCCCGAGCCGAGCGCCGCCTCGTGGCCCTCGGCGGCCATGAGCCAGATCCCCTCCCCGGCGGAGAGGTCGAATCGCAACGTACCCGGCGACGCGAGGTCTTCGGTGAAGTCGAGGCCGCGGGCGCGCTCCTCGGCGTAGAGGAAGTTGCGGTACCAGTCCGGCCCGTGCGCGTACGTGCCGTTGACGCGCATCGCGATCGCGGGACGGTCGGCATAGGGCCGGAAGCGCACGTGCCCGTCCGAGGAGGCCTCTCCTTCGGTCTCGAAGCGGAAGTCGGGATTCTCGTGATGGAGCGAGTGGTAGTCGCGGCCGGAGAGGAACGGCCGGACCTCGAGCCTCACGGCGCCGGTCCCGGAGAGGAGCTTCCAGGCGACGGCCGCCGCGGAGGCGTCCCTGGGCACGAAGATCTCCTGGGCGATCCGGGTGCCGTCCGGGAGCGAAAAGGTCCAGCGCGGCCAGGGCTCGAGCGCGAAGCCGTCGGCGCGCGAGGCGCCGTCGGGATGGATCACGTCGGGACCGTAGGCCTGGGACGTGATGGCCCAGCTTCCGGCGGGGGTCGTGACCCAGGCGTCGAATCCATTGACGAGGACGACGCGCCCGGTCGGCGGCGTCGTGGCGGTCAGGAGCAGCGCGTGATAGCGCCGGGTCCGGATGCCCGCGACCGTGCCCGAGGCAAAGCCGCCCAGGCCGTCCGCTTCGAGCCACTCCCGGGTCAGGGCGTCGCTCATGGGCACAGGCTATCCCGTCTCGAGCTCCGGCCTACGCCGCCGCCACCGCGGACCGCGAGCGGGACAGCTCGATCCGCACGGGGCGGACTGCGACCCGCCCGCAGGTGCACCCGAAGACGTCCGCCAGGATCCCGGCGAAGTCGTCGTCGCGCGCGTACGGCCCGTCTCCTGCCCAGCCCAGGTCCAACCGATCGATCTGCGGCCGCATCGGACTCCCGCAGGCCAGGCACAGCACTTCGTTTGCGTTCGGCATCGATCACCTCCCTGCCCCTTCGATGCCGCCCCCCCACCCGCGTTTCTGTGTCTGGGGTCAGCCCTGCATCCATGACTCTTTGGTCCAAAGAGTCAGAAATGCAGGTCAGGCCCCAGAAGTCCCCAGAAGTCAGAGATGCAGGGCTGACCCTAGTGGACCTAGTGGACGAGCTGGAGCAGGTGGCCGTCGGGGTCGCCGACGACGAGTGCGCGGGAGAAGCCGAGGGAGGACGGCGGGACGGTAACGAGGCCCGGGGAGAGGAAGGCGACGCGGGCGGCCGCGAGGGCCTTCTCGGCGACGCCGGCGTCACGGACGCGGAGCTCCGTCTGCCAGGCGACGAGGTCGTTCGAGCGCACGTCGGGCGGGCGCGGACGGCCGTCGGAGGGAGCGAGGTACTCGAGGAACTCGATCCCGGGGCCCTTCTCCGCGCGCAAAGCCGTGATGCGCAGCCGCGCGCCGAAGACGGCGTTGAGACGCTCCTGCTCCGTGCCGTAGTTCTCGGCGCCGCCGGCCACGCGCAGGCCGAGGACGTCGCGATAGAGCCCGAGGCTCTTCTCGGTGTCGGACACGACGATCGCGGTGTGGTCGATCCCGAGGAAGAGGCGGCCCTTCTCCTGCCACCGTGCCTCGCCCTTGCCCGGCGGGAACGCCAGGATCTCCAGCGCGTGCCCGTCGGGGTCCTTGAAGTAAAAGGCCTCGATGCCGCCGGCATTCGCGTTCCAGTCCGGAAGCCGCTGGGGGCCGCTCGACGCATGGCGCACGCGGTGCTCGCGCAGCCGCGCGTAGGCCTTCCCCATGTCGGACACGATGATCGCGACGTGCTGGAACCACCGGTCGTTCGAGCGCGAGTCGACGGGCACGGGCCGCCCTTCCGGCGCCAGGTACTCCACGAGCTCGATCCGCTCGGACCCGAGGCGCATTTTCGCCGACCGGATCCTCAGCCCGAACACGCCTTCCAACCTCTCCCAGGCCTCCCCCGCGAGCTCGACCTCGCCGGCCTTCTCGAAGGTCAGCACGCGAGAGTAGAAGTCGACCGCGCGGTCGAGGTCCGAAACCGGGATCGTCACGGAATCGACTGCGGTCACGAGCGGCTGGCCGAACGCCTCCCCCGCCAGGACGAGACCCGCCCAGGCGAGGAGTCCCGCGCGCCACCGGTTCACGCCAGACGCTCCTTCAGGTGTTCGCCGACCCGCAGCGCGTTCGCGATGATCGTGAGCGCCGGATTCACGGCCGCCGACGACGGGAAGAAACTGCCGTCGACGACGTAGAGGTTGTCGAGGTCGTGCGCCCTGCAGTCCGTGTCGAGGACGGAGGTCTTCGGATCGCGCCCGAAGCGAAGCGTTCCGTTCTGGTGCGCGACTCCCGCCAGCGGGATCCTCTCGCCCAGAAAGAGTTTCCTCCCGAAGAGGCCGACGTGGCACGAGTCGCCGTGCATCGAGCACTTGCGCTGCTTCTGCATCGCGTCCTGCAGCGTCGCGCGCAGGCGCTCGTGTGCCGTGACGTTGTTGGGCTCGTACCTCAGGACGATGTTCCCGTCGCGGTCGAGCGTGACGCGGTTCTCCGGATCCGGCAGGTCCTCCGACGTCAGCCAGAAGTCGAGCGAGTGCTTCGCCATCATGTCGAGGGTGAACCCGGGCGCGATCGCCGGCGCGCCCGCCGACAACGCCACGCCGTCGAGCTTGCCGACGAAGGAGATGTGGCCCATCGGATAGCCCCACGCCTTCGACGCGAAGTAGAAGTCGTTGACCCCGAGCGTCTTCTGGAAGACGGTCGGGTTGGGGCAGCGCGAGATCGCGAGAAGCACCGAGTTGACGTGTCCCATGTAGTGCCGCCCCACGAGGTCGCTCGAGTTGGCGAGACCGTTGGGGTGCCGATCGCTCGCCGAGCGCAGCAGCAGCGCGGCCGAGTTGATCGCGCCGCAGGAGACCACGACGACGTCGGCCGTGTACTCCTCCGGCGCGCCCTCGCGCTCGACGGAGACCCCCGTGACCCGGCGCCCGGCGGCGTCGGTGCGGAGGCGCGTCACCTTCGCGCCGGTTTTCAGCGTCACGTTGGGGTGCTCGAGCGCCGGCTCGACGCAGCAGACCTGGGCGTCCGCCTTGGCCTGCACGAGACAGGGAAAGCCGTCGCACGTCTCGCAGCGGATGCACTTGCTCGCCCGCGGGTCCTTCTCGTTCAGCATGATCCCCAGAGGCACGTGGAAGGGGCGCAGGCCCTGTTGCCGGAAGTCGTCGGCGAGGTCCTGGATCCGCGGCTCGTGGGATACGGCCGGGTGCGGAAACGGCCCGCTCGCAGGCGGATCCGTCGGGTCCTCGCCGCGCGAGCCGTGGACGCGGTAGAGCTCCTCGGCCTTCGCGTACCAGGGTTCGAGGTCCCCGTAGGAGATCGGCCAGGAGGGCGAAACGCCGCCGTGGTGCCGGACCTCGCCGAAGTCCTCCTGGCGGAGACGAAAGAGAGCCGCCCCGTAGAACTTGGTGTTTCCGCCGACCCAGTAGTTCGTGTGGGGGTGAAGGTCCTTGCCGTCCTTGTCCCGCCAGACCTCTTTCGTCGCGTACTTGCCGTCGACGTTGACCGCCCTCGAGCTCCAGTTGTCCTTCTCGCGCGGCACGAAGCCCCCGCGCTCGAGGACGAGGATCTTCTTGCCGGTCGGAGCCAGCGACCACAGCAGCGTTCCGCCGCCCGCGCCCGTGCCGATGATGATCACGTCGTAAGTGGTTCTCGGACATCAGCGTCCCTTTCCCAGGGCAAGCGCGGCTGGAGGCCCGCACTGCCGGTAACCGCATCGGAAGATGCACCGGTGCGCGTTCTCGTGATGGAGCTTGGCGCACAGGACCGAGCGCGCCCCCGACAGGCGCACGCGCAGCTCCGCCGCGGCGAGCATGCCGAGCGGCGGCGCGACGAAGTAGATCCACAGGTGCTCGAAACGCATCGCCGCCGTCGCCGACCCGAAGGTCCGGGCCGGATTCATGCTCATTCCGGAGATCGGCGCCTCGAACGTGATGAAGAGCGCGACGCAGACCCCCGCGGCGAGCCCGGTGTACCGGTTGAGCTCCGGCGCGTTCGACACCGCGAGCACGACCGTCATGAGGATGAACGTAATGACGACCTCCGCCGCGAAGGCGCGGGCGACCCCGGCGCCGCCCGGCATCGTCGTGGCGAAGCCGACCGACGGGTGGCGCACGAAGCCGCGCAGCAGGCCGCCGGCCACGGCGCAGCCGAGAACCGCCCCGGAAAACTGCGCGACGGCGTAGAACAGGGCATCCGGCGCCTCCACCTTGCCGAGGCGCAGAAAGGTCAGCGTCGTCGCGGGGTTGATGTGCGCACCGCTGCGCTTCCCCCAGGTCGAGTAGATGAGCGCGACCGCCGTCGCACCCATCGCCAGGCCCATCAGGGCCCGCCGGGCGAACGGGTCCGGCACCGACGCGCGGACGGGCGACGCCGGGTGCTCGAGCAAGACGGCGAACGCGCACGCCGAGACCATGAAGGCGCCGAGCAGGGCACCCTCCATCAGGTACTCGGGCCAATGCGCGCGGAGCGCCTTCGGAAGCGTCACGATGGCGCTTCGATGTCGCGCGGCGCCCCGGGGTTTCCGGCCCGCCCGGTGTTAGCATCGGCGTGGCACTCCACCATGTCGCTTCTGGCGCGAGCCGAGCTGCCTCCGGACTTCCCGCCGTTCCAGGCGTTTCGCGAACGGCTGGGGTTCGTTCCGTCGATCTTCCCGGCGCAGAGCCTCCTGCCGCGCGTCATCGAGGCGCAGGCCGCCCTCATCCGCGCCCTCCTGGTCGAGCCGGGCGCATTGACCGGGGCGCGCAAGGAGGAGATCCTCGTCGCGGTCGCCGCCGCGCGGCGCAACCGTTCCTGCGTGGCGGTCCACGCCCACGTCCTGGGCCGGCTCGGGTGCCCGGCCGAGGAGGTCGAGGCCATCGCCGCCGGCCGCTTCGGCAGTTTCGAGCCGCGCCGCGCGGCGACCCTGCGGTTTTCGGTGCGCCTCGCCTCCGCACCCCACGCGATCGCCGCAGCCGACATCGAGCCGCTGCGCGAACGGTCGCTCTCCGACGAGGAAATCCTCGAGACCGTGCAGACGACCGCCCTGGCGCAGCTTCTCTGCACGCTTTCGACGGGCCTCGCCGCCGGGCCGGACCTCGAGCCGCCCGCCGGGCTCGTCGCCGCCATGGAAGCGGCCGCCCCGCCCGCCGCGGAGCCACCGCGCCGCCGCGCCGCCGGGGCGTACCTGCGCTCCGCCGCCCTCGAGCCCGAGACGTTCCCGCCATTCGCGTTTTTCAAGAGCCGCTTCGGATTCGTTCCGGCGCTCTTCCGCGCACAGACCTTGAAGCCCGAAGCCGTCGAGGCGCAAGCCCTGGCGGTCCGGGACATCCTCCTGACCGAGGACGTGCTCACACGGCGGCAGAAGGAGTGCATCCGTCTCGTCGTCTCCGCGCGAAGCTTCAGCGGCTACGGCGTGGCCCTCCACACGGAGCTCCTGCGCGGCCTCGGTACGGCGCCGGAGGACTCCGACCGGATCGTCGCCGACCACCGCCGGGCGGGCCTTCCCGATGCTGACGCGGCGCTGCTCGATTTCGCGGAGAAACTGGCGACACGGCCGCGGGACTGGAGCGAAGCCGATGTCGCGTCCCTGCGCTCGAAGGGGTTTGCCGACGCCGGGATCCTCGAGGCGATCGTGACCACGGCCCTCGCGGGCTTTCTCGACATCCTCGAGGCGGGGCTGAATCCGCGGCCCGACTTCAAGCCGCGGCGCGACCTCGTCGCCGAGGCCGCCGCGGCGGCGGCGCGCGAGGCCGAGCGCATCGAGGACCCCGACGCCGGCTTCGTTTCCCGAGCCCGGGAGGGAGACCTCGCCGCCTTCGAAGAGCTGGTGCGGCGGAATCAGGCCCGCGTGTATCGCACCCTGGTCGGCCTCACGGGCAACGCCGAAGACGCCGAGGACTGCAGCCAGGCGGCCTTCGTCAAGGCGTTTCGCAAGCTCGGCGACTTCGCGGGAGACTTCGCGGTTCTCGACCTGGCTGACGCGGATCGCGATCAACGAGGGCCTCGAGCGGCTGCGCCGCCGCGACCCGGAGGAGAGCCTCGACGAGCCCCCCGGGAGCGAGGAGGACTTCCGGCCGTCGCTGGTGACGGAATGGGTCGAGGACCCCGAACGCCTCTACGCGCGGGAGGAAACGCGCCGGCTCGTCCGACAGGAGCTCGCGCGGCTCCCCGTCCGTTACCGGGCGGCCGTCATGCTGCGGGACATCGAGCAGCTCTCGACCGCCGAGGCCGCCGCCATCCTGGACCTTCCCGTCGCGACACTGAAGACGCGCCTGCTGCGCGGGCGGCTCATGCTGCGCGAGGCGCTGGCGGCCCACTTCGCCGCCCGGTCCGTCCGAGGCCGCGATGCTTAGCTGCGACGACGTCCGCGCCGAGCTGTCGAACCTGCTGGACGACGAGGTGCCGCCGGAGGTGCGTCGAGCGCTCGTCCACCACCTCGCCGACTGCCGGACCTGCCAGGTCCTCTACGATTCGGCTCGCAAGACGATCCGGATCGTCACGGACGCCGGCGCCTGGGAGCTGCCGCGCGAGGTCTCGGACCGCCTGACGGCGAGAATCCTCGCTGCCCTCGAGAAGAAGAACTAGCCGCGTTCGCCCGCGCCCGCCAGGACGATCTTCGACGAATCGAAGTCGGGCACCGTGCCGAGCCCGAACGATACGGTGTTGGCGAATTGAGCGACGCCCACCATCAGGATCGTCTCGAGCATCTGCTGGTCGCTGAACCCGTAGGTGCGCAGGTCCTCGATGTCGTCGGCGTCGATCTTGCGCCCTTCCTTGTTGAGCTTCAGCGCGAAGTTGAGCAGCGCCTTGTCCTCGGCCGCGATGTTCGTCCGGTTGTGATCGAGCGCGACCTGCTCGGGCTCGGGTCCGTGGATGCCGAGCATGCGGACGATCTCGCAGTGGGCGGTCACGCAGTAGGTCGAGAGGTTGGCGGCCGAGCACACCAGGAAGATGTACTCCTTCTGGCGCCGCACGAGGGCGCCTTCCTTGACCATCACGCCGCCGATCAGCGCCAGCTCCGACTCGATCAGGTCCGGGCCGCAGCGTCTGCGCGCGGAAGAAGTTCGGGAGGAAGCCGAAGGCCTGCCGAATCTCCTGGAACGGCGGGAAATTCGATTCGTCGATCGGCCCGCGGCCGATGTAACTCATTGGCGCCTCCCGAGTTTGCAAAACTATACGCCTCCGGTGAATCTTTTCGGCGCCCCGCCCCGTCCAACGGGCAGGTGTTCACCTGCGAGGCCCTGCGCCACGCGCTGTCGGACCTGCTCGACGGCGAGGTCGACCCGGTCGTCCGCCGGGAGGTCGAGCGCCACCTCCAGGACTGCGCCGCCTGCCGGATCCTCTACGACTCGGCCCGCAAGACGCTGGCCGTCGTTTCGAACGTCGGCACCTTCGACCTGCCGGCGCCGGTCTCGGAGCGGCTCGTGCGACGCATCCTCGAAACCGTCCTCGACCCGCGCCACCCCGCCGGCGGCGGCCTGCCCGGTCCCCGACCGCGAGGCGGAGCGGCTGGACGGCCCTCGCGGCCTACGGCGTCCTCGACACCCCGCCCGAGCCGGCCTTCGACGACCTGGCGGCGCTCGCGTCCCGGCATCTGCGCGGGCGCCGATGGCGCTGATCAGCCTCGTCGACCGGGACCGGCAGTGGTTCAAGGCGCGAGTCGGTCTCGACATCGCCGGAGACCCCGCGGGAGATCGCCTTCTGCGCCCGCGCCATCCTCGGCCGGGACGTCATGGTGGTCTCCGACGCCGCCGCCGACGACGCGGTTCGCCGGCAACCCGCTGGTGACGGGCGATCCCGGGATCCGCTTCTACGCGGGCGCGCCCCTGCGCACCGCGGAGGGCCATGCCCTCGGAACGCTCTGCGTTCTCGACCGCGTTCCGCGCGCACGCTGACGGCGGACCAGACGATCGCGCTCGAGACGCTCGCCCGCGAGGTGGTGGCGCGGCTCGACCTGGGCAGCTCGCGCGCCGCAGCTCGACCAGGTCGTCGCCGGACACCGGGCCCAGGCGGAGGCCCTCCGGTCGAGCGAGGAGTTCAAGACGCGGATGATCGAGTGCAGCCGCGACTGCATCAAGGTCCTCGACCTCGACGGGCGGCTGCTCTCGATGAACGCCGGCGGAATGGAGGCGCTCGAGATCTGCGACCTCGAGCCGTTTCAGGGCGCACTCTGGATCGACTTCTGGAAGGGCACCGGACCGCGAGGCGGCCCGGACCGCGGTCGAGGCCGCGCGCGCCGGCGGCATGGGCCGCTTCGTCGGCTACTTCGAGACCGTGCAGACGCGCCAGCCGCGCTGGTTCGACGTGGTCGTCAACCCGATTCTCGGCTCGGAGGGGCGCCCGGAGTCGATCCTCGCCGTCTCGCGCGACGTCACGGAACGCAAGCGCTCGGAGGACCTCTTCCGGCGGCTCACCGAAGCGACCGCCGCGACGACCGGCGCCGACTTCTTCAAGGCGCTCGTGGAGACGCTCGCCGCGGCCCTGCGCGTCCGGTACGCGTTCGTGACGGAGTGCGGTCCGGGCGACGCCGAAGCGCGCGCATGCTCGCGTTCTGGAAGAACGACGGCGATCTCCGAGAACCTCGAGTACGGCCTGGCGGGCACGCCCTGCGAGGCCGTCATCCGCGGCGACGTGCGCTTCTATCCCGACCGGGTCGCGGAACGTTTCCCCGAGGACACGGGACTCGTCGAATGGCGGGCGGAGAGCTTTCTCGGGCATCCCGATGGTCGGCCACGACGGCGTCGTCATCGGACATCTCGCGGTGCTCGACGACCGCCCAATGAGCGAGGCGTCGATCGAGATCTCGGTTCTGCGGATCTTCGCGGGCCGCGCCGCGGCCGAGCTCGAGCGGCTGCGCGCCCAGACCGAGCTCGAGCGGCTCAAGGACCGCCTGCAGGCCGAGAACGTCTACCTGCAGGAGGAGATCCGCACGCAGCACAACTTCGAAGAGATCGTCGGCAACGCGCCGCCGCTGCTCGAAGCCCTCTCGCGGGTGGAGCGGGTGGCGGCCACGGACTCGACCGTCCTGATCTCGGGCGAAACGGGCGCCGGCAAGGAGCTCTTCGCCCGCGCGATCCACAGCCGCAGCGCCCGTCGGCAGCGGCCGCTGGTGAAGGTCAACTGCGGCGCAATCCCGGCGGGCCTCGTCGAGAGCGAGCTGTTCGGCCACGTGAAGGGGGCCTTCACCGGCGCCCTGGAGAAGCGCGTCGGGCGCTTCGAGCTCGCCGACGGCGGAACGATCTTCCTCGACGAGATCGGAGACCTTCCGCCGGAGACGCAGGTCAAGCTCCTGCGCGTCTTGCAGGAACAGGAGTTCGAGCCCGTCGGGTCCTCCCGCACCGTTCGCGTCAACGTGCGGATCATCGCGGCGACCAACCGCGATCTCGACGAGGAGGTCCGGAAGGGGCGCTTCCGCGCGGATCTCCTGTACCGGTTGAACGTGTTTCCGATCGCAGTCCCGGCGCTGCGGGAACGCCGGGAGGACATCCCGCTGCTCGTCGCGTTCTTCCTGACCGGGCTGTCCAAACGTCTGGGCAAGACGCTCGAGGGATTCACGCGCGGAGCGATGAGCGCACTGTGCGCCTACGACTGGCCGGGCAACATCCGCGAACTGCAGAACGTCGTCGAGCGGGCGGCCATCCTCGCGCCCGGCCGGATGCTGGACGTCGAGGCGGGACTGCTGGCCGACGCCTCACCCGCGAAGGCCGGCAACGGCGGAGGCAGGCTCGTCGAGGTCGAGAAGGCCCACATCCGGGACGTGCTCCGGTCGACGGGGGGCGTCATCGAGGGTCCGCGAGGCGCGGCAACGCGCCTCGGGCTGCACCCCAACACGCTCCGGAGCCGCCTGAAGAAGCACGGCATCGAGCCCCGCCACGAAGTTTCGTAGGCCCACGAAATCTCGGGGCGACCAGGCGCCCGCCTCCGCTCGCGAACTCCATCCAACCCTGTTGATTTTAAGGCATTTGACGGCTGGCCATGTCACGGGCGAGTCTGGCCCGCGCGTTGCTCTTCTCGTGGATCGCCATGTTGAAGATCAGCGAAGCAAACGGGTACCTGGTCGTCGAAGGCCGCATCGCCGGCCCCTACGTCGACGAGCTCGCACGGGCGCTCGGCGAGGCGGCGGAGGGCGCGGCCATCGACGTCTCGGGAGTGGGCTATGTCGACGCGGCGGGCGCGAGGCTCCTGCGACGACTGGCCGAGCGGGGAATCGCGATCCGCGGAAGCTCCGCGTTCGTCGCCGAGACCCTGAAAGGAGCCGCGTCGTGAACGCCGTCAGCCGCCGGATTCCCGACATCGCGATCGACGAGGGCGAGCTGCTGGCGCGCCTGCGCCGCGGGGACGAGGATGCTTGCGAGACTCTCGTGCGGACCCACAGCGGCCGGCTCCTCTCGGTGGCGCGCCGCTACCTGCGGTCCGAGGAAGACGCGCGCGACGCCGTGCAGGAGGGGTTCGTCGCCGCGTTTCGGGCGATCGGCCGCTTCGAGGGAGGCTCGAGCATCTCGACCTGGCTCCATCGCATCGTCATCAACGCCTGCCTCATGAAGCTGCGCTCGAGCCGGCGGCGGCCCGAGACGTCGATCGAGGAGCTGCTTCCGAAGTTCGACGGGTCCGGGCATCGCGTCGTCGAGATCGAGGAGTGGCGCGAGTCGGCCGAGACGGCCCTCGACCGCAGCCAGACCCGCCGGCGCGTCCGCGAGGCCATCGCTCGCCTGCCCGAACACTATCGCTCGGTGCTGATGCTGCGCGACATCGAGGAGCTCTCCACCGCCGAGGCGGCGCGCCTGCTCAACCTGACCGAAAACGCCGTCAAGATCCGCCTCCACCGCGCCCGCCAGGCCCTGAGGACCCT
Source organism: uncultured Acidobacteriota bacterium (assembly GCA_963824165.1). Classification (GTDB taxonomy): domain Bacteria; phylum Acidobacteriota; class Thermoanaerobaculia; order UBA5066; family Gp7-AA6; genus DAHUXD01. The sequence continues at coordinate 808,139 of CAWGOM010000017.1, forward strand.
TCTGGGGTCAGCCCTGCATTTCTGACTCTTGGGGTCAGCCCTGCATCCCTGACTCTTCGCGCGCCGGTCGCGACAATAAGTCAGAGAGGGGGATCGAAGTCGAACCAATGTCGCGCCCGCCCCGACTGGAGGTGGCCGGAGGCGTCTACCACGTGATCGCGCGTGGGAACGAGCGACGGAACGTCTTTCGGGACGATGATGATCGGCGGCTGTACCTCGGCCGGCTCGCCGAATGCCGGGAGCGCTACGAGTTCCGCGTTCTCGCCTACTGCCTCATGCCGAATCACGTTCACTTGGCGATCGAGCGCGGGCCCATCCCGCTGTCGAAGATCATGCTCGCGCTGCACTGCTTCTACAGCCAGAAGTTCAACTTTCGCCACGCAGCGCGTCGGTCACTTGTTCCAGGGCCGGTACAAGGCTTTTCTCGTCGAACAGGATCGCTATCTGGAGGCGCTGATTCGATACATCCACAACAACCCGGTCAAGGCCGGACTCGTCGACCACGCCCAGGCCTATCGTTGGTCGAGCGATCGGTTCTACCGTTCCGCGAATTGGCCGGAGTGGCTCGATGTCGAGCGAGTCCTGCGGCGCTTTGCGCCAACCCCCGCACGCGCCGCAGCGGCCTATCGACGCTGGATGGGGCGCAACGGCGTCGATGACGAGGCTTACCAGGCCGCAGCCCCAATCGGCCGGGTCGTCAAGGGCGACGAGAAGTTCGCCGAACGCTCGATGCGAACAGCGCGAGTTCCGGTGAGATCGCATCGCCGTTGGACACCCGGAGCTCTGGCGGAGCGGGCAGTGAACTCCCGGGCTTCTCGATCCAGCGGTTGCGTCAGCCGCAGCGCGGCCATCCCGAGTCACGGGCGCCGAATCATCGTGACGTACGTCGGTCGGCGTGACTATGCGCTCTCGACGACCGCGCTGGCCGGCTGTTTCGGTCGAGAGACGAGTCCGTCCTTCGCGCACGGATTGCGCAGGCTCGAAGACGCTATGGAGCGCGATCAATCGCTTTGCCGCCCTCGTCGAACGAGTCGCGTCCGCGCTTCGTTCCGAAGACGTCAGAGTTGCAGGTCAGGCCCCAAGAGTCAGAGATGCAGGGCTGACCCCACGTCGAGGAGGGAGTCGAAGGAGCCGTAGGGGTCGGGCTGGCGGAAGGAGTGGGAGGGATCGGCGAGCCAGCGGGAGCCGTCGACGACGAATTTGTAGCCGTAGCGGCCGGGCGGCGGGACGGGGATCTCGGCGCGCCACGCTCCGTGCGGGCCGCGCTCGATCGGGAGCCGCCGCGGGTCCCAGCCGTTGAAGTCGCCGGCCACGGCTCGACGGTGCGCGCCGCATCGTCGTGGAACGTGAAGACGAGTCGTCCTCCGTTCGACGCGCGGCGGCACTCGCGGGCGCCCGTTTTGCCCGGGTGCGTTTCGCTCCCGCGCGGCCGCCATCGCCGCAGCCGGGTCCACGACGCCGTAGCCCTGCCGGATCGCCGGGATGCCGGCGACCGGCCGCGCCGTCTGGAGCAGGATCCGCCGGACGTCTCCGGGCGCGAGCGCGGGATTGGCCTCGAGCATCTGCGCGGCGACGGAGGCGACGACGGGCGCGGCGAACGACGTCCCGTCGACGTGCTGGTAGTGCGCCGACACGAGCTTCTCCGCGCGGAGCCGCTCCTCGACCCAGTTCCGGAGCGCCTCGGCGCCGCGCGGCAGCTCCGGAATCTCCGCCCGCGACCGCGTCGGCGAGAAGCGCCAGCCGGTAGTCCGGCGCCGCCGCCAGGCGAGCCAGGGCCTGCGCCCGCCGGTAGACCGACGTTCCCGGCAGGATCGGCGCCGCGACCCACATCGCCGGGGCGATCAGCTCCGGCTTGACGAGACCGTCGGCCGTCACGCCGAAGCTCGAGCAGTAGGCGGCGAGATTCCGCCTCTCGGGGTCGTTGGCGTCGTCGTACCCGCCGACCGCGATCACCGACGGGGCCGTCGCCGGAGGCACCGCGCGCGGGGCGGGCCCGCAGCCCGAGTTGCCCGCGGCGGCGACGAGCACCATCCCGCTCGCGACCGCCTCCTCGGCGAGCCGGTTGATCCGGCTTTCTGCCAGCGTCCGATCCGCGTCCCCGCCGAGCGACATGCTGACGACGCGGATCCCGTGCCGCTCCCGGTTCGCGATGACCCACTCGAGGCCGCGCTCGATCGCCTCGTCCGAGATGCGCCCGCCGCGTCCGACGCGCACGAGCGCGAGCGAGGCCTCCGAAGCGAGTCCGCGATAGATGCCGTCGGAGAGATGCCCGTTGCCCGCCGCGGCCACGCAGGTCTGCGTGCCGTGCCAGTGATCCGGCACCGGCTCCCCTTCCGCCTCCAGGCCGCCCCGGGGATCGTGAACGTCGTGATACGCGAGAATCCGGCCCGCGGGCTCGGCGATGTCGGGGTGCGGATGGAAGCCCGAGTCGAGAAAGGCGAGCGTGACGCCCCGGCCGCGCAGCCGGCCGTCGTCGTCGAACCGCTCGGGCGTCGAGAGGACGGCGAATCGATTCGGTGCGTGGCCGTGGCCCGCGTGCGGCTCTCCCGTCTCGCTCATGCGAAGCTGAGATGCCGCGGCGGCCCCGCGGGTTACGTCGCCCGGACCCGGCGCGCCCTAAAAGCGGACGAAGCCCGTGAACGTGGCCGAGATCCCGGGCGCCGGCACCGCGCGCGGATCGGGGCTCACGAGGTAGAGCTTGTCGAGCACGTTTCGCACGTACGCCTGGAGCTCGAAGTGCTCGTCGAAGCGTGTACCCCCCGCCGAGATCGAGCAGACCGTAGCCCGGCCGCGCCTGCTCCGTGGGACCGGGGTGGTCGTCGCCCGCGTAGACGACGCCTCGCGCCTGGACGAACGCCGTACCGAAGCCCTTGCGGATCTGGAGGTTCAGCGACTCGGGCGGGATGTCGTCGATCGGCCGGTCGTCCTCGACCGTCACGCCCCGCTCGATCTGCCCGGCCAGGGCCACCGCGAAGCCCTCGGGAAGGTCCACCTGGACCTCGAGCTCGAGCCCCTGCAGGTTGGCCTCGCCGCGGTTGCGGAAGAAGAAGTCGTCGGGGTCCTCGCCCGCGTAGCGCTCGATCAGGTTCTTGATCGTGTAGTCGTACATGTAGAAGGCCGTGCGAAACCCCGAGCCGTTGTAGCGCAGGGCGACGTCCCACTGGTCGGCCGTCTCCGGCACGAGGTCCGGATTGCCGGTGATGAACCCGCGGCCCGACGGCCCCCGGAAGTAGCGGTCCGACAGCACCGGATCGCGGAAGCCGTGGGAGAACTGCCCCGTCGCGGAGAAGCCCCCGAAGGAGCCCGCCGTCAGCGCGACCGAGCCCGAGACGGCGCCGTTCGAGGTCGACTGGTCGCCGAAGTATCCGCCCTCGTTGACCGTCGTCACGCTGTCGTAGCGCACGCCGCCCGAGAGCGTCAGCTGCTTCAGGAGCGCCGCCTCGGCCGTGAGATACCCGGCGGCGTCGGTGCGATGGGCGTCGTCGACGGATACGTTGACCCTCTCCTGGATCGGGTCGGTGTAGCGAACGGCGATGTCGAGCGCGTGCAGGTCGTAGCGGCCGTTGACGTCCACGCCGACCTCGACGCGCACCGGCCCGAAGAACCGCTCCGCGAAGCCGCGGGCCTGGAAGTCGTTGGCCGAGACGTCGGCCCGCTCGACCGACGCGACCGTCGACGGGGTCGGGTACCGGTACTGGTCCGTGATCTGGTCGTAGGAACCGATCAGTCCCGACGAACCCGACGCGCGAGAACCCGGCGAACGGCTGGCTGTCGTACGACAGCGTGAACCGGCTCGAGTTCTCCTCGGGATAGTAGAAGCGCACGACGTCCGAGTTGTTCCGCGGCCGGTCGATGTCGCGGCCGTAGTCGCCCTGCCAGCCCGCCGTCAGCGTGCCGGGCCCCAGCAGGTAGGAGCCGCGCACCAGCACGCCGCTGTCGCGGAAGCCCGAGTTGACGACCTCGCCGTCCGGGCTGTCCCAGTTCCCGTAGGAGCGATAGTGCCCGGCGACGAGGAGGCCGCCCTCCGAGCCCAGCGGCGACGAGACCGAGGCGCCGACGCTGCCGCCGGGAACTCCGACGCCGTAGTCGCCGGTGGCCTCGACGCGGAGCGGCGCCCCGGGCGCGACCGCGAGCGTCCGGGCCGCGATCACGCCGCCGAACGCGTCCGAGCCGTAGGCGACCGAGCCCGGGCCGCGCGCCACCTCGACGCCGTCGAGGACGAACGGGATCCACGTACGTCGCGCTCGAACCGACGCGCCGTTCGGAGGACACGCGCGCGCCGTCGAGCAGAACGAGGCTCCGGCCGCGCGCGAGGCCGCGGATCGTCGGGACCGCCGCCTGGCCCTCCGAAACCGACGAGACGCCGGCCACGTTCTCCACCGACTGCGTCAGGTTCGACGGCTGGCGGGACTCGATGTCCTGCTTCGGAACGATGGTCGTTCCGCTGGCCGGCGTCGCCTCGATCGTCGGCGCGGCGCCCGCCGTCACGATGACGCTCTCCTCGGCCAGCGGCTCGACGACGATGACGACGGGCCCGTCGGCCGGGAATGCTCGCGACGGTGACGGGCCGCATGTAGCGGCCGCCCGGCAGCACGACGAGCACCTCGAAGGGCGGCACCGGCGTCGGCTCCCAGGTGAAGTTACCGGCGGAGCCGGTGATCTGCGTGACGTTGGCCCCGAGGACCGCGACTTCCGCTCCGACGACCGGTTCGCCCGAGCTCTTGAGGACCACCCGGCCCTCGAAGGCCCGAGGACGCTCGCTCCGACGATCCAGAGGCCGAGAGCCAGAGCGCCCGCGCGACCCGTGTCTCATTGGCGCCGGAGTCTAGGAGCGGCGCCGGACTACTACCAGCCCTCGTAGATCGAGCTAGGGCGCGTGAACGACCAGCTCGAAGAGGCGATGGACCGGCTCGAGCACGGCGGACGCCAGGGCGATGCCGCCGGCCGCCGCGAGTAGCGCCGAGAACACTCCCGCCGGTCGACGCGGCGCGGCACGCGCGAGGACCTCCGGCGCCGCGAGCAGCCTTCGGACCCGGCGCTCGAAGGCCTCGCCTCGATAGAACGCCGCGGCCCCGGCCGCCTCGGGGAACGGGCCGGCCGGCGCCAGACGCGCCACCCGCACGAGCGACTCCGCCAGGTCCTCCGGACGGGCGCCCGACGCGATGGCCTCGTCGTCGGCGGCCTCCTCCGAGGCCGAGTCCCACGCCTCCAGGATCTGTCGTCCGGAGGAAAGCAGCGGAAGCGGGTCGGCGGCACCCTCGAGAATCAATCGCTTCACGTTGTCGGAAGAGCGCCAGTGCCCCAGCTCGTGGGCCGCCATCGCCGACAGGAGCTCGGGCCCGCATCCGTCCAGCACGGAGCCCGCGATGAAGAGCCGCGGCTCACGCGTTCCCGCCAGGGCCACGATCGGCGCGGAGGTCTCGACGCGATAGACCCGGCAGGCGACGCCCGACAGGGAAACGGGGCTCGACCTGCGCGACCAGGCGCGGACGACGCGTCCGGTCGCAGACAGGGCCAACCAGAGGCACCCGATTCCCCGGGCGGCGGCGGCAAGACCGACCAGGGCGAAGGCCCACAGGGTCACTCCGGGAACCTCGCTCGCGGCGCGCGGCTCCAGGAGCACGTACGCCGGCAGCACCAGCCCGAGGGCGGCGATCGTTCCGGCGGCCGTCGGAAAGAGGCGCAACGCGAGCAGCCGCCGCGCCCGCGCCGCCGGCGGCATCCGCAGGATCGGCCCCGCGCCCAGCCGCCAGACCGCGAGCACGAGAACGGAGGCCCCGATGCTGCCGATCCCGAAAGCCGCCAGGACCCCCAGAATGCCGAGCTGGGTGAAGGTCATGCTTCGCGTTCCTCCTCGCGGCGGCGCCGTTCGCGCACGAGCGCTTCCAGCTCGTCGAGAAGCCTCTCGTCGCGGGTCCCGAAGGCGTCGACGAGAAACGACAGCGCGGGCCGCAGGGTCGCGGGGTCCTGTCCGAGGAAGGCCTCGAGCGCGTTGGCGGCCACGAGCGCTTCGAGCTCCGGGCGCGCGTAGCGCGGACGGTACAGGAACGCGCGGCCTTCCCGCTCCCGGTCCAGGACGCCCTTGCGGAAGAGCCGGTCGAGCGTGGTCATGAGGGTCGTGTACGCCGCCTCGGGAAAGTCCTCGTTCAGCGAGCGCACGCTCGTCGGGGCCCCGCGCCGCCACAGCGCCTCGAGGACCCGCACCTCGAGCCTGCCGAAGGCGAGCTTGAGCCGGCGCGCCGGGAACGACGTCAGGAACTCGCCGAGGAGACTCCGCATGCGGCCGCGATTATAGGCGCCCGCGCGCGGGCTCAGCGCGAGCGGCAGCACGACACCCTGGAACATTCCCTCGGCGACCCAGTCGCGCAGCCAGCGGAAGATCCGGTCCCCCGCCGAGCCCTGAAGGCCCCGCGCCGCGGCGGCGACGGCCCGGCCGAAGGGCCGGCCCTTCGCGAGCGCGGCCAGGAAGTCGTGCGCCGGTTTCGAAAGGTCGAGCCGCCAGACCTCGTAGTTCTTCCGATAAACCGCGATCCAGGTCGCCTGCCGGCCGGTCGCCGGGTGGTCGTGCCGGTCTTCCTTGACCGACTGCAGATAGGCGTTGACCGGGTAGGCGAAGGCCGCGACGCGCAGCGCCGCCGACGGCACCAGCACCGCGCCCGGCCAGGCTTCCTCCGGGACCCGGGCGATCGCCTCCGCCGGCCACGCGGGCGACTGCGGCGCGTCGAAGACCTCGGTGACGAGGAGCTCGAGGCGCGCCAGCTCGGCCGCGAAGGCCCGGCGGCGGATCCCGCGGGACGCGCGAAGGAACTCGGGGAAGCGGTCTCCCAGGCGGTTCAGCGTGTAGCTCTCCGACGGGTGGGCCGCGACGTAGCGCGTCACGAGATTCGCGAAGCCGTCGCTCTCCGAGCAGGTGGGCCACCGCCGGGAAATCGTTCTGAAGCGCCTCGACCATCCGGAGCAGGTACATCCCCTGGTAGACGCCGACCCGCTCGACCGGCGAGAGCGTCTTCGACGGCAGGATCACGCGCCCGATCTCTTCCGGGTCGAGCTCGGCGCGCGCCGCCGCCGAGGCGACGGCCTCCTCCGGAGCGCCCGGCTGCTCGATGACGGCCTGCATCCAGCGCTGCAGGCGCGGCAGGGGCAGCTCAAGAGGCGGCGGCAACCGTCTTCTCCTCCTCCCGGAACCGCCGGGCCTTCAGGGCTTCCGCGTGAACTTCCTCGAAGGGCGGAATCTCGCCGTCCCACTCGAAGAGCGTCGCCACGTTCCCGGTTCGCGCGACCGCGTGGCGATAGAGGTCCCAGACCTCGGGGATCGCGCGGTCGCTGTGCGTGTCGATGATGTGGGTGCCCTTGTTCGTGTGGCCGGCGAGGTGATACTGCGCGACGCGCGTCGGGTCGATCGCGTCGAGGTACGCCTTCGGGTCGAAGCCGTGGTTGAAGGCGCTGACGTAGACGTTGTTGACGTCCAGCAGCATCCCGCAGTCCGCCTTCTCCATCAGCCGGCCGAAGAACTCCCATTCCGGCATGCTCGACGCGGCGAACTCGGCGTACGTCGAGGCGTTCTCGAGGATCAGCGGCCGCTCGAGGATGTCCGGCCACCGTCTTCACGCGCCCGACGACGTGCGCGAGGGCCTCTTCGGTCAGCGGCATCGGGAGCAGGTCGTGGGTGTTCCGTCCGGAAACGCCGGTCCAGCACAGGTGGTCCGACACCCAGAGGGCGCGGGTGCGGCCGGCGAGGGCCTTCAGTTTCGCGAGGTAGGCGCGGTCGAGCGGATCCGTCGAGCCGATCGACATCGACACGCCGTGCAGGACGACGGGATACCGCTCGGCGACCTGCTCGAGCACCCAGGCCGGGCGGCCGCCCGTGTCGAGGTAGTTCTCCGACAGGACCTCGAAGAAATCGACCTCGGGCTTTTGCTCGAGGACGTGCGCGTAGTGGACCGTGCGCAAGGCCCACGCCGACGCCGAGGTCGGGAAAGCTCCAGCGGTTTCGGGTTCCGGGTCTCACGGTGTTTCGGGTCTCGGAAAATCGATGCGGGGGGCGCGGGCCGGCCGCGTCCCCCCGCTCGACGACGATCGAACTAGGCCGCCTTCTTCGCCATCGGGACCGCGCAGCCGCCGTGGCCCTTGCAGGAGTTCTTGCCGCCGCAGCCGTTGTCGCCGCTCTTGCATCCGCCCTGGCCCTTGCAGGCGTTCATGCCCTTGCAGGAGTGCTTCATCTCGGCCGACGCGCAGCCGCCGTGGCCCTTGCAGGAGTTCTTGCCGGAGCAGCCGTTGTCACCGCTCTTACAACCGCCCTTCCCCTTGCACGCGTTCATGCCCTTGCAGACGTGCTTGTCCGAGGAAGCGGCCGCCTTGTCCTTGGCGCCCTTCTCTTCGCCCGCGGTGCCGTTCTTGTCGCCGGCCTTCGAGCCGTTCTTCGGCAGGGCCGAGAGCAGCTGCGAGCCCGCGAGAACCCCGGCCACCGCGAGACCGATCGCCTTCGTCGTCAGATCACCCTTCCTCATCCTGTCTCCTTTCGCCCCTGTCTCGGGGTTCACCGAGCACCGCCGCAGCCGACATGGCTGCCGCGAGTTACCCACGCGTTCGGATCGCGCCGCCCGAGCGAATCGAGCGACTCGAGCCGCGAATTCTACCGCCGGACCGGCCGTTCTTCACCCGCCTCGCCCGCCCGGTCACGCCCTCGCCCCGGACCGTGAAGGAAACCCGGGGGCCCCGCCGGTCTCCCGCGTAGTACGCGGAGACGGCGACCGACGGATCTCGGCGGGTCGACCGGGCGAGCAGATCGAAGAGGTTGCGGCCGCGGGCGTCTCCCGGCGCGCCAAAGACGTGAATGGTCATGCCGGGTTGGATGCGGGCGGACGCGGGAGGTTTCGGCCGTTCCCGCCCTCGGGGGATCCTCAGGAAGAGGTTAAGACCGGACCGGGAAACGGCCGGCCTGGACGTCCTGCAGAAAGCCGACGAGGTGCCGGAAGTAGGCCTCCTGGTCGTCCCACATCGCGAGGTGGCTGCCGTTTTCGCATATCGCGACCCGGGAGCGCGGCATGAGGGTCCCCATGCGGCGGATGTCCGCCGGGTCCATCTCGTCGTACCGCGCGCCCACCACGAGCGTCGGCACCTGGATCTTCGAGAGGTCGCTCCAGCGGTCCCAGTTCTTGAACGTGCCGGTGACGACGAACTCGTTGGGCCCCTGCATCGTCCCGTAGACCTGACTGTTGATGTGCTTGAAGGCCCGGGCGACCGGATCCGGCCACGGGATCGAGGCGGCAGATGTGGCGCTTGTAAACGCCCTCGAACATCGCCTCCTGATATTCCGGCGCGTCGTACTGGCCCTTGGCCTCGTACTTCTCGAGGGTGGCGAGCAGTTCCTTCGGGAGCTGCGCGCGGAGCGTTGCGATGTAGGCCATGTACGACGGGATCGACGCCGTCATGCTGGAAAGCACCAGCCCCTTCAGATGCTTCTGGTACTTCAGCGCGTACTCGATCGCGAGCATGCTGCCCCAGGACTGCCCGTACAGATAGAAGTTCTCGAGGCCGAGCGCCGCGCGCACCTGCTCGACCTCCTCCCGGAAGCGCTCGATCGTCCAGAGCGAGGGGTCGTCGGGCTGGTCGGAGTAGAAGGAGCCGAGCTGGTCGTAGTAGTAGAACTCGACGCCGGCCTGCGGAAGGAAGTCCTCGAAGCACTCGAAGTACTCGTGCGTGACGCCCGGCCCGCCGTGGAGCGTCAGCATCTTGATCGGGCCCGTCCCGAGCTTCCTGGTCCAGACCTTGTGCTTGCCGTCGACCGGGATCAGGCGGATCCCGGCGGTCTTGACCTCGGGAGTCTTCGCGGGGCCCGGCCGGGCGGAGGCGAATCGGGAATGGGCGAGCGAGGCGGCGCCGAGCGTGAACAGCGTCCGTCGGTCGATCGCCATGGCGGAGATACTAGATCAGACCGAGGGCGGCAGACGGGGTGCCGTCGAGCGCCGTCTGCCGCCCTCCCCGTCGCTACTTTTTTTCCGACTTCCTGGCGGCCGGCCTGGCCTCGACCTTCGTCAGGCTCCCGCCCTGGATCTTCAGGCACGTCTCGGGCTCGAGGCGCAGGAAGCCCTGTCCCTTGCAGGCGTTGGAGCCGTGGCAGCCGGAGTTGCGGCAGCCCTCGGCGCCGCAGTCGCCGGTGCCCTTGCACTTGTTGACTCCCCAGCAAGGCTTCAGCTTGCCGTCCTCCGAGCCGGCATTCTGGTCCTGGGCCCGAAGAGACGCCGGCATCGCGAGTGCCCCGGCCAGCGCGGCCGCGAGCAGGGATTTCGACCGAGAGGTCATGGGAGTTCCTCCTTGGGGATTTCGAGAGCCCCGGTCCATCCGGCGCTCCGTTGGATCACGAACACATCGCGTTCGGCGAGCGCGCGAAACGCCTCCACGAGCCGCGCGAGGCCGGCCGCGTCGTCGGTCGCGCCGGCAAGCTCCTGGAGGTCCGGGAGCGTGGCGTCTCCGCACGACGCGGCTTCGACGAGCGCGGCTTCGGCATCCGACAGCCGCTCGACCCGGACGCGCCCGTCGCGGCGGAACACCAGGACGCTGGCGGCCCGCCTCTCGAGCGCGATCGAGACCGCGGCGTCGTCCGCCTCGAAACGGCACGCCCAGAGCTCGTCGAGCGGCCATGCCGACCGGACGAGCGCGACGCCCGGAAGCAGACCGAAGCGCAGCGCCAGCAGCTCCTCGGGCGAGTGGCGGCGCAGCTGCTCCCAGCTCGCCGGCGACCCATCGGCGGCGACGAACGACTCCGCGATCGTCCGTTCGAGGCGTGCGAGGTCGGGCAGAAACGGCAGGTCGACGGTCGCGCGGTCGAACTCGAGAAACGCCGCCAGCCGGTCGCCGACGCGGGCGAGATCGAACGAGCGCGGCGGAAAGACCGTCAGGTAGCGCCTCAGCAGCGCTTCGAAGGCCTCCTCGCCGAGGATCCGGCGGACCGCCGCGTGCTCGAGTCCCACCGCGTCGACGATGCGCGCCATGTAGCCGTGGGCGTAGACGTGCCAGCGATCGGCGACGGTCCCCCGCCGGGGGCGCCGGAAGACGGCGACACGGTCGACGTCCGAGCGCGGCCTACGGCCGGTCAGGTCGTCGAGAAAGCTTTCCTGCGCGAGGCGCAGCTCGGAAGCGTCAGGCCGCGGTCGCCGCATGCAAGCCCTCCTCGGAGTCCCGCTGGATCGTCTCGGCGCGCCGGGCCTCGGCGAGGACCGTCTCGAGCGGGGGAATCTCCGCGTCCCACTCGACGAGGGTCGGCACGGGCCCGAACCGCGCGACCGCGGCGCGGTAGAGGTCCCAGACGGCGTCGCTGACGGGATGGTCGTGCGTGTCGATGACCAGGTCGCCGTGGTCTTCGTGGCCCGGCCAGGTGCATCTGGCCGACCCGGTCCGGCCGGCAGGAGCGCCAGGTAGCGCTGCGGGTCGATGCCGTGGTTGCGCGCGTTGACGTAGAGGTTGTTGACGTCGAGGAGGATCCCGCAGTCCGCTTCGGAGGCGACGGCCGAAAGGAAGTCCACTTCGGACAGGCGCGAGGCCGCGTGCTCGACGTAGCTCGAGATGTTCTCGATCAGGATGCGGCGGCCCAGAAACGCCTGGGCCTCGCGGATCTTCCCGGCCGTCCGCCTTACGGCCTCTTCCGTGAAGGGCAGCGGGAGCAGGTCGTGGCTGTTGTGGCCGCCGAGCCCGGTCCAGCAGAGGTGGTCGGAAACGACGGCCGGCGCCACGCGGTCGCAGAGCCGCTTCAGGCGCCGCAGGTACTCGCGATCCACGGGCTCGGCCGATCCGAGCGACATCGACACGCCGTGGAGAGCGACGGGAGCGTCGCGTCGGATGCGGTCCAGCATCTCCAGCGGCCGGCCGCCCTCGACCATGAAGTTCTCGGAGATGGCCTCGAAGAACGGGACGGCCGGGCGCTCTCCGAGAATCGCGTCGAAGTGCTCCTTGCGCAGGCCGATCCCGCAACCCGACAGGCCGCCGGGACGAAGGCCCCGCGCGCGTCTCATCGGACCACCGCTGCGCCGGCCATGGCGATCTCCTCGTCGACCTGCGGCGAGTCGCCGGAAACACCGATCGCGCCCACGAACCGGCCGGCGGAGAAGATCGGCACCCCTCCCTGGAGGGGAGTGAAGTCCTCGAGCGCCAGCGTGACGCTGCGGCCGTTCCTGACCTGTTCCTCGAAGAAGCGCGTCGGCCGCTTGAAGTGCGCGGCGGTGCGCGCCTTGCCGATCCCGACCCGGATCGATCCGACCTGAGTCGAGTCGAGGCGCTCGAGGAACAGCAGGTTGCCCGCATCGTCGACGACGGCGATCACGACCGGGAGCCCCCGCCGCTTCGCGTCGGCCTCTGCCGCCGCGGCCGCCGCCTTCGCGCCCTCGAGCGTCAGGACCTTCTTCTCGACGACCTGCTCGGGGCGCGCGGCTGCGGACAAGAGAGTCGTCGCGAGCAGGGTCATGGCGGTTCGGTTCATGTCGTGTTCCTCGCGATTTCGATGCCGCCGCGGCGGACGGGTTTCTTCAGAAACCCTGGCCCCGCGTCGTCGTGCGGATGCGGCCGATCGCGTGGCTGGCCGCGACGAACAGGGTCGAGCCGTCCTCGCCGAAGGCGCAGTTTCCGGTCGCCACACCCGTTTCGATCCAGCCGAGGAGAGCGCCGTCCGGGGCGAATACGGTGACCCCCCGGGGCGCCGCCGCCCAGACGTTGCCGTGGACGTCGACTTTCAGACTGTCGGGAACACCCGGTCCGGCCGAGGCCCACGAGGACCCGTCGTGAAAGATCCGGGCGGCGCCCAGCGTGCCGTCGGGCTTCACGTCGAACGCGTACCAGAAGGGCCGGGCGGCGTCGGCGTTGGCCACGTAGAGCGTCTTCTCGTCGGGCGAGAAGCCGATGCCGTTGGGGGCACGAACCTCGGTCGTCAGGAGCGTCAGCCCGCCGTCTCGGGAGAGGCGATACACACCCTGGAACGGGAGCTCCCTGCCGGGGTCCTCGAATCCGCCGGGGAGCCCGAAGGGAGGATCGGTGAAATAAAGATCGCCGTTCGACTTGAACGCGAGGTCGTTCGGGCTGTTGAGTCGCTTGCCCTCGTAGCGGTCGGCGAGAACGGTGATGCGGCCGTCCGATTCCCGGCGCACGATCCGTCGGTCGCCGTGCTGGCAGAACGTGAGCCGGCCCTCCCGGTCGAAGGCGAGGCCGTTGGAGCCGGGCTCGCGGCCCCCGAATCGACCCGCGCCCGTGTAGCCGCTGGGCGACAGGAACGTCGTCAGGCCCTCGCCCCCCTTCCAGCGCAGGATCGCGTTGGACGGCACATCAGAGAAAAGCAGGGCGTTCTGCGACCGGTCCCAGACCGGGCCTTCCGCCCACTGGACCCCGTCAGCCACCCTTTCGAGCCTCGCCCCCGCCGGCAGCAGCGCGTCGAGGCGGGGATCCTTGCGCACCACCTTTCCCATCGGGCCCGAGGGTCGGATACCGGGGATCCCGAGGCGCATCTTGTAGAGGCCGGAGCGCGCACAGAGGTAGAGCGTTCGGCCGTCCTCGTCTCCCCAGGCGAAGTTGTGCGGGTGCCTGGGCGTCACGATCGTGCCCAGGTGCCGGCCCTCGGGCGAGAGGACCCAGAGCCCGCCCGGCCCGGAGACGTAGAGGTTGCCCCGAACGTCGACCTTGATCCCGTCGATCGCGTCCTCACCCGGCGCCCAAGTCATGTCGAAGAAGACCTCGCCCTTCCCGATGCCGCCGTCGGGCCGCACCGGATACCGCATGACGACCTTCTTCTTCTCGTCCCAGTCGCCGACGTAGAGGAACTTCTCGTCGGCCGAAAAGGCGATGCCGTTGGGCCCGGTAAGCTCGGCCGTCAGCAGGCGGAGTTTCCCCTTCGGCGTCAGCGCATAGACACCCGAGAACTTCAGCTCCTTGCGGGGGTCCTCGGAGAACTTCGGCAGGCCGAAGGGAGGATCCGTGAAGTAGAGCGTGCCGTCGGAGCGGTAGACCAGGTCGTTCGGGCTGTTGAGGCGCTTTCCGTCGTACCGATCGGCGAGCACGGTTTCCGCGCCGCTCCCCTCCAGCCGCACGACGCGCCGGTGGCCATGCTGATCGAAGGTGATGCGCCCGTCGGTGTCGAGCGTGATGCCGTTGGAGCCCGGCTGGCCGTACTCGGCAATGTCCGCCCCGGAATACCCGCTGGGCTGCCGGAAGACCTCGAGCCGGCCGCCCTCCGGAACGTACTTCCAGATGACGTTGCTGTTGGGGTCCGAAAAGAGGAGCGCCTTCTCCGCGGGCCACCAGACGGGGCCCTCGGTGAACTGGAAGCCTTCGGCCAGCTTCCACACCTTGGGATTCGCACCCACGATGGCGTCGAACGCCGGGTCCTGGCGAACCACCTCGACGTTGACCTCGGCGGGCGTGATGGCGATCGGCGCCGGGTCCCCGGGGTAGAACTGCAGGCGGGCGCTGCGGAGGTAGATGTAGTTCGTCGGCGGGCTCGACAGTGGCCCGTTGATGCCGAAGATCGCGAGCTCGATCTTCTGCCCGGGCTTCACCCGCCGGCCCACGACCAGCCGATTGGGGGCGTTCCAGCCGGCGGCGACACTTCCGCCTTTCTGCCCCAGGTAGCGCGTGAGTTCGCCGTCGACCCAGACTTCCGCCGCATCGTCGAGGGTCGTCTCGAAGACCACCGTCTTGCCGGCCGTGTCGTAGCCGCCGACCATCTCCGGAATCGTGACGGCGATGCGGTACCAGGTGAAACCGAGGCGCCCGTGCCCGCGCCGCGCCGCGAGCGACGTCGGGGCGATGGATTCCCAGCCCGCATCGTCGAAGTCCGCCCCGCCCGGGCGGGGCGTGACGTCGTACGTCCGTCCCGTCGGACCCGTCGGCTGGTTGTCCGCGCCCGGGCCCGGAAAGTTCACTTCGACGATGCGCGCTTCGCGGGTGCGCCACTGGCCGCCGACGAGCGCCGCGCCCTCGGTGGTCGCGAGGTCGATCGTCGCCTCGGGGCGGCCCGAGGGCGCGTCCTGCGGCGCCGGCTGCGAAAAAGAGGCGGCGGCGCCGAGGAGGAACGCCGCCGCCGCGAGGACCGTCGGTTTCGGGGCCATGTCACCGCACCTTGACGACGTAGTAGGTGAACGGCGCGGGCACCTCCCGGAACCAGTGGGGCGTGCCCGCGGGAACGATCACGACGTCACCTTTCTTGAGCTGCCGAGTCTCGCCGGCGGCGATCGACGGCCCGCGGACCTCGTCCGGGGCCGTCGTCTTCGCCTCGACGACCGTACCGCCGGTCACGAAGGTCGCCGTGCCCTCGAGTACGTAGATGATGTCGGCGTCCTTTTCGTGGAGTTCGGCCTGCCCCGCAGCGTCGCGGCGCGAGGCGTGGACCATGTAGCGCTCGCCCTGGTCGAAGAGCACGGCCCCCTTCGCGAAGGCTTCCCGAACCTGGCGGCCGTCGTAGTAGCTGACCTTCGCCGACGCGGCGGCGACCGCGGCCGCGCCGAGTGTGGCGAGCTCTTCGTCCTCGGCCGCGCTGGCGGCGCCCGAGACTCCCACCGCGCCGACGATCGCCCCGTCCACGGTGATCGGCACGCCGCCCTTCAGAGGCGTGAAGTCGCCAACCGTGGTCATGGCCGTGCGGCCCTGGTTGATCAGGTCCTCGAAGAAGCTCGTCGGCTTCTTGAAGAGAGCGGCGGTGCGCGCCTTGCCGATCGAGATCGAACCGCCGGCGGCGAACGTGCCGTCGATTCGCTCGACCGCCATGAGGTTGCCGCCTTCGTCGACGACGGCGATCGCGCCGGTCGTATGCCGCCTCCTCGCTTCGCCGACGATCGCGCCGATGGCCTTCTGCGCGCCGTCGAGCGTGAGCACCTTCTTCTCCACCCACTGGCCGCGCGCATCCGAGGAAATCAGCATTCCCGCGCTCGCCGCCCACGCCAGAATCGCGTTGCGTCTCATCGTCATTGCCTCCTTGCTCTCTCGCCCGTTCGATGCCGTCGGGAACGTCCCGTTTCCTGCGCTACCGGCGCGGGTCTTCGAGACTCGGCTGCGGCGAGGGGAGACGACGCCGGTCGGGCGTGGGAGAGGCTGAGGCGACGGACCGGGGAATCGGGCGGGCGTTCGCCTAGGACTTCGCGCGGGCCTTCAGGATGGCCTCGACGAGCTCCTCGGGCGTCCCGCTGCCCACGCCGAGCTCGGGGTCGGCAAAGGCCGCCTTGCCCAGGCGAATCGACTCTTCGTACTGGCGGATGTACTCGCGGCAGGGATCGCAAACCCCCAGGTGCCGCTCGAACTCGTGGCGCCGGTCTTCGGGCAGCTCGTCCTCCAGGTACAGGTAGAGGAAGTCCAGCAGCTCCCGGCAGGTGATGTAGGGACGGTCGTCGGCGCTCATGAAGGGCTCACACTTCGCTCCCGACCCTTCGATGCCGGGTCCGGCCGGAGGTTTCGGCGATCGGCTGGACCTGCCGGCCCGTTTCTTTGACATAATCCGCCCACTTCCATGGATCTGGAGACACGAGACGACGGCGGGGTGACGATCATCACGGTCGGCGGCGACCTGGTGATCGGCGACGCCGAGTCGACCTTCAAGAAGACGGTCACGCGGCTCCTCGAGGAGGGGCGCGTGAACCTGCTGATCGACCTCTCGGCGGTGGGCTTCCTCGACAGCTCCGGGCCTCGGCGCCCTGGTCCGGGCGCTGACCAACTCGCAGAAGGAAGGCGGGCAGGCCAAGCTCCTGAACGCCGGCCCCCAGATCCGCAAGCTCCTCCAGATGACCAAGCTCGACTCGGTTTTCGAGATCCACGAGGACATGGAGGCCGCCGTCTCGAGCTTCTGACCCCGGTGCTTCGGTTGCCGTTTCCGGAAGGAGACCGTTGGCGGACGAACCCGAGGAACCCGAGGGCGAGACCGGTCGGGGCCGAGGACGAACGGGGCCGAGGCGCAGGTCTCGGCCCTGGCGGAGCTCGCGCTCTGCGAGAACCTCGCCCAGACCTCCGGCTGGGCCGCGCGCTGGAGCGCCACGATGGCCGGCGCCGACGCGACGCTGCTCTGGGCGCCCGACACGGTCCACCCCATCTTCCTCTGCATCGGCGCCGAAGGCGAGGGCGTCGAGAAGTTCCTGAGGCGGTCGGCGCCGCGGGACTCCGGCTACATCCGCGACGCTCGTCCGCGACCGGCAGCCGATCGTGCTGGCGGGCGAGGAGCTGACGACGGAGCGACCCGTTCGTGCGCGGCCTCCCGGGCTACCGCGCCTGCATGGCCGTGCCGCTCGAGGCCGAGGGGCTGGTCGTCGGCCTGCTCGCGCATCTTCTTCACCGAGATGCCGGACGCCGAGGAGGCGCTCGCCCGCCTCGAGCACTTCCTCGAGCAGGCGGCGCCGGCCCTCGGGCGGGCGCTCCGGTCCGAGCGCAAGACCGTCGGGATGCTCCACGCGATCGAGCGGCTCACCAACCTCTACGACCTGTCCAAGGCCTTCGGCTCGACGATCGACATCGACGAGCTCTCGGCCCTGATCGTCCGCAAGGCCGCCGACTTCGTGACCGGCGAGTCGGCCTGCCTGTGGATGCTCGGGAGCGACGACAACGTGACCGTCGGCGGCCACCGCCGTCAACGAGAACTACGACGTCGAGTCGCCGCCCGAGTACGTCGGCGGCGCGGTCGTCGGCGACGTGATCGCCGACCAGGTCCCGGTCCGCCGCAACAGCATCCCCGAGACCGACCCCGTCTCGACCGAGAACCCGCTCTATCCCGTCCGCTCGGTGCTCGCCGTGCCCCTGGTGGAGGACGAGATCTCGATCGGCGCGCTCGTCGTCGCCAACAAGCGCGGCCGCCACCCCGAGTTCTCGGCGGAGGACGAGGAGCTCCTGAACGACCTCGCCCGGCAGGCCGTGCGGGCGCTGCGCACGGCGCGGCAGCACGAGGCCGAGAAGAAGGTCGAGGAGCTCGACGCGCTGCTCGCGGTCAGCCGCGAGATCACCTCGACCCTCGACCTCGACAAGGTGATGCAGACGGTCGTCAACGCGACCGCGGCCCTGATCGCCTACGACCGCTGCGGCATCGCGATCCAGGACAAGGGGAGGCTCCGCCTCGGCGCGATCTCCGGCGCGGCCGAGATCGACCGGAAGGACCCGGAGGTCCGCCGCATGGAGGACCTCCTGCAGTGGGTCTATCTGTCGGGCACGGACACGGCCGTCACGCAGACCGAGGACGGCGAGATCACCGCCGACCGGCCCGAGACCGAGGAGAAGTTCCGGGCCCTCTTCCAGGAAACGGGACTGCGCTCCTTCTTCGGGGTGCTGCTCAAGGACGAGGAGGGCAAGCTCGGCGTCCTCGCGTTCGAGAGCCGCGAGCCGTTCGCCTTCGACGAGGGGACCCGCGACCTGCTCTCGATCCTGGTCAACCAGGCGACGGTCGCCGTCCGCAACGCGCAGCTCTACCGGCAGGTGCCGCTGGCGGGCTTCTGGAAGCCGCTCCTGGAGAAGAAGCGCAAGCTCGGGGCGCTGCCCGAGGGCCGCCGGCGCCGCTGGGCGATCGGGATCGCGGTGGCGGTCCTCGCGCTCTGCATCCTCCCGTGGCCGCTCCGGATCGCGGCGCCCGCGCGGGTCCTGCCGGGCAAGCGGGCGGCCGTGACCTCGCTGGTCGACGGCGTCGTGGCCACGGTCCTTCACCGCGAGGGCGACCAGGTCGCGGCCGGCGAGGTCATCGCCACCCTCAAGGACGAGAGCTACGCGGCGGACCTCGCCGCGGCCCGCTCCGCGCTCGCGATCGCCGAGAGCGAGGTCTCCCGCGCCCGCGAGGCCGGCGACCCCGCCGCGGTGTTCGACGCCGCCGCCCGCCGCGACGAGGCGCGGGCGCGCATCGCCCTCGAGGAGGAGCGGCTCGCGCAGACGCGGCTGAAGGCGCCGTCCGCGGGCATCATCATCACGCCGCGGATCGAGGAGCGCGTGGGCCAGCTTCTGCCCGCGCGGCGCGGAGCTCTGCGTCGTCGCCGACGTGAAGACGCTGACGGCCGAGGTCGCGATCCCGGAGTCGGAGGCGGGCCTCGTGAAGCCCGGCGCAGAAGGCGACGCTCAAGTTCCACCCGTTCCCCGGCCGCTCCTTTCGCGGCGCCGTCGAGCGCGTCGCGGCGCGGGTCCGCGAGGAGGGGTCCGATCGCTTCGTGATCGCCGAGGTCGCGATCGCCAACCCCGACGGCCTGCTGAAGACGGGCATGCTCGGCAACGCGAAGGTCCGGGTCGGCACGCGCCGCGTCATCACGGCCCTCTTCCGCAAGCCCGTCCGGTACTTCTGGAACAAGCTCTGGCCGCTGCTCCCGTGAGCTCGCCGGCTCGCACCTCGAAACTGCTCTCCGCCACGCGGCCCGAGGAAGGGCGCCCTCGCCGCTCGCGGCCCGGCACGGCGCGGCGAGCAACCGCCCGGCGATCCGTCCGGACGCCGTCATCCGGCGCGTCGTCCAGCTCGGCGAGGTCAAGTGGGTCGTCAAGAACCCGGAGACCACGAAGTACTACAACTTCGAGGACGACGAGTGGGGCCTCATCGCCCTCTTCGACGGCACGCGCACGCTCGCCGAGGTCCAGGCGGAGTACCAGGCCCGGTTCCCGCGCGAGACGGTCGAGATGTCCGCTCGTCCTCGAGTACTTCGAAATGCTGCGGGAGATGGACCTTCTCGCCCAGACCGTGGCCGAGAAGAACCTGACGCTGCTCGCGAAGGCCCGAACGGCCCGCCAGCGGGCGGCCGAGGAGAAGGCCGAAGGGTTCAACCCGTTCTTCCTCCTCTTCCACGTCCTCGACCCGAACCGGTTCCTCGACCGCACGGTGAAGTACGTCCGCTGGATCTGGACGCCGCCGGTCGTCGTCGCGGCGCTCGTCTTCAACGTCTGGGCCTTCGGCGTCATGCTGATCCACTGGGACGTCATCTGGGGCGGGACGATGGAGCTCTACGCGCTGACGTCCAAGCCCCTGATCGACGTCCTCCAGTTCTTCTTCATCCTCACGTTCATCGGCGCTGATCCACGAGTTCGCCCACGCCTACGCCGTCAAGATCTACGGCGGCGACGTCCACGACATCGGGATCGCCCTGCTCTACTTCACGCCCGCCTTCTACTGCGACACGACGGACTCGGTGCTCTTCGAAAGCAAGTGGCACCGCCTCTGGGTCACGACCGCCGGCATCTACGTCGAGGCGTTCATGTGCTCCGTGGCGGTGGTCGTCTGGGTCGTTTCGTACCCGGACACGCTCCTGCACGAGATCGCGTTCAAGACGATGCTCTTCACGGGCGTCTCCACGGTCTTCTTCAACATCAACCCGCTGATCAAGATCGACGGCTACTACGCGCTCTCCTCGATCGTCGAGATCCCGGACCTGCGGGAGGAGTCCTTCCGGTACATCGGGGCGGTGTTCCAGAAGAAGGTCCTGCACCTGCCCGTCGAGGTGCCGCCGGCCTCGCGCCGCAAGCGCCGGATCTACTGGATCTACGGCACGCTCGCCCTGGCGTGGGTCGCCGTCATCATGCGGTTCATCGGCGGCCTCTTCTACAACCTCTACAACCACTTCTTCCCGGAGTGGGCCGTCGTCCTGCTCGTCCTGACGCTGTACCGCATCTTCCGCAAGCGCGTGCGCCTGGTCACGCGCACGGCGCACCTCTTCTACCTGGACAAGAAGGAGCTGCTCATGTCGCCGCGCGTCCGCACTCGTCCTCCTGGCCGTCCGCCGCGGTCGTCGCCCTGCTCGTCGTGGTCCCCTGGAGCCGCCGCACGCTGCGGGCCCCGGCGACGCTCGAAGCCCATGGTCAGCGTCCGGCTCGAGGCGCCCGGAGGACGCCGTCGTCGCCGAGACCGCTCGTCCGCGAGGGCGACCGCGTCGTGAGTGGGCCAGCCGATCTGCTGCGCCTCGTCAGCCCGGCCGCGGCCGAGGAGACCGACGCGTCTGACGGCCGAACGCGGACGGTTGCTCGGGGAGGCCAGCCGCGCCCGGCAGGAGGCCTCGGCCGGAAGGGTCTTCCGGTCCGAGAGCCAGGGTGGGTCGGTCGCCGCGGCGCTCCGGCAGCGGGCAGGCGCGCGAGGAGCTCCTCGTCGTCCGCAGCCCGATCGCCGGCCGCGTGCTCACGCCGCGCCTGCAGGACCTCGAGGGACGGTCCGTCCCGGCCGGAACGCTGCTCGCCGAGGTGGGCGAGGTCGACCGTCTGCGGGCCGAGCTGCCGGTCACCGAGCGGCTCCTCGACGACCTCGCAGCCGAAGGACCCGGTGACGGCGCTCTTCCGGGGCCGGCTGGCGCCGGCGGACGGGATCGTCGAGTCGATCTCGCCGGCCACGCTCGCTTCGCCCGCGACCGCGACCGCGGGCGTCGAGCCCGCCGCTCCCCGCGAGCATCCCGAGCAGTTCGTCGCGCTGACGGTCTTCGACAACGCCGACGGAAGCCTGCGGCCCGGAATGGTCGGGTACGCCAAGATCTACGGGCGGCGGGCCTCCTACGCCGCGCGCGCCTGGCGGATCGCTCAAGCGCTGGGTGCAGTCGGTGGCCTGGTAGCGGTCGGCAAGCCCGCCGCGACGAAACGGACGGCGCCGCCCAAAAAGAAAAGCGCCCCGCGTCGAGCGGGGCGCTCGAGATTGCCCGGTCCGGACTTAGAAGAGCCTTGCCGGCGGCGCGACCCGCGATCGACTTGCCAGCCGCGCGTCCCGCGATCGACTTGCCAGCCGCGCGTCCCGCGATCGACTTGCCAGCCGCGCGTCCCGCGATCGACTTGCCAGCCGCGCGTCCCGCGATCGACTTGCCAGCCGCGCGTCCCGCGATCGACTTGCCAGCCGCGCGTCCCGCGATCGACTTGCCAGCCGCGCGTCCCGCGATCGACTTGCCAGCCGCGCGTCCCGCGATCGACTTGCCAGCCGCACGCCCAGCGATCGACTTGCCAGCCGCGCGTCCCGCGATCGACTTGCCAGCCGCACGACCCGCGATCGACTTGCCAGCCGCGCGACCCGCGATCGACTTGCCAGCCGCGCGTCCCGCGATCGACTTGCCAGCCGCACGACCCGCGATCGACTTGCCAGCCGCGCGTCCCGCGATCGACTTGCCAGCCGCACGCGCCGAAACGGCCTTCGGGGCCGAGTGCGTCGGCGAGCCGAACGTCTCGAGGCGGATCTCGGGCAGGTCCCGGCCCGTGGCTTCCTTGATCTTGGCCTTCTGCGCGTCCGTCAGCTTGATCTTGACTTCGTTACCCATTGGATCCTCCTTCTTGTTGACCGATTGAAGAGGCAAGAAGAAGGCCAGGATTGCCCGCCTGAGCAAGTCGTTATTCTGCAGATACTTGAATTTGCAACCGCGCCGCAGAAGGCCACCCGACTGGTTGAAAAATTCATCTCACCGGAGTTGAATTTCTCAACCGCTCAGAGCCCGTGTTTCCGGCAGAGGTACTTGATCTGGTTCGCGTCGAGACCCGAGCCGTCGCGCGGCCTCCGCCTTGACGCCCCCGGCCGCCGCGATCGCCTCCGCGAGCGTCCGGCGCTCGAACTCCTCGACGGCCGCCGCGAAGCCGCGCGTGAGGTCTCGCGGCGCCCCGACCGGCCGCGGCGGCCCTCGCGCAGGGCCCTCGGCAGCTCTTCCTCGCCGATCTCGGGCGCATCCGAGAAGAGCACGAGCATCTCGATGACGTGCTGCAGCTCGCGCACGTTCCCCTTCCAGGCGTGGGCCCGAAGCCTCGCGAGGGTCGCCCGGCGAGAGGCGCCGGTCGGCCTTTCCGGTGCCGCTGCCCGAAGAGGGCGAGGAAGTGCTTGGCGAGAAGCTCGATGTCCTCGCCGCGCTCCCGCAGGGGCGCGATCCGCAGGGGCACGGTGTGGATCCGGTAGAAGAGGTCCTCCCGGAAGGTGCCGGCGGCGACGCGCGCCTCGAGGTCCTCGTTGGTCGCCGAGATCAGGCGAAAGTCGACCGGGATCGGCCGCCGGCCGCCGACGCGCTCGACCACGCGGCTCTCGATCACCCGCAGCAGCTTCGCCTGGACTGCGGGCGACAGCGTGCCGATCTCGTCGAGGAAGAGCGTGCCGCCCTGCGCGAGCTCGAAGCGGCCCGGGCCGCGAGGCGATCGCGCCCGGTGAAGGCCCCCTTCTCGTGGCCGAAGAGCTCGGCCTCGGCGAGCGATTCCGGCAGCGCCGAGGCGTTGACCGGCACGAAGGCCCGGTCCCGCCGGGGGCTGCCGGCGTGGATCGACTGCGCGACGAGGTCCTTGCCGGTGCCGCTCTCGCCGTAGATGAGCACCGTGGCGTCGCTGCCGGCGACCCGCTCGATGTCCCGGGCCAGCGCCCGCATCGGCGGGCTCGTCGCCGACGATGCGGCCGGTCGGCGCCGGCTGCGCCGCCTGCCGCAGCTCCCGGTTCTCGACGAGCAGCCGCCGGCGCTCGAGCGCGCGGTTCAGGATCAGCAGGAGCTCGGCGGTGTCGATCGGCTTCTGGAAGAAGTCGAAGGCGCCGAGCGCGATCGCCTGCAGCGCGACCTGACGCTCCCCTTCGCCCGACATCATGACGACCGTCGCGTCGGGATCGCGCTGCCGGACGTAGCGCAGCAGGTCGAGCCCTTCCTGCACCTGGCCGGAGGGCGGCAGCCGCATGTCGAAGAGGTAGAGGTCCGGCTCCGAGGCGCAGAGGACCCGCCCGTGCGTCGCGTCGCGGGCCGCCGACACGGCGAACCGGCCCTTCAGCGCCCAGGTCAGCTGCTCCAGGAGAAAGGGGTCGTCCTCGACGATGACGATCCGCCCGGCCGGGGCGCGCCCGAATCGCTCAAGCCGGCCTCCCCGGGAATCCCCGGCAGGGACAGCCGGATGAGCGTTCCCCCGCCCGGCTGCGACAGGATCCGGATCGAGCCCCGGTGGAACTTCACGATCTGGCTCGCGGTCGCCAGGCCCAGCCCCACGCCCTGCGGCCTTCGTCGTCTCGTAGGGCTGAAAGAGCCGGTCGCGGAGGAATTCGGGCGTCATCCCGGCCCCGTTGTCGATGAACTCGACGACGGCTCGCGGCCGCCTGCGGCCCGCCCGCGGCGTAGCTTCGGACGAGGACCTTGCCCTCGGGGATGGCCGCCTCCCAGGCGTTCTCGAGCAGGCTGGCGAAGGCGTCGCCGAGATAGGCAGGATCGCCCCAGATGCGCGGGACGGCCCCGAGCGCCAGCGAGACCGAGGGCCCGGCGCCGCCGCCGGCGCGCCCGCCCCGGCGGGTCGGCTTGCCCGCGGCCTTCCGCAGGAGCTCGTTGACGTCGAGCTCGACCTTGATCAGCAGCGCGTCCTCGCGCTCGACGAACCGGCCGGCGATGTCCTCCAGCCGCTCGACGGTCGACGCGAGCAGCTCCGACACGGTCTTCCGGAACTCCGCGTCCTCCCAGTGCTCGTCGAGGTTCGAGAGCAGCAGCCGCAGCCGGAACGACATGTTCTTCACGTCGTGGACGAGCACCCGGTCGAGCGCGGAGCGCAGGCGCGCCGTGGAGCGGGACGGTCTCGGCGGCATCGGCCGTCGCGCCGGCTCGCCCTAGCGGGCCGCGGGCGCCGGGAAGCGCACCTTGACCGCCATCCCGGGCCGCAGCACCGACTTGCCCGGCTCGCGCCGCACGCGCACCACGACCTGGAAGGTCCCGCTCGACGCGTCGACCGTGGGGCTGATGAACTGGACCTCGCCGGTCGTCTTCGCGTCCGGGAACCGGTCCGGAACGACCTCGACCCGGTCGCCCACGCGGACCCGGAGAAGCCGGTCCTCGGGCAGGTAGATGCGCGCGAGCAGCGGCTCGGTCGCGGTGATCTTGAAGAGCGGCTCGCTGCCGTCCTCGACGACCTTCTGGCCGATCCGGGCGTACTTCTCCGTCACGACGCCCGCGAACGGCGCCCGGATCACGGCGTAGTCGCGCTGCGTCTTCACCCGTCTCCCAGCGCGCGACCGCCACGGCGTACTGCGCCTTCTTCTCGTCGAGGTCCTGGACGCTCATCACCTTCGACGTTCACCAGGGCCTGCGCCCGGTCGTACTCGGCCTTGCGCAGGTCCATGTCCTCCTTGGCTTCGCGCACGTCGGCGTCGAGCGCCCCGGTGTCGAGCGTCGCCAGCGTCTGCCCCAGGACGACCGCCGTGCCCGCGGTCGACCGCGATCGACTCGACGATGCCCGTGATGCGCGCCGAGACGACGACGTCCTGGTCGACCATCAGGTGCGACGCGAAGACGCTCTCCTCCGGCGGCGCGCCGCGCGCGGCGGCGCCCGCGAGCAGGAGAAGAGACAGCATCAGCGCTCTTTTCACGGTGTCGGAAGTACGCGGTGATGCTATCGTTTAGCCAGTCGCATGTCGATTACCCTGGCGAGCGAATCCCCGTCGATCGAGCAGAAGGGGCTGCGGGCGAACTTCTCCTGGACCATGTCGGAGCCCTGGGACGAGCGGCGCCTGGCGGCCTTCCTGATGACCAAGCACCGGCGCAGCGACTCCGACTGGACCCGCCGTCCCTCGCCCTTTTTCGCCTCGCTCGGCCAGGCGACGATCGAGTGCTCGGTCCCGGTGGCCCGGCCGGAGGCCCTGCCCGAGCTGGCGGCGATCCTGACCCTCGAGCTGACGGGCATCCTGACCGGGGCGAGCGCGATCTACGGCCAGATGGTGGCCGGCCAGGACTGGAAGACCGTCTCGCCTCCCTGAGAAGCGGCCTGTCCCGGGGGTCATTTCTCTAGGCTCCAAACCGCCCTGACCGCGGTATACGCTTTCGCCGCCCGGGCCGGGATTCCGACCCGCCGGGCGACCCGGACGGCCAGGAGGTGACCATGATCTCGGTGCCCTCGCTTCGGCTGAACCAGTTTGGAGTGCGGTTCTACGAGGCCCTGCTCTCGGGCGCGGACCTGCAGTCCCTGGTCGGCTTCGAGGTGCTCTCCTTCGGCCCCGGCAGCGAAACGACCCGCGGCAAGTCCAAGGCCGCCCCCGGACGGGTCAACTGGGAGTTCCTGGAGAAGCGGATCGCCGCCTCCGAGCACGCCTTCCAGCGGCCGATCATCAAGAAGAAGATCGACGAGCTGGTGGCCTACTACCTCCAGTGCGCCGACTCCGGGACCCTTCCCGCGATCCCGGGCTCGGTCCTGCTCGTCTCGGAGAAGCGGCTCGAGTTCTCGCCCTCGAGCGGCCGCTCCGACACGGGCTCGCTCAAGCTCCCCGAGGAATCCGGGATCCTGCGGGCCCTCGACGGCCAGCACCGGCTGCTGGCCCTCCACCAGCTCGCCGAAAAGCACAGCCTGCGGGACTTCCAGGTCCCGGCGGTCGTCTTCGACAACCTCACGGCCGACCAGGTCGTCGAGCTCTTCGTGACGATCAACAGCAAGCACACGAAGCTGAACCCGTCGCACCTGATCTCGCTCGCCGGCCGCCGCCTCTACCGCGACGACAACCTGGCCGCCGCCCACGACGTGATCCGGACGCTGAACGAGGACGAGGGCTCGCCGCTGAAGGGCTCGATCAAGGTCCTCGGCATCGGCAAGGGCACGGTGACCCAGGCCTCGCTCGCCGACGAGCTGCGCGACGTCTTCGCCGCCATCGACACCGCCGGCGGCCGCGTCGCGCGGGAGTTCCGCGAGAACGCCCGCCGCTTCTTCCTCAACTACTTCAAGGCCGCCGCGCGGGCCTTCCCGGCGGCCTTCGCGGGGCGCAAGTACTCGATCAAGAGCTCGACCTCGCTGCGCGCCTTCATCCGGATCGTCCCGTACGTGATCGCCATGGTGCAGGAAGCGCGGCGGCGACGTCTGGTCCGCCGGCGAGCTCGACGCGGCGCTGCGGCCGTGGGCCGAGGCCATCGGCGACCGCCGTTTCGAGACCGAGACGGTCTGGAAGGAGAAGCTGACGGGCGGCACGCGGTCGGCGGTCGAGATCCTCGCGCGGGAGCTCCGCCAGGGCCTGAACACCTGAGGCGGCTTGAACTCCCGGGCCGGAAAAGCGTATTAGGAAGCGGAGGAACGCGATTTGGCCGCAATCGGAGGTTGTCTGCTCATCCTGCTCGTCGGCGCGGTGTTCTGCGCCATCTGGGCGATCTGGCGCTACAACAACCTCGTGTCGCTCCGCAACCAGGCCGCCAACGGCTGGAAGCAGATCGACGTCCAGTTGAAGCGCCGGCACGACCTCATCCCCAACCTGGTCTCGGCGGTCAAGGGCGAGATGCAGTTCGAGCAGGACACGCTCGAAAAGGTGATCCAGGCCCGCAACTCCGCCGTTTCGGCCCGGGGCGTCGCCGACGCCGCCGACAAGGAGAACGCTCTGACGCAGACGCTCTCGCGCGGCTCTTCGCCCTGGCGGAGAACTACCCGAACCTGAAGGCCAACGAGTCGGTCAAGTCGCTCATGGAGGAGCTCTCCTCGACGGAGAACCGGATCGGCTTCGCGCGCCAGTTCTACAACGACATCGCGACGCGCTACAACACGGCCCAGCAGGTCTTTCCCGACAACCTGATCGCCCAGGCGTTCAAGTTCCAGCCCGTCGAGCTCTTCGAGATCCAGGACGCCGCCGAGCGCGCGGTGCCGAAGGTGGACCTGAGCCTTCGTCCGCCCCAGTAGGGGACGAGTCTCGGGCCGCGAGACTCCGATGCCGCTCAATCTCTACGACCAGCAGAAGCCGAACATCGCGAACACGCGCATGTTCATCGCGGGCTTCGTGCTCCTGCTCGCGATCGTCGGCCTCGGCGCCGACGGGATCCTCTACGCCGGGGGCGTCTCGCCGGGGCTGCCGATCGCGACACTCGGCGCCCTCTGCGTGGGCGGCTTCTCGGCCTGGTGGTCGCTCCAGGGCGGCGACCGCGCCGTGATCGAGTCGACGCGCGCCGTGCCGCTCGACCGCGTCCGACCCGAAGCATCGGGTGCTCGAGAACGTCGTCGAGGAGATGGCGATCGCCAGCGGGCTTCCGAAGCCCGCGATCTACGTCATCCCCGACTCGGACCCCAACGCCTTCGCGACCGGGATCGGACCGGAGCGGGCCTCGATCGCCGTGACGCGCGGGCTGCTCGAGAGGCTCGACCGCGACGAGCTGCAGGGCGTCGTGTCGCACGAGCTCTCGCACGTCCGGAACTACGACGTCCGGCTGATGACGGTGGTCGCGGCCCTGGCGGGCGCGATCCTGCTCCTCTCGGACTGGAGCCGCCGGGGCCTGCGCTTGGGCGGCCGGCGGAGCTCGTCGGAGAAGAGCGGCGGGCTGGGGCTGCTCTTCGTCGCGCTCTGGCTCGTCTCGATCGTGCTCGCGCCGATCATCGCCCAGATCGTCTCGCTCGCCGTCTCGCGCCAGCGCGAGTACCTCGCCGACGCCTCGGGGGCCGAGCTCACGCGCAATCCCCTGGGCCTCGCCTCGGCGCTCGAGAAGATCGCCGCGGCCGTCGAGCCGACGCCCTCGATCAAGCAGGGCATCGCGCACCTCTGCATCGAGGACCCGCGCGGCCGGCCGGTCAACGGCATGGAGGGCTTCGTCGCCGACCTCTTCGCGACGCACCCGCCGGTCGCCAAGCGGATCGCGGCGCTGCGGGAGATGGCGTACCAGAGCGTCCGCAGCTAGTCGGCGTCGCGGCCCGGGCTCGCCCGTCAGAAATAGCGGCGGCCGTCGAAGAAGATCCGCAGATACGCGAGGTAGCGGGTCTGGAGGCGCGGAACCGGCAGCTCCGGCCGGTCGACGACCACGGCGGACACCGGGTGGTCGAACCCCAGACCGAGCTGCACGAACGTCGCGAACGTGAAGCGTGTTCCGTACTCCCGGAAGGGCCGATACTCGAGGACCGGAAAATCCCACTGGAGCGACTTGACGGCGATCGGGATCAGTTCGGGGTCCTCGGGCGGGCCCACGGCTGCGAGGAACGCGTCCTTCGTGCCGTAGCCGAAGAGCGTCACGCCGACCTCGCGGCCGGCGACGAACTGCACGTCTCCGATCCCCGTCGCGATCCTCCGCTGCCACGGGATCAGTCCGCCGTCGGCCGCCGTGATGGCCATCTTCTCGAGGCTCTTGGGGTTCGTGAACGCCAGCACGGGGGCGGCGAGCAGGAGGTCGCCCGGGATGAGCCAGAACGGCAGGCGCAGGCGGAACTGGAGCCCCGAGCGCGCCGGGGCGCCCGGCACGAATTGCTCGACGAGCGGATCGCCCTCGCACGGCGGGCACCCGCCGGAGGAGCGCGACTGGCTGATGAACGCGACTTCGACGAAGACGAGGCCGTCCCCGCTGCTGCCGAGAAGCGCGTCGAGCCCGAGACCGAGCCGGACGCCCACGTCCAGCTGCCCCTGCACGCCGCCTTCGGAGTCGGGCGTGAATCCCTCGTTGGACCAGAGCACGGCTCCCCCGCTGGACACCCCGAGAAACGGGCCGATCTCGGCGCGGAACCGGGGCAGGGCGGCGTAGCCGGGCCCGCGAAACGGAATCGGCGTGATCCTGAGCACGTCCCCGAGCAGGGTGTCGATGCTCTCGGGAGGGTTCCAGGGCGGCATCGTCTTCGAGCGGCAGACGTCGAACGTCCCGTCCGAGATGTCCCGAGGAAGCGACGTTCCCGCGACGTCGCGGGCCTCCGGCGACTCCGGTCGGCTCGCGGCGACGAACTGCGTCAGGCTGATCCCGACGGCGTTCCCCGCCCTGCGGATGTCGGCCTCGCGCGCGTACCCGTCGCCGAAGAGGATCTCTCCCTTCCCGGTCCAGGTCCCGGCATCGAGACCGTTCTGGTTGTAGTAGTCGTGCGTTCCCTTGCGCTCGGCGGCGTTGCCCCAGGAGCCGGCGACGTGGCCGGCGGCGAACACGTCCTCGAGAAAGTGCAACCCGAAGAGCTCGAGCGCGAGGGCAAGCCGGGCTTCGGGGCCGTCCGCTCCCCGGGCGCGGCCCGCGTGCTGCAACGCCGCGGTGTGGAAGAAGACGTAGATCGCGATCGCGTTGAGCTCCCCGGTGAGGGCGTGTTCCGCGTACTCCACTGGGTCGTCCACGCTGCGCGGCAGCAGGAAGTGCGCGTTGTTGCCTCCGGCGCGCGTGCTGTACTCGGGATCGGTGCGCTCGAGCCCCAGATCCCCTTCGACGCGGACGTTGGTGCTCTCCGCCTCGTTTTTCGAGGACGCGAGCCCCGCGCCCATTCGCGCGGCGACTCCGGCGACCCTCAGAAGCCAGTCGCTCTCGAGAATCACCCGAAGCATTTCGCCGGGCGAGCACGAGTGGTCCCCGGCGATCGCCGGCCAGGCCGCGAGATCGATGCACGCCGGCTTTGGCCCCTGATTTCCGGCGTCGGCGGATTCGCAGAGCCGGGCGCTCGCCCGCGCGCGCGGCGGCCCAGAGGGCGTCGAGCGCCGCACGGTTACGGGGCTCGAGCCTTTCGATTCCGCTTGCCGTGATGGCGCGGTGCTCGGGGTAGGTCCAGCCGAGAGCCCACCGCGCCGGCAGAGCCGCCAGGAGGCAGACCGCGATCCGCAGCCTCGCGAGCCGCATCAGTCGAGATCGATGTCGCGGACGGGCTTCGACGTGTCGCCCTTCGTCTTCTCGAAGAGCTCCTGGAACTTCCGGTTGAGGACGTCCTTCTTGGACTTCTCGGCCTCGATCGAGGCGGCGAACTTCTTCTCCCGCTCCTCGTCCTGGCCTTTCAGGGCCCCGATGGCGTCGTCCACCGAGCCGAACTTACGCGGCGTCTTCGGCGCCTCGTGGGCGACGACCGCCTTCAGATCGGCGTCGACCTTGAGGCGCGCGTTGCAGCACGGGCAGAGGACGTCGAAATCCATGGGCGCAAGTCTAGTCTCAGTCGCCCCGCTTGTGGCGGATCCGGTCCCGCCGGGTGCGCTTGTCGGGGCGTCCTGCGTCCCGGCGGGGCGCGAGGAGTCGATCGAGCCGCCGGGCCTCGATTACCTCGGGCGGCGGCGGCGGCGTGACGTCCTCGTAGAGCGCGCGCGCCGCCGCCTTCGGGATCGACCGGTCCGCGAGACCCCGCACGACGAGCTCGCGCCGACCGCTCGATTCGTCGCGGGACGCCAGGCCGATGCGGTCGCCCGGCCGGATCTCGCGGTGCGCCTTGGCGCGCGATCCGTTGACGTCCACTTTGCCGCCCTCGCAGGCGTCCTTGGCCTGCGACCGGGTCGGGAAGATGCAGGCCACGTCGAGCCAGACGTCGAGGCGGACGGAGTCGAGGTCGGGACGCTCGACCTTCGGCAACCCTACGCGCTCCGCGAGGCGCCCGGACGCGAGGCGAGCCAGGCCTTCAACTCCGGCGAGGCCTTCGGCGGCTCCGCCGCGGGCCGGGCGAGGAAATACCCCTGCGCCGCGTTGACGCCCTCGGCCGCGCAGACGTCGAGGTCCTCGGCGGACTCGATGCCCTCGGCGATGAGCCGGAAGGCGAACTCGCGGGAGAGGTCGATGAGGAACTTGAGGATCGCCCGCCGGCGCGGGTCCGTCGCGATCCCGCGCGTGACCTCGCTGTCGACCTTGATGAACTCGGGCTGGAGCGCGTGGCACAGCTGGAGCGTCCCGTAGCCCGAGGTCACGTCGTCGAGCGCGATCACGGCGCCGAGATCCGCGCGGAACCACCAGGGCCGTCGACAGCTCGGGCGCCGCCGGCAGCGTCTCGATCTCGACGATGTCGAGCACGAGCCGCGAGAACGAGATCCCCCGCCGCTCCGCTTCCTCGCCGAGCGCGGCGAGGGCGTTCTCGGAACGGCCGATCAGGCGCGGGTTGACGTTCAGGAAGACGAGCGAGCTCTCGGGCAGCCGCGAGGCCGCCTCGAGCACGCACGACCAGGCGAAGGACTCGAAGGCCGGCGCGAGGTTGAGCGCCTCGGCGGCCGGGAAGATCTCGGCCGCCAGCCGCGTGATCCCGCGGCCGCGCGCCCGCAGGAGACCCTCGTGGCCGAGGATCTCGCCGGACTTGAGGTCGAAGATCGGCTGGAACTCGACGAAGAAGTCGCCGGTCGAGAGCTCGTCGGCGAGCCAGAGGGCGTCCACCTCGCTTCGCGCCCGCGACAGCGGCGCGAGCCGGCTCATCGCGTCCCACTTGGTCTGCCGCATGTCCTCGGGCGCCACGCGCACGCGCTCGGCGAGCGGGCCCAGCGCCTTCGTCAGCTCGTCGAGGAAGTGCTCGGGAGTGCGCTCGACGAGCAGGCGCCGGGCGCGCCCGTACATGGGGGCGCGGACCCAGTTCCGCCCGAACGCCGCGGCCACCGCGCGCTCGGCTTCGACGCCGTCGGGCCGCACGAAGACCGCGCGCGCTTTCCGCCAGCGATCAAGCCGGCCAAGGATCTGGCCGTCCAGAACGCTCCCGGATGCTTTCACCGATTCGATTGTACGTGCGGAAGGGCCGCGTGGGACGAGCTTTCTGCGGCTCTAGCCGAGCTCGCGCAGGCGCGGCCAGAGCTCGCGCAGGGAGACTCTTCGGCTTTCGACAGACCCAGACGTCGAAGTGCTGGTACGGCATCGAGTAGGGATGCGTCCGACGCCGGCCGGCCGTACGTCGACGGACTCGAAGAGCTCCTCGAGGCGCGGCCGGTCGTCGTCGAGGACGATGAGGACGGTCGGGTCCTCGGCGGCGGCCCCCACGCGTGGTACGCGAGGTGACCCGAGAGGGCCGGGCGGCAAGCCGAGGGCGGGACCGTACATGTCGATGGCGCCGGCCTGTCCGTAGTTCTGTCCGAAGACCCGAGCGTGTTCCCGCTCCTCCGGCGGCAGGGCGCGGAAGATCTCCGCCGCCTTGCCGGCCATCTCCTTCCACCCGAACCGGTCGGCGAGGAGCTGCGGCAGCGGGCCCATGCGATGGGTCTCGATCCGCGGCGGCTGCATCCCGATCGCGTTCGAGTACCGCACGTACAGCTCGGGCGGCAGGCACGGCAGCGACATCGGCGCGAAGAAGACCCCGGCCGCAACGAGCGCCGCGGCATAGGCGGGCCGGAGCCAGGCGATGCGCCGCCCGGCGAGAAAGCCATCCGCGGCGACGCCGCCCGCGGCGAAGAGCATCGGGTAGGCCGGCGCCAGGTAGTAGACGCGGCCGTTCAGGGCGAGGAGAGCGCCGAGGATGACGAGATAGACGACGCCGAGCGCGCGGTAGCGCCTCCCCTCGCGATCGAAGAGGAGCCAGCCGAGGCCGCCCAGCCAGACCGGGCGCCGTCGAACGGAAGCAGAAAGATCGCCTGCTGCCCGAGGAACGCGAGCGGCGAGAGCTCGACGTTGCGCTGGTTGGCGCGGATCGCGGCTTGCAGCTCGAAGAACGGGAAGCCCTCGCGGATGTTCCAGACGAGGTTCGGCAGGAAGACGAAGAAGGCCGCGGCGGCGCCGATCCAGATCCAGCGGCCTTTCAGGAGCGCGCGGCCGCGTGCGGTCGCAACGAGGCCGGCCACGGCCCCGGCGCCGAAGAGACCCATCGTGTGCTTGTTCAGGAGCCCGATCCCCGCGAGCAGGCCGAATGCCAGCCAGAGCCGCGGGTCCGCGCCGTCGAGGAGGCGCACGAGGAGAATCGCGCAGCCGGTCCACAGCAGAGGCTCCCACGCGTTCATCGACGAGAAGCTGTGCGCGGCGAGAAAGATCGGTGCGACCGCCACACAGATCGCCGAAAGAACCTGCGCGAACTTCCCCCCTCCGAGATCGCGCGCCAGCAGGCCCGTCAGCAGGACGAGCGCGGCGCCCGCGATGGCCGGCAGCAGCCGGATCGCGAA
This sequence comes from uncultured Acidobacteriota bacterium, assembly GCA_963824165.1. Classification (GTDB taxonomy): domain Bacteria; phylum Acidobacteriota; class Thermoanaerobaculia; order UBA5066; family Gp7-AA6; genus DAHUXD01. Next base: position 841,731 of record CAWGOM010000017.1, read on the forward strand.
GAGCGACCCCGGCGCGACCGCCGTCACCACGGCCGTGACCGCCGGGTGGAAGGGCGGCATGTCGATGTAGCCCCACGCCAGGTGCTTCGCGCAGGCGTTGAAGTAGAGCTCGTCGACGAAGTACTCGTACCCGAAGCGACCGGTCGTCGCGAGGTGCGCGAGGAGCTTGACGGCCGCGACGATCCAGACGCCGGCCGCGAGCTTCTCGACCCGCCGTCTTCACCCCTCGCGGTCCTCGTACTGCTCCTTCAGCGTCGCGACCACCCCGGCGTCGGCGAGCGTCGTCGTGTCGCCGAGCACCCGGCCCTCGGCGATGTCGCGCAGCAGCCGCCGCATGATCTTGCCCGAGCGCGTCTTGGGAAGGTCCGCGACGAAGAAGAGCTTGTCGGGCCGCGCGATCGCGCCGATCTTCTTGCCGACGTGGCCGCGGACCTCCGGCGTTCAGGTCCCGGCCGGCCGCCTCCGCCTTCGCCGCTCTCCTTCAGGATGCAGAAGGCCGCGATCGCCGTGCCCTTGAGCTCGTCGGCGACGCCGACGACCGCCGCCTCGGCGACCGCCGGGTGGTCGACGAGCGCCGACTCGACTTCCATCGTGCCGATCCGGTGGCCCGCGACGTTCATGACGTCGTCGACGCGGCCGAGCAGCCAGAAGTTGCCGTCGGCGTCGCGCCTGGCGCCGTCGCCCGGGAAGTAGACGTCCCTGCCCCAGCGCGACCAGTAGGTCTGGACGTAGCGCTCGTCGTCGCCCCAGATGCTGCGGAGCATCGCCGGCCACGGCCGCGTGATCGCCAGGTATCCGCCGCCGACCTTCACCTCGCGGCCGTCGGCGTCGAGGATCTTCGCCTCGATGCCCGGGAAAGGGTCGCGTCGCGGAGCCGGGGCGCGTCGTCGTGACGCCCGGCAGCGGCGAGATCAGGATCATCCCCGTCTCCGTCTGCCACCAGGTGTCGACGATCGGGCACTTCCCGCGGCCGACGTGCTTCTGGTACCAGATCCAGGCCTCGGGGTTGATCGGCTCGCCGACGGAGCCGAGCAGGCGCAGCGACGAGAGGTCGTGCTTCGCCGGCCACTCCGTGCCCCACTTCATGAAGGCGCGGATCGCCGTCGGCGCCGTGTAGAGGATCGTGACGCCGTGGCGCTCGATGATGTCCCAGAAGCGGCCGCGCGTGGGCGTGTCGGGCGCGCCCTCGTACATCAGGCACGTCGCGCCGTTGGCGAGCGGGCCGTAGACGACGTAGGAGTGCCCGGTGACCCAGCCGATGTCGGCCGTGCACCAGTACACGTCCTCGTCCTTGAGGTCGAAGATCCACTTCGACGTCGCGTACGTGCCGACGAGGTAGCCGCCCGTCGTGTGGAGGATGCCCTTCGGCTTTCCGGTCGTGCCGGAGGTGTACAGGATGTAGAGCGGGTCCTCCGCGTCCATCTTCTCCGGCGCGCAGCGGACCGGGGCGTCCTTCATCAGGTCGTGCCACCAGCGGTCGCGCCCGGCGTGAATGCCGACGTCCGTGCCCGTCCGCCGCACGACGACGACGTGCTCGATCGAGGGCGTGTCCGCGAGCGCCTCGTCGGCGATCTGCTTCAAGCGGCACCACGTGGCCGCGCCGCCAGCCGCCGTCGGCCGTCACGAGGACCTTCGCGCCCTGGTCGTTGATGCGGTCGCGCAGCGACTCGGCCGAGAAGCCGCCGAAGACGACGGAGTGGATCGCGCCGATCCGCGCGCAGGCGAGCATCGCGACCGGCAGCTCCGGGATCATCGGCAGGTAGAGCGTGACCCGGTCGCCCTTCTTCGACGCCGAGCGACTTCAGGACGTTCGCGAACTTGCAGACCTCGCGGTGGAGATCGCGGTAGGTCAGCGTGCGCTGGTCGCCCGGCTCGCCCTTCCCAGATCGAGCGCGGCCTTGTTCGCGGCGCGGGCCCGCGAGGTGCCGGTCGAGGCAGTTGACGGAGGCGTTCAGCTTCCCGCCCACGAACCACTTCGCCTTCGGCGGCTTCCAGTCGAGGACCTTCTTCCAGGGCTTGAACCAGTCGAGCTCCTTCGCGAAGCCCGCCCAGAACTTCTCGAAGTCGCGGTCGGCCTTGCGGTAGACGGACTCGCTCGAGACGTGCGCGGCCTTCGCGAACGCCTTCGGCGGCGGGAAGCGGCGCTTCTCGAGGAGGAGGGCTTCGAGGGTCCTGGTCCGATTGTCGGGTTTGGAGTTCTTCAAGCGACCTCCGGGAGCCTCGCGACAATACTGGAGTGGCGTGCGAGCCGGAAATCAAAGCTCCTGGCCACACATTGTTCCACACACTATAATGTGTGACGGAGGTCCCATGGCCACGAACCTCGAGCTCGACGACAAGCTCATCCTCGAAGCCAAACGCCTCGGCAACTTCGCCACCAAGCGCGAAGCCGTGACCGCCGCTCTCGAGGAATTCGTCCAGCGGCGCAAGCAGCTCGAGATCCTCGACCTCTTCGGCAAGGTCGAGTACTACGACGACTACGACTACAAGAAGCTGCGGCGCAAGCGGTGAGACTGCTCGTCGACACCAGCATCTGGTCTCTGGCCCTGCGGAGGCGGCCGGCCAGCCTCTCGGCCTCGGAAAGAGACCTGGTCGCCACGCTCGCGGATCTCGTCCGGGACGGCCGAGTGTTCCTCATCGGTCTCGTTCGGCAAGAGGCGCTCTCGGGAATCGCGATGGAGAGCCGATTCGCCGGAGTCCGACAGGCGCTCGATCAGTTCTCGGACGAGCCCGTCGGGACAGCCGACCACGTACGCGCGGCCGAGATGTTCAACCGCTGCCGGAGCGCCGGCATCCAGGGCTCGCCGGTGGATTTCCTGGTCTGCGCGGTCGCCGAAAGACTCGCCGCGCCGATCTTCACCACCGACGGCGACTTCGCGCTCTACGCGCAACACCTGCCGATCCGGCTTTTTCAGCCCCGCGCGGACGCCTGACGCCGGTCACTTCACCGCACCCACCGTGAATCCCTGGATCAACCGGTCGAGAAACAGGTTGTACACGATCGCGACCGGGACGCAGGCGAAGAGGCACGCCGCCATCAGCTCGCCCCAGTAGTAGACGTCGCCGCGCACGAGGTAGATCGGCACGCCGACGCCGACGGTCTGGAGCGACGCCGAGGAGATGAACGTCAGGGCGTAGACGAACTCCTGCAGCACCAGCGTGAAGGCGAAGATCGACGACGGTCACGAGGCCCGAGAACGAGACCGGGACGATCACCTTCACGAAGGCCGAAAACCGCGAGAGGCCGTCCACCATCGCCGCGTCCTCGAGGTCCTTCGGGATCGACTTGAAGAAGCCCATCAGGAGCCACGTCGCGAACGGCACGGTGAAGGTCGGGTAGACGACGACGAGCGCCCAGAGCGAGTCCTGCAGGCCGAGGACCGCCACGACGCGCGACATCGGGATGAAGAGCAGCGTCGGGGGGACGAGGTACATGAGGAACATCCCGATGCCCGCGCGCTCCCCCCAGCGGCCCGTCAGGCGCGCGAGGGCGTAGGCCGCCGGCACCGCGAGGACGAGCGTGATCGCCACGACGGCGAGGCCGACGAGCGTGGTGTTGGCGAGCCAGCGCGGGTAGAGCGTCTCGGCGAAGAGGAACCGCCAGTGCTCGAGGGTCGGCGGCCTCGTTGAAGAGAAGCGGGTTGTTCTCGACGTCGTACAGGTCGCTCGTGCGCTTGAAGGACGTGAGGAGCATCCAGTAGAACGGAAAGGAAAGCACGACGGCGAACGCCGCGACGACGAACCGCAGGACGCGCCGCGCGCTTGCCGGCCGCATCTCAGGTCACCTCCGAGCGTCGCGCGATCTTCAGCAGCACCACCGCCCCGACGAGCAGCAGCGGAAACAGGAAGAGCGAGATCGCGGCCCCGCCGCGCGAGGTCGCCGCCGAGGATGCCGGTGAAGAAGGCGAGCGAGGGCAGGACCTGCGTCGCGTCGGCCGGCCCGCCGCGCGTCAGGATGTAGACGGCCGTCATGTCGGTGAAGGTGAAGACCACGCCGAAGAGGAGGGCCACCAGCACGATCGGCCGGATCATCGGGAGCGTGATCGTGAAGTGCGTCCGCCAGAAGCCCTCCGCCGTCGACCGCCGCGGCCTCCGGGATGTCGCGCGGGATCGACGTCAGGCCGGCGAGCAGGATCACCGTCGCGAACGGCAGCGTGCGCCAGGTGTGCACGAGGATGACCGAGAGCATCGCCAGGCGCGGCTCCCCCAGCCACATCGGCGGATTCATCGGGTCGACGAGGTGCGCCGCGACGAGCACCCAGTTGACGACGCTGTAGATCGAGTCGAGGAGCCACTTCCAGCCGATCGCGCCGAGCGAGATCGGCGCGACCCAGGGCAGCAGCACCAGGAAGCGCACGAGGCCCCGGCCGCGAAACGCCTCCTTGAGCGACAGCGCCAGGAGCGTCGCTCCCGCGAGCACCAGGACCTGCGAGGCCGACCGTGAAGAGGAACGAGTGCGCGAGCGCCGCCCGGAAGGACGGGCGTCTCGAGATCGCGCCGGCGAAGTTGGCGAGGCCGACGAAGCGGATCTCGTCGCTGCCCGACACGCGCGTCGCTGACGGAGAGAAAGAGCGACAGCAGCGACCGGCAGCGCCGACGAGCAGCGCGATGTAGGCGAAGGCGGGCGCCACGAGCGCCGGGCCGAGCCATCGACCGCGCAAACGGGCGGTCACGCGAGCGGCGCCGCGGGCCGCCGCAGCCCCGAGGCCGCGTCGAAGATACCGCAGCCGCGCCTTCTCCACGCGAGACGTCCTGCACGGAGCCTTCCGCCGGGGCCGCGCTCCCAGGACGGGAAGCGCCAGACGATCTCCCGGCCCTCCCAGCCCTCGAGCGTGCCGAAGGCGAGCCGCTCCGAGCCGAGGTACTCGGTCAGCTCGCAGCGGAACCGGAAGCGCACGGCCCCGGCGCGCGCCCGCGCCGCGCCGCACGTGCTCGGGCCGGAAGCCGAGGATCACGCCGTCCCTCTCGAGCAGGTTCATCGGCGGCGAGCCCGAGGAACGTCGCGACGAACGTGTCCGCCGGCTCGTCGTAGACCTCGGCCGGCGTCCCGACCTGCCGCACGCGGCCGTGGTCCATGATGACGACGCGGTCGCCGAGCGCCATGGCCTCGACCTGGTCGTGCGTCACGTAGACGGCGGTCGTGCCGATCTCCCTCTGGAACTTCTGCAGCTCCTCGCGCGCCGAGGCGCGCAGCTTCGCGTCGAGGTTCGAGAGCGGCTCGTCGAGCAGGAAGACCTTCGGCTCCCGCACGAGGGCCCGCGCCAGCGCCACCCGCTGCCGCTCGCCGCCCGAGAGCTCGCGGGGCTTGCGCTGGAGGAGGCGAACGATGCCGAACTTGTCGGCGGCCCAGCCGATCTTCGCCTCGTGCTCGGCCGCGGGAACGCCCTGGGCCTTCAGCGGGAAGGCGATGTTGTCGTAGACCGTCAGGTGCGGGTAGAGGGCGTAGCTCTGGAAGACCATCGCGATGCCGCGCTCGCGCGGTGTCAGGTCGTTGACGACACGCGCCCCCGATCAGGATCTCGCCCGAGGTCGGCTCCTCGAGGCCCGCGATCATCCGGAGCACGGTCGTCTTGCCCGAGCCGGACGGGCCGAGCAGCACGAGGAACTCGCCGTCGCGCGTCTCGATGTCGACGCCGTCGACGGCGTTCTCCCCGCCGCCGAACCGCTTCGTCAGCGCGCGCGTCGCGACGATCGCCATGCGGGCGGGATTCTACGCGGTTCGGTCGGGCCGGGCCGGCGTGTAGAACGACGTCCCGCGCACGTTCTCGTCGATGCCGAGCTTGCGGTGGATGGGCGGGAACGCCCGCTGGTCGCAGTCCATCCGCTCGCACAGCCGGCACGTGATCCCGATCGGCACGGCGGCGGCGACGTTGTTCACGTCGACGCTGTCCCCGTAGACGAGGTGCCGGGCGTGGCCGACCTCGCAGCCGAGCGAGATCGCCAGCAGCGGGTGCGCCGCGCCGAAGCCGCCCATGCTCTGGCGCACCGTGCGGGCGACGCAGAGGTAGGTCGTTCCGTCCGGCATGCGCGAGACCTGGGTGCGGACGATGCCCGGGCGTCATGAACGCGCTGTGGACGTTCCAGCGCGGGCAGAGCCCCGAGAAGCGCGCGAAGCGGATCCCGGAGGCCGAGTAGCGCTTGGAGATGTTGCCCGCGATGTCGACCCGGATGAAGTGGAAGGGCACGCCCTCCTGCCCCGGCCGGCGCATCGTCGTCAGGCGGTGGCAGACCTGCTCGAAGCTGACGCCGAAGCGCCGCTCGAGCAGCTCGATGTCGTAGCGGAAGCTCGCGCGCGGCCTCGAGGAACGGCCCGTAGGGCATGAGCAAGGCCCCGGCGAAGTAGTTGGCGAGCGCGACGCGAGCGAGCGTGACGGAGTCGGGCGTCGTCAGCCGCGCCTTCTCGAGGATGCGGTCGAACTCCCCCGTCAGCCGCAGCAGCCCGATCTGGTGGGCGATCTGGAAGTTCCGGGCATGCGTCGACAGGATCTCGGAGAGGTAGAGCCGCCGCGCCTCGGGTCGTAGAAGCGCATCGCGGCGCGGGCGCCCGGGTGGGGCACGATCTCGACCGCGATGCCCTCCTGGTCAGCAGGCGCACGAGACCCGGGTAGGCGTCGGGCCGCTCGAGCCCGGCTTCCTCCGCCAGACGCTCGGCGGCCTCCTCGAGCGCGGGGAAATGGTTCTGGCTCTCCTGCAGGAGGTCCGAGACCTCTTCGGAGGGAAGGCGCGCGGGGTCGATGCCCGTCAGATCGCCGCCGTCCGAGACTTTCGAAGCCACCGCCTGGATCGACTCGAGCGCGTCGCGATAGGCGTGGTAGAGCTTGACGATCGCCCGCGAGACCGACTCGTTCGAGGCCGTCTCGCGCAGGTCCGTCGTCGTCACGTCGTGGGTCTCGAAGAGGGTGTCGCCGAAGACCTCGTGCAGGTCGGAGATCAGGCGCGCGTGGTCGTCCGGCGCGAAGCTCTTCAGCTCCAGGGGGTAGAGCTCGGCGAGCTTCAGGAGCAGCGGCGCGGTGAGAGGCGCGCTGGTCGTGCTCGATGAGGTTCAGGTAGGAAGGCGAGATCCCGAGCTTCTCGGCGAGGTCGACCTGGCGCAGGCCGTGCGCGCCTGCGCAACGCTCGGATCTTGGGGCCGAACTTGGTTTCCGCCATGCCTCGAAACCTCGAATGACTTTACAGCATCTACTGGTTTACAGGTTTGGCTTTGCAAACGTTTACAGGCTAACTAGTCTGTAATAACGATAGTTATTGACTACAACGGCACAGCGAAGTGATTTCTTGTAAAGCCATGAAGACGCCGATTCGAGAACGAAGCGCTGTCCTAGGCATCGGAAGCTCTTCGCGGACGGGCGCTGGATTCCGGCCGCGGGTCTTGCGGGTGGGCGATGGATCCCATTCGCCGGCGGCGCAGAGAGTCCCGGGCGGGCGCTGGAACCCGCCCAACCCATCCTTCCGGGCGGCCGCCGAGGCCGCCCTTTTTTTCCAGCGCCAGGCCCTCAGCTCACGCCCACTTCTTGAATATCCGCTCCACATCCTGCTGCGCCGCCGCCACGGCCGGCCTCGGGCTCGATCTCGCCGCGCGCGACGCGGGCGAACATGGTCGGGATGACGAAGGTGTTGAAGACCTCGTCGATCGCGGCCGTCGCGTAGCCCGGGAAGCCCACGTTGGTCGCCCAGTCGAGGACGCCCGCGAGCGCGGTGTACTTCCCGGGCGGATCGGCCTTCGGGTCCTTCGCCAGGACCTCGGCGAGGTTCGGGACCGTCGTCGGGATAGCAGGGGAAGTTGTAGAACTCGCTCTTCTCGAAAACGCTCGCGAAGTGGTCGACGAGGTCGACGAGAAACTGCTTCGCCCCGTCGATGTTCTCGGCGAACTTCCAGATGACGTAGCAGTTCATGACGTGCTCGGCGGCGATGCGGCGCACGGGGCCCTGCGAGGGCCGGCACGAGGCCGATCTTCTTCGCGAGCGCCGGGTTGTCCTTCTCGGCGGTGCGGGTCACGGAGATGGCGTTGCAGACGAAGGAGGCGCGCCCGGCGAGCATCATGCGGTTGTTCGAGGCCGGGTCCCAGGTGAAGACCTCGGGGGTCATGGACTCCTTGTAGAGCGCCCGCACGAACTCGAGCGCCTCGACCGTCTCCTTCGACTGGAGCACCGGGCGCCCCTCCGCGTCCTGCACGGCGCCGCCGAAGGACCACAGCACGCCCGCGCAGCGCCATGTTCGAGTCCATCTCCTGCGAGAGGCCGAGGCCGACGGGGTTGCCGAACTTCTCCCGGATCTGGCGGCCCCCGACGCGCAGGTCCTCCCAGGTGTTCGGGCCCGTTCGGGTACCCGACCTGGCTCCAGAGGTCGATGCGGTAGTTGCCGGGATCCGGGACGAACGAGTCGGAGAACGCGAAGTACTTGCCGGTCTTCGGATTGAGCGTCGACTTCTGCGCGAGCGGGATCATCTTCCCGTGCCGGCGCTCGACCTCGTCGACGATCTCCCGGTGGTCGATGACCTGCTTCTCGTACGCGGCCGGCGGCGAGATGAAGAGGAAGAGGTCGTGTCCCTTCTTCGCCGCGGCCTCGGACGCGCCGCGCGCGTTGATCTCGGTCGTCGCCATGTGATCGACGATGACCTCGGTCCCGTTCTTCGCGCCCCACTCCTTCGTGTAGACGCCGTCGAACCAGGCGTCGTAGCCGGGCACGAAGTGGCTCCACTGCAGGATCCGGAGCGTCTTCTTCGCCGGCGCAGCCCTTCTTCTCGCGAGGGCCCGCACGAGAGCGCGGGCACGGCGCCGGCGGCGATGCGCCGTTCCCGCCGCTTTCAGGAACCTGCGCCGCGAGATCCGGGCGCGCTGTCTCTGCGTCATCGCCGCGTGTCCTCGCCTCGACATGGCGCCGGCGCGCCCGGGCCGAAGTCTATAATCCCGAGCCGTGGCCGCCCTCGACCCGGGAGCTCGCTTCCCGAGGATCACGCTCCGCGACGAGTCCGGCGCGGCGGTCGATCCGAAGCGCGGCGCCGAGACGCTCTACGCCGTCTTCAAGACGACCTGCCCGACCTGCGAGCTGACCTGGCCCTTCCTCGAGCGGATCCGGAAGATCGCCGAGGGCGGCGCGTTCTCGATCGTCGCCGTGACGCAGGACGATCCGGCCAAGACGAAGGCCTTCGGCGCGCGGCTCGACACGCGGCTCGACACCGCTCTACGACCGCGACCCCTGGCCGGCCTCCGACGCCCTCGGCGTCGTCGAACGTCCCGACGCTCTTTCGCGTCGGCGCCGACGGCACGATCGCCGAGACCGTCGTCGGCTTCGACCGCGCGCGCCTGCAGGGCCTCGCCGGCCGGGCCGCGGCGCTCGCCGGCAAGCCCGCGCCCGAGCTCTTCCGGCGCCGCCGACCACGCTCCCGCCTTCAAACCCGGTTGAGGATCCCGCAACGCCGGCAGGTAGCCGGAGAAAGCACCCCGTGAGCCCCAGGCCCCAGACCCTCGGAGATCTGAAGTCCTCCGGCTACGCCCCGCGAGGCATCAAGGAGGAGCTCCGCGCGAACCTCGCCCGGGCGCCTGACGAAGGGCGAGAACCCGTTCGCCGGCATCCACGGCTACGAGCGCACGGTCCTGCCCGCGCTCCACAACGCGATCCTCTCGAAGCACGACATGCTGCTGCTCGGGCTGCGCGGGCAGGCGAAGACGCGCCTGCTCCGGATGCTCGTGAACCTCCTCGACGCGGAGATCCCGGCGATCGCCGGCAGCGAGCTGAACGAGGACCCCTTCGCGCCGATCACCAAGTACGGCCGACGCATCACGGCCGAGAAGGGCGACGCGACGCCCGATCGTCTGGATCGCGCGCGAGGAGCGCTACCGCGAGAAGCTGGCGACGCCCGACGTGACGATCGCCGACCTGATCGGCGACATCGACCCGATCAAGGCCGCCACCGAGCGGCGCGCGTACTCCGACGAGGAGGTCATCCACTTCGGCATCGTCCCGCGCACCAACCGCGGCATCTTCGCCATCAACGAGCTGCCGGACCTGCAGCCCCGCATCCAGGTCGGGCTGCTCAACATCCTCGAGGAGCGCGACCTGCAGATCCGCGGCTTCCCCGTGCGGATCCCGCTCGACATCCTGCTCGTCTTCTCGGCCAACCCGGAGGACTACACCAACCGCGGCAACATCATCACGCCGCTGAAGGACCGCATCTCCTCGCAGATCTTCACGCACTACCCCGAGGACGTGAAGACCGCCGCGAAGATCACGGCGCAGGAGGCCTGGGTCGAGCGCGACGGCGGGCCGAAGATCGAGATCCCGGACCTCTTCCGCGAGCTCATCGAGGAGATCGCGTTCGCGGCGCGCGCCTCGGAGTTCGTCGACCAGTCCTCGGGCGTCTCGGCGCGCATGCCGATCTCGGCGATCGAGATCCTCGCCTCGAACCTCGAGCGGCGCGGGCTCGTCAACGGCGAGGCGCGGGTCTCCCCCCGCCTCTGCGACCTGCCGGCGACGCTGCCGGCGATCACCGGGAAAGTCGAGATGGTCTACGAGGGCGAGCAGCAGGGCGCGGAGGTCATCGCGAAGAAGCTGATCGGCACGGCCGTCAAGAAGCTCTTCGATTCGAAGTTCCCGGCGCCCGACTCCGGCCGCCCGTCGGAGCGCCGCCGCCAGCAGGAGGCGGACGAGGACGAGGAGACCGCCGGGCCGCAGCGCCGCGGCCGCCCGGCGCCACCGCCGCCCGAGAAGGTGAACCCGCTCTACGAGCCCATCGTCGCCTGGTTCGCGGCCGGCAACCGGATCACGCTGTCCGACGACGCGCCGTTTTCGGAGCATCTCGCCGCGCTCCAGTCGGTCCCGAACCTGAAGAAGGCGGTCGAGGAGCACTTCTCCCCCGCCACGAAGGAGGAGCTCGCGATCGGCATGGAGCTCGTCCTCGAGGGCCTCACCCAGCACCTGAAGATCGCCCGCGAGGACCTCGACTCGCGCGTGTCGTACACGGAAATGCTGAAGTTCAATCTCGTGCGCAGCCGGGCGAACTGATCGATGGCCGGCGGCTTCCGCTCGCGCGTCCTGGCGCCCACGCCGCTCCTGGGAGCGTTCCTGACGTGGCCGGTCGAGGGCCATCTCGAGCTGCTCGGCCTCTCCGGCTTCGACTTCGCGGTCCTCGACACGGAGCACGGCTTCTTCAACCCGGAGTCGGTCGAACGCATGGTGCGCGCGGCGGAAGGGGCGGAGTTGCCCGTCATCGTCCGCGTCCCCAACTGTCTCGCGTCGGCAGACGCCGGACGGGCCCTCGACGCCGGCGCCTGCGGCATCCTCTTCCCGCGCGCGGATTCGGACGCGCCCGTGCGCGCCGCCGTCGAGTCGGTCAAGTACGCGCCGGTCGGAAAGCGCGGCCTCGCCGGCGTCCGCGCCAACCGCTACGGCGGCGTGCCCTTCGACCACTGGGTCCTCGAAGCCAACCAGGGAACGAACGTGTTCGTCCAGATCGAGACGGCCGGCGCCCTGAACGCCGTCGATGAGATCGCCGCCGACCCGTGGGTCGACGTCCTCTTCGTCGGCCCGAACGACCTGTCGCAGGCCCTCGGCGTGCCCGGCCACTACGACGACCCGCGCTACCGCTCGGCCGTCGAAAAGGTCGGCGCCGCGGCGAGAGCGCACGGCAAGGCGGCGGGCATCATGCTCCGGACGGTCGAACAGATCCCGGCGCTCGCCGCGCTCGGCTACACCGTTTTCACGACGAGCGATCGGTCGCTCGTCATGCAGTCGGCGGTCGCCTGGAGGGAGAAGCTGCCCCGGAGCTGAACGGCCGCGCTAGACTGATCGCTCGATGGAATCCACGCTGCGCCTCAGCGTTTCTCTGGCGATCGCTCTCTCCGCGGCCGCCGCCCTGAACGCCTCCGCCCGGGGCGCGTGCGTCGGGTGCGCGAAGCCTTCGTTCGGCCCGGGCTTTCAGCGCTTCGGCCTGGCCGGCGCTGAGCTGCAGTTCGCAGTCTCGGACTTCGATCACGACGGCCTCCTGGACGTCGCCGCGAGCTCCGGACAGCTCGGCGGCTCGCTCGCGATCCTTCGCGGCGACGGCCGCGGAGGGTTTTTCCCGGAGGAGCTCGTTCCGATCGGAGGAGGGCACGCACCCGACGCCCTGGTCGCGGCCGACCTCAACGGCGACGGATTCGACGACCTGGTCGGCGCGGAGCTGTTCTCGAACGATGTGCGCGTGTTCCTGGCCAACGGCCTCGGGGGGTTCCTGTCCCCGACTTCATACCCGGCGGCCCTCTCCGCCCGTCGCCTCCACGCCGCCGATCTCGACGGCGACGGCGACGATGACATCGTCGCGGCCCTCGGAGGCGTAGTCTCGGTGCTGCTCGCAGGCGGCCAGGGCGGCCTCGCGGCGCCGCTTCTGATCGCCGTGCCGGCCGGGGCCACGGACGTGGCGATCGGCGATTTCGACGAGGACGGGGAGCTCGACCTCGCCGCCGCAGGCAACTCGGTCTCGGTCCTCCTCGGCGACGGCGCCGGCGGTTTCGCCCCCGGTCCCGTGTCACCGCTGTCCGATCCCGCCCGTCTCATCCTCCCTAGCCGGCTCGATGCCGATGCGCACCTGGATCTCGTGCTCTCGCTCGGCGGATTCGTCGTCACGCCATCCCTCGAAGTCCTCCGGGGCGACGGCAACGGCGGCTTCACGTCGAGCCAAACGATCGACGAGGGCGTGCAGTCCCCGCCGCTGGCTCTCGGGGACGTCGACGGAAACGGGAACGTGGACCTCCTGGTCGGCGGGCTCCTAAAAGTCTACCCGGGCAACGGCGACGGGACATTTGCACAGGGCCCGATCGAAACGAACGTCCTGGCGCAGACCCTGGCCGCGAAGGACATGATGGGCGACGGCGTCCCGGACGCGGTCGTCGTCCAGTCGGGCGTTTACGTCGTGCCGGGCCGAGCCGGGAGCGGCTTGGAGCTGCCGCCGTCCGTTCCGTCGGGAGCCTCGCCGGCGGTGGACTTCGCGGCGGTGCATGTGGACCTGAGCGGAACGCTCGACGTGGTCGTGCCGCAGTCCGCCAACGGCACGGTTTCCGTCTTCCTGGGGGCCGGCGACGGATCGTTCGCGACAGGGACCGAGTACGCGGCCGGTCCTTCCGCGCGGTTCGTGATCCCGGTGGCGCTCGACGACGACATGAACAACGATCTCGTGGTCGTCGACGACAACGGGGTGTCCGTGCTCCTCGGGGTTGGCCAGGGCGCCTTCGGACCGCCGACGGACTTCGCGGCCGGAGCCTCGCCGGCAAGGGCGGCCCTCGGTGAATTCAACGGCGACGGAATGATCGACGTCGTCGTCGTGGGCTCGGAGCTCGCGATCCTGTTCGGCGACGGACAGGGCGGCTTCGGTCCGCCTTCGATCGTCGCCAACGGGAACGGCCACTCCGTCGCGGTCGGGCCGCTCGACGCGGATGCCGCCCAGGACCTCGTCGTCGCATCGGGTTCGGACCTGCTCGTGTACCTCGGACATGGGGACGGCACCTTCGACGACCCCGCGACGTACGCGGGATTCGCGCCCCAGGACGTCGTCCTCGCGGACTTCGACGAAGACGGCCATCTCGACGTGCCGGTATCCCAAGGGCCCGACACGGGCATCCTCTTCGGCGACGGAAACGGAGGCTTCGGCCCGTGGACGCCGGCGGTTCCCGGAGTCGTCGGGCGATACGCTGCCGCCGACCTCAACCAAGACGGCCACCTCGACCTGGCTCTCCAATCCTCCGTGATCCACGTGGCGACCGGCGACGGCGCGGGCGGCTTCTCCCCTCCGACGGCATGGGTTTCGATCGGCAACGTTGCGGCGATGGTCCCGGGCGACTTCGACGGCGATTTCCGACCCGACATCGCCACCCTGGGCGCACTACATCTGGCGACGCTGCTCGACACCAACTGCGAGGCCCGACGGATCGGCGTCGACGCACAGGTTTCCTCGTGCGCCACGCCCGGCCAGCCGTTCGCGCAACAGCCCGTGCTCGGCGTCTACGACGACGGCGGGAATGTCGTCGGCTGCGACACCGGGGTCGTGTCGGCCTCGATCGTCCCGGGCACCGGCCCGCCGGGGGCGCTTCTCGGGGGAACGACCGATGTCCCGGCTGTCGCGGGTATCGCGACGTACACCGACCTCTCCATCACGAACGCGGCCGTGGGCTATCAGCTCCAGTTCTCGCACCCGGTCGCCGGGACGACGCGCAGCCGCGCTCTTACGATCGGCGACCCCCCGCCGCCGCCGGGCGCGTCCAACAGCGGCCCCTTCTGCCAGGGTCAGACTCTGAACCTCTATGCGACCACGGTGCCGGGCGCCGTCTACCGGTGGACCGGACCCAACGGATTCGTCGCCACGGTCCAGAGTCCCGTGGTCCCGAACGCTCCGCTCTCCGCCGCCGGCGTCTACTCGGTCACGGCGATCGTCGACGGCTGCGAATCGGCCGCCGCGACGACGACGGTCGACGCCCTTCCCGCGGCTCCCGCGCCGACCATCCTCGGACAGCGGCAGATCTGCTTCGACGGAACGCTCCTCCTCCACGTCGACGACGGGGCGTTCCGCCACAACTGGTACCACGATGGCGTCGTGATCGAAGGCGTGACGGGACCGGTTCTGACGATCGAGCACGCGGATCCTTCGGCGGACGGGGATTACACGGTCTCGTCCTCGGATGCCACGGGCTGCACGACGGAAACCTCGGCGCCGGCCACGGTCGCCGTCGCCGCCTGCGGCGCAAAGGCCATGGCGCTGGCGGTCGATCCCGCCGGCAACGGGATTCTGGAGCCCGGGGAGGCCGCCGTCGTCGATCCGACCTGGCGCAACCTCGGCGTCGCGGACCTGACGCTCCTCGGAACACTCGGCAAGTTCACGGGCCTGTCCGGGGCCTCCTACGTCATCCAGGACGGCACGGCCGACTACGGGACCATTCTCCCGAAATCCGAGGCGGACTGTCTCGCGGCCTCCGGCGACTGCTACGCGGTTACGGTCACTCCCGAGTCCTCGCGACCCGCGACCCACTGGGACGCCTTCATCGACGAGAACCCCGGCTCCGAGTTCCCGCATGCCTGGATCCTCCACGTCGGCGACAGCTTCGCCGACGTGCCTGCCTCGCATTCCTTCTATGCGTTCATCGAGGCGGTGCTTCACAACGGCATCACCGCCGGCTGCACGCCGACGACCTACTGTCCGGGAAACGGCGTCACGCGCGCGCAGATGGCCGTGTTCCTGCTGAAGGCGAAGTACGGCGCCTTCTACGTTCCGCCGGCTCCGATCCAACAGGTCTTCGCGGACGTGCCGCTGTCGAATCCCTTCGCTCCCTGGATTACCCAGCTCGCGGCCGAGGGAATCACCGCCGGCTGCGGCAACGGCAACTACTGTCCGAACCAGACGGTCAACCGCGCGCAGATGGCCGTGTTCCTCCTGAAGACCGCGCAGGTCGGCCCGCCGCCCTGCACGGGGGTCTTCGGCGACGTTCCGTGTCCCGGCGGCTTCGCGGTGGACTACATCGAAACGCTCTACACGATGGGCGTCACCGGCGGCTGCAACACGGCGCCGCTCCTTTACTGCCCGACCAACCCGAACACGCGCGGCCAGATGGCGGTTTTCCTGACCCGAACCTTCGGATTCACGATCTACGGGCCGTAGAATCGGGCCGATGCGCTACCGGTACACGGACTTCCCGCTCGAGCTGCTCCGCGAGCTCCTGACCTACCAGGAGCTCGTCAAGCTCTTCCTCCAGCTCGTCCTCCAGTCGGGCGGAGACGTCGAGGAGGCGTTGCGCTGGATGAAGTCCCTCCAGGAGCGCGGGATGATCGACCCCGGCATCGACCTCGAGGAGTTTCGAAACGAGCTCCAGAAGAGCGAGATGGTCGAGGACCGGGGCGGCCAGCTCGCGCTCTCGGCCGCCGGCGAGCGCCGGATCCGCCGCTCCGCGCTCGAGGAGATCTTCACTTCCCTGACGAAGGCCGGCTCGGGCTACCACGCGGTCCCGCGCGCCGGCTCGGGCGGCGAGCTCCTTCCCGAGACGCGCGCGTACGAGTTCGGCGACAGCCCCAGCGCCATCGACGGCATCCGCTCGATCGGCAACGCCGTGCGCCGGGACGCCGACGACATCGCGCTGACGGCCGAAGACTTCGAGGTCCACGAGGAGGAGCACCTGACCTCCTGCGCCACGGTCCTGGCGATCGACATCTCGCACTCGATGATCCTCTACGGCGAGGACCGCTTCACGCCGGCGAAGAAAGTCGCCCTCGCCATGGTCGAGCTCATCCAGTCCAAGTACCCGAAGGACTCGATCGACGTCCTCCTCTTCGGCGACGACGCGAAACGCGTTCCGATCTCCGAGATCTCGAAGACGCAGGTCGGCCCCTTTCACACGAACACGAAGGCCGGGCTCGCGCTGGCGCGCAAGCTCCTCGTCCACCGCAAGAACCCGAACAAGCAGGTCTTCCTCATCACCGACGGCAAGCCCTCGGCGATCTGGGAGCGCGGCCGGCTCTACAAGAACCCGTTCGGCCTCGACTTGAAGATCGTCAACCGCACGCTGGAGGAGGCCGATGCCTGCCGCCGCGACGGGATCACGATCACGACCTTCATGATCGCGACGGACAGCTATCTCGTCGAGTTCGTCGACAAGCTGACCAAGATCAATCGGGGGCGCGCGTACTACGCGTCGCCGTACAACCTGGCGGAATTTCTGTTCACGGACTACATCCGAAACCGGAAGAAGTTCCTGCACTAGAAGAGCTTGACTGCCCCGCTTGCCGCAGATACCCCTTGACAGCAGGTGTATAGAAACCGGATTGCACTTTCGGGGCCAGCCCCCCCGGAGGAGGGACCCGTGACGACCTGCCCCAGGTTCGTGGTCCTCGGCCTGGTTACCCTCAGCTTGGCTGCGTCTGCCTCCGCCCAGACGCCCCCGATGTTGCAGGAGTTCCAGATATCTCAGGGAACGGCGGGTTACCAGTACGTTTACGGCGTCTCGATCGACCCGGCCGGCCGCTTCGTCGTGACCTGGGGCGACGACGCGAGCTCGTCGAGCTACGACGGCTGGGGCCGCCTCTACGACGCGGCCGGCGTCCCGGAGGGCGGCGAATTCGAGATCGACCCTTCCGCGACCCACCAGTACTTCTCCGACGTGGCCAAGGACCAGTCCGGCAGGTTCATCGTCACCTGGAACGAGGGCGTGACGGACATCCGGGCGCGGCGGTTCGCCGCCGACGGGACTCCCGCCGGGGCGAGCTTTCAAGTCAGCACGGGGACGCTCCCGGTCTACGACCCCCGGGTTGCCTCGGATCCATCCGGCAACTTCGTCGTCGTGTGGACGCGCGAGGGAGCGGCCGACACCGACGTCGTGGCGCGGATCTTCGACAGCTCGGGCGCTCCGCTCGTGGACGAGTTCGTCGTCAACGCTTATACGACCGAAGGCCAGAACGCGCGCGGCGTGGCGATGTCCGCCAGCGGGTTCGTCGTGGCGTGGGCCGACATCTCGACGGGAGGCATCAGCATCCTCGCCCGGCGCTTCGACGCGACCGGGGTCCCCCTGACCGGGGATCTCGACGTCAACCAGAGCCCGCTCTCTTTCTCCACCGAGGCGGACATCGCGATGAGCGGCTCGGGCTCCTTCGTCGTCGCGTGGGACGGCTTTGCTCCGCCCGCGGGACTCGGCATCTTCGCCCGCCGCTACGACACCGCGGGCGCGCCGCTCGGCGGTGAGTTCGCGGTCAACACGACGTACACGTCCGGCTTCCAGGCCTCGGCGCGGGTGGCGTCGGACCAGGCCGGCAACTTCATCGTGTCCTGGACGGGCAATCCCCTCGATCAGGATGACTCGGGAGTGGCGGCGCGGAGGTTCGACCGGTTCGGCACTCCCGTCTCGAGCGACTTCATCGTCAACTCGACGACGACGGACTACCAGTACGGCTCGCAGGTCGCGCTCGACTCCGCGGGCACTTTCGTCGTGGCCTGGCAATCTCCCGACAATGACTCCTACGGCGTCTGGGGGCGGAGGAGCGCGGTTCGGTCCGCATCGGAGATCGCGGCCGATATTCCGATCGCCAACGCGCCCGCCTCCGTCACGGACAACGGCGTCCTCGAGCCGGGCGAGACCGCCAACGTCGCGACGGGTTGGGTCAACGAAACGGCGTCGGATCTCGCGATGACGGGCGCCGCGAGCGACTTCTCCGGCCCGCCGGGCGCCATTTACACGCTCGAGGACGCGACCGCGGACTATGGGACCGTGGCCGCGGCGGCCACGGGAAGCTGCCTGGCGATCCCCGACTGCTATGCCGTGACCGTGTCGGCTCCGGCCGTGCGCCCCATCCAGCACTGGGATACGCAGCTCCAGGAAGCCCTCTCTGCAGGCGTCCCCAAGACCTGGGCGCTCCATGTCGGCGAGAGCTTTCCGGACGCGGGCACGGCCAACCAGTTCTACCGCTTCATCGAAACCCTCTTTCACAACGGCGTGACCGGCGGCTGCGCCGGCGGGGGCTACTGTCCAACCAATCCGGTGACTCGCGCCCAGATGGCCGTCTTTCTGCTGAAGTCGAGGTTCGGCTCGGCCCACATCCCGCCTCCCTGCACCGGCACCGTCTTCCCGGACGTGCCCTGTACCGGCGGCCCATTCGATCCGTGGATCGAGGAACTCGCGAGCCTCGCCATCACCGGCGGCTGCGGCGGCGGCCTCTATTGTCCTAACAACACCGTCACCCGACAGCAGATGGCGGTCTTTCTGCTCAAGGCGCTCGAGGGCTCGGCCTACGACCCGCCCGACTGCACGGGCATCTTCGGCGACGTGCCCTGCACGCCGGGCACCGGCTTCTCCGACTGGATCGAGGAGCTCTACAACCGGGGGATCACCGGAGGGTGCTCGGCGTCGCCGCTCAACTACTGCCCGACCAACCCGAACAACCGCGGCCAGATGGCGGTGTTCCTGACGAAGACGTTCGGCCTCGTGCTCTACGGGTCGTAGCCGCCACGAGCTGGTGACCCGGTCTGCCCCCGGAATCCGCAGGCTCCCGCAAGGCGACTCCGCCGTCGAGGGACGCTCGCTCGCCTGGTGAAGACGTTCGGGTTCCAGCTCTATGGACCCTAGACGGCCGTTTCGTCGTTGACTCGCGGGCGGATCGTGAAATGATCCGCCCAATCTTTCGGAGGTCTCATGAGGATCAGGATCCTTGCGGCATCACTGACCGGCTTCGGATTCGCGGCGCTCGCGCTCGCGCAGGCCCCGGTCTTCAGCCCGGAGTTCCAGGTCAACACCTTCACTACGGGCGCGCAGTACGGCGCCACGGCGGCCAACCTCGGTCCCACCGGGAACTTCGTCGTCACCTGGAACGACGCGGCCGGGGCCGACGGCGACGGCTACGGCGTGCGCGGCCGCATGTTCGACGTGACGGGCGCTCCTCTGGCAGGAGAGTTCACCGTGAACGCCTCGAGCACGGCGGACCAGGGGTACGCGCGCGTCGGCTCGAACGCGAACGGCGACTTCGTCGTGACGTGGACGGACGGCAGCACCCCGGGCGCCGCTTTCGAGATAAACGCTCGGCGATTCAACTCCTCCGGAGCGCCGCAGGGCGGGAACATCGCCGTCAACACATTCACGACGGGAAACCAGGCATTTCCGAGCGTGGCGCTCGACTCCGCGGGTAACTTCGTCGTCGTCTGGCAAAGCTCCTTGCAGGACGGTGCCGACTGGGGCGTCTTCGGCCAACTCTTCGACAGCACGGGCGCCAAGGTCGGCAGCGAGTTCCAGGTCAACCAGTTCACGACGGGAGCCCAGCGGGACCAGCGCGTCGTGAGGCGCCCGACCGGCGAGTTCCTGGTCGTCTGGCGCAGCCCCCAGGACGCCCAGGGCGGCGCCATCATGGCGCGCCGCTATGCGGCCAACGGGACGCCGAGCGGCGGCGAGTTCCAGGTCAACACGACGGAGGGCGGTTACCAGTACACCCCGGACCCGGCATACGCCGGCGACGGCAGCGCCATCGTCGCCTGGACGAGCTACCTTCAGGACGGCTCAGATGGCGGCGTGTACGGCCAGCGTCTCGACTCCGCCGGAGCGCCGCTCGGACCCGAGTTCAACGTCAACACCTACACGCCGGGATTCCAGGGGCGGCCTGCGGTGGCCGTGGGCCCCGAGGGAGACTTCGCGATCATCTGGCAGAGCGCGGGGCAGGACGGAAGCAACCTCGCCGTCCGCGCGCAGCACTTCGACGCGACCGGCCGCCGGCTCGGCGTGGAGCTTCCCGTCAACGCGATCACCACCGACCTTCAGGGCGGGGCGAGCGTGACGGCGCAGCCCAACGGCCAGTTCGTGGCGGTCTGGGACAGCGTGGGCGCCGACGGAGGCGGCAGCAGCATCGCCGCGAGGCTGGCGGGCTTTCCCAACGTCCAGCCGATCGCGGTCGACGTGGTGCACGCCGGGCTTGCCCCGGGTGTCCCGACGGGAAGCTCGAACCTGAACGGCGTCTTCGAGCCGGGCGAACAGGTCGCCGTGGAGCCGGGGTTCCGCAATCCCTCGGAGAATTCGCTGACCCTGTCCGGCACGGCCTCCAACTTCCGCGGTCTCCCCGGCCCGGTCTACACGATCAACGACTCGACCGCGGACTACGGGACGATCCTCTCCGCGGCCACGGGCAACTGCTTCTTCGCGACGGGCGACTGCTACCAGATGAGCGTCTCCGGCGCACGCCCGGCGCAACACTGGGACAGCGTGTTCGACGAGGCGCTCTCGTACAACGCCTTCACGCGCACGGCGGCCCTCCACGTGGGCGAGAGCTTCGGGGACGTGCCCTCGACGAACCTCTTCTACGCCTTCATCGAGAACCTGTTCCACAACGGCGTCACGGGCGGCTGCGCCACCGGCTACTGCCCGGGCGACAACGTGACACGCGCGCAGATGGCGGTCTTCCTGCTGAAGGCGCGCTACGGCTCCGGTTTTCTCCCGGCGCCCGCGACCGGGACGGTCTTCCCCGACGTCCCGGCGTCCAATCCCTTCGCGCGGTGGATCGAAGAGCTCTCGCGCCAGGGCGTCACGGGAGGCTGCGGCAGCGGGCTGTATTGCCCATCCAATCCCGTCACGCGACAGCAGATGGCGGTCTTCCTGCTCAAGATGCTCGAGGGCTCGACGTACGTTCCTCCGGCCTGCGCCGGGGACTTCGACGACGTCCCGTGCCCCAGCCAGTTCGCCGACTGGATCGAGGACCTGAACGGCCGCTCGATCACCGGCGGCTGCCAGGCGAGCCCGCCGCTCTACTGCCCGACCAACGCGGTGCTGCGCCAGCAGATGGCCGTCTTCCTCGTGAAGACGTTCGGGCTCCAGCTCTACGGCGAGTGATCGCTTTTCTCCTTCAGGAGTCCTCAGGGGCCCGCTTCTGCGGGCCCTTTTCGTAGGCCAGGGAACCGCCCCCTACTGTTCCGCGCCCCCCGGGGATCGGCTATCGCCTCGCCTCGGATCGTGAAATGATCCGCGCAACTTTTTCGGGTTCGATCCGGGAGGACGCATGAGGACCAGGATCCTGGCGGCATCACTGACCGGCTTCGGATTCGCGGCACTCGCGCTCGCCCAGGCGCCGGTCTTCGGCCCCGAATTCCAGGTCAACACGTACACCACCGCGGCGCAGTACGGCGCCACAGCGGCCAATGTCGGTCCGGCCGGCGACTTCGTCGTCACGTGGAACGACGAGACCGGGGCCGATGGCGACGGGTACGGCGTGCGCGGCCGCATGTTCGACGTGACCGGTGCTCCTCTGGGAGCAGAGTTCGCTGTCAACGCCTCCGGCACGGGGAACCAGGGGTACGGGCGCGTCGGCTCGAACGCCAACGGCGACTTCGTCGTAACGTGGACGGACGGCGCAAGCCTGCCGGGAGCCGGATACGAGGTCATCGCCCGCCGATTCAATTCCTCCGGAGCGCCGCAGGGCGGAAACATTGCCGTCAATACGTACACGACCGGAGTCCAGACACTCTCGAGCGTGGCGCTCGACTCGTCGGGCAATTTCGTTATCGTCTGGCACAGCGTCGGCCAGGACGGATCGAACAGAGGAATCTTCGGCCAGCTCTTCGACAGCGCGGGCGCCAAGGTCGGCAGCGAGTTCCAGGTCAACCAGTACACGACGGGCTATCAGCAGTTCGCGCACGTCGCGAGGCGGCCGAGCGGCGAGTTCCTGGTGGTCTGGCAAAGCCAGCAGGACGCCCAGGGCGGCGCCGTCATGGCCCGCCGCTATGCGGCCAACGGGACGCCGAGCGGCGGGGAGTTCCAGGTCAATACGACCGAGCTCGGCGCGCAGTACGACCCGGACCCGGCTTACACCGGCGACGGAAGCGCCATCGTCGTCTGGACGAGCTACCTCCAGGACGGATCGGGAGCCGGCGTGTACGGCCAGCGTCTCGACCCGGCCGGAGCGCTCCTGGGACCCGAGTTCAACGTCAACACGTATACGACCGGTTCGCAGGGACGCGCCACGGTCGCGGCGGCGAACGTGGGCGATGGCGACTTCACCGTCATCTGGCAGAGCGAGGGCCAGGACGGCAGCAATTTCGCGGTGATGGCGCAGAACTTCGACGGCAACGGCCGCCGCCGCGGCGTGGAGCTCCCGGTCAACGCCTTCACGACCGGTCTCCAGGGCGCTCCGCACGTGACGGCCCAGCCCAACGGGCAGTTCATCGCAGTCTGGGATAGCGAAAACGACGGTTCCGAGAGCAGCGTCGCGGCGCGGCTCGCGGGGGGCCCCACCGTGGAGCAGACCCTGGTCGACGTGGCTCACGGCCTTTCCTCTCCGTCGGGCAGCTCCAACCTGAACGGAGTCTTCGAAGTCGGCGAACAGGTGGTCGTGGAGCCCTGGTACCGAAACTGGTCTCCGAACCCGCTCACCCTGACCGGAATGGCGTCGAGCTTCCTCGGTCCTGCGGGACCCGTCTACACGATCGCTGACGCGACCGCCGACTACGGCACGATCGCCTCGACGGGAAACGCCGACTGCCTCAATGCGACCGGCGACTGCTACCAGTTTTCGGCCATCGGCACGCGTCCGGCGGCGCAGCACGTCGACACCGTGTTCACCGAGACGCTGTCGTACAACGGCTTCACCCGGACGGCGACCCTTCACATCGGCGAGAGCTTCGGGGACGTGCCCTCGACGAACATCTTCTATGCCTTCATCGAGAACCTGTTCCACAACGGCGTCACCGGCGGCTGCGCCACCGGCTACTGCCCGGGCGACAACGTCACACGCGCGCAGATGGCGGTCTTCCTGCTGAAGGCGCGCTACGGCTCCGGTTTTCTCCCGCCGCCCGCGACCGGGACGGTCTTCCCCGACGTCCCGGCGTCCAATCCCTTCGCGCGCTGGATCGAGGAGCTCTCGCGCCAGGGCGTCACGGGAGGCTGCGGGTCGGGGTTGTACTGCCCCGGCAACCCCGTCACGCGGCAGCAGATGGCCGTCTTCCTGCTCAAGATGCTCGAGGGCTCGACGTACGTTCCTCCGGCCTGCGCCGGGGACTTCGACGACGTCCCGTGCCCCAGCCAGTTCGCCGACTGGATCGAGGACCTGAACGGCCGCTCGATCACCGGCGGCTGCCAGGCGAGCCCGCCGCTCTACTGCCCGACCAACTCGGTGCTGCGCCAGCAGATGGCCGTCTTCCTCGTGAAGACGTTCGGCCTGCAGCTCTACGGAGAATGACCGAGACTGATTCATCCACGCTCCGACGGCTTCGGGTCGATGGCGGAGGTTTCATGAGGCTTCCTGCGGTAGCGGCAACCCTGTTCGCGCTTGCGGCAGCGGCATCCGCCCAATTCCCCGCATTCGGCCCCGAGCTGCAGGTCAACACCTTTACCAGCCTGGGCCAGCGTTTTCCCTCGATCGCGAAGCTGGGGACGACGGGCAACTTCGTCGTGGTCTGGACCTCATCTCAGCAAGACGGCGCCGGCGACGCAGTCGTCGGACGGCTCCTCGACTCGAAAGGCGCTCCCCTCGGCGCCGAGTTCCTGGTCAACGCCTACACGACCGGCTTTCAGTTCCCCAACGGTGTCGCCGCGGACGCGGACGGCAACTTCGTCGTCGCGTGGAGCGACCTCCAGAGCGGCGGAGAGGCTTCGTTCGAGACTCGCGCCCGGCGTTTCAACAGCTCCGGTGTGCCGCAGGGCGGCGACATCGTCGTCAACACCTACACGACCGGCTTTCAGGCGAGCTCGGCAGTCGCGATGAGCTCCACGGGCAGTTTCGTGGTGGTCTGGGCGAGCGGACCGGATTCCGGGCCGGTCGGCCAGGACGGCTCGGGCTTCGGCGTGTTCGGCCAGAGGTTCGATGCCGCGGGCGCGCCGCAAGGGGGCGAGTTCCAGGTCAACCAGTACACGACGGGCCGGCAGGATCGTCCGCACGTTGCGATGGATGCCTCGGGCGGCTTCCTCGTCGTGTGGAAAAGCGAAACGGACCTTGCGATGGCCGGAGCGCTCGACGGAACCACCGGGCCCGCCGGGGGCGGAGGAGGTCCGCAGTTTGGCGACATCGTGGCGCGGCGCTACGACAACACCGGCACTCCCGTCGGGAACGAGTTCCAGGTCAACACGACCGGGACCGGCGCGCAGAACGACCCCGACGTCGCGCTCGACACGACGGGCAGGGCGATCATCACGTGGTCGAGCTATTTACAGGATGGCTCCAGCTTTGGGGTGTACGCGCAGCGGCTCGACGCTTCGGGCAACAAACTCGGCCCCGAGTTCAACGTCAGTACCTTTACGACCGGGATTCAGGGATACCCGCGCGTCGCGGCAGCGCCCGACGACAGCTTCGCCATCGTCTGGCACAGCGCGGGCCAGGACGACCCGAGCGCGGTGAACGCCTTCGGCGTCTTCGGCCAGTACTTCGACTCGACGGGCAAGCGGGCGGGCGCAGAGCTTCCGATCAACGTCTTCACCGGGGACTATCAACAGTACCCGCACGTGGTGGCGGGCGTCGACGGGTTGTTCGTCGCCGCCTGGGAGAGCTTCACCCAGGACGGCTCGAACGCTGCGGTCGAGACTCGCGCCGCCGGATTCCCTGCGGCACGCCCCGCCGAGGTCGACGCGCGTGCCAGCGGCGGCGCCTCGAACGTCAACGGCGTGCTCGAGCTCGGGGAGCGCGTGACGGTGGATACCGCCTACAACAACGCGTCCGCGGCGCCTCTGGCGCTGAGCGGTACGGGATCGAATGCGCAGGGCCCGCCGGGCGGGACCTATACCCTGGACGACACCGGCGCCGACTACGGCTCGATCGGGGCGGGGGCGGCGACCGACTGCTTCACGGCAATGGCCGATTGCTACGAGCTGACCGTCGGAGGAACACGACCGCAACAGCATTGGGACGCCGCCTTCGACGAGACCCTCTCTTTCAACGCGTTCGTCAAGGCCTGGATCATCCACGTCGGCGGCAGCTTCCCCGACGTGCCGCAGAACGCGTTCTATCCCTTCATCGAGAACCTGTTCCACAACGGCGTCACCGGCGGCTGCGCCACCGGCTACTGCCCGGGCGACAACGTCACACGCGCGCAGATGGCGGTCTTCCTGCTGAAGGCGCGCTACGGCTCCGGTTTTCTCCCGCCGCCCGCGACCGGGACGGTCTTCCCCGACGTCCCGGCGTCCAATCCCTTCGCGCGCTGGATCGAGGAGCTGTCGCGCCAGGGCGTCACGGGAGGCTGCGGCTCGGGGTTGTACTGCCCGGGCAACCCTGTCACGCGACAGCAGATGGCGGTCTTCCTGCTCAAGATGCTTCTCGGCTCGACGTACGTGCCTCCGGCCTGCGCCGGGGACTTCGACGACGTGCCGTGCCCCAGCCAGTTCGCCGACTGGATCGAGGACCTGAACGGCCGCTCGATCACCGGCGGCTGCCAGGCGAGCCCGCCGCTCTACTGCCCGACCAACGCGGTGCTGCGCCAGCAGATGGCCGTCTTCCTCGTAAAGACGTTCGGGCTCCAGCTCTACGGCGAGTGATCGCCTTTCTCCCTCAGGAGTCCTCAGGGGCCCGCTTCTGCGGGTCCTTTTCATCGGCCAGGGAACCGCCCCCTGCTGTTCCGCGCCCCCCGGATCGGCCATCGCCTCCGCCGCGGTTCGTGAAATGATCCGGCCAACTCCACCAGACGGCCTCGATACGGGAGGACCGATGAGAAGGAAGTGCGTTTGGGCGTCGCTGGCGGGCTTCGCGATCGCCGCTGTAGCGCACGGCCAGGCCCACGTGTTGGGCGCTGAATTCCAGGTCAACACGACGACGGCGAGCTATCAGTACGCCCCCTCCGTCGCCAACATCGGCCCGGCCTCCAGTTTCGTCGTCGTCTGGAGTTCGGACGGGCAGGACGGCTCCCAGACCGGGGCGGTCGGCCGCCTCTTCGACGCGGCGGGGACGCCTCTCGGAGGGGAGTTCGCGATCAACGTGTCGACGACCGGGTACCAGGATCGCGTCCTCGTCGGCTCCAACACCGCCGGGAACTTCGTCGTCGCGTGGACCGAGTTCGTCTCCTACGATGCGTCCTACGAGCTTCGCGCGCGGCGGTTCGACTCCTCGGGGACACCGCAGGGCGGAGACATCGTCGTCAATACGTACACGACGGGAACCCAGGCGGGGTCGCCCGTCGCGCTGGATTCGGCCGGCAACTTCGTCGTCGTCTGGACCAGCGCCCCCGACTTCCTGACCAGCCAACCGCCCCAGGACGGCAGCGGCTCGGGGATCTTCGCCCGGCGATACGACGCGAGCGGCAACCCGCTCTCCGCGGAGTTCCAGGTCAACCAGTACACGACGGGCCATCAGTACAGCCCGCGCATCGCGATGAACCCGGCCGGCGACTTCATCGTGGTATGGACCAGTGAGCATCAGGACGCCCAGTCTTCGTCGATCGTGGCGAGGCGCTACGACAATGCCGGAACACCCCTCGGCGGAGAATTCCGGGTCAACACGACCGAGGCGAACTTCCAGTACGGGGCCGACGTGGCGCTCGATCCGGCCGGGAAGGCGATCGTCGTCTGGCAGAGCAACGAGCAGGACGGTTCCGACATGGGAATCTACGGCCAGCGGTTCGACGCTTCCGGGAACAGGCTCGGGCCGGAGTTCAACGTGAACACCTTCACCACGGGCGATCAGCGGCGGCCCCGGGTCGTCGCCGGTTTCGGCGGCTTCGACCCGGGCGAGTTCGCCGTGATCTGGCACAGCTCGGGACAGGATGGGAGCGACGCGGGCGTGTACGCGCAGCACTTCGAGTTGACGGGCCGGCGCTCCGGCGTGGAGGTTCCGGTCAACACCTTCACCGCCGGTTTCCAGGGTTATCCCGCGCTCGCCGCGCAGCCCAACGGCCAGTTCGTCGCGGCGTGGCAGAGCGAAGGCAACGACGGCTCGGACCTGGGGATCGCGGCCCGCCTTGCCGGCGTCCCCCGCGCGGAGCTGAACTTCGCCGACCTCCAGCACATCCCGGGGCCGCCCCCGACAGGCAACGCCAACGGAGTCCTCGAGGTCGGAGAAACCGTCAACTTCGAGACCTCGTACCGCAACTGGACGAACGATCCGATGACGCTTTCCGGAACGGCCTCGAACTTCCGGGGCCCCCTCGGCCTGACCTTCGGCATTCCGGACGCGACCTCCGATTGGGGAACGATCGCGGGCCCGGGCGGCAACATGCGACTGCTTCCAGGCGACGGGGGACTGCTATCAGTTCTCGCTCACCGGCACGCGGCCGGCGACGCAGCACGTGGACACGGCGTTCGACGAGACGCTCTCTTACAACGGCTTCATCCGCACGGCGGCTCTGCACGTCGGAGGGAGCTTCGCCGACGTCCCCGGCGGCAACCTCTTCTACCCGTTCATCGAGAACCTCTTCCACAACGCCGTCACGGGCGGCTGCGCGGGCGGAGGCTATTGCCCGGGCAACAACGTGACGCGCGCGCAGATGGCGGTATTCCTGCTGAAGGCGCGCTGGGGCGCGGTTTTCCTGCCGCCTCCGGCGACGGGGACGGTCTTTCCGGACGTGCCGGCGAGCAACCCGTTCGCCCGATGGATCGAAGAGCTCGCGCGCGAAGGCGTCACGGGAGGCTGCGGCGGAGGGCTCTACTGCCCCGACAACCCGGTCACGCGGCAGCAGATGGCGGTCTTCCTGATCAAGACGCTCAAAGGCCCGACGTACGTGCCGCAGCCCTGCAGCGGGGCCTTCGACGACGTCCCGTGTCCGAGCCAGTTCGCCGACTGGATCGAGGACCTCTACGGGATGGGAGTGACGGGCGGCTGCCAGGTCACTCCCCCGCTCTACTGTCCGCTCAACTCCGTGCTTCGCCAGCAGATGGCGGCCTTCCTCGTCAAGACGTTCGCGCTTCGGCTGTACTGACGACTCCCATCTTCAGAATTCCTTAAGGGGCCGCGCGAGCGGCCCTTTTCGTTAGAATCCGACGCAAGCCAAAAACAAGGGGGATCCACGATGCGTCTCCGGTTGCCCGCGCTCGCCGCCTCGGCGCTCCTGTTCGCCAGCCCGGCCTTCGCCGCCTTCCACGACATCAAGGTCAAGGAGGTCTTCGCGGGCAGCGCGGCGCACCCCGCCGCCCAGTACGTGCTCCTCCAGGCCTTCTCGCTCGGCCAGAATGCCGTCACCGGGCACGCCGTCACGACCTTCGACGCCGCGGGCGCGCCGACCGGGACGTTCACCTTCCCCGGTCCGATGCCGCTTCCCAACGGCGCCGACCAGATGACGATCTTCATCGCGACGCCCGACGCCGCGACGATTTTCAACATCACCGCGGATCTCGCGATGACCCCGGTCCTATCGCCGGCCGGAGGAAAGGTCTGCTGGGATGGATCGACCCCGGACGACTGCGTCGCCTGGGGCAACTACACCGGCGGCGCCACCGGAGTCGGGACTCCCTACAACGCCACGGGGGGCCTGATCTCGAGCTACGCCGCGCGGAGGCGGCTCGACATCTGCCTGACGTTCGTGGAGCTGGATTCCTGCGACGACACCGACGACAGCGCGAGCGACTTCGTCACGGCCGTCCCCGACCCCGTCAGGAACAACGGAAACCACGGAGAAGCGCCTCCGGCCACGTGCGGCAACGGGACCCAGGAGGGGCTCGAGCGCTGCGACGACAACAACACGCTGGACGGCGACGGCTGTTCGGCGATCTGCCGCATCGAGCCGGGCCTCCTGGAGCCGGGGGTGCTCCTCGTCGACGCGGTCGACGGCGCCGCCTCCGACGGCAACGGTGTCTTCGAGCCCGGCGAGACGGTCGAGATGCGGCCGTTCTGGTCGAACGGCGGCGCCGGCGACGTCGCGCTGACGGGGCAGGTCACCCACTTCCTGGGCGCGGCGAATTTCTATCTGATCGTCGACGGGGACGCCGACTACGGGACGATCGTCCCGTCCGGCACGCGCAACTGCTCGATCGCTCCGAACTGCTACACGCTCGCCGTCTCCGCCTCAGTCCCGCCCCGCGCAGCACTGGGACCCGGCCGTCGACGAGATCCTGAGCACCTCGGGCGAGGCGACCTGGACGCTGCACCTGGGCGACAGCTTCGGCGACGTGCCGAGGGCTCACGGTTTCTATACGTTCATCGAGACCCTCTTCCACAACGAGGTGACCGGCGGCTGCGCGGGCGGCAACTACTGCCCCGGCAACCCCGTCACGCGGGCGCAGATGGCCGTCTTTCTGCTGAAGGCGAAGTTCGGCTCCGACCACGTCCCCCCGCCCTGCACCGGCGCCCTCTTCCCCGACGTGCCCTGCACCGGCGGCCCGTTCGATCCCTGGATCGAGGAGCTCTCGACCCTCGGCATCACCGGCGGCTGCGGAGGAGGCAACTACTGTCCGGGCAACTCCGTCACGCGCGCCCAGATGGCGGTCTTCCTGCTGAAGACGCTGGAGGGCTCGGCCTACGACCCGCCGGACTGCAACGGCGACTTCGACGACGTTCCCTGCACGCCCGGGACGCGGATTCTCGGACTGGATCGAGGAGCTGTACGCCCGGGGCGTCACCGGCGGATGCTCGTCCGTGCCGGCCCTCTACTGCCCCGACAGTCCCAACAACCGCGGCCAGATGGCCGTCTTCCTCGTCAAGACGTTCTCCCTTCTGCTCTATGGATTCAAGCCCCTCTTCGCATAGCAGACCTGTGACGACGTTCGTCGGCCCTCGCTTGCGGCCGCCGTCGTGGCGGTGGCGCTGCTCATCGCCGTTCCGCGCCTGCTGCTGCGGCGGGCCCAGGACCGGCTCGCGGCGCGGCTTCTCGCCGAGTCCGGCGCCGCGTTCAAGCTGCTGACGCGGGCCGAGCGCGTCGCCGGTAAGTACCGCCGCGCGCCCGGCGTCCTGGGCCTGACCGAGGAGGCCGTGTCGTTCCGGGGCTCTTCGGGGAGACCGAGGTCGTGCCGACCTCGCGCATCCAGAAGATCGCGACCGGGCACCGGCTCGCGAGCGGCCGGCGGCTCCTCCGGCAGGAGGTCCTCCGCCTGACGCGTTCGAGCGGCGAAGAGCTGGAGTTCGTCCTCGCGCCGGCCTCCGCGGGAGCCTGGCGAAGCCACCTCGGCCTCTGGGCGGTCGCGCGAGCGCAAGGCCGCGATGGACCAGGTGACCCCGGGCCGCTGACGGCGCCTCCGCTATAGTTCGCAGCGCTCATGAGCGCCCGAGCCGCGATCGCTCTCGCCGCCGCGATCCTCGCCGCGCCGGCGGCCGCGCAGACGCCCGCCGCCCCGTCGCCGCGACTGCTCGCTCCCGGCGTGATCTCGACCGGCGACATCGAGTTCGGTCCCGCCCTCTCGCCGGACGGGAAGACGCTCTACTTCTGCAAGGGCAGCCCCGGCAACAGGCGCGTGATGTGGATCGTGGTCTCGCGGCTCGAGAACGGCGTCTGGACGACGCCCGGAGATCGCTCCCTTCTCGGGGCGCTACTCGGACATCGATCCGACTTTCTCGCCGGACGGCAAGTCGCTCTTCTTCGCCTCGACGCGGCCGACCGAGGGCACGGAGCCGAAGAAGGACTTCGACCTCTGGGTGATGGACCGCACCGGCACGGGCTGGAGCGAGCCGCGCAACCTCGGCCCGCGCGTCAACAGCGCCGGCTCCGAGACGACGACCTCGGTGACCTCCGACGGCACGCTCTACATCGGCGCGGCCGGGCGCGACGGGACCGCGCGGACGGGCCGCCGCCTCTACCGCTCGAAGCTCGTCGACGGGAAGTACCAGGCGCCCGAGCCGCTTCCGGCGCCGATCGACGCCGGCGAGGAGGACTCGAACCAGTACGTCTCCCCCGACGGCCGCTTCATGATCTTCATGTCCAAACGGCCGGGCGCCGAGACCGGGCTCTACGTCTCGTATTTCGAGAACGGGGCCTGGTCGACCCCGGATCGCTCGGCGCGAGGCTCAACGCCGAGTACTCGCCCTACACGCCGCTCATCTCCCCGGACGGAAAGACCTTCTATTTCACGAGCGTCCGGGGCGTGTTCGACCGCCCGCCCATCGCGCCGATGTCCTACGCGCAGTTCCTCGAGGCGATCCGCGCGCCCGGCAACGGTCTCGGCGACATCTACACGGTCGCCATCGCGGCCCTGGGGATCCGCCCGGGGCCGTAGGAGCGCCCTTTCGCGACCGCCCCCGGACCGGCAGCCCCCCGGGTTGATGACCCCGACCACTTGTGATGGAGTACCTCGCAACATAAGGAGGCCGCGATGCTTCCCATCAAGGCCCGGAGGGTGTCCCGGCTCGTCGCCGTCTGTCTCCTACCCCTGAGCTTGCTGGTCGGATGCTCGTCCTGGGAGTGGGACAGCACGCACGGCGGCAAGTGGGTCCCCAAGGAGCTGCCCGACGCCGACCGCGCCGTCGAGGCGGCGAGGCAGGCCGGCAAGGACCGGGAATGCCCGGAGCAGTTCAAGGCCGCCGAGGCCCTCCGGGACGAGGCCTGGGCCAAGTACCACCGCTGCCTCGACGAGGAGAGCATCGCTCTCGCCCGGGAGGCCGCGGCCAAGGCGGCCGCGCCGTGCCCGCCGAGGGTCGTCGCCGAGCCCAGGCCGGCGCCCGCTCCCCGGCCCCGCGCCTGCTCCCGCGCCGACCGTGTCTCTCACCGCGAGCCCGGACTCCGTCATCGAGGGCCAGTGCGCGTCCCTGACGTGGTCGTCGAGCCAGGCCTCGAGCGTTTCGATCGAGCCGGGCATCGGCAGGGTCGAGTCCAACGGGTCCCGGCAGGTCTGCCCCGCCAGCACGACGCAATACACGGCGACCGCCGCCGGCGCGGGCGGGTCGCGCACGTCCTCGACGACGGTGGTCGTGAGACCCAGGGCCGTGGACAAGCTGACCATTCACGTCAACTTCGACTTCAACAAGTCGACGGTCCGCAGCCGCGGACGAGGCCGAGCTGCAGAAGGCGATCGAGTTCGTCAAGAAGTACCCGGGCTACGAGGTCTCCATCGAGGGCTACACCGACAGCATCGGCAGCGAGGCCTACAACCAGAAGCTCTCGGAGAGGCGGGCCGCGGCGGTGAAGGCGTACCTCGAGTCGCATGGCGCCGCGGACTCGAGAATGAAGGCCAGCGGGCACGGGGAATCCGATCCGGTCGCCGACAACTCGACGGCCGAAGGCCGGGCCGAGAACCGGCGCGTCGAGATCGTCATCCTGTCCAAGTGATCGCCTAGGCGGGAGAGGTCCGGGCGGGCGGGCCACGGTGGCCGTGCTCGCGCCGCTCGGCCGCCGCCCGCTCGATAGACTCGACCCATGTCGAGACACGGAAGCTAGGCGGCGCCGTCGATGCCACACGAAACGGCGCTGATCGCGACGATCGCCGGCGGCTTCGCGCTCGCCTTCGTCCTCGGCCTCGTCGCCGTGCGGCTCCGGCTGCCGCCGCTCGTCGGGTACCTGCTCGCGGGCGTCGTCGTCGGCCCGTTCACGCCGGGCTTCGTCGCGGACGCCGGCCTCGCCTCGCAGCTGGCGGAGATCGGCGTGATCCTGCTGATGTTCGGCGTCGGCCTGCACTTCTCGCCCGGCGACCTCCTGGCGGTCCGCCGCATCGCGGTGCCGGGCGCCATCGTCCAGATCCTCGCCGCCACGGCGCTCGGCGCCGCCGTCTCCCATCTCTGGGGCTGGTCCTGGGGCTCCGGGATCGTCTTCGGCATCTCGCTTTCGGTCGCGAGCACCGTCGTGCTCCTGCGGGCGCTCGAGGACCGCGGGGCGCTCGAGACGGGCGACGGCCGGATCGCCGTCGGCTGGCTCATCGTCGAGGACCTCGTCACGGTCCTCGTTCTCGTCCTGCTGCCGGCGCTCGCGGTGCCGCTCGGCGGGACGCGCCGCGGCGGACGGCGGGCCCGAGCCTCGTCGTCGCGATCGGCTGGACGCTCGGCAAGGTCGCGGCCTTCATCGCGCTTCATGCTGGTCGTCGGCCGCCGGGCCGTGCCGTGGCTGCTCGAGCGCGTCGCCCGCACCGGCTCGCGCGAGCTCTTCACGCTCGCCGTGCTCGCCATCGCGCTCGGGATCGCCGTCGGCGCGGCCGCGCTCTTCGGCGTCTCGTTCGCCCTCGGCGCCTTCTTCGCCGGCATGGTCATCAGCGAGTCCGACCTCTCGACGAAGGCCGCGTCGGACGCCCTGCCGCTGCAGGACGCCTTCGCCGTGCTCTTCTTCGTGGCCGTCGGCATGCTGTTCGACCCGACGATCCTCGTCCGCCAGCCGCTCCAGGTCGTCGCCGTCGTGCTCATCGTCATGGTCGGCAAGTCGCTCGCGGCCGGCGTGATCGTCCTCGCCTTCCGCCATCCCCTGTCCACCGCGCTCACGATCTCCGCGAGCCTCGCGCAGATCGGCGAGTTCTCGTTCATCCTCGCGGCCCTCGGGATGTCGCTCGGCCTCCTGCCGCCCGAGGCCCAGAGCCTCATCGTCGCGGGAGCGCTGCTCTCGATCACGCTCAACCCGCTCGTCTTCCGGACGATCCCGCCGATCGACCGCTGGCTGCGCTCGCGTCCGCGCTCGCCGGCCTCGTCGAGCCCGCCGGCCGAGCCCTGCCGGAGATGCCGGCCGGCCTCGACACGGACGCGCCTCCACGACCACGCCGTTCTCGTCGGCTACGGCCGCGTCGGCGGACGCGTCGGGGTGGCGCTCGCCGAGCGCGGGGTCCCGTACATCGTCATCGAGCACGACCGCGAGGCCGCGGCCTCGCTCCGCCGGCGGGGCGTGCCCGTCATCTACGGCGACGCCGCGCGGCCCGGGGTCCTCGAGCACGCCGGGCTGCAGGAGCGCGCGCCTGCTCGTCGTCACCGCGCCGGACCCCTTCCAGGCGCGCGCCGTCATCGACCTCGCCCGCAAGATCCACCCCGGCATCGACATCGTCGTCCGCACCCACAGCGACGCCGAGCGCGAGTACCTGGAGGGCCACAACGTCGGCAAGGCCGTGATGGGCGAGCAGCGAGCTCGCCGAGGCGATGGCCCGCTACGCGCTGGAGCGGTTCGGGGACTCGTAAAGCCGCCAGGGAACTGAGTCCGCAACGCGACCAAGTTTCGCGAGGCCACGAGCGAAACGACTCGCGTTGCGGGAGCCGGAGCGCAGCGAGGAGGCCAGGTCGGCCGTCGAGCCCCTTGGGCGACGCGACCGTGCGAGCAGGCCTCCGAGGCGCCGGCCGGTGGTGCGAAGCAGGCCTCCGAGAAAGCGAAGGCGACGTTACTGGCTGTGGGGGGTGGAATCGAACCACCAACCTTCCGGTTAACAGCCGGACGTTGTACCAATTCAACTACCCCACAACCGGGCCCCCATCATAACGGGGGAAGGAACGGAATCACGCGGGAGGCCAGCGGCTCGGGGATCCTCGCAGCGCCGCGCGGATCTCCTCGGCCCGGTAGCGCTGCGAGAAGTGGGTCAGCACGACCGCCTCGTTCTCGAAGCGGTCGGCGCGCGCGAGGATGTCGTCGAGGTGGATGTGCGCGTACTCGCGCGCGCGGCCGACGTCCTCGGGCAGGACGAAGGAGCATTCGAGGAGCAGGACGCGCGCCTTCAGGATCTCCGGCGCCGCGTCGAAGATCTCCTCGCCGCAGTCGCCGGGATAGGCGAGCAGCGGGATCTCCTCGCGGCGCGTGACCTCGACGCCCTTGCGGCGCAGCGCGGCGATCTCTTCCCCGCCGTGTCCCGCGAGCTCGTCGATGAGCTTGTGGCGGACCTCCGAGAAGAGATAGCCGACGGTCGGCACGCGATGGCGGCCCGGGAGCACGGTCAGCGACAGGTCGTTGCGGAGGGCCACCCGGTCGCCCGGCGCCGCCGCGACGATCTCGGTCCCGTAGTCGATGTCCTCCAGGCGCTCGCAGGCCGCCACCCACGTCTCGACGTCCTTCGCCGCCTCGGCCGGGACGAAGACCCGCGCCGCCGGCAGCCTCGCCAGCCGACGCCGCGAGGCGTGGTGGGCGAGGCCCGCCATGTGGTCGAGGTGGCCGTGCGAGACGCAGACGTCGGCGTAGCCGACCGTGTCCTCGGGCGCGCGGCCGAACTCGAGCAGCGTCCGGAACTGCGGGACCTTGTAGAAGGACTCGTGGCCGGCGATCGAGACGCCCTCGAGCGCGATTCCGGCCGCCTCGATCGACACGCGGCCCCGGCCGGGCATGTAGTCGGCGGTCATCCGCGCGAGAGTAGCCCAGGGCGCGGGAACGCCGTGCGGATCAGCGCGCGGTCACGAGCGTCGACGGGGCCGGGGCGCTCGTCTGCCCGTTCAACCGGCTCTCGAGCGAGCTGACCGCGATCGACGCGACGCCCGCCCAGACGAGCGCGGCAACGCCGAGCACCATCGCGACCTTCAAAGACCAGCTTCCGTTTCTCGCCATCGGTGTTTTCTCCCACCCACCCTTAAGGGCAAGGCCCGTACCACCCTCTTCGGTCGCCCGTAAGTGACTCGTGCGGCATACGGATGCCCCAGCGGCGATCCGGGAGAGGCCGCCGCCGCTCCCGGGCGCGCTGTTACCGCGGGTGACGCCCCTTCCGCGCTACCCTTCCGGCCGTGCGCGTCGACCTCTTCGACTACGAGCTGCCGGCCGAGCGGATCGCGCAGGAGGCGCGGCCGCGCGGATCGAGCCGGCTCATGGTGCTCGACCGCGCGACCGGCGCGATCGCGCACCGGCGCTTCGCCGAGCTTCCGCGAGCTCCTGCGCGCGGGCGACCTCCTCGTCCGCAACGACGTGCGCGTGCGCCCGGCGCGGCTCTACGGCCGCGACGCGGCAGGGCCGGCTCGTCGAGATCTTTCTCCTCTCGAAGGCGGACGCCGAGGCGCGCGCGCTGGCACGCGCTGGCCAAACCGGGCCGGCGCGCGAAGACGGGCGCGCGGATCGCGCTTCGAGGAAGGGCCTCTACGCCGAGGTCGTCGGACGTCGCGGACGACGGGAGCGCGCAACGTG
This sequence comes from uncultured Acidobacteriota bacterium, assembly GCA_963824165.1. GTDB lineage: Bacteria > Acidobacteriota > Thermoanaerobaculia > UBA5066 > Gp7-AA6 > DAHUXD01. The sequence continues at coordinate 878,039 of CAWGOM010000017.1, forward strand.
CGCCTTCGACCGCCCGCTCGACGACGCGCTGCTCGACCGGATCGGGCGCACTCCTCTTCCGCCCTACATCCGTCGCGAGGCCGGGTCCCTCGACCGGCCCGAGGACCGCGCGGCCTACCAGACGGTCTTCGCTCGCGAGCCGCTCGCCGTCGCGGCGCCGACGGCGGGGCTCCACTTCACCGCAGGAGATCCTGTCGGCCGTCCGCGCCCGCGGCGTCGAGATCGCCGACCTGACGCTCTCGGTCGGCGCCGGCACCTTCAAGCCGGTCACCGTCCGACGACACCGACGCTCACGAGCTCCCGCCGGAAGAGGTCGTCATCCCGGCCGCGACCCGCGTGGCGATCGGCCGCGCGCGAAAGCCGAGGGACGTCGCGTCGTCGCGGTCGGCACGACGGTCGCCCGCTCGCTCGAGGCCGCGGCGCGCCTCACCGGCGTACCCCCGGACGGGCGACCTGCGCTTCGAGACGGGCCTCTTCATCACGCCAGGCTTCCAGTTCCGCGCGGTCGACGTCCTGCTGACGAACTTCCACCTGCCCGCGCTCGACCCTCCTGATGCTCGTTTCCGCCTTCGCCGGCGCGGGAGGCGATCCTCGCCGCCTATGCCGAGGCGGTCCGGCAGAGCTACCTCTTCTACTCCTTCGGCGACGCGATGCTCATCGCGTGATGGCGCGGCAATAGAATGACTCGTCCATGAAACGCACGGCCCGGTGGATCGGCTACCCGGCGTCCGTCCTGCTGGTCGCGGCGACGATCGCCCTCCTCAAGCTCTTCCCGGCGCTGACGATCTCCTCGGTCGCGCTCCTGCTCCTGCTCGCCGTCTTCTTCTCCGCCTCGGTCTGGCAGAGCGGCCCGGGCGTCCTCGCCGCGCTGCTGGCAACCGTCGGGTTCAACTACTTCTTCATCCCGCCGCTCCACACCTTCACGATCGAGGACCCGCGCAACGTCGTGGCGCTCTTCGTCTTTCTCGTCTCGGGCCTCCTGATCGGGAGGCTCTCTGCGCTCTCCCGCCGGCGCCTGTCGCTCCTGGAAGCCGAGCGCCGGGACCTCATCGCGCTGACCCAGCTCTCGCAGGGATTTCTCTCCGACACCAATCGCGAGACCCTCCTCGGCGTGGCCGCCGACCGGCTCCGCCAGGCGCTCGTCTGCGACCAGGTCGCCATCCTCCTCGCCGGCGAAAAAGGCGAGCTCTCGAAACGGATCCAGACCGCGAGCGTCTCCCTGCGGGAGGACATCGCCGAGCTCGCCTTCCGGCAGGGCAACTCCGCCGCGTTCCCTTCCGAGCTCGGCGGCACCGACATCTATCTGCCGATCCCCGTGGGTCTGCAGCGGGCGGGCGTGCTCGTGGCGCGGGGCCTGCGCTCGAGCGAGCGCATGGCCGAGGCCTGCGCGCTTCTGCTCGGCCTCGCGGTGGAGCGCGAGCGGTTCCTGCGGCTCACGCTCGCGGCCGAGGAGACGCGCACGAGCGAGCAGATGAAGTCGACGCTGCTGGCCCAGCTCGCCCACGACCTCAAGACGCCGGTCGCGGCCGCGCGGGGCGCCATCGAGAACTGGGAGGCCGAGAGCGGCGGCTCCGACGCCTCGCGCCTGGCGCGGGAGCAGCTCTCGGCGCTCGCCCGCCGGGTCACGGAGCTGATGGAGGTCGTGCGCCTGGACTCGGGCGCCGCCCGGCCCCGTCCCGAGCGGGTCGGCTGCGGCGAGATCGTCGAGGCCGCCGTCGCCCGCTTCGGCGACGCGCTCGCAGCCAACACGCTCGTCCTCGAGCCGCCTCCGCCGGACCTGACGGTCGAGGTCGATCCCGCCCAGCTCACCGAAGCGCTCGGCCACGGGCTCGAGAACGCGGCCCGGTACTCCCCCGCCGGATCGACGATCCACGTGTCCATCGGCTCCGACGAGAACGACGTCTTCCTCAGGGTGGCCGACCAGGGCAAGGGAGTGCCGGTCCCCGACCGCGAGCGCGTGTTCGAGCGCTTCGTCCGCCTCGACGACGCGCGCGACGTGCCGGGAAGCGGCCTCGGCCTGTTCATCGCGCGAAGCCTCGTCGCCCTGAACGGAGGGCGGCTCCGCCTCGCCGAGGCCGAGGGCGGCGGGACGCTCTTCGAGATCGCGCTGCCCCGGAGCGCCGGATGAGCCGGGTGCTCGTGGCGGACGACGAGCCGGCCCTGCGGAAGGTCGTCCGCGACGCCTTCGAGCGGGAGGGCCACGAGGTCGTATCCGCGATCGACGGACAGGAGGCGCTCGAGCGCTTCGAGGAGGGCGGCTTCGACCTCGTGGTCACGGACCTCGCCATGCCCCGTCTCGGAGGTCTCGAGCTCGTTCAGGAGATCCGGCGGGGAAAGTCCGCGACTCCGATCCTGGTCCTGACGGTCAAGAACGAGGAGCGCGAGAAGGTGCGCCTGCTCGACGCGGGCGCCGACGATTTCGTGACCAAGCCCTTCGGTGTCGCGGAGCTCCTCGCCCGCGCCCGCGCGCTGCTGCGGCGCCGGGAGCCGGCAAGACCGGCGCTCGCGCGCTGGGGGAACATCGAGGTCGAGCCGGAGTCGCGCACGGTGAAGAAGGGCGGGCGCGCGGTGCACCTGACGCCGATCGAGTTCTCGATCCTCCTGGCCTTGATCGGCAAGCCTGGCGCGGTCTGGACCCACCGTCAGCTTCTCGCGGCGGTCTGGGGGACGACGGCGGGCGTCACCAACGACACCCTGCGGGTGCACATGGGGAGCATCAGGCGAAAGCTCGAGGACGATCCCAACCGGCCGCGCTGGTTCCGGACCGAGCCCTGGGTCGGCTACCGTTTCGCGCCCGAAGACTGAGGGGCCAGGCTCCCGCCTCTCCCGAGTTGGCCCCCGACGGGCCGAATGATCCGTTCGGATCACGCCCGCACGAGCCGGGCGGATGAGGCTCGTCCCATGGAGGCCGCGTCTTTCGCGTTTCTTCCGGCCTTCCTCCGGACTTCTTGGCGCGCCCGGACCGAGGATGCGGTCCATGGCACAGCCACGCTCCCGTGTCGCGGCCGTCCTCGCTCGCCTGCTCGCCGGCCTCGCCGTGTGGGCCGGCCTGCTGCTCGTCGCGGCCTCGTTTCGCCCCTCGGGCTCGGGACGCGCCCTCGCTCTGCTGGCGTTTGCCGGCCTGGGCGCGGGTATCTACGCCAGCGCCCGGATCTGGCTCCGCGGCGCCGCCGAAAGCCGCAACACACGCCGCTCGAAACATTTGCACTCTTCGGAGTTCTTTCGGACCCCCTCCGGACTTCTTTCCCGCTCGCGACGCAACATCGGGCCATGAACGCAAAACGCAGAAAACTCTCGCTCATCCACGCCGGGCTCGCGCTGGCGAGCCTGGTCACCGGGTCTCTCGCGGGCGCCCTGGCCCCGCAGGGCCGGTTGGTATTCGTCCTCGCCGGAGTCGCCGGCTATCTGCTGTGGGGCGGTAAGGCGATGAAGCTGTGGCCGGTCCGGACCAGGGTGGCCGACCGAAAGCAATCGGCCACGAGCCGACAGGGCCCGAAGCACCGCATCGCCGCGACCGTGGCTGTTCTCCTCCTTTGCGCGCCGGTATTCGGACAGCAGACGATCTTCAACGTGCCCGTCGGCCGACGTGCTCGATCCGGGCAAGGTCTACGTCGAGGTCGACGAGCTCTTCCGGCCGACCGATCCGGAGTTCTCTTCGACCACCGTCCGCGGCGTCGTCGGCCGTTCCCGCGCGTCGAGGCGGGCGTCAACATCGGCGGTCTCTACGCCCCGGGCCCCTCGGTGCCCTACGCGACGGTCGCCGTGAAGATCCAGCCGGTCCGCGCCGGCGACTTCACGCTGACGGCGGGCGGCTACGGTCTCTTCTACTTCGACGGCGACGACGGGAACCCCGCGGGCCTGGGCTACGGCTTCGCCTCCTACCGCATTCCGAAGCTCGGGACGCGCATCGAGTTCGGCGGCTGGTACTCCTCGGCGGGCTACGCGAGACCCACGAGCACGGGAGGGGCCCTCGCGACCCTCGAGCAGCCGCTCCCCTGGATCAAGGGCCTGACGCTCGCCGCGGACTGGTGGAGCGGCGAGAACGCCATCGGTTACGTCAGCCCGGGCCTCATCTACACCTTCGGGCACTGGACCGCCTACGCGGCCTACTCGATCAAGAACGGCGACTCGCGTGGCAACGGCGGGCTCATCGAGCTCGGCTACGCCGTTCTGAGGAGGGACCATGCTGGACCTGATCTTTCTGGCGGCGACGATCCTGCTGTTCTGGCTCTCGGTCGTCTACGTGCGCCGCTGCGACCGGATCTAAGGGGAGGACGACGATGGGATGGGAAGACGTTCTGGGCCTGGCCGTGAGCCTCGCCCTGCTCGGTTACCTGCTGTGGGCCATGGTCCGGGCCGAAAAGGTGTGACGTCATGACGACCCTCAACTTCGTGGAGCTCCTCGTGTATCCTGGCGATCATCGTCGCCATCACGCCGATCCTCGGCCGCTACATGGCGCGTGTCTTCTCGGGTGAGAAGACCCTGCTCGATCCCGTGCTCAAGCCCGTCGAGCGCGGCCTCTACCGCGTCTGCGGCGTCGACGCCTCGAAGGACCAGACCTGGATCGAGTGGAGCGTGACGATGCTGATCGTCAACGCGGCCTCGCTCGTCATCCTCTATGCGATGCAGCGCCTCCAGAAGTTCCTGCCCTTCAATCCCAACGGCTTCGGCGCCGTCTCCGCCGATTCGTCCTGGAACACCGCGGTGTCCTTCACGACGAACACGAACTGGCAGGGCTACTCGGGCGAGTCGACGATGTCGCACTTCACGCAGATGGCCGGGCTCGCCCTGCACAACTTCCTGTCGGCCGCGACCGGCATCGCGATCGCGGTGGCCGTGATCCGCGGCATCGCGCGCGAGAAGGCGAAGGGCATCGGCAACTTCTGGTCCGACTGCACCCGGGCGATCCTCTGGGTGCTGCTGCCGTTCTCGTTTCTCGCCGCCCTGTTCTTCGTCTCGCGCGGCGTCGTGCAGAACTTCCAGGCCGACGTCTCCGTGAAGACGCTCGAAGGCGCCGACCAGAAGATCCCGCAGGGCCCGGTCGCTTCGCAGGAGGCGATCAAGGAGCTCGGCACGAACGGCGGCGGGTTCTTCAACGCGAACTCGGCCCACCCCTACGAGAACCCGACCCCGGGCACCAACTTCCTCCAGGTCGTCCTGATCTTCGCGATCGGGGCGGGGCTGACGAACACGCTCGGCCGCATGACGGGCTCCCCCCGGCATGGCTGGGCCGTCTTCGCGGCGATGGCTCTCCTGTTTCTCGCCGGCGCGACGATCGCCAACATCGCCGAGCAGCGGGGCAACCCCATTCACCAGAGGGCGGGGGTCGAAGCCGAGCCGACGGCGGGCGGGACCGGCGGCAACATGGAGGGCAAGGAGGTCCGCTTCGGCATCGGGGACTCGACGCTCTTCGCGACGGTCACGACCGCGGCCTCCTGCGGGGCCGTGAACTCGATGCACGACTCCTACACGCCGATCGGGGGCCTGGTGCCGCTCGCCAACATCGCGACGGGGGAGATCATTTTCGGCGGCGTCGGGGCCGGCCTCTACGGCATGTTCCTGTTCATCATCCTGTCGGTCTTCATCGCCGGGCCTGATGGTCGGGCGCACGCCCGAGTACCTCGGCAAGAAGGTCGAGGCGCACGAGGTCAAGCTCGCGATGCTCTCGGTTCTGATCCTCACCCTCTGCATCCTGGGATTCACGGCGGCCGCGTCCGTCCTGCCGGCCGGCCTCTCCTCCCGAAACAACCAGGGCCCGCACGGCTTCTCCGAGATCCTCTACGCGTTCACCTCCGGCGCCGGGAACAACGGCTCCGCCTTCGCAGGCATCAGCGCGAACACGCTCTTCTACAACACGACGCTCGGCCTCGACATGTTCTTCGGCCGCTTCTTCATGCTCATCCCGATCCTCGGGATCGCGGGCTCGCTCGCGGCCAAGAAGAAGGTCCCGGAGTCGGCCGGGACGTTCCCGGTGACCGGCCCCATCTTCACCCTTCTGCTCGTCAGCGTGGTCCTGATCGTCGGGGCGCTGACCTTCTTCCCGGCCTTCTCGCTCGGCCCCATCGTCGAGCAGCTTCTGATGAAGGCCGGGACGCTCTTTTGAGGAGGACCACCGTGGCCCAGAACCGTCGCTCCGCGCTTTTCGATCGGGCGATCGTCCGCCCGGCGATCGTCGATTCGTTCCGAAAGCTCGACCCGCGCCTCCAGGCGAAGAACCCGGTCATGTTCGTCGTGCTCGTGGGAGCGGTCCTCGTCACGGTCCTGCTCGCGCGCGACGTGGCCCGCGGAACGGACGCGCTCTTCGACCTCCAGATCGCCCTCTGGCTCTGGTTCACGCTCCTCTTCGCCAACTTCGCCGAGGCCATGGCCGAGGGGCGCGGCAAGGCCCAGGCCGCGGCGCTCCGGCGCGGGCGCACGGAGACGATGGCGCGGCGGCAAACGAAAAAGGGCGAGGAATCCGTGCCGGCGACGGCCCTTCGAAAGGGGGACCGCGTCATCGTCCAGGCCGGCGAGACGATCCCGGGCGACGGCACCGTGGTCGACGGCATCGCCTCCGTCGACGAGTCGGCGATCACGGGCGAGTCGGCACCGGTCATCCGGGAGTCCGGCGGCGACCGATCGGCCGTCACCGGGGGCACGCGCGTGCTCTCGGACCAGATCGTCGTCGAGATCACCTCGAACCCCGGCGAGACCTTCCTCGATCGGATGATCGCGCTCGTGGAGGGGGCATCCCGCCAGAAGACTCCCAACGAGATCGCACTGTCGATCCTGCTCGCGGGCCTCACGATCGTCTTTCTGATCGCGACCGTCACGCTCCGGCCCTTCGCCGACTACGCCGGCGGATCGGCATCGACCACCGACCTCGTCGCGCTCCTCGTCTGCCTCATTCCCACGACCATCGGCGGCCTGCTCTCGGCCATCGGCATCGCCGGGATGGACCGGGTCCTCCGGCACAACGTCCTGGCGATGTCGGGTCGCGCGGTCGAGGCCGCGGGCGACGTCAACGTGCTGCTCCTCGACAAGACCGGAACGATCACGCTCGGCAACCGGCAGGCGACCGACTTCACCCCGGCGCCCGGGGTCCTGCCCGGCGACCTCGCCGAGGCGGCGCAGCTCTCGTCGCTCTCGGACGAGACCCCGGAGGGCCGTTCGATCGTCGTTCTGGCCAAGGAGAAGTTCAGCCTGCGGGCGCGTCGCGTGGAAGGCATGAGGTTCATCGCCTTTTCCGCGCAGACCCGCATGTCCGGCGTGGACTTCAACGGCCGGCGCATCCGCAAGGGCGCGGGAGACTCGGTGGCCGAGTGGGTGCGCAGCCAGGGCGGCGCGATCGACCCGGTCGTGTCCGACCTCCTGAACAAGATCTCGGCCGAGGGCGCGACTCCGCTCCTCGTCGCCGACGGCCCCCGGGTGCTCGGCGTCGTCGCCCTGCGGGACGTGGTCAAGGCGGGGATGAAGGACCGCTTCGATCGCCTGCGCGCGATGGGCATCCGCACCATCATGATCACCGGCGACAACCCGCTGACGGCCGCCGCCATCGCCCGCGAGGCGGGCGTCGACGATTTCCTCGCCCAGGCGACACCCGAGCAGAAACTGGCCCTCATTCGCAAGGAACAGGAGGGTGGCAACCTCGTCGCGATGACGGGAGACGGCACCAACGATGCGCCGGCGCTCGCGCAGGCGGACGTCGGCGTCGCGATGAACACCGGCACGCAGGCGGCCCGCGAGGCCGGCAACATGGTGGACCTCGACTCGAACCCGACCAAGCTGATCGAGGTCGTCGAGATCGGGAAGCAGCTCCTGATGACGCGGGGCTCGCTCACGACCTTCTCGATCGCCAACGACGTGGCGAAGTACTTCGCGATCCTGCCGGCGATGTTCGCCGCGACCTACCCGGCCCTGAACGCCCTGAACATCATGCGGCTCGGCAACCCGAAGTCGGCGATCCTCTCGGCGGTCATCTTCAACGCCCTGATCATCATCGCGCTGATCCCGCTGGCCCTTCGGGGCGTCAAGTACCGGCCGCTGGGCGCGGCGCGGATCCTCGCCCGCAACCTGTGGATCTACGGCGTCGGCGGCTTGATCGTTCCGTTTCTCGGAATCAAGCTCATCGACTGGATCGTCCTGGCCCTGGACCTGGCCTGAGGAGGGACCGTGAAACTCGCCATTCGCTCGACTCTTTACGTGGTCGCCCTGACCGTCCTCCTCGGAGGCGTCTACCCGGCGGCCGTCACCGCCGTCTCGAAGGTCTTCTGGAAGGACAAGGCGAACGGCTCCCTGGTGACCGCGGGCGGCCGCGTCGTCGGCTCGGAGCTCATCGGCCAGAATTTCAAGGGCGACCGTACCTGCGCCCGCGCCCCTCCGGCTCCGGCAAGGACGGGTACGACGCGACCGCCTCGACCGGGAGAAACAAGGGCCCGACGGACAAGGACCTCGCAAAATGGGTCGAGGATGCCGTCGCCGCCGCGCGCGCGGACCGTCCCGGGGACACGCGGCCGGTCCCCGCGGACCTCGTGACCGCGTCGGGCTCCGGGCTCGACCCGCACCTCTCGCCGGACGCCGCCCGGTGGCAGGCCGCCCGCATCGCGAAGGCCCGCGGCGTCGAAGAGTCGAGGGTCGCCGCGATCATCCAGAGGCACGTCGAGCCCCGCACGCTGTGGATCCTGGGCGAGCCGCGGGTCAACGTCCTCCTGACGAACATCGACCTCGACCGCGAGCTTCCGGCTCGCCCATAGAATCGCCGCCATGCCGCAGGAGGAGAGCCGGCGCACGTCCCCCGACGTCTTTCTGCGGCTGATCGAGAAGTCGCGCCGGGGAAAGCTCAAGATCTACATCGGCCACGCCGCCGGCGTCGGCAAGACGTACCAGATGCTCGAGGACGCCCACGCCCTGCGCAAGCAGGGCATCGACGTCGTCGCCGGCCTCGTCGAGACCCACGGCCGGGCCGAGACGGCCGAGCGGCTCGGCGATCTCGAGGTCGTCCCCCGCCGCGCCCTCGCTCTACAAGGGCAAGACGCTCGAGGAGATGGACCTGCCGGGGATCCTGCGCCGCAAGCCCGAGGTCGTGCTCGTCGACGAGCTCGCGCACTCGAACGTCCCCGGAACGGAGAACGCCAAGCGCTACCAGGACGTCGAGGACCTGCTCGACGCCGGCATCTCGGTCGTGACGACCGTCAACATCCAGCACTTCGAGTCGCTCCAGGACATCGTCTCCCGCGTGACGGGCGTGGATGTCCAGGAGCGCGTCCCGGACCGGATCCTCCGGCAGGCCGACACGATCGTCAACGTGGACCTGCCGTCCGCGGAGCTTCAGGAACGGCTGCGCGCCGGCAAGATCTACCCGGCCGAGCGCATCGCGCCGGCGCTCGAGAACTTCTTCACCGACGCGAACCTGGCGTCCCTGCGCGAGCTCGCGATGCGCCAGATCGCCGACCGCCTCGAGGCCGAGCGCCGGGGACCGCACGCCGACGGCCGCGACCGACCCCGTCGGCACCAAGGCGATGGTCGCGATGTCCTCGAACCCCGACACGACGCGGCTCCTCCTCCGGCGCGCCTCGGCGCTGGCGGGAAAGCTCAACACCAACTGGTTCGCGGTCTACGTGCGCACGCCCCGGGACAGCCCGCAGCGGATGTCGGCGCGGGAGCATCGTCTGCTGTCCGAGAACGTCACTCTCGCCATGGAGCTCGGCGCCAAGGTCGTGTGGCTCTCCGGCGAGGACGTGGCGCGGGAGCTCCTGCGCTTTGCCCGCGAGCACGGCGTGACCCTCGCGATCTTCGGCAAGTCGCGTCGCCCCGCGTGGCTGCGGGCCTTGCGCAAGGGCCCGATCGAGGCGTTCGCAAGCCTCGGCTCGGGCATCGACGTTTACGAGATCGAGACGGAGGGCTAGGCCACCGGTCGCGCCGCGCGCCCACGGTCGAGGGGCGGCCCTTGCGGCCGCCCTGCGCCGGCGCGAGGCTCGTCGAGAAGCGCCCGAAGCGCCCGGGTGTGCTCGGGCGTCGTGCCGCAGCAGCCGCCGACGATCCTCGCGCCGAGCTCGAGCCAGCGCCGCGCGAGAGCCGCGTACTCCTCGGGCGCGAGCTCCTCGGTGAAGGCCCAGCCGCGGCTCTCGTCGGGGAGCCCCAGGTTGCCGTAGGCGCAGAGCGGGAGCCCGGCGCGGCGGAGGCGAGGACCTCGAGATCGCCGGCGAGCCTCGCCGCGGGGACGCAGTTGATCCCGAGGACGTCCGGCTCGAGCGGCAGGAGCGCGCGGGCCGCGTCCGCGATCGATTCGCCCGAGAGAAGCTTCCCGCCGCCGTCCGTCACGAGCGACAGGACGACCGGGAGGCCCGTCGCCTTCGCGGCGGCGAGAGCGGCCTTCGCCTCGCGAATGGAGTTGTGGGTTTCGGCGAGAATCAGGTCGACGCCGGCCTCGGCGAGGAACCGGGCCTGCGCCTCGTGCTCCCGCGCGAGGGCCGCGTCGTCCGGGGCGAGATCCGGCCGATAGCAGTCCTCGAGCGGCGAAAGCGAGCCGGCGACGAAGGCCTCCCGGCCGGGCGCCGCCGCGGCCTGGTGCGCGAGCTGCACGGCGCGGGCGGTCAGCTCGGCCGAGCGGGCCGCGAGCCCGGCCTTGCCGAGCGTGCGCGCGTGGGTGCGAAACGTGTTCGCCGTGAGGATGTCGGCGCCGGCCGCGAGCTCGTCGCCGTGGATGGTCCAGACGAGCTCGGGGTCCCGGATCAGGGTCTTCGCGCTCCAGAGCGGCAGGGCCGTGTCGGCGTCCCGGCGCTGGAGCTCCGTCCCCATGGCCGCATCGAGAAGCAGAGGGCGCGGAGCCCTTCAGCCGCTCCCGGAATCGGTTCGACAGGACACCCATCGTTTGCAGTCTATCCGAGCGTTCAGACTAAAAAAATAAGGCCAGAGTTGCCTCTGGCCTTATTTCATTCGGACAGCTTACTCAGTACGTCTCGAGGTACTTCTCCGTCTCCCAGGGCTGGACGCGCGAGATGTACTCGGCCCACTCGCCGCGCTTGGCCTCGAGGAAGTGCGTGAGGATGTGCTCGCCGAGCGACTCGGTGACGACCGAGTCCTTCTCGAGGTTGTCGAGGGCCTCGGAGAGGTTGGCCGGGAGCTGGTCGATCCGCAGGCGCCGCTTCTCGCGCTCGCTCATCTTGAAGATGTTGCGGTCGACCGGCTCGCCCGGATCCATCCGGTTCTTCACGCCGTCGAGGCCCGAGGCCAGCATCACGCCGAAGGCGAGGTACGGGTTGCAGGACGGGTCCGGCATCCGGACTTCGATGCGGGTCCCCATGCCCCGGCGGGCCGGCACGCGGACGAGCGGCGAGCGGTTGCGCATCGACCAGGCCACGTTGATCGGGGCCTCGTAGCCCGGCACGAGCCGCTTGTACGAGTTGACGAGCGGGTTGGTGATCGCGACGAAGGCGCGGGCGTGGCGCAGGATGCCGCCCGTGTAGTTCATCGCGGTCTTCGAGAGCTGGTACTTGGCCTTCGCGTCGTAGAAGACGTTGTTGCCCTTCTTGTCGAGGAAGGACTGGTGGACGTGCATGCCCGATCCGTTGATGCCGTAGATCGGCTTGGGCATGAAGGTGGCGTGCAGGCCGTGGTCCATCGCGACCTTCTTGACGATGAAACGGAAGGTCGAGACGCGGTCGGCGGTCGTGACGGCGTCGGCGTACTTGAAGTCGATCTCGTGCTGGCCGGCGGCGACCTCGTGGTGGGCGGCCTCGACCTCGAAGCCCATCTGCTCGAGGGCGAGAACGATGTCGCGCCGCGCCTCCTCGCCGCGGTCGACCGGGGTCAGGTCGAAGTAGGCGCCCTCGTCGTGCGTGTCGACGATGGGATCGCCGTTGGCGTCGCGGCGGAAGAGGAAGAACTCCGCCTCCGGCCCCGTCACCAGCGTGTAGCCGAGGGCCGAGGCCTTGTCCATCTGCTTCTTCAGGGTCATGCGCGGGCAGCCGGCGAAGGGGCTCCCCTCCGGGTTGTAGACGTCGCAGATCAGGCGGCCGACCTTCTCGCCGTTGCGGTGCGCCCAGGGATAGATCGCGAACGAGTCGAGGTCCGGCACCAGGTTCATGTCGGACTCTTCGATCCGCGTGAAGCCCTCGATCGAGGAGCCGTCGAACTGGATCTCGCCGTCGAGCGCCTTCGAGAACTGCGAGCTCGGCAGCTCGACGTTCTTGATCACGCCGAAGATGTCGGTGAACTGGAGGCGCATGAAGCGGACGTTCTCCGTCTCGCACACCTTCAGGATCTCGGCCTTGGAAAGACCCCCGCCCGCCGCGTCGAATTTCAGGACCTTCGCTTTCGCCATGCCGCCCCCTTTTTTTTGACGTTGGAGCAGGATTTTACGAGCATTCTGGCAGATTGCAAGCCAAAGTCGGAGAATGACGCCAAAAATCTGCCGCAAATGCACATTTTCGTGTGCAGGCCGCGAGGCCGCCCGGAGGACGCTGGCCGAAGGCCCGCCGACCGCCCGGAACGATAGAATCCGCGCCAGTTCCATGACTCTTCTGCCCGGCCGGCGGCTCGGACCCTACGCCATCGTGGCCCCGCTCGGCGCGGGCGGGATGGGCGAGGTTTACCGCGCGCGGGACACGCGGCTCGACCGGGAGGTCGCCGTCAAGGTCCTGCCGGAGCGTTTCGCCGGCTCGCCCGAGGCGCTCGCGCGCTTCGACCGCGAAGCCCGCGCCGTGGCGGCCCTCTCGCATCCCAACATCCTTTCGCTCTTCGACTTCGGCCGCGAGGACGAGATCGCGTACGCGGTCACCGAGCTCCTGCAGGGAGAGACGCTGCGGGAGCGCCTGTCCCGCGAGCGGCTGAGCGAGCGCAAGGCGATCGAGATCGCCGCCGCGATGGCCGACGGGCTCGCGGCCGCCCACGCCGCCGGCATCGTTCATCGCGACCTGAAGCCCGAGAACGTGTTTCTGACCTCGGACGGACGGGTCAAGATCCTCGATTTCGGCCTCGCCCGCGTCGACGGTACGGGCGACGCGACCGTCGGCCACCTCGGCGCCCACGACGCCGCCGGCCACGGAACCCGGGGTCGTCATGGGCACGGCGGGATACATCTCCCCGGAGCAGATCCGGGGGCGTCCGGCCGACGCGCGAAGCGACATCTTCGCCTTCGGCGCGGTGCTCTACGAGATGCTCACGGGCGAGCGGGCCTTCGCGGGCGCCACGACGGGCGAGTCTCTCGCCGCGATCCTGCGGGACGAACCGCCCGAGGTTTCGTCGAAGGCCCCGGCCGTCTCGCCCGCGGTCGATCGGCTGGTCTCCCGCTGCCTGCAGAAGAGCCCCGACGAGCGCTTCCAGTCGGCCCGGGACCTCGCGTTCGCCCTGCGGGAATCCGGATCCGGCCGCGTTCCGTCGGGCGGCGCCGAGGCGGCTCCTCCCCGGGCGAGAGGGCTTCGCTTCCTTCCCGCCGCGGGCCTCGTCCTGGCCTCGTTCGCGGCCGGTTGGCTGCTGCGCCCCGCGTTTGCCCGCCCGGGTCCTCCCTCCTTCGGCCGTGTCGTCCGGCTGACGCATGGTCCCTCCCGTGCCTTCGCTCCCGCGATCTCGCCCGACGGAAAGTGGATCGCCTACGTGTCGGATGCACGCGGCCAGACCGACGTGTGGGCGAAGTTCGTCGCAGGAGGAGAGGCGGTCAACCTGACGGAGAAGTCGGGCCTCGTCGTGGAGTCCCGCTCGGACATCGGCAGTCCCGACATTTCTCCGGATGGCAGCCTCATCTCCTTCGGCGCCGCCGAATCCCCGAAGCGCGCGTTCACGGACTTCACGACCTGGGTCATCCCGGCGCCGCTCGGAGGAGTGCCGCGGCGGCTCCTCAAGCGGGGACTGGGCGCGCGCTGGTCGCCGGACGGGCGGCGAATCGCCTACATCAGTCCCGGCGGCGGCGGCGGCGACACGCTGATCGTCGCCGATGCGGACGGGGGCAACCCGAAGGAGATTCAGAAGACGGATGTCCACCTGCACACGGCCGCATGGTCCTCGGACGGGCGGTTTCTCTACTACCTCAAGTGCCTGATGGCGTTCAACGATGCCCCCGCCGAGCTCTGGCGCGCGCCGGCGGACGGGGGACCGGAGGAGCGAGTCGTCGCGACCTCGCGCCGCGCGATCTTCCCCGAGCCGCTGCCGGGAGGCCGCGGCGTCGTCTTCTCGGCCAATCCCGACTCCGCGGAGCTCGCACTCTGGTGGCTCCCGTCCCCGGGCCGCGCACCGGTCCGCCTGACGACCGGGCTCGGTGAGTTCCTCGGAGCTCGATCTTCGCGCGACGGGCGCTCGATCGTCGCGACCCTTTCGGACCCGAAGCAGGCCCTGGCGGCCCTTCCGCTCGAGGGGCCGGCCGCGGCGCCGCGAGACCTCACCGGAGGCGAGTACGGCGACCGCGACCCGAATCTCGCTGCGGCCGGGGACCGCCTCGTCTGGAGCTCGGCGCGCTCCGGCAACCGCAACCTCTGGATCGGCGCCACCGATGGATCCGGCGCGCGCCCTCTGACCAACGGGAACTCCCTCGACGATCACCCGGTCTTCTCACCGGACGGGAAGCACGTCGCATTCATCTCCTCGCGGAAGGAAGGACGGGGAGTCTGGGTCATCCCGTCCGAAGGAGGCGCTGCGCGCGAGATCTACCGGGCGGAGGTGACCGGCGCCCCCTCCTGGTCGCCCGACGGAACGGAAATCCTGATCGGCGCCCGCGATCGCGAGCTCTCCAGGCTGTTTCGCGTGTCCGCCGCGGATGGCCGCGTCAGCCCGCTCGAAACGCCCACCGGTGCCCTGGCGGGGGCCTGGAATCCGAAGAAGCCGCTGATCGCCTACCTGATTCAAGAGCCCGCGAGCGACGAGCCGAAGCCCAGACGCAATCGCATCGCCTTCGTCGACCTTCCGGCCGGCCCCAGTTGACCGAGATTCCGCCGAGTCCGAACTTCGCGAACGGAGCCCTCTTGTGGGCGCCGGACGGAGAACGGCTGCTGGGCTCGAGCCGGGCTGCGGCCACGCCTGCGGAGCTGTACGTCGTCGATCCTCGAAGCCCGGACCCGTATCGCCTGGTCTTCCGCACGGCTGTGGGAGAGCAGATCCGCGGCGCAGCCTGGGCCGCCGACGGCTCCACGATCGTCCTGGGTCTCGAGCGGGCCAGAAGCGACATCGTCCTTCTCTCCGCCGACTGAAGATTGACTTCCCTCCGGATAGAATCCCCGGCGTGACCGCCGACGGCCGCTGGCCCACCCGCGACGAGGCCCGCGCCCTGCTCTTCGAGTTCACGCAGTCCGACGCCCTGCGCAAGCACGGCCGGGCCGTCGAGGAAGCCATGCGGGCCTGCGCCCGGCGCGCGGGCGTGACCGACGAGGCCGAGATCGAGCGCTGGGGGATCGTCGGGATGCTCCACGACTTCGACTACGAGCAGAACCCGACCGAGGACACGCACCTGCACGTCGGCGGCCGGATCCTGCGGGAGCGCGGATACGCCGAGGAGATGGTCGTCGACCATCCAGTCCCACGCCGACTACATGAACATCCCGCGCGACACCCCATGAAGAAGGCGATCTACGCCTGCGACGAGCTCGTCGGGTTCATCGGCGCCTGCGTGAAGGTGCGCCCCACGAAGAAGATCGCCGACCTGCCGGCCTCCTCCGTCGTGAAACGACTGAAGGACAAGGCCTTTGCCCGCTCGGTCGACCGCTCGTACGTCTACGGCGGGCGCGGAGGCGGTCGGGGTGCCCCTCGAGGAGCACATCGCCTTCCTGATCGAGGCCCTGAAGCCGATCGCCGACGAGATCGGGCTGTAGCATTCGGACGAGGCGCCGGAATCTGGTATAAATATCGTTTCCCCGTGAACTCAAAGCCACTGCCGCAAAAGGACTTGCACTCATGAGCACCGTCGAGACCGCCTCGCCTCGGGTCATCCGGGCGCGATCGATCGCCAAGGATCTCTCGGGCGAGGAGCTCCGCGCCCTGGCGCGCTCCGGCGAGAAGACGACCGAGTACGGCTCCCCCGTCTACGCCACCCGGATCAAGAACCGGTCGGCCAAGAAGACCTACGTGGTCGCCGACGGGGTGAAGGTCGGCGTCATGCAGCAGTCGATCGAGGCGAGCAAGGCCGCCGAGAAGATCCGCGAAGTCCAGGAAGCGCTCTCGAAGATGGACCTGATCCAGGTCGACCGCCGCATGGGGATGAGCCACGAGGCCCCGATCCACTGCCGCCTCTTCGTGCCGAAGGAGTACGCCCGGATCGCGTACATGTGGAACAACATGCTCTTCCCGTCCGACTCCGCGAAGGAGCCGGACTTCATCTCCGTCTACGTCCCCGACTGGCCGGAGACGCTCATCTTCCTCGACGTCAACCAGGGCTTCACGTACATCCTCGGCACCGACTACCCCGGCGAGGCCAAGAAGTCGATGCTCCGGCAGGCCATGTACTGGATCAAGCGCCGCGGCGGGCTGGGCCTGCACGCGGGCTCCAAGATCCTGCGCGTCCTCGGCCCGGACCACGAGCTGCGGGACGTCGGGTTCCTGCTCTTCGGCTTCTCGGGCACGGGCAAGACGACCCTGACGCTCCACGATCACGGCCTGAAGGAGCCGGAGCGCGCGATCATCAAGCAGGACGACGTCGTCCTCCTGACGCGCGACGGCCGGGCCTTCGGGACCGAGGACGGCTTCTACATCAAGACCGAGGGTCTCGAGCCCTCGCAGACGGTCCTCTGGGGCGCGGCGACGCACCCGACGGCGGCCTACGAGAACATCTCGGTCGGCGAGAACGGCAAGGTCGATTTCCTCGACACGTCGATCACGTCGAACGGCCGCGGCGTCGTGCTGCGCCGCTACATCCAGGGCACGAGCGACGGGATCGACCTGGAGAAGGCGAACAAGATCGTCTTCATCACGCGCCGCAACGACGTCGTGCCCGTCTGCGCGCGCCTGACCTCGGAGCAGGCCGCGGCCTACTTCATGCTCGGCGAGTCGATCGAGACCTCCGCCGGCGATCCGACGAAGGCCGGACAGGCCAAGCGCGAGGTCGGCACGAACCCCTTCATCGTGGGTCCCGAAGGCCGAGGAGGGCAACCGCGTCCTCCAGATCCTCCGCGAGAACCCCGACATGCACGCCTACATCCTGAACACGGGCTCGATCGGGGCCAAGGCCGGAAGCGCCGGGGACAAGATCACGATCAAGGTTTCGACCGAGATCATGAAGCAGATCGCCAAGGAGGGCATCCGCTGGCAGAAGGACCCGGACTGGGGCTACGAAGTCCCGGCCGAGGTGCCCGGCGTCGACCTCGCCAAGTACGACCCGCGCCGCCATTACTCGGCCGAGGAGTACGCCGCGCTCGTCGACAAGCTGCGCGCCGAGCGGCGCGAGTGGCTCGCGAAGTTCCCGGGGCTCGACGAAGTGATCCCGAAGGCGATCGAGAAGAGCTAGGCCGGCTCCTCGGGGAGGGCGCAAGGCCCTCCCCTACTCCCCGAGATACGCTTCCTTCACTTTCGGATTCGCGGCGACCTCGGCCGAAGTCCCCTCCAGCGCGACCTGGCCCGTCTCGAGCACGTAGGCGCGATCGGAGTGCTGCAGCGCCGCGTTGGCGTTCTGCTCGACGAGCAGGACCGTGCGTGCCCGCGCGCGTTGATCTGCGTCGATGGCCTCGAAGATCGTCTGGACGACGATCGGCGCGAGGCCGAGCGACGGCTCGTCGAGCAGCAGGAGCTTCGGGCGCGACATGAGGGCGCGGCCGATCGCGAGCATCTGCTGCTCGCCGCCCGACAGCGTGCCGGCCGTCTGCTGCAGCCGCTCCTTCAGCCGCGGAAAGAGCGCGAAGACCTCGCTCGAAGTCGGACGCGATCGCCGCCGGTCGCGGCGCGAGATACGCGCCCATCTCGAGGTTCTCGCGCACGGTCAGGTTGGCGAAGACGCCGCGGCCCTCCGGCGCCAGTCGAGATGCCCTCGCGGACGAGCCGGTGCGCGGGCGCCGGCGATGTCGGCTCGCCCGTCGAAGCGCGACCTCGCCGCCCGCGGCGCGGCACGAGCCCGCATGATCGCGCGCAGCGTCGTCGACTTGCCGGCCCCGTTGGCGCCGATCAGCGTCACGATCTCGCCCTGCGCGCACCGTCAGCGAGACGCCCGCAGCGCGTGGATCGCGCCGTAGAAGACGTCGAGGTCCTCGAGCCTCGAGGATCGCGGTCGCCGTCAGCGCGCCGCCCAGGTAGGCCTCGATGACCTTCGGGTTCTTCTGGATCTCCGCCGGCGTGCCCGATGGCGATCGTCTCGCCGTAGTCGATCACGTGGACCGTCTCGCAGATCCCCATGACGACCTTCATGTTGTGCTCGACGAGCAGGATCGCCAGCCGAACTCGTCGCGGACCCAGCGGATCAGGTCCATCAGCTCGAGCGACTCCTGCGGGTTCATGCCGGCCGCCGGCTCGTCGAGCAGCAGCAGCGTCGGCTCGGTCGCCAGCGCCCGCGCGATCTCGAGGCGGCGCTGGCTGCCGTAGGGCAGGTTCGTCGCCTGCTCGTCGGCCAGGTGCGTCGAGCTCGAAGATCTTCAGCAGCTCGCGGCTCTCGGCGTCGACGCGCGCCTCCTCGGCGCTGGTGCCGGCGCGTGCCGGAGCACGGCGTCGGGCAGCGTCGTGGCCTGCCGGCAGTCGAAGGCGACCATCACGTTCTCGAGCACCGTCATGTCGGCGAAGAGGCGGATGTTCTGGAACGTCCGCGCGATCCCGCGGCGCGTGATCCGGCCGCAGCGCTGGCCCTCGATGCGACGCGCCGTCGAAGCGCGATGTCGCCGTCGGTCGGCGTGTAGACGCCCGTGAGCAGGTTGAAGACCGTGGTCTTGCCGGCGCCGTTCGGGCCGATCAGGCCGTAGAGCTGCGCCGGCTCGATCGCCAGGTCGAGCTCGTTGACGGCCGACAGGCCGCCGAAGCGCATCGTGACGCCGGGACAGCGTCGAGGATCGAGCATCGCGCTCAGTTGCTTCCCGGTCGGTGCCCGGCGGCCCCGCCGATCGGCCGGCGCCGCCGCGTCAGGAACGTCACGAACTCCCGGCGGCCGAGCAGGCCCTGCGGCCGGACGATCATGAGCAGGATCAGGAGCAGCGAGAACAGGATCGCATCCGGTAACTGCGCGAACGTCGCGCAGGCCCTCCGGCAGGATCGATGAAGAGCACGGCGCCGAGCACCGCGCCCGTGATCGACCCGAGCCCGCCGAGGACGATCATGACGATGACCTCGATCGACTTCAGGAAGGTGAAGATTCTGCGGGTTGAGTGTACATGAGGAAGTGGCGCGAAGAGCCCGCCGGCGATGCCCGCCAGGGCCGGCGACGACGACGAAGGCCATCACCTTGTAGCGCGTCGTGTGGACGCCCATCGCCTCGGCGGCGATCTCGTCCTCGCGGATGGCGACGAGCGCGCGGCCGAAGGAGGAGTGGACGATCCGGTAGACGACGAGGATCGTCGCGGCCGCGACGAGAAGATCCAGAAGAAGTTCGCGAGGCGCGGGATGCCCGTGAACCCGCGTGCGCCGCCCACGGCGTCGATGTTGAGGATGAAGACGCGGATGATCTCGCCGAACCCGAGCGTCACGATCGCCAGGTAGTCGCCCCGCAGGCGCAGCGACGGCATGCCGACGAAGAGCCCCGCGATGCGCCGCGAGCGACCGCCGCGATCGTGAGGCCCAGCGAGCAGCAGCACGCCCTGCTGCCCGAACTCCGGGAGGAACGCCAGCGGCGCCGCGGAGCCGGTCGCCGAAGGTGACCGTGAAGTAGGCCGCCGCGTATGCGCCGACCGCCATGAAGCCCGCGTGGCCGATCGAGAACTGGCCGGTGAAGCCGTTGATCAGGTTCAGGCTGACCGCCAGGATGATGTTGATGCCGACGAGGCAGATGACCTGCAGCGAAGTACGGCGATGATCTGGAGACGCCGAGCCGTATCGAGGGACCCGGAGAGGAGCCCGTTGGCCACGAACAGGACCGCGACGAGGCCGACGGCGCGCAGCCGAGCCCCTTCACACCTTCTCCTTCTGCACCGCGGCCGAGGAGGCCCTGGCGGCCGGAGGATCAGGATCAGGATCAGGATCGCCGAACGCGACCGCGTCGCGGTAGGTGGAAGACAGGTAGCCGACGACCATCGTCTCCGAGATCCCGATCAGGAGGCCGCCGAGCATGGCGCCGGGGATGCTGCCGATGCCGCCGAGCACCGCGGCCACGAACGCCTTGAGCCCGTACATGATGCCCATGAGCGGATCGATCTTGGGAATCTGCATCGCCGACCAGCACGCCGGCCGCCGCGGCGAGCGCCGAGCCGAGCGCGAAGGTGAAGGCGATGATCCGGTCGGTGTTGATCCCCATCAGCGCGCGACCGTCGAGGTTGAAGGAGACGGCGCGCATGGCCTTGCCGGTGCGCGTCTTGCAGGATGAAGTAGCGCAGGCCGACCATCAGCAGGACCGAGACGACGATGACGGTCAGCTGCTCGTTCGTGACCTGCACGCCGCCGAGGTCGAACTTCGCGTGCGGGGCGAGCGAGCGGGAAGAACTTCGGGTCCGGCGCCGAAGACGACCTGGCCGCCGTTCTCGAGAAGCAGCGAGACGCCGATCGCCGTGATGAGCAGCGTCAGCCGCGCCTGCCGCCGCACGGGCCGGTAGGCGAGGCGCTCGATCAGCATGCCGAGCAGGGCGCAGACGACCATCGAGCCGAGCATCACCAGGATGGCCGCGAGGATCGACGGCTCCGTCCGCCCTGGAGCTTGCGCGACAGGTAGTAGCCCACGAAGGCGCCGAGCATGTAGACGTCGCCGTGCGCGAAGTTGATCAGGCGCAGCACGCCGTACACCATCGTGTAGCCGAGGGCGATCAGGGCGTAGATCGACCCGAGCGACAGGCCGTTGACGAGCTGCTGGAGGAAGGTGGTCATGCGGAGATGCCGCCGGCCTCCGGAATCTCCGCCGCCAAGTCTCCTACTGCACCGACTCGGGCTTGATCGTCTCGGTCAGGAGGTACTTGCCGTTCTCCACCTTGACGATCACGGCCGGTCTTGACCGCGTTGCGCTCCTGGTTGATCGAGATGTTCCCGGTCACGCCCGGGAAGTCCTTGGTCGACGCGATCGCGTCGCGGACCTTTTCGCCGTCGGTCGACCCGGCGCGCGTCATCGCGTCGGCCAGGATGCGCGCGGCGTCGTAGGCGAGCGCGGCCAGCGCGTCCGGCAGCTGCTTGTACTTGGCCTGGTAGTCGGTGACGAACTTCTGGACGACCGGGCTCGGGTCGTCGGTCGCGTAGTGGTTCGAGAAGTAGCAGCCGTTCAAGGCCTTGCCGCCGATCTCCCAGAGCTTCGGCGAGTCCCAGCCGTCGCTGCCGAGGAACGGCACCGTGATGCCGAGCTCCCGGGCCTGGTGCACGATCGTGCCGACTTCGGTGTAGTAGCCCGGGACGTAGATCGCCTGCGGGTTGGCGGCCTTGATCGCCGTGAGCTGGGCGCGGAAGTCCGAGTCGCCCTGGCTGTACGACTGCTCCGAGACGATCTTGCCGCCGAGCTTCTTGAAGGACTGGCCGAAGAAGGTCTGGAGGCCGACCGAGTAGTCGCTGCGGACGTCGACGAGGATCGCGACGTCCCGGACCTTGAGCGTGTCGTTGGCGAACTTGGCCATGACGGCGCCCTGGAAGGTGTCGAGGAAGCAGACGCGGAAGATGTAGTCGCCGACCTGGGTCACGCGCGGGTTCGTCGAGGAGGGGGAGATCATCGGGATCTTCTCCGCCTGGCAGATCGGCGCGGCCGCCAGCGAGTGGGACGAGGCGACGTCGCCGAGCATCGCGACCACGTGGTCCTGGTGGATGAGCTTGTTGACGACCGTCGCCGGCCTCTTCGGGCTTGCGACTGGTCGTCCTCGACGAGGAGCTTGATCTTCTGGCCGAGCACCCCGCCCTTGGAGTTGATGTCGTCGAAGGCGAGCTGGGAGCCGTCCCGGGTCGAGATGCCGAAGGTGGCGATTCCGCCCGTCAGCGACCCGTATTCGCCGACCAGGATTTCCTTGCTCGAGCCCTTCGAACCGCAGGACAGCGTCACGGCCGAAAACGCCGTCAGACAGACCGCGGCAAGCAGTCGAAATCTCATCACTTGGAACCTCCTCAGTCTCCGGGACGCCCGAAAGACGGCGTATTGTTTCGCACCGGGCAGGCGAAGTCAAAACATCCTTTCTTTCAATGGCTTAAGCTAGAATTGTCCCCCGAGGACAAGAGAGGCCGAACTTCATCACCGACACGCAAACCCCCGTTCCCGAAACGGACTCCCCCGCCGCAAGCTCGCCCGAGCCCGCTCCCCGCATCCGGCCCCGCGCCGAGCACGCGATCTCCCGCTCGCGGATCGACCCGGACGCACTCAAGGTGCTCTACCGGCTGCGCACGTCCGGGTACAAGGCGTACCTCGTCGGCGGCAGCGTCCGCGACCTGTTGCTGTCCCGCGTCCCCAAGGATTTCGACATCGGCACCGACGCGCATCCCCCGGCGCTGCGCAAGCTCTTCCGCAACTGCCGGATGATCGGGCGCCGCTTCCGCCTCGCGCACATCCTCTTCGCCAACGGAAAGGTGGTCGAGGTGGCCACGTTCCGCGCGCGGCCCGACCCGGCGGCCGCCGCCGGCGGCGCGGAGCTGCTGCAGACCTCCGACAACACCTTCGGCACGCCGCGGGAGGACGCGCTGCGGCGCGACTTCACGATCAACGGACTGTTCTACGACATCTCGGACTTCTCGGTCATCGACTACGTCGGAGGGCTCGAGGACCTCGAGGCGGGCCTCGTGCGGACGATCGGCGACCCGGACATCCGCTTCCAGGAGGACCCGGTCCGGATGATGCGCGCCGTCGAGTTCGCCAGCCGGCTGGGCTTCGCGATCACGCCGGACGCCTACGAGGCGATCCTCCGGCACCGCAAGGAGATCGTGAAGTCCGCGCCGCCGCGGGTCACCGAGGAGCTCGCCCAGGCGCTGCGCGGCGGCCACGCGCTGCCGACCCTCCTGCTGATGCGGGAAGTCGGGCTCCTCGACGCGCTCCTGCCGGAGCTGGCCTCGGTCCTGCGGGAGCTCGATCCCGACCACCCGAGCGGGACCGGGACACCTGTTCTGGGCGCTGCTCGAGGTCCTCGACGCGGAGCGCCGCCGGGGCCGCAGCTACGACGACGCGCTCCTCTTCGCGCTCCTCTTCGTGCCGATCGTGCGGGCGCGCGTTCGCGAGGTGTCTCCCGGGGCGGAACCGGATCCCGGGCGCCTATCGGTCATCATCGAGGACGTGGTCTCGCCGCTCGCCCTGCGGATGTCGCTGCCGCGCGCGGCGACCGACCGCATCAAGCAGGCCCTCTCGATCGTCGGGAAGCTGTCGCACCGGCCCGACTCGAAGGTCGCGACCCGCCGCGTCGCCTTCCGGGAGGCGTTCCCGATGGCGCTCGACCTCTTCGAGCTGACCGCCATGGCGACCGGCCGTCGGCCAGGAGATCGTGCGCGACTGGCGAAGCCTCCAGGCCCGCATCGAGCGCGGCCGCGCGAGCGGCGAGATCCCCGCCCCGCCGGCTCCCCCGCCGCGCAAGCGACGCCGCCGCCGCGGCCCCCGAAAATAAACGGGGTCAGGTCTCGAATTTTCGGATTGCCCTCGATCGCCCAAAAAACCGAAAAATCGAGACCTGACCCCATATGATTTCGGAATGCAGCTCTACGACAACTTCCTCGGCATCCCGCCCGAAGACAGCACGCTCGAGAAGAGCCGCGTCGTCATCCTCCCGGTGCCCTACGAGCGCACCGTGTCGTACGGGCCGGGAACCCGCAACGGCCCCGGGGCGATCCTCGAGGCGTCGCACTTCGTGGAGCTCTACGACGACGAGCTCGACGAAGAGGTCTACCGGATCGGCGTCCACACGCTTCCCGCCTGGCTGCCCGACGACATGGAGCCCGCCTCCTGCGTGGCCGATCTCGAGAAGGTCGTCGCCGGGCTCCTCGCGCCCGGCCGGTTCGTCCTGACCCTCGGCGGGGAGCACTCGATCGCGCCGGCCCCCATCCGCGCGCACCACGCGCGGCACCCGAAGATGTCGGTGCTCCACTTCGACGCGCACGGCGACCTGCGCGACGAGTACGAGGGCCAGAAGAACTCGCACGCCTGCGCCGCGCACCGCTGGGTCGAGCTCGGCATCCCGTCGGTCCACGTCGGCATCCGGTCGATCTCGAAGGAGGAGGTCGACTACGTCCGCAAGACCGGCACGCTCATCGTCTCCAACCGCGAGATGCACCGCTCGGACGCCTGGATGGAGAAGGCCCTGGCGAAGCTGACGGGCGAGGTCTACGTGACCTTCGACGTGGACTTCTTCGACGGGTCGCTCGTCCCGGGCACGGGCACGCCCGAGCCGGGCGGCGGGACCTACGACCAGGCCCTCGCGATCCTGCGCCGGGTGGCCTCGGAGCGGAAGATCGTCGGCGCCGACGTCGTCGAACACTCGCCGCTGCCGGGCAACCGGGCCCCGGACTTCATGATCGCCAAGCTCTGCTACAAGCTGCTCGGATACGCCCATTTCCCGGAAAAGGCGAAAAAGCCCGTCCTGTCGCCCGGATAAGGCCCAGCGGTACAATGCTTTGCAGTGTCTGCTCCACCCCATCCCGGAGCGAACTTTCCGCCCCGAGCTGCGTTTGGTGAGTTGAGGCCAGATTGAGCGACATCGACGAAAAGGACCTGGTCTCCCGCTGCCGTGACGGCAACGACGACGCCTGGAGGGAGCTGGTGGACCGGTTCGGCAACAGGGTTTACGCGATCGCCTACCACTTCACGCTGAAGCGGGAGGACGCGGAGGAGCTGTCGCAGGAGATCTTCCTGAAGCTCTTCGAGAACCTGCACCGCTACGACGGGGGCTTCCCCCTGGTGGCCTGGATCCTGTCGGTCTCCCGCAACCTCTGCATCGACCGGTACCGGCGCCGGAAGCGCGAGAAGTCCTTCCGCTTCGTGTCCGACGAGGCCGTTTCCTCGCTGCTGAAATCCGACGACGACCCGGCGAGCGTGGCCCTGAAGAAGGAACGCACGAAGATCCTCTTCTCGGCGCTCGCGGAGATCCCCGAGGACCTCGCCGAGATCCTGATCCTGCGGGACCTGAACGGTCTCGCCTACGACGAGATCGGCAAAGCGCTCGACCTTCCGGACGGAACGGTCAAGTCGCGACTCTTCCGGGCGCGCGCCGACGTCGCGCGCAAGATTCGCGAACGCCACGAGTCCAAGGGCACGGCGAGCGCCTTCGCCTCGGTCGCGCTCGCGGCCGCGGGGATCGCATGAGCTGCCGCGAGCACGAGCGCCTCTTCGTCTCCGGCGCGTCCGACGCCGAGGTTGCCGCCCACCGCAAGACCTGCGGCGAGTGCGCGCGCCTGGGCTGGGACATCGACGAGGCGCGTTCGCTGACCGGAGGCCTCGTGGCCCCGACCTTCCGCCCGGCCCTGCGCGCGGCGCTGCTCGAGATCCCGCGGCAGACCGTGAACTGCGAGGGCGCGGAGCTGCTCCTCGCGGCGGCCGTCGAAGACGAGGTCGCCGCCGCGGACCGCAAGCGCCTCGACAACCATCTCTCGCGCTGCGGGGCCTGCACGGCCGCGGCCAACGTCCTCTTCTCGGTCCGCGACCTCGAGGCGCCGGCGCCCCCGGCCTGGCTCGCGACGCGGCTCGCGGCCGCGCGGCCGGCGAAGCCCGCCTCCCGCTGGCGCGGCTTCTTCTCCGGCCGGGCCGTGGTGGCCTACGCCTACGCGGCGGCGATCCTGGTCATGGTGATGGGCTGGAACCCGACGGCGGTCGTCAAGAATGCGAGCTTCGCGAGTCTCGGCGTCAGCACCCGCAAAGCCGTCACGGTGGCGCAGAGCTCGCTGACCGACCGGGTCGGCGCCCTGCAGGAGAAGGCGGTCCGCACGCTCGCCGTGTGGAGGGGCCACATCGGCGGCTACGGCCGCGCCGCCGTCTCCAACGCAATCGCCATCGTGTCGCGGCCCGAGCCGAAGAAGACGCCGACCCGTCCGCGCCTCGGCAAGGACGGCGGCAACGCCACCGGTACCGACTTTTCCACGGCCCATGCCGCGCGGAGGGAACCTTTGCCCTCCCGATTTCGTGTCTAAGAGCGACGACAGACAGTCGACGAGGAGAAAGTCATGAACGAATACGCCAACCCGCAACCTTCGGCCCCTCCGCCGGCGCCACCCGTGACGACGACGTTGGTCCAGCCTGTGATCGTGGACCGCAAGTCGCCGGGTCTGGCGGGCTTCCTGTCCGTCTTCCCCGGCCTCGGCCACGTGTACCTCGGGCTCTACCAGCGCGCGTTCGCCATCGGCGGCGCGTTCATCCTGGGGATCTCGATGACCTCGCACGGCAGCGCCGGCGAGTTCTTCGGACCGCTGATCGCGTTCATCTGGTTCTTCGCGATCATCGACGCGGTGCGCCAGGCCAAGGCCATGAACCGCGGCCAGCTCGCCGAGGCGGGCTTCGCCGGCGAGCAGCAGTTGAAGGCGGCCGCGGGCTCCGGCGGCCTGACCTGGGGCGTCATCCTGGTCGGGCTCGGCAGCCTCTGGCTGATCGACCGCTACTTCGTGATCGACTGGTCGTTCATGGAGGAGTGGGGCGGCCCGGCGGCCTTCATCCTCCTGGGACTCGTCCTGATCGTGAGCCACGTGCGCAAGCGCCGCCAGGAGAACGAGCGGCAGGTCGGGATGCCGCCGCGGAGTTCGTAGGCTGCAAGCAGAGTAGGGGCGGCCCTTGTCGGCCGCCCTTCCGGGACGGGCGGGCGCAAGCGCCGCCCCTACGTTTTTCAGGCGATCGTCGCCAGCTCCGCCAGGTACTCGGCGAAGGAGCGCGTCGCGCCCTCGTAGCCCTGGATCTTCGGGTTCGACGATTCCAGCACGTAGAACTCGTCCGGCGCGTGGGCCCCGCCGCCGTGGCCGAGGCCGAAGTGGCCGGCCGGCAGGCGCAGCGGCTCGCCCGTGAAGACGAAGCCGGGCCACGACCCCGCGTTGCGCGGCCACAGGATGGGCTGGAGACCGGCGCGGCCGTACACCGCCTGCTGGGCCCGGATGATCGCCGTGTCCGCGGCGGTGCTGTTCGGGTCGTAGCCGCCGGTCATGTTCACTTCGATGTCGCCGAAGCCCGCGTTTGGCAAGGTGCGCCTTCAGCGCCGCCAGCGCCTCGGACGCCTTCATGTCCGGCACGAGGCGCAGGTCGAGCTTGGCGACCGCCTTGTGCGGCAGGATGGTCTTGCCGCCGGGGCCGGTGTAGCCGCCCACGAGCCCCTCGATGTTGACGGTCGGCCGCGAGACCAGCATCTCGAGCGCCTCGGGCCAGCTCGCGTCGCCGATCCAGTGCGAGACGCCCATCTGCTTCTTCGCCGCGGCCTCGTCGAGCCGGCGCGCGGCCTCGGCGACCATCGCCTTCTCCGCGGGAGAGATCGGCCGCGCCCGGTCGGCGAAGCCCTCGATCGCCGGCGTGTTCCCGTCGGGCCCGACGAGCGTGTGCAGGGCCTGGACCAGGTGCCAGGCGGGGCTGTCGACCCGCGCCTTGTTGCTCGAGTGGATGTCCTTCGCCGGGCCCCGGCCCCAGAGCTCGCCGCTCGAGGTCAGCTCGCATTCGACGATGCCCTTGGCCCCGAGGCTGACCGTCACGACGCCGTCGGGGCCCTGCGCGGCCGACGGCATGAAGACGCCGGCGCAGCGGGCGAGCGCCTTCGCGACGTCCGGCTGGCGGACGACCTGCGAAAAGTGCGGCGAGCCGATCTCCTCCTCGCCCTCGGCCACGAGCACGAGGTTGACCGGGAGCTTCACGCCGGCGCCGCGATAGGCGTGGATCGCCGCGATCAGGGCCGACTCCGGGCCCTTCTGGTTGACGGCCCCGCGCCCGACGAGGACCCGCCCGAGCTCCGGCTTCTCGACGATCGCGGCCTCGAACGGCGGCGAGGTCCACTCCGCCGGGTCGACCTGCTTGACGTCGTACATGAAGTACACGCCGACGGTGCGCGCCGCCCCGGCGTCGAGCGTCGCGAAGACGCCCGGCTGCCCGTCGGTCGGAACGCGCACGGCGTGCTGGAACCCGGCGTCCGTGAGCATCCGGATGAGGAGGTCGCAGCCCTCGGTCATCCCGCGGTTCTCGGCGGCGATCGACGGTTGCCGGACCCAGTCCTGCAGGCGCCGCACCGCCTCGGCGTTGCGCTTGCCGATCTCGGCGCGCACGCGGTCGAGGCCGGCGGGCGCGGGCCATGCGTCGGCGGCGGGAGCGAGGGCGAGCCCCGCGGCGCCCGCGGCGACGTCCTGCAGGAATTCGCGACGATCCATGGATTTCCTCCGGGCGCCTAGCGCCTTGCAATGAAACTCGTTTTCACGATCGGAGCGTCTCGACACCGGTCGGGCGGGCCCGCAGGGCGAGAGCCGCGCAGCCGATGCTGCACCGTGCCAACGCTATCAAGACTTCAGTGACAGAACACTAGCGGCGCTTGAAGTGCTTCTCCAGCTCCTCCTCGCTCATCGCGAGGACCACCGGCCGCCCGTGCGGGCAGGTGAAGCGGTCGCGGGTCTTCGACCAGTCGGCGATCAGGCGCCGGATCTCTTCCGGCGCGAGGTGGTAGCGGACGTCACGGCGGAGCGGCAGGCGACGCTCGCCGCGAGACGGTCGCGGCGCAGGGCCTCGTCGGCCGTGCCGGCCTCGGCGAGCGCGGCGAGGGCCGCGTGCAGCGTCTCGCCCGGATCGCGGTCGGTGGCCTCGGCCGGCAGCGCCGCGATCGCATAGGAGCTGCCCGACATCGGCTCGATCTCGAAGCCCGCCGCCGACAGGTCCTCCATGCGCGCGGCGAGCGTCTCGGCCTCCTCCGGCGTGGCGTCGAAGAGGACGCGCAGCAGCAACCGCTGCGAGAGCATCCGCCCCGACGCGATCCGGTCGCGGATCCGCTCGTAGAGCGTGCGCTCGTGCGCCGCGTGCTGGTCGATGACGAGGAGGCCCTCCTCGCCCGAGGCCAGGATGTACGACTCGCGGTGCTGCCCGATCGGCACGATCTCCGGCAGGCGGCGGGCCGGCAGCGGCTCGGCCGGGGCCGGCGCCTCGGGCGCAGGCGGCGCGGGCGGAACGCCCACCGGCGCGCCGGGCGGCGCGGCGAACGGGTCCCGGTACGGGGCCGCGCCCTCGGCCACGACGCCGCCGGCGGGCACCGAGCGAAGCCTGCGCTCCTCCTTGCCCGCGAGCAGCGCGGAGTGGAGCGAGTGATAGACGAGGCGGAAGGCCGTCGCCGCGTCCGCGAACCGGACCTGGGTCTTCGACGGCGAGACGTTGACGTCGACCGCTCCGGGTTCGGCCGTGAGGTAGAGGAAGACCGCCGGGTGCCGGTCGATCCGGATTGCGTCCTTCGAGGCCTGCGTGATGGCGCGCGAGAGCGCCCGGTCCTCGACCGGCCGGCCGTTGACGAAGAGGTACTGGTACCGGCGGCTCGGGAAGGTCACCGAGCCGCGCGTCGCGTAGCCATGGAGGCGCAGCGGGCCCGACTTGCGCCTCGAAGGGCTCGAGCTCCCCGAGCGTCGCGCGGCCGAAGATCTGCAGGATCCGGGAGCCCCGATCGACGGCGGCCGGGGCATCGAGCGTCTGGCGGCCGTTGGAGGTCAGCGTGAAGGCGACCGACGGATTCGAGAGCGCCGCCTTCGTCACCGCCGCGGCGACCGCCCGCGCCTCCGCCTCCGGCGAGGCGAGGAACTTGCGCCGCGCGGGGGTCCTCGCGAAGAGGCTCTCGACGAGCACGTCCGTGCCGCGCGGGCGCGCCGCGGGCTCCTCCGAAGGAGCGGCCCCGTACTCGATCCGCAGCCGCACCGCTTCCGGGCTCGAGCCGTCCGAGCAGGTGAGCGTCAGCCGCGACACCGAGGCGATCGAGGGCAGCGCCTCGCCGCGAAACCCGTAGGTGCCGACGCGCGCGAGGTCCTCGTCGGTGGAGATCTTGGAGGTCGCGTGGCGCTCGAGCGCCAGCCTCGCGTCCTCTCGCGTCATGCCCGAGCCGTCGTCTCGGACGAGGATCCGGTCCCCGCCGCCCCCGTCGACCTCGACGTCGATCCGCGACGCGCCCGCGTCCAGGGCGTTCTCGACGAGCTCCTTGACCGCCGAGGCCGGCCGCTCCACGACCTCGCCGGCGGCGATGCGGTCGATGACGGCGCTGGCGAGTCGGTGGATGCGCGGCATTCGATTCATCCTATCGCGCAGCATCGGGCGGACGCGCGCTCGGCCCCCCCAGTCCCTCGCGAATCCGCCGCCTCGCCCGCTCGCGACAATGAGTATGTCGAGAGATTCGCCGGCGAGCTCCCCTGAAAAGGAGTGGCGATCATGACAAAGAAACTTACCCGGACGTTCGTACTCTGCCTCCTGGTGCTGGCCGACCGGCGCCTCGCTGCGCAGAACGGTCCCGACAACGACGCCGACGCCGCGCCCGGCTACACGAACAGCGTCTTCCACCACGACGCGTTCGACTCGATCAACCTCTACAACGGCCAGCTCACCGTCCCGATCGCCCTCGGCCCGTCCTACCCGATCGGGCCGAAGCTGCGGTTCCAGCTCACGCTGGTCTACAACTCGCGCGTCGACGACTACGGCGCGCCCAAGCCCGCCCAGCAGCAGGCGAGCTTCGTGTACAAGCCCCTCGCGGGGAATTCTTCGATGCCGATCGGCTGGGAGCTCTCGCTGGGCGCGATCAAGACGTGCCGCCACGGCAACACGACCGCCCCGTGCTACGTCGCGCCGGACGGGAGCCAGCACCTCTTCCTCCGCAGCCAGGGCAACGGCCGGGTCACAGGCGACGGGAGCCCGTACTTCCTGAAGGGGTCGGGCCCCTACGAGATGTGGGACGGGGACGGCAACCACCACGTCTTCGACCAGCAGGCCTCGGGCTTCGACGACTCGCCCTTCGACGGCTTCACGCACGACTTCGGGCGCGGCCGCGACGGCTGGTACCTCGGGTCCCTCACCGACCCGCACGGCAACGGCTACGGCGTCACCTACTGGACCGGAGCGCATCCGAGATGGACGTACGGCGCATCGACCTGCGACGCCGGGACGACCGGGCTCATGCAGATGCGCGCGCCGTCCGGCACGGGCGGATGGGTCCCCAGGGACATCACGCTGCCCTCCGGGCAGACGGTCCGCGTCGAGCGCGGACACAACGGCTTCCTCGACGGCATGGTGCTTTCGGCGACCTTTCCCGTCTTTGCCAACGGCGCCCTGACGACACGGACCTGGACCCTCGCCTACGACGCGCCCTACACGGGCTACGTGCACTCCTGCGGAACCGGGACGGTGCCGGCGAATCTCCAGCGCTTGAAGGAACTGCGGCTTCCCTCCGACCTGACCGCGAGCCCCAAGTTCCAGTTCGCCCAGACGAGCCTTCTCACCCGACTGACGCTGCCGACGGGCGCAACCGCCGAGTACTGTTACGGCGGCTACACGTTCTTTCACGGGCGCGCCGGCGCGGTCGTCCCGAACTGCCCGGGGCTGCCCGCCCCGTCCCAGGCGTTCACGACCATCTCCCCGACCGCTTTCCTTTGTGGGACATCGGCCGGCGAGCCGGAGCCTCCCCTCGACGCCACGGCGGCGTGCACCGAGGACAACGATTCGCGCTGGGTGGACTCGCAGACCGGGGTCCTGAAGCGGACCGTGACCGAACCGCTGCGGGGCCGTGTGTCGACGACGACCTACACGCAGTACGCCTTTCCGTTCGGCGAGTCCGGATCCGCCTCCTCGCCGGGGGAGCCGCAGACGCTGACGGTCGTCGTGCTTCCGCCGACCGATCAGAACGCGGTGGGCAGCGCCGGGGTGCGCCGCGCCCAGGCCACGCTCTTTCTCGCGAGCCCGAAGCTCGCGCAGGCGCCCCCCGGCACGACGCGCCCGAGCGTGCCCGGCGACCGCGTCGGCGCCGACATCGAGCAGCGCTTCTTCGAAACGGACCCGAACCAAGGTTCGCCGGCCTCGCCCGCCTGCCCCGGCACCTCCGCCGACGCGCCCTTCTGCGCGAGCAAGGCGCTGCGCACCGTCCGGCGGACGTTCGAGTACGACGACGCGGGCAACCTCGAGGGAAACCGGCGCCTCGCGAGCGAGCGCACGATCTTCGGGGCGGGGACCTGCTCGAGCTGCCCGTGGCACCAGGTCGCGTTCTCGAACTCCTCCGGCTCGTGGGAGTCCAACGGGCGGCACTACGAGAACGAGGCCCACTCCGGCACGCTCGGCAACGACGCGCGGACGACGTACACCGACTGGGCGCCCGTGAACTGGTCCTCGGGCCCGTCCGCCGGAGGCCTCGTGCTGCCGAACCTGTTCGCCGAGCGCCGGATCACCGAAGGCGCATCGGTCCGCGACGAGTATTTCGAGTTCGACGGCGAAAGCGGGTTCCTCAGGGGTTCCCTCGTCTACGACTCCGCCCGCGACGTCGCCTTCCTCCGCTGCCGTTACGACGACGGCGCGGGAAGCGTCGACCGGGAGTTCTCGAAGACGTTTTCCGCGTCGACCACGCCCTCCCGGACCTACTGCTCCGACAACCACCCCGTCTTCCCGGCTTCCGTCGGTACCGACGGCGACGCTTTCGGGAAGGCCTACACGTGGCGCAACGGCGAGCTGCTCTCCTCGCGCTGGATCAACGGCTCGGCCGGCACGTCCACGTTCTGGCTGCGCAGCTACGACCGCGACGCGACGACCGGGTGGGTCACCGCCTCCCGCGACGGCGCGGGGCTCGCGACGAAGTTCTCGTACGACGTCCTCGGACGCGTCACGCAGATCACGCCGCCGGCCTCCGGCGAGCACCGGACTTTCGTCTGCTACGAGGGCCCCAACGCGACCACCGCCTACCGGGCCGCCTCGGCGCAGGCCTGCCCGGTCGCGCCCGGAAGCGCGAACGCGAAGACCTGGGAGCACTACGACTACGACGGCCTCGGGCGCGTCGCCCGCGAGAAGGCGCTGCGCCCGGGCGCCGGCGTTTCCAAGCGGTTCAACCTGTTCGACGCGGCCGGCAACGCCCACTTCCGTTCCGAGTGGGTCGCCGACTCGACCTCCGAGTCGGTGTCGGCCGACCTCGGCACGGCCTGCGTCTTCTCGAACGGCAGCTTCGCCACGGCGCGGCCGTCCTCGGCGCCCGGGCACCTGGCAGATGTGCTTCGACCCGTTCGGCCGGCCCCAGCAGGTCGTGGGCTCGAAGCACTCGAGCCTCCAGACGGTCGACCGCAAGGACGGGTCGACCTGGTACAGCAACACGCTCGAGGCGATGCTGACCTACTGCCTCAACGCGACCTTCGCGAACCTCCAGTCGGCCGCGTGCTCC
This sequence comes from uncultured Acidobacteriota bacterium, assembly GCA_963824165.1. Lineage (GTDB taxonomy): Bacteria > Acidobacteriota > Thermoanaerobaculia > UBA5066 > Gp7-AA6 > DAHUXD01. Next base: position 911,315 of record CAWGOM010000017.1, read on the forward strand.
GCGGGCGGCCTGAACGCCACGACGAAGACCCGCAAGGACGCCTTCGGCCGGGCGACGAGCGTCACGGAACCGTCGAACGACGTCACCTCCTACGCCTGGGACGTGAACGCGAAGCTCACCCGGGTGACCCAGGGAACCCAGATCCGCAGCTTCGCATTCGACGCGGCCGGCATGCTGCGTTCCGAGACGACGCCGGAAGGCGGCACCGTCACGTACGACTCGATCGGCAGCCTCGGCAACGTGCGCCAGGAGACCCGGCCCGGCAGCCTCGTGCTGACCCGGCGGTTCGACTTCGCGGGCCGCATCACGCGCGAGGAGGCCGGCGCCACGAAGTACGCGGTCCACTGCTACGACGGCGCCGGAACGTGCGACGACGGCGCAGCCAACTTCGCAGGCGGCGCGAGCCCGGCCGGTAAGCTGACGCGGCGGTACGGCTACAACCACCTGCCGACGATCGGCCCCGTGGTGGACGAGACGCTCGAGTACAGCGGCCCCGGTGGCCGTCTCTCGAAGCTGACGACCGCCGCGGGCAACGGCGACCTCGCGACGTCGGCCTCGCAGACCTGGTCCTACGACGCCCTGGGGCTGCCCTCCTCGCACTCCCATCCCCGCGCCGCGGGCGCCCCGGCGTTTCCCGTGACGTTCGGGTACGGCTACGGGCTCCCGACCTCGATCGCCGCCAACGGCCAGACCGTCGTGCCCGCCGCGGCGTACGGCCCCGCCGCCGCGCTGACTTCATGGACCGCCGGCAACTCCGGCACGCCCGTGGTCACGACGATCGCGCCCGACGCGAGCCTTCTGCCGCGTCCGGCGAGCATTTCAAACGCCCTCTGGAGCTCGGGCGCCTACGCCTACGACGGCGCCGGCGACATCCTGAAGCTCGGAACGACCGACGCGTTCACGTACGACAGCCGGGCGCGGCTGACCTCGGCCAGGTTCGGATCGACGACCCGGGCCTTCGCCTACGACCGCTGGGGCAACCTCACGCAGAACGGCGCGACGGGATTCACGCTCGATGCCGCGACCAACCGGATCACCTCGGGCGGCGCCCAGTACGACGCCCGCGGCAACATGACCGCCCGCACGGGCGAGACCATGAGCTACGACCTCCTCGACCGCCAGTACCGCAACTCCACCGCCGGCGCCGACTGGGTCTATCTCTTCGCCGGCTCGGGCGAGCGCGTGGCCAAGTTCCCCGCGAAGGCCACCGTTCTCCGCCGCGAGATGGCGCGCTACGTCGCCGAGGCCAACGGCCTCGCCAAGGGCTGGACGCTGCCCGCCTGCACCGGCCCCGTTCTCCGACGTCTCCTGCTCCGACCCCGACGCCCGCCACATCCAGCTCGTCCACGACGAGGGCATCACTGCCGGCTGCGGCACGAACCCGCTTCAATACTGCCCCGACGCGACGCTCACCCGCGCCCAGATGGCCGTCTTTCTCGTCAAGGGGTACAAGCCCGACGGCTTTTCGCCGCCGCCGTGCGCGGGCACGTTCCAGGACGTCTCGTGCTCGGGCGCCTACGCCGCCTTCGCGCCCTGGATCGAGCAGCTCTACCGCGACGGCGTCACCGCCGGCTGCGGCACGAGCCCCCTCCAGTTCTGCCCCGGCAGCACCGTCGGCGAGTGGGAGATGCTCGTCTGGCTCGCGAAGGCCCCCGGCGCGGCTCTCCGGGCTCGCTCTTCTGGAGCGCGTACCACCCCGTCCCCCGCGGCACGATCTATACTTTCCGCGACGACTCCAACCGCGTTGTGACCGAGATGGCGGGAGGCTCGACCGGGGCTTCGACGGCCACCCTTTCGGTGACCCGGGACAACGTGTTCCTCGGCAACCTCCTCGTGGCCTCGTACGTCGCGTCGCCTGCCGGCTGGCAGTACACGGCCTCCGACCATCTCGGCAGCCCCCGCGTCGTCTTCAACCAGGCGCGTCAGATCGTCGAGACCCACAAGTACTGGCCGTACGGCGAAGACACCACGACCACGCCCCCGACCCAGCGCCTCGCCTACTGCCTGATGGAGCGCGACTCGGAGAGCACGCGGTTCTACGACCACGCGCGAAACCACGACCACGGGCTGGGGAGGTTCCTGTCGCCGGATCGGGTCGGGGGCACCCCGGCCAATCCGCAGTCATGGAACCGGTACGCGTACACGCTGAACAACCCGATGAAGTACGTGGATCCGGACGGGAGGCTGACGATCGTGGTGCACGGGACATGGGCAGCGAGCAACCCAACGTTCACACCCGGTGGAGTCTTCTATCAACGCGTGACCGGGTCGGTGCCCGACCGCGCCTATGCGTCGTTCACCTGGTCCGGGGGCAACACCACCGGAGCCCGATCGCAGGCCGCGAACTCTCTCGCGAACTTCATCCGTCACTACAAGTTCGCGCCCGGGGAACAACTCAATCTCATTGCCCACAGCCATGGCGGCAACGTCGCCATCGCGGCAGTCAACCTGGGACTCGGCCGCGCCGTGGACAATCTTGTCACGCTTGGAACGCCGGCCCGGGCCGACTTCGATCTATCCAACAAGAGCTCAGTGAGCAGCTTTCTGGCGGTCTCCGACACTAAGGACCCGATTCAGGTGCTCGGTGGACGGTGGTTCAACAGCCCGATATGGGGCGAGTGGGGTCCGGCAGGGCGGTCCCTGTCCGGCGCCGCGAACATCCTGGTCAATACGCCCCTGACCGAACTCTTCAAGGCGCACGAGCAACTCCACGAGTCCGACCTTCTCTGGAGAACCATTTCGAGACTCATGAACACACCTGAAACGATGTCGACGCTGGATCGTCAGCACTATTGGATTCACGACTGACAATCATGAGAGAACCATCTCGAGTCGATCTAGCGCCCGCCCTGATCGCCCTTGTTGTCGGAGCGTTGCTGTTCATTCCCGCTGCCCGGCTGCTCGATTCCATGTACCCCGGGCCGCACGCCGGCTTCACTCTGATGGGCGTCTGGCTCTATTTGGTCGTCCCGGGCGCCGCCATCCTCGGCGCCGCCGCGCTCGCGATTTACCCTCGTGCCGCAGCAAAGGGGGCCGCTTCCGCCGCGAGACTTCGGGTCTTTCTGTGGCTTGTCGTACTGCTTTTCTTCGTAGCAGCAATCCTCTGTTACCGAGCCACCGCCTAGTCTCCTCCGGAGGAGGTCGCAATGAGCTCAGACGGGATGCGCCGAACTGCCCGCGAGATTGAGTTCGGCTACGTACTCATCGCGCTCCAGGCCCTGCTCTACATCGTCATACTCCGCGCATACCTGCGCGCCACTGGCACCTGGCCCGACGTCGGTAGTAATTTCCTCGCGTTCTGGGCCCTGGCGATCGTTCCAGCATCTCTGATCCTGGCCTTGCTCGTCCGTGTTGCATACCGGTCCTGGACAAGGGCCTCGCGCTCAAAAGGTGTGTTCTTCGCCGGAGCACTGCTGTTGGACGCCATGGTTTTGTATGCGTCGCTCGCGCTGTACGTAAGGCATCTCCACGGTTGAAACGGAGGGATTGTGACGCTCGCACCGCTCGCCATTCTTCTGGATCTCTCCATGCGGGCAAGTAGCCCTGAACCGACTCGCGCGTTCTCGCTTGTCCTTCAGCGGCTGGACGTTTCGTCGGCCCTGGTCGTTTCATCTCAAGCGGTCGACGAGCACCCCGTCTGGTCCCCGGACGGCCGCTTCCTCGCCGTCAGCGTCGACGAGGAATGGTCGAAACTCGACCTCGGCCCGATCTCGCTGATCAAGGGAACATGGCATGACGGAGACGGGATCGGCGTCGTCGATCCCCCGGCCTCCCTCGCCCCGATCCCCGAATCGGAGGTCCGTGCCTGGCGGAAGTCGGCCAGGTACGGCGCCCGAAGCGTCACAACCAAGACCGGGACGATCGTCGAGCTCGAGCAGGCGGGCCTCGGCACCGTTTTCCGGATGACACGAAAGGGACGGGAGCCAGTCGTCCTCTGGAAGACCTCTCTCGAAAACTGTCATGGACTCGCACTCTCGCCGGACGAGACCCTGGTGGCCTTCGTTTGCGAGCTCAACGGCGTAATCTTGACGACCCTCGAGTGACCGTCATCTCTTTCACTACCTGACGTCCGAGGAGGCTCGGCATGAAAACGATCGGCGTCCGAGAGGCGCGCACCCACCTCTCCCGCCTCCTGAGGAGGGTCGAGCAAGGCGAGGAGATAACGATCCTGCGAGCCGGGAGGCCTGTGGCTCGCCTCGTTCCGCTCGAGCGGGCGCCTCGCGTGCCCGGGCTGCTGAAGGGCAAGATCCGCATCAGCCGCGACTTCGACGAGCCCCTGCCCGCCGACCTGCTGGCTCGGTTCCGCGGCGATCCGACCTAGAACGTCGCCCGCCGCGCCGAGACCGCGCGGCTACCGCTCGAAGACGACGCGCCCGCCGACGATTGTCGCGTCCACCTGGATCTTGTCGATGGCGGCGGGCGCAACGGACAGGGGGTCCTCCGAGAGGACGACGAAATCCCCGAGTTTCCCGACCTCGAGCGACCCCTTCTCCTTCTCCTCGAAGGCGGCGTAGGCGGCCGTGACCGTATAGGCCCGGAGCGCCTCCTCCGGCCGGATCTTCTGTTCGGGCACCCAGCCGTTGGGCTGCTTGCCGTCGATCGTCGCGCGCGTGACGGCGGCCGCGATCCCGACGATCGGCGAGAGGGGCGCGACGTCCCAGTCGGAGCCGAAGGCGAGCTTGGCGTTCGCGTCGAGAAGCCAGCGGAACGCGTACGTGCCGAGGCTGCGCTCTCCCCCGCCGAGCTTCCGGTCGGCCCAGCGCCCGTCGTCGACGGCGTGGTAGGGCTGCATGGAGGCGATGACGCCCTGCGCGGCGAACTTCGGGATCTCCGCGCGGCGCATGTGCTGGGCGTGCTCGATGCGGAACCGGCGGTCCTTCGGCCCGTTCTTCTTCGCGACGCGGGCGAAGATGTCGAAGAGCTCCGCGATGGCCTTGTCGCCGATCGCGTGGACCTCGACCTGAAGCCCGGCGGCGTCGGCCCCGGCGATCCGCTCTTCGATCGTGGAGAGCGGGATGGCCTCGGCGGCGTAGACGCCGGTGTTGCCGGGATCGTCGGAGAACGCCTCGAACATCACGGCGGTGCCGGCTCCGAGAGCGCCGTCCATGAAGCCCTTGACCCCGCCGACCTGGAGCCAGGCGTCCTGCTTGATCGTGGTCTGGGCCTTCTTCGCGGACTGCCAGTCGGTCAGCGATGGCCGGTAGTTCACGCGCACGGTCAGGCCGCCGGCATTCCGGATCTCGTCCCAGGCCGGCAGATCCAGCGCCGTGCCCGGCAGGTCCTGGACGGAGGTCACCCCGTTCTTCGCGGCGTGCTTCACGGCGGCCCGCAGCCCTTCGACGATCTCCGCTTTCGTGCGGGGCGGGCGGACCTTCCAGACGAGGTCCATGGCCGCGTCCTTGAGGACGCCCGTCGGCTCGCCCGAGGCGTCCTTGACGATCACGCCGCCCGGCGGGTTCGGCGTCGACTTCGTGATCCCCGCGAGCTTCAGCGCCAGGCTGTTGCAGACCATCATGTGGCCGTCCTGCCGGCCGAGGCAGGTCGGCCGGTCCCCCGTCGCGGGGTCGAGGAGCGCCTTCGTCGGAAGCTGCGGCGGCGTCCACTGCTCGTGGTCCCAGGCGCCGTCCGTCAGCCACTGGCCCGCGGGCTTGCCCTTCGCGAACGCCGCGACCTGGCGCGTGAAGTCGGCCGGGTCCTTCGTCTTGCGCAGGTCGAGGGCGAGGAGGTTGAGGCCGCCCATCGACATGTGCGTGTGGCAGTCGATGAACCCGGGAACGACGCGGCGCCCCTTGCCGTCGACGACGACCGTTCCAGGCGCCCTTGAGCTTCTCGATCTCGGCGTTCGTGCCGACGGCGACGATGCGGCCGTCCTTGACCGCGAGCGCCTGCGCCTCCGGGCGCGACCGGGTCGCCCGTCCAGACCTTCGCCGAGACGAGGATCAGGTCCGGCGGCGCGGCGCCCCGCGCCGCGAGACCGAGAACGACCGACGCGGCGGCAGTCATGAAGATGCTCATGCCGTCGACGATACCCCGACGCTCTGCTCCGCGAGCGAGGCGTGCGCGGCCGCCAGGCGAGCAACCGGCACGCGGAACGGCGAGCAGGACACGTAGTCGAGGCCGACGTGGTTGAAGAACTCGATCGACCGCGGATCGCCGCCGTGCTCGCCGCAGATGCCGACCTTCAGCTTCGGCTTGACCTCGCGGCCGCGGCGCGTGCCGATCGCGACGAGCTCGCCCACGCCGTACTGGTCGAGGCTCGCGAACGGGTCCTCCGGAAGGATGCCCTCGGCGATGTAGACCGGAAGGAACGTTCCCATGTCGTCGCGCGAGTAGCCGTAGGTCATCTGCGTCAGGTCGTTCGTGCCGAAGGAGAAGAAGTCGCAGTTCAGGGCGATGCGGTTCGCCCGCAGCGCCGCGCGCGGCACCTCGATCATCGTGCCGATCTTGTAGGGGATGTCCATGCCCTTCTCCGCGACGACCCGCCTGGCCGCCGCCTCGACGACGACCCGCAGCCGCTCGAACTCGCCGCGCGCGCCCACGAGCGGGATCATGATCTCGGGCTGCGCCTTGACGCCCTCCCCGATCACCTGCGCCGCGGCCTCGAAGATCGCGCGCACCTGCATCTCGTAGATCTCGGGATTCGTGATGCCGAGGCGGCAGCCCCGGTGGCCGAGCATCGGGTTGGTCTCCTTGAGGGCATGGGTCCGCTCGCGCACCCGCTCGACGGAGACCTTCAGCTCCGTGGCCGTGCGCTGGATGGTCTCCTCGTCGTGGGGGAGGAACTCGTGGAGGGGCGGATCGAGCAGGCGGATCGTGACCGGGCGCTCCCCCATCGCGCGGAAGATGCCGGCGAAGTCCTCGCGCTGCATGGGCAGGATCTTCGCCAGGGCCGCCCGCCGCTCCTCGGCCGTCTCGGCGAGGATCATCTCGCGCACGGCGACGATGCGCTTCTCCTCGAAGAACATGTGCTCGGTGCGGCAGAGTCCGATGCCCTCGGCCCCGAAGATGCGCGCGATCCGGGCGTCGCGTCGGCGTGTCGGCGTTGGCCCGCACTCCCAGTCGCCGCCGCTCGTCGGCCCACTTCAGGATGCGGGTGAACGCCCTCGTGACGACCGACTGCTCCGGCTTCATCGTCCCTTCGACGAGGACCTGGAGGACTTCCGAGGGCTGCGTCGGCAGCTTGCCGACGATCACCTCGCCGGTCGTGCCGTCGATCGAGAGCCAGTCGCCCTCGGCGACCTTGAGGCCGTGCGCCCGGACTTCGGCGTGCGCGTGGTCGACCACGATCTCGCCCGCGCCGACGATGCAGGTCTTGCCCATGCCGCGGGCGACGACGGCGGCGTGCGACGTCATGCCCCCGCGCGTCGTCAGGATCCCGACCGCCGCGTGCATGCCGGCGATGTCCTCGGGCGAGGTCTCCTCGCGGACCAGAACGACCGGATCGCCCTTGGCCGCGAGGGCGACGGCGTGCGGCGCCGTCAGCGCGACGCGCCCGCAGGCCGCTCCGGGGCCGGCGGGCAGGCCCTTGCCGAGCAGGCGTCCCTCCTTGACGGCCGCCGCCTTCTCCTTCGTCGGAAAGATCGGGGCGAGCAGCTGCACCAGCTGCTCCGGCTCGACGCGCGCGACGGCCTCGTCCGCGTTGATGAGGCCCTCGTCGACCATGTCGGTCGCCACGCGCACGGCGGCGAAGCCCGTGCGCTTTCCGTTGCGCGTCTGGAGCAGGAAGAGCTTGTTCTCCTCGATCGTGAACTCGAGGTCCTGCATGTCGCGGAAACGCTTCTCGAGGAGGTCGCGCACCCGCAGCAGCTCCTCGTATGCCTTCGGCATGGTTTCCTGGAGCGACTCGCCGGTTCCGTTCGCGTTCAGCGGCCGCGGCGTGCGGATGCCGGCGACGACGTCCTCGCCCTGCGCGTTCGGCAGGAACTCGCCGTAGAACTTCTTCTCTCCGGAGGCCGGGTCGCGCGTGAAGGCCACGCCCGTCGCCGACGTGTCGCCGCGGTTGCCGAACACCATGGCCTGAACGTTGACCGCCGTTCCCCAGTCGTCGGGGATGTGGTGCAGCTTGCGGTAGGTCTTCGCCCGCTCGTTGTCCCACGAGCGGAAGACCGCGCCGATGGCGCCCCAGAGCTGCTCGCGCGGCTCGTCCGGGAAATCGTGGCCGGTGCGCTCCCGGACGAGCTGCTCGCCGCGCCGGACGATCTCGGCCAGGTCCTCCGCCGAGAGGTCCATGTCGGAGACGATGCCCCGCGCCGCCTTGACCTCCTTCATGCCCTTCTCGAAGTCGTGCCGCGGCACGCGCAGCACGACGTCGCCGTACATCTCGACGAAGCGCCGCCGGCAGTCGAAGGCGAAGCGGTCCCCCGAGCGCCGCGCCAGGCCCGCCACCGTGCGCGAGGTCAGGCCGAGGTTGAGGATCGTGTCCATCATCCCGGGCATGGAGGAGCGGGCGCCCGAGCGCACCGAGACGAGGAGCGGGTTCTCCGGATCGCCGAACCGCTTGTCGGTGTCGTGCTCGAGCTTGAGCAGCGCCGACTCGACCTCGCCGCGGATCGCATCGAGCGAGGCGCCGCGCGAGAAGTCGGCGCACACCGAGGTCTCGATCGTGAACCCCGGCGGCACCGGGATCCCGAGGGCCGTCATCTCGGCCAGGCCCGCGCCCTTGCCCCCGAGGGTTTCCTTGCCGAGCCCGGCCCCCTCGGCCACGCCGTTGCCGAACGAGAAGACGCGTTTCATTTTTCCACCACGATTTCGGAAAAGTCCGCCAGCCGCGTGAATTCTTGCTGAATCGAGGCGAGGAGCGCCAGCCGGTTCCGGCGCAGGTCCTCCTCCGGGGCGTTGACGAGCACGTCGACGAAGAAGCGGTCGAGCGAAGGGGAAAGCGAGGCGATCGTCTCCATGGCCTCCCGGTAGTGCCGCTCGGCCGAGAAGCCGTCGATCGCCTGCTTGGCCTGCAGGAAGTCCGAGGCCAGCGCCCGCTCGGCGGGCTCGCGGTAGAGCTCGGGCGAGGGCGCGCCGGGAGTCGCATCGCCGACGATGTTGCGGATCCGCTTGGCGGCGAGGATCGAGAGACTTGAAGTCCATGTGCCGGCGGGCGTCGGAGAGCGCCCGCGCCCGGTCGGCCGCGTCGGCGAAGTCCCAGACGCCGACGTTCAGCACCGCCGAGATCTCGTCGTAGCTCGCGCCGCGCCGCTCGAGCAGGCTCCGGAGCCGGTCGGCGAAGAACCGTCCGAGCTCCTCGACGGCCTTCTCGGGCTCGAGGCCGGGCAGTCCCGCGGGGAAGAGCGACAGGGCCTTGCGCGCGATCGGCCGCCAGTCGGTCCGCCAGTTGCGTGCGATCGCGATCGACACGATGCCGAGCGCCGCACGGCGAAGCCCGTAGGGGTCCTTCGATCCCGTCGGCACGAGGCCGACGCGGAAGAGGCCGCACAGCGAATCGAACCGGTCGGCCAGCGACAGGATCGCGCCCGACGCCTCGCGCGGCGGATCGTCGGAGCCGGAGGCCGGGCGGTACTGGTCGTAGACGGCCTTCCACACCGAGTCGGGGTACCGCTCGCGGCGGGCGTAAATGCCGCCGATCACGCCCTGGAGGTCCGTGAACTCCTTGACGACGAGGCTCGTCAGGTCCGCCTTGGAGAGCAGGCCGGCGGTGCGCGCCGCCTCCACGAGGTCGGGGCGGCCGACCTGGACGGCGATCGCCTCGGCGAGGTCCTGGATGCGCGCCGTCTTCTGGCGATAGTCGCCGAGCTTCTCCTGGAAGGTCAGGCGCGAGAGCTTCGGCAGCTGCGCCTCGAGCCTCCCCTTCGCGTCCTCCTCGTAGAAGAATCGGGCGTCGGCCAGGCGGGCGTTGAGGACCCACTCGCACCCCTTGGCGACGAAGCCCTTGCGGTCGGCGTCGTTGTCCATCACGGCCACGAAGTGCGGCAGCAGCCCCCCGGGGCCGCGCACCGGGAGGAACTTCTGGTGTGTGCGCATCACGGTGACGTTGATCTCCTCCGGCAGCTCGAGGAACTCCGGCGCGAAGGTCCCGCGCACGAGGCCCGGCCACTCGACGAGGTCGGCCAGCGTGTTCGCGAGATCCGCGTGCGCTTCGATCTGGCCGCCGACTTCGGACGCCAGGGCGCGCGCCTTCTCGAGGATCGCGATCCGGCGGACCTCGGGATCGGGCTCGACGAAGGCCTTGCGGAGCTTGGCGAGGTAGTCGTCGGGGCCCGTGACGGCGAACTCGCCGTCCGAGAGCACGCGATGCCCCATCGTCCGGTCGCCAGCCGCGACGCCGTAGAGCTCGAGCGGGACGACGCGGCCGCCGAGAAGCGCCACGACGCCCCGCACCGGCCGCACGAACGACCGGTCGCCCGCGCCCCAGCGCATCGTCTTCGGGAAGGCCAGGCCGCCGACGACCCGCGGCAGGACCTCGGCGAGCACCTCGGCCGCCGCGCGGCCCGGAGTCGTCTTGCGCGCGGCGACGGTCCGGCCGCGCGGCGAGTCGACCACGACGAGATCGGCCACGTCGACCTTCTGCGCCTTCGCGAAGCCCTCGGCCGCTCGCGTGGGCTTGCCGTCCTTGCCGAAGGCGCTCGCCTCGGGCGGGCCGAGGACCTCGGCGAAGCGATCCTCCTGGCGCTCCGGCAGCCCCCGGAGGATGAGCACCAGCCGCCGCAGCGTGGCGTACGTCTCGATCCCGGCCGGCGCGAGCCCTTCGCCGGCGAGGGCGTCGCCCGCGGCGCGGGAAAGCTCCAGGCGCGCCGGCAGCAGCGCCGGCGCCGGGATCTCCTCCGTTCGGATTTCCAGCAGGAAGTCTTGCGTGTTCACTCTGGAGTCGTCTCGCCTCCGGCGTCAGGCCGCCGGCGGCCCGATGTTCTAGACCGCCGCGGGCTCCGGCTGCGCGGCCGGCGTCCGCTCCCCTTCCTTGCCCGAAACGTAGGCCCGCGCGCACGCGCAGGCGAGGTCGCGAATCCGCCGGATGATGCCGACGCGGTCGGTCGCGGAGACCGCACCGCGCGCGTCGAGCACGTTGAACTGGTGCGAGCAGACGAGGGTGGCCTCGTAGGCCGGGACGACGAGGCCCGCGTCGAGGCAGCGCCGCGCCTCCCGCTCGTGCCGGTCGAGCATGAGCTGCGCGAGCTCGGCGTCGGCGACCTCGAAGTCGTACTTCGACATCTCGACCTCGTCGCGCCGGCGCACCTGGCCGTAGGAGAGCGTCTCGTTCCACATCACGTCGTAGACCGAGTCGAGCTTGTTCAGGAACATGGCGATGCGCTCGAGGCCGTACGTGATCTCGGCCGTGACCGGCGACAGGTCGATGCCCGCCGGCCTGCTGGAAGTACGTGAACTGCGTGATCTCCATGCCGTCCATCACGACCTGCCAGCCGACGCCCCAGGCGCCGAGCGTCGGAGACTCCCAGTTGTCCTCCTCGAAGCGCACGTCGTGGTCCTTCAGGACCACGCCCAGCCGCTCGAGGCTCCGCAGGTACGTCCGCTGGATGTCCTCGGGCGAGGGCTTCAGGACGACCTGGAACTGCAGGTGCTTGCCGAGGCGGAACGGGTTCTCGCCGTATCGGCCGTCGGCCGGCCGGCGCGAGGGCTGGACGTAGGCGCACTTCCAGGGCTCGGGCGTCAGGACCTTCAGAAAGGTCGCGGGATGCATCGTCCCGGCGCCGACGGGAAGGTCGTAGGGCTGCTCGATGAGGCACCCCTCGCCCTCCCAGAAGGCGGTCAGCTCCGCGATCAGGCGCTGCAGAGTGAACACTGGCGAAAGCTTACCGCATGCAACTGGAGCGGCTTCGCCCGAGGATGAATCGCCCCGGTCCGTAGGGGCGGGGCTCGTCCCCGCCCCCTCTCCGCGGTTCGAGAAGCGTGCGGCATCTCGATCGGCACGTGAGGGGGCGCCCGCAAGGGGCGCCCCTACTGTCCGGACGGTGGATCTCAGCGCAGGACGTCTTCCAGCACGCGCTGGCTCTTGAGCTCGTGCCCCAGGAAGTGCCGCCGCGCGAGGCGGGCGACGCGGGCTGATCTCGACGAGGCCCCGGGGCCGGGCGGCGGGATCGAGGGGGCCGGAGAGGAAGCCCGTGAGGGTGCGCCGGGCATCGACCGACAGGCGCAGCGTCTCGCCGAGGCGGCACTCGGCCCCGACGAACCCGGGGCGGCGCTCGTCGAAGAGAAGCGGCTCGGTCTCCTCGAGGGCGCGGCCGCAGCCCGCGCACTCGCGCGGCGTGGGAAAGAGGCCCGAGAGCTTGAGGATCCAGACGTCGAAGTAGGCCGCGGTCAGGGCCGCCGGCGCCCCGGCGAAGAGGGCGTCCATGGCGTGGCGCCCGAGGCGGTAGAAGGGCTCCGCCGGATCCGACTCCGAGACGAAGGTCTCGAGGCTCTCGGCCAGGGTCGAGAGGAGCAGCGCCTTCTCGAGCTCCGTCGACAGCGAGAAGGACGGCCGGATCGGATCCACGGCGTTGATCGAGACGAGCTCCCGCCCTTCCTTCTCGAAGTAGACGACGCGGGCCTCCGTCATCGGCTCGAGCGCCCCGGAGAAGACGCTCTTCGCCCGTCGGGCGCCGCGCGCCACGCCGCGCTTCTTGCCCGCGTCCCGCGTCAGAAACGAGACGATCCGGTCGGTCTCCCGCAGCGGGTAGGTCGCGAGGATGAAGGACTCGGAGCTCTGGAGCTTCACGGGAAGCGATTATGATGAGGAGGCGGGCGCGATGCTCGCCTAATAAAATTAGCTATTTCTAGCTAAATAGCCTAATTTTTTATGGCACAGAGCCGGCACGAGAAGCTCGAACTCCGGCGTGGTCACGCTGGGCTGGGTCTCGTTTCTGACCGACGTCGCCTCGGACATGATCTATCCCCTCCTGCCCGACTTCCTCACCCGGACGCTCAAGGCCGGCCCCGCCGCGGTCGGCGTGATCGAGGGCGTCGCCGAAGGCGACCTCGTCCCTCACGAAGATGGTGTCGGGCGGTGGTCCGACCGCGCGCGCCGGCGCAAGCCGCTGATCGTCGCCGGCTACTCGATCGCCGCGCTCGTCCGGCCGCTCATCGGACTGGCGGCGAGCTGGACGCAGGTGCTCGCGATCCGTTTCACCGACCGCGTCGGCAAGGGCATCCGCACGTCACCGCGGGACGCGCTGCTCGCGGACCTGGTGCCGCCCGAGCAGGCGCGGCCGCGCCTTCGGCCTCCAGCGCGCGATGGACAACGCGGGCGCGGTCGTCGGGCCCGCTGCTCGCGGCGTTCCTCCTGAAGTTCGTCCTCGAGGACGAGCGCTCCGTCTTCCTGCTCGCGGCGATCCCGGGCCTGGCGGCCGTCGCCCTGCTCCTCTTCGCCGTGAAGGAGCCGCCGAGAGCGCCGCCGGCCGCCGCCTCGCCGCAAGCCGGCCGCCGGGCCGCTGCCGCGCCGGCTCTGGACGGCGATCGGCATCTTCGTGCTGTTCACGCTCGCGAGCTCCACCGACGCCTTCCTGCTCCTGCGCGCGCGCGACGCCGGCATCGCGCTCTGGCAGCTGCCGCTGCTCTGGGCGTTCTTCAACGCGGTCAAGGCGGCCGGCGGCGTTCCGGGCGGCGCGCTCGCCGACCGGATCGGCCGAGTCCCGGCGATCGTCGCCGGCTGGGCGGTGTACGCGGTCTCCTACGTGGGGTTCGCCTTCGTGTCCGCCCCGGGGCGATGTGGGCCCTGCTCGGCTTCTATGCGCTCTTCTACGCGATGACCGAGGGCGCGGAACGGGCGCTCGTCGCGGACCTCGCGCCGGCGCACCTGCGCGGAAAGGCCTTCGGCGCGTTCCACGCGGCCGTCGGGCTCGCGTCGCTGCCCGCCTCGATCCTCTTCGGCCTCTGGTGGAAGGCGTTCGGGCCGCGCGGGGCCTTCCTGATCGGCGCCGGGATCGCCGTCGCTGGCCACGGCGGCGCTCCTCGCCTTCCGGCTCGGCGGACCCGGATCGGCCGGCTGCCCGGGAGCCTGATAGCATTTCGGCCCGGGGGTAGCGGAATGGGCCCGGTCTGGCGCCTCATCAAGGGACAGAAGGACATCTGCCACCGGTGCGGCCGGGAGATCGTGGATTTCCCCGCCGTCGGGCGCGTGGTCGACTTCCAGTTCCGCGCCGACGAGAAGTACTGCTGGGACTGCTACCGGTACCTGACGCCCTTCGTCGACGACGTCGCTCCCGTCTCCCAGGATCCCTTCCAGCCGGTCACGAAACCGGCGATTCCGTGACGGACCTGCGTCTCCTCGTTTCGCCGATCCGAGCTTCTCCCCCTCGCCGAGAAGACGCTCGCGGGCGAGCGGCTCTCCTTCGAGGACGGCGTCCGGCTCTTCCAGACGCGGGACTTCCTCGGCCTCGGCCGCCTCGCCAACCACGTCCGCGAGGCGCGGCACGGCAACCTCGCCTTCTACAACGTCAACCGCTACCTGAACCCGACGAACCTCTGCTGGGTCGACTGCGCCCTGTGCGCCTGGGCCAAGAAGGTCAACGAGCCCGGCGGCTACGAGATGGCGATCGACGAGTGCGTGGCCGAGGCGGGCAAGGGCTACAGCGAGGCCGTCACGGAGTTCCACATCGTCGGCGGGCCTCCACCCGACGTGGCCCTTCGAGTACTACACGGGGCTCCTCTCCGCGCTCAAGGAGCGCTTCCCCGGCGTGCATCTGAAGGCCTGGACGATGGTCGAGCTCGACTGGATCGCGAAGGTCGGGAACCGGACGCTGCCCGACGCGATCCGGGAGCTGAAGGCCGCGGGATGGACTCCTGCCCGGGCGGAGGCGCCGAGATCTTCGCGAAGCGCGTCCGGGACATCATCTGCACCAACAAGATCTCGGGCGAGCGCTGGCTCGAGGTCGCGCGCGAGTGCCACCGGCAGGGCGTTCGGACCAACGCCACGATGCTGTACGGCCACGTGGAGACGGTCGAGGAGCGGGTGGATCATCTGCTGCGCCTGCGCGCGCTCCAGGACGAGACGGGCGGGATCCCGGGCCTGATTCCCCTGGCCTTCCACCCGAGAACACGCCGCTCGCCCACCTGCCCGCCTCGACCGGCCAGCTCGACCTGCGCGTGATCGCCGTCTCGCGGCTGCTGCTCGACAACGTCCCGCACATCAAGGCCTACTGGATCCAGATCGGGACGAAGCTCGCCCAGGTGGCGCTCTTCTTCGGCGCCGACGACCTCGTCGGCACCGTCGTCGACGAGATCATCACGCACGCGGCGGGCGCGACGACGGCCTCGGGACTGACGCGCGCCGACTTCGAGCGCATCATCCGCGAGTCGGGCCGCGAGCCCTACGAGCGCGACTCGGAGTACCGGCGCGTCGAGCGGCGAGGGCCGCGCGCGGAGCCGGTCCCGGCGCTGGCGTGATCCCGGGCCGCCGCCTTCGCGCCGGCGCCGGCGCGCTCGCGGCCGCCCTCTTCGCTCGCCTGCTCCAGCGGCGCCTACGACACGAAGCCGCGCGTCGGCGTCGCCGACGGCGATCCCATCGTCCAGATGGAGAAGGCCAGACCGGGCCTCGTCGCCCCCCGTCTCGTTCCGCTCGCCCGGCACACCGACCCGCCGTTTCGCAACGAGCGGGTCCTGGGCGTCACCCTCGCCGAGCCCGCTCGGATGTATCCCGATCGGCCTGCTCGACGGGCACCCGGTCGTCGACGACGAGGCGGGCGGCGTGCCCTTCGTGGTGGTCCGCGATCCGATGACGGACCTCGCGACGCGTCCTCGACCGCCGCGTCGCCGGGCGCACGCTCACCTTCGACGACCCGGGAGCGGTCTGGCGGGGCGCCCTCGTCCTGCGGGACCGCGAGACGGGGACCTTCTGGTCGCCGGTCACCGGCAACGCGCTCGCGGGCCCGCTCGCCGGAGAGGCGCTGACCGTCCTTCCGGCGGCCGTCACGACGGCCGAGGCCTGGCGGGAGCTCTACCCGTCGACGCTGTGCCTCGAGACGGGCGAGCTGACGGCCGTGTCGCTGACGCTGCGCCTCTACGCGGCCTCGGCGACGGAGGGCGTTTCCGGCGGAAAGACGAAGGACACGCGATTCGCGCCCGAAGGAGACGGTTTTCTTCGTCGCCGGGCGGAACGAGGCGCTCGCCTTCGCCGCCGCGTACGTCCGCGAGAAGAAGTCCGTCCCGGCCGCCCTCGAGGGCGACGCGCTGACGATCGAGTGGGACGGCGCCGTGCGCGTTCCCCGCGCCTTTCGCCAGGTCGAGGCGGCGCGCCAGGAGCTTCCCGTCGTGCCGATGTACTGGTTCGCGCTCCTGGAGCAGTTCCCTACGGTCCGGGCGCTGGGGGCCCCGGGGTCGTAGGGGCAGGGCTTTCCCCCGCCGCCCCCGGCTCCCCGGCTCCGTCTCCGGCGTGATCTCCTCCTCCGTGCCCACGGAGAACTTCTTGTAGTCGGAATACGCCGAGAAGATGTCGACGCGGGTGCTCGAAGACGAGAAGCGCCTTGGCCGCGCCGGTGAAACGCGCTTCGGAGGGAAGCCAGATCTCGCCGTTGACCTTGCGGCGCTGGAAGTAGGCACTCGCCCCCTTCTGCAGGCGGGCGACCCGGATCGGGCCGACGCCGAGCGTGTCGAGCAGCCGCGCCTCCAGGCGCACGAGCTGCCGGTCCTCCTCGTCGATCCAGGCCTGGCCCGAGAGCTTCTGGATGACCTTGCCGCCCTCGGTGACGGGCTTGAACCCCGGCTTCGGCTCGAACGACAGGATGATGGTCGGCCGCCCGTCGACGACTTCGCGCCCGACGATGCGGATCTCGTCCATCCGGAAGACCTCGTCGACGACGGCCTGCTCCTCCGCCTGTTTCTGTTCTTCCTTCGCCCGGCGGCGCGCGCGCGCGGCTTCGTCTTCCTCGGCCCGCCGCCGCGCGCGCCTCTCCGTCTTCTCCTCCTGCTTGCGGTCCTGGTCGGCGAGCTCCTTGTCCGAGAGCTTGCTGCCCGTCGCGCGCGACGAGGCGGCGGTAGAGCCGCCCGGGCTCGGCCGAGGGGTAGACCTCGTAGGTCTCGACCTTCGTCTTCTTCACGGCGCCCTTCGAGTCGAGCTTCTTCTCCGTGTAGTCCTCGGTGAACGTGTACTGCTCGAGGAGCGAGTTGTCGCTCTTCAGGTTCTGCGCGCACTTCGTCGAGAAACGTCGCGCGTGTCCGGAAGCGGGGGCGCCGGGGTCTCCTGCGCGAGCGCAGCGGCCACAGAGAGCGCAAAGGACGCGGCAACAGCCGGCACCCGGGCCTTCCTCATCGAATTTCCGGAACAGGGAGGCAAAGGCGGGGAATTCCCGGGCGGATGAGTCAGATGCATTACGGGAAACCCGGGCGCCTGCATATAATTCGCACCCGGATGCATCAGCCGAGCGGGTTCATCGGGTCGTCCATCGGCCGAAAGGTCGTCATGGCCGTCACCGGCGCCATCCTCTTCGGCTTCGTCCTGGTTCACATGCTCGGCAACCTGCAGGTCTACCTGGGGCCCGAGTCGCTCAATGCCTATGGGGAGTTTCTCCGGCATCTCCTCCACGGGGCCGGGATCTGGATCTTCCGGGCCGTGCTGCTCGCCGCGGTGCTCCTGCACATCTGGTCGGCGACCTCCCTGACGCTGACGAGCCGCCGGGCGCGCCCGGTGGCGTACCGCGAGCAGAAGTGGAAGGAGTCGACCTACGCCTCCCGGACGATGCGGTGGAGCGGGGTCATCCTTTTCTTTTTCATCGTGTACCACCTGATGCATCTCACGTTGGGCAACGCGCACCCGAGCTTCATCGAGGGCGACGTCTACCACAACTTCGTCGCCGGCTTCCGGAGCGTCCCGGTCTCGTTCGTCTACATCGTCGCGATGGTCCTGCTCGGCATGCACCTGCGCCACGGCGTCTGGAGCATGTTCCAGACGCTCGGCGTCTCGCACCCCCGGTACATCGCGATGGCGAAGACGGGAGCCTGGATCTTCGCCGCCATCATCGTGCTCGGCAACATCTCGTTCCCGCTGGCCGTGCTCGCGGGGATCATCCGGTGACCGGAGGCAAGCCGTGAAGCTCGACTCCAACGTCCCCTCCGGGCCCCTCGAGAAGCAGTGGGACAGGCACCGCTTCGAGATGAAGCTCGTCAACCCGGCGAACAAGCGCAAGTACACCGTGATCATGGTCGGCTCGGGCCTGGCGGGCGCCGGCGGCGCGGCCTCGATGGCCGAGCTCGGCTACAACGTCAAGTGCTTCTGCTACCAGGACTCGCCCCGCCGCGCGCACTCGATCGCCGCGCAGGGCGGCATCAACGCCGCGAAGAACTACCACAACGACGGCGACAGCATTCAGCGCCTCTTCTACGACACGATCAAGGGCGGCGACTTCCGGGCGCGCGAGTCCAACGTCTACCGGCTCGCCCAGGTCTCGGTCGACATCATCGACCAGTGCGTCGCGCTCGGGCGTGCCCTTCGCGCGCGAGTACGGCGGACTCCTCGACAACCGCTCCTTCGGCGGGGCGCAGGTCTCGCGGACCTTCTACGCCCGCGGCCAGACGGGCCAGCAGCTCCTGCTCGGCGCCTACCAGGCGCTCGAGCGCCAGGTCGGCCTGGGCTCGGTCGAGATGTACCCGCGCCACGAGATGCTGGAGCTCGTCGTCGTCGACGGCCGCGCGCGCGGCGTCGTCGTGCGCGACATGGTCACCGGGCGAGATCCAGACCCACATGGCCGACGCCGTGTGCCTGGCGACCGGCGGCTACGGCAACGTCTTCTACCTCGCGACCTATGCGAAGGGCTGCAACGGGACCGCCATCTGGCGCGCGTACAAGAAGGGCGCGGCCTTCGCCAACCCCTGCTTCACGCAGATCCACCCGACCTGCATCCCCGTCACGGGCGAGTACCAGTCCAAGCTGACGCTCATGTCCGAGTCGCTCCGCAACGACGGGCGCATCTGGGTGCCCAAGGGCAAGGCCGACAAGCGCCCGCCGGGCGAGATCCCCGAAGAGGAGCGCGACTACTACCTGGAGCGCATGTACCCGAGCTTCGGGAACCTCGCGCCGCGGGACATCTCCTCGCGCGCCGCCAAGAAGGTCTGCGACGAGGGCCGCGGCGTCGGGCCCGACGGGATTCGGCGTGTACCTCGACTTCAAGGACGCGATCGCCCGCCTCGGCAAGAACACGATCGAGGAGAAATACGGCAACCTCTTCGAGATGTACGAGCGCATCACCGACGAGAACCCGTACGCGGTTCCGATGCGGATCTACCCCGCCAGCCACTACACGATGGGCGGCCTGTGGGTGGACTACAACCTGATGTCGCACGATCCCGGGGCTCTTCGTCCTCGGCGAGGCGAACTTCTCCGACCACGGGGCCAACCGCCTCGGCGCCTCCGCGCTGATGCAGGGCCTGGCCGACGGATACTTCGTCATCCCTTACACGATCGGCAACTACCTCGCCCGCGAGAAGTTCGAGAAGGTCCCCGAGAGCCACCCCGAGATCGCCGCGGCCGAGGCGGCCGTGGCGGCGCGCACCAGGCGCCTGCTCGACGTCAAGGGCGGCCGGACCGTGACCTCCTTCCACCGCGAGCTCGGCAAGATCATGTGGGACCACTGCGGCATGGCTCGCGACAAGAAGGGCCTCGAGCACGCGCTCGGCAAGATCCCCGCCCTTCGCGAAGAGTTCTGGAAGAACGTGACCGTCCCGGGCTCCGGCCAGGAGCTCAACCAGTCGCTCGAGGCCGCCGGCCGCGTCGCCGACTTCCTCGAGCTCGGCGAGCTGATGTGCCTCGACGCGCTCGAGCGCGGACGAGTCCTGCGGCAGCCACTTCCGCCTCGAGCACCAGATGGCCGACGGCGAGGCGAAGCGCGAACGACAAGGACTTCTGCCACGTCGCCGCGTGGGAGTACACGGGCGACGGGGTCAAGCCCAACCGCCACGTGGAGCCGCTGACCTACGAGAACGTCGAGCTCGCCGTCCGGAGCTACAAATGAAGATCACGCTGAAGGTCTGGCGGCAGAAGGACGCGAAGGCCGAAGGCGGCTTCGTCGACCTACGCGGCGTCCGACGTCAACGAGGAGATGTCGTTTCTCGAGATGCTCGACGTCGTCAACGAGGGCCTGATCGGGAAGGGCGAGGATCCGATCGCGTTCGACCACGACTGCCGCGAGGGCATCTGCGGCACCTGCGGCGTCGTCATCAACGGCCGCGCCCACGGCCCGCGCGCGAAGACGACGGCCTGCCAGCTCCACATGCGCAGTTTCGCCGACGGCGACGTCCTGACGATCGAGCCCTGGCGCGCCGGGGCCTTCCCGGTCCTGCGCGACCTCGTCGTCGACCGCACGCGCCTTCGACCGCATCATCGCGGCCGGCGGATTCATCTCCGCCGCGATCGGCGGCGCGCCCGACGGCAACGCGATCCCGATCCGCAAGGAGAACGCCGACCTCGCCATGGACGCCGCCGCCTGCATCGGCTGCGGCGCATGCGTCGCCGCCTGCCCGAACGCCTCGGCGATGCTCTTCGTCTCCGCCAAGATCTCGCAGCTCGCCCTGCTGCCGCAGGGCCAGCCCGAGCGCCCCGACCGGGCGCGCAAGATGGTCGCGCAGATGGACGCCGAGGGCTTCGGCACCTGCACCAACCACGGCGAGTGCGAGGCGGCGTGCCCCAAGGGGATCCGCATGCAGTTCATCGCGATGATGAACGCCGACTACGTCAAGGCGAAGCTCACCGAGGGGCGGCGCCCGAGCGGCCTGTCCGACGGCGGGTCCGGCTAGGGTCGAACGCACGGCGTCCGGGACCGCGGTCGGTATGGTAGTATTGCTCGGGTATGGTAAAGATGACTTTCTCCCTGGACGAGGCCACGGCCGACCGGCTGCGGACCTCCGCCGACCGGCTCGCCCGGCCGCAGAGCGCCGTCGTCCGAGAAGCCATTCGCGAGTACGCGGAGCGTCTCGGTAATCTCGGCGAGGCCGAGCGCCGCCGCCTGCTCGCGACGTTCGACGACGTGGTGGCGAAGATTCCCCGGCGCGCGGCCTCCGCCGTCGACGCCGAGATCCGGGCCATCCGGGCCGCGCGTCGCCGCGGCGGCCGGCGCAGCGCCGGACGGTGATCCACCTCGACACCTCGGTTCTCGTCGACGCGCTCTCGGGGCCCCTCCGATCCGCCCCGGCGCTGCGCGCAGCGATCGCCGCCGGCGAGCGCATCGAGATTTCGAGCCTCGTCCTCTACGAGTGGCTTCGTGGCCCCCGGCGTCCCGAAGAGGTCGCCGCGCAGGAGGCGCTCCTTCCTCGCGCGGCGGCCGCCCCCTTCGGCAGCCCGGAAGCGCGCGTCGCGGCGGAGCTCTACCGGGCGGTCGCGCGTCCGCGCGGACGGGAGATCGATCTGGCGATCGCGGCCTGCGCCATCGTGCGGGGCGCCCGCCTCTGGACCCTGAACGCCGGGGACTTCCGGGGCGTGCCGCGCCTCCAGCTCTACTCCTAGCGCGCGCCGGATCGGATAGCATTCGGCCGTGATGACCGATCCGAAGAAGACCCGCACCGAGACGGACACCATGGGGCCCATGGAGGTCGCCGCCGACCGCTACTGGGGCGCGCAGACCGAGCGCTCGCTCCACCACTTCAAGATCGGCCCCGAGCGCTTCCCGCGCGAGCTGATCCGGGCCTTCGGGATCCTCAAGAAGGCCGCCGCCGTCGTCAACCGCGACCGCGGGGCCCTCGATGCGAAGAAGGCCGACGCGATCATCCAGGCGGCCGACGAGGTCATCGCCGGGCAAGCTCGACGACCACTTCCCGCTCTCGGTCTGGCAGACGGGCAGCGGCACCCAGACCAACATGAACGCCAACGAGGTCATCTCCAACCGCGCGATCGAGATCCTCGGCGGCGAGCTCGGCTCGAAGAAGCCGGTCCACCCCAACGACGACGTCAACAAGAGCCAGTCCTCCAACGACACCTTCCCGACCGCGATGCACATCGCCGCGGTCGAGCAGACCCGCTACCGGCTCGATCCCGGCCGTCCGGAAGCTCCGCGACACGCTCGACCGCAAGGCGAAGGAGTTCGCCGGCATCGTCAAGATCGGGCGCACGCACCTCCAGGACGCCGTCCCGATGACGCTCGGCCAGGAGATCTCCGGCTGGGTCTCCCAGCTCGACCACTCGCTCGTCCACCTCGAGGAATCGCTCCCCCACCTCCAGGAGCTCGCCCTCGGCGGCACGGCCGTCGGCACGGGCCTGAACGCCCCCGCCGACTTCGGCCACGAAGGTCGCCGCCGAGATCGCGAAGCTGACGGGCATCCCGTTCGTCACCGCGCCCAACAAGTTCGAGGCGCTCGCCGCGCACGACGCCCTCGTCGCCGGGCACGGCGCGGTGCGCACCCTGGCGGCGGCGCTGATGAAGATCGCCAACGACGTGCGCTGGCTGGCCTCGGGGCCGCGCTCGGGCCTCGGCGGAGCTCCGGATCCCCGAGAACGAGCCGGGCTCCTCGATCATGCCGGGCAAGGTCAACCCGACGCAGTCCGAGGCGCTGACCATGGTCTGCGCGCAGGTCTTCGGCAACGACGTGGCCGTGACGGTCGGCGGCGCGTCGGGCAACTTCGAGCTGAACGTCTACAAGCCGCTCATCATCTCCAACTACCTGCGCTCGGTGCACCTGCTCGCCGACGCCTGCGAGTCCTTCGAGGAGCACTGCGCGCGCGGCATCGAGCCCGACCACGACAAGATCCGGGAGCACGTCGGCCGGTCGCTGATGCTCGTCACGGCGCTGGCGCCGCGGATCGGCTACGACAAGGCGGCGGCGATCGCCAAGAAGGCGCACAAGGAGGGAACGACCCTCAGGGAGGCGGCCCTCGCCCTCGGGTACCTCACCGCCGAAGAGTTCGACCGCGACGTGAAGCCCGAGAACATGGTGGGGCCCGGGCAACTGAGCGTGCCCGAGCCCGTCCCGGTCTTCTCCTCCCTCCACGTCGACTTTCTCCTGCTCGCTTCGGCCCGGCTCGCCCTCGCCGCCCTGCTCGGCGCTCTCCTCGGCATCCAGCGGGAGCGCGTCCACAGCGCGGCCGGACTGCGCACGCACATCCTCGTCGCGGTCGGAGCGGCGCTGATCGTCCTCTCGGGAATCCAGTCGGGCTTCGCGCACGACGCGTCGAGCCGGGTGATCCAGGGAATCGTCGCGGGCATCGGGTTTCTCGGCGCCGGAACGATCCTCAAGATCGGCGAGCGCGTCGAGGTGCTCGGACTGACGACGGCGGCGAGCATCTGGATGACGGCGGCCGTCGGCGTCGCCGCGGGCCTCGGCCACCTCTGGCTCTCCGGGGTCGCGACGGTGATCGGCTGGCTCGTCCTGGGGCCGTTGAAGCGGCTCGAGAAGCGCCAGCCGGGCGAGGGTCCGCCGCGGGGCTGACGCCGCCCCTACCGCAGCAGCGCGGCGAGCTTCGTCTCGGCCTCGGCGTGAAGGCCGGGGGGCGCCCCGTAGAAGGCCCCCGCCGCTTTCCCCTCCCGGTCGAAGACCAGCAGCGTCGGGACGGCGCTCACGTCGCCGAAGGAGCGGACGAGGTCGGGCGGCCCGAGCACCCAGGTCAGCGGCAGGTCGAGCTCGCCCACGAGCTTGCGGACCTTCGCCTCCTCGGATTCGATCGCCACGGCCGCGACGACGATCTTCTCCCCGTAGCGCTTCTTGAGCTCGCCGAGCCAGCCGAGCGTGCCGCGACAGGGAGGGCACCAGGTCGCCCAGAACTCGACGAGCACGACGCGGCCCTTCAGGTCCTCGGGCGAGAGCTTCCTTCCGTCGAGGTCCGTCAGCGTCACCGCCGGATAGGCCGCGACCTCGCTCGACTTCGACGGCGCGGCCGCGGCGACGCGCGTCGGCCCTGCGCCCGGCAAGAAGCAGGTCGATCATGCGCGTCAGGTCCGCCTGGAACCGTTCGTGGGCGGCGGCGCTCTTGAGCGGCGCGTAGCGGCCGCCCTCTTCCTTCTGGCCCTTTCCGTAGAAGCCGAAGTCGTTGGGAGTCGCGACGAGCACGTCGTCGACGAAGATCGCCGGATAGCGCGTCACGCCGAAGCGCTTCGCGAGAACGGAGTCGCCGTAGTTCTCCGAGACGAACCGCGCCCTGCCTCCGAACTTCTGGACGACGCTCTGGGCCAGCAAACTTGCCGGGTCGGAGAGATTTCAGGTGTAGGGCCAGCGCACCAGGGTGACGGTGACCGTCGCGGGCGGCGGACGCCGGGCGGGGCCGGGCCGGCTCGAGCGCCGCGAAGTAGCGCGGCAGGACCTCGGCCACGACCGCCGAGGCCTGCGCGGGGGAGGCCCCCGCGGCGGCGGACGCGGTCGTCGGCCTCGCCGGCCTCGAGGAACATCCGCCCGATGCTCTGGTCCACCCCGCCGGTCTCGGACAGCCGCGGGCGGAATTCCGCGAGGCGCGCCTTCGCCTGATCGGTCGTGAGCGAGGGGACGCGGCCGGACAGGGGTGCGGCGCGCAGGACCGCCTGGAGGTAGCGCAGCATCGCCCCGTACGAAAGCCCGGCGGCGTCGAGCTCGCGCGCCTCCTTCAGCGTCGAGCTCGCCGCGATGAACTCGCGGTGCCTGTCGATCGAGGCCGGGGGCCGGTAGGCGGACAGGAGCTCCCCTTCGAGCGCGTCGAGCTCGCCCTGGAGGCTGCGCACCGGCGGCGGGACGCAGGGCCGACGGCGTCGACAGCGTGCGGCAGAAGACGGCGAGGTCCCGCTGCGCCTGCGCGACCCCGAGGTAGTAGAAGCCGACCTCGGGCATCGTGTTGCGCTCGTACTCGAGGCTCGCCTCGTAGAAGACGCGCACGGCCGGCACCGAGGCCTCGCCGACGGCGCGCACCGCGGCCGGCGTCACGCCGTCGAGGGCCTTCGGCGAGGGAGCGCCGAGCTCCGTCGCGAGGTCCGTGCCCATCCGCGCCCACGCGGCCTCGAACGCCGCGTCGCTCTTGCGCTCGGCCGCCGGCAGCCGCCCGAGATACTTCGAGGCTTCGAGGTCCGGCTGAACGCCGGCCAGGCGCTGAAGGGCGAGCAGGCGCCTTCCGTCCCGCATGGCCTCCTCGACGCGGCCCATCGCGGGCGTCGCGCTCTCCTTGATCTGGAGCCACATCTCGTCCTTCGAGTCGTTCGACCGCGAGGTACTGCGACCAGCTCTGGATCGCGGCGGCCAGCGGATCCGAGTGCGGCGGCGCGGCCGCGATCGAGGCCAGCGACGCCGTGGCGACGGCCGCGGCCGCGAGGAGGACGAGTCGAGCCGGGCGCATCGCGCCCCGGAGCATCGCACGGGAGCCGGCCGCGAATCGCCGGGCGGAGCTCTCGGGCTCTCATGGGAAAGTCCTCGGGCCTAGTCGGACTTCCCGCCGGCCATTCGCTCGAGCTCCGCGACCTCGAGCGCGCGGACCTCGCGGGCGTCAGGGCGGCGAGCTCCTCGAGCGTGCGGGTCTTCCCCGCCTCGCTCGCGATCCGATAGCCCAGGGCGTAGCCCGGAGCGCGACGGGATGTCGAGCTCGGCGCCGCCCAGGAAGTAACCGCGCGTAGTCCTCGCGCTTCTCGCTGTCGAGCAGGCGCAGGACCTCGCCCGCGAGCCGGGGGACCATCCGCCTCGGCGATCGACGGCATGCAGCAGATCTGCGACTCCGGCAGCTTCGGGTTCAGCCGCCGGCTGACGTAGGTCGCGAGACCCTCGGCCCACAGCGCCCAGCCGAACGGTGTCCGGATCCTCGGCCACGGCCTCGCTCGTGGTAGACGTGAAAGAGCTCGTGCACGACGAGCGGCGAGAGCTCCTCCTTCAGCCGCGCGATGACGTCGAGACCGAACATGAGCGCGGTCTTCCCGTTCACGTCGCGCGTCGCGCCGTCGAAGGCGCCGGCCGAGTAGAGAAAGTACACGGGCGTCGAGCACTGAAAGCGCGGGAACGTCTTGCGGAACGCGTCGAGCTCCGCCGGCAGCTCCGCGGAGAGCCGTTGCGAGAGCTCCCGCATGGAAGCCTCGATCGCCGGGACCCCCTCGAGCGACTTCGGTACGAACTCCGCCGGCGGCTTCGGCACGCCGTGAAAGACGCCTTCGTAGACGGCGGCGTTGGGCTTGCGGACGAGCTCCTCGAAGAGGCGGTATTGCTCGGCCGCGGGCCTGCCCTGCGGGCCTGCTCCCAGAAGCTCCAGAACGCGGGCATCAGGTCCTTCGTCCGACAACCCGGTCCGGCAGGCGAGGGCCGCCGCCAGGGACGAGCAGTGCGGAGCGAACGGAGTCACGCCGTCAAGTACGGGCCGCCGCGAAGAAGTTCGCGTAGCGCGTTACGGTGCGCCGGCGGGTGCCAGGCCCGGTAGACCGCGAGCGACCGCGAAGGCCACGGCCGTCGCCCCGGTCACCCAGGGCAACCAGCGCTTGCCGGCCTCGACGTAGAGCCAGGTCATCGCGGCGAGAACCACGGACTCGAGCAGGTAGAAGAGCGCCTCCATGTGAGGAAAGCGAGGCTCGAGCCGGCGGTGCAGTG
This sequence comes from uncultured Acidobacteriota bacterium, assembly GCA_963824165.1. Lineage (GTDB taxonomy): Bacteria > Acidobacteriota > Thermoanaerobaculia > UBA5066 > Gp7-AA6 > DAHUXD01. The sequence continues at coordinate 937,694 of CAWGOM010000017.1, forward strand.
CCGTCCCGGCGAAGACCACGACGCCGGCCGCGACGAACAGGACGACGAAGACCCGCGTGCTCCGGCCAGTGGTCGGCCTTCGAGACGCCCTTGAGCACGAACACGATGCCGAGCAGGGCGTGGCCGATCGAGATCATCCTCTCCTGCACTTTCGGGTTCACGTCAGCTTCCCCACTTCTTCCCGGCTTCGGCGGCCGCTTCCTGCATCGTCCGCGCGTGCGGCGGGCGGTAGGTCGAGCGGCGCCGCGCCCGGGAGCGCCAGCTTCGCCGGAAGGCCGACCGGCGACTGTCCGTAGAAGAGGCCGAAGAACGTGAGCGCGGCGAGATACGTCCCGGCCGCGGTCGGATGCAGGCCGTCGGCCGAGTAGAGCTCGAGCTTCGGGTCCTTCTTCCACGCCAGGCGCCAGGCGTCTCCGGCCGGGCACAGGAGGCCGCCGACCGACTTCGCCGCGCCGGCGTAGGACTGCACGACGCCGTCGAAGTCCTGCGGCCGGGCTCGTCGAGGGCCAGACCATGTAGAGGACCGGCCGGCCCTCCCACGGCGCGGATCTCCTTCGCGAAACGCTCCGCGTACGCGCGCAGGACCGAGATCCCCTCCGGCGACGCGGACGGCCCCTGCTGCAGGACCACGTAGTCCCAGCTCCCGACCGCGATCGCCTTCTGCGCGTCGCCCATGTTCCACTGGTCCTCGAGGCTGAAGCCCGGGCCCGTCACGGCGCGCACGAAGGGCCGCGACTTCCCGGCCGCCTCCGCGAGCGCCCGGAACATCGCCGGCAGATCGTTCGTGTAGGTCAGGCTGTTGCCGATGAAGAGGACGTGGAGCGGCGCCTCGAGCTCTTCGTCGGCCGGCTGCCTGCGCCGCGCCGCGCGGGCCGCCGCTACGAGAGCCGACGACGAGGGCGATACGAAGCCGTCTCACGCCGGAGGCTTGACCAGGACGGGAATCGCGACGTGCGACGGGTGCGCGCTCGAGCGATAGATGCGGTGGGTCGCCGCGCGGAAGTCGGAGGCGCCCGCCTCGAAGATGTTGGGAACGAAGGTCTGCGGGTTGCGGTCGATGACCGGAAACCACGTGCTCTGGACCTGCACCATGATCCGGTGCCCCTTGCGGAACGCGTAGCTCTGGGTGTGCAGGCTGTACGTGTAGTCGAGCACCGCGTTCGGGGCGATCGGCTCGGGCTTCTCGAAGGACTTCCGGTATCGACCGCGGAAGACCTCGTTGGAGACCATGAGCTGATAGCCGGCGAGGTCCCAGTTCTCGGGGTAGCGCTCGGGGTAGACGTCGATCAGCTTGACGACCCAGTCGGCGTCGGAGCCGGTCGTCGAGGCGAAGAGATGCGCGACGACCTCGCCGGCGATCGTGACGTCCTCCGTCAGCGGCGCCGTCTCGAAGCTCAGCGACGTCCGCCCGGTCGTCGACGAAGCGCTGGTCCTCGACGAGCCAGGTCGGCCACTTCGAGCCGCCCGGAAAGTAGGTCGTCTGGATCGGGCGCTTGCGGTACGGGCACCGGGTGGGCGGGATCGGAGACGTAGGCGTCGAAGGCCTCCGCGGCCTTACCGGCGCCGGCCGCCGGCGGCTCGAAGGAGAGCGAGCCGTCCGGGCCGAAGTAGAGGTTGCGGACCTCGGTCCGCGCGACCGGCGGCCAGGCCTCCCAGCGCCGCCAGCGGTTCGCGCCGGCCTCGAAGGTCAGGGCCTCGGGGAGCGGCTGCGGGCCGCGGTCCTTGAGGTAGTGCGCGAACCAGGGCGCCTGGATCTCCTCGCGGAAGTGCTTCGAGGTCGCGCTGTCGAAGGGAATCGCGCCGAGCCGGTCGCCGTCGCCGCGCGTCCAGCCGCCGTGGTTCCACGGGCCGACGACGAGGCGGTTGAGGTTCTTCGGATCGCGCTTCTCGAGGGCCGCGTAGATCTGGAGAGGGCCGAAGAAGTCCTCCTGGTCCCACCAGCCGGCGACGTTCAGCGTCGGGACCCGGACCTCGCGCAGGTGCGGGATCAGCGTCTGCTTCTTCCAGAACGCGTCGTAGTCGGGGTGCTCGACGAAGTCGTTCCACGTGGGGATCTTCCCGTGGAAGAAGCGGGCGTTGACGTTGGAGAGCGGGCCCAGGTCGAGGTACCAGCCGGTAGGTGTCGTAGCGGTCGAAGTCGAAGTGCTCCAGGGCTTTTCCGCTCTCGAGCCAGTACGCGAACTCGAAGCCGTAGCTCAGGCGAAAGGCGCCGTTGTGGTGGAAAGTCGTCGCCGAGCCACATGTCCGAGGGCGAGGCCTGCGGCGAGATCGCCTTGAGCGCCGGGTGCGGCTCGAGCGCGCCCATGATCGTCGTCCAGCCCTCGTAGGACACGCCGAGCATGCCCGACCCGGCCGTTGTTGCCCGGGACGTTCTCGAGAAGCCACGCGATCGTGTCGAAGGTGTCGGTGCCCTCGTCCAGCGTCTTCGTGTCGCCGGGCGCGCGGGCCGGCCGCTGCATCACGAAGACGCCCTCCGAGCCGAACTTGCCGCGCAGGTCCTGGAAGGCGAAGACGTAGCCGTCGTCGGCGAAGGCCTTGAGCGGCCCGTCGAGCCGCTTGCGCGCCTCGCGCGATGCCGTAGGGCGTGCGCTGCATGCAGGATCGGCAGCGGGCCCGTGCGCCGCGCGCGGCGCGAAGATCTTCGTGTGGAGCTTCACGCCGTCGCGCATCGGGATCATCACGTCCGCTCGACGTAGGGCGTCCTCGACCCGGCCGGGCTGCGGTCCGGCCGCGACGGCGGCGAGCGCCGCGCACACGACGGATCGCGAGGAGAGCGAGACGGCTTTTCACGGGGCGCATTGTAGCGCCGCGGGCTCCGGTCCCCGCTACGTCTTCGGGTTGGCGGTCAGCGCGCAGGCGGCGATCCGCCACTTGCCGTCGGCTTCCTTCTTCCAGACGATCAGGAACTTGCTCGTCGACGGCGGGCCCGATGCGTTCGGCAGCGTGACGGCCGTCGAGCCCGTCTCCCACGCGAGGTCCCCGCCCGGCGCGACCTGAATCGAGTCGCTGTACGGCGCGGAACGTGTCGAGGCGCGGCAGCCGCTCGGCGTACATCTTCCGGATCGCGTCCTTGCCCTTCAACGCCGCCTCGCCGTTGAAGTGGACGACGGCATCCTCGGCCCAGAACGGCATCACGGCGAGCGCGTCCTTGCGGGCCTCGGCGTCGGCGACGCCGCGGCTCGCCGCGCGGACCTCCGCCTCGGCGGCGGCCGTCGAGCCCCGGGGCGCCTCGGGAGCGTCCCGCCGGCAGGCGCACGCCAGGACCGCCGCGCCGAGAATCATCACCGGTCCGGGAAATCCTCATGTCGCTCTCCCCTGCCGCGGAACGGTCAGTGCTTGTTCACGTCCTCGACCGCCCCGGTGTTCGCGTCGACGATGACGGAGAGGGGGGCGTCCCTGCCGCTCTCCTTGCTGTAGTTGATGTACCAGGTGGCGTGCCGGTCGCTCGGCGCGGCCGCCGTGCCGAGGGAGACCGTGTAGCCCTCCTTCAGGAACGCTTCGCCGTGCGTCTTTGCGAGCGCGTAGAGCGCGGCGCCGTCCCGGTAGAAGTCCGGCTTCAGGTCCGGGATCCGGCCGGCCGACCCCGGGTTCGCCCAGCAGGTCAGCGACCCGCGGAACGTGCTGATCGAGACGTTGGCGTTGGCCTGCGCCGAGAAGAAGGTCAGGCTCCAGGCGGTCGAGGACCCGTCGGGCTGGAGCGGACCGAGGCTGGTGTTCGTGATGCGCGCCGGCACCGCGTCCGCCTTCCAGGCCTTCGCATACTTCTCCGCCATCGCGTACATCTCGCGCGAGCTTGACCGCCGGGTTCTTCAGCTGAAGGGTCTTGCAGGCTTCCTGGGCCGGGGCGGGGCGCACGAGCAGGACTCCGGCGACGAAAAGCAGCACCCGGGTCTTCTTCATGGCGCGATTCTCCTTCACCTTGTTCTCGTCGTCCGGCCGGCCCCGGGGGCCAGGCCGCCGTCAGCCATCCGTCCGCTTCACGCCCGACACGTGCGACGAGACGGCCTTCCAGGCGCCGCCGCGCTTGATGAGCACGTTGGTGGACTGGTACTCCGACACGTACGGCCCCCTGGCGTCCTTGCCGCGAACGATGCCGGTGCCCGCGACGATCGCGGTCCCGTTCTCGAAGACCTCGAGGCGCTTGATGACGAACTGGAGCGAATCGTAGGACGGCTTGCTCTTGCGGACCCGCTCGAGCTGCTGCGCCTTGGTGGACCAGGTCCCGTCGTTGCCGATCATCTGGAACTCGTCGGCCAGGATCCGGTCGAGGAGCGCCGCGTCCTGCTCGAAGTAGGCCTTCGGCCACAGGACTTCCTTCAGGTGGCGCAGGGCCGCTTCGTCCTCGCTCTCTCGAGCGCCGGCCGCGGCCGGCCCGAAAAAAGCGGCGCCGGCGAGAACGAGCAGGCCGATCTTCGAGAGCCAACTCCCAAGCGGGCAGGTCATCGGACACCTCCATGGCGAGCGGACGGGCGCCACCGGAACCGGGGAAGGGCGATCGTACCGTTCTCGCCGAACCGCACGCCCTCCCTCTCGAGCAGGAATCGCTGGATCTGCCCCATCGGGCGCTCGCCGGACCGAAGGCTGATCCGTCCGGCGGCGTTGACGATCCGGTGCCAGGGCACGCGGCTGCCCTCGGGCAGCGCCGAGAGGGCGTAGCCGACCATCCGCGCCTGCCCCGGAAGCCCCGCGACGCCCGCGACCTGTCCGTAGGTCGCGACACGGCCCCGCGGCACGCGCGACACCGCGGCGTAGATCCGGGCGTACGACGCGCGCGGCCCGCCCTCGGCTCTCGTGACCTCCTCCTGCGAAGCCGGGCGGAAGTAGCCGGGATCGCCCGGGCCGGGGTCCAGCGGGGTTTGATCATAGCCTGAGCCTATCGAGAGGCTTCCATCCATAGCCTCTACCTATCGATCGGCTCCCGGCCCGTAGAGGACGCGGCCGGGCCGCGCCGCCGTGACCGAGCCGTTCTCGAGGACGATCTCGCCGTTGACGACGACGAGCGAGAACCCCTCGGAGTACTGGTGCGGCTTCTCGAAGGTCGCGGCGTCGCGCACCCGCGCCGGGTCGAAGAGGGCGAGGTCGGCCTTCATGCCCGGGCGCACGAGCCCCCGGTCGGTCAGCCCCAGGCGCGCCGCGGGGAACGACGACATCTTGCGCACGGCCTCCTCGAGCGTCAGCACGCCGCGCTCGCGGACGTAGACGGCGAGGACGCGCGCGAACGTCCCGTAGCTGCGCGGGTGCGGCACGCCCTCGCCCGGGATCGGGATCCCGCCGTCGGAGGCGATCATCGTCGCCGGGTGGCGGAGGATCCGCTCGAGGTCCTCCTCGCCGATGGCGTGGAAGATGCCGGAGCAGTCGCCCTGCGCGACGATCCAGAGCGCCGCCTCGGCCGCGCCCTCGACTGTCGGCCGGCAGCCCCCGCCTCGCCGGCCGCCTCGGCGAGGTTCTTCCCGTCGAGCGAGGCGTCCCACTCGCACTGCGCGAGGACGACGCGCTTCGGGTCGCCGCCGCCCCGCTCCTCGCGGATGAGGCGCTCGGTCTCCTTCCGGATCCTCGCCCGCTCCTCCGGGTCGGCGAGCCGCGCAAGCGTCTTCGTCTTCGCCGCCCTCCTGCGCCCAGGCCGGCATCAGCGCCGCGCCGACGCTCGTGGACGAGGCCGTGTAGGGATACTGATCGATGGTCGCGTCGATCCCGCGGGCGCGCGCCTCGTCGACGAGCCGCAGCGTCTCGACGCTACGGCCCCAGTTCTTCGCGCCGATGACCTTGTGGTGGGTGACCTGCGTCGGCAGCCCGCCGCGCTCGCCGATCGCGATCGTCTCCCGCACGCTCTCGAGGATCCGCCCCGCCTCGTCGCGCATGTGGGAGACGTAGATGCCGCCGCGGCACGCCGGCCACGCGCGCGAGCTCGACCACCTCGTCGGTCGTCGAGAAGGCGCCCGGCACGTAGAAGAGGCCGGAGGAGAGGCCGAAGGCGCCGTCCGCCATCCCCTGCGCGACGAGGGCGCGCATCGCGTCCATCTCGGCGGGCGTCGGGGCGCGGTCCTCCTCGCCGAGGACCTTCTCGCGAACCGAGCCCTGGCCGATGAACGTCGCCGACGTTGACGGACTTTCGGCAGCAGCTCCAGGTCGGCCAGGAACGGCGCGAGCGGCACGGGCGAGCTGCCGTCGGGCCCCTCGACGAACGTCGTCACGCCCTCGCGCAGATAGTTCTCGGCGGTCGGGACCTCGAAGATGCCGCGCCGCGCGTGACTGTGGATGTCGATGAAGCCCGGGGCGAGGACCTTGCCGCCGGCGTCGATCGACGCGCCGCGCCGGCTCGCGGATCGACGGGGCGACGCGAACGATCGTGTCGCCGCGGATCGCGACGTCGCCGCGATACCAGGGGCTGCCGCTGCCGTCGACGATCCGGGCGTGGCGGATCACGAGGTCGTAGGGCGGCGGCGGTGTCCCGGCATCGGACCGCCCCGGCGAGACCCAGCACGGCGGCGAGGACCGCCGCGAGGGCGCCCCGGGTCAAAAGTGGGCCGGCGTCAACGCTTCGTGGGGGCCCTCCGCGAGGCGCTCCTTGAAGCAGCGGCCGTGGCAGAACCAGGCCTGCGTCATCCCCTCCTCGGTCTCGACGCTCACCGCGCACGGGTCGACCGCCGTGCGCTCGATCGCGTGACCGCAGAAGCAGCAGGGGCCGCCGATCTCCACTTCGCTCATCGGTTCTCCATTCCGCCCGGTCGCGCCGGGCACGACGCATGAAATATCACAGCGGGCACTTCGCGGCGATCTTCCGCACGGTCGTCACGTTGCGCAGGGTCGTCGGCATTCCGAGCGTCTTCTCCAGACGCGAGCCCCGGAGAACAGCGACTCGGAGAAGCTCGTGCGAGCAGTGCCAGTAGAGCTCGCGGCCGAAGACGCGGAAAGTCGTCCGTCGCGGTCGCGCCCGCGCGCAGCGCCCGGACGGCGGCCGCCGGGGGCCTGCCGGACAGGAACCCGACGTAGAGCCTGTCCCCGTCGCCGAGCTCGAACGGCTCTCGCCTCGCGGCCTCGGCGAGCTCCGCGGGCGTGCGCAGGAACGTCGCCACCTCGTAGCCGAGAGCCGTCTTCGAGGCTCGCCGGCGAGCTTCGCCGCCAGCGCCGGCTCGCTCTGCGAAGGCGAGGAGAAGATCACGTTGCCGCTGGCGATCACGGTCTCGACGTCGGTGCAGCCGGCCTTCTCGAAGATCCGCCGGAGCGCGTCCATCTTGACGACGTGGCCGCCGACGTTGATGGCGCGCAGGAATGCGACGTACCGGGCCATGCCTACCGCAAGCGCCACGCCGCAGCGCGGGCAGAAGCTCGGGTTGGCGCCCCTCCCGAGAGTAACGCCCGCACGCCGGGCAGCGCCAGTTCTGGAGACGTGAAGACGAAGATCGCCGCCATCGCGCCGAAGAGAAGCAGGATCCCCGGGGCGCGGTTTACGAAGCCTGGCGGTCGGGCATGATCAGGAGCAGGATCGCGCCCAGCCCGATCACGACCGCGACGGCGATCTGGCGCCGCCGCCGCGTCGCGAACTCGGCCTTGAATCCCGAGAGCTGCTCCTGCGTGTACTCCACCGTGCCTCCGTCCACCCGAGCCGCCGCGAGAGTGTAAATCACGCTCGGCGCTCAGGGGTCGCGCAGCATCGCGACCAGGCGCTTCGGGGCGACCTCGAGGTACCCGTCCTTCACGAGGCCCGCGAGCACGCCCCGGTCGAGCCCCTTGTCGAGGTGGATGCCGATCCAGCCCGCGGTCCCGACGTAGGGCGGCACGAAGAAGTGCTCCGGGTCGGCCCGGACGAGGTCCTCCTGCGCGCCCGGGCGCGGCCTTGCACCAGATGGCGATCCGGCCGTCGCCGTGATGGTTGTTCGCGAACATGACGAACATCCGGTCGCGCACGCGAAAGGTCGGCTCGCCCCAGGCGATCTTCTCGTGCGCCTCGGGCAGGGCGAGGCAGATCCGGCGGACGCGGTCGTAGAGGCGCTTGCTCGGGACCGGCCATCACTCGGGCCGGGCAGGCGCATCGCGTCATCGGCCTCGACGGCCGGCGCGAGCCGCAGGGAGTCGAAGAACGCGTCGACCTCGGCCTCGTGCAGGATCGTCCGGGTCTCCGCGGTGTAGGTGATGCTGTAGAAGCCGTCGCCCGAGTCGATGATGATGACCCGGTGCGGCGGCGGCCGGTCGGGCTTCGAGCCGTAGAGCTCGACGCTCAGGTATCGGATCTTCGCCGGATCGAGCCCCTTCGGCTGCCAGCGCTCGGCGAGCATGTCGGGAAAGGACTGGCGCGTGACGGCCATGTCGGCGCGGACGAAGGACTCGAGGTCCGCGAGCGCCGGCACCTTCGGGTCCTTCGCCTGGTACGCGATGGCGATGGCGCGGTCGGTCGACTCGGGCGTCTTGCCCTTCGGAAGGAACATCAGCTCGACGTTGGCCTTGCGCGCCCCGGGCGCGTCCATCACCCAGCCCCGCGGAACGTCGTAGCGAGCGTGACGGGCGGCGGTCTGGGCCGGGGCGGCGGCCGCGGGGCGAGGAAAACCAGGCAACGGCGCGCGACGGCTCGCACGGCTCAGGCCAGCGTGGCCACGAGGATGGCCTTGATCGTGTGCATGCGGTTCTCGGCCTGGTCGAAGACGATCGACGCCGGCGACTCGAAGACGTCCTCGGTCACCTCGAGGCCCTCGAGGCCGAACTTCGCGTACAGCTCCTCGCCCTTGGTGGTCTCGCGGTTGTGGAAGGCCGGCAGGCAGTGCATGAACTTCGCCCGCGGGTTGCCGGTCGCCTTCATGAGCGCCGCGGTGACGCGGTACTTCTTGAGCGCCCGGATCCGCTTGCCCCAGGCGTCGGCCGGCTCGCCCATCGACACCCAGACGTCGGTGTGGACGAAGTCGCAGCCCTTCACGCCCTTCTTCGGGTCCTCGGTGAGCGTGAGCTTCGCGCCGGACGTCCTTCGCGAGCGCGCGCGCGCGGGCGACGACGCCGGCGGCGGGCCAGAGGGACTTCGGCGCGGCGAGGCGCACGTCCATGCCCATGCGGGCCCCGACGAGAAGCAGCGAGTTGCCCATGTTGTTGCGCGCGTCGCCGAGGTAGGCAGTAGGCGACCTCGTGGAGCGGCTTGTCGGAGTGCTCCTCCATCGTCAGCAGGTCCGCCAGCATCTGCGTCGGGTGGGACTCGTCGGTCAGGCCGTTGTAGACGGGCACGCCGGCGTGCCGGGCGAGCTCCTCGACGACGGTCTGCTTGAAGCCGCGGTACTCGATCGCGTCGTACATCCGCCCGAGGACGCGCGCCGTGTCCTTGATCGACTCCTTGTGGCCGATCTGCGAGCCCGAGGGGTCGAGGTACGTCACGCCCATCCCCTGGTCGTACGCGGCGACCTCGAAGGCGCAGCGCGTGCGGGTCGAGGTCTTTTCGAAGATCAGGCAGAGGTTGCGGCCCTTCAGCCGCGGCACCTCGGTGCCGGCGTACTTGGCGCGCTTCAGGTCCTTCGACAGGTCGAGGAGGAAGCGGATCTCCTCGCGCGAGAAGTCGGACATCTCCAGCACGCTGCGGTTCTTCAGGTTGACGGGCATGGGCGACATTCTCTCCCGAGTTCGAGGCGGCGGAGACGAGCCGCCCACCGAAGGCAAACTCCCGGCAGCAGACAACGCCGGGCGCGGCCCGGCGGTACCCCGCCCCGACGACCGGGAGCCACGGACAGGGATCAATCGACGGGGGCCCAGGGGGGCGGCGGGCGGATGCCCGTCTGCCCGGTCGGTCTCGAGCGTGATCGCGTCGACCGCGGCGGCGATCCTCGCGAGCGCCTCCGCGTCCGACATGGTCGACGGGATCGGAAACGGCTCGCCATACCCCAGCACGCAGCGCGAGAACGGCTTGGGCAGGAGATACCGGTCCCAGGACCTCAGGAACAGGGGCCGCGTGCACGAATACGCGTGCGGGAGGATCCAGGCGCCGGTTTCGCGCGCCAGGCGCAGGATCCCCGGCTGCACGACGCGCGGCGGTCCCTTCGGGCCGTCCACCGTCAGGGCGGAGGTATGCCCGGCGCGCACGCATTCGATCATCTCGTGGAGCGCCGTGCCCCCGCCCTTTCCGGTCGAGCCGCGGGCGGCGATGTAGCCGTGCCGGACGAGCCACCGCGCGATGATCTCGCCGTCCTTCGAGCGCGAGGCCATGGTCACCATGCTCTCGTGGGTATGGGCCATCGTCGGGAGGATCAGCCGGCCGTGCCAGAGGGCGTAGACGACCGGGACACCGCGCTTCAGCACGGCCCGCTCGTGCTCCGGGTGGAGCGTCTCGATCCGGAGCGTCGCGCGCAGGCCGAAGACGCCGGCGCCGACGAGGCCGGCCTTGACGCGGGCGCCGAGCATGCTGCCTACGGGCGGCGCGGCGCCGCGAAGTGCGCCGCGACCCTCGCGTACACGCTCGGGATGACTTCGGGAACCGTCTTCACGCCCTTCGTGAACACGGCCACGATGAAGTCCGAGCCGTTCGGCAGCGCGACCCGGGCGACGAGGTGGTGGAAGTCGTAGGCGTCGCCGGACTTGGCCCAGACGCGGCTGCCCTTCGGGAAGGCCCTGCCCCGCCAGGCGCGCGTCCTCGAGCTCGACGTCCTCGAGTGGCTCGTGCGCCGTGATGTCGCGCGCGAGCAAGGCGAGCATCTCGTCGGTCAGGGCCTCGCCCGCGACCTCGCCCCGCACGATCTCCTTGAAGATGCGGGCGGCGTCGGCGGCGGTCATGCGATTGCGGTTCTTGCCGCCGTCACGAAACGCCTGCTCCCGGCCGTAGGCGTCCTCGCAGAAGGTCTTCTGATTGGCGTTCAGGTTCGTGTAGCCGCGGCCGCGGTACCAGTCGTTGACGGCGTTGCGTTTGGCCTTCCAGCGCTCCCACTCGAGCCCCGAGAGCTCGGGCCCGGAGGTCGTGCCCGTGATCGAATCCACCACGAACCCGGTCGCGTCGTTCGAGGAGACCGTGATCATGTCGTGGACGGCCCGGGAAAGCTCCGGCGTGTCGTCGAGCTTGCCGGACTGCCTGCGCGCCTCGTAGTAGGAGAGGTAGCAGATCTTCACGACCGAGCACGGGTAGTAGGACACGTCGCCGCGCCAGGCGCCGGCGGGGAACGATCCTCCCGGGACGGGCCCCGTCATGTCGATGACCGCGATCGAGAGGCCCTCCTCGGCCAGGCCCTTCTCGGCGAACGCGGCCACCGTCTCGGCGGCGATCTTCGCCAGCGCCTGGTCGAGGGCGGGAGAGGGATCGAGCTTCGAGATCGGCGCGGGCGCTTCCGCCGCCTCGAGGGCCGCCGCCACGGCGAGGGCGGCGGCGAGACCCGCGAGACGCCTCAGGGGCGCGCCTCCCGGGACTCCGGGAAGGGCAGCGGGACCTTCGCGGCCGGAAGCGCGGCCGCCTGCCGCCGCTTCGCCCGCAGGACGAGCAGGACGACCGTGCCGGCCGCGGCAAACGGCATCGACATCATCAGGAGGATCGACCAGAACATCCCGCGCCACATGCCGGGGCCGGCGTTCGGGGTCTCCTCCTTGCAGAGCGGGCAGGCCGACGCGGCCGCCGTCAGGACGATCGCGGCGAGCACCGCGATCGCGACCGTGCGAAGGGCTTTCCTCCCGGCCGGGCTCATCGGCGTCACCTTACCCGAATCGGGCCGGGATCGTAAAGCTGGTAGAGCATCAGGTAGATCACGACCCCGGTCACCGAGACGTAGACCCAGAGCGGGAAGGTCCAGCGCGCCAGCCGCCGGTGGGTCTCGTCCCGGCGCTTCAGGCCGAGATACAGGGTGCGCAGCACCATGGGCACGATCGCGGCGGCCAGCACCGTGTGGGTGAGCAGGATCCCGAAGTAGACCGTGCGCACGGCGCCCTGCCCCGTGAAGCGCACCGAGCCGACGGCGGCGTGGTAGACGAGGTAGCAGGCCAGAAACACCGTCGAGGTCGCGGCCGCCGACAGCATCAGCTTCCGGTGTCGCTCGATCGCGTGCGCGCGCACGGCCCGATAGCCGAGGATCAACAGGACCGCGCTCGCCGCGTTCAGCGTCGCGTTGACGGCGGGAAGCTGGGTGACGTCCACGGGCGACTGGGCCGTTCCGGCGTAGGGGCGGGGCTTGTCTCCGCCCTCGGGCGGCCACGAGGGCCGCCCCTACGACGGGAGCTAGATCAGGTACACGATTGCGAAGAGCAGGATCCACACCAGGTCGACGAAGTGCCAGTAGAGGCCGAGCGTCTCGATCCCGAGGTGGTGCTCCGGCGTGTACTTGCCGAGGAAGAGCTTGCCCGTGCACCACGCGATGCAGACGACGCCGCAGAACACGTGGAAGCCGTGGAAGCCGGTCATCGTGTAGAAGGTCGACCCGAAGAGGGAGACGTGCGGGTTGAAGCCCGCGTGGAGCAGGTGCTTGTACTCGTAGACCTGGACGCCGAGAAAGACCGAGCCGCCGAAGAGCGTCAGGCACATGAAGAGCTTCGCCTTCGCGACGTTGCCCCGCTGGATCCACTCGAGGGCCTTGACCATCGTGACCGACGAGCAGATCAGGATGAACGTGTTCGCGGCCGTCAGCCAGATGTTCAGGACGGTCTTGGGGTCCGGCCAGGTCGAGCCGTAGCGCAGGACGATGTACGAGCCGATCAGCCCCGTGAAGAACATGACCTCCGAGCAGAGGAAGACCCACATCCCCATCTTGTCGTGGGGAATGCCGGTCGAGGTCCGGTCTTCCTCGGCGTGCGGGTCAAACGTGATCGCGGCGGCGTGATCCATGTCGTTGTTCGCTCCTGCTCTGTTACGGCCTGGGCAGAACCAGCTCGCCGATCCCGACGGACACCAGGATGCATCCGAGGATCAGCGTCGACGCGAAGAGGATGCCCATGATCCGGCGCTCGAACTTCAGGTGCATGAAGTAGAGAGCCACCAGCACGGCCTTGATGATCGCCATGCCGACGATCCCCGACGCCAGGATGAGCTCCGAGCGGTGCGGGATGATCGCCCAGGCGACCTCGGCGATCGTGAGCCCGAGCAGCCACCAGAAGATGGCCATGTAGTTCGGAATCTGGTGGGTGTCGCTCTTGGCGTCGGACGACATGCCTTACCCCCTCAATGCGCTCGCGAAATGATGAAGAGAATCGACCCGAGAAAGAGGCCCGCCCCGAGGCTCACGAGGATCCACAGCAGGCGGCGGTTGCCGGCGGCGGTCGCACTCATCGGTCGAACACCATGAGCCCCAGCAGGGCCGGAAGGTAGAGCACGGACACGAGGAAGAGGCGCCGCGCCGCCGGCACCGTGCGCTTCCACGCGAAGACGCCGGCGAAGGCCAGGAACGTGACGCCGAGCAGCAACGCCCCCCATAGGTAGCCCCGGCCCGCCGAGGCGAGCATTCCCGCCGCGAGCGTGACGGGCAGGAGCGCCGTCGCGTAGAGGACCGCCTGGCGGCCGGTCGAGCTGCCGTCGCGGTCGGTCACCGCGAGCATCGGGAACCCGCCGCGTGCGTAGTCGTCGCGATAAAGCCACCCGATCGCCAGGAAGTGCGGGAGCTGCCAGAGAAAGAGGATGGCGAAGAGGCCCCATCCCGCCGGTCCGAGCGAGCCGCGGGCCGCGGCCCAGCCCATCAGGGGCGGCAGGGCTCCGGGCACGGCGCCCACGACCGTGCAGAGCGAGGTCACGCGCTTCAACGGCGTGTAGGCGAACACGTAGGAGGCGAGCGACGCGGCGCCGAGGGCGAGGGTCAGCGGGTTGACGAAGGCGAGGAGAAGGAGCCCGACGGCCGAAACCGCGATGCCGAAGGCGCGGGCGTCCTCGGGCCGCAGCCGCCCCGACGGGATCGGGCGCCGGCTGCGTCCGGTGCATGAGGGCGTCCGTGTCGCGCTCGACGTAGTTGTTGAGCGCCGAGGCTCCGCCGCACAGGAGGGCCGTGCCGACCATGAAGAGCAGAAAGGCCAGGCCCGAGAAGCTCCCCGGACCGCCGCCGACGGCGTAGCCGACGCCGGCCGTCACCAGGACGAGCATGGTGATCCGGGGCTTCGCGAGCTCGAGATAGTCGGAGAAGCGCGACGTCGCCTCTTCGACCGGCAGCGCCGCCGCGGCGCGCGCTACTTCCATCCGGCCGCCCTTCCCGGCATCGACGGCCGGATCGGCACGACGTTGTTGCGGCGCCGCTCGAGGGCGAGCGCCGAAACCGAGAGCGCCAGGGTCGAGCCGAGTAGCAACGCTCCCGTCGCGACGTGCGCCGTCGTCAGAACGACGTCCTTCTTCGAGAGCACCGTGAGCGCGCCGAGCGTGACCTGGACGGCGACCAGGGCGCCGAGCCACGCGGCCGCTTTCCGGAGGCCGGGACGTCCCGAGCGGAAGGCGCGCACCACGGAGGCGGCGACGAGCCCGGCCACGCAGAGGGCGCCGATCCGGTGCGCGAAGGCGATCGCGACCGGGAAAGCGTCGAGCGGCGGAACGATCCGGCCGAGCGCGAGCGGGAAGTCCGGGATCGCGAGGCCCGACTTCGTGTGGCGCATGACCGCGCCCACGAGAAGCTGCACGAAGACGACGCCGGCCGTCGCCGCCGCGATCCTCGAGACGGGGTTCGCGCGGAAGGCGGTCGCGAGGCTCGCCGGCGCAAACTGCCGGAACCGCGGCGAGGTCACGACGGCGATCGCGACGGTCAGGCAGAAGAAGATCTGGGCGAGGCAGCCGTGCGCCACGGAGATGGGCGTGGGCAGGTAATAGAGGACCGTCAACCCGCCGAGCAGGCCCTGCGCGACGACGGTCAGCGAGCGCGACGTAGCCCAGGCGGCGCACCCACCGGCGCTCCTCGCGCCGGGCCAGCCAGACCGCGAGGACGATCGTCAGCAGCCCCACGGTCGAGGCGATGAGCCGGTGCGTGTGCTCGAACTTGATCCCGCCGACCATCTTCGAAAGCGGGAACGTGAACATGTTCCAGCCGTAGGTCGTCGGCCAGTCGGGAACCGAGAGGCCGGACTCGGTCGACGTCACGAGGCCCCCCGCGACGATCAGGACGAGCGTCGCCGCGGCAACGGCGACGGCGTAGCGGTGCAGGCCGCGTGCCTCCGGGGAACTAGCCATGCGCCTTCGCGGGAGCCGGGCCCGTCGGGGCCTCGGACTGCGGCCAGTAGTCCGAAGCGCGGCCGGGGACGCTGAACTCGTAGGGCCCGCGGTGCACCGTCGGAATGCGCCCCGTGAAGTTCTCGTGGGGCGGCGGCGAGGAGGTCTGCCACTCGAGCGTGTTGGCGTGCCAGGGGTTCGGGCCCGCGACCTTGCCGCGCCGGAGCGACAGGAAGAAGTTCAGGACGAGGATCAGCTGCGCCGCGCCGAGGACGAAGAGCGCGATACGTCATCATCTGGTTCATCGGCTGCAGGTTCTTGAAGAGCGAGTACTGCGTGTAGTCGTAGATCCGGCGCGGCATGCCCCGCATGCCGAGGAAGTGCATCGGGAAGAACACGAGGTTGAACGTGACGAAGGTGATGGCCCGAAGTGAATCTTGCCCCACGTCTCGTTCATCATCCGGCCGAACATCTTCGGGTACCAGAAGTAGAGGCCGGCGAACGCGCCGAAGAGCGAGCCGCCGAAGAGCACGTAGTGGATGTGGCCGACGATGAAGTAGGTGTCGTGGATGAAGATGTCGACCGGCGTCGAGGCCATGAAGATGCCGGAGAGGCCGCCGATGACGAACATCGACACGAACGACAGGGCGTTGCAGCATCGGCGTCGTGAAGCGGACGTCGCCGCCCCAGAGCGTCCCCAGCCAGTTGAACGTCTTGATCGCCGACGGGCACGGCGATGACCATCGTCGAGATCATGAAGGTCGTGCCGAGGATCGGGTTCATGCCGCTCTGGAACATGTGGTGTCCCCAGACGATGAACCCGAGGACCGCGATCCCCATCATCGAGTACGCCATCGCGCGGTAGCCGAAGATGGGCTTGCGGCAGAAGACCGGCAGGATCTCCGAGGCGATGCCCATCGCGGGCAGGATCATGATGTAGACCTCGGGGTGCCCGAAGAACCAGAAGAGGTGCTGCCACAGCAGCGGCTGGCCGCCGCCGGCGTTCGTCAGCGCCTGCCCCGAGACGACGAGGCCGGCCGGCAGGAAGAACGTCGTGCCGAGCGTCCGGTCGAAGAGCAGCATGATCAGCGCCGCCGAGAGCACGGGCAGCGCCAGCAGCAGCAGGATCGCCGTGATGAAGAGCGCCCAGATCGTCAGCGGCATGCGGAAGAAGGTCATGCCCGGGCGCGCGCATGTTGATGATCGTCGTGATGAAGTTGACCGACGTCAGCAGCGACGAGAGGCCGAGGATCAGGAGCGAGATCAGCCAGAGCGTCTGGCCCTCTCGGCTGGATCGCCGAGAGCGGCGCGTAGGAGGTCCAGCCGCCTCCGGCCGCGCCCCCGGTCACGAAGAAGCGACCAGATGATGATGACCGCCGCCGGCACGGCCACCCAGAACGACATCATGTTGAGCCTCGGGAAGGCCATGTCGCGGGCGCCGATCTGGATGGGCACGACGAAGTTGCCGAACGCGCCGATCAGGATCGGCATGATCGCGAAGAAGATCATGATCGTCGCGTGCATCGTGAAGAGCGAGTTGTAGAACTCGGGCAGCATCACGCCGCCGGGCATGCCCTCCGGGGCGAGCTTGCCCATGAACGGCAGCGGCCGGCCGGGCCACGCGAGCTGATACCGCACGAGGGTCGCGAGCAGCCCGCCGACGACGAGCATCGCCAGGGCGTAGAACATGTACTGGATGCCGATCACCTTGTGGTCGAGCGAGAAGACGTACTTGCGCCAGAACGACGTCGGCGCCGCATGGACGCCCGCGTGGGCGTGCGCTTCGCGGGGGACCGCGACGGTGCTCAAGAATTGCCTCCCTTTTCCGCGGCCGCGACCGCCTGGGCCGGCGCGGGCTGCCGTTCCGCTTCCTGCGCCGCGGCCTGCTCGGCCAGCCATTTCTGGAAGTTCTCGGGCGTGTCGACGGTGACGAAGCCCTTCATCCGGTAGTGGCCGAGCCCGCAGAGCTCGGCGCACGCGATCTCCCAGTTTCCGACGCGGTTGGCCTCGAACCAGATCCGCGTCTTCATGCCCGGCACGGCGTCCTGCTTGACGCGGAACTCCGGCAGGAAGAACGAGTGGATGACGTCCTTGGAGGAGAGCGTGGCGACGACGGGCTTGCCGACCGGAAAGTGGAGCTGGTTGAGGGTCAGAACGTCGTCGGGCGTGTCGAACTTTCCGTCCGCCCCGGCGTAGCGGAAGTTCCACGCGAACTGCTCGCCCGTGATCTGGACCTGGACCGCGTCGGTGGGCATGCGCTCCTTGATCTCCGTCCAGATGCGCCGCGACAGGAGCGCCAGCATCACGCAGATCAGGGCCGGCACGATCGTCCAGATCACCTCGAGCCGGTTGTTGCCGTGCGTGTAGTGCGCCCGCCGGCCCTCGCGGTGCCGGTACTTCCAGAGGAAGTAGAGCAGGAGCACCTCGACGATCACGAAGATGACGCCGGTGATCCACATGATGAGGTGAAAGATCGCGTCGATCTCGTGGGCATAGGTCGAGGCCTGCTCGGGCAGGCGCAGCCAGAACGGCAGCGCGCCCGCGGCCGCCGGGGCGAGCGCCGCCGCGAAAAAGAAAAGCGCCGGCCGGAGTGCCCGGACGGCGCGCGAGAACCGCAAAGTGTTGTTCACGGCGGGGTAGATTACCGGACTATCCCTTGAAGGTGAAGTCGAGCGTTTTCGCCTCGGCCCCGCTGATGGTCACGTTCTGCGTCTGCGGGCCGTACTTCTCGTGCCAGGCCTCGATGACGTAGTTGCCCGGCGGGAGGTTCTTGATCTCGAAGGCGCCCTGGTCGTTGGTCACCGCGAAGAACGGGTGGTTGAAGACGCCGGTGTACGCGCCCATCCACTTGTGAACGTCGCACTTGAACCGGATTCCGAGCTCGGGGTTCTCGAACTTCTTGACCGTCTCCATGCCCTTGAAGGGCTGACCGATGTTGAACTCGGTGTTCTTCTTCGGCAGCGCGTGGATGTTGTGGAGCGTGCCGTCGCTGTTGAGGATCTTGATGGGCTGGCCCGCCATCACGCCGAAGACGTGCGGCCGGTACTGGCAGCCGTGCTGGTCGAGGGTCACGGGCTCGGTCGGCACCGGGTAGCTGCCTGCCGCGCCCTCCTTGACGTAGACGAGCACCCACTGGAGCGTCTTGTTGGGGTTGACCACGACTTCCTGGTCGTACACGGGCTCCTTGTGCTCGGACTTGCAGAACGCGTCGGCATCCATCTTGATCGGCGGCATCGCCGGGGCGGCGCCGTCGAAGTTGATCTTCCCCGTCAGGGTCGCGCCGCCGGCGGCGGGAGCCGCCGGGGCGCCGCGGACGCGCCGGCCGGGGCGGCCGCGCGAGGCCGCCGGGGCCTCGTCTTCCATCAACGCGTCCTCGTCCTTCTGGCCGCCGCAGGCCAGGATCGGCAGGGACGCGGCCGCCGCCAGAAGCAGAAATCGAGCGCGCTTGGACATCGAACTCTCCTTAACGTGAAATCTCGGCAGACCGTGCTTCCGGGACCGACGCGCTTCTTCGAAGGCGCCGCCGAGAGCGCCGGCATCATACCCAAGCCGTCGCCGGGTTTTCAAGCGGGGGCGGGATGGTATCGTCAATCGACAGAGTGCTTTCGACAACGCTGTTCGCCGAGAACCTCGAGAAGTCGTTCGCCGGGCCTCCCCTCTTCTTCGGTCTGTCCGTCCGGGTCGAATCCGGACTGACGGCGGTGACGGGGAGAAACGGGAGCGGCAAGACGACCCTGTTGAAGATCCTCGCCGGCCTGCTGCGCCCGACCGCGGGCCGCGTGCACGTCGAGCGGGAGGGCCGGAGCCTGGCCGGAGCCGAGCGCCGGCTGGCGATCGGCTGGTCCGGGCCGGACCTCGCGTTCTACGGCGAGCTGTCCGGGGTGGAGAACCTGCACTTCTTCCGCGAAGCCGCGGGCCATCCCCTGCCGGTAGCCGACATCCGGCGGAGACTGGCGGAGACGGGCCTGGCCGACACGGCCGCGGATCGGCGCGTCGACGAGTACTCGACCGGCATGCGGCAGCGCCTGCGGATCGCCTTCGCCATGCTCTTCGATCCGGCGATCCTCCTGCTCGACGAGCCCTTCTCGGGTCTCGACGTGGAAGGCCGGGAGATCGTCCACGGCCTCGTCGGGGCCGCGCGGCGCCGCGGCGCGGTGGTCCTCGCCTCCAACGACGAGCGGGACCTCGTCGAGCCCGACCGGCGGGTCGAGCTCGGCGCCCGGCCGGAGAGCCCCGCGTGAGCCTGGCCGCGCAGGTCTGGACCGTCTGCGCCAAGGACGCGCGCCAGGAGCTGCGCCGGCGCATCGCGACGCTCGCCGTTCTCTTCTTCGCCGCGACGTCGCTGGCGCTGACCTCCTACGCGATCGGGCCGTTCGGCCTTCCCGCAGGAGGACCGGCCGCCGCTGCAGGCGGCGCTCCTGTGGATCATCCTCTTCTTCGCGGCCGCCACGGGACTGCCCCGCGCCTTCGTGCAGGAGGAGGAGACGGGGACCGGGCTCGCGCTTCGCAAGACGCTGTCGGGCTCCCTCGTGCTGGCCGGGAAGGCCCTCTTCAACTTCGGGCTCTTCCTGGCGATCGCCGCGGTCGTGATCCCCGGCTTCTTCCTCCTGCTCGACTGGACGGTCGCCGCGCCGGGCACCCTCGCTCGCCGCCGTGCTCTTCGGCGGGTTCGGGCTGGCGGTGGTGTCGACGTTCCTGTCGGCGCTGACGGCGCGGGCCGGCCAGAAGAACGTGCTGTTCGTGCTCGTCGCGTTTCCGCTCGTCCTGCCGCTGCTGCTCACGGCCATCTCCGCGACGCTGGCCGCGACGCGCGGCGGCGACGCGTGGACGCCGCTGCGCGTGCTGATCGCCTACGACGGGGCCGCGTCCTGCGCCGCGTATCTGCTTGCGGAAGTGGCGTGGGAGGATTAGAACTCCGGATGCAGGAGGCCGGATGAAGATCCTGAAGCTGGCGTTGCTGCCGTACATGGCCGCGATCGTCGCGGCGGCCTTCCTGTGGCCCAAGCCCGCGGAGGGGTTCATCGGCGAATCTTCGCGGATCGTCTTCTTCCACGTCCCCTGCGCCTGGACGTCGACCCTGGCGTTTCTCGTCGCGG
This sequence comes from uncultured Acidobacteriota bacterium, assembly GCA_963824165.1. Classification (GTDB taxonomy): domain Bacteria; phylum Acidobacteriota; class Thermoanaerobaculia; order UBA5066; family Gp7-AA6; genus DAHUXD01. The sequence goes on from CAWGOM010000017.1 coordinate 957,842, forward strand.
CGGGCTATTCGCTCGCGTACCTGCGGCGGCGGGATCCCTGGCACGACGAGGTCGCATACGCGGCGGTCAAGCTGGGCCTTCTCTTCGGCGTGCTGACGCTGGTCACCGGGTCGCTCTTCGCCAACATCATGTGGGGCTCCTGGTGGAACTGGGACCCCCGGGAGTCCTCGTACCTGCTGCTCGTCTTCCTGTACGCCGCCTACATGTTCCTCCGGGCCGCCGTCGACGACCCCGAGCGGCGCGCGCGGATCGCGGCGGCCTATGCCCTCTTCGCCGCCGTCCTGATGCCCTTCCTGGTGTTCATCGCGCCGCGGGTGACGGCCTCGCTCCACCCGCAGACCGTCATCAATCCGCAGGGCAAGATCCTGATGGACACGCCCACGCGGGTCGTCTTCTTCGGCGCCCTCGCCGGCTTCTCCGGCCTCTTCGTCTGGATGCTCTCGCTCGAGGCCCGCGCGGCGCGCCTGGCGCGCGGGCGCGGCTCAGTCGAGCTTGAGGGAGCTGACCTGGATCTCCCCGCCGGCGAGCGTTCCCTCGACGGTGGCCCGGAGGGGTCTTCTTCTTCGTCGCCTGGAGGGCCGCCACGGCCCTGGCGTTGCCGGCGGCGTCGAACTTCAGGAAGGCGCCGTCCGCGGCCAGGATCCCGTAGCCGCCGTCTTCGCACGCCAGGGCGCACTTGGCGGTGTGCTTGTCGGGATCGCCTTGACCTTGTCGACGCACTGCGCGTCGAGAGCGGCACGTTTGTCCAGGTCTCGGCCGAGAGCGCGAGGCTCCCGGAGAGGGCGGCCAGCGCGAGCAGGAAGTCCGCGATCTTCACGACGCTTCTCCTTTCTCACCGCCATCCCGAAGCCGGACCCCGAGGCCGTCTTCGGCCCCGCATCTACTCCCGAACCCGTCGGACCCGAAAATCGGCCCCGGCGTCCCCGGAGGCCTAATGCATACGCATCAGAGCCGTGGCCCTGTCCCCTGCGACAGTTGAACTGGCTCGAAAGAAGGGAGAGACTCAACCCGTGAGAAGCCTCGTCTACCTGGCGGCCGTCAACGTGGTGATCTGGGTGGGGCTCTTTTGTCTATCTCTGGCGCCTCGACCGGCGCCTGTCCGAATCGGAGCGCAAGCCATGAAACGAGGCTACTGGATCGCCGCGGTGCTGACGCTCGCCTTCCTGGGCTTCGGCCTGAGCGCCTTCCAGAAGACGCTCACGCCGTACCTCTCCTTCGACGAGGCCCGCAAGTCCAAGGGCGTCGTCCAGGTGATGGGCGGCCTCGACAAGGAGAGCGACCGCTACGACACCACCCGCGAGGAGCTTTCCTTCGATCTCGTGGATCCCGCGGGCCACCGGATGCCGGTCGTCTACCGCGGCACCCGGCCCGGCAACTTCGAGGACGCCATCTCGATCGTCGCCATCGGCCGCTTCCAGGACGGCCGAATCGAGGCCGAGAAGCTGCTCGTGAAGTGCCCCTCCAAGTACCAGGGCGCGGAGGTCGAGAAGGCCTACCCGGCGCAAGCCCGTGGCCCCGGCGGCGACCAGCTGATGTACGTCTGGCCCGGGGTGGTCGCGATCTGGGGCGCGCTCTTCGCGGGCCTCGCGTCGGTCGGGCGTGTATTTCGCCGTCGATCGCGGGCGGCGCGACCTGCTGCCGCTCGCCCGCACGACCTACACGGCGTTTGCGACGTGCGTGATCGTGGCGTCGGCGATCCTGATGACGCTGCTCCTGCAGCACCGGTTCGACGTCGCCTACGTCAACTCCTACTCGAGCCTCGACCTTCCGTTCCACTTCCTGATCTCGACGTTCTGGGCCGGCCAGGAGGGCTCCTTCCTCCTGTGGTGCTTCTTCGGCGCCCTGATCGGCCTCTTCGTCTGGCGCAGCGCCAAGGAGCAGGAAGCGCCGGTCATGATCGTGTACCTCGCGACCTTCCTCGGCATCATCGCGATCCTCTGCAAGCAGAGCCCGTTCAAGCTGCTCCCGCCTCCCGTGCCGGCCGACGGCGTGGGGCTCAATCCGCTGCTCCAGGACCCGTGGATGGTGATCCACCCGCCCGTGATGTTCATCGGCTTCGCGTCGCTCTCGGTGCCGTTCGCCTTCGCGATCGCCGCCCTCTGGAAGAAGCGCTGGGACGGCTGGATCGCGCGGACGCTGCCGTGGGCGCTGCTGACGTTCCTGACGCTCGGCACGGCGATCCTGATGGGCGGCTACTGGGCGTACAAGACGCTCGGCTGGGGCGGATACTGGGGCTGGGACCCGGTCGAGAACACGAGCCTCGTGCCCTGGCTCTTCACGACGGCGCTCGTGCACGGGATGTTCCTGCAGAAGGCGCGCAAGCGCCACCGCAAGGTCAACCTCATCCTCGCCTGCACCGCCTACGCGACGATCCTCTACGGCACGTTCCTGACCCGCTCGGGGGTGCTCGCGGACTTCTCCGTGCACTCGTTCATCGACCTCGGGATCACGGGCTGGCTCGTCGCGATCCTCGGGACGTTCCTCGGCCTGTCGATCGTCCTGATCGCCTGGCGCTGGCGGTCGATCCCCACGGCCTCCGACGAGGAGGGACCGCTCCTGTCCCGCAGCGTCCTCTTCATCCTCGGCATCGCGACCTTCTGCGCGCTCGGCCTGGTGATCCTGCTCGGGACCTCGGCCCCGCTCCTGACGCGTCTCTCCGGCACGCCCTCGCAGGTGCAGATCGCCTTCTACGGCCGGACCACCACCCCGGTCGGGTTCCTGCTCCTGCTCCTGTCGGGCATCGTCGCCTACGTGTCCTGGAAGGGGACGACGCTGAAGGAGCTCTTCGCGAGCTCGCGCCGGTCGCTCGTCGTCGCGGCGGTCGTTCTCGCCGCGGCCCTCGGGTTCGGCGCGCGTGGGGTCGAGCCGCTCGCTCCTGATCTTCACCGCGGCCTTCTCGGCCGACATGAACCTGCGGGCCGTCGCTGCGCAAGGCCTCGACCGGCAAGCTCGGCGGAGCGGGCGGCTACCTGGCGCACGTCGGCGTGGGCATCATGCTCGCCGGAGTCGTGATCTCCGGGGTCTACGCGCAGACGCAGCGGCTGACGCTCAAGATCAACACGCCGATGAAGGCGGGCGACTCGAAGCTGACCTTCCTGCGGGTCGTGCCCGCGACCTCCCGGAGCAAGCAGGCGATGGAGGTCAAGGTCGAGACGGCCGCCGGCAAGACCTTCTACGCCTACCCCAAGATGTACGAGAACAGCCGCACCGGCCAGCTCATGGCGAACCCGTCGATCAAGAGCTCCGCCGTGACCGACCTGTACATCGCGCCCCAGCAGTACGACCCGGGCCAGCCGCGAGATGGTCGGCCGCGACGTCCGGCTGACCAAGGGCACCACGACCAACATCGACGGCACGGGTTTCACCTTCCGCGACTTCAACGCCGACCGCTCGGCCATGATGCGCGGCGAGAAGACCGTCCTCGTGCTGACCGACCTGACGATCACGCCGCCGGACGGCTCGCAGCACGACATGACCGTCAAGTACGTCTTCCACCTGGACGGGATCCAGACGCAGGGGGAGGAGTTCGAGATCCCGGGCGTGCCGGGCGGGAAGCTCCGCGTCCTCGCCGTTTCGCCCGAACGACGGCGCCGTCGTCGTGCGGCTGACGGGCGTGTCGAAGAACCCGGCCGACGAGTTCCAGGCGGCGACGGTCGAGTCGCTCTCCGATCGAGGTCACGCGCAAGCCCCTCATCGCGCTCGTCTGGGGCGGCTTCTACGTCATGATGGCGGGAGGCCTTCTCGCCTTCATCAAGCGCTCGGGCGAGGCGCGCCGCGCCGTCGTCGAGGCCGGGCACGCCATGGCCGAGGCGCGGCCCGAACCGCCGGTCGGCGCGACCGGACCCGCCCTGCCCGCGCACGACCGCTCGCGGCTCGAGTAGACGCCCCGGGCCAGTCTCAGTCCCGCCGCACGAGCCGCTGGCGGAACCAGATCGTCAGCGCCTCGATTTCCATCTCTCCGCGGGCGATGGCCATCGTCGTTTCCTCGAGCTCCTTCGGCGTGATGTCGGTTTCGAACTCATTGAGTGCTACGAAGACCACGGCCGCGTGCGCCCCGACCCTCTTGTTCCCGTCGACGAATGGGTGGTTCATGACGAGCGAGTGCATGAGGGCGGCCACTTTCGCTGGAAGGTCCGGGTACAGATCGTCTCCGCCAAACGTCATCGCCGGACGCGCCGCAGCCGATTCGAGCCCGCCGCGATCTCGAAGGCCGCCGCTCCCTCCGTAGTGCGCGATCTGCACCGCGTGAAGCTCGAGGATCTGTTCGGGCGAAAGGTAGACGACCACTACTTCGCCAGGACCCGGAAGGCCTCGTCATAGCGGCGCCGCGTCTCCTCGACGATCTTCTCGAACCGCTTCGTAACCTTGCCGTCCTCGAAGTACTTCACGCCCGCACGGATGGTGACCGCCCCGGTGACGGGATGGACCGATACCTCGACGGTCTGCCCCTTCTTGAGCTTGAAAGCGTGAACGACCTCGGAGGGCAGCGTGACCGCCAGGGAGCTTCCGACCTGGACCAGCTTTCTATCCATATTAGTATTTAATACTAACGAGATTCAGCGGTCAAGGCGTCCCGAGCTCGAGCTCCAGCCCGTCGTGGGCCGCGGTCACCGAGCAGCCGGGAGGCTTCTCGGCCGCCAGCACTTCGAGCGCCGCTTTGAGGGCCTCCTCCCCCATCTCGATCGGGCCCTTGCCGAAGTGGGAGAAGATCGCGCGCAGGATCCCGAAGCGCGAGAGCCAGCCGAGCTGCGCGCGCACGGTCGTGTGGCCGATCAGCACACCGCTCGGATGGCGCCGCACGAGGGAGCCCCGGAGGGTCGAGCCGTCGCCGATGTAGAGGTCGGCGCCCGTCAGCGCCGCCTCCGGGTGCTCGAAGGCCACGATGTCGCCCGAGTAGACCAGCGTGAACCCGCCGCTCTCGATCCGCGCCGCCACGCACGGGCAGCGCACGGAGTGGACGACCGGGTGCGCGCTCAGCCGGAACGGGCCGATGTCGACCGGCGTCCTCCGGCTCGAGCGTCACCCGGTTCAGGATCGGCAGCTCGCGCAGGAGCTCGTGGGTCACGGCCGAGGCGTGGACGGGCGCCTCGGTGCCCTCCCAGAGCCCCCAGCCGTGGTCCGGGTGCGCATGCGAAACGAAGATCGCGTCCGGGCGGATCTTCGCGAGCATGCCCTTGCGGTTCTCGCCGAAGTCGCAGAGCAGGCGAAACCCGCCGTACTCGAGCACGAACGCCGAGTGGCCGGCGTGCGCCTTCGAGGACTCCTCGACGAAGCCTTTCGTGCCGTAGAACTGGATCCGCACGGCACGAGTCTACGGGGTCGCCCCGACTAGACCTCGCGAAGGGCGGTGGTGATCTTGAGGCGCGCGGCCCGGAAGGCCGGGAAGAAGCCGCCGAGGACGCCCATGGCGAGGGCGAACCCGAGGCCGCCGGCGATCAACTGCGGCGTCATCCGGAAGTTGAACAGGACCTCGGAGAACGTCCGGAAGTTCATCGTCCCGGTCGGCTGCGTCAGGAAGAGCTTGAAGACCAGGAACGTGAAGACGACCCCGAGGATGCCCCCGGCCAGGCAGAGCATCAGGGCCTCGATGACGAAGGAGACGAGGATCGAGCGCCGCGAGAACCCGATCGCCCGCAGGGTCCCGATCTCCCGGGTGCGCGCCGAGACCTGCGCGTACATGGTGTTCATGGCGCCGAAGGCGGCCCCGATCGCGGTGAAGATGCCGACGATGAACGCGAGCGCCTTGATGGGCGCGCCCGTGATCATCTGCTCGTCGTAGTACTTGCGCTCGGTCTTGCCCTCGAGCTTCAGGCGCTGGTCGCCCTTGACCGTCTCGATGTAGCGGCCGGCCGCGTCGGCGTCCGGACGTCCGCACGAAGACGGACGAGTAGATGTTGCGCTTGGTCTGCTGCTGGAGGTCCGACACGTCGGTCCAGATCTCCGACTCGTAGGCGCTGCCGTCGGCGGCGAAGAGGCCGACGACGACCCACCGGAAGCTTCCCGACTTGATCGTGTCGCCGACCTTCATGCCCGCGAACCGCTTCGAGAGGTTGCGGGAGACGATGGCCTCGTTGGTGGCGGGGTTGAACATCCGCCCGTCGACGATCGTCACGGCCGGCCGGATCTCGACCCCGATCGGCGCCATGCCGCGGACCTGGACGTTGGAGAACGACTTGCCGTCGGAGCGCGGAACGTTGATGAGCGTCAGCAGCTCCGGCGAGACGTAGGGCTTTCCCGTGGCGTTGCGCTCGATGCCGGCCAGGGCCTGGATCTGGTCGGCCTGGTCCCGCGTGATGACGCTCTGCATCTCGGCCTGCGAGCCCACGCGCATCGTCAGGACGTTGCGGTTCGAGGCCGTCACCGAGAGGGTCCGCGTCACGCCCTGGACGAGCGCGAGCACGCACAGGAACACCGCGACGACGAGGCCGATCACGAAGGCCGTCATCCCGGTCGAGGTCTTGCGGGCGACGAGGTTGCGGAGGTTGTACTTGACGGGGATGGCCATGGCTACACCACCTTCCGCAAGCCGTCGACGATGTTCAGCCGCGAGGAGCGGATGGCCGGCACGAAGCCCGCCAGGATCCCGACGCCCACCGAGACGCCGAAGGCGAGCAGCAGCGTCTCCGGCGAGACCCGGAAGTTCGTCAGCCAGATGGAGATCGAGGTCTTGTTTCCGACCGCCAGCAGCATCGGGATGAAGAAGAACTTCGCGAGCAGGACGCCGAGACAGCCGCCGAGCAGCGCCATCAGAACCGATTCCGACAGGATGAACCCCAGGATGTGGGTCCGGCCGAAGCCCAGGGTCCGCATGACGGCGATCTCGGTGACGCGCTCGCGCGCGGACATGGCCACCGTGTTGGCCACGATCAGCGTCACCGCGAACAGGATGATGAGCGAGATGCCGTTGATGAGGAACTTGACGTTGCCCATCATCTCCATGAACTGGAGCTGGAACTGCTTCTCGGTCAGCGTCTTCGTCGGGGAGTCGCTGTTCTCGAACATCTGGTCGATCGTGGCGGCGACCCGCGGCACGTTCTCGCCGCTGTCGACCTTGAGGTAGTAGATCCCGGTCACCTTGTTCGCTCCGAACCAGTCCGCCTGGTTCAGGTACTCGTTGTGAAAGAAGATGTTCGTCTCGTCGCCGGCGTTGAAGGGGCCGACGTAGACGAGCTCCGGCGTTGATCGGGATGTAGGTCCCCTTCAGGATGATGTGGTCGCCCTTCTTCCACTGGAACTTGTCGGCGATCTTCTGCCCGGCGACGAAGCCGTTGCGCGTCGCCTTCCACTCGGCCTTGACGGCCGGGTCGATCGTCGCGTCGTCGAAGACCTTGTCGAAGTAGATCTCCGGGTCCGCCGAGAGCTGGCCGATCCAGTTCTCGGGCTTGTCGTCCTTGTACACGCCGCCGAACCAGATCTGCGGCGAAACGGCGACGACGCCCGGGATCTGCTCGATCCGCTGCCGCTGCGAGAGAGGCAGGAAGTTGCCGAGGCCCGTCGCGTGCTGGACGACGAGGCGATTGGCGCCGCGGCCGCCCGAGGGGTCGGCCTGCATGGCCTGGAGGAGGCCGGTCAGGATGACGATCAGCACGAGGACGAGGACGATCGAGCTCGCCGTCAGCGTCGTCCGCAGCTTCTTGCGGAAGACGTTCTTCCAGATCAGCCGGAAGTACTTCATGCCTTCCTCCCGGCGCCCGTCTCCGTCCGCTCGTCGGTGTGGAGGACGCCCTTGTCGAGGTGCACCATGCGGTGGGCGCGGGCGGCGGCCTTCGGGTCGTGCGTGACCATGACGATCGTCTTGCCGAACTCCTCGTTGAGCCGCCGCAGCAGCTCGAGGATCTCGTCTCCGGACTTCGCGTCGAGGTCGCCCGTGGGCTCGTCGGCCACGAGGATCTTGGGGTCGGACACGATCGCGCGCGCGATCGCGACGCGCTGCTCCTGGCCGCCCGAGAGCTGGCGCGGGTAGTGGTCCATCCGGTCCGACGAGGCCCACGATCGAGAGCGCCGTCTCGACGTGCTTGCGGCGCTCGGCCTTCTTCAGCGGCGTCAGGAGGAGCGGCAGCTCCACGTTCTCGAACGCGGTGAGGACCGGCAGCAGGTTGTAGAGCTGGAAGATGAAGCCGACCGTGTTCGAGCGCCAGCGGGCGAGCTCGGTCTGCCCCATGGTCGCGATGTCCCGGCCGCCGATGACGATCCGGCCGCGCGTCGGCGAGTCGATTCCGGCGATCAGGTTCAGGAGCGTCGTCTTGCCGGAGCCCGACGGGCCCATCAGCGCGACGTACTCGCCCTCCGGGATGTCGAGCTGGATGCCCATGAGGACCGGGATCTCGATCTGGTCCCGGCGGTAGACCTTCTCGACGTTCTCGATGCGAATCAGCGGTTCGGCCATGTCAACTCCCCTGTCCTTCCACCCGGAAACGCCCCCGGTACGTAGGGGCGGGGCTTGTCCCCGCCCCGCTTCACGGGCGGCCGCAAGGGCCGCCCCTACTCGAGCCGAACGCCCCGCAGTTCGGCCACGGTTACTCCTGCCCTTCCACGCGGATCCTGTCCCCGTCCTTTAGCACGAGCCCGCCGGCGAGCGAGACGAGACGCTCGCCGCCCTGCAGCCCCTGCGTGACCTCCACCTGCCCCTGCACGTCGCCCCCGGCCGTGACGGGCGTGAACTTCGCGCGGCCGTCGACGACGCGGAAGACCCCCGTCCGCCCGTCCAGCGTCGTCAGCGCCGCCTTCGGCACCACGATCCGGGACCGCGCCTCCTTGCCCTGCGTCGGCTCCGCCGTGAAGCTGACCCGCGCGGAGAGGTCCGGCAGGACGCCGTCGTCCGCGTCGAGAAACGCGACCTTGACGCGGACGGTGGCCTTCTGCCGGTCGGCGGCCGGAACGATCTGGACGCAGCCGCCCGTGGTACGTCTTGTCGGGCACGGCGTCGAGCGAGATCTCGGCCGGCTGGTTCTTCGCGAGCTTCGAGAGGTTGGCCTCGTTGACGTCGGCGCCGACGTAGAGCGACGAGAACTCGACGAGGGTCGCGATCGCGCCGCCCGACCCGCCGCCCGAGGGCGAGGAGCCGAACGGCGAAACGGCCTCGCCCACGAACGCGCGCTTGGCCGTGATGACGCCGGCGAAGGGCGCGCGGATGATCGTGTAGTCGAGGAGCGCCTCGACGTAGCGCACGCGCGCGCGCGTAGCCGCCTCGCTGGCGACGGCGGCGTCGAGCGCCGACCGCGTCGAGAGCCCCTGCTCGAAGATGGCCTTCTGGCGCTCGAGCTCGGCCTGGGCGTTGACCCAGCCGGCCTGCGCCTCCGCGAGCTGGGCGTCGAGGTCCGTCGAGTCGAGGCGGGCGATGATGTCGCCCTTCTTCACGCGAGTGCCCTCGGTGACGTTCAGCTCCGTGATGCGGGAGGTGATCTTGGGCGACAGGTCGGCCTTCCGCTCGGCCTCGACGTAGCCGGTCGCGGTCAGGACCGTGGTGGCCTGCCCCTCCGTGACGACCGAGGCCGTGACGGCCTCGACCTTCTTCGGCCGGAGCCCCCGGCCGGCCAGCAGGTAGGCCGCGGCGCCGGCCGCGACCACCAGGACCGCGCCGAGGAGAAGCCAGCCCCGGCCCCCGCCGCGGCGCTCGGGCTCGCGCTGGATGCGGAGGGCGGAGAGGTCGTGCGGGCGCGGTGCTTCCTGGCTCATTTGCTCGATTTCGAGTCCGCCATTCTATGTCGGGGCGCGCCGGGGCGGGACCCGTATCTCCTTCATATCAGGCAGGGTTTGCGGGCCTCCGGGCCCGGCCGGCCGACCCGGCGGCGGGGCGGCCGCCAGCGCGGGCGCGTGATAATCTGAAATCTTGCCGACCAGGAGGTGGGTCATGTCGAAGCGCTTTGCCGCCTGCGCGGTCCTGCTCGCCTGCGCCTTCGCGCTCGAGGGACAGCAGCACATGTTCAAGCTCGAGCTGGAAGCCAAAGGAACGAGCGCGACTGCGGTCTCGCTCAACGAGCCGACGCTCGTCGGCGATACGTACGTCTTCCAGGCCTGGCCGGACGGCGCGTCCGTGACGATACCGAAGGCGTACGTCAAGAAGATGACGCGGCTGACCGGGAAGTCGACGGACACGGTCTACCAGATCGACCTCTATCCCACCGGGCTCCTGCTCGCCAGCGACCTCCCGGTGCTGAAGAACGGCACGTTCGTCTTCCACTCGTGGCGGTCGGGCACCCTCATGAGCATCCGGAAGACGGACGTCCGCCTGATCTCGCCCTTGACGGGGGACCAGGCCTTCTGGGCCGAGCAGAGGCAGACGGGCATGGGCGTCGAGGGCAACCTCGCGATGCAGGGGACCGACCAGGTCGTTTCCATCGGGACTCCCCCGGGCGGCGGCGCTCAGGCCGGGCCCAACAACATGAGCTCGCTCCAGGGCAATCCCGGAATCAGCGGCGCCCCCCAGGGCAACTGGCTCTACCAGGGAACGCCCGGCGTGTCGGACGCGTACGCGCCGGCCAACGCGACCATGTCGAACGGCGTCCCGACGATGCCGGCGGCGACCAGCGGAAGCGCCCCGCCGCAGTAGACCGGACGGCGAGTCCGAGAGGAGCAGCAGATGAAGAAGATCCTGGTCCTGATCGGCGTCCTCGTCCCCCTGGCGGCCTCTGCGCAGAAGGCCTACTACCAGATCGACCTCGCCCCCACGGGCAAGATGATCTCGATCGACGTGCCGCTGATCAAAGGCAACACCTACCTCTTCCACGCCTACCCGTCCGGCACGCTCCAGAGCCTGCGCAAGGCCGACGTCCTCCGCGTCACGAAGATCGATCCGGAGGCGGCGACGCAACCGGCGGACACCCTGGTGCAGATCGGCAACCTCGCGATGCAGGGCGGCAGCACCCAGGCCGGCCCCACCAACGCGAGGGCGGTGGCCCCGAAGAAGGGAGGCCCCGAGCTCGGAAAGGGCTTCTACAGCGACCTGAAGTTCGGCCAATCGCTCGCGCCCGACGCCGCGGCGTCCGACGACTATCAGATCGGCCGCAGCTACGCGGCGCCTCCGAGCTCGGGGGTCCAGTCCTCGCCGGGCGCGCCTCCGACGATGCCCTCCGCGACGAGTGGCGCGAATCCGCCGACCATGTCCTCGGCGGCCGACGGTACGAAGCCGCAGTAGACCGTCGCCTTCGCTTGCGCCGGGACCTGCGCCCTTCGGGCGCACCGACTCCCTCCCTTCGGTCGGGAGACTATCCGCGCCGCGAGCTCCAGTTTCAGCACGTCTGAAAATTACGTTCGCGGCGCGAGGAATCTCCGCGAGCGCAGCGGAGGACGCCTCGCGCCGCGGGAGCGAACGCGGAGCGCAGGGTCAGGTTCGCGGTCGAGCCTGCAGGCGAGCCGCGAACCGGTGCGCCGCCAGGCGCAGACCCGGAGCGCAGCGTTCGCGACGGTTAGATGTGGATCGCGTGGCCGCCGACCGCTTCCGCGGCTTCGTGGATCGCCTCGGAGAGCGTCGGGTGGGCGTGGATGGTTCGGACGAGCTCCTCGGAGGTGGCCTCGAGCTTGAGGGCCGCCCCGGCTTCCGCGATGAGCTCGGTGGCGGACGGGCCGACGATGTGGACGCCGAGGACTTCGTCGTACTTCTTCTCGGCGACGATCTTCACGAATCCCGAGGCCTGGTTCAGGATCCGGGCCTTGCCGATGGCCGAGAACGGGAACTTGCCGACGACCACGTCGTAGCCGCGCTCGCGGGCCTTCGCCTCGGTCAGGCCGATCGAGCCGATCTCCGGCGAGCAGTAGGTGCAGCCGGGGACCTGGTCGTAGTTGATGGGCCGCGTCTCCTTGCCGGCCATGTGCTCGACCGCGACGACCCCCTCGGCCGAGGCGAGGTGCGCCAGGGCGGGCGTCGGCAGGACGTCGCCGATCGCGTAGACGCCCGGGACGTTGGTCCGCATGAAGGCGTCGACCTGGACGTAGCCCTTCTCGGTCGCGACACCGGCGGCCTCGAGGCCGATCCCGTCGGTCAGCGGGCGGCGGCCGACGGCCATGAGCACCTTCTCGGCGCGGAAGGTCTCGGTCTTGTCGCCGGCCGAGCGGGCGAGGATCTCGACCCCGGCGTCGCTCCGGGTCATCCGCTCGACGCGCGTGCCGGGGTAGATCGCGATCCCCTGCCGCTTGAAGGAAGCCGCGAGCTCGCGCGAGATCTCCTCGTCCTCGACCGGGACGATGCGGGGCAGGACCTCGACGATCGTGACCTTGGCCCCGAAGCGGGCGTGCATCGACGCGAACTCGACGCCGACCGCGCCCGACCCGATGACGACGAGCGACTTCGGCACCTCGGAGAGCTCCAGCATCCCGGTCGAGGAGAGGACGGTCTTCTCGTCGATGTCCATCCCCGGCAGCGCGCGCGGCGTCGAGCCGGTGGCGATCATGACGTTCTTGCCGGAGTAGACCGTCTCCGCCCCGTCGGCGCCGGTGACGGACACGCGGCCGGCGCCGGCGAGGCGGCCGAAGCCGGCGGCGACGTCGACGCGGTTCTTCTTCATCAGATAGGAGATGCCGTTGGTCGACTGGCGGACGATCTTCTCCTTGTGCTTCAGGGCCGCCGGCATGTCGAGCCGGACCTCGCGGGTGGCGACGCCGACGTCGGCGCCGTGGCGGGCCTCCTCGAGCAGGTCGGCCGTGTGGAGGAGGGCCTTGGTCGGAATGCAGCCCCAGAGCGTGCAGACTCCGCCCAGACGCGGCTCCTTCTCGACGATCAGGACCGAGAGGCCGAGCTGCGACGCCCGGATCGCAGCCACGTAGCCGCCCGGGCCCGAGCCGATGATGATGAGGTCGTAGGACTTGTTTGAGCTCATGTGAGGTCTTCGCTCCGAGAAGGGGCGTTAGCCTATCAGACGGGTCTCGCATCTAGAATGCGCGTATGCGCGCGCCGGCTCCGATCGATCGGGATCGCCTCCCTCACCCTCCTCGCCGCCTGCGGCGGCGAGCACGCCGCCGACCGTCAGGGCATCAAGGTCGGCTTCTTCGGCGCCCTGACCGGCCCGACCGCGACCTTCGCCATCTCCGGAAAGAACGGCGCGATGCTGGCCGTCGCCGAGATCAACGCCGCGGGCGGCGTCCTCGGCAAGCCGATCGTGCTCCTCTCCGAGGACGACCGCGGCGAGGCGGCGGAGGCCGCGTCGGCCGTGTCGAAGCTCATCACGCGCGACCACGTGGTCGCCCTGATCGGCGAGAACGCCTCCTCGCGCACGCTCGCGGCCGCGCCGATCGCCCAGAGCTACAAGGTGCCGATGATCTCTCCCTCCTCGACGAACGTGGAGGTGACCAAGAAGGGCGACTACGTCTTCCGCGTCTGCTTCATCGACCCCTACCAGGGCCTGCGCGCTCGCGACCTTCGCGCGCCGGGACCTGAAGGCGCAGACCGCGGCGATCCTCGTGGACGCGCGCAGCGACTACTCGGTCGGCCTCGCCGAGGCCTTCCGCTCGGCCTTCGAGGCCGCGGGCGGCCGGATCGTCAGCGAGCTCAAGTACGTCGAGGGCGACAGCGACTTCTCCGCGCAGCTGACCGCGATGCGGCCGCTCGCTCCCGACGTCCTGATCGTCCCCGGCTACTACACGGACGCGGGCCTGATCGCCCGCCAGGCGAGGATCGCTCGGGCTGAAGGCGACGCTTCTCGGCGCGGACGGCTGGGACTCGCCCAAGCTCGTCGAGATCGGCGGCGAGGCGATGGAGGGCGCGTACCTCTCGAACCACTACTCCGTCGACGACCCGTCGCCGGCGGTGCGCCGGTTCGTCGACGCCTACGAGGCGAAGTACGGCAGCGAGCCCGACTCGATCGCGGCGCTGACCTACGACGCGACGCGCCTGCTCGCCGACGCGATCGAGCGCGCGGGATCGACCGAGGGCAAGCGGATCCGCGACGCGCTCGCCTCGACGAAGGACTTCCCCGGCGTCACCGGCACGATCACGATGGACGCCGACCGCAACCCCGTCAAGCCGGCCGTGATCCTGAAGGTCGAGAAGGGCCGCTTCGTGTTCGCGGCCGCCGTCGCGCCCTAGGGCCCGGCCTCAGAACGGTGGACGGTTCGAACTCGTCGAACGGACGACCTCGTAGCCGCCGGGCGCATCGCCGCGAGGCCCATCGCGGCCGGCGGCCGGCTTCGGGTCCTTCGCCTCGAAGAGCGGCTTGTCGCGCGAAGCGTCACCGCGACGACGGGCCCGGCCAGCCGCACCGCGAGCTTCTGCCACGGATGCGGGAAGGCGCCCCGGCCGCGGCCGAGCTCGGCGGCAGGTCCGTCGCGGGTAGCGACGAGAGCACGACCTCGCCCGTCGCCGTGTCGACGAGGACGAGGAGGAAGTTCTTCTCGTCCGTCATCCGCAGGACCATGCCGGCGTGCCCGGGGCCCTGGCGGACGAACGTGGAGGCGGTCCCGTCCTGGAACGCGCAGGTTGCGCCGCAGCGCGGCGGCGATCGAGTCCGGCCGGCGGACGCGGCTCGGTCTGCACCAGGCGGTTCGGGGCCGACGGCGGGTTGGGGTCCGTCAGGACGAGCCACCGGGTCTTGCCGGGCTCGCCGAGCACGACGAGGTCGAAGAAGCCCGGCGCGCGCATCAGCGAATCCGTGTCGAAGTGGTTGCGGTTCTGCTCGGCCGACGCCGCGGCCGGAAGCGCGCAGCGGCCGACGCGCGAGGGCGAGCGCCCCGGCGGCGCGCAGGGATCCCCGTGAGCCTGCGATCGAGGTTCATGCGCGCGAAAAAACGCATCGTATGCCCTAAAATTCCCCCATGGACATCAACTCCCGAAAACGCGCCGAAACCTACCGCATGGACCGCGACGGCTACGCCTTCGTCCTGGACCGTCCGGAAGTCGACAAGCTCAAGGCCATGCCCGACTTCGAAGGCCGCGAAGAGCCTGCCGTCGCGGAGGACTTCCTGAGGTACCGGGCCGAGGCCTGGGCCGACGTCCTCTCGTCGGCCGGGCGCCGAGCCCGGCGAGATCGCCGTCTCGATCGACCCGCACCAGAAGAAGGCCCACCTGAAGAAGGCCCAGCGGATCGTCATCACGGCCGACATCTAGCCCGGGCCGGTCGAGGACTAGAAGCTCAGGATCCCCCGGATCCGGTTCTCCAGCGCCAGGAACGCCTGCCGCGAGTACGGGTCGACGACGACCCGGATCTCCGAGGGCGTCGGGACGTCGTCGGCGATCGCCGAGGCGAGGCGCTCGGCCTGCCCGTCGAAGAAGGCCTCGCCGATCTCGTCGTCGGACTTGCCGCGCGAGCCCGGCAGCTCGCGCAGGCGCGCGAGGTCCGGCGGGTCGAGGCGCAGCCGGTAGCCCTTGCACTCCCGGTAGAGCGGATCCCGCCGGTCGATCAGGTCCGGGCGCGGGCCCTTCCCGGGGCCGGCCTGAGCGCGCCGGTGACGGCCTGCGCGGCGGGCCGGCGGCGGCAGGGCGCCGACGTCCTCGTCCTCGTCGGCTTCGTCGGCTTCGTCGTCCTCGTCGTCCTCGTCGGCTTCGTCCGGCGTCGAGGTTTTCGATGGCCCCGGCGATCTCGGCCGCCTCGAAGATCTCGGTCGCGGCCTCGACGGCGGCGGCATCGAGCCTCGGCAGCCTCGGCCACTGCGGCTTCGACGACCTCGGTCTCGGCTTCGACCGTCGCTCGGCCTCGTCGGCCTCGTCTTCGGAAGGATGGGGTCTTCGGGTTCCGTCATGGTCACCTTCCGGCGAGAACGTTCTTGGCGATCACCATGCGCTGGATCTCGCTCGTGCCTTCGTAGATCGTCGTGACGCGGGCGTCCCGATAGTAGCGCTCGACGGCGTACTCCTTCGAGTAGCCGTAGCCCCCGAAGATCTGGACGGCGCGGTTGGCGATGGCGTTGGCGGCCTCCGTGGCGTAGACCTTGGCCATCGAGGACTCCTTGGAGTAGCGCGCGCCCGGGCATCTCCGACCGCAGCGCGGCGCGATAGGTCAGCACGCGGGCCGCTTCGAGCTGGACCCGCATGTCCGCGACCTGGAACGCGATGGCCTCGTGCTCGGCGAGCTTCTTTCCGAAGGTCTCGCGCGTCCGGGCGTACTCGGTGGCCGCCTCGTACGCGGCCTGGCCGATGCCGATCCCCTGCGCGGCGATGCCGATGCGCGAGTGGTCGAGGGTCGTCATCGCGATCGTGAAGCCCTCGCCTTCGGCCCCCAGCCGCCGGTCCTCCGGCACGCGGACGTCCTCGAAGAAGACCGAGGCGGTCTTCGAGGCGCGCAGGCCCATCTTGTCCTCGGGCGCGCCGACGCGCACGCCCTGCGTCGTCGGCCGAAACGAGGAAAGCCGTGATGCCGCGCGTGCCCGCCGAGGGGTCCGTCATCGCCATCACGACGTACCACTTGGCCTCGCCGGCGTTGGTGATCCAGGCCTTGGCCCCGTTCAGGACGTAGGACGACCCGTCGCGGACCGCCCGCGTCTTCTGGTTGGCGGCGTCGGAGCCCGACTGCGGCTCCGTCAGCGCGTAGGCGCCGAGGGCGCGGCCCGAGGCGAGCTCCTTCAGGATCGTCGCCTTCTGCCGCTCGCTGCCGAACTTCCAGACGGGATAGCAGGCGACCGAGTTGTTGACCGAGACGATCACGGCGGTCGACGCGCAGACGCGCGCCAGCTCCTCGACGGCGAGGACGTACGAGAGCGCGTCGGCGCCCGCGCCCCCGTAGGCCTCGGGCACCATCATGCCCGAGAATGCCCATCTCCGCGAGCCGGCCGAGGATCTCGCGCGGGAAGCGTCTCGTTCTTCTCGCGCTCGGCCACGCCGGGCGCGATCTCGGCGGCCGCGAACTCCCGCACCGCGTCGCGGATGCGGGCCTGGTCTTCCGTCAGCGCGAAGTTCATGCCGGCGGCCCCGCCGGTCCCGGCGCCCGACGGGCGTCCGCCCGCGCGCGCCTCCCGCGGCCTCCCCGTCCGCCGCGGCGGCGCCGGCGGAACCGACGGCGGCGCTTGCCTCCCGGCCCGCCCTCGCCCTGGGCGGCGGCCCCGGCGGCCGCGCCGGCGGCGGGGCCTCGGGCCGCGCCGGGCCTCGGGGCCGCCGGAGGACGCGGCGGCCGGGCGGGCGCTGGGGCCCCGGTCGCGCGCTGCGGCGAGGCCTGCGGCGACGCGGACGCTGCGCCGGCGGGCCGCCGGAAGGCGCGCCCGGGCGCCGCTCCGGCCCCCCGCGCTCGGCCCCCCGGCCTCCCCGTCCGCCGCGCCGACGGCGGCGACCGCCGCCCTCGCGCCGGGGCTCGGGCGTGTCGACCCAGCCCTCCTCGAGGTGCCGGAACGTCACGACGATCTCGGGCCTCTCGGCCTGGCTCCGGACGAAGTCGACGATCTTGCGCCGAAGCTCGGCCGCCGGGTCTCCGGTCAGCGTCGGGATGCGCTCGGCGTCGAAGAGGACCATGCGCGTCCAGGCGATCCGCTTCGGCGCCCCGTCCGGCCCCTGAAGGTCCATGACGAAGACGTCGCGCTCGTGGTCGAGCGAGTGCTCGCGATACTCGAACTCCGGCAGCGCCTCGCGGCAGAGCTCCTTCAGGAGCGGCAGGTGCTTCTCCCCTCCCTCGAGGGTCTGCTCCATCGAGACCACGCGGTCCCGGAACATGCGTGTCTGGCCCATGGCGTCCTATCCGATCGAGAGCCCGCTGTCGCGGAAGATCTCCCGGGCGATGATCAGCCGGTGGATCTCGCTCGTGCCCTCGTAGATCTCGGTGATGCGCGCGTCGCGGAAGTTGCGCTCCACCGGGTACTCCTTCGTGTAGCCGTAGCCGCCGTGGATCTGCAGGGCCTTCGTCGTCACGCGCTGCGCCATCTCGGCCGCGAAGAGCTTGGCGATCGCGGCCTCCATCGAGTACCGCCCGCCCGTCTTCTTCGCCTCGTCCTTGGCGGCGGCGGCCTTGCGGGTCAGCAGGCGCGCCGCGTCGACGTCGGTCGCCATGTCGGCGAGGTAGAAGCGCAGCGCCTGGAACTCGGCGATCGGCTTCCCGAAGGCCTTGCGCGCCTTCGAATAGGACGACCGCGGCCTCGAAGGCCTCCTGCGCGATGCCGACGGCCTGCGCGGCGATCCCGATCCGCCCGCCGTCGAGCGTCGCCATGGCGATCTTGAAGCCGTCGCCCTCCTCGCCGAGACGGTCGGCCGCCGGGACGACGACGTCCGTGAGGAAGATCTCGACGGTGCCCGAGGCATTGACGCCGAGCTTGACCTGGTGGTGCGACCGGTCGAAGCCCGGGAGCCGAGGCGTCGACGAGAAAGGCCGAGATGCCGCGGACCTTCTTCTCCGGGTTCGTCATGGCGAAGAGGAGACACAGGTCGGCCGCCTGCCCGCAGGTGATGAAGACTTTCTGACCCGAGATCCGGTAGGCGTCGCCCTCGCGCACCGCCCGGGTCTTCTGGTTCCCGGCGTCGGATCCCGCGTCCGGCTCGGTCAGCGCGAAGCAGCCGAGCTTCTCGCCCCGGGCGAGCGGCGTCAGGAAACGCTTCTTCTGGTCGGCGTTGCCGAACTTTTCGATCGGGTCGCAGACGAGCGAGTTGTTGACCGAGAGGATGACGCCCATGTTGGCGCAGACCCGCGAGATCTCCTCGATCACGATCGAATAGGAAACGACGTCCATCTCGGAGCCGCCGTGCTCCGGCGGCGACGGCGACCCCCGCCAGCCCCAGCTCACCGGCCGCGCGAAACAGGTCCCGCGGGAACTTCGCCGGTCTGGTCGATCGTCGCGGCCCGCGGCCGGATGACCTCCTCGGCGAAACTGCGGACCGAGTCGCGGAGCAGCTGTTGCTCCTCGGAGAACTCGAGGTTCATGGGAGGCGGAGTATACCGGCAGGCCGGGGCGAGGCCGGGCGGCGCCGAGGACGGCAGCCGGCGACGAAGTCAGCAGCGCATCCGCGTAGCGCGGCCAGGACGCGTCCGAGGCCGCGCGGGCGAGGCCGGGCGCGTAGGCTCGGCGCCCCGCGCGATCACCGTTCTCGATCGCCGCGCGAGCGCGCCGGCGTCGCCCGCCGGGAAGAGCTCGCCCGTGACGCCGGGCTCGACCGACTCCGCGAGCCCGCCGACCGCGGCGGCCGCCACGGGCCGTCCGGCCGCGAACGCCCGCGCCGCGATGCCGCTGCCCGAGATCGCGCGATACGGAAGCGCCACGACGTCGCAGGCCGCGAGCCACAGGGCCATCGTCCTCCTCGGTGACGTAGGCGTCCTTCCAGAGGATGCGCTCGCGCACGGGGCTCGACGCCGCGCGGCGCGAGAGCTCCTGCGCGTCGGGAAAGACCTCGCCGACGACGGCGATCGAGGCCCCCGTCCTCCGCACGATCTCGGGAGCGGCGTCGAGGAGGAGATCGACGCCCTTGTAGCGCCGCACGAGACCGAGGAAGAGCACGAGCGGACCCGGAGATTCCGAGGCGCCGGCGGGCCTCCTCGCGCGGGGGTCGCGGACGGCGGCGACACCGGATGCGGCAGCACGAGCGACGGCCGGCCCGGCGCGAGCTTGCCCAGCCGGTCCCGATCCGCCGCCGTGTGCACGACGAATGCGTCGGCCGAAAGAAACGCCCCGAGCGCGAGGAACCGGCGCAAGGCGCCGCCCTCGTGGTCCTCGACGTTGTGGCAGAGGAGCACCCGGCGGGTGGCAGGAGACAGCGCCGCCACGCGGCGCAGGACCGCCCGGTACGGCAGGCCCCAGAACGCCGTCCACCACGGGACGAGCAGGGCGCCGGGCGAAACGGCCGCGATCGCTTCGGCCGTACGCTTCCAGGACCCGGGTGAGCGATAGTCGAGGATCGGCGTCGCGTCGGCGGCGGGAAGACCCGGGTCGACGTCGAAGCGCCTCGGATCGAGCCAGCGCGGATACCTCCGGGAGAACGTGAACCAGGAGATCGGGGACCCGCTCCCGGAGCGTCGCGGCCAGAAGCGCCGTCTCCCGCGCGATGCCGCCGCGGTCCGGGGGCGCCGGGCCGAGGATGGCGACGCGCGGCGCGGCCGTCACGCCGCGATCAGGGACACGAAAACGCGGACGTGTCCTGCAACGGCTGGAAGGCCGTTCCGAGCGGATTGGTGTACGGTCCGCTGCGCGCCCGTCTCCGTGTCGGTGATCGTCATGACGACGTCGACGTTGGTCAGCCCGCCGGCGAAGACCCAGAAGTGGTCGTTGACCGTGCACGCGTCGAGGACCTTGACGACGAGCTCGATGTTGGCGGAGTTGAAGAACCAGAAGTAGCCCGAGTCGGACGTCAGCGCCACGCCCTGCCCGGCGCCGCTTCCCCCGTGTTGGTCGCCCACGCGACGGTCACGCGGAAGCGGCCGCCGTTCAGACACAGCGTCGTCGCGCTCGGCGTGCAGGGGCCGGGCGTGCCCGGCGAGAGCCAGGGCTGGACGGACGGGAAGGTCACGCGGAAGGCGCCGTCGATCGTCGAGTTGACGACGACGTCGCAGTCGTCCTGGACGTCGGTCCCGCAGGCTCCGGCCTCCTGGCCGACGACCTGGAGGTTCTGGAGATAGAGAAGCGAGCCGGAGCTGCCTCCGCCGGTGCCTCCGCACGAGGTCCTTCTCGTAGATGAAGTCCCCCTGATCGACGCCCAGTGCAGGTCACGGGCGTGGGCGGGTCGCTCACCTGCTCCTTCGTGTAGAACTGCGGCCGCCCGTCGGGGTGACTCAGCCGGTAGAGGATCGTGCCTCCGGCGAACGCGATGTCGCTCGTCGTCCAGCCGAGAAAGACGCTGCCGTCGGGCGGCGGCTCCGACAAGCCGGACGAGCGTGAAGTCGCTCTGCTCCCCGGTCGCGAGCAGCGTCGACCCGAGCGTGCGCGGGAAGCCGACCGGCGAGGGCTCCGGACCGTTGCACGAGGCGCGCACGTACTGAAACACGGCCTCGAGCGACGTCGCGGCCGGCTGGTTGTTGAAGCAGTGGTTGGCCGTCAGCAGGTACGGCACCAACGTCGACGGCTCGGAGTTCAAGCAGCCCGCCCGTGCAGACGTAGCTTCCGCCGCCGTCCACGAAGCTCAGTTGAGCGACGGCGTTCGAGGCCTCGTCGACGTTCGGGAACTCGGCCGGCGTCACGCACGCCTCGTCGACGAAGCACGACTGTTCCTTGGTCCGGAGCCGGCCCGCGCCGTTTCCCGGCGCGAAGCCGGGGTGCTCGATGTGGACGATCGCCGAAACGGACAGGCGCGCGGCCGAGGCGTCGAAGGCCGCGCCCGCGGGAAACTGGACCTCGAGGAAGATCGACGGGGCGAAGACCGTGTTCGTCCAGAAGCCCTCGGCGCGCGTGCCGCGCTCGAAGGCGTACGGGCCGTGCGACCTCGCCGGAGGCGCGAATACACGTAGGCGCGGCTGCCCGGCGGAAGCTGCGCGCTCGCGATGTGGAGGCGCAGCGCGCCCGCGCCGGCCGAAGAAAATCCGGCCGTCCAGGTCAGACCGGCCGTCGGCCGAGCGCTCGAAGTAGGCCGCCCGCCACCGCGCTCGACCGTCCGGGCGCGAGATCCGCCGGGCAGCCCGGAGAAACCGACGCGCTCCGGCAGGGCCCGCGAGATGCCGATCTTCACCGCCGGCACCTTGCGGCGAAATCCGCGAGCGCGAGTCCTTCGACAGCAGCTCGGCGGCTTCTCGCGCCGACAGGGCCGGCAGGTCGTGGCGGGCGGAGGCGGGCAGCCTCGGCGGCGGCCAGGGTCAGCTCCGAGACGACGGCGCGCTTGGCCGCCGGCGCACGGAACACCGCCGGGCCGGTCTCGACGAGCGGGCGCGGACGCGGCGGCAAGCAGGGCGAGCGCCGGGAAGGAACATGCCCGTCATTATTGCAGACGGCGTCAGCCAGAGGCCCTTCAGGTACTCCCCCTCCGGGCAGTCGAGCGAGACCGGATGGTCGGCCCCGGCGCCCTGCCGGGCCGCGAGCGCGAACGGAGCGCGGGCGTCGACCGAGGCCGAGAAGACGATCTTCTGGAAGAGATCCGCGTCCACGAGGCCCGAGCACGAGCAGGTCAGGAGCCACCCCCCGGGCGCGACGAGCGCCATGGCCAGGCGGTTGATGTCCTTGTAGCCACGCGCGGCGCGGTCGACGTCGGCACGCTTCTTCGCGAACGCCGGCGGATCGCAGACGACGGCGTCCCACCGCTCGCCGGCCGCGACGCGGCGGCGCAGGTCGTCGAAGACGTCGGTCTCGACGAAGTCGGGCGTCCTCGACCGCCATGGCGTTCGCCCGGCGGTTCTCGCGCGCGAGCGCGAGCGCGGGCCGCCGAGGAGTCGACGTCGACGCGCCCGGGTCGCGCCTCCGGCGAGAGCGGCGACCGAGAATGCGCCCGAGTAGGAGAAGAGATTGAGGACGGTGCGCCCTCGCGCCAGCGCCCGCAGCCGCGAGCGCGGTTGTCGCGCTGATCGAGGAAGAAGCCCGTCTTCTGGCCCGAGCCGAGGTCGGCGAGAAAGCGCAGGCCGTTTTCGAGGAAAGGAGCGCGGTCCTCTCCGCCCTGGCCACCGCCGCGGGAGGGGCGTCTCTCCCCGGTCCCGCGCGGTGCCACTCTCGCGGACGAGGAGCCGCCCCGGCGCGAAGATCTCGCGACCGGCCGCTCGAGCTCTGCCCGCCAGGTCTCGGTGCCGGCCGTCGTCAGCTCGAGGACGGCCGTGTCGCCATAGACGTCGAGGAGGACGCCCGGGCACAGATCGCCCTCGGAGTTGACGGCGCGGTAGCCGGTCGTCTCGGGCGGCAGGACCTGGGCTCGCAGCTGCGCGCGCCGCGGCGAAACGCTCCTGGAAAAGGGCGCCGTCGGGCACGCGGCCGTCGAAGGTCCACAGCCGCGCGACGATCTGGGAGTCCGGCGAGTAGGCCCCGCGGGCGACCGGCGCGGCGCCCGGCGTCGACGACCTCGGCGTGCCCGTCGCGATCCGTCGCCGTCGGCGGATGCCACCGCTCCGGAGAAGAGCCACGGATGCCGGCGCGCGACCGAGGCCTCGCGGCCCGGCTTGAGCCGCAGCCGGATCAAGGGCCCTCGGTACCCGCGGGAAGGCGTCATCGCGGCGTCAAAAATACACGCAACCGCCGGGGCCGCCGGCACGAAAAGACGGCCTCAACAAATGCCCCCCGTTCTCCGTAATACAGGCAGGCACACAGATCTCCTCCTTCGAGCCCCCCGAGTGAGACGGGGGGCTTCTTTTTTCTGGTCGAAAAGGGCGGCGAGCGCCCCGACTCCGGGAATTTCCGGACGCGCGGGGAAGGTTCCCGCTAGTCGGCGTCGCCGGGTAGGATCGCGAACCCGACAGCTTGCGCGCGAGTGTCGCCGGCCATGGGGATCGTGAGCACCCAGGCGTAAACGATCCGCCCCGCGACACCCCAGCGAACCGCCGAGAACCGCTGCGTCGCGCCCGACGCCCAGGATCGCGCCGGTGATCGTGTGCGTCGTCGAGACCGGGATGCCCCAGACGGAGGCCGCGATCACGGTCGCGGCGGCGCCGGTCTCGGCGCAAAAGCCGGAAAAGGGCTTCAGCTTCGTGATCCGGCTGCCCATCGTGCGCACGATGCGCCAGCCCCCCGTAAGGGTGCCGAGACCGATGGCCGCATGCGCCGACAGGATGATCCACCACGGAACGGTCCTCAGGTCCGGCAGGTGCATCCAGTGGAAGCTGGAGGCCGGATCGGTGAAGTGGTGTTGGTTGGCGACGAGGAGCCCCCCGATGATTCCCATGGTCTTCTGAGCGTCGTTGGTGCCGTGGGAGAGCGAAAAGGCGGCCGCCGACCCCAGCTGCGCGCGCCGGAACCAGCGGTCGACCGAGCCGTACGGCGCCTTGTGGAACATCCACGACGCGCCGACCATCAGGGCCCAGCCCATCGCCATCCCCATGAGCGGGGAGAGCACGATGAAGGCGAGGGTCTTCACCCAAGCCATTCCGGGAACGATCGCGCCGATGCCGACCCGCGCGATGGCCGCGCCCGCGTACCCGCCGATCAGGGCGTGCGAGGAGGAGGACGGCAGGCCGAAATACCACGTGATCAGGTTCCAGAGGATCGCGCCGAGAAGGCCTCCGAGCACGACGTCGGAGTTGACGACGGTGATGTCGATCAGGCCCGAGCCGATCGTCTTGGCCACCGCCGTCCCGAAGAAGAACGCCGCGGCGAAGTTGAAGAAGGCGGCCCAGAAGACGGCCTGGAACGGCGACAGCACCCGCGTCGAGACGACCGTGGCGATCGAGTTCGCCGAGTCGTGCATCCCGTTGATGAAATCGAAGACGAGCGCGATGGCGATGATGAAGAGAACGTAGATCATGGCCGACGCGAGCGCGCTACGAGTGCTTCAGGACGACGCTCTCGAGCACGTGCGCGACCGCGACGCAGGAGTCGATGCTGCGCTCCATGTTGTCGTAGACGTCCTTCCACTTGATGACCTCGATCGCCGGAATGTCCCCGCTGAAGAGGGAGGCGATGGCGCCGTGGTAGACGACGTCGCCTTCGTTCTCGAGCTGCTTGATCCGGATGCAGCGCTCCATGACGCCCTTCTGCTTGCGCAGCTGCGAAACGGCCTCGACGAGCTCCGCGGTGGTCGACACGATCAGCTTCGACAGCGTCTGCGAGAGCGGCGTGGGCTTCTCGATCTTGAAGAGCGAGAGGCGGCGCACCGTGCCGTCGATCAGGTCGATGACGTCGTCGAGCCGGACGGCGAGCTGGTGGATGTCCTCGCGGTCGATCGGCGTGATGAAGGTCCGGTCGATGCCGCCGCAGGATCTCGTGCGAGATCTCGTCGCACTCGTGCTCGAGGCGCTTGACCTGGTCGGCCACGGTCGCGACCGAGGCCTCGCCCTCGAAGAACCGGGCGTGGATCTTCGCCGCCTCGTGGATCCGCACCGCGAGCTCGGTGAAGCGGTCGAAGTACTTCTCGTCTCTCGGAAGGATGTTCAGCATGGCCGCTCGCACGGAGCGGCGTCATCCTACCGCAGAACTTCAGGTCCGCCTTACGCCGGCCTTCGCGAGATCTTCACGCCAGCGCTGGAAAGCGAACCATGAACGTGCTGCCCTGGCCCACCTCGCCCTCGACCTCGACGCTCGCCCCGTGGAGCTGGGCGATGTGCTTGACGATCGCGAGCCCCAGCCCCGAGCCCGGCCGGACCTTGGAGCGCGAGCGGTCGACCTGGTAGAAGCGCTGGAAGATCCTGTCGCGCTCGGCCTTCGGAATGCCGGGCCCGAGGTCCTCGACCGAGAAGCCCGGGCGGCCGCCCTGCCGCCACACGCGCACGACGACCGGCGCCCGCTCCGGCGAGAACTTGATCGCGTTGTCGATGAGGTTGCGCGCGAGCTGGCCGATCCGCCGGCGGTCACCCACGGCCGCGACGGCCGCGTCGCCGACGACGCGCACCTCGACGTTGCGCGCGCGGGCCGCCTGCTCCAGGTCCTCCGCCACCTCCGAGAGCAGCTCGTGGAGCGGGATCTCCTCGCGCTCGAGCGGAACGGCGCCGCTCTCGATCTGCGCCAGGTCCATGAGGTCGTCGATCAGTTCCCGCATCCGGTCCGACTGCCGCCGGATGAGGCCCAGCAGCTCGGTCGTCTCGGCCCGGTCGGGCGAGCCGTCGGCGAGCGTCTCGGCCGCGGCCGCGATCGAGGCGATCGGCGTGCGCAGCTCGTGCGACACGTCGCCGACAAAGGTCCGCCGCATCGCCTCGGTTTTCTCGAGCCGCGACACGTCGCGCAGGACGCCGACGGCGGCGGCCCGGTGGCCCGCCGGAAGCGGCGCGACCGTGATCTGCCAGACGCGATCGTCGGGCATCCGCACCGTCTTCTCGCTGGTCTCCCCCGTGCGCACGGTCGTCTCGAAACAGTCGTAGAGCGGCTTCTCGCGGAGCAGCTCGTAGACTCCGCGCCCGGACGGGGCCGGCACGCCCGTCATGACCGAGAAGCGCTCGTTGGACTCGAGAACCTTGAGCTTCGCGTCGACGACCGCGACGCCGTCGGGCAGCGTCTCGAAGACCATGGCCGCCAGGCGGCGCTCCCCTTCCGCGCGCTCGAGGGCGGTGTTGAGCGAGTCCTTCATCCGCTGCATCGCCGAAGCCAGGAGCTGGACCTCCTCGCCGCCCGAGCGCGGCAGGTCCCGGGCGAAGTCGCCGGCGGCGATGGCGGAGGCGCTCCGCGTCAGGTCGGCGATCGGCTGGCTGAAGCGCCGGGAGGCCGCGGACCCGATGAGGAAGAGGCCCAGGCACGCTCCGGCGATCGTCAGGCGCATCGTCCACAGGTACGCGAGCTGGACCTCGCGCAGGCGCGCCTCCGACGCCGCCAGCCGGAGCACGCTCCCATCGGGAAGCCTCCGGGCGACGTAGAGCATCGGCCGGTGCTCCGTGGGCGAGATCCGACGCGCCTGCCCGGTCCCGGTGCGGACCGCTTCGACCACTTCCGAACGGTGCGCGTGATTCTCGATGCCGGCGACGTCGCCCGGCTCGAAATCCGTGTCGTCGAGGACCCGGCCGTCCGGCGCGACGTAGGTGATCCGGCACTCGAGCTGCCTCGCCGAGGCCCGCAGGAAGGCGCCCCGCGACGCCTCGGGCACGCCCGCTCCCGCGAGGTCCGCGGCCAGGTGCTCGAGCTCCCGGCCGAAGCGCTCGGTGAGACGCTCGGAAACGGCGCGGCCGACGACCGAGTCGGAGACCAGCAAAAGGGCCACCACCGTCGCCGCCGCCAGGACCGCGAACAGGGCCGTGAATCGGGCGCGGAGCTTCACTCTACGCCGGTGCCCCTTCGCGGTAGCGATAGCCGAGGCCTACGACGGTCTCGATCCGCTGGTCTCCGAGCTTGCGGCGCAGGGCCCGGATGTGGACGTCCACCGTGCGCGTTTCGACCTCGGCGTCGTAATCCCACAGCCGGGCCAGGATCGCGTCCCGGGTCACCACGCGATTGCGGTTGCGGATCAGGAGCCAGAGCAGGTCGAACTCCTTCTTGGTCAGGTGGATGCGGCTGCCGACGAGCGTGACCTCGAAGCGCGCGCGGTCCACGACGAGCTCGCCGTCCCGGAAGACCTCCTCCTCGGAGGTCTCGAAGGCGGCGACGCGCCGCAGGTGGGCGTGGACCCTCGCGAGCAGCTCCCGCATCGAGAACGGCTTGGTGATGTAGTCGTCGGCGCCGATCTCGAACCCCAGCAGCTTGTCCCGCTCCTCGACGCGGGCGGTCAGCATGATGATCGGCACCTTGCGGGTCTCGTCGGCCCGCCGGAGCTCCCGGCACAGCGCCAGCCCGTCGATGTCCGGCAGGTTCAGATCCAGAATCACGAGGTCGAACGGCTTCTCCATCACGGCCGCCAGCGCCGCGATCCCCGAGACGAAGTGCTCGACCTGGTACTTCTTCTCTTTGCGGAGGTTCAGCCGGATCGTGTACGCGATGTCCGCGTCGTCCTCGATGAGGGCGATGCGCTTCATCGCCCCGGTGTGCGCCTCGCCGCGCGCCGCCGCTGCGTCCTTGCCCTTGATCACTACGGATTTCATTGTCCCTCTTTTTCCTCTTCCACCTGCCGCCGGCATCCCGCGGCCGTTACCCGAACCGGCCCGTGATGTAGTCCTCGGTGACCTTCTGCCCGGGGTTGGTGAAGATTTTCTCGGTGCGATCGTACTCGGCCATCCGGCCGAGCATGAAGAAGGCGGTGTTCTCCGACACGCGCGCCGCCTGCTGCATGTTGTGGGTCACGATGATGATCGTGAAGTCCTTCTTGAGGTCGAAGATGAGCTCCTCGACCTTGGACGTCGCGATCGGATCGAGAGCCGAGCAAGGCTCGTCCATGAGCACGACCTCGGGCCGGACCGCGATCGCTCGCGCGATGCACAGGCGTTGCATCTGACCGCCCGAGAGCGAAAGCCCGCTCTCGTCGAGGCGGTCCTTGACCTCGTCCCAAAGCGCGGCATCCCGCAGCGAGCGCTCGCAGGCCTCGTCGAGGGTCGCCTTGTCCCGCACGCCGTGGATCCGCAGGCCGTAGACCACGTTCTCGTAGATCGACTTGGGGAACGGGTTCGACTTCTGGAAGACCATGCCGAACCGCTTGCGGAGCTCGGTCACGTCGACCTGCGGCGAGAAGATGTTCTCGCCGTCGAAGAGCACCTTCCCCTCGATGCGCACGCCGTCGATGATGTCGTTCATTCGGTTCAGGCAACGGAGCAGCGTCGATTTGCCGCACCCCGAGGGGCCGATCAGCGCCGTGACCTTCTTCTCGGGGAACTGGATCGAGATGTCGAACAGCGCCTGCTTCTCGCCGTAAAAGAGATTCAGGTGCTGGACGTCCATGACGACCCGCCCGGTCGACGCGGCCGCGCCTTCCGCGGAGCCCGGCGCCGACCTGGCCTGGCCGCCGGTCTCGGGTCGCCGGGTCGCGAGCGCGTCCGGCGAAGCGGGAGAGAGCGTTTCCATCTTCGCCTCGTCCTCCATCAGAACGTCGCGGAACGCAGCTTCCGTCGAAGCCGTTCCCGCACCAGGATGGCCGTCATGTTGAGCGCGACGACGACCGCCAGGAGCAGCAGCGCCGTCATGTAGACCATGGGCTTGGCCGCCTCGACGTTGGGCGACTGGAAGCCGACGTCGTAGATCTGGAATCCCAGGTGCATGAACTTGCGCTCGAGGTGGAAGAAGGGGAAGTTGCCGTCGAAGGGCAGCTCCGGCGCGAGCTTGACGACCCCCGTGATCATCAGCGGCGCGACCTCGCCGGCGCCGCGGGCCATCGCCAGGATGAGGCCCGTCAGGATCCCCGGCAGCGCGGCCGGCAGCACGACCCGCGAGATCGTCTGCCACTTCGTCGCGCCGAGGGCATAGGAGCCCTCGCGCGCCCCGCGCGGCACCGCGGCGAGCGACTCTTCGGTCGCGACGATCACGACCGGCACGGTCAGGAGGGCCAGGGTCAGCGACGCCCACAGGATGCCGCCGGTCTTGAACGTCGGATCGGGCAGCGCCGCCGAGAAGAAGAGCCGGTCGATGGCGCCTCCCGTCAGGTAGACGAAGAAGCCGAGGCCGAAGACGCCGAAGACGATCGAGGGCACGCCCGCGAGGTTGTTGACCGCGATGCGCACGGCCCGGACGAGCGGCCCCTGCCGCGCGTACTCGCGCAGGTAGAGCGCCGCGATGACGCCAAAGGGCATGACGGCGGCGCTCATGAGGATCACCATCATGACGGTGCCGAAGATCGCGGGAAAGACCCCTCCCTCGGTGTTCGACTCGCGGGGCTGGCCGGAGACGAACTCCCAGAGGCGCGAGAAGTAGACCCCGACCTTCTGGAAGAGGTTGAGCCGGTTCGGCCGGAAGAAGCGCACGATCGTCGACACCGGGTTCGTCTTCTCGGTGCCGTTTGCGTCGGCGAAGGTCACCTTCGCCTTCTCGTTCTCGGCGACCAGAGCCTCCGCCTGACCCCGCAGGGTCTCGTACTCGGCCTGCAGGGCGGCGATCTGCTTCTCGTAGCCGGCGATCTTCGCAAGAGTCGCCGGGCTCCCCTTCGCATCCTCGCGCTCGAGGGCGCGGATCGCGACCCGCCTCTTCTCGAGCTGGAAGTTGACCCGCCCGATCCGGCCGTGCTCGATGCCGGCGGATCGCCTCCAGGCGGTCCCGCGCCTCTCCGACCATTGCCTGGAGCTTCGCGAACCTCGCGGGATCCTCGGGCCCCACGGTCTTTCCGTCGGTTTCCTCGATGCGGACGAGGAATCCCTGGAAGGGGCCGTACTCCTGGCGCTCGACGAGCACCGCGTCGGGCGGGACGTCCCGCGAGACGATCTCGGAGGTCGGGATCCAGCGGAAGTCGAGGCCGTAGATGTCGCGGTTGGCGATCCGCACCTGAAGGCGCTCGCCGGGCGTCGGGTTCTCCGGGCTCGGCGGAATTTCCTCGCGCGAGAGGACGTCGACCACGTACTTCCTGCCGTCCTCGAGCGTCAGCTCGTCGAGCTCGTGCGGCCAGAACACGACGAGGCCCCGCGAGGCGACGAGGGCCACGATCCCGACGATCATCACGACGGAGGCCGCCAGGGCCGCTCCCGTCAGCCAGATGAAGACCGCGCCGGATTCGCGCTGGCCTCCCCCTTGCGCGAACCCCATCAGATGACCTCGTACTTCTTGCGCAGCCGCTGACGCACGATCTCCGCCGCGGTGTTGACGAGGAAGGTCATCACGAAGAGGATCGCCGCGGCGAAGAACAGCACCCGATAGAGCGTTCCTCCGAAGGGCGCCTCGGGGATCTCGACGGCGATGTTGGCCGAAAGCGTCCGCATCCCGTTGAAGATCGACCACTCCATGATCGGCGTGTTGCCGGTGGCCATCAGGACGATCATGGTCTCCCCCACCGCGCGGCCGAAACCGATCATCACGGCCGAGAAGACGCCCGGCGATGCCGTCGGCACGATCACCCGCATCGCCGTCTGCCAGCGCGAGGCTCCGAGCGCGAGGCTCGCCGCCGAAAGGTGCGCCGGGACGTTGGAAAAGGCGTCCTCGCTGATCGTGAAGATGATCGGGATGACGGCGAATCCCATCGCGAACCCGATGATGATCGAGTTGCGCGGGTCGTACTTCAGCTGCCAGTTCTGGAAGAGCCAGGCCTTGTAGTCGCCGCCGAAGACCGCCTGCTCGACCCAGGGCCCCAGCCGATAGGCGGCCCAGGCGGCGACGATCACGATCGCGATCAGCAGGAAGATCTCGCGGACGCGCCCGAAGCGGGTCCGCGTCGCCCTCGGCAGCGCCTGGAAGCCGAGCGCGGCGGCGACGACGACGAGCGGCACGACCGGCGCGAGCAGCAGCGTGCCGACCGTCGTGCGCTCGACGTACGGCGCCAGCCACAGGCCGGCGAGGAAGCCGATGACGACCGAGGGAAGCGCGGCCATGATCTCGACGACGGGCTTGACCAGCCGCCGGACCAGCGGCGCGGCGAAGACGGACGCGTAGAGCGCGCCGCCGATGGCGACCGGGATCGCGAAGAGGAGCGCGTAGACGGTCGCCTTGATCGTCCCGAAGATCAGGGGCGTGAGGGAGAGCTTCGGCTCGAAGTCGTCCGTGCCGCCCGTCGACTGCCACGAGTACTCGGGATCGTCGTAGCCTTCGTACCAGACCTTGCCGAAGAGGCTCTTCAGCGTGGTTTCCGGGTGCGGATTCGAGATCTGCCAGGTGGACAGCACGCCGGCCTTCGAGACTTCGAAGAGGCCGTCGCCCTGCCCGGAGATTCCGGCGAACGGTCCGCCGGCGACCCGCGTCCGGAGAAGCGCAGGAGGGTCCGGTCGGACGTGTTGTAGCGGAGCCAGATGTCGCCCTTCGCGTCGGCGGTCACGAAGCCCTTGTTGCGCGTCGAGATCCCGATCGCGGTCACGGCCGCCGGCATCGGCTCGAAGACGTGGATCTTGCGGAAGAGACGCAGATTGGGGTTCTCCGCCGTTCGCACGCGGAACCAGGAGGACACGCGGCCCGCCTCGTCGCCGAAGACGACCGACTGGCCGCCGAGGAGGAAGCTGACCGCGGTGATGGGCCTGGGATCCTCCGGCTCGACCGTGATGAGCTCGGCCGGCGCGACGGCGCCCTCGGCGTCGATCGAGAGCGGCAGGAACGTGCCCGCCGCAGGTCGCGACGATGGCCTCCTGGCCGGTCTCGCCGACGGCGATGCCCGTGACGCGGGCGCCGTTGAGCCGGCCCGACAGGTCCTCGACCGAGGGCTCGCCGGCTCGGCCCCGGGCAGCGCGTCGTCGTCGGCGGATTCCTCGGGCAGCTTCGCGAGCACCAGGTCGGCGCCTCCAGAAGAGCCCAGCAGGACGTTGCCCCAGTCCTCGCGCAGCGGCTGCGACGACCTTCACCGGCGTGCCCGGCGGGCAGCAGCCGGGCCTCGCCCGCGGACCGCACGTCGAACCGCGAGACCCGGCCCCGCGGCTTGAAGTCGACCTGCAGGCGCGCCGACAGGACGGCGGCCCGGCCGTCCGCGAAGCCGATCGCCAGGTAGTCGCGGCTCGCGATGCGGCCGACGGCGGTGACGCGCTGGCCGGCCGCACCCGGCAGCGGGATCGTCCGCGTCACCTTCGCCGTCTTGCGGTCGACTTCCTGGAAGATGCCGGAGGCGCGAAGGACGACGAAGATCTCGCGATACGGATCGGACAGGGTCGTCAGGATCGGGATCGGCGCCGGCGGTCGGAAAGACGAGGGCGCTCTCGGGCTTCCCCGAGGCGCCCTTCCAGAGCGGCAGGGACTCCGCCACGATGAGGAAGATGATCAGGAACACCGCGAAGCACGACGCCGATGCCCCCGCCCACGATGACGGCGCGGGTGATCTTGTCGGCCCGCTTGACCCAGCGGCGCGTCTCCTCCAGCTTCTTGCCGGAGGGCGGCGGCGCTGCGGTTCTCGGCTGCGGTAAGGACGCCACGCGGTCTCCTGTGCCTCGGCGGAGGATCAGTCGGAAGGCCGGCGGCGCCATCGGGAGCGCCGCCGGCTCGAATGGCGACGCGGCTACTGGAGCTTGCGCCGCTCCTCCGCCGCCACCTTCTCGGGGATCGGGAAGTAGCCGTCCTTCACGACGACCTCCTGCCCTTCCTTCGAGATCGCGAACAGCAGGAACTGGCTCGTCAGCGGCGAGATCTTCTCCGCGCCGGACTTGAACGGGTCGATCGAGACGTAGACGTAGAGATACCGCGCGAGGGGGTACTTGCCGGAGAGGACGTTCTCGTAGCTCTCGCCGTAGTACGGCTCGCCGGCCTTCTTCGCGAGCTTGATCGCCTTGACGTTCGAGGTCGTGTAGCCGATGCCGGAGTAGCCGATCGCGAACTTGTCCTCGGAAACGCCCTGGACGACCGAGGCCGAGCCGGGCTGCTCCTTGACCGAGTCCTTGTAGTCGCCCTTGTAGAGCGCGACCTCCTTGAAGTAGCCGTAGGTGCCGGACGCGGAGTTGCGTCCGTATAGCGAGATCGGCTTGTTCGCCCACTCGCCGGTCAGGCCCACCTGGCCCCAGGTCGTGACGTCTTCCTTGTAGCCGCCCTTGCGGGTCTTCGAGAAGATCGCATCGACCTGCTCGAGCGTGAGCTCGGTCAGCGGGTTGTCCTTGTTGACGTAGACGGCGAGGCCGTCGAGCGCCGTGCGGATCCCGGTCGGCGGGAAGCCGTACCTGGCCTCGAACTTGTCGATCTCTTCCTTCTTCATCTTGCGCGACATGGGGCCGAGCTGCGCGGTGCCTTCGATCAGCGCCGGCGGCGCCGTCGAGGAACCCTTGCCCTCGACCTGGACCTTGACGTTCGGGTAGTACTTGCGGAAGCCCTCGGCCCAGAGGGTCGCGAGATTGTTCATCGTGTCGCTGCCGATCGAGGAGAGGTTGCCCGTGAGACCCGGCGACCTTCGCGTAGACCGGCAGCTTCGGGTCGACCTGCAGGGCGCCCTCGGCGGCGAGCAGGATTCCCGCCGCGGCGACGGTCGACACGGCCGCCAGGGCCAGCTTGCGGATACCCTTCATGATTCGCTCCTTGTTCACACGGTCAGTGTGAAGTTCTCGTGTAAGACGCGCTTGAAGTTCGCGTAAAGCTCCCACGACGCTCCGGCCCTTCAGAACATGAGCTGGGTCTGGATGCGCCATTCCTTGTTCTTGCGGGGAGGGATGCCATCGGCGCCGTTCTGAGCCTCGTTCTCGACGATGCCGAAGTCGGTCTGGATCTTCCAGAAGTGCTTGTTGATGTAGTAGTTCAGGCCGCCTCGCCACTCTTCGATGTTGCGGTCGTCCCGGTTGGTGTTGACGTTGGTGAACGAGTAGCGCCCGGCGATCTCGAAGTGATCGCCGAAGAGCCAGCCGATCTGAGCCGTGGCGCCCTGCTGCGGCGTCTTCACGCCGGCGCTGGGGCTCGGCGCAGGCCGTTGCGGCGGTGCAGGTCTCCAGGTTCCTCCAGTAGTACTCGCCGTAGAGGAAGAGACCGCCAAACGCCTTGATCGCGACGTCGGCGCCAAACTCCCCCGTGTTGTCGATTCCGGTCACGTCGCCGTTGGCGGCGACGACGAAGTTGTTGTTGTTGTTGTAGTCGGCGCCGACCGACATCCGGAAGTCGTAGTGCTCGAGATTCGACTCGGAGTAGCCGACGTTGCCGAAGGGCGAAAACATCACCCGACCGACGTACTCGTACTTGTCGTTCTCGTTGATCGTCCGGTTCCCCTGGATGCCGTTGCCGTTGAAGATGCCCCCGGCGTAGGTCAGCATGTCGGGCACGTCGGAGGTGCCGAACTGCCCTTCGACCTGGAGGCCGAGCTGCCGGGCCGGAGCGAAGAGGACCGACGCGATGGAGCGATCCACGAACTGCTGGTTGCCCGAGGAGGTCAGCTCCTGGCGGCCGAACGGCGCCTTGAACTGGCCGGCCTTCAGCTGGAACGCCTTCTTGCCGCCGGTGAAGTCGTACTTGAGGTTGGCGTCCTCGACGAGGACCGTGTTGGTGTCGGAAAGCGTGACGCCGACCCAGTTCACCTGGAACTCGTAGGTCAGCTCCTTGCTGTAGATCCAGCCGTCCAGCTTCGTCTTGAACCTGCGAATTCGGAAGGATCCCCTGTTGCTTTGCGGGACGTCGGCCACGTCCTGGTCGTCGTACGTGTAACGGAGCTGCATGCGGTTGACCCAGTTCATCTCGAACTTGGGAAAGCTGAAGCGCAGGCCCGGCATGCGGTACTTGACGTCGAACGGCAGCTTGACGTCGGCGATGACGACTTCCTTGGGCGGGGCTTCGGTCTTGTTGTACTTCTTGTTGTAGAGCTCGATCGCGCGCGGGCCGTCGAACACGACGGTCTCGCCGGTGGGGCCGTAGCCGGGGCGCGTGATGGTGCCGACGGCGAGCTCCTTCGACGCTTCGTAGGCTCTCAGCGCCGGCTCCGACGCGAAGACGTACAGGCGCCCGTCGATCGTCATCTCCCTGTAGAACGTGTCCTGGGCGAGAGCCGGAGCGGAAATCGCGAGCGAACGCGATCGCA
Organism: uncultured Acidobacteriota bacterium; assembly: GCA_963824165.1. Taxonomy (GTDB): domain Bacteria; phylum Acidobacteriota; class Thermoanaerobaculia; order UBA5066; family Gp7-AA6; genus DAHUXD01. The sequence continues at coordinate 992,673 of CAWGOM010000017.1, forward strand.
ATCGCGGCGCAAGCGACCCCGCCCTTCCAACGAAATGCTTCATGAGAATCGTCCTCCTCTTTGAAGCGCGAGTTATGAGGGCCGAAGGTCAATCGCGAAGGAAGCCCGGGTAAATTGGGCGTGAAGCTCGCCATCGACATGGCGGAGCGCCAAAAAAAACGCCCCGACGGATCGGGGCAAGGTGGAAGGGTCTCGGCGGAGCTTCCCGCGCGAGGTTGAAGCCCGCGCGGGCGCCAGATCAATTCCCGGCGAAGGCCGCCGCCGTCATGCCCCCCGCGCCGCCAGGCGGCGCGACCAGTCGAAGAGGCCCTGCAGGTCCTCCACGATGACGCAGCCGCCCGGCGGGTGGCTGCGCCGCGCGCCCTGGCCGCCGACGAGGATCGGGATCGACGCCGGGACCGCGCGGCGCAGCGCCGCGAGCTGGTCGCGCGAGGCCGGTCCGGCCGTCGAGACGGAGATGCTGACGCCCAGGGCCGCGGACCGCCGGGCCTTCACCGCCGCCGCGATCTCCGCGACCGGCGTGTCGGTGCCGAGCACGTGCGGCTCGAGGCCGCCGACGGCGGCGGTCAGCGCGGCCATTTGCAGGCCGAGGCCGTGGGTCTCGCCGGACAGCGCGGCCAGCGTGATCCGCGGGCCCGACGCGGTCCGCTCGTACGGAAGGCGAAGCGAACGGAGGACGTCGCCCAGGCGTTCCGAGAAGAAGTGCTCGTGATGGATCCCGATGTCGCCCCGCGACCACGCCTCGCCGATCTCGTTCACCATCGGCACGGCGCGCAGGCGCAGGAAGTCGATCGGTCCCAGGGTCGCCGCATCCGCCAGGAGCGCGGAGGTCAGCGCCGGGGCGTCGTGGCGACGCACGAGCGCCATCAGGTCGGCCGCCGGAGCCAGCGGACGAACGTCGGCGCGCGACGGGACGCCGGCTACGGTCAGCAGCGACTGCAGGCGCGGCTCCGCGAGCGGAACCACCTGGCCGGGACGGTGACCCCGGGCGATGGCCTCGGAGATCCGTCGCAGGCGCCGAACGTCGGACGTGCTGTAGAGGCGGTGGCCGGACGGCTTTCGCTGCGGCACGGGAAAGCCATACCGCTTCTGCCACACGCGGAGGGTGTCGGGCGAGAAGCCGGTGGCCTTTGCGACTGCGCCAATCGTGAAGCTCGACTCGGCCGGAATCGTGGTCTGGACGTCCATGCGTACCTCCCGTTACCTGCTCTGGAAAGACGGAGAGGCCACCGACGGGCGACGGGGGACCCGAAGGGACGCGGGGCACGGCCTCGAGACCGTCCCGGCGCGGCGCGGCGGCATTACTTCGCTCATGAATTGTCTAAATATATATCTAGACATAAAGAGTCAAGGCTCGGCGAAGGTACTGAAGCCAAAAACCGATATAAATATCGCCTTTACATAAGTTTATGAAACTACTGGCCTGCCGCAGATATCTGGACAGACCAACGGACCTCGACACCCCGTCGGCTTCACATCGAACCCCGGACGGCGGTGGTACCCTCCACCCTCGATTCGACCTCGATGAGCGAAGTTCATTACATCGGTGGGACCCAGACGCCGGACGACCGGCTCGAGGACCATTCGCTCTACTTCAATCGCGAGATTTCCTGGCTCGCGTTCAACCGCCGCGTGCTCGACGAAGCGCTCGATCCGGGCTGGCCGCTCTTCGAGCGGGTGAAGTTCCTCGCGATCTTTCACTCCAACCTCGACGAGTTCTTCATGATCCGCGTCTCGGGCCTCCACGAGCAGCTCGAGGCCTCGGTCGCCGAGCGCAGCGCCGACGGCCTCTCCGCGCCGGAACAGCTCACCGCGATCCGCGAGATCGTCGAGCGGGACGCCGGCGCCGCGATGCGGCTGCTCAAGGACGATCTTCAGCCGAAGCTCGCCGAGGCGGGCGTGCGGATCCTGACGTGGGAGGAGATCGAGCCGGAGCGCCGCAAGGAGCTGTCGGCCTACTTCGAGAGCGTCGTCTTCCCGGTCCTGACGCCGCTCGCCTTCGATCCGGCGCACCCGTTCCCGTTCGTCTCCAACCTGTCGCTGTCGCTCGCCGTCGAGCTCAAGGACAAGAAGGAGAAGACGCCCGCGTTCGCCCGCGTCAAGGTGCCGGCGTCGCTGTCCCGGTTCGTTCCCGTGCCCGGCGCCTCGGGAAAGACGCTCGAGTTCGTGCTGCTCGAGAAGCTCATCGAGGCCAACCTCGACCGCCTCTTCCCCGGCATGGAGATCCTCGGCGCCTCGGCCTTTCGCGTCACCCGCGACGCCGACATCGAGATCCGGGAAGACGAGGCCGGAGACCTTCTCCGCAGCATGACGGACAACCTCCGCCGGCGGCGCTTCGGCGCCGCGATCCGCCTCGAGGTCGAGGATCGCTGCTCCGAAAACGTCCGGGAGCTGCTGCGCACGCAGCTCGAGCTCGAGACGGGGGACGTCTACGAGGTCGCCGGTCCGCTCGGCGCGGCGGACCTGATGTCGATCATGAAGCTCGACCTGCCTCAGCTGAAGGACGCGCCCCACCTGGCGGCGTCGCGGACGATCTTCGATCCTCCCGCGAACGTCTTCGACGCGATCCGAAAAGGCGACATCCTCCTCCACCACCCGTACGACGCCTTCGATCCGGTCCTGCGGTTCCTCGACGCCGCCGCCGACGACAAGGACGTGCTCGCGATCAAGATGACGCTCTACCGCGTCGGGGCGGACTCGCCGGTCGTCGCCGCGCTCACCCGGGCCGCCGAGAACGGCAAGCAGGTCGCGGTCTTGGTCGAGCTCAAGGCCCGGTTCGACGAGGAGAACAACATCCAGTGGGCGCGCTCGCTCGAGCGCGCGGGCGTGCACGTCGCCTACGGCGTCGAGGGTCTGAAGACGCACGCGAAGATCGCCCTGGTCGTCCGCCGCGAGGGGACCACGATGCGCCGCTACGTGCACGTGGGCACCGGCAACTACAACCGCCTGACGGCCCGCATCTATACCGACGTGGGCCTCTTCACCTCCCGCGCCGACTTCGGACACGACGCCTCGGAGCTCTTCAACTTCCTGACGGGCTTCTCGAAGAAGACCCGGTACAAGCGCCTCTCGGTCGCGCCGTTTGCGCTCCACGACCGCGTCGTGGCGCTGATCGAGCGCGAGGCCGAGAAGGCGCGCGAGGGCAAGCCCGCCGCCATCGTCGCCAAGCTCAACTCGCTCGTCGACGCGACGGTGATCCGGGCGCTCTACCGGGCCGCGCAGGCCGGCGTCCCGATCGACCTCTCGGTGCGCGGCATCTGCTGCCTGCGCCCGGGCGTGCCCGGGGTCTCCGAGGGGATCCGCGTCTCGAGCGTGGTCGGCCGGTTTCTCGAACACTCGCGCGCGTTCTCCTTCGGCGTCGGCGACGAGGAGGAGATCTTCGTCTCGAGCGCCGACTGGATGCCGCGCAACTTCTACCGCCGGGTCGAGCTGATGGCGCCGATCCTCGACGAGAAGGCGAAGGAGAAGATCCGCCAGGAAATCCTCGAGCCCATGCGCTCGGACAACTGCCGCGCCCGGGACCTCCAGAGCGACGGGACGTACGTCCGCCGGCACCCGGCGGCGGGCGAGGCCCCCGTCGACACCCAGGGGATGCTGCTCGACCGGCTCGCGCGCCGCGGACTCAAGGCCGTCCCGGCCCTGTAGGGGCTACGCCGCGGTCCGGCGAATCCGGGTCTCGCGGCCGATCTCGACCACGCGCCCCCGCCAGGCCACGACCCGTCCGACCGCACCGGCCCAGAAGACCGCCGCGGCGCCGAGGTCCCTCACGGGCAGAAGCAGCGCATCGCGCCACGGGATCGGCTCCCCCGAAGGACGGGTGAGAAAGACCTCCATGCCCCACCGGGCAGCGAGAAGCAGGGCTGCCGCCCACCGCAACTGCGCCGACGGCGCCATGCACGCCATCGCGAACCAGGGCAGGGCACTCGCGAGGAGCTCGCCGCCGTAGAGAGATCCGGCCAGGCGCTTGCGCATCATCCCCCAGCGCCGGTGGCGCAGCCATACCGTCCGCAACGGCTTGCTCACCTCGATGGTGTCGAGGACGTCCGTCGAGAGAACGACACGGAAGCCGGCTCGCCGCACCTGGCGGCCGAGGACGTAGTCCTCGGCGAGATAGTCGCGCAGCGCGCCGATCCCTCCGATCGCGTCCAGGGCAAGCCTCGAAACGAGGATCGACTTACCCACGACGCAGGGACGGCGCAGGACGGCGGCGATGAACGCGGTCCCGGGCATCAGGCAGCCGTTGAGGTAGAGCGATTCGACACGCGAACCGAGACTCGACGCGCCCACGCCGCGAAAGAGGTGCGACACCAGGCCGACGCGGGGATCCAGGAACCACGACACCGCCCGCCGGAGGAAGTCCGGCCGGACGCGGACGTTGCCGTCGGAGAACAGCACGTGACGGTGCCGGACGTAGCGCGATGCCGCCGAGAGCCGGTTGACCTTGGCGTTTCCGCCGGGTTCACGCTCGTCGAAGACGAAGGTGGCCGGGACGCCCGGGTATCGGTCGGCGACGCGGCGGGCGACGCGATACGCCGGATCGTCCTTCCCGGCGAAGGAGAAGATGATCTCGTACGTCTCGTAGTCGAGACAGAAGAACGACTCCAGATTCTCTTCGAGCCCCTCGTCGAGGCCGGCGAGCGGCTTGATGATCGACACGGGCGGCGCGAAGCCGGCCAGCGGCTCGCCGCGCTGCGTCCGCCGGAGCCGAACGAGAGTGACGGCCGCCGCCGCGTAGACGGCCGTGCTCAACGCGAGGACGGCGAGACCCGCGATGCCCAGGGGAAGCTCGAGGTTCATGCCGTGGCTGCGGCTTCGCCCGGCGTCAGCCGCAGGACTCCGATGCCGGTGCCCCGGCGCAGGGCCGCCAGGACCGAGCCGCGGTCTTTGTCCGCCTTCAGGAGCGTCTTCCAGGCGTAGAGATGCTCCGGCCGGTGAAAGTCGCTGTTGGCGAGGTGCGGCAGGCTCTCCCGCGAGATGACCGGATAGAGCTCCCAGCGGCAGCCGACCTCCCAGAGGTCCACCAGCGGCCCCACCTGCTTGCGACGGTTCCAGAGGTACCAGGTGTTGGCGAACCACTCGCTCATCTCGTGCGGATGACAGGCGACCGAGACCGCGCCCCGGGCCCGGATCTCGCGCAACATCTCGAGCGGATCGCCGTCGGCGGGCAGGAACTCTTCGAGCCCCAGCGCGAGCGCATGGACCGACGTGTCCCGGGCGATGGTATTGCGTGTCATCTCGGCACCGGGGATCACCAACATGCCATATGCGTGCCAGGCCCGATCCGCCTCGCGCGAGATCTCCTCGCGGTAGCGCTTCCAGGTCTCCGGGTTCAGGCTGTGCCGGATCCGGTGTGCGATCTTCCCCAGGCCGCTGTCGTGGTTGACGATGTGGTCGGTGATGGCGATGACGTCGTGGCCCGAGCGCCCGAAGAGGTCGACCACTTTCGGCAGGGGCAGGACGCCGTCCGAGTAGGTCGTATGAATGTGGAAGTCACAAAGCAGCATCGTTTCGCCCCCAGTCTGGCCGTGGCGCGCGAGTCCCCGGCGAGGACGGCGAAAAAGGGGGCGAAAAGCGAAGTAAAGACGGCGCGAAGCACCGCCGGGACTATGCCCGGGCGGGGTGGGGGATCGGGTAGCGGCCCGTCCGCCGGGGGCCGACGAACGCGGGCTTGCCGCGGCCGCCGGTTTTCCACCAGGCGATCCAGCGCTCGCGCGCTTCCGCGGCGGATCCGACGTCGGCAAACCGCAGGGCCTTCATATCGCCCGTCTTGACCTCGGCCTCGCGCAGCGCCAGCGAGAAGACGACGTGCACGGGCATGGACGGTTCTCCCGAGAGCGCGAACGAGAATCGAAATCGCTCGACGTCTTCCGCCAGGCGAAGGTCCCGGGAAAATCCGGCGACCGGGACCGAGCGCTCCGGCACGAGCTCCGCTTCGTCGTGGTGGGTCATGGCCCCGACTCTAGGAGCGGCCCTTGAAGACGGTGTGAAGATCCCGGCAGGCGATAATCCGGGCGTGCGGGGCCTTCCCGACTACCACGTGCACACGTTCCGGTGCGGCCACGCCGGCGGCGCGTCGCGGGATTTCGTGCTGCAGGCGATCGAACGCGGCCTCGGTGAGATCGCCTTCACGGACCACATCCCGCTCTACTTCCTGGCGGAGGCCGCGCGGGACCCGAAGCTGGCGATGCGGGAGGACCAGTTCGAAGGCTACGTGGCCGAGGTCGAGGGACTGAGGGCGGAGTTTCGCGGCACGATCGCCGTCCGCCTCGGCCTCGAGGCCGACTATGCCGAGGGCCGCGAGGAGGAGCTCGCCCGGTGGCTCGCCCGCGCCGACTGGGACCTCGTCCTCGGGTCGGTCCACTGGGTCGACGGCGGCTGGATCGACGATCCGGCGACCTCTCCGGGCCGCTTCGAACGCGAGGGCGCCGAGTCGCTCTACGACCGCTACTACCGGCTCCTGGCGAAGGCCGCCCGCAGCGGGCTCTTCGACGTCCTCACCCACTTTGACCTGGCGAAAAAGCACGGGCACCGGCCTGCGGCGCCGCGGGAAGCCGCGGAGCGGGAGGCGATCGCGGCGGCGAAGGCCGGCGGGGTCGCCGTCGAGATCTCCTCCGCCGGACTGCGCAAGCCCGTGGCCGAAGCCTATCCGGAGCCGCGCCTGCTGGAGGCGATCGTCGCCGCGGGGATCCCGGTGACGTTCTCCTCCGACGCCCACGCGCCCGCGGAGGTGGGATGGGGCTACGACCGGACGCTCGCGCTCGCGCGCGAGGCCGGTGTGGCCGAGTTCGTCACGTTCGAGAAGCGGCGGAAGATCCGCCACCCTCTGCCCGCGCCCCCGTCGTGAACCAACGGCCGAGCTGCGCGAAAAGGTCCGCCGACGGGCGACGCCGACGGGCATACGTGGCGTAGTCGACCTCGAAGAGGCCGAAGCGCGGCCGGAACCCCTCCAGCCATTCGAAGTTGTCGAGGAGGGACCAGTAGAAGTATCCGTCGATCGGCGTCCCCCCCGCGCGCCGGTGCGCCAGGACCGCCACGTGCTCGCGCAGGAAATCCGCGCGAAGCCGGTCGTCTGTGGTCGCGATGCCGTTCTCGGTCACGATGATGGGCTTGCCCGCGGCGGCGGCCTGGCGAAGGACCACGTCGAAGCCGTGGGGGTGGATTTCCCAACCCGTGTCGGTCAGGCCGCGGCCCGCCGGATCGCGATAGAAGAACTCGCCGACTTTCCCCGGACGGCCGCGAAAGCGGATGTGGAGCCGGCTGTAGTAGTTGACGCCGACGTAGTCGTTGGCGGCGGGCAACTCGGAAATGCGGACCCGAGTGCGCCCCGCGCCCGGAAACGACCAGTCGAGATCGCCGGTCGCGATCGCCTCGAGCAGCGCGAGGTTGTAGAGGCGCTCGGCCACTCGGGCGAGGCGGCGGTCGAGGAAGCGGTCCGCCCGGTCCGGGGCGAACTCCATCATGTTGTGGGCGATGCCGACCCGGGCCTCCGGAATGCGCTCGCGGATCGCCGCCGCGGCCTCGACGTGAGCCCGGAGCATGTGCTCGAAGGCCCGGGCAGCCGCGGCAAAGCCCCGCTGCCCGGGGGGGATCTGGCCGCCCAGGTATCCCCCAAGGAGCAGCACGACGGGCTCGTTCAGCGTGACCCAGAGGCGGGCGTGGGGGCCGAGGCTCCCGGCGGCGGCCTCGGCGAACCGGCGGAACCGGGCGACCGAGCGGGGATCCTCCCAGCCTCCGTCGGCCCAAAACCACCGCGGGTGCGTGTAGTGACTCAATGTGACGCAGGGCTCGATGCCGAGCCGCGCGAGGACCCGCACCCTCTCCCGCTCGTCGGCGAGGGCGTCCTCGCAGAACCGGCCGGGCTCGGGCTCGATGCGGCTGCGCTCAAGGGAATAGCGGTAAGCGTTCGCGGAAAGCGTAGGGAGCAGGCCGAAGTCCGTCCGCCACCGCTCGCCGTGCCCCGACGCGCGTCCGCAGCGGGCGCCGCGGACCTTGAGGCGCTCGAGGCCCTCCCACTCCGTCCAGTCGTTGTCGCGTGCTCCCTCGACCTGGTACGCCGAGGTCGCGACGCCCCAGAGGAATGACGGAGGGCTCATGTAAGCGATAAGGATGCCAGCCCCGGGGAAGGGCGGGCCCGCCGCGGCTTAGCCGGCCGCCGTCAGGGCAGCTCCGTCGCGTGGTGCTTCACCCACCGCGCCTCGGCGATGAAGATCGTGTCCTCGCAGATGTTGGTCGCGAGGTCGCCGACGCGCTCGAGGTTCTTCGAGATCGAGATGAGCTCGATGCAGTAGGTGGTCAGCGCCGGGTACTCCGCGATGTAGGTCAGCAGCTCGCGGATGATCGAGACGTTCTTCTCGTCGAGGATGTCGTCCTTCTTGATCACCCGGCGGGCCAGATCGGCGTCGCGATTGACGAAGGCATCGAGGGAGGCCTTCAGCATCGACATCGCCACCTCGGCCATGTAGGGAATGTCGATGAACGGCTTGAAGGGCTTCTGGCCCGCCAGCCGCTCCGCGCCTTCGGCGATGTTGACGGCGTGGTCGCCGATGCGTTCGAGGTCGCTGTTGATCTTGAGGACCGCGATGAGGAACCGCAGGTCGACGGCGACCGGCTGCTGGAGGGCGAGGAGCGCGATGGCCGCCTCCTCGATCTGCACCTCCATCCGGTCGATCTCCTCGTCGTGGACGATCACCGACCGCGCCTTCTCGGCGTCCATCTCGGTCAGGGCCTCGATCGACCGATGGATCTGCCGCTCGACCTCGCCGCCGAGGAGGATCAGCTGGCGGCGCAGGTCCTCGAGCTGCTCCGAAAAATGCTCCTTCACGCGTGCCTCCCCCCGTGCCCCGTCAGTTCCAGAGCGCCTCGGCCGACAGGATTTCCAGGTCCTTCTGCAGGACGTCCTCGCGTCCGGCCGGGACCGCGCGCAGCCCCACGCCCCGGTCGTAGACCCTCTCGAACAGGTCCGCCTTCTTGCGCGCCGCGTCGAGCTCGGGCTCGCAGTCGGCGCGGGCCGCGACCTCGAGCTCGATCTTGCGCGCCCGCACACGGCACGCGACGTTCGTGACGATCTGCCGGTGGCTGCGGTCGAGGCCGTCCGCAATCCGGAGGATCGCGGTGAGCTTCTCGACCACGGCCTGCAGATACGGGTTCAGCCGCCGCCAGTTCTCGTGCGAGGCCTTGGGGCCCCCGCCCTTGTGGTAGCGGGCCAGCGAGGCCAGGACCTCGATCTCGTCGGCGGAGAAGCCGGTGAGGTCGCCGTGGGTGATCAGGTAGTAGGAATGGCGCTGGTGCTTGGCGTACCCGATGTAGCACCCGATGTCGTGGAGCAGCGCCCCGTACTGGAGCCACTCGCGCTCGGTCGCCGTGAGCTGGTGGAGGGAATGCGTCTGGTCGAAGAGCTCGAGCGCCAGGCGGGCGACGTGGGCCGCGTGGAGGACCTCGGCGTTGCCGCGCCGCAGGAGGCGGTCGACGCTGCGGGCCCGCATGTCGCGGTTGGTCGCGATGCGGGTCTCGCCGTGCCGGGCCACGTGGTCGAGGAGCAGCCCCTCGCGCAGGCCCCGCTCGCCCACCACGATCGCGTCCGCCCCGGTGCGCTTGAGGATCCAGGCGAGCATCAGCCCGCCCGGGACCGCGATGTCGCGGCGCCGCGGGTCGAGGCCGGCGATCCGGAGCTTCTCCTTCTCCGTGGTCCGGCGCAGGAGCCGGTTGACCTTCTTCGAGCCCGTCGCGGGTCAGGGTCCGGTGGCCGGTCGGGCTCGGCTCGCGTCCCAGGACGGCCGCCTCGTGGACGAGCGAGAGCGACTGGATCGTGCCCGAGGAGCCGACGCACGTCTTGAAGCCCTTCTTGCGGACGGCGTCGGCCGCGCGCCGGGCCGAGGCGCGGACCTCCTTCTTCATGGCCCGCAGGTCCTTGTCGGAGGGCGGGTCGTTGCGCGCATGCCGGTCGGCCAGGCGCACGACGCCGAGCGGCAGGCTTTCGGTGAGCAGCACGCGCGAGCCGTCGGAGATGACGAGCTCGGTCGAGCCGCCGCCGATGTCGATGAGGAAGAGCGGGTCCTGCCGCGCCGGAAACTCGCTGCGGAGAGCCAGGTTGATGAGCCGGGCCTCCTCCTCGCCCGAGATCACCTCGACCTTGACGCCCGTCCGCTTCTTGACCGCCTCGACGAACTCGCCGGAATTCACCGCCTCGCGGACCGCGCAGGTCGCGACGGCCCGGACGACCTCGGCCCCGGATCCCCCCGCGAGCTTGACGAAGTGCTCGACCGTCGAAGCGCCCGCCTCGATGGCCTCCGGCGAGAGCCGGCCCGTCCGCAGCGTCTCGCTCCCGAGGCGGACCATCGCCTTCTCGCGGAGGAGGACTTCGAGGGTCCCGTCCTCCTCGAGGTTGGCGACGAGCAGCTTGATGCTGTTGGTGCCGATGTCGATGGCGCCGAGCGTGCGCATGGCGGGCGAATTGTCGCCCCCGGCCGGCGGAACCGGGTGAAGGCCACGTGAAGGGCGCGTGAAGGCGACTGTTCGTTTCGTGTCCGTATAATAGCGCCCCGTGCGTGATCCCGGCGACCTCTGGAAGCTGCGCGTGCGCTCGCTCGACCGGGCGCGCAAGGCGACGCGCCGCGGCGATACCGAAGGCCTCCACGACATGCGCGTCGCGCTGCGCCGTGTCATCGCGACGGCGGGCGCGCTCCGCGCGAAGGCGGTTTCACGCGAAGCCAGGACGCTCGTGCGGTCGCTCTCGGACGACCGGCAGATCCAGGTCGACCGCCAGCTGCTCGCGCGCATCGGGAAGCTCGGGTATCTCTCGCCCGACGCCACGACCGCGCTCGCCGCCCGCTGGGAGAAGCTCGCCGAGCGCGGCACCCGGCACATCACCCGCGCCGCCGACGGGAAGACCGTGCGCGCGCTCCTGAAGAACCTGGACCGCCTCGCGCGACGCAAGGCCGACGACGTCGTCGAACGCCTCGAGCGCGCCCGCACCAGGGCCGAGGCGAGGCTCGCCCGGTCCCTCGAGGGCAAGGACGACGCGGAGCTCCACCGATACCGCGTGGCGGTGAAGGAGGCCCGCTACCTCGCCGAGGACCTCGCCGCTCTCGGCGTGCGGCGGTTCACCACGCACATCGAGCGCGAGAAGGCGCTCCAGGAGTCGCTCGGCCGGTGGAACGACCTGCGGATGTTCCGCCGCCGCCTGGCCGAGAGCCGCGACGAGGCCGAGGAGCGCGGCGCGATCACGCTCGCCGCCGAGCTCGAGCATCTGCTCGCCGCGCTCGAGCCCACGATCGAGTCGATTCGCCGGACGGCGGTCGAAGCGTCGAGGGCGCCCGAAGTGGTGCCGATCGGGCGCAAGCGCGCCGCCGGCCGCAGCTAGTCCTTCGGGCTCCCGTTCAGCGCGGCCTTGAGGTCTGCCGCCAGCGTGCGGTGGAAAACGTGCTCTCCCCCTTCGCGGCGCACCGAGAGGCGCCCCGCGCGGTAGGCGCGCGAGGCCAGTCCCCGCTGGACGGAGTCGCAGATCGCGAGGTCCTCGTCCTGGACGCGGTTGCCGACGTCGATCGAGGCCTTGCACCGCGCGAGCGCCTCGGGGGTCGCCACGTCGGTGAAGTAGAAGTCGAAGATCACCTCGGAGCGGTTGGCGCCGAGCGGGCGGACCAGGTTCGTGTCCATCACGCCCTCGTACCAGTTGACCATGAAGTTCGGGTAGATCCAGTAGTAGAGCGCCTTCTCCCCGCCCCGCACGGCGGCGACGTCGCCCTCGGCGTTCGAGTGGTCGATCGGGGCCCACTGGAGGCACCAGTTTTCGCCGGTCTCGATCATGTACTGGCTGTAGTCGAGAACCGAGGACAGCGCCTTGTGCAGGTGCGGGACGTGGTAGCCCCCGTCGAGGTAGTTGTCGACGAAGACCTTCCAGTTGCACTCGAAGGTCCAGCGCCGGCGCTCGACGAACTGGAAGCGCGCCAGGTCGAGCTTCGCGAACTGGCCGACGAGCGGCCCGAGCGACTTCTCGAGCGAGGGGCCGCCCGGCTCCAGGCGTACGAACACGAACTTCTCCCAGACCGCCGTCTCGACCGGCGCGAGCCCGTTCCGGCCCTTGTCGAAGTTGCAGACGCCGGCGAAATCCGGCGTTCCCTTGAGCTCGCCCGCCAGCGAATACGTCCACCCGTGGTACGGGCAGCGGAGGATCGGCGCCTTGCCGGCGTCCTCCGTCATGACCGCGGCCGCGTGGTGCCGGCAGACGTTGAAGAACCCGTTGAGCTTCCCGTCCTCCCCGCGCACCACCACGATGGGCTCGCCCGCGAGCACCGCGGTGACGTACTGGCCGGGCTCCTGGACCTGGTCGAGCCGGCCGACCATCTGCCAGGTGCGCGAGAAGACGGAGCGCCGCTCGAGGTCGGCGACGCGGTCGTCCACGTACCAGGGCGCCGGGATGGTCCACGCCTCGCCGAGCGGGGCCTTCGCGTCGTAGGAGTCGAGGATCTCCTTCACCGGGGTTTCCATGGGTTGCTCCTTGCGCGGCCTCCCGCCCCTGGCGTCAGCGGACGGGCGTGGCGGTCTTCCGGGGTGGGTTGAAGAACGGAGTCTTGACGACGGTCGCCGCGACCTTCCCGCGGACGGCCTCGACCGTGTACTCCATCTCCAGCCGCGTGCCGACCTGGGTGGAGCCGCGGGTGACGGTCGCGAGCGCCACCATCTTCTTCAAGATCGGCGACCAGGTCGTCGAGGTCGCCTTGCCGACCCACTCGCCCTCGCGGTACACCGGGACGGCGACGCGGGAAGCCGCCGCGGGGATCTGCGGCGCGAGCGAGAGCCGGTCGTAGATCGACTCGATCGTGTTCCAGTCGATCTCCAGGCCCACGATCTCGCGCGCCGGGCCCTTCTTCGCCTCCTCGCGCAAGGCATCCTGGCCGACGAAGCGGCCCTTGTCGAGGGCGACGAGGCGGCCGAGGCCCATCTCGTACGGCGTGTAGCGCTGCAGGTCGATGTAGGCCTTCTTGGAGCCCGAGAAGTCGACGTCGATCAGCAGCAGCCCCGCCTCGACGCGCGAGACGTCGAGGGCGAGCATCCCGGCGGCGTGCACGTCGAAGGCCTTGCCCTTCGACATCAGTTCGTCCCAGACCTTGACCGCGTCCTTCCAGGGGATCCAGATCTCGTAACCCAGGTCTCCCGTGTAGCCGGTCCGCGAGATGTCGACGGGAACTCCCGCGATCTTGCCGGAAGTCACCTTGAAGTACTTGAGGTTCTCGATGTCGGCTTCGGCGATCGCCTTGAGCATCCGCCCCGAGGTCGGCCCCTGCAGCGCGAGCGCCGCGACGTGGTCGGAAATGTCCTCGATCTCGACCTGGAGGCCCATGGCGTTCTGCTTGAACCAGCGCAGGCTCGGGTCGGCCGCCGTCCAGCGGTAGACGTTCTCGGAGAGGCGCGAGACCGTGCCGTCGTCGATGACCTTGCCGTGCTCGTCGCACCAGGGCGTGTAGATGACCGAGCCCGGAGCGACCTTGCGCAGATCGCGCGTAACGATCCGGTCGACCAGGCGCGTGGCGTCCTTCCCGGAGAGCCGGTACTTGAAGAGCGGCGAGATGTCGATCAGCGCCGCGGCGTTGCGGATCGCGTTGTACTCGTGCTCGTGGTGCGCCTCGTAGGCCGAGACGGCGTAGTAACCCGACCACTCGCGGTAGTTCATGCTCTCGCAGAGCGGAAACGTTCTCTCGTGTACGGCGGTCCCGATCGGCACTTCGTTCCCTCGAATCCGCCCCCGGGCTCCCGCAGGAAAACGCGCGGTCACACGGGAGCTTGTCGGAGCGCGAGATTATAAGTATGCTCGCGCGCTCGCGGCAAGCCGCGGCACCGAAACCCGGGGTCACAATCGAGGCGCGCACAGCACGATGAGCTCGAAGTACGACGTCGTCGTCATCGGTGGCGGGCACAACGGCCTGATCCACGCGGCCTACCTGGCCAAGGCGGGCAAGAAGGTGCTCGTGCTCGAGCGCCGGCACCTGCTCGGCGGCGCCGCGGTGACCGAGGAGGTCTTCCCCGGCTTCAAGTTCTCGGTCTGCTCGTACGTCGTCTCGCTGCTGCGCCCCGAGATCATCCGCGACCTGGATCTGCCGCGCCACGGCCTCGAGATCCTTCCGCTCGACGGCACGTTCACGCCGATGCTGAACGGCGACCACCTCTGGCGCGTCAACGACCACGCCAAGACGCGCCGCGAGATCGCCCGCCACTCCAAGCTCGACGCCGAGGCCTACGACGAGTACGGCAAGGCGATGGCCGACATGGGCCGCTTCGTCAAGCCGATCCTCGCGATGACGCCGCCCGATCCGACGAAGCTGACGCTCAAGGGCCTTCAGGACCTGATGTTCCTCGGCAAGCGCTTCCGCAGCCTCTCGGGCCAGGACAAGTACAACCAGGTCCAGCTGATGACGATGTCGGCCGTCGACTTTCTCGACCAGTGGTTCGAGACCGACGTGCTGAAGGCCACGATGTCGGCCTCCGGCATCATCGGCACGTTCCTCGGCGTGCGCTCGCCCGGCACGGCCTACGTGCTCCTCCACCACTACATGGGCGACATCGACGGCGCCTTCCGGGCCTGGGGCTTCGCCCGGGGCGGCACCGGCGCCATTTCCAACGCCTGCGGCGACGCGGCGCGCGAGGCCGGCGTCGAGATCCGCCTGCAGGCGCCGATCGCGAAGATCAGGCTCTCGGGGGGCAAGGCCACGGGCGTCGTGCTCGAGTCCGGAGAGGAGATCGACGCGCGCGTCGTCTCCTCGAGCGTCGACCCGCGGCTGACCTTCATGAAGATGATCGGCGAGAAGGAGCTTCCGGGCGACTTCGTCGAGGACATCAAGCGCTACAAGTTCCGCGGCTCCTCGGGCAAGGTCAACTTCGCCCTCGACGCCCTGCCGGACTTCAAGTCGCTGCCGGGGCCGGGCGCCCACCTGCGCGGCGCGATGTCCATCTCGCCCTCGGTCGAGTACATGGAGCGCGCCTACGACGACGCCAAGTACGGCCGGTTCTCGAGGCGTCCGTACATCGACATGGTCATCCCGACCCTGACGGACCCCTCGCTCGCCCCCCCGGGCAAGCACGTCCTGTCCTGCTTCGTTCAGTACGCGCCGTACAACTTGAAGGGCGACTGGGACAAGGAGCGCGAGGCGTTCGGCGACACGGTC
This sequence comes from uncultured Acidobacteriota bacterium, assembly GCA_963824165.1. Lineage (GTDB taxonomy): Bacteria > Acidobacteriota > Thermoanaerobaculia > UBA5066 > Gp7-AA6 > DAHUXD01. Next base: position 1,007,828 of record CAWGOM010000017.1, read on the forward strand.
GTCGACACGATCGCCGAGCACGCGCCGAACATCCGCAACATCATCAAGCACCGGCAGGTCGTCACGCCGCTCGACCTCGAGCGCGAGTGGGGCCTGTCCGAGGGCAACATCTTCCAGGGCGAGCTCACACTCGAGCAGCTCTTCTTCCTGCGGCCGGCGCCGGGCTGGGCCCAGTACCGCACGCCGATCAAGAACCTCTACATGTGCGGCTCGGCGACGCACCCGGGCGGCGGCATCATGGGCGCCAACGGCAAGAACGCCGCGGGCAAGCTTCTCGAGGACTGGAAGCGGGGAAAGGTCTAGGGCGATGGCGGAAACAAAGGACGTCGTCGTCATCGGCGGCGGGCCCAACGGCCTGACCGCGGCCGCCTGTCTCGCGAAGGCCGGCCTCAAGGTCACGGTGCTCGAGCGGCGCGAGATCGTCGGCGGCGTCGCGGTGACCGAGGAGTTCGCCCCCGGGTTCAAGGTTTCGACGCTGCTGCATGCCGCGGGCCCGTTCCTGCCGTCGATCGCCCGCGACCTCGACCTCGCGCGCCACGGGCTCTCCTTCATCCAGACCGAGACGCGCGTCTTCGCGCCCGGCCTCGACGGCCGATCGATCGCGCTCGCGGCCGACCCCCGGGCCGCCGCCCGCTCGATCGAGAAGATCTCGCCGCACGACGCGAAGGGCTGGCTCACGTTCCACGAGAGCCTCGGCCGGATCGGCAAGGTCCTCGAGCCCCTCCTGACGATGACGCCGCCCTCGATCGACGACCCCTCGATGGGAGAGATGTGGGAGCTGCTGGGCGTCGGGCGCAAGTTCCGCGCGCTGCCCCGCCGCGACGCCTTCCGGCTGCTGCGCTGGGGACCGATGGCGGTCGCGGACCTCGTCTCGGAGTTCTTCGAGACCGAGCTCCTGCGAGCCGTCGTCGCCGCCCGCGGCATCTACGGCGCCTTCGCCGGCCCGTGGTCGGCCGGAACGGCCCTCGGCGTTGTCCTCCAGGCCGCGAGCGACTCCAACGCTGCCGGCCCGGCGACGTTCGTGCGCGGCGGCATGGGCGCGCTGACGCAGGCGCTCGCGGCCGCGGCCCGCGGCTTCGGCGCCGAGGTGCGCACCGGAGCGACCGTCGCCCGCGTCGCGACGAAGGACGGCCGGGCGAGCGGCGTCGTCCTCTCGACCGGCGAGGAAGTCCTCGCGCGCGCCGTCGTCTCGAACGCCGACCCCAAGCGCACGCTGCTGACGCTGGTGGACCCGGTCGAGCTCGACCCGGACTTCATCTGGAAGATGCAGAACTACCGCTCGAAAGGCGCGATCGCGAAGGTCAACCTGGCGCTCTCGGGCCTCCCGGAGTTCCCGTCCGCCGAGGCCTCGGGCGGCCAGAACGCCCTCGCCGGGCGCATCCACATCGGCCCGGAGATCGACTATCTCGAGCGCGCTTACGACGCCGCCAAGTACGGCGACTTCTCGCCCCACCCGTACTGCGACGTCACGATCCCGACGCTGACCGACCCCTCGCTCGCGCCCGCGGGCAAGCACGTCATGTCGATCGTCGCGCAGTTCGCGCCCTACAAGCTGAAGTCGGGCGACTGGAAGGCCAAGCGCGACGCCCTCGGCGACTCCGTCGTCGACGCCGTCGCCGCCTACGCCCCGAACCTGAAGGGGCTCGTCGCCTCGCGGCAGGTCCTCACGCCCCTCGATCTCGAGGAGAAGTTCGGCCTGACCGGCGGGCACGTGTTCCACGGCGACGCCGCCATCGACCAGCTCTTCACGATGCGCCCGCTTCTCGACTGGGCGCAGTACCGGACGCCCGTCAAAGGCCTGTACCTCTGCGGCTCGGGCACGCACCCCGGCGGCGGAGTCACCGGCGCCCCGGGACTGAACGCCAGCCGCGAGGTCGCCAAAGACCTGCGCGGCCGGTCCTAGCGCCCTTCAGCGCTTCCGCGCTTCAGCGACCAGTTTCCGGTCGGCGCCAGCGCCAGCCTCTTCGCGGCCTGCGCGTCGGCGGCGAGCATGTCCCGCAGGCTCCCCTTCTCCCGCACCCGCTCCGCCCGCTTCCACATCGGATATCCGCCGCCGCCCGAAGCGCGGTAGGAGTTGAGCGCCACGGTGAGGACGTCCTCGTCGGCGACGTCCTTCCCGTTGCGGCGCAGGGACACCACGCGCTTGCCCGCCGGCTTCGAGAGGTCGAGCTCGTACTCGCGCGCCCTCGAGCGAGTCGCAGTCCCGCCCGCGCTCGCCGGCGTCGGCCATGCAGGAGGCCGCCCTCTCGAGCGCCTCGCGCACGAGCTTCCCGGTCGCCTTCACCGTGACGAGGCTGTTCTCGTACGGGTAGAACTGCCAGACCTGCCGCAGCGTCAGCGGCCCGGCGGGCCAGATCAGCGGCTCGAGCGCGAGGACGGAGGCGAAGGAGAGCTCCGCCCCGCCCTTCTTCAACTGCACACGATGCACCCAGTCGACCAGGCCCGAGTCCTCGTCGCGGGCGCCCCGGGTCGTGACCGACGCCGGGAGCTCGGTCAAGGTGGCGCCGAGGGCCTTCATCGCCTCGCCGTGACTCTCCGCGACGACCTTCACGGTCTCGGGATCGGCCTCGACCTTCTTCATCGGGAGATTCCGGCCGTCGATCTTCTCGACCCGCCACGCGCCCGCGCTCGTCTTCTCGAGTGTGAGGTCGAAGCGCGTGAGCACCTCGCCCCATCGCCCGGGCTCCGAGACCCAGACGCTGCCGATCCGGCGGGGGTTCACGACGGCGTGGGCGTGGCCGGCGAGCACGAAGTCGACGCCCGGGACCTCGGTCGCCAGGGCGTAGGCGCGGTCGCCGCGGCTCCCCGGGCGGCCCTCTCCCGTCCTCGGGTCCTTCTCGAACGCGACGTGCGCGACGATCACGACGAGGTCGCACTTCTGCTCCTCGCGGAGCACCCTGACCCAGCGGCGGGCCACGGAGACCGGATCGGTGAACCGCAGGCCGAGGAGCATGTCCGGGGAAAGCCAGTTGGCAGTCTGGCTGGTCACGAGGCCGAGGACGCCGACCCTCACGCCGTCGAGGCTCTTCACGACGAAGGGCGTAAACGCGGGCTTCCCGGCCGTGCCCAGGGCGTTGGCCGACAGCATCGGGAACCTCGCCTGCCGCTGCGAGGCCGCCAGCCGCACGCGCCCGAAATCGAAGTCGTGATTGCCGAGCGCCATCGCGTCGTAGCCCGCGAGGTTCATCGCCTCGACGATCGGGTCCTTCGCCGCGGGATCGCGCAGGAAGGCGAGGGCCTGCTCGGGCGAGCCCTGGATCGTGTCGCCCGAGTCGAGGAGCAGCACGGGATTCCCCTCGGCCCGAACCTGCCGGACGACCGTCGCCACGCGCGCGAGCCCGCCGCCGAGGTCCTTGTTCTCGAGGGCATCGATCGGATCGACGCGTCCGTGAAGGTCCGAGGTGTGAAGGATCGTGATCTTCGCCCCGACGGCCGTCCGGGCGAGGAAGCCGAAGGCGAGCACGGCGATGACCAGGGCGCGGCGCACGGCGCCGATCCTACACATAGAATGCCCGGCGATGGCGCGCCGGCCGAAAGAAACCCCCGAGGAGAAGAAGCGCCGCGCCGCGGCGATCCTCCGGCGCCTCAAGAAGGCCTATCCCGACGCGAAGTGCGCGCTCGACCATTCGAGCCCGCTCGAGCTTCTCGTCGCGACGATCCTCTCGGCGCAGAGCACCGACAAGCGGGTGAACATGGTCACGCCCGCGCTCTTTGCGAAGTACCGGACCGCGGCCGACTACGCCCGCTCGGCGCCCGGGGTCCTCGAGCGCGAGATCCACTCGACCGGGTTCTTCAACGCGAAGGCGAAGAGCCTGCGGGCGATGGGCGCGGCGATCGCGGCCGGGCACGGCGGTGTCGTGCCCGACACGATGAGGGAACTGGTCGTGCTCCCGGGCGTCGGGCGCAAGACCGCCAACGTCGTCCTCGGAAACGCGTTCGGGAAAGACGAGGGGTTCGTCGTCGACACGCACGTCGGCCGCCTGGCCCGCCGGATGGGCCTCACGCGCGAGACCGATCCCGTCAAGGTCGAGCGGGACCTGAACGAGATCGTGCCGAAGGGCCGGCGGACTGTCGCCGCGCACCTCCTGATCTTCCACGGACGACGGATTTGCGCCGCCCGGAAGCCCCTCTGCGACGACTGCCCGGTCGAGCCGCTGTGCCCCAAAGTCGGCGTGTAGACGGCGTGAAAAAGCACGCCTGCTTGAACGAAATCAGTTTTCCGGAGACGCGGCGGAAAACCCTGTCCATAACCCTGCGGAAATGGCCCGAAAATCGCGAAATCCGGCGCTCCGGCAGCGATTTGCACCGAGACCTGTGCGGTCGGACAACCCCTGTGTCATCAGCATTTAACCTTGATGCCCAAGCGGCTGTGCAGAAGCCCGGGCTACCGAAACGGTGGGCGGGGCCTTTTTCCACACGTGCAACCGACTCAGAGTGTGAAACTTAAGGCCCTCTTCACTCAGTTGCCGGGCCGATGCTCCCCGTAAACGCCCTTCAGGGACGTCACGATCTCGCCGAGCGTCGCGCGGCGCGAAACGGCCTCGACGAGGAGGGGCATGAGGTTGCGGTCCTCGCGGGCCGCCTCCTCGAGCCTGGCCAGCGACTCGCGGGCGTCCGCACCGTCGCGCGCGGCGCGGAAGGCCCTGAGCCGCTCGATCTGCTCCGTTTCGAGCTTCGGGTCGACCGAGAGGATCGGCGGGAGCGTTTCCTTCTCCTCGCGGAAGACGTTGACGCCGACGACCTGGCGCCGGCCCTCCTCGATCTCGCGCTGGGCCGTGTAGGCCGCGTCCTCGATCTCGCGCTGGAGGAACCCCTGCTCGATGGCCGCGACGGCGCCCCCGAGCGCGTCGACCCTTCGGATCAGCGCGCCCGCGCGCTCGCGGATCTCCGCCGTCCACGCCTCGACCAGGTGCGAGCCGCCGAGGGGATCGGCAACGTCGGCCACTCCCGTCTCGTTGGCGATGACCTGCTGGGTGCGCAGCGCCAGCCGCGCCGACGCCTCGGTCGGCAGGGCGAGCGCCTCGTCGGAGGCGTTGGTGTGGAGCGACTGGGTGCCGCCCATCACGGCGGAGAGGGCCTGCAGCGCGACGCGCACGACGTTGACCTCGGGCTGCTGCGCGGTGAGCGTCGAGCCGGCCGTCTGCGTGTGGAAGCGCAGGCGCCAGGACCGCGGGTCCTTCGCGCCGAAGCGGTCCCGGGCAATCTCGGCCCAGAGCGAGCGCGCCGCACGGAACTTGGCGACCTCCTCGAAGAAGTTGGAGTGCGCGTTGAAGAAGAAGGACAGCCGGGGCGCGAAGTCGTCGATCGCCAGCCCGCGCGCGAGCGCCGCCTCGACGTAGGCGATCGCGTTCGCGAGCGTGAAGGCGACCTCCTGGACCGCGGTCGAGCCGGCCTCGCGGATGTGGTAGCCGGAGATCGAGATCGTGTTCCAGCGCGGCACCTCGGCCCCGCAGAAGGCGAAGATGTCGGTCGTGATCTTCAGCGACGCGCGCGGCGGGAAGATGTAGGTGCCGCGCGCGACGTACTCCTTGAGGAGGTCGTTCTGAACGGTGCCCGAGAGCGCGTCCCAGCGGATGCCCCGCTCGCGCGCCACGGCGAGGTAGAGGGCGAGCAGGATCGACGCCGTGGAGTTGATCGTCATCGAGATCGAGATCCGGTCGAGCGGCAGCTCCTCGGTCAGGACCCGCATGTCCTCGATCGACGCGATCGCCACGCCGACCTTGCCGACCTCCCCGCGGGCGGCCGGGTCGTCGGAGTCGTAGCCCATCTGCGTCGGCAGGTCGAAGGCGACCGACAGGCCGGTCTGGCCCTGCGCCAGGAGGTAGCGGTACCGGCGGTTCGACTCGCGGGCCGAGCCGAACCCGGCGTACTGGCGCATCGTCCAGAAACGCTCCCGGTAGCCCTCCTCCGAGACGCCACGCGTGAAGGGGAACTCGCCCGGGCGGGGAGCGCCGTAGAACGGCGCGATCGGGATGCCGGAGGAGGTCTCGGCGGGGAGATTGGGGCGGCCCCGCTTCTCCTTCGCGTCCTTCACACGACGGATTCTGGCATAGGGGCGGGGGACGGGGCCCCCCGGACGGCGGCGTCCGGGTGCTAAAATCGCGGCCACAGCGCCAATGACCGAACATTTCCGAGGGCGCCTCGAGGTCTTCGGCCTCGCGGACCTTCTTCAGTGGATGGAATTGAACCGGCGGTCGGGCCGCCTGCTCGTCACGCGCGGGCACGACCGGCGGACCCTCGACTGGAAGGACGGCGAGATCGTCTACGTCTCGGGCTCGCTGCCCCGCCACCGGCTCGGCGTCCACCTCCTCCGGAGCGGGGCCCTGCCCGCCGCCGCGCTCTACGAGCTCCTCGCGCGGAACATGACGACGCAGGAGAACCTCACCCGCCTGATCCTCGAGATGGGCCACGACACGCTCGACGGCCTGTCGCTGCGCGTGGAGGACCTGGCCCGCAAGCTCCTCTTCGAGATTTTCGAGTGGCGCGAGGCCAACTTCGACTACGACCCGACCTACCGCGTGACGCCGATCCTCCGGATCGGCCTGACGCTGCGCGGGCAGGCCCTCGCCTTCCAGGGCGTCAAGCAGCTCGACGACACCCACCGGCTCTCCCGCAAGGAGCGCCGCGAGACCTGGGAAGCGGCGGACGCCTGGGTGATCCCGTTCCTGCCCGATGCGATCGAGGAGCACTTCTGGGATGCCCTCGAGCGGATCGACACGCAGCTCGAGCCGATGGAAGCCCGCGGCCATGCGGCACGGTTTCACGAGTTCGCGCGGCGGCTGCGGGAGCGCCTCATCAAGAACTACCTCATGCGGCCGGTCCACCAGGACACGGCCGCGATGCTGCTGGAGCTCCTCAAGAAGTCCCCGCTCGATGCGCAGGCCGTGGTGCCGATCGCGGCCCTGGACCAGTACCTGACGCTCGACCTGCTGATCCTCGCCAACTCGCTCTCGGTCGACCGGGAGAACTCGGTGGGCACGGTCCCCGAGGCGATCGAGCGCATCGGCGCGCGCGCCCTGACCGTCCTGATCGACCGGCTTTCCTCCAGCGATTTCCCGGCGCTGCCGAAAAACGACCCGGCGGCCCGGGCCGTGCGCCGCGCCAGCCTCGCGGCCGGGCTGGCGTCGGGACGCTTCGCGGAGCGGTATGGAATCTCGAGGGAGCGCGGCTACACGCTCGGCCTCCTCCACTGCATCGGATACGCGGACCTCTTCGAGATCGTCCGCGAGATGAACCTGCCCCCCGGCCCGTTCCGCGGCGCCGTGCTCGAGACCTACCGGCCGGCCGTCGGCCGGGCCCGCGCCGAGATCTGGGGCCTGCCGCGCGACTTCGAGGCCGCGCTCTCGGACGACGGGACCGACCCCAGCGCCGCGGCCGCGCTGGTGCGGACGGCCCGGTCCGCCGTCGCCGGCTGCGCGATCGGCAGCCTGCCGGTGGAACCCGGCGGCGAGCTCGAGTCCGACGAGATCGCCGCCGAGCTGAACATGCTGTTCGATTACCTGGGCCTCGAGCCGGTCGACGTCGCCAGGGAATAGTCCGGTTCGGCCCTGGGCCCACCTGAAACTTTCCTCAAAAGAGGACATTCCGGAATCCCCGCGCCTCCCGCGGCGTTGACGCTGCCGTATCGAGCGGACTCGGCCGCCGGGACGGCCGGCTCGGGTCCGTCAAGAAAGGATCGAACGATGCGATCGAGAACCTCCGGAATCGCGCTCCTGCTCGCCTCCGCCGTGGCCCTCGGCCAGGAGGCGGTGCCGGCTCCTCCCCCGCCGCCCCCCGTCTTTTCGGAAAAGGTCGAGGTGCGGGTCCTCGACCTCGATGTCGACGTCACCGACTCGCAGGGCCGTCCGGTGACGGACTTGAAGCGCGAGGACTTCGCGGTCAAGGTCGCGGGCAAGGCCGTTGCGATCGACTACTTCACGCGGGTCGACGACGGCACGATCCACAGCCCGGACCTCGCCGCCGCCTCGCCCGAGCAAGTGCTCGCGGCCTACCGGAAGGGCGACGAAGTGACCGTGCCCCGAAACTTCCTGATCTACATCGACCTCGGGTTCATCTCGCCGGGAACCCGGAACCGCAGCCTGAACGCGCTCTCGGACTTCGTCTCGCGCCTCGGGCCCGACGATGCCACGCGCGTCGTTCTCTTCGACCGCTCGCCGAAGGTGCTGACCGACTGGACGACCAGCAAGGAAACGGCGATGGCCGCGATCTCGAAGATCGAGAGCGAGCACCCCGGGATGTCGCGGCTCATGACGCAGCGGCAGACCATCGCCCTGATCGACTCGACGCCCCGTCGCCGGCGCGGGAGCTACGTCAGCCAGTACGCGCAGGAGATCGCCATGGAGGTCGAGACGATGCTGACGAGCATGCAGAACGAGCTCGTCACGCTGACGCCGCTCTCGGGGAAGAAGTCGTTCCTCTTCGTTTCGGGTGGCTTCGAGTACCAGCCCGGCTACGTCATGGCGCAGTACGCGTCCGGGTCGGTCGCCGCGCCTTCGCTCTCGTTCACGAACATCCGGCAGATCGCCGAGCGGGTCGGGGCGGTCGCGCAGAACGCCAACGCCGACGACGTCACCTTCTTCACCGTCGACGCCACCGGGCTGACGGCCGAGGGCGTGGGCGCCGCCAACGACGACCCGCTCTCGAGCCGTCCGGTCGTCGGGTTCCAGGCCCGCCAGGACCGCCAGAACGGGTTGCAGGAGCTCGCCTACGAGACGGGCGGCCGCGCGCTGCTCAACACGAACGACTTCCAGAAGGGACTGACCAGCGTCTACGAAGCCGTCTCGACGTACTACTCCGTCGGCGTCAACCTCTCGGGCCTTCCGATCGGCAAGTACGAAAAGGTCGCCGTCACGGTGAACCGCCCCGGCGTGACCGTGCGCACGCGGCGCGGCTACGAGGCGCGCCCCGAGCAGACCGTGGTCGGGCAGAAGGCGCTCGCGACCCTGCAGACGGACCTGACGTACGCCGCCATTCCGGCCCGGATCCAGACCTCCCCCGCGACGCCCGGGCAGAAGAAGCTCTTCAACCTGCCGATCACCGTGTCGATGCCCGCCTCTTCGCTGACTTTCGTGCCGAACGGGGACAAGGCCTCGGCGCGCGCGTCGTTCTACATCGGGGCGATCGACGACAGGGGCAACATGAGCGACATCGGCCGGCAGGAGTCGACCTTCGAGATCCCGGCGGACAAGGCCGGCTCGAACGAGATCCTCGGCTTCTCGACGCAGCTCCAGACCAAGAAGGGCAACTACCGGATCGTCGTCAACGTTCGCGACGAGGCGACCGGGAGAATGGGGACGGCGCGGGCGAACGTCCGAATCGAGTGACGGGAAGCAACCGACGAAGCCGAGCGGAGCGAGTTAAGCTGCGGCGGCCCGAACTTGCCCCGATCTCGTCATGAGCGGGACCGGGCCGCCGTCAGCTTCAACTCGCGGAGCGGGCCTTACGACTTCTTCTTTGGCGGGGCCGGAGCCGCCACGGCCTTTTTCGGCGGCAGGTTGCCGTCCGGCATCAGAACGATGAAATCGTCCTTGCGCTCGATGCCCTTGTTGGCGGCCGAGCCGCGCGGCGCGTTCAGGTCGCGCACCAGGATGGCGAAGGTGTAGTAGCCGGGCTCGAAGGAGGCCAGCGGGATCTCGCTGCCCGTCCCGTAGCGCCCGCCCGAGATGGCCATCAGGTCCGCGGGTCCCGTGAACGGAGCGAAGGCGTCCTGGCCGTCGCGCTGCACGTTGATGCGGGTCATCACGCGTGGCTTGGCCTCGGTGGCCGGCGCTGCGGCCGGGGCGGCCGGAGCGGCGCCGGGCGCAGGGGCCGCGGCGGCGGGGTCGGCCGCCGGGGCCGCGGCCGGCGCCGGGACCGACGGGTTGGCGACGGCGTAGAAGTACCAGAGGCTGTCCTGCTTCAGGAACGCACGGTCGCCCTTGGGCTCGACCTTGATGGGCTTCTCGGTCCCGAACACGAACGGATCGGTGGGGCCGGGCCGTTTCGTCAGCGGCACGAGCCCGGCCGAAAGGATCAGCGGCGAGACCTCGAACTCCGTCGACTTGGGGTTGAGGGTGAAGGGCACGGTCGCCGACGCCAGGGGCGGCTGCCCCTCGGCGGCGAAGACGCCGAACGTCCCCTTGTAGGTCCCGGCCGGGAGCGCGACGGACCGGTCGATCACGCGGTCCTTCCGCGTGCCTTCGGCGACTTCCGAAAAAGTCGCGTCCTCCCAGAACGAGTCGACTTCCTTCCCGGTGCCGTCCGTGACCAGGCCGGCGAGCTTCAGCGGGGTCGCCGCGGCGAACGCCGCCTTGTTCGCCGGGAGATAGAACTGCATGGCCAGGAAGTCGTCGCCCGCGGCCGAGCGGAAGGTTCCGGACCAGAATCCGGCCTCGCCGGCGACGGCGGCCGGAGCCGCCTCGAGTGCCGACTTGACCGCCGCGGGAAGCGGGAGGACGGCCGCCGCAGCCGGCGCGGCCGCACCCGCTGCCGCAGCCGCCGCAGGAGCCGCGGCGCCTGCACCCGTCGCTGCGGGAGGAGCGGCCGGGGCCACCGCCGCCGGAGCCGCCGCGGTGAGCGTCGCGTTGGGGTTGACGATCGTTTTCTCCGCCAGCGTCGCGATGGCCTGCTCGACCTGCGCGCCGCCACGGAGCTCGTCGGTCCCCACGCGGGGGTCGACCGAGATCTGCGCCTTCAGCTCCGAGAGCCCGAGCACGTCCGGCAGCTTGTCTTTCTCCCAGATCCAGGTGTACAGGATCGCCGCGGAGGTCGCATCGCCCGAGAACGCCGTGTCCGTTCTCGGGACCGTGGCGCCTTCCGAGCCGTCGAGGGCTCCCCCCGCCTGCACGCGCGACTGCCCGACGCGGGACGGCGGGCCGAGCGTGACGAGCAGGCGTCCGCGGACCGAGTCCGCGCCCCGCTTGTAGCGCGCGAGCTTGAACTGCTGGTCGGCCGCGGCGATCCGCCGGGAGACCTCCTGCTTGAACGGCTCGCCGCCGCGTTTGGCCCAGTAGAGGGCGATGAACTTTTCGGCCTCCTCGTCGGTGGTCAGGGCCTTCCACGCGGTGCGCTCCGCGGGCGTCAGGAAGTAGGCCTCCGGCGACCGGTCCCAGTCCTTGTACTTGGAGAGCTCGGCCAGGGCGGAGAGGGCGAGGGCCAGGCCGGCGAGGGCGAAGACGACTCTTTTCACAAAGCCTCCCAAAGGGTTCATCGGAACGCGGGATTCTATTACGAAGCCGGCAAGAGGAGGCAGCCGGCGGGTCCCAAGAAAAAGCCGGCCTCCTGCTCCCCGCGGATCGAGATCAGCCGCGGTCGGACCGGCCCGAGGCATACCGGCGGCCCGGGATCTTGGCCAGGGCGAGAGTCGTTTCGCTTCCGCCGGGCTTGCGGCCCTCGAGCTCGGACCGGAGCACTTCGAGCATCCGGTGGACGTCGCCGTGCATGCGCTCCATGCGCTGTTTCATGTGAAGAATGACCTCCACCCCGGCCAGATTGACCCCCAGGTGCCGGGTCAGCGTGAGGATGATCTCCAGCCGCTCGATCGTGTCGGCGTCGTAGAGGCGGGTGTTTCCCTCGGTGCGTGCGGGCCGCAGCAGGCCTTCCCGTTCGTACATCCGCAGCGTCTGCGGGTGGATAGCGTACTTTTCGGCGATCACGCCGATCCGGAAGACGCCGGTCCGCCCGCCGGGCTTCACCGGGCCCTCCGCGGCTCGACCGGGATCGCCTGGCCCTTCTCGGCCTTCGGGGCCACCACCTTCAGGACCCCGGCCCGCAGCGTCGCCTTGATCCCTCCGGAATCGAGCGATGCCGGGACCGGAAAGTCGCGCGAAAACGCACCGTAGATGCGCTCCATGCGCACGAACTGCCGGGGCTCGGCGCCGTTCGCCTTGCGCTGGCCCGAGACCCGCAGGCGGCCGTCCAGGGCCTCCAGGCGGACGTCCTCGAGCCGAACCCCGGGCAGCTCGATGTTCAGGATGATCTCCTCGGGCGTCTCGTAGACGTCGGCGGCGGGCGACCAGAGCGCCGCGTCCATGCCGTCGTCCGGAAACTCCGTCCGGTGGATGGTCTCCTCGAAGAGGCGGTTGACCTTCTCCTGGATGGCGAAGAGATCCTGCAGCGAATTCCAGCGAAAGACGGTCATTGGAAGCTCTCGAGAGTCTAGCGCCGATCCTCCGCCATTCCGAGGCCCGAAGGGGCGAGGAACCCCGGGACTCGAAAGTCCGGGATCCCTCGCTTCGCTCGGGATGACCGCGCGCGGCGCGCGGTCACTTCTTCTCCGAGTCCACGTACTCCGTGTCGATCACCTCTTCCTCCTTGCCGGGGCCCGCGCCGGGGGCGCCCGAGGCGCTTCCGGACGGACCGGCCGAGGGCTCGGGCGCGCCCTTGTACATGGCCTCGGCGAGCTTGTGGGATGCCTGCTGCAGCCGTTCGGTCGCGTCGTTCATCGCCTGGACCCCGCCCGCGCCGAGGGCGGCCTTCGCGTCGGCCAGCGCCGCCTCGAAGGAGGAGGCATCCGCCCCCGAGAGCTTGGCCTTGTTCTCGTTGTAGGTCTTCTCGGAGGCGTAGACGAGAGAGTCGAGCCGGTTCTTCGCCTCGATCTCCTCCCGGCGCTTGCGGTCCTCCTCGGAGTGCGCCTGCGCGTCCTTGACCATCCGGTCGATCTCGTCCTTGGCGAGGCCGGACGAGGCGGTGATCGTGATCTTCTGCTCCTTGCTCGTGCCGAGGTCCTTGGCCGACACGTTCATGATGCCGTTGGCGTCGATGTCGAAGCTGACCTCGATCTGGGGCATGCCCCGCGGAGCCGGAGGGATGCCCACGAGGTGGAAGACGCCGATCGTCTTGTTGTCGCGCGCCATCTCGCGCTCGCCCTGGAGGACCTTGATCTCGACGGAGGTCTGGTTGTCGCCGGCCGTCGAGAAGGTCTCGCTCTTCTTGGTGGGGATCGTGGTGTTGCGCTCGATCAACTTGGTCGTCACGCCGCCGAGCGTCTCGATGCCGAGCGACAGCGGGGTGACGTCGAGCAGCAGCAGGTCCTTGACGTCGCCCGCGAGCACGCCGCCCTGGATCGCCGCGCCGATCGCGACGACCTCGTCCGGGTTGACGCCCTGGTGCGGGTCCTTCCCGAAGAAGTCCTTGACGAGCTTCTGGATGCGGGGCATGCGCGTCTGGCCGCCGACGAGGACGACCTCGTCGATGTCCTTGGACTCGAGGCCGGCGTCCTTCAACGCCTGCTTGCACGGCCCCATCGACTTCTCGATGATGTCCTCGACCAGCTGCTCGAGCTTCGAGCGCGAGAGCTTCAGCTGCAGGTGCTTGGGCCCGGAAGCGTCGGCCGTGATGAACGGCAGGTTGACCTCCGTCTCGACCACGTTGGAGAGCTCGATCTTGGCCTTCTCGGCCGCTTCCTTGAGGCGCTGCATCGCCATCGGGTCCTTCGAGAGGTCGACGCCCTGGTCCTTCTTGAACTCGGCCAGGATCCACTCGATGATGCGCTGGTCGATGTTGTCGCCGCCGAGGTGCGTGTCGCCGTTGGTGGACTTGACCTCCACGACGCCCTCGCCGACCTCGAGGATCGAGATGTCGAACGTGCCGCCGCCGAAGTCGTAGACCGCGATCGTCTCGTCCTTCTTCTTGTCGAGGCCGTACGCGAGGGCGGCCGCGGTCGGCTCGTTGACCAGGCGCTCGACGGTCAGCCCGGCGATCTGGCCGGCGTCCTTGGTGGCCTGGCGCTGCGAGTCGTTGAAATAGGCCGGGACCGTGATGACCGCCCGCGTGACTTTCTCGCCCAGGTACGCTTCGGCCGCTTCCTTCAGCTTGCCGAGGATCATCGCGGAGATCTCGGGCGGCGACCAGTCCTTGCCTCCGGCCTTGACGCGACAGTCGCCGTTGCCCGCCGGTTCGACGGCGAACGGCACCATCTTCATCTCTTCGCTGACTTCCGAGAACTTGCGCCCCATGAAGCGCTTGATGGAGTAAACCGTGTTGGACGGGTTGGTGATGGACTGGCGCTTGGCGACCTGCCCCACCAGGCGCTCGCCCGACTTCGAGAACGCGACGACGGACGGCGTGGTGCGGTTGCCTTCCGCGTTAGGGATGACGACGGGGTCCCCGGCCTCCATGACCGCGACGCACGAGTTGGTGGTGCCGAGGTCGATTCCGATGATCTTGCTCATGATTCCTGCTCCTCCTCGATTCGACTGGAGGAAGGAATATAGGATATGAGCGTGTCGCTGTCAACTTCATTTTTGAACGTACCTAAGCCTAGAGGACTCAGGTTTTTGCCTCACTCTACGACCTGGACACTCGGCCGCTCGTTCTGCTGAGGGGCGCGGGAAGGGGCCGGCCGCAGCTCGGAGACCGGCGCCAGGCTGCGCTCGAGGGAAAGGTCGAGATCGATCTGCCCGAGGGCGTTGCGGCCGTAGAGCCCGAACTTGCCGTCCTCGGCCCGCAGGATGTATCGGTAGAACCGTCCATACGGGTCTCTCAGGGCGTCCTCCCCCAGGATCCCGGCCACGACGAGGTCTTCGAGGCTGCGCGGATAGCGTCCGGTCGAGTCGTAGTAGATCCTCACGGCTCGCTCGACCGCGACGACCCGGTTCAGCGAGATCGCCCGCCGCAGCTCGACGCCCTCCGCGACCTCGCCCGGCGCACGCATCAGGAGGTTCAGGGGATTGCGCGGGATCAGGTAGACCGCGAAGGCGGCCAGCGCCGCCAGAGCCGCCCAGAGCGCCGCCGATCGACCCGCTCCCCGTGCCGGGGCGGCCGCCGGCGCCTCGGGAAGCGGCGCGGGCTCGGCCTCCACTTCGACACGGCCGAGCTCGATCAGGTGCCGTCCCAGCAGATCGGCCGAGCCCTTGAGGACCTCGAAGTCGGACAGGAAGGCGCGCTCCATGATGTCGCGGATCGACCGCCGGCCGTCGATCCAGCGCCACGTCTCGGCCTCGGACCTCGAGACCGACAGCGTGCCCTCGGGCGGGTTCTTCTCGCCGGAGACGAGCTTGAGCTCCTCGACGCCGGGCGCGCGGCGATAGACGGCGTCGATCGAGCCGATCTTCTTCTCGAAGAGCGGCCACTCGTCGACCATCTGTGCCGCCTCCATGAGGATCGAGTCGATCGACACCGGAGCCATGTGCTCCTTGTCGTAGTCGACCACGCCCTCCTGGCTGAAGCGGAACCGGCCGTCCGGCCAAAGAAATGCCGTGTAGACGATCCGTGCGATCTGCAGCCGCAGCGCCTCGCGCAGCTCCTGGGGGTCGATCAAACCCTCCTTGACGAGAAGAGAGCCCATGCGCTGCCGGGTCTCCTTCTGGACCGCCAGGACGCGGTCGAGCTGCTCCTGGGTCACGTATTCGGCGCGGATCAGGAGATTGCCGAGCCGGTTGTCGAGCCGACGCACCGTCGACTCCGCGGCGACGACCTGGCCGGCGAGAAACGAGATCGTGATCGAGTCGTCCTCGCCCTCGACGTTCAGGACCCCCGTTTTTCGCTGCAGGCCGAGCATCTGAAAGATGTCCGTCAGCGAGAAGACCTTCAGCGTGCCTTCAAGACCCACTGGGAACTCTCCTCGCGGCCCACTGGGCGCGCAGCCAGATCAGGCCGGCGAGCGCCGCGCCGGCAACCACCGTCAGGCGCAATCCTCCGGGGGCGGGCAGCGTGAAGGGGTCGAAGAGCCGGTCGTCGACGATCGCCGCCGCCAGGCCGAGGAAGAATAGGAAGAGGGCCGCGGCTCCCCGAACCGGCCGTGCCGAGGCGAACGCGTGGGCGCCCGGCAACAGGAGCGAGGCGATGCGAATGGCGCGGTGCCTGGAGCGCGCGCGCCGCTGCATGGCCCGCGTTTCCGAGACCTGGTCCTCGATGTCGACGTCCTCCTTCTTGACGTGGAGCCGAGAGCAGGCCGTGCAGTAGAGGGAGGCGTCGCCCCAGCGACGGCAGCGGCCGCAGAACGCGCGGCCACAGCGGGCGCACTCTTCAGCGAGGCCGCGCCGCCTCCAGTCCACGGCGAGGACGACGCCGAGAGCGAGGGCTCCGAGCGGCACCAGCGACCACCACGAGAGGTACTGCCGCCAGCCGCGGGCGCTGCCGTGTCCCGGCAGCCGCCGGCTCCTGGGCTGCGCGTCCCACGCGGCCATGCGCGCCCGCGCGCGATCGACCGCGTATCCGGCCGGGACGACGCGCGACAGGGTCGGCGTGCCCGCCCACCCGTTGACCTGCGACGGCGAAATCTCGCGCGCCTGGGCCATCGCGGCGGCCTGTCCGTCGAAGTCGTAGGCCTCGCCGCGGGCCAGCGACAGGTTGTAAAAGATCTCGGCCGCGCGCGGCGACCGCCTGGCGGCCTCGATGTAGTCGCGGATCGCCTCGCCGTAGTCGCCCTCGGTGAACCGGACGTTGCCCCGGTTCAGGACCGGCCGGTAGTCGGCCGGGTCCGCCTGCATGGCGCGGCCGTAGTTCGACTGTGCGCGCTCGAGATCGCCGGAGCGTTCCGCGTAGATCCCGAGGAGGAACCACACGTCCGAGTCCTCGGGAAATACCGCCGCGGCCTGACGCAGTCCGTCCTCGGCGCTGGCGTCCTCCCGGCGCTCCTCCAGGTCGATGGCCGCGACGAAGAGCGGCGAGCGCTGCTCGACGTTGGCGGCCGTGATCCGCGCCAGAAGCGGGGGCACCAGCGCCATCCCGATCAGCCCGGCGACCAGAACGGCACGCTCGCGTTTCTCGGTGTAGGCGTACAGCAGGCCGCCCCAGTAGAGGACGAGCCACACGGGCCCCAGGCCGACCCAGAGGGGCAGGCCCAGGATCACGAGCGCGAGCGGAACCACGCCGCGGCTCCCGAACGTGCGGCGGGCGGTCTCGGCGAGGTCGTGCAGGATTCGCGGCGCGTGCCGCACCCCGAGGGCGAGGATCGTCGCAAGCAGCGTCCCGACGATGGCGAAGGCCAGCCAGAGTCCGAGCGACGAGCCGATCGCGACCCGCGCCTCGTGCGTCGTCAGCAGGGCCACCGCCGCCCCGGGAACGGCGGAGATCGCGGCGGCCACCCGGCCGTGTCGCGCCAGAAACGAGAGACGGGCGAAGATCGCGTCCGGGTTGGAGGAGTCGAGCTTGAGCGCCGCTTCGTACCCCCGCGCCGCCCGCTCGGTCTGTCCGAGCGCCTCCGCGCGGCGGCCGAGAAAGACGGCCGTGCGCGAGAAATCGGACAGGCGCGACACTCCGACCTTTCGGCCGGCGCGCAGCATCGCCTCGAGCGCCCGGTTCTCGGCCGCGGTATCGCTTTCCGAAAACGCCGAGAGGAACTCGAACCACTGCGCCCGGTACTGGCTGCGCGTGACCGGGGGCGGAAGCGGCGAAAGGGCCTCCTGGGCCGTTCCCGCCGCGGCGGCGGCGAGGAGAACGGCGGCCGCCGTCAGTCGCAGGGCGGAGATCGGCGGGCGAAGCACGTCGGTCACGGGGCCGTCGGTTATCGCGGCGGCTCCCCGCCGGGAGGCCGAACGACCTCCACGTAGGCCATCCGGAGCTCGTAAAGCACCCGCGAGAGGAGGTCCGACTCCTCGAAGGAGAGCCGGCCGCGCGTCTTCAGCTCGAGCGCGCCCAGCCAGTCGATCATCTGCCGGGCCGCCGCCGGCTCCCGGCGCGGGAGCTTCTCCCCCGTCATGGGGTCGACGCCCAGAGCGGCGTAGACGTTGGAGGCAAGGAAGCTGACGAGGGCGATGAAAGCCGGCGACGTCGCGCCCTCGGCTTCGGGCGCTTCCTCCGCCGGGGGAGGCGCAGGCGCCGCGGAAGGCGCCGCCGCGGCCGGCGCGGGCGCCGCCCTGGGGGGCTCGGGTCGTTCCTCGGCCTGGAAGCCGGGGCGCAGCTCGCCGTCGGCGGTGAACATGCGACGGTCGACGACGCGGATCGGCTTGTCTTCTTCGCTCACGCCTGCGCCTTCTGTTTTCGCCCTGCGGCGGGGAATGTCGAATTTTAGCAGGGAAGGCCCCGGGTATGATCCGCGCGTGTCCGAGAGCCTCGACCGCCTCGCCGCGCTCGTCGACCGGCTGCGGCGCGAATGCCCCTGGGACCGTGAGCAGACCTTCGAGACGCTCAAGACCTACCTGCTCGAGGAGACGTACGAAACGCTCGCTGCGGTGGACGAGGGCGCCCCGGAGCCCCTCGAGGGCGAGCTCGGCGACCTGCTGTTCCAGGTCTTCCTCCTCGCTCGACTGGCGGAGGAGCGCGGCTGGTTCGACATCGGCGCCGTCGCCGACCGGATCACGCAGAAAATGACCGACCGCCACCCGCACGTCTTCGGAGGCCCTCCCGCCTCCGACGCGGCGCAGGTGAAGTCCGCCTGGGAAAAGCGCAAGCGCCAGGGGGCCGACGCCCCGGCCGATCCGCTCGGGACCCTGCCGGCGGCGCTGCCCGCCCTCGCAACGGCGTACCGCCAGACGCTGCGGGCGGCGGACCTGGGATTCGACTGGGAACGCGACGCGGACGTCGCCGCGAAGATCGAGGAAGAGCTGGGCGAGTGGCGCGAGGCGCTGGCGCGCGGCGACTCGGCCTCCGAGCTTCACGAGATCGGCGACATGCTGTTGTCGGTCGTCAATCTCGCCCGGCGCCGGAAGATCGACCCGGAGAGCGCGCTGCGGCTGGCCAACCGCCGGTTCCGGGAACGCTTCGCCGAGGTCGCGCGCCTCGCGCGCGAGGCCGGGAAGGACGTTTCGGAAACGGGAATGGCGGAGCTCGACGGGTACTGGGAGCAGGCGAAGAAGAAGTCGAGCGTCGAAGGCTGACCCGAGCGGTTCTACCGGACCAGGTCTCCCACTCGCACCAGCCTCACTCCCCTCGCCGCCAGGCCCGGCATCTCCGCCTCGAGGACCGACAGCGTCACCGGATACGGGTGCCCGATGGCGACGGCGCTGCCCTCCTCGCGGGCGCGGAGGACGAGCTCCTCGAGCTGCTTGCGGATCGCGGGCGCGGTCTCGACGTCGTCGAGGAAGACCCGGCGCGACACCGCGGGCACCGATGCTTCCTCGGCCGCCCGCTCCGCCACGGTCGCGTCCGTCGTGCGGCTGTCGAGGAAGTAGAGCCCGCGCGCAGCGAGCACCCGGGCGACGATGCGCATGACGCGCGGGTCCGCCGTGGCGACCGAGCCCATGTGATTGTTCACGCCCACGGCGCCGGGAACGGTCGCCAGATCGTCGTCGAGGATCCGGACGATCTCCTCGTCCGACTGCGCGCGCAGGATCACGCCCGGCCCCGGCCGGACCTTCGGATAGCCCTCCGGCTCCATGGGCAGGTGCAGGAGCACCTCCTTGCCCCCGCGGGTCAGGGCCCTCGCCGACGCCGCGCTGTGGGCGACCCCCGGCAGAACGGCGCCGGCCACCGGCTCCTTCCAGCCCGCGATGCGCTCGGCCGGAGCCAGCTCGTTGCCGAGGTCGTCGATCACGATCGCCGCGAGCCCGGTTCCGGCCGCCGGCGACGCCTTCGCGGCCCCGGGGGTCCGCTCCGAGCGAGGCGGGGGCGTAGCCGTGCGGCGGCGCGCGGTCGGCGCCGGGCGGGCCGTCTTCGGCGCCGGAGTCGGGGAGGCAGGGGTCGGGGGCGAGGACCGGGTCTGAACGTAGAGAATGATCGCCAGGGCGATCGAGAGAAGGGCGAAAAAGATCGTTGCCGCCGAGACGCGGCGCCCGCGGCGCTTCAACGGCGGCACGAAGCCGCGGCCCTACGCCGCCTTGCGGGCGGCGCCGTTGCGCGCGATGTCGAGGCCGCGCTCGAGAATCAGGTCGCGCTCTCCGGACTCACCCGGAAAAACCAGCACGCGCTCGTCGGGGGTCAACCCCTTGCCGCCGAGCACCTGCCCGTTGGGGGCGACGTAGCGCCCGACGGTCATGTACAGCGTGCCGCCTTCGCCGGTCGGAATGCTCCGCTGGACGATCGCCATGCCGACGGTGCCCTCGCCGACGGTGGTCGCCTTCGCACGGTCGTGCAGCGCCGCGGCGAGGACCTCCGCCGGTCCGGCCGTCGAGTCGTCGATCAGGATCACCACGCGGCCCTTCCACGCCGGCTCCCCCGAGCCTTCCAGGGCCTTCCCGACGACCTTGCGCGCCTGGATCGTGGCGATCGTGCCCTTCCCGAGGAAGAGCGACGCCACCGGCGCGGCGTCGGCCGAGTCCCCGCCGATCGACCCGCGCAGGTCGAGGATGACCGTTCCGATCGACCGCCGCGAGGCCTCGTCGAGCTCCTTCTTCACCGCGGCCGCCGTCGCGGGCGTGAACGCCGGGACCTTGATCACGGCGACGTCCCGCTCCCAGGTCGTCGAAGGCGGCGGCGGGTCGAAGCTCGCGCGGGTCACGGCGATGGTCAGGCGCTTCTCGTCGCCCCCCCGGAAGACCCCGATCTCGCACGTGGAGCCCTCGGGCCCCTCGAGCGCGGCCTTGATCTGCCAGAAGGGCGCGTTGCGGAGCGGCTTGCCGTCGACCGTGTCGATCAGGTCCCCGGCCTTGACGCCAGCCTTCTCGGCCGGCGAGCCCGGAAGCGGACCGACCACGTACGGGTACCCGCCGCGGCGCGCGAAGACGATCCCGCCGCTCGACGCTCCCGAGGCCTGCTGGGCCTTGTAGGCCGCCATGGCCGAGGCGGGGACGTAGTAGGAAAACGGATCGAGCGCGTCGGACATCCCGTCGTACGCCCCTTCGAGGAGGACGCGGCTCTCGGTCGGCTCGACGTAGTTGGAACGGGTCAGCGAAAAGACCTCGGAGAAGATCGAGAGCGCCCGCGTCGCCGGGTCGCGGCCCGCGCCCTCGGGCCCGGCCACCGCCCGAAGCGAGGCGAGGGCGCAGAGCGAGACCACCACGAAGGCAAGCCGCGAGCGGTTGGATTTCATCGTGAGGATGGTAACAGAGGGGTCGAGGGGCGACATTTCAGGAAAGAGACGAGTAAGCCGTAAGCGGTAAGCAGTAAGCAGGGCTGGAGATATCGGGATCTGCTTACCGCTGACTGGCTAACGCAGCCACGCCACCGGATCGGCGGCCTTCTGCCGGTCTCGGACCTCGAAATCGACCCCCGGCTCGTCGCGGCCGGGACCATACCCCGCCAGGCCGATGTCGCCGCCCACGGGGACGG
The DNA here is from genome assembly GCA_963824165.1 of uncultured Acidobacteriota bacterium. Taxonomy (GTDB): domain Bacteria; phylum Acidobacteriota; class Thermoanaerobaculia; order UBA5066; family Gp7-AA6; genus DAHUXD01. Next base: position 1,028,894 of record CAWGOM010000017.1, read on the forward strand.
GCACGCCAGGCCGGACGGAGACGGCCTGGAGCCACGCATAGAGCGTCAGCATCCCGTCGCCGTGATCGAGGATGACGAGGTTGCCGTACTCGGCCAGCCACTGCGCGTAGATGGTCTTGCCGGCGTAGACGGCGCGCACGGGCGTGCCGAGCGGTACCGCGACCGCAACGCCGTTGGAGACCGTCCAGGTGTCGAACCGGGGGTGGCGATGCCGGCCGAAGGTCTCGACGATCGTTCCCGGGCCGGCCAGTCGAGCACGCCCTTCCAGGGCCGGATCCCGCCGGCCGGTCCCACCGGTTCCTCGCCCTCGCTCTGGCGGGCGAGCGTCTCGAGCAGACGCTCGAGGCGGGAGGCCTTGTCGGTGAGCGCGGAGACCTCGCGGCGCTGCAGGGCCGCCTGGCTGCGTTCGCGGGCGAGCAGGCGCTCGCGCTCGGTTTTGAGCGACGCGACCCGCTCCTCCTCCTGGCGGCTCCGGGCGTAGAGGCGGTCGATCTCGGCTTTCAGGGCTTCCTCGCGGGCCAGATCGCCTTGAGCCGGGCCTCGGCCTGCCGGTGACGCAGCAGGAGCTTGCCGTCGCGCCGCGCCAGCCCGTCGAGACGCTCGATCGATTCGAGCAGCGCCGGTACGTCGCCGGCATCGAGCAGGACGCGGAAGTATCCGAAGCGACCGAAGCGCTGCAGCAGCCGGGCCCGCGCCAACAGGGCCTCGCGCGAGCGCGCGGCCGCGAGCGCGGCCGACGCGCGCTCCTGCGAGACGGCGGCGAGCCGCCGCGCGAACTCCTCCCGCGTGGCCGCGAGCAGCTCGCCCTCGCGCGTCGCGATCTCGAGGCGCAGCTCCAGCCGCTGCAGCTCCTCGGCGAGCGTCGCCTCCTTCTTCTCGCTCCGGGCCAGACGCGACTTGAGCACGCCGATGCGGCTCTGCAGCTTCTCGAGGTCGGCGCGACGCTCGGCGTCGGCGGGGGTGACGGTCTCCTGGGAGACGAGGGGGCGCGGTCGCGAGCAGCAGCGCGGCGGCGAGCCAGCGCCCCTTCACCAGAGCGCGGTCCCCGCCGCGTCGTCGACGGGCCCGCCGCCGACTAAGGCCCGCACCGAGGCCGTGACGTCGGCGATGCCGGGGGTGGGCTCCGCGCGGAACGCCTTCGACGAGAAGAACACGCCGCGCACCAGCGCCGGATCGAGCGAGCAGTGGTCCCCGCTCCAGACGTCGCGGTTGTCCCTCGAAGACCGAGTCCGTCGGAACGCCCAGCGACGACTGCCACGACACGCGGTAGCCGGGCAGGTTCGCGGCGATCAGGTCCGGGATCAGGCGCGGATCGAATCGGCGGTAGACCTCCTCGCGTTTGAAGACGCGGGACACGGCCTTACGGCCGTTCTTCGGGTCGGCGAGCGCCGTGAGCCGTTGGATGAGCTCCGTCCGCAGCGCCTCGTACTCGGCGCCGGGCGCGACGATGCCGCCCGCCTCGCGACCAGGGCGAGGTTGACGTAGATGTCG